>NZ_LAHA01000001.1 GCF_002608075.1 Nostoc linckia z4
CCCTTTTCCCTTTCCCCTTTCCCCTTTCCCCTTTTCCCTTTCCCCTTTCCCCTTTCCCCAAGGCGTTGCCACCTCCTACGGCTCTACCCAGCGTCCATCTGCTTTAATCAGATTGATTAATTCTTCTACGCCTTTGTCTTCTGGGACTTTTTTAATTTCTTCTCTGCCACGATATAAAGAAATATAACCGGGTGTTTTGCCGACATAACCATAGTCGGCATCTGCCATTTCTCCGGGGCCATTGACAATGCAGCCCATAACTGCTATGTCGAGACCAGTTAAGTGTTTGGTGGCTTCTCGGACTTTGTGTAACACTTCTTCTAAGTTAAACAAAGTTCTTCCACAAGAAGGACAAGCGACGTATTCCACCATTGTTTTCCGCAATCCCAAGGCTTGGAGAATGCTGTAACAAACGGGGATTTCTTTTTCTGGTGGTTCTGTCAGGGACACACGAATTGTATCGCCGATGCCATCAGCGAGTAATGTCGCAATCCCAGCGGTGGATTTGATTCGTCCGTATTCGCCATCACCGGCTTCGGTAACACCTAAATGTAGGGGATAATCCATACCTAATTCATCCATACGCTTGGCGATGAGGCGATAGGCGGCTACCATCACTGGTACTCGCGAAGCTTTCATGGAAATTACCAAATTCCGGAAATCTAAAGATTCACAAATGCGAATAAATTCTATGGCTGATTCCACCATTCCTTCGGGGGTGTCACCGTAGGTAAATAGCATTCTTTCGGCGAGGGAACCATGATTAACGCCAATTCGCATAGCTTTACCTTGGTCGCGCAAAGAGACCACCAGAGGTTCTAGAGTTTCGCGGATTTTTTCGCCAATTTCGTCAAATTCGACTTTACTGTATTCGGTTCTGTTAAAGTTTGGCTTTTCAAATACGTACAACCCTGGATTAATCCGCACCTTCTCTATGTGTTTGGAGACTTCCAGAGCGATTTTCATGCCGTTGTGATGGACATCAGCCACAATTGGCACGTCTTGGTAAGTTTTAATTAATTTTTGTTTAATTTCTGCTAACGCTTTAGCATGAGCCATACTTGGCACTGTGACGCGGACAATTTCGCAGCCAATTTCGTGCAAACGACGAATAGCAGCCACGGAACCATCAATATCAAGGGTGTCTTCGTTAATCATTGACTGCACCACAACGGGGTAGCCACCCCCAATGGTGACATTACCTACCTTTACGGGACGGGTTTGACGCCGCTTGATGGTTGTATCAAAGGTAGGTTGGGTTGATGTAGTCTTTGCAGTATCCGGTGTGGGCAGAGTTTGCATAACCTGTAAGGGCAAATTTGCTGTAGTTAAAATATCAGATTTGATAAATCCCTGTTTCCCAGATTGCCACAGTAGGGGTATTTTTGGGTAATGGGATGGCAAAAAAGAAAATAAAGAAAATTCAAGCGATCGCCAGCTAAATTAGAGGTTGTTTGAAAAGTGTTTTGCTGTGACTTCTAGGTACGAGAGTGTCAATGATGTTATTACAGAATAAATCAAACTGTAATTATGAATACACACACAATAACCCAACTACCAATTCCCTCGCACTTTAACGCCGATAAAGTCGGCGAAGTTTGGCGCGTACCTTACCAAGAGATTGCAGCCGCAGCCGAAACATGGGCAAAACAACACAAAATTCAACCTGCATCTTTAGACACAACTCGTATTGCCCTATTATTAATTGATGTCCAAAACACCTTTTGTATTCCGGGATTTGAATTATTTGTAGGGGGAAGAAGTGGTACTGCGGCAGTGGATGATAATCGGCGCTTGACTGAATTTATTTATCGCAATTTGGGAATAATTACAAAAATTATCCCCACCTTAGATACTCACACAGCAACCCAAATTTTCCATCCTATCTTTTGGGTGAACCCCGCGGGAGAACATCCCATACCAGCCGCTACTAGCATCACTCCTAGAGATATCGAACAAGGTATTTGGAAAGTAAACCCAGCAGTTGCTAATAGTGTGACTAATGGGAATTACGAATTATTAGAAAAACACGCTTACCATTACGTTAAGCAACTTAGTCAAGACGGTAAATATCCCCTCACTGTTTGGCCTTATCATTCCATGTTGGGCGGCATTGGTCATGCTTTAGTTTCATCAGTAGAAGAAGCAATCTTTTTTCACGGCATCGCTCGTCAAAATCAAACACAATTTGAAATTAAAGGGGAAAATCCTTTAACAGAAAATTATTCTATTTTACGTCCAGAAGTATTGGAAGATTTTGAAAAACGTCCACTTGGTCAAAAAAACACGCGCCTAATTAAGCAACTTTTAGAATTTGATATTGTAATTATTGGTGGTCAAGCTAAAAGCCATTGTGTCGCCTGGACAATTGATGATTTATTAACAGAAATTAAACAGGTAGATGCCACCCTAGCCCAAAAAATCTATTTGCTAGAAGATTGTACTTCTCCTGTGGTTGTTCCTGGTGTTGTGGACTACACAGAACAAGCAGATGCGATATTTACAAGATTTGCAGAAGCAGGAATGCACATCATAAAATCTAGCGAAAATATAGCATCATTTTTTTAACGCAAAGGAACGCAAAGGTTTCGCAGAGAAACACAGAGGTTTCCTTTGGTTCCTCTGTGTTTCCAAACAAACCTCATTTCCTCAAATAACCCTTGGGATCTTGGGCTACCCAACCCAGAGATGAGCTAGAACGAACTTCAAAATGGAGATGGGGCTGACTGGCGCTTGGTGTACCACTGGTGCCTACAGTTCCTAATAAGTCGCCTTTGTTCACTTTTTGACCAACAGAGACATTGATACTGTCAAGTTGAGCGTAGCGGCTTTGTAGTCCACCACTGTGGTTGATGATAACCAACTTGCCATAACTACCTTGGTCATCGGCAAAGGCTACGGTTCCAGGGGCAATAGCTAGCACTTCTGTACCAACTGGTGCTAACAAATCAACGCCGCTATGGAAGAAAACTTGACCTGTACTAGGATTTATCTGCCAGCCGTAAGCTAATGCCACATTTGTCATTTCTGCCAACGGGTATCCCGACAGAGATACCCGATTTTGCGTTCCTGTATCAGTGGGTACAGGAGCCTTGGTGACAACACCATCAGGCGACCAATTTACCCCTGGAACAAAAACGATTCTGGGGTTTTGTTGGCAACCATTCACCTCAAAAAGGCTATCAGGACGAACTTTGTATTTTGCTGCCACTTGCCGCCAAGTTTGACCCCTGGGCACTTCCACTACAATCCCATTGTACGGAGGAATTTGCAGGACAGTACCAACGGTAGCGATCGCCCCATTGTTCTGTAAAGCTGGATTCATACCAATAATAGTTGTGGGAATCAAATTGTAGCGCTGCGCTATAGTCTCCAAAGTTTCGCCACGAACTACTTTATGACGTTGGAAGCGAGATAGGGCTGGAGTTGGGCAACCATCCACAGCAGCATTGGCACTGTTCAAGTTTGGCAGTATGGATACTAGACCCAAGACGCTAACTAAGCTACAGAGAAATAGTTGACGAACAGGTAAAGTCATGTATACAAGTCAAGAGCGCATTATTAGATTTTAGATGGAGATTTGGGGATTGGGGCATGGGGCATGGGGCATTGGGTATGGGGTATGGGGCATGGGGCATGGGGAAGGGGAAAGGGAAAGGGGTAAGGGGAAAAGGGGAAAGATTTAATTTATTCCTTTTCCCTTTTCCCTTTTCCCTTTAACCTTTAACCTTTTCCCCCATCTCCCCATCTCCCCATCTCCCCATCTCCCCATCTCCCCATGCCCCATCCTCCATGCCCAATTCTCCTAAATAGATCTGTCCACTTGCCGTTGGCTTGACTACACTTAGAAATTAGCAACTGCATTGCTGTCCTTGAGCAGAATGATTATGAAGTTATCCTTAAAGCAACTGGCCGTTTATCTGTTTTTACTGGTGATCGGCGGTGGTGCAGGTTTGTTTGGCAGTCGTTTTCTACTGCCACAAAATTCCTCGTTTCAACAGTTAAAAAATGTCACAATAGCTTTGCCCCCAGAACCAGTAGTTCCTAGTTCTCCCAACGGAACCATCGGTGGTACTGGAGGCGATAATGTAAATTTTATTGCAACGGCAGTGCAAAAAGTTGGGCCGGCTGTGGTGCGAATTAATGCCACTCGCAAAGTAGCCAATCCCATTTCTGATGCTTTGAAGAATCCCCTCTTACGGCGATTCTTTGGAGAGGACGAACAACCAATTCCCCAGGAACGCATTGAACGCGGTACGGGTTCGGGATTTATTTTGAGCGAAGATGGACAACTACTTACCAACGCTCATGTGGTAGCCGATACAGATACAGTATTAGTTACCCTCAAGGATGGTCGGACTTTTGAGGGTAAGGTGGTGGGAGTCGATTCCATGACTGATGTGGCGGTAGTGAAAATCAAAGCAAATCATCTACCGACGGTGAAGTTGGGAAATTCACAAAATTTGATACCAGGACAATGGGCGATCGCTATTGGCAATCCTCTGGGTTTAGATAACACTGTCACCATTGGCATCATCAGCGCTACAGACCGCACTAGCACTCAGGTTGGCGTCCCAGATAAGCGGGTTAGTTTTATCCAAACTGATGCAGCAATTAATCCTGGTAATTCTGGCGGGCCGTTGTTGAATGCCCAAGGGGAAGTGATTGGTGTGAACACCGCCATCCGCGCTGATGCCCAAGGACTAGGCTTTGCCATCCCCATTGAAACCGCCGCCCGCATCGCTAATGAGCTATTTACCAAAGGGCGTGTAGAACATCCCTTCTTGGGCATTGAAATGGCAGATCTATCTCCAAGCAGAAAACAGCAGATTAATCAAGAAAATCAGCTGAATATTCAGCAGGAAGTAGGGGTTGTCATTAAAGGAATAACAGAGGACTCTCCAGCCAAGCAGGGGGGACTTCTTGCTGGGGACGTGATTCAAAAAGTCAACGGCCAGCCAGTTAAAACTTCAGCCCAAGTACAAAAGCTAGTAGAGTCCAGTAAAGTTGGAGATATTTTAGCGATGGAAGTCAATCGTAGCGGTAAAGTTCAAACCTTCAAAGTGCAATCAGGAACTTACCCCAAAAAATAGCTGGGAGTTAGAAGTTATGAGTGAGGAGTGAGAAGTTAAGAGTTAGAAATTATGAGTCAGGAGTGAGGAGTTAGGAGTTAGAAGTTAAAAACTTTCCACAATTCTTAACTCATAACTCAGAACTCCTAACTTTCACCTCATCACTCATAACTTTTGTTCTAAATGCATCCTCTGTTCCATCTGACGCAGAAAATAACCCGTCATCATCGCAGATGCTAGAAGCCCAGCTAGGTTCTCCCGATCTGTTGTAATTTGTACATTGAAATTTTCTGCCGGGAGCATTCCTACTAACCCTTGGACATTTTGCGAAATGATTTGTTTAATTTCAGGGCTAACAGACTGGGCTACCCTGGCTAAAACATCAGGAGACTGATGTTGTAAGTATTTGAGTAATTGATTGGGGTATTCTTCAGAGTGATCCGAAAGAAGTTGATTAGGGTGTTCCTCAGGGTTGTCGTTCAAAAAGTCAGGATTAAACACCATTGGCAGTTTTATTTAGCTTAATTGCTAACTCTACTCTAAACCATAGTACAAGGGTAGCGCATTCACCACGGGTATAAGTCATTAAGAGGACGGGGTAAACTCGGCATGGGGAAAGGGGTATGGTTCGATAAGCTCACCAACCGGGGAAAAGGGGAAAGATGAAATTTATTCCTTTTCCCGTGCCCAAGGACAAGGGGAAAGGGAAAGGGGTATGGTTCGACAAGCTCACCAACCGGGGAAAAGGGGAAAGATGAAATTTATTCCTTTTCCCTTTAACCTTTAACCTTTTGGCCTGCCCAAGGACAAGGGGAAAGGGTAAGGGGTATGGTTCGACAAGCTCACCAACCGGGGTAAGGGGGAAAGATTGAATTTATTCCTTTTCCCTTTAACCTTTAACCTTTTCCCCATGCCGAGTTTGCCCCATTCCCTAATCCCCACTCCCCACTCCCTTGAGTTCTAGTTCTAGTTGTTGTTCTTTTTGGTTATTGGAAATTATTTGCGGAAGTTCTTCGATTTGGAAATATTGATGAAATTTTGGGGTGACTTGCAGTGAGTAAGAGCGAGAATCGCTGTCTCGCCGCTTGCGGACGAAACCAAGTTCAACTAATTCTGGAACGTGCTGATATACGCCTGAACCTCGTAAATTAATTAAGTCGCTCTGGAGTATGGGATTATTGAGAGCGATCGCCGCCAATGTTCGCAATGCACCTACACCCAATTCTACTGGTATCATTGTTTGCACTAAATCGTGAAAATCAGACCTGAGTTGCAAACTGTAACCATCTGGGGTTTCTACTACCTCTAAGGCACTATCTCGGTGGGCATAATTATCCATTAATTCAATGATGCCTTCCTTAACAGTGGCGCGATCGCAAGCGGCATACTCGGCGATTTCGCCGAGCGACAAGGGTTTACCCTTTAAATAGAGAATCGCTTCTATCTTAGTCGCTGTGGCTGTAATCATTTAGTCAATAGTCATTGGTCATTGGTTATTAGTCATCAGTCATTGGTCATTGGTCATTAGTTGTTTACAAAAGACGAATGACAAATCACAACTAACAATCAACAAGTCTCTGGGATTTTATACTAAAATGTCAAAAATATTTTAACAATTTCAAAATTAGGGAGTAGGGGAGTAGAGGAGACAAGGGGAAAGGGAAAGGGGTAAGGGGAAGGATTAAATTTATTCCTTTTCCCTTTTCCCTTTAACCTTTTCCCTGCCCAATGCCCAATGCCCAATGCCCAGTCCTTTAAAAACCCCTACTTGTGAGGATAAATTCGGCGATCGCTAAATCTTGCGGGGTGGTCACTTTTAAATTTGTCTCTTCGCCTTCCACAATTCTGACTTCAATGCCACATTTTTCAAATAAAGCTGCATCGTCTGTTACTTGCCAACCTTGGCGCAGGCCTTCGGTATGACACTGTTTCAACAATTTGACATCAAATCCTTGGGGAGTTTGTGCTGCCCACAGTTTTTGTCTGTCTGGCGTGCTTTCAATTATTCCTTGTCCATTGACAATTTTGATGGTGTCTTTGACGGGTACGGCAGCAATTAAACCGCGACATTCGCCAATGGCTTGGGCACAGGAATTAAATAAATCTGGTGTAATCAGACATCTGGCTCCGTCATGAATTAAAACTTGTTGTGCATTGGCTGGAAGCGCCTGTAAGCCATTGTAAACAGACTCTTGGCGGGTGGAGCCACCGAGAATGAATTCCACTGGTTTGGTGAGCTTGAGGTCGGCGACAATTGCTTTCAAATCAGGCCAGTCAGTTGGTTGAGAAATTATTCCGATCCAATTGATTTTACTGGCGGCTTGGGCAGCTAACAAAGTCCAAGCAATAATTGGTTGCGATCGCACTTTCAGCAGGAGCTTATTGCGGTTACTCCCCATTCTTTTTCCGATCCCCGCAGCTGGAATTAGTAAATACACAGAATTCCTCAATCTTTAAGCTATATATTTTCCCCTAAAATAAGGAGCGAGTAAGCGTCAATAAATATTATGCGAGTAGTAGCCCTTGTACCTGGCGGGATTGGCGACCAAATTCTCTTCTTTCCGACTCTAGATGACCTGAAGCGCTATTACCCAAACGCTCAGATAGATGTCGTTGTTGAACCCCAAGCAAAGGCCGCCTACCAGGTCAGCAAGTCAGTTCATGAGGTGCTGGCTTTTGATTTCAAAGACCGTAATAGTTTGGCAGATTGGGGCAACTTGGTGGGCAACATTCGCGATCGCGAGTACGATGTTGCCATTGCTGTTGGGCAAAGTTGGTCGATTGGTCTTTTACTTTGGTTGACCGGAATTCCCATACGCATTGGCTACCAAGGCAAGGGTTCGATTTATCTAACCCAGACTGTGCCTTTCAAACCATCTCAGTATGGCGCGGCGGCATATCACGAGCTGCTGCAACCATTGGGTATCAATACTCCTGTACCAGAGTTAGCAGTAAATGTGCCAAAACCAGATATTGAGTGGGCACAAAAAGAACAAAAACGCTTAGGGGTACATGAAACAGGCTATGTCTTAATTCATGGTCAAGCTCAAGAACAGGATCGAATTTATCCTGTGGAGAGTTGGCGGCAAATTATCCAAGATTTCCAATATAAGCAGCCGGATCTGCCTGTGGTGGTAATTAAGGGGGCTGAGGATGACCAGTTTGTGCGATCGCTTCTGGAGTCTTCTCCAGGTATCAAGGTGACTGCCCCAAGCGATATTGGCAAGTTAACTGCCATGATTGCTGGGGCAAATTTGATGTTGTCTACTGATAGTGCCGCACTACAACTGAGTGTTGCAGTACAAACTTATACGATTGCTCTATTGGGCCCCACGGAACCAGCTAAGTTGTTGCCGAAAAACGATAAATTCCTTGCCATTAAATCCCCTACGGGCAAAACGGCAGATATTTCACCAAATGCTGTTTTGGAGAAAGTTTGGGGTGGCTAAATGGGCAGTTTTTCCTCAGTCGCGATCTCACGTTGTCTCGATCTGCGATGGGTAATTGACAGATGAAGTTAGCCAATGGGTAATGGGCAATAATCAAAAGCTATTGCCCATTACCCATTGTCTTTGTTTAAATAATTTTGCTTGGTTATTTGCGATTGTGGCGTGCCCGTCCGCCTGCCCAGGGGGGTGGCCCTCCAGCATTACGAATGCGAATCACTTCGCCGTTACTGCGAGTGATGCTGAAGGCATCAAAATCATAGTCGTCGTATTCTCCCACAACGGTGACTTTTTCACCTTGGCGCAAATTTAGCTGATGATACCACCGGGGGCCAGCATCTACAATGATTTGTCCAGTGCTGTCCTCTAAGATAAATTCATTGCCAACAACGCTGCGAATTTCACCAGAAACGCTGACTCCCGGATCGCGCTGCAAATCACGAATTGGGGTTTGTGCCTGGGCGGTGGGAATAACTACCGCTAACAGTGCTGATGTAAAGGTCATAGCGACAGTGGATTTCATAGGAATTTATTGCTTTGAACTACACTGCGTAAACTATAAAAAGGAAGTATGACCAGAAAATGACCAGAAATTGGGCTGTTAATTGTTGACGGTTAAGAGTCAACCAATTTTGGATTTTAGATTTGTGATTTTAGATTTGTTCCGCCCACAAGGGGGGGCTTGTACCAAAGAAATAATCCAAAATCCAAAATTTAAAATCTAAAATTGGCACGATCAACCTAATTCGTAATTACAATTTGTTCGGGTGAATGGTTCGGCTAAGGGGCAGGGCTATTTGAAAGGTTGAGCCTTGACCAACGGTACTAGTAAGATTAATTTGTCCCCTGTGAACTTGGACAATTTGTTGAGCGATCGCCAATCCTAGTCCAAATCCACCTGATGCTCTAGAACGTTTGGCATCGACTCGGTAAAATCGTTCAAATACATGAGGTAATGCATGGCTGGGAATGCCAATGCCGGTATCTGTAACTTCAATTAAGGCTTGTTCTGTCTGTCTAATCAGGCACAATTCGATGCTTCCACCAGCGGTTGTGTAGCGACAGGCATTGCTGAGGAGATTGGCGATCGCCTGTTGTAACAAATTTGCATCACCATGAACTACAACTGCGCCATCGGGTAATCGATTTGTGAGTTCTAAGGAATGAATTTTGGCCTGTGGTAACCATTCTGCGGACAGATTGCGTAAAAGCTCTGTTAAATCGACAGATTTCATTGATTCGGGAGCCAATAAGCCTTCGTGTCGCGCCAAAAATAACAAATCACCCACCAATGTACTCATCTGTTTGGTAAGAGTGATAATCTTCTCAATGCGCTTTCGCAGTGGTATTGGTGAGGAATCTAGCTCATCTATATCCATTAGCCCAACTTGGGCGTTACTCATGATTGCTGCTAAAGGTGCCCTGAGTTCGTGAGAAGCATTAGCAGTAAATCGCTGGAGTTGTTCGCATACTTTTTCTAAACGCTGATTGGTTTCTCGCAAATTGATTTCTCGGTTGGCTAATTCTCGCTCTAGTTGATAGAAAAGATGAACTGCAAACAAAGCTGCCATCGTCCCGAACACCACAGAAATACACAATACAATCCAAGTAATTTGCCGATAAAAATCTTGATGTTGTCTGCGCTGTATTAACAATTCTTCTTCAGTTTGAGCAAAGCGATCGATTTGTTCTCGCACCCGATCCATTGTTAACTTCCCTTCCTCCAACCACTCGTAAAGGGAAGCCACGGGAACCAAGGTATCGGTTTGACCGCGAATTCGTTTTAGTTCTCGCTGTAAAGTTAATTTTTGCTGAAATATTTCTAAATTATCATCAACCAGTGTGCGAATTTTTTGCATTTGCTGGGTTTGCTGAGCATTGTCTTGTACCAGCTGTTCTAATCGATTCAAGGATGGAGGAATAATTGTCTGAGCTTGCTTATAAGGAGCTAAAAATTCCTCGCGTTGAGTTAGCCCATAACCTCGAACTCCGGTTTCGGCATCAATCAAGGCGTTGAGAAGCTGTTTTGTTTCTAGGCGTACTGTTTGAGTATGCTGTACCCAGGTTTCATCTTCTACCAGACTTGCTTTTAACCACGCAAAGGCTGATAAAGCCATAAACAAGCAGGTGATGGGAATGGCAACGATCGCTGTTCCCCGTACTCGAATTGGTAGAGTTTGCCAGCTTTGATACAGCCGTTGAACCCAATAATACCAAGTTGGCATAGTAATATCAGTTCTCCAAAAGACGGCTAGAGATGGGGACGGGGGGACGCGGGGACGCGGGGATTGATTTGTTGCGAAATTTTAGAGAATTGGTGTAAGTATTGTTTGAAATTCTTGGAACAGCTTTGCACTAAAGACTTCTAATCCAAAATCCAAAATCCAAAATCCAAAATCCAAAATCCAAAATTGATAATCACCCAGAAGTCGGTTCTAAACGATAGCCGGTGCCATAAACGGTTTCAATCCAGGTTTCTAGATTGATTTCGCGGAGTCGTTGGCGTAAGCGTTTGACGCGAGCAACTACGGCATTGCTTTCAGGTTCTTGTCCCCATTCCCAGAGTGCCTGTTCAATCCGATCGTGGGTGAGTATTTGGTGAGGATGCCGCATCATGTATTCTAGTAGTTGAAAGTCGCGGCTTTTGAGTTTCAAGCTGGCGCTTCCCCATTCCAAGCGCATGGTGTCCAGATGCAGGCATAGCCCGTTGACTTGTAATGTATCACCACACCACAATGGCGATCGCCGCCGCAATGCTCGCACCCGTGCCAGTAATTCTTCTATATCTACAGGTTTAACAAGGTAATCGTCGGCTCCAGCATCTAGCCCCATGACTTTATCGGCAGTGGTATCTTTTGCCGTCAACATCAAAATAGGAGCCGCTTTCTTTGCTTGACGATACTGTTTACACAGAAAAATACCGTCTTCATCGGGCAACATCCAGTCAAAAATCAGCAGATCGTAATCTTTTTCACCCATCAACCATTGGGCTGTTGCTCCATCTTCCACGGCGTCTACAATATGCCCTGAGCGAGCCAAGGCTTCATGAAGGGGTTCAATTTGCTCCGGATCGTCTTCTACTAGCAAAATTCGCATTGTTAGCTGGGGAGTGGGTAGAGACGCGATTAATCGCGTCTGGGGAGTGGGTAGAGACGCGATTAATCACGTCTGTACAAGAGTGGGGAGTGGAGGAAGAGATTCTGACGTGATTTTGTATAATTTACTACCTTAATGTTCGCTGTTGAGAAATTTAAAATATCTCGAAAAAAGCATCGTCTAATTCGTAACCGAGCATTTGTGCCATAGATTTCAGCCGCGATAAGCTGGGAATGTTTTGCTGTTTGAGCCAATCACCCAAGACAAAAATTTTGTGCATCAAAAATATCTCTAAAGCTTCGGGATTATACTGAATTCCTTCTTGGGAACTGAACTGATGTGGTACTAGCATGGCGGCGTAACGAGCAAATTCTCCAGATTTCCAATCTAGTAAAAATGGTAACCAAGGGTATTTGGCATCTAGACGCACAAACCACAGCCGAATCTCTGGAATTTCTGAAAGTTCCCTTGGATCGCCTGGTTCTTGTTCGTAATTAATATCAAATCTTAGCTGCTGTTCGTGGGAAGCGACCCCATCTTGCAGCAATTGTTCAATTACCACGAGAGCAGGCGACAGATCTAAATTGTTAATCAATTCATTATTAAGTGCGATCGCAATTGGTTTTGACTCAGCAGCCACTTTGTTTATGCTCAACTCTAGGATCGAGAATACACAGTAGCAGTTTTGAGCCATCGATGCTACATTCTGCCAAAAACTCCTCAGTCATAAAACTTGTAATGTCTAGCGATCGCAGCTCACATCATAATGTTGCTCAATTGAAATATTACTTTTACACCTGCTATAATTACACACCTTTAACTCAAAAATTACTACATCATTAATATGGCATCCCACCAGAATAAGTGTCTTTTGTCAAGGCAATGCCTACTTTCAGGTAGACATTTACCTCATTTTTAAGCTAAAGTTGTAATGAGTTTGTTTTAGATTAAGGTCGGCAAATTAGGCATCAAAAGCAAAAAATCATTATTGCAACCTGTGACTTACGCAGCATTGAAAGGCAAAACACAAGTACAGGTACAAAAATTTTGTGTAATAGCCTTGCATATTTGAATAATAAATAAACATTGAGATGGGAAAATTCCCCGAACAGTTAATAAGCTGTATGCAAAAACAAACAATTTCTACAAGACCAATTCGTTCCTTAGAAGATGCGCTAGAACGGTGTCAAGTACTGGGTATGCGCGTCAGCCGTCAGCGTCGCTTTATTCTAGAACTGCTTTGGCAAGCTAACGAACATCTTTCTGCTAGAGAAATTTACGATCGCTTGAACCAACAAGGTAAAGAAATCGGTCATACTTCGGTGTATCAAAATTTAGAAGCATTATCAAGTCAAGGAATCATCGAGTGTATCGAACGTTGCGACGGGCGTTTGTACGGCAATATTAGTGATTCTCATAGTCACGTCAATTGTATAGATACAAATCAAATTCTAGATGTTCACGTCCAACTACCAGAAGATTTTCTACGCCAAATTGAAGAACAAACAGGAGTGCGAATTACGGACTATAGTATTAACTTTTATGGTTACCGTAATTCAGAAGAAAGTTAGGGATTGGTGACTGATGACTGCGGAGTTACTATTCTCCCATGCCCACTTGCCCTGAGCGAAGCCGTTCGCGTAGCGTCTCGCAGAGAAGGGATGCCCAATGCCCAATGCCCTATTCCCCAATAGAATTATTGCCAAAAACAGTTTCATCAACTGCCTCATTTTCATATAAATCTACTGGTAAAATTGTGCCTTCGCAGCTTTCAATTAGTCCGATTGTTGCGGGATGATGCCAATTAATATCTGTGTTGGATGTGATTTTTTTGGGGTTCAATGAGGGTTGCTGCCATCGCAAATTTTTTAATTTTTGAAATGCTTCTTTAGCAAACAAAGCACCATTGTCAGCAGCTATTTTTTTGTTGCTTTCACTCAGAATTGCCTGAAATAAGCAAGCATTGGTGAGATTGGCAAAATTCAGATTTACACCCGTTAAATTAGCCTGTTGAAGATTTGCACCCGTTAAATTAGCCTGTTGAAGATTTGCACCTGTTAAATTAGCCTGTTGAAGATGTGCGCCTGTTAAATTAGCCTGTTGAAGATTGGCATTTGTGAGATTCGCTCCCATTAATTCGGCATTGGATAAGTTTGTTTGTTCAAGATTTATTTGAGTCAACGTCACTTGCAATAAAGAAGCACCTGATAGATTGATTCCAGCTAGAGATTTGATTCTGGTTATGAAAGCAGTTTTGTGTAAAACAGTTGTCCTAGCAATTAACATACTCAAGGCCTCTGGATTGAATTCTGTGAAATTTACTGGATTTCCACAAGGCCAAAAAGGAATTTTTGTTTCTCGATAACAAGCACAAAGCAATAAAAACACATTTAGTCCCACCGCAGCGTTTACCTGTTCGACATTCACAGGATTTTGTAATGCGTGAAAATCAATCAAAGCTTTGTGTGCTATTCCTTCATCTAACCAACGTCCTTCACAGTAACCACGCCAGAAAGATAATAGACGTTGAAATAAAACTTCAAAAGAAAATCGATTTTTTTGCTCCTTGCGTAATCCCTCAATAGTTAGTTCTTCAATTTCCTGACTCAGAATGCCATAACCCAGTAAATTATAAATATGCTGGGCTACACTATCGGGAGAATCAAGCACAAAACTCAGCGCCCCGTAATCCTCATTTCGGTATTGAGTCAACAGTTTTAATTCATCAGCAACAGCTTTCGCACAAAGATATTCTCCCAACTTCACATGGGAAAATTCCACTAAATTACTTTGCGCCTTTGCGCCTACCCTGCGGGAACGCCAGAGGCGAAGGCGTGAGCTTTCCAAATCGCTAATCTTAAAATAAAATCCCGCTAAATTATGACATTCCTGATTAATTTGGTAACGCTGCGAGTGTAGAATTTTTAGAGAAACCGCTTGCATCTGTTGAAGTAAATCTTCCCCATGAACATCGCCCAATAAATTCGCGATGGCTTCTGGAGTCCGGTGAATATGAGCAAATCCCCATCGCAAAAGCATAGTTTTCATACCACCACTTAGCGGATAGCCCAACAACCAACAATTCAAGCGATGATGAATTTCCCATAACAAAGTAGCTTTGCTAGTTAATTGCAATACCTCATCATCTAACAGCCCTTCACGGTGCAAAATAGCTAATAAATGTAACATTAAAGGTTGACGCACAAAAACAGACAACTCTAGAAATTTTGATTTTCCAAATAATCCCGCCTGTTTTAAAAACGTAAATAAATTTTGGGCAATGGGCAAGGATTGTAATTTTGTCCACTGCTGAAACCATTGTTTGAGTTCTTCGACATCAAAGGGCTGGATATGAATTCGCTTCAAAAAAAATAATACTTCTGGGTCGATTTCCTGCAATGCATTTGACTGAGTTGTTAACACAACTTTGTGGCGATTTTGAGCTTGAAAATTGAGCAATTGCTGGATAAAAATTGCTTTTGATTTAATAAAGCCAACAGAAGGTGGTAGCTCGTCCAGACCATCTAGCAACAACAAACAGCGAAGATTTTCTTGTTCTAACCAAGTTGAAAGATTAACAGAAAAAGCGGAATTCAAAGTTTCAATTAAAGTTTTGCCGTATGTTATATCTCGCAATCTAATTACTATCGGCATCCAATCAGGATAAAGTTTTTCTGCCACTTCTGCTGCCCAAAGTTGGCAAAAACTAGTTTTTCCATAACCTGGTTCTGATTCAATAACAGCGATGGTTTCTAAATCAGTTAGCTGTTGTTGTATCCATGTTTTTAAATCAACTGGCGTCAGAGTTTTTTTATCTTGTTCGGCAATACTTTCTTCTATTATTAAGCCTTTTTGGGCTACATAAATATCTTTAAGAGTAAAGCATTCTGCGAGCAATGGTGTACTGAGATTTTTAATCAAACTTGCTCGGTAAATTTCTCGCTGCCAGTCAATTTTATCGCTGGCTGTAGAATTAACAGATGAAATTCCCAATCGGACAAATTTTTGCAGTTGGGCTAAAGCAGCAGCATTTTCAGTAACCACTACTAGCAAATGACCGGGAAATGAGTTGAGCAAACGCTGTGTTATCAGTTTAGCTTCAGCTTCCTCTGCACCATTGACCATGAACCAAGCTATGGCAGCATTATTTATTTGTTGTACCAGTAATGAGTCAGCAAGCAAAAATAGTGCTTGTTCAGCTTGGGTGTCAGTTAATTTACCAGGAGTGAGAGTTTTCAGGAGTCCTTGCAGTTGAGGATCTTCAAGGAGGTTTGCTTGGCTAAGTATTTTTGCTCGGTTTAGCCAGGGTCTTTGCAAGCTTGATTCTTGCTTTAAAATTGTTTGCAAAGCTTGGAGATAGGCAATTTGAAAGGCTAGCCATGTACCTTCGTTGCGTTTTAAAGGTTTTTTTTGGCTGAGGCTACGCAACAAGCTTGCTGTCAACTCAGAAATAACGCTGATTTCTTGGTAAACAACAGTTAAAGGTAGTTCTAAAATTTCTACTAAAGTACAGATATCAAAAGGTATCAGACTTTTGACTTCCATATCCCGAACAATACGGTAGGCCATTCCCGCCAATTGTCCCGCAGAAAATCCACTGATGCCATTGATTGCGATGTTATGTTCTGCCAACCAGTGCCTAAGACTCAGGTTCATTTAATTACAAACTGAAGGCTGCTATGGCAATTATGATCGATTTATTCAGTTTGCGAAAACAAGTCACAATGGGTAAGGCAAAGTTTTGTATCAAAACTGTTTTTTAATTTAGTAAAAAACAGTACTTGTATAAATGAGCAGATTATGAGCGATCGCCCTTTAAAATTACTGCTAATAGACCAAGACCCGATTTTTCGTTTGGGATTACGGGTAGCTCTAGAAGCAATTCCTGACCTGCAAATTACAGCAGTGGTAGAAAGTTATACGGCTGCTTTGCAGATTTTGACAGAAATTGCCGAACAAGACCCCAACCAAGTGAATTTGGTAGTTTTGGAATTAGGCAACGGTCGCTCTAACACCAGTCAACAGCTAGGATTGCAATTCTGTAGGCAATTGAGAGCCTTGTACCCCAACTTGCCTATTTTCCTCCTCAGTTCTATTCCAGAGCCAGGATTACTATTAGCTGCCAAATCTATCGGTGTAAATGGCTACTCTCCCAAGGGTACGCCTGTTTCAGAACTAGTCATTACCATGCAACAAGTTGCAGCTGGTGGCTTTTACTGGTTTGACCAAACCCAAACTCCGAATTCTTCTACAGACGCGATTAATCGCGTCTCTACACATTCACCACTTCCTCTTTTCAAACTACGAAATAATTTACGTTTGTCAGGAATTGATTACATTAACGCCACCTTAGCGAGAGTAACAGCACAATTACAAGTACCTGGAATACCAGTATTAGATCGGGCAATTCTGGCTGGACAGCGACGAGAACTACTAGCTGCTCGTTGGTTGCTCAATCGATTGCTGGTTTCCGCACAAGAAAGGCAACAAGACAAAATTATTCCGATCGCCGATCGGCCCCCTGTCACTCCTCCATTGAGCGGTGGTATTCAACAAACTCAAATACCACCACCTCTGCTCACCACAGCAGCGTTACAATCTGCTTTATTTGCATCATGTATTACTAAACTTCAATTTCCTTTAGAAAATGTTACAGATACTACTTTAGAAATTGACATTCTGCGGGAACAAAAAAAGCGGGAATTACTTTATTTAATTCTGCAAAAACTGGCTCAACAATTAGATGAATTGCGGACTTCTGAAATTGAGATAAATCAATTATCAGCAGTCAAAAGTACCTTAATTCGCGATTTATGGCAAGCAGCAGTAACAGATTTTTTTGGTAAATTTTCTTTAATTAAATTAGGCAATAACAATATAGAAATTGTCAGTTTTCTACTGCAAAATACTCAAGTTGTGGAAAGAGAAATTCTGAATAAAATTCCCTTGGTTTTTGAATTGTATAGCTATCTGCTATTTCAGACAGAAATATATATTAATAACGCAGCCTATCCAGCAGTCAGCCAGGAAGCAAAAACCCAAGCATCAATGATTTTGGAAAATTTTTTGATTCAGCTAGCAAATGGAGTTTTGCAACCATTACTCAATACTTTAGCAGACGTAGAAATGATTAAGCAAAACTTTTATAGTAGTCGATTAATTTCCACAAGGGAAATTGAAAGATTTAGGAATGAATTGTCATGGAAATATCGTTATAATAATTATGTTAATGAAGCCCAAGCAATTTTTGAAAGTCGCTACGAAATGTTTGTAATTGCTCCTCGTGGTATTGCCAAAACTTCAATTTATGCTCCTCGCAACGATGAATTAGCAAAACTTTCCAATATTCCTTTATTCGTCACACTGATTTTAGAATTTAGTGACGCGATCGCACCGCGTTTAAAATCACTATTAGCCTTTTTAGGTAGCGGAATAGTCTTCATTTTGACCCAAATCATAGGCCGTGGTTTAGGTTTAATCGGTCGTGGTATTCTCCAAGGTATTGGTAGCGTTTCGTTAATAGAAAAGAACTTTAAACGTAAATAGCGATGGGTGAGTGGGGAGACAAGGGAGATGGGGAGGTGGGGAGAATATAATTCCCCAGTCAACAGTCAACACTCTAATGACCAATGACTAATGACCAATGACAAACAACGATATTATCGGGTTAGTAATTTCTTACGTATACGCCACTAGTTTACTCGTGATTGGCGAGGGACTACGTAGGGTGTTTGGTGTTAAACCGGATTTGACTCGTAAGGTAATTCATGTTGGTGCGGGAATGTGGGTTTTCGGTGTCCTGCTGCTGTTTAATCGCTGGGAAATCGGAATTATTCCTTTTGCTACGTTTATCGCGCTGAATTACCTGTTTTACCGCTACCGGGTTATTGGCGCAATGGATACCGAAGATAGTTCGCCTGGTACAGTTTATTTTGCTATTTCCGTGACATTACTTTTTAGCTTACTGTGGCGACCAAGTGGCCCTGTAGATAACGTTCCAATTGCTGTAGCTGGTATTATGGCTATGACTTGGGGTGATGCACTAGCGGCATTAATTGGGAGGCGCTTCGGGGAGCATAAGTACCAAGTAGGTAATTCTGTGCGTTCTTGGGAAGGTTCCGCAGTGATGTTTGTAGCGAGTACAGTGGCAATTTTTTTGGTGCTGTTGCTGCTTCCTGGTTCTTTTCTTAGCCCCCTAGCAATTCCTTTGACTTTGGGATGGGCTTTATTGACAGCTATAGTAACTGCTACTTTTGCAACTTTGGCTGAAGCAGTTTCACCCCACGGTACAGATAACCTCAGCGTACCATTGGTAGCGGCAGCAGTAGTTTGGGTAATAATGCAGGTGTTATGGCGATGAAGGAGATGTAGCTTTAGCTTCTCTTTGGGAGACGCTAGCACGAACCCGCAGGGTAGGAGACAAGGCAATACGGTTCGGTTAAAGGGAAAAGGGGAAAGGGGAAAGGTTTCAAATACATCCTTTATCCCTTACCCCTCAACCTTTTCCCAGACCACAAGAAAAGTTCATACTGCTTATCACAACCGTATTGGTAGACAAGGTAGCAGGGGAGCAGGGGATATGAGTTTTTCTCCTCTGCCCCATACCCAATGCCCACTTGCCCTGAGCGAAGCCGTTCGCGTAGCGTCTCGCAGAGAAGGGATACCCCATGCCCAATTCACAAATTCCAATTGCGGCGAAAATGGAAGAAGCCTTCGAGAAACTCTTGCAAAGGGATGTTAGTATTTAACTTTTGTTTACTCCACTCTGTAACAATTTGTTCCACAATCTCAGAGAAACTGAGATAGAGGGGAGAGAAATTAACTAAATTTTTGATTTTAATTTTTTCAGACATTGCCAAAGCAATCAAATTAATTAATTCTCCGGCTTCTGCACCTAATATTGAAGCACCTAAAATTTCGCCATTGCGTAGGACAATTAATTTACATATACCTGTGGTTTCATCTCGGAGTTGAGCTGCTGCCACTTTTTTAAAATATTGTCGTAAAACTAAAAATTCATCTCTACGAAATTGACGTTGTGCCTGTGCTTCAGTTAAACCCACTTGCGCCATCACGGGCACTGAAAATATTGCCCAAGGAATGCAGCGATAATTGACTTTTAATCTAGGAAAAAATAGCGCATTTTTGAGAGCAATTTTCGCTTCATAATTAGCGATATTTGCAAAGTCATAACCACCAATGACATCACCACAAGCGTAAATGCGGTGGTTAGTGGTTTGTAGTTTCTCATTCACCACTAAACGGCGTCCATGCCATTTCACTCCTACCGTAGCCAAATTTAGAGATTCAAGATTTGGCTGTTGTCCAGTCGCCACTAAAATTTCATCAGTTTCAATGGCTTTATCTCCTGCCTGAAGCCATTTTTTATCATCAATACGCCTAACTTGAGTCACTGGTTTTTTGGTGAGGACGCGCACACCTCCAACTTCCAACTGTGCTTGCAACAGTATGGCGATTTCTGGGTCGATATCAGGTAAAACAAAGGAATGCTTAACTACCAGCGTCACATCACAGCCAAACCACGCTAAAGTTTGGGCAATTTCAATACTTTGGGGAACCCCGCCAATAATTACCCAATTTTTAGGTAAAGGCGCTTTATTTAAAGATTGCCAAATATTAGCTAGCGTCAGGTAACCTGTAGGTTCTAATCCTTCAATTTCCGGAACTTCTGGGCGGGAACCATTAGCCAGTAAATATGTGCGTGCGCGTAACAAGCGATTGTTAACAACAAAAGCCAACTCAGCTGAGGAATGAAATTGCCCAGCACCAACGATGATATCGACTCCCTGCGCCGCCAGGATGGCGGGAGAATATTGTTCTTCAAGATTTGAGGTAACGGCTTGAGCATAAAGCATCGCTTCGTGCCATGCCAGAGATATGTGGCACTCTTGTGAGGTGTCAGTGTGTGTGGCATGAATACCAAAGCCAACAGCATTACGCAATTTTTGTGTTAGTTTCGCAATTTCCCTCAAAGCATAATGATGAATAAACCCATAGTCTACTTCGGGTTGCACCAAGGCAACGGTGGCACGTAGTTGGCTAGCAGCAAGGGCAGCCTGGTATCCAGCAAGACTGCCACCAATAATTACGACATCGTAATCAATAGTCATTTTTTATTTGGGCATGGGGCATGGGGTATGGGGCATAGGGCATGGGGTATGGGGAAAGGGAAAGGGGTAAGGGGAAAGGGGGAAAAGGGGAAAGATTAAATTTATTCCTTTTCCCTTTAACCGGTTGGTGAGCTTGTCGAACCATTAACCTTTTCCCCTGCGTCCCTAGTCCCCAGTCCCCACTCCCCACTCACTCAGCGCTGTGAGTAGGCGTTGGTTATCAAAATCTTCGCGTACAGCAACCCGGAAAAAGCGATCGCCTAGTTCTTTAAAGCTAAGGCAATCGCGGATTAAAATCTGATGGTGCTTGAGTAATTCTTGCTGTAACTGCAAAGTGGATTTTTGAGACTCAACCAGTAAAAAGTTAACAGCACTTGCTTGGGGTTGCAATCCAGAAATTTTAGCTAAACCCTGAAAAAGTTGTTTTCGTGCGGGTGGTAGCCATGTCCAGGTTTGCTGTTGAAACTCTCGATCCTGGAGTGCCGCAATTGCCGCCGCTACTGCTAGCGTGTTTACAGGCCAGGGGTCGCGCCATTGTTGCCACTTGGACAGGCTGTCGGGGTGAGCAATGGCATATCCCAATCGCAGTCCTGGGAGACTGTAAAATTTTGTCAGCGATCGCAATATTACTAAATTCGCATATTCTTGCACCACTGGAATTAAGCTTTGTTCTTCATTGGGCGGCACAAAATCCATAAATGCTTCATCCACCACTACCAAGGCAAATTGCTCTAGGTAGGGCAAAATTGAGTCCCGCGAAAATAACTTGCCTGTTGGGTTATGGGGGTTGTTCAGCAACAGTCCTTTGTCTTTGGTCTTTTGTCCATTGTCAAGAAATAATGACTCTTGACTGATGACCGATGACTCTTGACCGATGACTAATGACAAAGGACACTCCAGCACTTTAGCTTTGTACGCTGCTAAGGTTCGATAGTAGTCGCCAAAGGCTGGAGTTATTAAAAGTGTTGCCGCCAATTGAGCTAATTCTCTACCTATTAAAGTAAGTAATTCTGCTGAGCCATTACCCGGCAGAATCCACTCATACGGCAATTGATGGAAGTGACTGAGAGCTAGTCTCAGTTCACTATAGTTTGGGTCTGGATAGTGCTTAATATCACCAAATGCAGACGCGATCGCAGCGATCGCGCTGTTTGGTGGCCCCAAAGGGCTGATGCTAGCAGAAAAATCCAGAATAGCATCAGGGGGACAGCCAGCCAGTGCTGCTGCCCAGGCTAAATTTCCCCCGTGTGCTGGTTGCCGCATCAAAAAAAGGTTTCCTGAAACAAACCCTATGATTTTGGGGGTGCTACCCTTTCTCTAAATAGCTTCCCTGCTGAGAAGGCAGGCACCTTCGTCGCCGGAATTTCCATTTTTTCATTTGTTTTCGGGTTGCGACCTTCACGAGCTTTACGTTCCCGTGATTCAAAAGAACCGAATCCCACCAGCGTTACTTTATCGCCAGAGGAAACCGCCTCAATAATCGTTTCCAGTGCGGCTGTTAAAACGGCATCGGCTTGTTTCTTGGTAACACTAGCCTTTTCAGCTACGGCATCAACTAATTCACCTTTGTTCATGTCAAACTCCTAAGTTTACTTGAGATTTTTATACTGATGTACATTGATACATCTATACAGAAATCTCTGTTGTCAGAAATACAAAAATCATCCTTTGGGAGTATTTTTACTCAAAACGGCTGTACATCCCATCGGCTCGACTTTTCAATGAATCATTCTAAGGTGTTGTAGCCTGATGTGGATAGATGAAACCATTAATTTATATAGATTTCAGGATTTTTTGTAGTTTTAGGGTACTTGTTACACTAAAAACTAGCCCAAAAGTAGGAAAAAATACCTAGTGAAAACCCTAGTTATGGCAGGAACAAGAGGTAGGGAGATGGCGGGGTGGGGAAGTGGAAAGATGGGGAGAGAAGTTAAAGGGGAAGCTTACAACCTAGACGTTGAGCGGCTTGCTGTAGGCATCTCAACTTCTCTTTAAGGAGACCGTGGTACAACTTGCTTTGAGTATTGCTTCACTTTCTCGTAGGCTTTGTTAAGCATCTGGAAATGTGGCTGTGACAATCTGCCGGAGATTACGATTTATAAACTTCAGCAAATTAAAATTCACAAACAATTCTTCAGTGACTTCCAAGTAAAAAAATATTCCATAGAAGACTGTTAACTGTTGACGGTTTGCAGTCAACAGTCAACCGTCAACAATCAACATTTATTACTTGACAAATTGGGGCATAATTTCCGCAGCGGTAAATATTCCATAAATGCCGCGTTGTTGCAATTGTCTACCAGCTTTGAGATAGCCGAAAGCAGGGCCGCAGACATTGGCTGCCATGCTGGTTTCATCTCCCAAAGTAAAGGTATGGGTGGAGATTTTACCTTCAAAGGTGCGTCCTGTTACCTTAACGTTGGTGCTGAGGGGCTTTTTAGGATTGCGAGTATCGACTACACCACCAACAGTAACGCGATCGCGTCCCACGATTCCCGCTACTTCTAACATCACATCATCGGCGTGTTCCATGTTCTCCAAGGTCAGCACGCCATTAGTTTTATCTAACAGTGCTTCCACCTCTGCATCAGTCATTGCCCTAGCAGTTTCCACTGTATAACCAGGCATGTGTCCGATGTCTTCGCGGACAGTGGCGCGGTAAGCTTCCCAGTTGGCAATTCCCACACCAAAGGTAATTTCTACTTTATGAATTTCGGCATAGCTTTGGGCGGCTAGGGCGGCGGCGGCGGTTAACAGTCCAGGAGTAGCACCGCATCCTGTCATGTAAGTAATTCCCGCAGCTTGGAGTTCATCTTTCATCGCCAGTAATTGTTCTACTGCACTAGTGCGCTTAATAGCATCCACTAGTACACCCCGCCAACCAGATTCGATAAACTGCTTGGCAACAGAGGGAATAAAATCATTTGGCAGATTAGGTAAAGCCAAAAAATACCCATCTACAGGCTGACTACTAGCGATTAAATCTTGAATGCTGTTATTGCTTAATGTGCCAACAGGCTCTAGATAACCTAACGAACCTTGAGATTGATACGTAGCGATACATTCTTGAGTATTTAAACCTTCTGCGGCGTAAGCATAACCTTTTTGATCTGCTGCTGCGACTAAAATCATTTCGCGTTTGCCAGCAAGTACCTTGGCGGCGGCTTGTCCAAGTCCACCGAAACCTAGAACTCCTGTGCGGATTGTTTTGTTTGCTTGTTCTGTATTCATAGTCAATTTGTTGAGTTGAGTTAACAGCTTTCAGTATTTACCGTGTTGGCTGATGGCTACTGGTTCTTTTTCAACCGGGAACCAGTACTCAGTAATGTTACCTCCCCAAGCAACGCATCCTCTGTAAATGCAAGGCTTTTCAACCTCATACCCCTATTTCCTTGCACTTTTTTCTCTGATGATACCCTGAAAAGTTTGAAACATAAGGATTTTATCGTTATTCAACAAGCCCTAATTATTTTCAACAGGACTTACGCAATAACTACGATTTTACGTTATCACAAGCGTACTCCTACGGAGATTTAATTTCGTCTCTTAACCACTGCCTAAATGCTCGATCTGTATAGGCAGGCAAGAGGTAATAGGCAATAGGCAACAGGGTTATAAAAAAGTAAAGTGTACGGAATTTTATTCAAAAATCAAATAGTATTGCTATATATGAATCCTATTTGATTTGTGAAAAATTTCAGTATTGGTCGTTGACTGTTGACCGTTGACTGTCAACAGCAGCAAGATTTTACAAATGATTTAGAACTACTATATTTAGTATTTCTGTTATATACAGGACTTACGCAAAGGTCACGGAAGAACGAACCACAAAGAACACATTCGCGCAGCGTCTCGTCAGAGAAGGACACGAAGAAAGAGGGTTTGAGAGAGTTTTTGCGTAAGTCCTAATATAGAAGGGCATTATTAAGTTACATTGAGTTGGAAAAATAAATTGAATAAATAAAATTACAAATTAATCAATTAAGATTAAATAATAATTAATAATTTTAGCTTGAGTTGCTCAACTTGGAAATTCCGAAAAATATGCAATGCAGCTTGGCTTGTAAATCTAGTTACGCTAAGATTTACAACACGAGAATGCAACAGATTTATTATGAAAATTAAGGCGGTTATCTGGCAAGAAGATGGTGTTTGGTGTGCATCTGTACCAGCTTTACCAGGATGTCACACTTGGGGAGAAAGCTACGAACATCTATTAGAAATGCTTAAAGATGCAATCCAGGGTTGGCTTGAAGTTGCTAGCCAGCAGGAAGAACTTGAACCGGATAA
Source organism: Nostoc linckia z4 (assembly GCF_002608075.1). Lineage (GTDB taxonomy): Bacteria > Cyanobacteriota > Cyanobacteriia > Cyanobacteriales > Nostocaceae > Nostoc > Nostoc linckia. Next base: position 25,036 of record NZ_LAHA01000001.1, read on the forward strand.
ACAGCTGATTGAACTATCTCTATCTTAATGGAGCTTTCTTGACTCCCGTTACAGCAAAGCTTAACGGGATGATGAATTGCGACCAATATAAAATTGAGCGCAGCGAATCATTGTTTTGGTTGTTGTTGGTTCTCGACGTAATTCTTTAATTGCTCAACTGTGACACCACCACAACTAGCCACAAAGTACGCACCAGTCCAAAAATAAGGCTTGTTGTAAAAGTATTTTTTAGCCAACCAGGGGAACTCTTTGCGGATTAATCTACTGCTCACTGTCTTGATATTTCCAATCAGTGTTGAGAGTGGTTTGTCTGGTTTGTAATCAATTAATAAGTGTACATGGTCTGGTTCGCCATTAAATTCCAGTAATTCACAGTCCCACTTTTTGAGGGTATCTGTGATTATTTCTTTTAACCTGTTTAGTATTTCTGCATTAATAGCCTTTCTGCGGTACTTCACAACTAGAAGGATATGAGCGTTAAGCCTGTAAACAGACCTGAAACCATGATTGTACATGTATTGACAAGACATAGCGGTAAGTAGTAGATTAACACGGCAGTTGTTCATGGGGAGCCACTGCGTTGCGGGGGTTCCCCCCGTTGTAGCAAGTGGCGTGGAAACCCCCTGTTCTGCACACTGCCTCACGATAGTTTCTCAAAATCTTATTGATGTTAGATGTATTGAAGGTCAGAATTTACCCCAACAAAGAACAGGAGATGTCCTTGGCTAAAAGCTTTGGATGTTCCCGCTTTGTTTGGAATTTCTACCTCAATAAAACTAATGCTCAATACGAAGAAACGGGTAAAGGCATGACTTACTGCCAAATGGCTAAAGACCTTACCCAGCTGAAGAAACTGGCTGATTATGAATGGTTACAAGAACCAACTGCTGCTGTTCTACAACAATCACTCAAGAATCTAGAAACTGCGTTTAAAAACTTCTTTGTAAAACGTAGTGGATTCCCTAAGTTCAAGAGTAAACATTCCAAGCAATCAATTCGATTCCCTGAGAGTTGTTCAATTAAAGATGATGGACTAAAGCTACCTAAGCTTGGTATTGTTAAAGCGAGTCTTTCAAAGAATGTTAATGGTAAGATTAAATCTGTAAGTGTTTCTAAAACAAGTACAGATAAATATTTTGCTGCAATCTTATTTGAAACCGGAGATTTAACAAACAACAAGCAAGGGAAGATATCAGGAATTGATTTAGGGTTAACCAGTTTAATAACTGTCTTTGATGGTGAAACCTGTTATAAAGTTGACCCAATTAAGCCTACTAGGGAATATGCTAAACGGTTGAGAATTAGGCAAAAAGCTTTATCTCGTAAAGCTAAAGGGTCTAACAATAGACGTTCATCTGTTAAAGTAGTCGCCAAAGTTCACGAAAAAATATCACATACTCGACAAGATTTTCTCCATAAACTCTCACGAAAGTTAGTTGATGATAACCAAGTCATAGTAACTGARAACCTTTGTATTCAAGGATTAGCACGTACTAAGCTTGCCTTATCAATACATGACGCTGGATTTGGTATGTTGCTTAATTTCATCAGCTACAAACTAGAGAGAGAGGGAGGTAAATTTGTTCAAGTTGACAGATTCTTTCCTAGTTCAAAGCTTTGTTCATGTTGTKGTCATAAAAATGATTTACTGAATTTGAGTATCCGTGAGTGGATCTGTTCAAGTTGCCAAACAACCCACGACAGAGATGAAAATGCCTCGCGGAACTTAAGAGCAGAAGGGATAAGAATACTGTCAACAAATACTGTGGGACACACAGAAATTCAAGCTTGTGGAGAAGCAGTAAGACTCGTTGGTACTTGTACCAAAAAGCGTGTTTCTGAGAAGCAAGAATCTCCCGCTACACCGCTTTGCGGTTAGCGGGGGAGTGTCAAGAAATCAGTTTCTGGTAAAGGCTTATGTAAAATTGTTGAACGGTATGGCTGGAATCTGAAACGGATTACTGGCAGTCACCATATTTATGCAAAGGAAGGTGTTATTCTCTCTATTCCTGTTCATGGTAATCGTGATTTACCGATTGGAACACTTAAAGGACTGCTTAAAGATGCAGGTCTTAGCGAAGAAGACATAGACTAACAACGATTGATTGAAAATTACTTAATTAGCCCGAAATTTTTAGTTTCGGGCTATGGTTGATTTTAGATGAATTAAAAATCCAAAATCTAAAATCTAAAATTACTTGCCGTTGCCGTTATTACCATTGCCATTGGTAGCTAGGACGCGTTCGGCGAGTTTATCGGGAACTTCTTGCAAATGGTCATAGACCCAGTGGAAGGAACCAACGCCTAAGGTGAGCGATCGCAACTCTACAATAAAATTCTGCATCTCTGCTTGTGGCAAGTATGCAACTACTTTATCCCAGCCTTGCCAATCGCTTCTGCCTTCGTAGCCTAAGATTTGTCCCCGTCTCCCACTGAGTAGTTGCAACACTTTGGAGGTGAATTCGCTTGGTGTTGTCACTTCTACATGCAAAATTGGTTCTAATAGCGTGGGTTGTGCTTGGGGTATGCCTGTTTGCATAGCTAAGCGGGCGGCTTGTTTAAAGGCTTGTTCGGAACTATCCACGGTGTGGTAGGAACCGTTGGTTAAAGTTACCGCTACATCCACTACAGGGAAGCCCAGAGGCCCGTGTGCCAGAAATTCCCGCACGCCCATTTCTACGCCAGGGATGTACTGTCTCGGAACGACACCACCGACGATGGTTTCATTAAAGTTAAATCCTTCGCCCCGTGGTAGGGGTTTGATTTCTAGGAAAACATCACCAAATTGACCGTGACCGCCACTTTGATGTTTGTACCGTCCGTGAACTGAAGCCACCGTTTTGCGGATGGTTTCTTTGTAAGGAACTTGCGGTAAGTGGGTTGTCATGGGCAAGTTATATTTGCGGCGCAGTCTATCCAAGGCGACTTGCAAATGAATTTCGCCTTGACCCCAAAGGATTACTTCGTGGGTGTCGCCGTGTTGTTCCCAAGCCAGGGAACAGTCTTCTTCTAAGAGTTTAGTAATGGCTGCACTGAGTTTAACTTCATCGTTGCGCTTTTCGGGTGTAATGGCGAGGGCATACACAGGTTCCAACTGTTCAGCTTTGGGTAATTGCATTGCTGAAGGTTGTTCTGTGGAAATTGTATCCCCGGTCTTGATTCCTTCTAAGCGACTCAAGGCAACAATTTCACCAGCAGCAACTTCGTTCACTAATTGCTGTTGTTGTCCCATGAGGCGATAAATTCCACCGGTGCGAACGCCATTGAGGACAACACCATCGGTTAATTTACCCCGCCAAACGCGCACCAGAGAAAGTTTGCCACCTTGGGGAGTGTAGAAAGTTTTGAGTACCTGCGCGATGGGAGTATCGCCTTTGATATTTTTTAAGCGGCGTTCTGCTGCGGTTTCTGGTTCGGGGGCTTCCCGTAACAAAGCTTCTATTAAAGGTCTAACACCATAATCTTGTTCTGCCACACCAAAGAAAACCGGGACTACTAAATCTGCCCCTAATTCCATTTTTAAATCTTTGAGGATTTCTTCTTGGGGTGGTTCGATATCTTCTAACAGTTCTTCGAGTAAGTGGTCGTCAAAGTTTGCTAGGGCTTCGAGCATTTGGGCCCGTGCGATATGTTCTTCTTCTTTTAAATTTTCGGGGAAGGGGATGGGGTCAGCGGGTGCGCCGGGATGATATTGATATGCTTGTTCGCTCACCATGTCGATGAAGCCGGTGAGTTGTTCCCCTTGCATGATGGGATATTGATGCGCTACTAGGGGACGGCTGGATACTGCTTTCAGGGCGTTTAATGTTTCTAAAACATGGATATTTGCCCGATCCATTTTGTTGACGAAAACTATGTGGGGAATTTCCCAATCGTCAAGGAATTTAAATAAAGGGGCGAGGGTGAGGACTCGATCGCGTATCGGTTCGCAAACTACAATTGCGGCATCAACTCCGATTAAAGCATTGTATGTTTCTTGGGCAAATTCTACACTTCCGGGACAATCAACAAAAGTGAAGCGAGTACCGTTATACTCAGTGCTAGCAGCGCTGACTTCTACACTCATGTGGCGATCGCGGGACTCGGCAGCACTATCTCCTACTGTGTTGCTGTCTTTAACATTTCCTTTGCGAGAAATCGCCCCTGTAACAAATAACAAACTTTCTAGTAAAGTTGTTTTTCCACTTAAATAAGGCCCAACAATTGCAACATTCCGCGAACCCGATTTTACTTTTTCGTTCATAAAACCTCCCTTGCGGTAATTCATTACCAACCGCATTACGCTATCTTTATCAGGGATAAAAAATGGTTTTCTGGAGTCAATCGATTTTGGATTTTAAATTTTAGACTTCGACTCCGCTCAGTCGAACGATTTTGCATTTACCCGACCACTCTGGGTAGGGGCTTGAGGATTTTTAATTTGGAATTTGTTCCGCCCATGTTAGCGAAGTGCGACGCAGCCTGGGGGAGACATGAACCGAAATCATCTAAAATCTCAAATCTTAAATTGGCGCAGTCAAAATTACCCCTTCTTTAATTTGTTATTATCCTACCTTTAATCGATATTTAAAAAAATTGTAGCCTGTCGTAAGATTTAGCTTAAGAAAAGTTAAGCTAAACAAAGTTCAATAGGTAATCAAAAAGTTTTGTAAAAAACTTTAGCATTCCCCAAACTTTTTGTTAAGTAAACTAACTGAAAATTGTTGCGATTTAGAAAATCTATGAAATTATCACTTGATAAATATGGCATAACAACTTTAGTCAGTTTGATATTAGTAGGTAGCGTCCCCTCTCCCTCATTTCCCTCATCCCTCTTATCTTTGCCTCCCCACGTCCCCGCATCCCCGCGTCCCCGCATCCCCACGTCCCCGCGTCCCCACGTCCCCGCGTCCCCGCGTCCCCGCATCCCCTCATTTCCCTCAAACCTGGCACAATCTAACACTCAAAGTGCTATGGACTGGTTAAACCAAGGCTTACAAGCAATTCAGGCGGGAAGAGTGCAAGATGCCATCGCCGCCTTTAAACAAGCAAGTCAATTAGATCCCACATTAGCCGCCGCACATTACAACTTAGGGCTAGCATTACGACAAATAGGACAATTACAACCCTCTGCGGACGCATTTTATCGAGCGACGCAAGCCGATCCGAAATTTGCTCCGGCTTTCGCTAATTTAGGCGGTGCGTTGTTAGAAGGGAATAATTTAGAGTTAGCTAACGATTACTTGCTACGCGCCTTAGAACTCGATCCCAAACTAGGATTTGCTCACTATAACTTGGGCTTACTACGAGAACAGCGACGAGATTGCGATCGGGCGATCGCATCTTTTAAAAAAGCCATAGAATATAGCAAAAATGCCCCAGAACCTTATTATCATATTGGCATGTGTTATCTACAGCAAAATCAGAGCGATCGAGCTAAAGAAGCCTTTAATCAAGCAATAAAAATTAATCCTAAATATCCAGAAGCTCATTATAATATTGGTTCAATTTTATTTAATCAACGTAAATTACAAGAAGCTTTAGAAGCTTTTAGAAAATCAGCCGAAGCTAACTCTAACTATCCCAATGCTTATTATGGTGCTGGGTTAGTTTTTATGCAGTTACAACAATATAATGATGCCGTACAAGTCTTACAATTTGCCAGAGATTTATACAATGCTCAGGGAAATTATCAATGGGCAAAAAACACCGAACAATTGTTACAACAAGCACAAAATTTAATTCGATAAATAGTAAATAGTGAACAGAAGAATTCAGAATTCAGAATTCAGAATAAAAAAACCTTGATGTTAGGGTTTGAGACTTTCCTCAAAATTCGGTATAAGAGTTTAAGGGTCAGAATATGTGATAAGTCAATATACTAATCCTACTAGATTCCTGATGAATTCTGAGTTCTGAATTCTGACTCCTGAATTCTGAATTCTGAGTTCTGAATTCTGCTGTAACATAAAATTATGGGTTGACTCGCTGGTGTTGTCTGAAGTTGTCCTAACTGGAATGAAACGTAATGCAAAAGCGCCTGAAGAGTCGATTTTTATTTTGCGATCGCTGGCTAGATCGCCATTCAATTGTTCGCAACATGGAAGCCTTTCAAGACTTAATTGTGATTGTCTTGTGTTTGGGTTTATTCGCCGTTATGCTCATTCAATTGTGGGGGATAGGTGTTGCCCTCACGCAGCCACTAGACTATAAACATGTGACTGCAAAAATACTATTTGTGTTAATTTTAGTCGAGTTATTTCGACTATTAATGGTCTATTTGCAAGAACATAGTATTTCTGTAGGAGTCGCAGTTGAGGTAACAATTGTTTCTGTTCTCCGAGAAATTGTAGTTCACGGGGTCTTAGAGATTTCTTCTTTTCAAACGGCTGCAATTTGTGGCTTATTGTTTATTCTGGGTGGCCTATTAATAGTCTGTGCTAAAACGCCACACATGGATTGTATAAGCGCTAACACTAAATTGTGTCCTATTGTTTATAAAGGAGGTAGGGAACGCCCAAAGGATCTGCAATTTCAGTATTCACGTCAATGTGAAGAAAACCAACCTCTCGCATAAATTCCTATCAAAAACAGGAGTGGGAGAAAAGTAAATTTAAAGATAAAAGATAAAAGTAATAAAGGTATCTTTTTACTTTTTAATCTCCCCGCTCCTTTGCTTGAGGCTACGGCTGATACCATTTTTTTATGAGGCTGCGCCAAATCAGATTATTCAAAATTGAATTGGTTTAAATATTTATTTAAATTTTCTTTATCTAAAGATTCAGTTATAATTTTGTTGATTCCAATTAATTGACTCAAAATTAAAATTGCTGCTTTGTGGTAATCATCACCTCCATTTGATGCTGAATAATACGTCAAAACATAAGAAATAATATTATTTTCAAAAAAATCAATAGCAGTTTTTAATACACAACCCTCGGTATCAATTCCACAAATAAATACTGTCTGAATATTTCTTGTTTGAAGAAATCTTAAAGTTTCTTCATTGCAAGCAGTATAAACAGTTTTGTCAAAAACTATCTTAGCAAATGGTTCAATATCGTCAACAATTTTTTGTTCTGTTTCAGAAAAAAGTTGATGCCAATTTAAATATTTTACATAAGGACTATCGGTGGTATTTATAAATCTACTGAATATAACATTGTCGAATATATTTTGTTTTAGTAAAAACTTAATTTTCTGTACAACATCACTGGTATTTTGAGTTATAAATCCATTTTGAATATCAACGATAAATAGGCAACAATTCATGATGTTTCTCAAATAATAACAATTACAAAATCAAGAACTGACTAGTTATTTGGTACATTACCGACCCTTGCAAGGTACTTCCGACGTATTGAACTATACCCTTTTTGGAAGATGAATTACTCTCTAAGGCTCAGTATAAGTGAATTAGAAATCTTAGAAGAGGTTCAAATAATGACTACTAATAGAGGTAACGGACAGTCTCAAGAACCAATTAGCAACTTGGAGTATGATTTTGTCACCGTGTTGCACAACAAGGCTGAAGCTGTTAAAGCTTATGAAACTTACATTAAAGATGCACAAGAAGTGGGTTCCCAGCCATGTGTAGAGTTGTTCCAGAAATTGCGGCAATCTGATATTGAGCAAGCCAAAGAAATTCGTCACCATCTACAAGAAGTGCTGCAACACGGTAAGATGTAACCTATTTTGATGCAACGGACAAGTCTCAAGCGGCTGAGTACTCTATGTCATTAGTGATATGCCGCTAGAGACTAATATTTAATACCAAAACAAAAACCATTCTCGCCATTAGACCTCTTGCAATCAATTGCTTTTTGGACTCTTGTGGTCAAAGGGAATCATGTTAAAGAAGAAAGGGAAAATACCAAACCTTTCCCCCTTTTCCCTTCCCCTTTTCCCGACTTCTCTTAGAAGTCTATTATGACGAGGATGGTTACAGGCAATTGGTTAAGCGATGTACAGAAAAGTGTTGCCAAAGGTAAAGCACCAAATTCAACAACAATGCACAATCAGCCAGACTGATTTTCAGCTACTTGCTGTACTTGCTCAACTGTTAAATCAAGAGCCGTTGCTATTTGTTCCACACTTAAACCTAATAACAACAACCTTGGAACAGCTTCTAATTTAGCTTCCTGGCGGCCTTCTTGACGGCCTTCTTCCAAGCCGTCTTGTTTGATTGATTGATACATTCTTGTTTTCTTGAATTCCTCATCTATGCCCAACATTTTTTCTAACTCCTCTCGGCTTAATCGGGTAAATTTGTACAACAAGATGGTTTCTATCAATTCTACAATTTGCTTTTTGGTTGCTTCATCTGCCAGTTGCTGTCTTGCCTGCAAAATCAATTCTTTACCTTTGTCAATGGCTGTCTCTTCTTTCTCGATAATTAATTTGACGATCGCTATTTGCAATGAGTTGTCTGTTGTCCCTAATTCATCTAGATAAATACATTGCACTTGTGGACTGTTTAGTAGCAACTCATAGGGCAAGCGATCGCTTGGATCTAAACTCCTTTGAGGATAGATAACTACAGCACGCCAATGATTTACTGATTGGTTTTGGCGTAAATAAACAAAGATTTCTGCAAAGAAGCGTCTGTAAAAAACCGAGTCTAGTTGAAACTGAACTTCAACAAAGTATAGTGGTTGATCTATACTTTCATTTGTAGGAACAAACACCCCATCAATGCGAAAGGCAGTTTCTTTTACTTCCACAGAAACAAATTCATAGGCATTGACGTTAACAGTTGTATCTCCAATTATAGCAAAAAATATGCTGGGAAAACTTTGAAATAAGCTATAAAATATTTTATCAGTTTGCACTGGTATTTAGTTAACGTAAAAGTCTGTATTTAAAGTTTATCAACAAAAGCGATCGCCTTCTATTTCCACATAGAAAAAGCAGGTGGAATAACCAACTGCTTTCATTAAAAATAGACCTTTTGCACAAGAGTGCTTTTTGTACTCTTGTGGGAAAAGGTATACATCTTTATTGGGAAAAGGGAAAATATCAAACCTTTCCCCCTTTCCCCTTTCCCTTTTCCCTACTTCTCTTAGAAGTCTAATTTATTGCTGCCTTTACCTTGCTACCAACTGATTAACTGTTGCAACTCCAGCTAAATCTAAAATTGGTGAAATTAAATCTTCACGTTTCACTGCCATCATGTGGACACCTTGACACAATTGCCGCGCTATTTGCACTTGTTCGGCAGCAATTTTCATGCCTTCTTCAAGGGGATCTTTGGCTTTGGCCAATCTATCAATAATATGTTGGGGAATATTTACTCCCGGAACACACTTATTAATAAAATGAGCATTTTTAGCTGATTTCAACAGAAAAATTCCTGCCAAAATTGGTTTTTTATAACCAGTGGCAATTGTGTCCATAAATTTTTCTAGACGTTCAAAATCGGTAATTAACTGACTTTGAAAAAATTGCGCTCCGGCTTCGATTTTGCGTTCAAATCGACTTTGCAAACCCGACCAACTCTTACATTGTGGATCTACTGCTGCACCAGGAAATAAATCTAGTGCCCCATCAGTTAGGGGTTTATCGTTGCAATCAACGCCTTGATTCATTTTGCGAATTATTTGTAGCAGTCGCACAGCTTCCAAGTCAAAAACAGCTTTGGCTTCTGAATGATCGCCTGCTTTTACTGGGTCGCCAGTGAGGGCTAAGATATTGTGTATGCCTAAAGCATGAGCGCCCATCAAATCGGCTTGTAAACCAATGCGGTTGCGATCGCGGCAAGCAATTTGACAAATCGGCTCGACACCGTTTTGTAATAAAATTAGTGATGCCACTAATGAAGACATCCGCAGCACAGCGCGGCTACCATCGGTAATATTGACGGCATGAACCCTCCCCTTAAGGGTCGCCGCCATTTTAATCATGTGGGTTGGATCTCCTCCCTTTGGAGGTGCTACCTCAGCCGTAACCAGAAATTCACCTGCTTGCACGGCTCTACGGAAGGCAGTGGGGCTATGGGTGTGATGCATATCATTAGAAATCTTTATTTATTAAAGAATAAGTCAGAAATCAGAATTCAGAAATCTGAATTCTGGATTCTTTCTTGTTAAATGGTATAACAAATCACACCCAAAAGGTAAAACTCATAGAGGCAGAGAGTAGCCTAAAGCGACTTTGACTTGTGATAGAGTTTGATTGGCGATCGCTCTCGCTTTTTCGGCTCCATCCCGCAACACAGACTCTAAATAGCTTTTGTCTTCAGTTATCGCCTGATATTTTTCTTGGATTGGTTTGAGAGCCTCAATCATTGTATCTGCTAACAATGGCTTGAATTGTCCCCAGCCCATATCCTGACACTCAACTGCTACATCTTCTTTTGTCTTTCCAGAAAGCAAAGTATACAGAGTTAATAAATTATTGCATTCTGGACGCTCTGGGTCGTCAAAAATCAAACCACGAATCGGATCGGTTTTACAACGCTTAATTTTGTATTGAATTTGCTCTGGGGAATCTAGCAAATTGATGCGGCTTAAATCTGAAGGATCGGACTTAGACATTTTGCGCGTACCATCTGCCAAACTCATCACCCTTGCGCCTTGTTTGGGAATTAAAGGATCTGGTAACTTCAAAACTGGACGATCTGGTTTACCAAATTGGTGATTTAACCGAGCTGCAATATCCCGTGTTAATTCCAAGTGTTGCTTTTGGTCTTCACCCACTGGGACTTTATCCGCTTGGTAAAGCAAAATATCAGATGCCATCAGTACTGGGTAATCCAGTAAACCTGCACTCACATTTTCTCCCTGTTTGACGGCCTTTTCCTTAAACTGGATCATATCTTGCAGCCAGTTTAGGGGTGTAATACAGTTGAGCAACCAGGTGAGTTCGCTGTGGGCTGAAACGTGGGATTGCACAAAAATGGTGGAGTGATTTAAATCAAGACCACAAGCTAGATACAAAGCAACAAGGGTATAAGTATCAGCTGCCAACTGTGTTGGGTCGTGTGGCACTGTAATTGCGTGTAAATCAGCCACGAACAGGTAATTTTCGTATTCGCTCTGACCTTCTACCCAGTTGCGAATGGCTCCCAAGTAGTTGCCTAGATGGTAATTGCCGGTTGGTTGAACTCCAGAAAGAACACGTTGCTTGCCCATAAATTTTCAACTTAGTTATCTCAAATCTGCGCTAATGAAATTGCAGTCTGGTGGTAATCCGCTTCTTTTCTCTACAAGAAGCTGCATCAACCCAAACGCGTCTACGCAAAACTCATTTAATTTTGACATTTTCCGTGTCAACTCGCCGTTGGGGAATTACAAATTTAGTGGTGAGAGCAGATTTGTGATGAATTTCGGGAGATTGCAAAGTTTCTATCTGCAAATTTGAAAAGATTAAGGCTGTTCTTGAGCCTACTCGATCGTTATGCTTCTAACCAAGCCTGCAAATCGGCCATACTGGTAAAATCTAACAGTGCTTCGCCAAGATTTTCTAGTTGTTCTAGGTTGAGAGTTTGAATGCGATCGCGCACATCTAGAGGTAATTCTCCCACTCTTCGAGTTAGTTGACGAAAAATCAGCGACCTTTCTCCTTCTTCTCGTCCTTCTTCTCGCCCTTCTTCTCGTCCTTCTTCCTTGATTTCTCGGTAAACTCTTGTTTCCTTGAGGGTAATTCCTAACATTTCTTCAACCTCCTTACGGCTTAGTTGTTCAAACTTGTACATTATTATCGTTGTCACTAAGTCAATTATGGCGCGATTTATAGTTTCAGGCTGTTCAACAGAAGAACGCTCAAGCAAATATCTGGCTTCAGAAGGTGCTTGTTGTTCCTCCACTGTAGTTAAGACCATTAACGCAACCCATAAAGGTAACTGACGAATATCCCCCAATTCATCTAAATAGACACGATGGACTTGGTTTCCATTCAGCTGATTTCGATGGGGATAAATATCCCTTTGTTCCACACTCCTTGATGGATAAATGATTACTGCTTGCCAATCGGAAAATCTGGCACGATTGCGATAGAAATATAACGAAGATTCTGCAAATAATCTTTCGTACAACTGTTCATCTTTTTGAAATTGTACTTCACAGAAATATACAGCACCGGGGCTTTCATGTTCTGGTGGCAAAAATACTCCATCAATTTCAAACTTTGCTTCTTTGAGAGCCACTGAATCAAATCGATAAGCATCTGCATTTGGTGGAGGATTTGTCAATAGTTCAAATAGTAAACTAGGTGATTGTTGGAATATTTTGTAAAATATTGAATCTCGGCGCATGGAATTTTGCTAGTGAAAAACCTATATAATATATCTTGCTTGCCAAATTAAAAATCCAAACTTTTATTAATTTTGTGCCAAACCTACTTGTCCTCCAATTAAACCTAAAAAACCTGTACCAAAGTGTTGAATTTCCAAAAAGCTGGCTTGTTCAGGTGAGGTTTTATAAACTCGGAATGTTTTCATAATGCCCAAAGTTGCAGCACTTTCTAAAGGGCCAATAAAGCTTGTATCTCTGTTAAAAAAATAAGATTGATTAGCCCAATAAACCATCTGATTTGCATTTAGAAAATAACAACCTGAATGAGGATTGAGGGCACGATTAAATGTAATAGATGTATTCATAATTGTACCCTTGAGTTCTTGTTGTTCCTGCACGTTTTGAAAAGGAGCAGTAACTCGTAAAGCCAAATCTCCATCAATGTAAGCTTTATGAACTAAACCATTCAGTGAAATTTCATAACGATTTGGCTGGAGCAAATTTGCGTCATTTGTTTGTTGGGTAAACCAATCTAATTTAACAAAAAACCAAGGGTCATGAACGATTAAATCATCTTCCATAAAGCAATAGTAATCGTATTTTCCAAGATAACTTTGCAGCACAGCTTGGCACTCAAATCCTAAAAGCATCGGTTCTACATTACTAGAATGATGCTTATATAAATGAGATGGTATAGGAAGCTGATTCAAAAGATGATTATTTTGAGTTGTACAAATAACAATATCTAATTCGTGAGATAAGGGTTGATTGGCAGGAAAAGCTAATCGTTGAGCAATATTAATGATACTTTGAGATTTACCAAATAATTGGTGCAAGCTAGCAAGGCTTTGGCTCAAAGCTTGCAAACGAGGTTTGGGGTCTTTGCGTTGGGAAGCATGACGGCCCTCATCGCTAGGTTTAAAAAAATGGGCAATAGTAATCAGAATTCGCATTTTTAGTATTATTAGTCATTAGTTATTAGTCATTAATCATTAGTCATTTCTTCCTCTGCTCCTCTTCTCCCTTGTCCCCTTGTCTCCCTCATCCACTCTCTGTCAGTATTGATAACTGATTTAATTTCCGGCAAATCCTTTAGAAACTTTAGGAGTTTGGCGCTTTTTACTCTCAGCCTTCTTAGTAGCTAACATCCATTGCAAATGCTCTGGTAATAGTTTTGCTACATCATAATGTTGGAGAATTGTCGCTCGTGCGTTGGCACGAATCGCTTTCATTTCTTGAGGATTATCTAGGGCTTCTTCAACTCGATCTGCAATATTTTGGGGAGAAAAGAAATCTACAAGTAGTCCATTAACGCCATCTTGTATTACCTCTAAAACTGGTGAAGTTCTGGAAGCTACTAACAAACATCCCACTGACATTGACTCTAACATCGACCAAGATAAAACAAAAGGACGGGTTAAATAAATATGAGCAGAAGACGCTTGTAATACTTGGAGATATTCATGGTAAGGTAGACTATCTGTAAAGTGCAGCCTTGATAAATCTAAAGATAATTTTTCTAGCATTAATTGTTTATAAGTCTTACCATCGGGGAGATTTTTACCATAAGCAACTCTGTCTTCTCCCACAACTACTACATGGCATTGGGGTCGGCGTTGTTGAAGTAGGGCTACAGCTTCCATAAACTGGGGAAAACCTCTATAAGGTTCCATTCCTCTTCCCACGTAAGTTACCAATTCTTGTACATGGGAAAGGTCGAGATTTATTCTTGGTAAAACTAACTTAGCATCTGGTTGAGGAGCAAAAAATTTGGTATCAATTCCGTCATGACAGACTGTGATTTTATCTTGAAATTCTTTAGGAAACTGTTGCCGCTGCCAATTAGTAGGAGAAAGTCCGCGATCGCAACTGTATAAATCAGTTAAAATCGGTGCATTTTTTACGCGAATTCGGCATACATCATCAGCATTTAATGGCTCATTGGGATCGAAATCTGCATCGGAACCATAAGCATGATAAAACCACTCAAAATAACACAATAATTCTGCCTTGGGAAACACATCTTTCATAAACAAAGTCGGCCCCCAACCAGAATGACCATAAATTATATCTGGAACGAAACCCTCAGCTTTTAATTTTTCCGCCATCCGGTAAACAGCTTGACCAGTAAGTACAGCATTTTCCAGGTTACGAACGTAGTGGTGGGTTTGGGGAGCAGCTTCACGAGAAGGAGTATAAATAGCTTTATGAACGCCAAATAATTCTCCTTCGCGACGATTTGTGCCATAGACTATTCTGAAATTTTTATCCCTGCCCAAAAACATCGCGAGGTTACGAAATTGCGCGGGAAAGTTGGGATGTAAAAATAAAATCTGCATCGCAATTAATTTAATTAGATTATTGTGAGATAAAAGAAAACAGGAATCAGGAGTCAGAATTCAGAATTCAGGAGTCAGAATTCAGGAGTCAGAATTCAGGAGTCAGGAGTCAGAATTCAGGAGTCAGGAGTCAGAATTCAGAATTTAGAAGTAGTTTAGAATAGTTAGGACATAACCAAACTATTTTAGTTGTAAAAATTTCAAATAATCCTATTGTGGATTTTGAAATAACTGTGAAAAATTTTCTTTCAATGAAGAATTAAGGAATATCTCAAACGTCATATTTTTTGCTAACTTTCAATAATTCTGGCTCCTTAATTCTGACAATGTTTTTAAGATTATAAGATTAATTGCAAGATTTTTTTCGTAATTCAATATTAGTTAACTTAAGTTGTTTTTGAACACTCACACTCATTTGCGTTCACAAGTAATATAGCAGCCCCAAATACTGCCCAGAGACTTATTTGACTACAGTCAACAGTCAACCGTCAACAACCACCACTAATATTTTTCACAACTCAAACTAGCGTTAGTAAGGGCGAACGGCTGTTGTCTCCTACTAAGGATTTCGGGTAACGGCGCATTAATTATTGGAGATGTCTATTGAATGGAACTAGCTGCTGTTTTGGTGAGCCGTTGCCGGGAAATGCGAAAATAATGAAAATGCGTGTAATCACCATGAAATTTATTGGCATTGATTTAGGCTGGAAATCTCAACCAAGCGGACTATGCTGTTTAGGATGGATAGATGGACAATTGCAACTGCTAGATTTAGACCGCAAAGAAGCCATTGCAGATATCCTGGCATGGATTGATGACAGCGTACAACCAAAGGAACCAGCCATCATTGCTGTAGATGCACCTACCTTGATACCCAACGACACTGGAAGTCGCCTTCCTGATAAACTCACTCACAAGTATTTTGGTAAATATCACGCTGGATGCTATCCAGCTAACAAAAATTTACCCTTTGCCCATCGCACCATCAACTTTGGTTTAGAGTTAGAATCTCGTGGTTATCTACATGCACCCACCATCGAACCACAAAAACTTGGCAGATATCAAATAGAAGTCTTTCCTCACCCAGCAATTGTTCATCTGTTCAACTTAGAACGCATTCTTAAATACAAAAAAGGACGCCTTAGCGAACGGCGCTTAGAATTAATTAAACTGCAAAATTATCTTCTTCATATCCTCCCTTCCCTTTCTCCTCCTCTGCGTGTGTGCGATTCATTTGTGAAGGAAATTCCTACCACAGGTGCAGCCTTGAAAGCAACTGAAGATCAACTAGATGGGCTAGTTTGCGCTTATGTTGGTGCATACTGGTGGTATTGGGGAGAACAACGTAATTTAGTACTTGGCGATCGCACCACTGGCTACATTGTGATTCCTCAAAGAATTTTATCTTAAAATCTGAAATTATATAGAATAATAGGCGTTGCTGATTTTTAGCAACGCCTATTATTTAGTATTCAAAAACTATTTGGTAGTATTATTCTGCCCAAGCAATCAATCTTGGCTCATAAGGACTAGAAAGATGTTGATGTTTTGGTAATACCCGCAAAGACAAACCTTGTAAACCAGAGTTTGTATAGGTAATGTTAGCGGTGTAAGTACTCAATCCTTGGGAATCTTCTCCTTGGTAATCCATCACCACTGGTATAGCGTTGACAATATCACCATTGGCATCGATGGCACCTTGATATAACTCTACCTGTACATCATCATTGTTCAAAGTTGCCAAGTCAACTTTAGCTTTCACAGCCACAGTTTGGTTAACTTCAATATCTGCGGGTGTGGATACATCAATATCTTTGATTTTGATGTTGAACCAATGTTCGCTTAATTGTGCTTTCCAGGCGGCTAGTTCTTGGGCTGGGGCATAGTTATCAGCGGTGAGGATATGATAGCGATCGCTAGCTGGAAAATAAGCTCTTTGTGCATATTCTCCCACCATTCGCGCTGTGTTAAAGAATGGACAATTCAAGCGAATTGCATCTTTCATTTTGGCAACCCACGGCCGCGGTAAACCATCACTATCCCGATGCTCGTAAAATAAGGGTACAACTTCCTTCTCTAATAAATCGTAGAGGGCGTTGGCTTCTACTTCATCCTGATAGGTGGGATCGTCGTAATTTTCTCCATGTCCAATTGCCCAACCGGTGCGGACGTAATCAGCTTCATCCCACCAACCGTCCAGTACGCTTAAATTCGGCAAGCCATTCATTGAGGCTTTCATCCCACTGGTACCAGAAGCTTCCCGCGGACGACGCGGTGTGTTTAACCAGATATCACAACCGGCTACCATCAACCGGGAAATGTGAATGTCGTAGTTGGGAACAAACACTATCTGCTTTTCTAAATGCTGTTCGCGGATAAAGTGATTGATGTCGCGGATGAGTTCTTTTCCCGGAATATCTTTTGGATGGGCTTTACCTGCAATCACAAATTGCACTTTTCGATCTTTGTTGGCTAACAAAATCCGCTTGATGCGTTCTATATCGCGCATCCACAGGGTAGCACGTTTATAGGTGGCAAAGCGACGAGCAAAGCCAATGGTGAGAGCGTAGGGATCTAAAACTTCTTGGGCTTGGACAATTTCCGAGGGTGAAGCGCCGCGATCGCGTAAATGCTTGACCAAATGTTCCCGCACGTACAATATCATGTCTAAGCGGCAGCGTTCGTGATTCCGCCATAATTCTTCATCAGGTATGGCGTCCATCCTCTCCCACAATGGACTGTCTACTGGTGCTGATGACCAATTTGGCCCCAGGTAGCGATCGTATAACTCTTGAGTTGATTTGGCAACACAACTCCGAGCATGAACCCCGTTGGTAATGGCGGCGATGGGCACTTCTTCCACTGGCACTTTTTTCCACAAGCCTTGGAACATTTGCCGCGATACCACGCCGTGCAGTTGTGCTACGCCGTTGGAGAATGTTGCCATTTTCAACGCCAACACTGCCATACTGAAAGGCGCGGATAAATCACCTGTATTTTCGCGTCCCAGTCCTAAAAATTGTTCTTTGGGCAAGTCAAAGATTTCTGCATAGTACCCCAGATAGTACAAAACTTTATCGGGAGCAAACAAGTCAATACCTGCTGGTACTGGCGTGTGAGTGGTAAAGATGTTGCTGGAAGCCACTACTTGTTTAGCTTCGGCATAATCCAATCCTGCTTCCTGAATCAGCAGCCGGATGCGTTCTAGGGCAGAGAAGGCAGCGTGACCTTCGTTCATGTGGTAGGCTGTTACCTTCAACCCCAAGGCTTTGAGCATTTGCACGCCACCGATACCCAACATGATTTCCTGGTGGATACGCATGTCGATGTCGCCACCATAGAGTTGGTCTGTGATGTCGTGGTCGTAGGGGTTGTTGGGTTCAATGTTGGTGTCTAGCAGATATAAAGGCACTGCTCCCACCTGTACGCGCCAAACTCTGGCGTACACCTTGCGCCCTGGATAGTCTACTGCAATTCGTAGTTCTGAACCATCTGGATTGCGCTCTAGGTGCAGCGGCATATTGTAGAAATCGTTGATGGGGTAGCGTTCTTGCTGCCAACCATCAGCATTGAGGTACTGGGCAAAGTAGCCTTGCTGGTAAAGTAAACCTACACCTACAAGGGGTAGCCCCAAGTCACTGGCAGATTTCAGGTGATCCCCGGCCAGAACCCCCAAACCTCCAGAATAGACGGGCAAACAATCAACAAGTCCAAATTCCGCCGAAAAATAGGCGTAGCATTCTTTAGGTTTATTTTCTCGTTGTTTCTGGTACCAGGTGCGCTCTTGCAAATAATCTTCTAACTGGCGGTTAGCTCTGTCCATTTGGGCGAGGAAGCCTTCATCTTCCACAACTTCCAAAAGTCGCGCCTGGGAAATAGTACCCAGCATCAATACCGGGTTATGACGGCTAGACTCCCACAAGTCAGGATCTAAGCGGCGAAATAAATCTTTAGTCTCAACGTTCCAATCCCAGTGCAAGTTATATGCCAGCCGCCGCAGCGGTTCGAGTCGCGGCGGTAGTGAGGGGGAAACATTGAATGTGCGAATTGGCTGCATAGGTTGGCAAGACTCCAAGTTTAGCTATGGTTATTGTTTACTTTCTTTACCAATGTTGCCAATTCTCTATAGCCTAGTTTGTGAAAAAACCATGACTTTGTTAAGCATTGAGAAATTTTCTTAACCTGGTTGCTAGAGTTTGCACCAAGGTATTTTTTATTCTATGCCTTACTTTTAGCCATATACTTGGCATATCAAAATTTAACCATTTACTGGCATGTATCGTTTAATATAGTTTGGTTTTCCAGAAATTATTTATATTTATTTTAGTATTCGTTTTGGGGATCAATTATTGATGCCTTAATAAAGATGGAAATATTATCATCTTGATTTCAATCATCAGAAAAAATTAATTATTTTTTAATAAAATTTTCCAGATATAAATGTATTGGTGAGGTTAATCTATATCTATAAATTATGCGATCGCATGAAATTATTTGATTGCGTTGCAAGTTGTTGCTAAGAAGAACTCTAGCAAGGAGTCAAGCAGAAAAAATGACGGGCAGCCACTTAGTATCAAGCTTTGATACTACAATAGGAAAACAATTTAATCAATGTTATCTTATGCACCTAGTGAAGGTTGATCTTTAGTATTTTTTGACAAGGTAAGAGCTATAGCTGCTGCATAAGCAATCTCGGCTGCAACTTGATAAGCATGTTTAATACTCGATGAAGCGTCCTTGGTTTTGGGAACAGGAGAAGCTTTTTTGCGTCGTGATTCTTGCTTGACATCACCTGCAACAACAGATCGCTGGAGTAAGATCCAAGCATCGAGATCTTCGGAATCATAATCACTTTGAATTAGCGATCGGATTTCATCTTCAGCTACAATACTCAGATGACCAGTAGCTAGAGCTTCTTCTACAATTTGTTTAATTAAAGCCATAATTTAGACCAAGTGTGTGAGTTAAAAGCGATACCTCAATTTCTGCAAATGCATCTTGCCTTGTCAGCTTTTCCCTGAAAATGGGATGTTTTTTAGCTTTCCATAAAATTTATAACAACCAAACCCAAGCACGCATCACCCACTAGGCTCACCCACTTGGGTGATTTACAAATTTTGAGATCTAAGTAACAGGGAAGAAGCTAATTTTTGGCTTTTTGTCTTTTCCAAAAAGAGAGTGTAATTTAGTATAGTAGATATCATTTTCAACTTAACGAAAACTAAAAATTTTTTTATAGTTGAGTAACGGTATAAATATTATTAGTCATTAGTCATTGGGCATTTGTCATTAGTCATTAGGCATTTGTCTTTTGTCCTGACTCTACGTGCCCCGCATCACCACTGCTGAATTAGTTCGTAAAAAACTTAGCTGATTTTGATAATTTTTATCAGTAAAACGCCTGAAAATCAACTTATTTCAGAAAGATTGCTCCACTAAAAATAAAATGTGTTATCGTTAAAAACAATTGTAATTAAAAGCCATTTATCTAATTGATTAGAATTAATTGATGAAGATAAATTGGTTAGTCTGTAAATCATCCGTGTGCAACATGATTGGAGCAGCATACTCTAGAAATACGTTGCAAGAAAGCCGTCATAGCAGTCGGGGAAGCGCTTACTTGTTTGCACCGATGGTTAACTTCAATGTGATGGCTGATGTGGGAGACAATCCACCTTAAGTTGGCTTGAATTTGGGCAGAATAACCCATCAAAATCCAACATTAATTACATATTCTGCTAGACAAAAATTGTCAAATGTATTTTTGTTGCCAAATAGCTTGTAGAACTGAGTTGTTTGAAGACACTAAAACAGCCTGAGAATAAATAACTTCCAGGTAAACAACTCGATGTGTAATTGTGTAACAAGCTTTGAAAATTTTTTGCCCAAGAACTAAACAAGTATTCTCATCTCAATTAATAAATATTCCCATCAGACAATTTATATAGTCTGAGCTTTGACTCTGCAATGCTTTGAGTTGTTTTGTGAATATTAGTCTCTTGAAAAATCAGCACAACTTTTGCATCAGTTGACTGCTGCAAAAGCCTCAAGGGACAAAAGCGATGGTGTATATCAGTTGGGCAATCATACCGCATTAAAATTAAAAAATTGCTTGCATAGTTAAAGCCAGACTTTGGTGATTCCCAAATGGAAAATCATCTAAAAATGCTGGGGAATATAGTAATACCATTAATTTAAATCAGGTATTCAGACATACCAGTATCAATGATATTGGTACGAGATTAGGATACAGCCCAAAAAAGCTTGAAAACCTCAACAACCATTGATTGAAGAGATATGTAACCATGTACAAAGACCAGTATTTTTCCAAACTTCAGCGCGCCCAAGAACTATTAGTAACTACAATCTTCGGAGATTTGCCGACACTCCTTTTCGGGTCAAAGTTGCGAAATTTAGTGTATCGTAGTATTTTCGCCAAAATAGGCAGCCCAGTTTATATTCAAAATGGTGTTGAATTGAACAGCGCTTATTGTATTGAAATTGGTAATGGAGTATATATTTTCAAAGGCGTGCGCTTGGACGCCAGCGGACACAAAAACAATAGAATTTATCTAGCAAACAGAGTGGCCATTGAACGTTACGTTGATATTGGGTGTTTAGAAAATACGTATATACATATTGATGAAGATACGTTTATTGGCCCCAACGTCTGTATTGAAGGGCCAGGAGACATTAAAATTGGCAAACACTGTATGATTGCTGCCCACTCAGGAATATATGCTAATAATCATAACTTTGCCGATCCAATGCGACCAATAAAATCCCAAGGTGTAACTCGCAAAGGAATTGTGATTGAGGATGACTGTTGGTTAGGGCATAAAGTTACAGTATTAGATGGCGTTACCATCGGTCAAGGCAGTGTAATTGGTGCAGGAGCAGTGGTAAATAAAGATATTCCTCCTTTCTCCGTTGCTGTAGGTATACCTGCACGAGTAATTAAAAATCGAATTGGTAAGGAACTGGCAATAGTTCAGGATAAGTCAGGGTGTTGAGTGATGAGTGTTGACTGTTGAGTGATGACTGATATCAACTCTACTTTTTTGGGAAACTTATATTGTTAGTCAACGTCTTGAAAATAGCCAATCTCTGAGTTATTTTTTAGAGACAACTAGCAAGTCAGACACGCACCATTTTCAATAAACTTGGACATTGGGAGTGTTGAGTGAGGAATTAGGAGTTAATATTATGGTCTCTGTCCCTCGTCTTCCCAGTCTCTAGTCTCCAGTCCCAGTCCCAATAACCAATCCCCAGAATCTCGTCTCAAAAAGGGACGAGATGTGGGTAATATAAAGTAGCTACTTTTTCTGCATGGCAGATACCGAAAGAAAAGCTCTCTTTGTCATACCCGTTGGAGATGTTTGTATGGTGACTTTAAAAATCGTTGTTTATATTGTTGTTGCCTTCTTTATAGGTATTTTCGTCTTCGGATTTTTGTCGAACGACCCAGCTCGTAACCCCGGCCGTCGGGACTTGGAGTAAAAGAGCGATAAATTATCCACAACTTTGGAAGGCGGAAAATACTCAACGCCAGGGAAACTTACTAGGTTAAAGTTAGTAAGTTTCCTGCTCCAAGTAGCAGAAGGCGACAGTCGAAAGGCAAAATGTATATTCATGCTTTTGTTCGCCATTTGGCTGTTTGTTAGCTCGGTTTTGCTCAAATATGCTTCATCCTGTTCTGCCGCCCGATCCGCCTCCTATTATTGAACCTTTACAAATTGCCGATCCTGTCTTATCTGCTAATGATACTAAGTCTGCTTCAGGTCTCAAGACTCGAACACACTTAAATACAGATAAATCCAAGCATGACAACGATTTGGCTCAGTTGCCGATCGCCGATGACACCAAAAGTTATCAGCGATCGCCAACTCCCCTTGATTCAACTGCTGATGAACAGCTATTTGCCGAAACTCCATCTCCACCCAATCCACCAGAAACTTTCCCTCCAGAATTTTCTTCTGGTAACGCTTCCCAAAGTGCGGCACTTCTGGGGCAATCTTTAGAAGTTGGTTATCCCACGCAGCCAGTTTCAATTTTTGATGTTGGTGAAAAAAAGGTAGAGAGACGTGGGGAAGGGGAGACGGGGGGACAAGGAGAAAAAAAGCTTGAAGGATCTGAAGAACTCCAAGAGCGATCGCCAAATCCCGACTTGAGTAATCAAGAAAAACAAACCTCATTAGATTCTCCCCCCCCTGTTTTTGCGTCTGAGGCTCTCTCACTCCCCGCGTCTCCCACTCCCCGCGTCCTAGCGTCTCCTCCTCCTGTTTCTCCATCAAATTCTCAATCAGTACAAAATTTAATACAGTTTAAGTCTCGCAACCCAACAAATAAACTTTCTGCCCCCTTCACTGTAGAATTTTATTCTCAAACCCAAACACCAACACCTACGCCACAAACGCCAGCTACTACCGTACCAACTGCCGCACCGAGAATTGTAGAAGTAACTTCAGATCGGCAGGAGTATGACGAACAACGGCGGATTATTACGGCTGTTGGTAATGTGGTTGTGCGATTTGATGGAGCGGTGGTAGATGCCGATCGCCTGCAAGTCAATTTGGATAACTTAATTGCTGCGGGGGAAGGTAATGTAACTCTCACACGGGGCGATCAAGTACTGCGGGGACAACGTTTTACCTATAATTTTGTTCAAGATAGCGGGGAAATGCTCAATGGCAGGGGGGAAATTTACATACCCTCAGCCAATACAGACTTTGTTTTCTCATCCACAGACATCACCGCAGGTGGAGTACCACAACGTCCGCCGAGCGATCGCATAATAGCCAATCAGCCGCTTTCAGGTGTCAGCAGCCCTGGAGGAATCGATATCACAGTTGGTGCTGGTCAGACAGAAGCTAGCAATCTCCCTCCTCCAAAAGCTGGGGGTGCAGTTAAACGGCTGAGATTTGAAGCTCAACAAATTGACTTCTATCCCCAAGGCTGGCAAGCAAGCGATGTTCGGATCACCAACGACCCTTTTTCTCCCCCAGAACTAGAGTTGCGTGCAGATAAAGTCACTTCGACGCGGGAATCACCCTTGGTAGACCGCATCCGCACGCAGGGACAGCGTTTAGTATTAGATCAAACAATTTCTTTACCAATTCCCGTAAATGAGCGGACAATTGACCGTCGAGAGCGGGATGTTACACCCTTTATAGTCTCTCCTGGCTACGATAAAGAAGACCGGGGTGGTTTCTATATTGAGCGTGGCTTTCGAGTCATTGATACAGACCAGACACGCTGGACAATTACGCCTCAGTTATTTTTACAAAGGGCTATAGAAGGAAACGAGAACTTAAGCGCAATATTTGGTGTCAGAACCAGGATAAATTCTGTTTTGAGTCCGCGAACAGTAATTCAAGGTACTGGAGAATTAACTAGTTTTGATTTTGACAATATAGAAAACAGTTTCCGGGCAAATTTGGGATTGCGCCAAATAGTGGGCGATCGCCTTCCTCATCTATTGAATGTGCAATATAATTACCGCGATCGTCTCTACAATGGCACCCTTGGTTTTCAAGACGTTCAAAGTAGTTTTGGTGGTTTAATTAGCTCTCCTGTAATTCCTTTAGGGAAAAGTGGCATCAACCTCAGCTATCAAGCAAGTGCCCAATATATCGATGCCAATACCGATCGCCTAGATTTACTAGAGCCAGTGCGAGAAAACAATCGCATTTCACTAGGCCGCCTACAAGCCAGTGCTGACCTCAGTACTGGGTTTCTACTGTGGCGGGGAAAACCATTACCACCGACATCCAGTGAAGGATTACGATACACAGCTACCCCCGTAGTTCCTTACTTGCAAGCGATCGCTGGCGTCACGGGCACCACCAGTTATTACAGCAATGGAGATAACCAAAGCACCCTAACTGGTAGAATTGGCTTACTAGGGCAAATTGGTAATTTTTCTCGACCCTTTTTCGACTATACTGCCTTTAATATTAGTTATTCTCAAGGTTTAAATAACGGATTATCGCCTTTTTTATTCGATCGCTCCGTTGATAATAAAATATTGACTGCTGGCATTACCCAACAAATTTATGGGCCTCTACGCTTAGGTTTTCAAACATCAATTAACTTAGATACAGGTAAAGAATCTAGCACCGACTACATTGTGGAATATAGCCGCCGCACCTATGGCATTACCTTGCGTTACAACCCGGTACTGGAACTAGGTGCTATTAACTTCCGAATTAGTGATTTTAACTGGAATGGTGGCACCGATCCATTTTCGGAAATTAAGCCGGTAGTCGGTGGAGTCCAACAGAATTATTAATCAAATTGGGCATGGGGCATAGGGAAGGGGAAAGGGGAAAGGGGAAAGGGGAAAGATTAAATTTATTCCTTTTCCCTTTAACCTTTTCCCCTATCTCCCCATCTCCCCATCTCCCCATCTCCCCACCTCCCATTCCCCCATTCCTACAATTCCGGGGTTAAAGGCAAAATAACTGTAAATGTAGTACCGACATTTACTTCACTTGTAAAGCTGATTTGACCTCCGTGAGCATCAACGCATCTTTTAACAATCACTAACCCCAACCCTGTGCCTTGAATTGATTGGACATTCGAGGCTCGGTAGAATGATTCAAAAAGTCGGGCTTGGTCTGCTTGCGGAATACCAATGCCTTGATCTTGAATATAAAAAATTGCGACTTTATCCGTAGGATCGCATATTAAATCGAATTGAATATTACCTCCTCTGGGAGAATATTTGACTGCGTTTGACAGTAGATTTCCGAACATGTAATGTAAGAGTCGCTCATCCATCACAGCGTTCGTATTCTCACTATGACAAGTAAAAATAATTTGACTAGTACTATTGATAACAGTAGAAAAATCTTCAATTAGTTCTCTACATAATTGTTCTAAGTTAATGGGAGCAGGATTACATACCAGTCTTCCTGCCTCCGCATGACCCATAAATAGTACTTCTTCCATGAGTTGGTTCATGGATTGCACAGCACCTTGAATGCGTTTTAAATAGGTGCGCCTTTTAACATCTGTCAAATGCGAACCTTGGAGTTCTATAAGTTCTACTGCTGTTTGAATAACTGTTAGGGGATTACGGAATTCATGAGATACAGTGGAGATAAATAAAGATTTTAGACGGTTGAGTTCTTGTTCTTTTTGTAATGCTTGTTCTAGCAATTGTGCTTGACGGCGTTCGCTAAGATCCCAAAAAACAATTACTACGCCATTTATCTGGTCGGGACGCCGCCTCAGTGGTGAAGCACTATCCCCAATGGGAACTCTTTTTCCGTTCCTAGTAATTAGCGATGTAAATTCTCCCAAATAAACAACCTGTTGTTCTCGCAGTACTCTTGTAACTGGATTTTCTAAACTAGCTTCTGTAACTTCATCGACAATATGAAAAATATTTGAGGCATCATGGCCTAAAGCATCTTCTTGCTGCCATCCAGTTAGTGTTTCAGCCGCCGGATTCATGAATGTCACCATTCCTTGCTCGTTGGTGGCAATTACAGCATCACTCATGGAGTTTAAAACAGTTGCTAACTGGTCTCGATTCTCCCGTAGTTCGCGTTCTAACTGGTGTTTTAATAAACCGATTTCAATAGCTATTCTTAAATCTTTTGTTGTAAATGGTTTAACAATATATCCGAAAGGTTGAGTAACTTTTGCTCTTTCTAGAGTATTTTCATCGCCATAGGCAGTGAGAAAAATCACGGGAACATCTAGCTGTTGGCGAATATGAGCAGCAGTAGTAATACCGTCCATTTCTCCTTTGAGGATAATATCCATTAGTACTAATTCCGGTTGAGTTTCCCAGGCCTTAGCAATGGCAACTTTTCCGGAGGAAGCTGTACCTGTGACGGTATATCCTAGTTGGGTAAGTTGGCTGGCAATAGTTCTAGCCACAATCACTTCATCTTCAACGACTAAAATCCTAGCTTGAGGCATTTTATATTTACTAATCCAAAGTTAACTGTGTGAATTGGATTTTAAATACTGTTCCACCATCGCGTTCTAAAGTAATCTCACCTTCGAGTTGTTCTGTAACTAAGTCGTAAACTAAAGAGAGACCCAAAGAACCAGTATTTCTCCAATCTAAATTATCTGGTAAACCAATACCATTGTCTTGGATAGTCATCTCGATAATATTATTAAGATTTCGTAAAGTAATCTGAATTCTGCCTGCTTGTTGGTTAGGAAAAGCGTGCTTGAGGGCATTGGAGATTAATTCGTTAATTACTAGTCCACAGGCAATGGCTTGGTCGATATTCAAACAAACTGAATCTATATCAGTTTCTAAAGTAATTCTACTGGGAACTATCTGATAGGATATTAACAGGCTAGTTGCTAAATTATTGATATATTCACCAATATCAATTTTTCCAATGTTAGTGGAAGTATATAAATTTTTGTGAATGAGAGAGATTGACTCAATGCGGTTTTGGCTTTCTCTGAGAACTTTAATAACTTCTGGATCTTTAATGGTGTGAGACTGGAGTTGCAATAGGCTAGAGACAATCTGTAAATTGTTTTTAACTCGATGATGTACTTCTTTTAAGAGAACTTCTTTTTCAGCCAAGGCACTTCTGAGCTTGACTTCAATTTTTTGTCTTTGAATAAGTTCTGTTTGAGCTTGCTCATAGATGCTAGATTGTTGAATGGCGATCGCCAACTGTACTGTCACTCCATCTAGCAAATCTAATTGATTTTCTTCCCACTCTCGAAATCGAGAACATTGATGAGCGATGAGTAAACCCCAAAGGTGAGAACCGGGGTTTTGAGAGTTTACTTCTAGTAAAATAGGCACAACTAAATTTGCTTTGACATCAAAGCGTTCTAATAGTTGAATATGACACTCACTTAGTCCAGCATTGTAAATATTAGCGTTGGCTCGTTTGCGTCCTTGGTAATACTCTATTCCTGCACCTTGTTGAAAACAAGTATCATGAATTTCTACGCCTAAAGAAACCGTCCATCCAGGCTCTACAGATTCTGCCATAATTGTGCCGATCATTTCTCGATCGAACTGATAAACTACCACTCGTTCAACCTTGAGCAAATCTCGCACTTCTTCAACTGTTGCATTGAGAATATCTTGCAGATTCAAAGATTGACGAATTCTTTGAGCAACAGTCCTCATCAATTGCTCCCGTTCCGCTTGAGCAATAATCGCCAGTTCACTTCGCTTACGTTCTGTGATGTCTTGTCCAATACCAATAATTTGACCATTTGGCAGGTTAACATTAGTCCAAGATGTATCTAGTAAATTACCGTCCCGCATTTGAATTCTAAAGTCACCCCACTTGCGTCGGGCAGATTGAATAAAATTAACAACATACTGACGATATTCAGGATTAGGATATAAAACTTCTAGAACATCAGAATTTTGAAAATCTTGCAATTTCCAACCTAAAACACTTTCCCATTCTTGATTCACCCACTGGAGTTCGCCATTAGGATTAATCAGTGCAATCATCAAGGGCATATTTTCAAAAATTAACCGCAAAAATTCATTTTTTTCCTGTAGTTTAGTTTCGATATTTTTGCGGTCATTGATATCATTAAATACTGTTAAAATTGCTGCTTCATTATTGAAATTGACATATTGTAGTGAAGCGATCGCCCAAAAATAACTACCATCTGCTCTTTTTAATTGAAGTTCATAATTGCGAATAGAACCATATTGATTTAAAGCTTGTAAAAGTGCTGTTAAATCTTCTAAATCATGGTATAAATCTAATAAATATTTTTGATTAATTAAATTCGTTTGAGAAAATTGAAATGTTTTAATTAACTCTGCATTAGCATACAAAATTAATCCGTCAGACACGCGGGAAATAATTAAGGGAACAGGAATAGCTTCAGAAATTGCTTGAAATCTAGCTTCACTATCTTGAAGATTTTTTTCTATTCGTTTGTGTTCGCTAATATCTTTGATATTAACTAATTGAGCTTGATGATTAGCATAGTCTATTTTATGTGAAACAATTTCCACATCAAGCATCTGTCCATTTTTGCGACGATGTTGCCATTGTCCACAAAAATTTAACATAGGTTTTTCAGCTAAATATTCCAGCACAATAGGCACATCTTCTGGAGGGCTAATATCTGTGATTCGCATTTGTAAAAACTCTTCTCGCGAATAGCCATAGTGGACAATAGCAGCCTCATTGACATCTAAAAATCTGAGACTATGTTCGTCAAATACCCACATGGAATTAGGATTTTTTGAGAAAAGTAGATTAAAACTTGTTTGGCTATCATCCATGATTTTTGACCGATGTAAATCTAAATGGATAATTATTTGTTGAGCCAAATTGTGTAAAGTAATTTGCTCCTTATTGTTCAAATTTCGGACAACAAAATCAAGTACACAAAGCGTGCCTAATGCAAAGCCATCAGAGGTAATTAGAGGAACTCCTGCATAAAAGCGAAAACCATTATTTGATGCGACTAAGGGATTTGTAGCAAATCGTTCATCCTCCAATGTATCGGGAATAATTAATATCTGATTTTCGCAGATAGTATAACTTCCAAAGGAAATGTTTCGCGGTACTTGTGATGTTGTAACTCCAATTTTTGATTTGAACCACTCGCGTTCTGCATCCACTAGAGTAATTAAAGCAATTGGTGTTTCACAAAAGTTAGCAGCTAATTGAGCTAGTCCATCAAAAACTACTTCTGGAGGTGTATCTAAAATTTGATATTGGTGAAGTACTTCTAATCGTTGGCTTTCATTTTCAGGAAATAGCATCAATCTTTAATTTTTATACTTAGTATCGATATACTGGGATTGTGAAAAATCCAGCTTGACTCCAGAATTATTGATTTTATTAAAAAATTATTTTATTGTCTCGAATTTACTAAAATCTGTTTTTTAATTAACTTAAGTTTTTTGCAAAACTCATAATTGATTTTTTTCAAATATTTATAAAATATTAATTTATTAATTTTACTTGATTTTAAATAAACATTTGCAAATAGTTAAACAACCTTTATAAAAAAACAAACAATCTTCATCAGTAGCCCTCATGTATTACAAAGTCGCATATATTACATTAAATGCATATTATAAAGGTATTAACCTTGCGACAAATTAAAAGTGAAATTTTATACAAAAATATTAGCTAACAAAAATTTAATATCCAAATCGAGCTGCTCCAGACGCAGACAAATCAGAAAACCTCTGTACCCTCTGCATTGGAGCAGTTCTTTTTATCTTGGGCGTCCAAATGTAGTGATATATAAAACAGCTTCATCAGCAGGAATACCCAAAACTTCATTTACTTGGTCATCAAAGAATCCACCAATGCCACTAACACCTATATTTAGATGCATTGCAGCTAAATTCAGGCGTTGTCCTAAATGACCGGCATCCATGTGTAAATAACGGTAAACGCGATCGCCATATTGAGCGATGGCAGCCTTCAAATCAGCTGTATGAAATAGCACAGCTGCCGCATCTCTTCCTAATTCTTGTCCCAAGCACAGAAAATGTAACTCTCGCCGGAAATTTTTAAACCGAATTTGGCGTAATTCTTGAGCTTTAGGCGCGTAATAATAACAACCAGCTTCTAGTCCTTTAACACCACAAACAGCGATAAACGTTTCTATTAAATTCAAATCAAAATAATCAGGAGAAATATCTAAATTTTGGTCAATGTAATTTCGCGGTTGATAGGTGAAATCAAGTAAATTTTTTAATTCATCAAAAGTTAAATCATCGCCATTATAAGCGCGGGTAGAACGCCGCTTGTACATAGTGATTTCCAGTTCTGAGAGTTTTTCTCCCCACTGTATAGGTGTAGTGCTAGTGGGAATTTTCAAACAGAAAGGAAAATTGTATTTATCCTCCAAAGATTTTTGTTGTTTGACAGCAGGTAGATTGAGCTTGCCGGTTACACCAGTTTGAATCTGGGTGTGTTTGTGGAAGTATGACAGCAGTTCGCCATCAGGGATTTGGGGATAACTAGTTTCCGTAGCAGAAGGTAGTGCAGTGCATCCCAAAGGCAGATTTTGATTAATATCTAACAAATCTGCCAGAGGTAGAATAGCGATCGCACCTTCTTGTTGTGAATCAATGTAAAGCAAATCATTGATTGAATCATCTACAAAACCGCCGATTAAATGGGGGCGATAATCAGTAATCGCAGCAGCTAACTCAATATTTCCCAAAAGATGACCTGTATCCAGAAAAATCCGACGATAAGCCCGGTCTTCATAGCGCCAAGCAGAACGATAAAAAACCGCCGTCACAATAATTGCCAATTGCGTAGTTTCTAGGGAAGGATGCCAGAAACAAGCAGCTTGTAGAGTTTGCCAAACATTGCTTTCCCAATAATGCATCAATGAATGAGTCCGGCACTGATAATTATACAAACCAGGAGGTAATAACGGCGTGCCACGGGAAACCAAATACACCTCCGCAGGGTACAACCCCCCAGCACTGGGAGCCGCACGTAAATAAACCGCACTTCCCATAGAAGGCATTTTCGCCGTTAATCCATAGCTGCGAAACAGCAACCGCGACAGTCTTTCCCACCATTGAGCATCTGGATTATTAGCAAACGTCTCTGGTTTTTCTTGGATATAAGGTTTGAGATCGTAAATAGAGCCAATTTTGTATTCCTTGAAAGGTACTGGCTGCTTAGCCCAGTCTAACCTTTGAGTTTTCAAAGCGAGAGTTTCAGGGTCGTATTTAGTCCGTTGGTGATAATGCTGAGCAATTGATTGGTGTAATTCTGGCATAGTACTTTCAATATCCTGAGGGCATCTTTATCTTTAAATCTTGGCATTCATCAGTCTCATTATTTCGTGTCAATTAGTACAATCCTCAGACTCACAAAGTGGTATTTGGTAACTGAATTGGGCAGTGTTGACTGATGACTGATGACTGATGACTAGTAAATCAGGATTTATTCTCCTTGTCTCCCCCATCTCCCCATCTCCCCATCTCCCCATCTCCCCACCACCCCTTTCGCAGTACGATATAAACGCAAAGATATCCCTCCACAGATGGATGTGCAATGATGCCTGTACGTCAGACTTTATCAAAACCTGATATCCACCTTTCTTATTTAGAGTGGAACCAGGGTCAAGAACCTTTACTGTTGTTACATGGTTTAGGTGACCATGCTCTTGTGTGGTGTAATTTGGCAGATTACTTGGCGGCAGATTACCACATAGTCGCACCAGATATGCGTGGACATGGCGAAAGTAGTAAACCAGATAAAGATTATAGCTTTGAGAGTGCGATCGCAGATCTGGAAGCACTCATGGACAGTCTCGGATGGACTTGTGCCCACATTGTTAGTCACTCTTGGACAGGCAAATTAGCCGCTATTTGGGCAAGACAAAACCCAAAGCGTCTACGAACCATAATTTTAATCGATCCAATTTTTATTTGGAAAATGCCCAGCTTCTTCAGGCTCACTTTTCCAATGTTGTATCGCTTCTTGCCTTTTCTTAAAAGTATGGGCCCCTTCACCACTCAGGAAGCAGCCGAACAGCAAGCAAGGCAATTAAAGCAATATCAAGGATGGAGTCCTCTACAACAGCAAGTCTTCCAAGCCGGAATTGAACAAAAGCCCGATGGTAGTTGGGGAAGCAAATTTACTGTGAACGCCCGCGATGAAATTTTTGAAGCAGTAATGCAAGTGCCTGGTTTTACCATTCCCCTTGATATCCCTGCCCTCTTCATCCAGCCAAAACAAGGGCTAAACCGCCAAAATTGGCAAATCCAACCCTACAAAACCTATCTGAAAAACTTACGTATTTCCCAAGTTCCCGGCAATCATTGGCCATTTTTGACACAACCAGAGCCATTTAACCAAACCGTAGCAGCATTCTTAGCAGAACACAAATCGAAAATCTCATGATTATTTAAACGGGATTATCCCGCAAGAACAGAAGAATTAAGATGAGCGATGTCTATGGGCATTGGCCAAACAGGGCATGGGGAAAGGGGTAAGGGGAAAAGGAGAAAGATTAAATTTATTCCTTTTCCCTTTAACCTTTAACCTTTTCCCCTACCCCCCTCTGCCCATCTGCCTTGTCCCCCTTGTCTGATGTCTATGGGCATTGGCCAAACAGGGCATGGGGAAAGGGGTAAGGGGAAAAGGAGAAAGATTAAATTTATTCCTTTTCCCTTTAACCTTTAACCTTTTCCCCTCCCCCCCTTGTCTCCCCCATCTCCCCGCGTCTCCCCTACTCCCCACTCATGAGCCTTTGTATCAATCCCGTTTGTCCCAAGCCAAATCACCCAAATAATCATCAAAACCGTTTTTGTCAAAGTTGTGGTTCTCATCTGGAATTGCTAGGGCGTTATCGGGTGGAGTCTCTGTTGAGTGACAAAACAGGTTTTAGTAAAGTTTATGAGGTATACGAACAAAATACTCCCAAAATTCTCAAAATACTCAGAGAAGATTTATCAAGTAATCCCGAAGCTGTAGAATTATTTCAGCATGAGTTTACTGTGCTTTTAAAACTCAACCATCCTGGCATTCCTCAGGAAGATAGTTATTTTCAATATCAAACTCGCAATGGTTTAGTTTTGCATTGCATTGCAATGGAAAAAATCGATGGTTATAACTTAGAAGAATGGTTTTATCAGCACAATAAACCTATTTCTCAAGAAAAAGCGATCGCCTACTTAAAACAATTAATAGAAATTTTGGATTTGGTGCATGGCAAACAATATCTACATCGAGATATTAAGCCATCCAACATCATGATTAAACCCGATGGACAATTAGTAATCATCGATTTTGGTACTGCTAATGAAATCGCTAAAAATTCGCTAGATGAAAGCCCTAAAATGACAGCACTGATGTCTTCTGGTTACAGCGCCCCAGAACAAATGAATGGTGAAGCTGTACCACAATCAGATTTCTTTGCTTTGGGACGTACCTTTGTGTTTTTGCTGACAGGAAAACATCCCTTAGATATGTATGATGTGCAGCACAATGTGTTGCGTTGGAAAAATTACACTCTTGATATTTCTCCGTTACTATTAGATTTAATTGATTGGCTGATAGCACCAGATATAGAAAAACGCCCCACCAATGCCCAGGAAATTTGGCAGCGTTTAGCAGAAATTGAAACTAAATTAACAACAAATCATGTTTCCCACATCGATGTTGTTAAAAATTTGGAACCAGAGCGATCGCTAGCAATTACTCCAAATTTTTCCCATGCAAATAACTATTTAGAAAAATTACCTTTACTGGGTATTTTTGCATCACTGCTAATAGTTTTAGGATTACTTAGTGCAGTAGTTATCGCGACGCAGACATCAACAAATTCTTCGCCCCAAAATTACGGACAACTTCCAGAAAAAAAAGGTAATATTGATTATTATCCTTATCGTGAAGGTAAAGATAATCAAGGTAGAATTGCCAAATTTAATATAGCTGTTTTATCACTACAATATAAATGGGTTGTCGGTAGCAATTTTCAAATTCAATATAACGACCAAATTATTAGCCTCAACCTTTTAAAATTGAATTTAGAACAACAAGCTATACAGAATATTATGGAAGAACCTAGTGAAATTATTTCTGTAGGTACAACTTCTTGCAAGGGCAATATAGAATCTCAAGAACGTCTAGCTTTAGAACGCTCCTTACAAATACAACTTTTAGTAAAAAAAATATTTATTAATCAACCCAACATCAAAGGCTATCGCTTATTAAACTTGGGTCAATTTCAACGAACTGATTGTCCAGGAAATCAGGATTTAACTACATATCAAAGAAGTATTATAGTTATTGGTGTTAAAAAACAATCAAGCAGCGTAAATCTAGATGAAGCTTTACGCGACAGGCTAGAAAAAAAGCCTTTTGCTGATTTTAAATTACAAGATTATTCCTTGGGAACGGCTGATAAATTTAAAACCACACCAAATAATTTATAATAAGCTGATGCGCTTTAAAATTGCATAACTCAACTCGTTAGAAAGACGCGGGGATACGGAGACATGGAGACACGGAGATGCAATTTGAATGACGATTAGCTTAAGATAGATTACTTAAGCTCCCATCCCCGAATACCGCTTCAAACCCGCACGCCACAACAAGCGATTCCCACCCAAAAATATTAATATCCAACCCACCATTGAGAAAAATCCTTGCCATAGATTTGTAGGTAGTCCCACCAAAATACTTGCAGGGAAATCAACCAAATATGGAAAAGGTGTAAACATTACTATTTGTCGCACGGGTTCTGGAAAAACTTCTAAAGGTGCTATCAAACCAGATAAAAATAGATAAAACAACAACCAAAAATTTTCTAAAGCACTGGCGCGTTCTGTCCAAAAAGCCAACATAGCAAAAGTGTACTGAATTATAAAACGCAAACTAAAAGCCAGTATCACTGCTAATATAAACAACAGCAATTGGCTGAAACTTGGTAACCAAAAAGCTTGGGGATAAAGAATAAAAAACAATCCCATTAATAAAAAAGCAAAACTCAAACGAGCGAATCTTTCAGAAATATGCCCCGCAAGATGATGCCATACTGGATCTATTGGTTGTAGCAATCTAGGAGAAAGTTTGCCTTCTACTACCTCTCTTTCAAAGTCCCAAATTACCCAAGCTACAGTAAATTGTCTAACAAGAAAAACTGTAATAAAGTAACGGGCAAAATCTACAGGTGATAGACCAAACTGCCCACTCTGGGCTGCTTGTATCCAAATACCCATCAGGATGATTGGCAAAGTTCCAGCCAAAACCCATAAAAAGAGTTCTGCTCGATACTCAACCATATAGGCATAGTATACCCAGAGAAAAGTTAAGGCTTTTCTAATTATTTGTTTCATCTATTTATTTTATTTCCCAAAAAAATTATTCCACACTCAACACTCAACAATCACTCCACAACCCCCGCCTGAAAAACTTGCCCAATTACCTGTTCTATAGACGGTTCAGTAACTGTTAAATCAATTACCTCTAAATCTGCCAAAATCTGAGATACAGTACGAGTGAGCGCCTCTCGTGGTACCAGATAACGCACTGTTCGCCCTTCTAAAAGCTCCACATCACCATAGGTCATGAGTTTTTGTATTGTTACGGGTTGGGCTAACTCAATATCCACTTCCCGATAAGGAGCAAAACGTTCCAACAGTCCATCTAAGCTACCGTCATACATTAAGCTTCCTTCATGAATTAATAGCACCCGTTGACACAAAGCTGTGATGTCAGCCATGTAATGACTCGTTAATAGCACTGTGGCTTGATAAATTTGATTGTACTCACGTAAGAAGTCCCGCACCGCTGCTTGAGCATTCACATCTAATCCCAGAGTTGGTTCATCTAAAAACAATACCTGGGGACGGTGCAAAAGTGCTGCTAATAATTCTGCCTTCATCCGTTCCCCTAAAGATAATTTACGCACTGGTTGGGTGAGTTTACCTTCCAGGGAAAGCATTTCTGTTAATTCTCCTACCCGCCGCTGGAACTCTTTATCAGAGATGTTATACACAGCAGCATTAATTTTCAAAGAATCTAACGCAGGTAAATCCCAAATTAGCTGTTGCTTTTGTCCCATCACCAAAGTAATTTTTTGCAAAAATGCTTCTTGGCGACGAAAAGGAACTTGTCCGGCTACTCTGACTGTACCGCTCGAAGGATAAATCAGCCCCGTGAGCATTTTCAGTGTGGTGGTTTTACCCGCACCATTTGGCCCCAAAAACCCTACCACTTCACCAGGAGCAATTTCAAAGGAAACATCCCGGACTGCTTGAATTGTGCGGTAGGTGCGGCGGAAAAAGTGGGTGATTGTGCCTTTAATACCGGGATTTTTGACCGCCACAGGATAAGATTTACTTAGTTTTTCAGCAATGATAATTGACATATTTTTATCTTAGAACCACAGAAAAACAATTCAAAAGTCAAAATCAAAAAAGACTTTTGTAGTCAATTTTTGATAACAAATTGCCATAGAAATTATTGTTTGAAATTATGGAACTTTGTAGTCAAGGCTTGTAATCCAAAATCTAAAATCCTAAATCGCTATTAGGGTTTTTATCGTTGGCAATTTAAATACACAGAATTTACACTAAATTAAATAACTCCCAAAAATAAACAACAGCACATAGTGATTGACAGTTCACAGTCAACGGTCAACAGTCAAGGCTTCGACTCCGCTCAGCCTTGACCCTGAGCGAAGTCGAAGGGTCAACAGTCTTCTCTGGAATATTTTTCCTTGTAAGTTCCTTTTGAGTGTTTGTCTGTGGTTTTAAATAATCCAATGCGGATTTAATAATCATTAATTCCCAATATGGGAATGATTCAGTTCTAAAGCATAAATTTTACCGCAAACGTCCCGATCGCAGTGTACTAATAATTAGCCACAAACCTAATAAACTAGCGGCTGCAAACAAAACGCTACTTAAAAAAGATAGCTGCGCTGTCTGCGCTCTAGTAGTAATAATTGCTGCTCCCATAATCAGCGAACCCACCAAAATGCTAAAAGACAAGCGGTTAGCAGCATCGTCCATAGTCCGCCGTACACCATCTAAACCCCGCAGGGATAAGTTCCACTGTAGGCTTTCGGAGGTAACTCGGTCTAATAACAGTTCAATTTGTCGGGGAGATTGCAGGGACAGACTTTTAAGGTCTAAGGCTGTTCTTAAGAGCGATCGCACTGGATTATCCCCTAATAACTGCCGACGAAACAAGTCTGTAATTAATGGCTGAATTTCATCGATGAGATTCACCTCTGGGTTAAAAGTACGCGCCACTCCTTCTAAGTTTGCCAGAGTTTTGGCATATAAACCCATGTTACTTGGTAAACGAATTTTATTGTTGCGAGCAACTTGCAAAATTTCGTAAATAATTTGACTGAAATTGATTTCACTCAGGCTGACATTGTAATACTTTCGCAGCATCCTGTCATAATCATTTTCTAATCGCGATAATATTACTGGCTGAGTTGAATCTGCTAACTGCAAAGTCAACTGAGCGCATCTTTGAGCGTCTAAATCTACGATCGCCAACAACATTTCTGTTAATATCTGCTGTGTGCGGGGATCGAGTCGTCCCACCATGCCACAGTCTAAAAGTGCAACCCGGCCATCTTTGAGATAAAATAAATTTCCTGGGTGGGGATCGGCATGAAAAAAGCCATCTATATATAGTTGTTGAAAAAATACCCGAAATAATAAAGTAGTTATTTCTTTACGCTCTACAGCAGGGTCTTTGTCATTGTTATTGCTGTTTAAATCTGCCGACAGAAACGGTACTCCATCCAACCATTCCATCACCAGTAATTTTTCTGTGGTCAAATCCCAATAAATTTTGGCAACTACTATTTGCTTGGGATCGAACCAGCGACTGTTGGATAAATTACGCCGCAGTTGGTCTGTAAAACTTGCTTCCCTTGTGAAATCTAACTCAGCTTCTAGAGCTTTGGTAAATTCCTCAGCGATGGATTTGATTTCATAGGTTTGTCCAAAATCAGTACGCGCTACTAAATCGGCAATACCTTGAATTAAAGCAATATCTTGTGCGATAGTAACATCAATTCCCGGACGCTGGACTTTAAGAGCGACTTCTCGACCATCTATTAATGTAGCTCTATGGGTTTGGGCAATCGAACCCGCTGCTACTGGAACGGGATTGATTGTACTGAAAGTTTCCGCTAGCGGTCGTTTTAGCTCCTTACGGATGATGATTTCCACCTCCGACCAGGGAACTGGCGGTACTTCATCTTGGAGGGTTGATAGTTCTTCTATGTAAGAGGCACTCAGTAAATCTGGACGAGTGGAGAGTAGCTGACCGAGTTTCACATAAACTGGCCCTAAATCTACCAGAATATTTTTTAAAACCGCAGGTGTCGGTAGCTGGGGTTCATCTGCTTTACCACCAGTTAGCAACCTCCGCATATAGTCCCAGCCATTGCGGAGGAAGACTTCAATAATTTCTCGTTGACGGGGAACTGTTTGAGTTAGGAACATTTTGGGATGTGGGGAGTAGGGAAAGGGGAAAGGGTAAAGGGGAAAGGGTAAAGGGGAAAGGGGAAAGGGTAAAGGGTAAAGGGGAAAGGGGAAAGGGGAAAGGGGAAAGGGTAAAGGGTAAAGGGGAAAGGGTAAAGGGGAAAGGGGAAAGGGGAAAGCGATAAATTTAATCTTTCCGCCTTACCCCTTTCCCTTTCACCATTCCCTGGAAAGCCCTGTTTGGCCAATGCCCCATGCCCCATGCCCCATGCCCAATTCCCAATACCCTCTTTTTCG
Source organism: Nostoc linckia z4 (assembly GCF_002608075.1). GTDB lineage: Bacteria > Cyanobacteriota > Cyanobacteriia > Cyanobacteriales > Nostocaceae > Nostoc > Nostoc linckia. The sequence goes on from NZ_LAHA01000001.1 coordinate 63,804, forward strand.
ACATTCAAGTTATAATGAGAAAATAGACTTTTTAGCCTCTGCCAAGAGTTTTAACTTTTAGAGCAGGTCGGTGAATCGGGAATCGCTCTGAAGAATTTTCAAGATCTGCTTAATTTCCTGTGTACGTTCTTTTTTAACAACGAGGGTGACGTTGCGATCGCGCACAATCACCACATCATCTAAACCAATAGTAACAACTACATCCTCTGGATTTGAAGCATAAATAATTGCTCCCTGGGTATCTAGTCCTACGTGGGTAGCAAGTTCTACATTTGAAGTCTGTTCTGTTTTTAGTAACCGTTCGATGGCATTCCAATCTCCTAAATCATCCCAGCCAAATTCAACCGGCAAGACGTATGCTAGACTTGTCTTTTCCATGAGTGCATAGTCTATACTCTTCTTAGGTAACTGGGGATAGATATCAGACCCCTGTTGTTGTAATGGTTCGATGATTTCTGGAGCATGGGTGTGTAGTTCCTTGAGAACAACTCCTGCCCGAAAGACGAACATACCACTATTCCAGCTAAAACGTCCCGTAGATAAAAAAGTTTCTGCTATTTCACGGTTGGGCTTTTCAGTAAAGCGGTTGACGTGATAAGCTGGCAACTCATTAAAGCTACCTATTTTTTCACCTTGTTCAATGTAACCGTAACCGGTTGATGGAAAAGTAGGCTTGATCCCCAATGTGACGATGGCTTCTGTGCTTGTTGCCAGTTGCACAGCTGCACTTAATGTGTGTGCAAAGGCTTCTTGGTCAGCAATCCAGTGGTCAGCAGGGAAAAAGCCAATAACAGCGTCTTCTCCATAACGTTGTTTGATTTCTAAACTTGTCCAAGCAACGGCGGCGGCGGTGTCTCTTCCTTCTGACTCAATTAGTAAGTTCTCAGGTGGTAGATCGGGTAATTGTTGTCGTACCCCTTCAGCTATCTGACTAGAAGTGATAACCCACAAGGAATTCCAACTGCCTGCAAGTTTTAACAAGCGATCGGCAGTTGCTTGTAATAAGCTTCTAGAGCTACCATCAAGACTTAAAAATTGTTTGGGTCGGTCTCGCCGACTTAAAGGCCAAAAACGTTCACCTTTACCACCAGCAAGGATTACAGGGAACAATAAAGTATTCATGTTGTCATACACGTCTACTGAAGAACATTACAAGTTTACAGTGAGGTTTTCCACTGGCAATATTTGTAGCTTGCATTAACATACTTTTAGGGAGTGGTTGAGTGGGGAGATAATTGTGATAAAACAAGTCGAATGGTCGGAAAATCAGGTCACATCTGGGCAAGTAGTATTTGAAGATGAAGTGCGATCGCCGGAACTCGAACATCCGGAAAATCAAGCAGCACTTCCATTAGTAGCAGACCCCCAAGAAGAGGTCGAACTCAAAGCGCCAGCAAATAACCGTAGCGTTGTCGAATCGGTGGGTGCAATTCCCAATCAGCTCTCTGAGAGATTGGGCTTGACAATGCCTCGATGGCTGTTATGGTTCATGACGATTGTTATCGGCATCATATTATCTGGTCTGCTGGTGTCAACGTTGGCGTTGTGGACTCCTTTATGGAGCAATTTAGACCGAACAGATGATGATTTAGGAACTGGTACTAAGGACGAACAAAAAGTTCCATTACCAGGGGAATTATGGAGCAAACTTTCTCAGTACAAACTTTCACGACCGATGAATATCCTCATTATGGGGATTGAACCAGTCAGTGGTACTGTTGATGGTTCCCCAGAAAGCTTTGCTGGTAAAAGCGATTCTATGTTGCTGGTACGGCTCAACCCCAATGAAAAATCTGTACGGGTGCTTTCTATCCCCAGAGATACGATGATTGCGATCCCAGAAAAGGGAGAAAAAGGCTTAACTAAAGTATCTGACGCCAATGCCCAAGGCGGGCCAGTCTTGGCTGCACGGGTAGTTAGCCGTACTTTAAACAATGCCCCAATCGATCGCTATATTCGCATCTCCACCAGCGGTTTACGCCAATTAGTCGATCAATTAGGTGGAGTTGAAGTCTTTGTTCCCAAATCAATGGAATATAAAGACTCCAGCAGCCAGCTGTCAATTAATTTAGTTAGTGGCTGGCAAACACTCAACGGCGAACAAGCAGAACAATTTGCCCGGTTCCGCGAACCAGGTTTGGGAGATCTACCAAGAGTGCAGCGTCAGCAAGCACTCATCGCAGCCTTGCTGCAACGCCTCAATAGCCCCACCCTTTTACCCAGGTTGCCTCAATTAACTCGCCTGATGCGAAAATACTTTGATACCAACCTGAAAATGGAAGAAATGATGGCGTTGGTAAACTTCGGTCTTAACTTAGATCGAGATAACTTCCAAATGACTGTTTTGCCTGGTACTTTTAGCCGCTTTAGCAAAGATCCTGATAGCTATTGGCTGAACATGACCGGACAACAAAGCCTATTGAATGATTATGTCGGGGTAAATGTACCTGGTCTAAAACCAGATACACGTCAGGTTCCTAACCTCAAAATTGCTATTCAAAATGCTTCCAATCAACCTGAGCTAACTGAAAAAGTTATTGCTTATCTTAAACAGAAAGGCTTTACTAAAATTTACAAAGTTCCTGATTGGCCAGATAACCAACGTCAAACTCAGATTATTGTGCAAAAAGGTAACCGACGAGTTGGAACTGATGTGCAACAAATCTTAGGTTTGGGTCAAATCGAAGTAGCGGCCATTGGTGATTTAGAATCTGACCTCACAATTCGTATTGGGAAAGATTGGAAATAATCATTGGGCAAACAGGGCATTGGTAATTGCTAAATAAAAAAGCATAAATCACAAAGTCTAAAGTATGAGTTGGGGAAACCTCAGCTCATATTTTGTAAGATAGGACAACAGACTAATGACTAATCAATACGATTCGGTTAAAGGGGAAAGGGGAAAGGGGAAAGGGGAAAGGGGAAAGGGGAAAGGGGAARGGGGAAAGGTTTYAAATACATCCAAATCCCCTTACCCCGGTTGGTGAGCTTGCCTGTCCTGAGCTTTGTCGTTGGCGTTGGCGAAGCCTCTCGTAGAGAAGCCTCTCGTAGAGAAGGGTCGAACCATTAACCTTTTCCCAGACCACAAGGGAAGTTCATACTGCTTATCCGAACCGTATTGAATGACTAATGACCAATGACTAATCACAAATAATTAAAGTTATGAAAAAGATTTTATTCCGCTTTTTGGGTTTGGTTATGATTTTGATACTAGCAGTGATGTGGATAGTACTTAATCCCAAACCTGCTTTTGCTCAACTAAACACAATCAACTACAACAGTACAAATTTGGAAAATCGCGATTTTTCCCATACTGATTTGGCGGGTGTAACTTTTGTCGCGGCAGAAATGCGAGGGGCAAATTTTCAAGGCGCGAATTTAACCAACGCAATTCTAACTAAAGGAGTTTTATTAAAAGCAAATCTAGAAGACGCGAACTTGACAGGTGCTTTAGTCGATCGCGTAACTATGGATGGTGCTAATCTGAAAAATGCCATTTTTACAGAAGCAACTTTAACCCGCAGCCGCTTTTATGATGCTGATGTCACTGGCGCTGATTTTAGCGATGCTTTAATTGACCGCTATCAAGTGTCGCTATTGTGTGAAAGAGCCGATGGCGTAAATCCAGTTACAGGTGTGTCAACGCGGGATAGTTTAGGCTGTAGGTAGATAATCTCAGCGTTGAGGTTCAAAACAGAGATATTTGACTCAAAAAATGGAAAATCAACCTTCTTTATTAGGTTATATATTATTAATTAGTAATCTGTTTTTATTTTGGTATTTTCTGAGAGGTAAAAATTTCAAAATTGATGAGCAAACACAGAATAAACTTAACTTTACTATTAAACCAAAGTGGTTTCTATTTATTGGGTTATTTATCGCACAATTAGGGATAATTTGCTTATATACTATTTTTACGATTATACCAGTCACACAACTAAGTTGTGAACGTGTACCGCAAAATTTGCAAGCTTCCAGTATTGAGCAAAAGTCATCAACAATTATATGTCAACTGAGAGAGTTTGATTTTTTTAGTCATCAAAAAAGCCAAAAAGAAATTTCTGGATTAATTGGAACTCGTTTAGAAAAACAAACTAAAACAGATAAAGAAGGAAAAATATTATATATATATCAAGTTCAGTTGTTAACTAATACAGAAAGTATTCCCTTTAGACGAATTGGTTACAGCGATTATTCTTTAGAAGAAGCAAAGTTAATCATTTTAAAAATTAAGAATTTCTTGGCAGAACCTTTAGAAAAAAGTTTAGTAGTTACGCAAGATGATACCGCAGGCGTTTATGCTGGAATTGGCGGAACCCTATTTTTCTTTCTAGTAGGTTTACTCATCATAGCAGCAGGTTCGTTTATCAACTGTAATTTTGATAAAGAATCAAATAGTTTAATTCTCAGCCGCTATCGATGGTTTGGGATATTGGGAAAATCTGTTTTTTTGTACTCTTTAAATGAAATTGTTGATATTAAAGTTGAAAGTTCTGATTCTAGCGAAGGTGGCATGGTTCATCGAGTTAGCTTAATGTTAGCATCTGGTGAAACCGTGCCTTTGAGTGGTTGCTATAGTTCTGGGTTTCAAGAAAAACAAGAAATAGTTAAGATGATAAAAAGTTTCCTCGCTGCAAATTAGTAGGTGTTTATAACTCAAGATGAATTGGTGCGATCGCACTCAAAATAATCCTAAACTATATTCAGTAGAGACGAAGGTAGCAACATGACTACAACTAAACAAATAGTTACCTTTGAAGAATATTTAACTTATAACGATGGCACTGACACACGCTATGAACTGGAACGGGGAGAATTGATACCAGTGGCTCAAGCTCGTGGCGGACATGGTGAAATCATGCACTTCTTAGAACGTGGTTTTACAACAGAAATTGAGCGACTAGGACTAAATTGGGTTGCGCGTCAAGCTGCTATTGGCATTAGAGTTCCTCAAGTTGGTAGGCGAGATACTTCTAGAGTTCCTGATGTTACAGTTTTGCCTTTGGAACAATGGAAAAGTCTGAGAAACAGAGAAGCTGTCATTGAACTTGATGAAGATCCGCCACTTTTGGTTGTTGAAGTTGTGAGTGCTGGAACCGAAAGCCGCGACCATCGAGCCAAAAGAGCAGAATACAATATTGTTGGCATCCCAGTTTATCTACTAGTAGATTTTCTGGACTTTGACCAAAATGGCAAAGCAATAGATAAGCGCGTAACAGTTCTGACTTTAGTTGAAGGTTTTTACGATGAAGCAGTTTACAGGGGAGAACAAATTATTGAAATTCCTACATTCCCCGAACTGAAACTGACTGTTAACCAAGTTATTAATGCTGGTGTATAGGTATATAGCAAGGAACAGGCAATGCGGGAACGCCTAACGGTGAATGGATTAACCTCCGCAATAGAAGATTATCAGGACTTACGCACAGGCTACGGAAAATCGTAGACGCGGAGCGGCTTGCCGCAGGCTACCACAGAGGCGCAGAGGTCACGGAGAAATAAGAGTTGGAGAGGTTTTTTGCGTAAGTCCTAATTATTTTATCAGGCGATCGCATCTTGAGGAAAAATCATCTTCAAATCCAACAAGGCATCTTCAAACCCAGGAATTCCTACTCGATCGTTTGGTAAATGGATTTGCTTACTGAGATATAGCGCTTTTCATTTGGATGGAATACATGCTTGAACAATAAATTATCGTAAGGGCACAACATTGTTGTGCCCCTATTGTGGTCTATTCAACTGCAAATTGCTGTAAGTTGACCGAAAACAAAAAGGATACAGAGCAACTAAATTTATTTATGGGTGTCTTGAATTTTGAATTTTGAATTCGGAGCAAAGCGACGTGACTCGTCCTTAATTATCAGTGGGAATTTTAATTAAAAACTCTGTCCCTTCTCCTGGTTTGGACAAACATTTAATTTCACCATGATGTTTTTCAACTACAATTTGATAGCTGATAGACAATCCTAAGCCTGTGCCTTTACCTGGTTCTTTGGTGGTGAAGAAGGGGTCAAAAATGTGCGATCGCACTTCTTCTGGCATACCCAAACCATTATCAGCTATTCTAATTAAAACTTGCTGATTAACTATTTGAGTACTAATCCAAATAGTTAAGGGAATCCTGGGGCGTTTTTCCCTTAAATCTAAATATTTTTGCTGTATGGTGTTGAATTTTTCCTCTAATGCATCAACACTGTTACTTAAAAGATTCATGAATACCTGATTTAATTGTGCGGGATAGCATTCGAGTAAGGGTAAAGTACTATATTCTTTGATAATCTCAATAGCTGGGCGATCGCTATTACTTTTCAATCGATGCCCTAAAATCAGCAAAGTACTATTTAATCCTTCATGAACGTCTACTGCTCTCGATTCTCCTTCATCTGTACGAGAGAAGTTTCGCAGTGATAGCACAATCTCATGAATTCGCTCTGCTCCTATCTGCATAGAGTCAACAGTTTTGGGTAAATCTTCAAGAATAAAGTCCAAATCCGTCTTTTCAAATTTCTTTTGCACATCTGGAAGTTGGTGATAAAACTTCACAGCTTCCAGTATTTCTTGAGTATATTCTTTTAAATGTATGAGATTACCAAAAATAAAATTAATTGGGTTATTGATTTCGTGGGCAACTCCAGCTAAGAGTTGTCCTAAACCAGCCATTTTTTCGCCCTGAATTAATCGGCTTTGAGTTTGTTTTAATTCTTGCAGAGTTTGAGTTAATTCTGAAGTTTGACGTTTAGTTTGTTCGAGTAATTCTGCCTGCTGAATTGCAATTCCTAATTGCACTCCCACTTGAGCTAGAAGATTAATTTCTTCTTCTTTCCAATAACGTGGTTGGGAATTTTGATAAGCAACTAACAAACCCCATAATTTTTCACCTTGGCGAATGGGAACGAAGGTTTCGTTGCGTGGAAGTTCATTATCATCATCTGTATCTTCAAAATTTTCTAAAATCAATGGTTGAGTGTTGACTACAGGTTTCCAACCATCTTTAAAGGAATCTGCGACAAATTTACCGCTCCAATCTGAGTTAAAGCGGTAAATAGCAACTCGCTCTACTTCCAGTAATTCTCGCACAGCTTGAGTGGTAGTTCTAAAAATAGTTTTAATATCGAGAGACTGACGTATTTTATCAACAGTTGCAGCTAATAATTCTTGTCGTTCCATTGCTTTTTCTCGTTCTGTAGCTTCTGCTAATTGGACAGCTTGCATTTGAACTTGTTTAATATAAGAATCTTGTTTTAATGCTACTCCTAATTGTTCGGCAATTTGAGTGGCAAATTCAATTTCTGATGGTTGCCATTGGCGGGGAGCATTGCATTGGTGAATACATAGTAAGCCCCAAAGTTCGCCTTGTTTCAAAAGTGGAGCAACCATATTAGCACGCACTTGGAAAGCTGCTAGAATTTGCACATAACAGCCTTGAAAACTTCCTTGATAAATATCAGCGATCGCATTTACTCGACCTTGGGCATAAAGCGGTGCAAAATGTTCGCTAAAGCAGTGGTCGTAAACTTGTTCTCCGATGGCTGAAGTCCAACCATCAGCTACATCTTCGTAAACAAATTCTCCTTCCCAGTCATTTTGATAATCAAAACGGAATACCCCTACTCGGTCGGCTTTGAGTAGTTGCCGCATTTCGGTGACAGAAGTTTGAAAAATTGTATCTAAATCTAAAGATTCACGAATTCTAGCAATTACGCTAGTTAATATCTTTTGTTGTTCTGCTTGATATCGAGCTTCATGTAAAAGTTTATTATGTTGTAAAGCAACCCCTAAATTTTCTGCAATTTGACTGACAAATTCAATTTCTGAAGGTTGCCAAGTTCGAGGGTTGCTACATTGATGAACGCAAAATAACCCCCACAATTCACCTTGCTTCAATAAGGGAACCACCAAATTAGCCCGCACCTGAAATTTGCTCAGAATCGCTGCATGACATTCACTTAATCCCGCCTCGTAAATATCTGCAACTGCTTGCACTCGACCTTGTTGATAATTAATAGCAAACTGTTGTCCAAAACAGTGGTCGTAGACTTTGGCTGCAATTACTGAGTTGCATTCAGTAACAACATCTTCGGAAATAAATTCTCCTTCCCAATCTTTTTGAGGGTCAAAACGAAATACTGCCACTCGGTCTGTTTGTAACATTTGCCGGACTTCAGTGACAGAAGTTTGAAAAATTGTGTCTAAATCCAGCGATTTACGAATACGAGTAATCACGCTGGTTAATGTTTTTTGTTGTTCTGCTTGATACTGAGCTTGTGCTAACAACTCATGATGCCGCAGTATCACACCAATTTGCGTACCAATTTTCGAGAGGGATTCCACTTCATAGGATTGCCATTGTCTAGGGGAGGCATTTTGATAAGCAGCAATAACTCCCCACAGTTTTTCCCCTTGGAGAATTGGCGCAGTTGCAAAGGCTTTTACTTGAAATTGTTCTAACAAAGTAATATGGCAATCTGTTAATCCAGCTTGATAAATATCGTTAACTGTAAACGTCTCATTTTTCAGGTAGCGCCCTCCTTGAGTTTGTTGTAGATAACTATCAGCGATCGCTCCTTGAATTCCAACTAAGGGAGTCCATCCTTCGGCAAATGATTCAGCCACAAAGCTACCACTCCAATCAGCGTTGAAGCAAAAAATAGCAACTCGGTCGGCTTGCAATAGTGTGCGTATTTCTTGGGCTGTTGTTTTAAAGATGATGTCAATATCGAGAGGCGAACGAATTGTATCAACAAGCTGAGCAATTACTTGGTCGCGCTGGGCTGCTTGAGCTAATTTTGCTGCTTGTAATTGGACTTCATGAAGATGCTTTCCTTGTTGAATTGCAACTGTTAAATGGTCAGCAATTTGGCGAATAAATTCAATTTCTGATTCTTTCCAATTCCGAGCCTCACTACATTGATGAATACAAATTAATCCCCATAATTTCTTCTCGCGTAACAAAGGAACAACAAGGTTGGCACGAATTTGAAATTGAGCCAAAATTGTTAGATGACAATCACTTAGCCCAGCTGCATAAATGTCAGTAACTGCTTGCGCTTTTCCCTGTTGATAACTGGTAGCAAATTGTTCTCCAAAGCAATGGTCGTGGATTTTGACTGCCATTGCTGAAGTCCAACCATCTGCAACATCCTCAGAAATAAATTCTCCTTGCCAATCTTGTTCAGAATCAAACTGGAAGACTGCAACTCGGTCAGCATTAAGTAACTGACGCACTTCTGTAACTGTAGTTTGAAAAATCGTCTTTAACTCAAGAGACTCCCGAATTCTTACAATCACACTCGCCAGAGCCTTTTGTTTCTCTAGTTGTTCTTGAAGTTGACTGCTTGACAATAGAAGTTGATTTTCCGCAAAAGTTGAATTGAGTTCCATTGCTATTTATTTCAGGGATTGTTCTACAAAAATTTATGATGTCAAACTTCATCAGGTTGAACAGCGCCAAGCTTATAAGTATGACCAACTTTTTCTTTAAGTATCCAATTCTTGTAAAGAAGATGGTTATTGTTATAGTTCCCTTCTCGTGGCTTATCTTCACAACTTGTTAACAATCAGTTATTAGTCCTTTGTCAACACAAATGACAAAGGGTAAACTCTTTTGGGTATTAGTTCAAAAAAGCAAGCTATCCAAAGGGTTTCGTAGAGAAGTTTGCAATCAATAGAACTTTCTCAGATAAGACAAATGGCAGCTTTTATCCATCGGGGTGCAATTTAAATGTGTTAAAGCTTAGCTCAATTGTTGATTGTTCGCTAATTTGTGTATAAATTAGTATAAAATTTAATGTTTTTCAATATACACAAAAACATATAGACGGACAGTGACTAATACCTCAGCTAATGCGCGCTAAAAAAGCATAACTAACAAAAGTGGTTGTTGACAGTTGACTGTCAACTGTCAATAGCCTCGTTACATCAATGTGCAAGTTAAATGCAAAACCAGTGATTTACACAATCAATTTTTGCCTTGTACTGTGGCTACAAGAGAAAAGGGGCATTGTAATGGAATAATTTAAACTGACACGGAGATGTAAATATGCAGTAATTATACAACACCCAAATTCTTAAATCATCCCGCAATTATGCAACCCTGGATAAAGCAATGTCTGGCAATAAGGCGCTTTGTGTCTACTGAGTTGACTAATTGCCGCTAGACTAATAACTGACTTATCAAAATTAGCCTGACAGACAATAAAATTTAGGTTAAATGTTTTCAGGTATGGACTTTGCAAGAGTATTCAGGTATTCTTCGTGACACAACAAGACCAAAAACCCTCTCGTTCTTTTGCTGGAATTGCTGGCATTGTTGCCATTGCCACATTAATTAGTAAAGTCTTTGGTTTGATTCGACAGCAAGCCATCGCTGCTGCTTTCGGTGTTGGTGCAGCTGCCACTGCCTATAGTTACGCTTATATTATTCCCGGCTTTCTATTGATATTACTCGGTGGTGTGAATGGGCCATTACACAGTGCCATCGTTAGTGTTTTAGCCAAACGCAAACAACAAGAAGCTGCCCCCCTAGTGGAAACAGTAACAACACTGGTGGGTGGATTGTTGTTAGTGGTGACATTTGCTCAAATTTTCTTGGCAGATGAAATAGTTGATTTAGTCGGTCATGGTTTAGATCCTACAACCAGAGCGATCGCCATCGAACAAATCCAAATCATGGCACCGATGGCTTTATTTTCTGGATTAATTGGTATCGGTTTCGGTACTCTCAATGCCGCTAATCAATATTGGTTGCTCTCCATTAGTCCTTTGCTATCCAGCATTACAGTTGTCATCGGCATTGCCTTCATGGCTATGCAACTGGGCAAAGACATAATCAAGCCAGAATACGCTTTCATCGGTGGTATGGTGTTAGCTTGGGGAACCTTGGCAGGGGCAATTCTTCAGTGGTTGGTGCAGCTAGTTGTGCAGTGGCGATTAGGACTAGGTACATTGCGGTTGCGGTTTGATTTTAAAACCCCAGCTGTCCAAGAAGTAATTAAAATCATGACTCCGGCAACAATTTCCTCCGGAATGATGCCAATTAACTTTGCCACCGTGCTTTACTTCGCCAGTCCCATCCCTGGTGCTGCTGCGGGCTTCAACTATGCTAATTTGCTGGTGCAAACTCCCTTAGGAATTATTTCTAACATCATTTTGTTGCCCTTATTACCCATATTTGCCAAGCTTGCAGCTCCAGAACATTGGGACGACTTAAAATTACGTATTCGTCAAGGACTGTTACTCAGTGCCGTCACCATGTTACCTCTGGGAGCGCTGATGGTGGCGCTATCTGTACCCATTGTCCAGGTAGTGTACGAACGCGGTGCTTTTAAGGGGGATGCGACGCAGTTAGTTTCCGAGTTGCTAATTGTTTACGGCATTGGGATGTTTGTTTATTTGGGGCGTGATGTGTTGGTGCGGGTGTTTTATGCTTTAGGCGATGGACAGACGCCCTTTCGCATCAGTACTTTTAATATTTTTCTCAATGCTGCACTCGATTGGATTTTGGTCGGGCCTTTTGGCGCACCTGGTTTAGTATTAGCAACAGTAGGCGTCAATTGCAGTTCTTTATTAATGCTGTTGTGGTTACTCGATCGCAAAATTAATGGTTTACCTTGGCGTGAGTGGAGTGTACCAATTCTCGGTTTAACTGCGGGAAGTGTAGTAGCTGGGGTAGCCAGTTATGGAACTTTGATTGCTTCTGCACAAGTTTTAGGTAAAACCGGTTTAATAGCTTTACTATTGGAACTATGTATATCTAGCTGCGTGGGAATTGCTATATTTGCAGTCATCGCTGCATGGATGAAAATACCAGAGTTGAATACTTTTGTGGATCGTCTGCTTCAACGTTTTGGCAAAAAAAAGAGAGCTTACGCACAGGTAACGGAAAATCCAACCGCAGAGAACACAGAGGAAACAGAGGAATAACAATTGCACAGAGTTAGGGACTTGCAAGTAAAAAATATTCCATAGAAGACTGTTGAGTGTTGATTGTTGACTGTTGACTGTGAACCGTCAACAGTCAATAGACTTCTAAGAGAAGTCAGGAAAAGGGGAAGGGGGGCCTTTCAAGGGCTTTTTTAAATACCTACCCTTGAAAGGATGGGGAGATGGGGAGGTAGGGGAGATGGGGAGATGGGGAGATGGGGAGATAGGGGAAAAGGTTAAAGGTTAAAGGGAAAAGGAATAAATTTAATCTTTCCCCTTTTCCCTTTCCCCTTTTCCCCTTTCCCCTTCCCTATACCCCATGCCCAATGCCCCACTTATAAACGCTCTGTATCTTTGGTAACTAATTTCCAACCATCAGCTTGGTCAATTAGCTTGATTGAGTCTAGTTGCAGATTGTTGAGAAGTGATGTGTGAAGCAGGAAGTAGGGTTGACTGTTGTAGTGCCAATAATATTGTAGTTCGCCAACAGAAGCAGGAATAATGGTGCGATCGCTGTAATAATCCAAGGAAGGACGAGAGTAGGGAAAAGATGTATAAATCTTTTTGGTAGCTGGATTTGCCCGCACAATCATTGCGGCTACTGGTTTAACTGGATAAGCCTCAGATAATTCCCAAACCCAATAATTTGATTTCATTAACAGAAGCAGCGAAATATAACTTCCCCAGAACAAAATCTTCAGAAATTGCCCGTCGCCTCGCTCTGCCAAAATAGATGCTAAGGTCATTGTTAAGGCCACTGCTGCAAAAATTAGCTGTAAGTCGGTTTTCGGTGTTGTACCCCAACTAAAATAAATGCTGCCGGCAGAAGCAACTACAGCTAAAATTGCTAAACCTGCTACCCAAGTACGGGGATAAGATGATACTAAAGGCGAATTTTCTGTCTCTGCTAACTGGATACCAAAAGCCAAGGCTAAGCTGGGATAAATTGGGAATGCATACCAGGGAAGTTTGGTAATCATCAAGGAAATTAGCAATAGATAAACACCACTCCACGCCAGTACTAATTTTGCCCAGCTAAGGTTGCGATTTTCCCAAGTTAAACGTACAGTTTGAGGTAAAAATAATAACCACGGCCATGTATACTTCAAAAGTTCAATGATATAGTACCAAGGTGGTTCAAAATTCATCTGTGCAACTGCACCTATTCTGGTGGATGAATTTACAAGACCAACTTGGGCGAACGTATAACCATAATGAATTAGTTGAGCGCTGTACCAACCAACCACAGGTAAAATACCAATCAAAATGGCTATCCACAGATAGTAACAGGTGAGTAATCGCGGTGTATCCCAAAATAAAAATACGATGGCGATCGCACCTAACAATATGCCTGCTAATCCTTGAGTTAAACAAATTAATCCAAAACCGATACCAACACCAAGGCAATAACGTAAATCCCGGCGCGATCGCAACACGCACAACATCATCACCATCAAAAAACTCACCACCACGCCATCTAACATTGCTAAACGTCCATGACGCACCACGGGTAACATTGTTAGATAAATCAAGGCACTGTAAATAGCTGCCCAACGTTGGCGAAATAATTCTCGACCGATACAATACAGTAAAGGTACTGAAATCGATGTTAAAATTGCTCCAGGAAGCCGCGTAGTGAATTCATTTTCGCCTCCTAGAGAATAAGCCCAAGCAATTAGCAAATGCATTAAGGGGGGCTTGTTATGGTAAGGTTCGCCTCCTAGTGTTGGGTAAAGCCAGCGCATTGAGCCTGCTGGTGCGTGCAAGATTTCTCTAGCGATTTGTGCCACAGTGCCTTCATCCCAATCTCGCAGGGGCAATCCTCCTAGATTGACGCTAAACAGTAACACTGCCGCTAACAGCAACACCACAAGCCATACCCAATCAACCCATCTGCCGACTGTGCGATGCTGTTTTTCTAGATGACCCCAAATAAAGCTTCCTTCTTGCATATTCTCTGGTAATCATTTTACTTGCTGGTTTGATTACATAGAGACCAAAGTGAATCTCCAATGTTGTCACCCAGTAACAACGTCTGTTCTTAACTATTGCTAGTTTCCAAGATTAACTCAACTTTCTTTAATTAGTACTATTTTTCCGGGAAAATTATTTTAATTATTTAACGATCATTTTTATAGATAAATGCTAAAAATAACACCTGTAAAAACAGGCTCATAGTAATTGGAGATTTGAGATTTTGAATTTAAATTAAAAAGACTTTATTCCCAAGCTATTTGCGTAATTTCAAACAATATATTACATCGCATTTTGGTACTAATCTTTCTAAGATACAATGTAAATAAATCTACAAGGTTCGATATTTAATTGAGTTTTTATTACTACTATATGACGTTATAGAAATTCACCAAAATATTGATACACATGGAATAGACTTCTAAGAGAAGTGGGGAAAAGGTTAAGGGGTAAAGGGGAAAGGACAAATAAAAACCCTTTTCCCAATAAAGATGAGTCCCTTTCCCCCCTATGAGCAAAAGTAACTTTTACAAGAGGTCTAATAACTTGTGGGTGCGAACAGTCTTAACCTACGAGAACTTCGAGCCTATGCCCTTACCTTTGTATTTGTATCATTTATCAAGTGAAGACGAATCAGTAGACCTCTTACATAAATATTTTTTGTATCATGCAAAAACGTAGAGATGCAGAGAAGAGAAAACAAAGTCAGGACTTTTGCCAGAGGTTTAGTAATTAAATTGACAATATTTCTGCAACCAGAATTATTAAAAAATGAAAATAACTTGTAAATGCCATTTTTGCTCTTGGCGAACAATTTCAATTTCTTTAATGAATTCCCGAAAGTAAAATCTTCGTTCTGTTTCGGACAAATCTAACCAGAATTGCGGAATTGAAACAGCAACAGCAACAGAACGCAAATTAACCGGAGGGAGAATTGCCAACTTGGCTTCGAGTGCAGAAATTTCTGTACGGAGTTTATAAGCTCTTAATTTTGCGGTTTCGGTATCTAAAATTCCAGTTTCAATTAAAGCAGGTAACTGAGTGAGTATTTCTTGCTGACGAGCGATCGCTTGGCTTAAATTATTTTTGACTGCATCCAACTGCGGAAAATTCATTCCCGCCACAGCTAAAGGTAAGTCATGGCAAACAATTTCAATTGTCTGTTGTAAAACTTCTTGATAGAAAATAGCCGCACACTTAGGGCGTCGGGGACAGCTAATACAACGTAAATACAAATACTCTTGGTCTTGATTGCGTTGGGTGACACGGGTAACCGTTAGATGAGATTGACACTCCCCACAAACAATCAACCCAGCCAAAGAACGCGGCGCACTAGCAGTGCGGGGTGGTAAACGGCTGTTACGCCGTAAAAGTCGGTCAACTTGAGCAGCTTCTTCCTTAGAAATGATGGGAATATGAGTGTCAGAGATAATTTCACCATTTTGGTAAGCTGTATTGCCGCGATAAACTGGATTAGTCAACCAACGCCGTCCAGTGGTAACAGAAATTTTCTTGCCGTATTTCTTCGCCAAGTAGCGGACTGAACCGCGCAGAGAACCGTAGAGTAAAAAATGGTCAAAAAAATCCTTCACCACTGGTGAAGTACTGCGGTCAATGATATATTTCCCCTTACCTCTGCGATAGCCATAGGGAACTTTACCGGGTGGTGGTGCAACCTCAAGACGATTGCGGGCGTGTCCTTGGCGGATGCGACGACTGCGTTGTTCGCGTTGGATTGCGTGTAGCAAATTCAGCAAATCAGCACCAACAGGAGAACTTTCTGAAGTGTAGGGTTGTTCTGTAGCAATTATCGCCACTCCCATTCCTTCGAGTTCATTGAGGCGATCGCTTACTTCTTCTAAAGTATCCCCCAATTCTTCCAAACGACGAATCAGTAAATAATCTACAGCTTCAGTTTGGCAATCTGCGAGTAATTTTTGTAATTGCGATCGCGCAGCGTATCCGGAAGACTCCCCCTTGCCCAAATCTTGATAAACTTTATCAACCTCCCATCCCCAACTGCTGTCATCAGCAGAAGACTCTAACAAAGGATCGGTGTAAGAATAGGCAATGATTTTCATTGGGCATTGGGCATTGGGCATGGGGCATGGGGCATTGGGCATGGGGCATTGGGCATGGGCAAGCAGGAAGTGTGGGAGGTGTGGGAGGAGACGGAGGTGTGGGAGGTGTGGGAGGATGGTGAAAAAATCTTTCCCCCCACACTCCCCACACTCCCCACACTCCCCACACTCCCCATCTCCCCATCTCCCCATCTCCCTCACTGCTGACTTAACTCAACAATATTCCCATCAGGATCTTGAGTAAACAGGGCAGGGCGTCCTGAGGCGCTGGGTTGAATGGGATAATTGCGATCGAGTAACTCTTGTTTAGCGGCTTCCAAGTCAGCAACAGAGAAAGCGAAGTGGGGGTTACGTCCCCATTTTTCGTTTGGGTTTTCAGTGGGGACAGTCGGTGCAACTATGAGATGAATTTGATAGTTGCCGACTTCATACCATGCGCCAGGATATTTCAGAGAACGATCTATTTTGGTTAATCCCAATACTTTGCCATAAAAGTGTTCAGAGCGTTCTAAGTCAGTTACAAGAATTGCTGTGTGAAGACTTTGGGTAATCTGCATTTTCGTAAGTGCGATGGCATTTATTTAAATTTTGGCGTAGTTTAGGACTTGGGGGGAGTAGGAAATATGAGAGATAAAGGTGCAGTTAAAATTATGAAATTTCAACCTGTATTTTCTTCAGCCACTTTACCAAACACAATAGACTTCTTGCAAAAGTCGGGAAAAGGGGGGAAAGGTTTGCTATTTTCCCTTTCCCCGGTTGGTGAGCTTGTCGAACCATTAACCTTTTCCCTTTTCCCAAAATAGTGCAAAAAGCACTTTTGCAAGAGGTCTAATAAAGGCGTCGTCTTCAGAATTCAGGCGAAAGGTTGAAAAATCTGTTCAGCAGTTAAATCTAATTCTGGGAAAATAGGCGAGACGATGCGCTCATTGCCTCTAAATTGAGTAACTTGGTATTCACCGTCAACTAATTGATAAACAGAAATAGTAGGTTGTTTGGGATTACCGAGAAACTTTTTACCACCAATACCTAAATAATCAACAATCCAATATTCTTTTATCCCTATTTCCTCATATTCACCTAGTTTTTTATGATAATCATCCCGCCAATTAATGCTAACAACTTCGATCGCTAAAGCAATGGAATCGGCAAATTTAACTGTAGAATATTTTTGCCAAAGTGGCTCTAATTTTAAAGCAGGACGGTTGAGTAATAGCAAGTCTGGAGAATAGCAAGACTGACTAGTAGGAGATTGGACTAATGCTGTTTTTGGGATGGAATAAGGTAGGCCATTACGAACGTACTCAACGGCAATTTTTTCAACCAAAAACCCGACAATATCCTCATGGTCTCCTGCTGGTTGTGCCATTTCAACAATCACCCCATCATGTAATTCATATCTCCCACCTTCAGGCCGCCATGCTGCAAAATCTTCAAAGGTTACTAGTTTTGGTATGGCTTGAGTCATAAATTGTTACCTTGGCAACTACTTAACCTATACAGCAATCTTATCTTAGGAGTATATCAATATAACTATTTGACATCACTCTGGTAATCTCTCTAACGCCTCCCGTGCGATCGCCCCCCAATATTCTTCTTTATACTCAACATATATCTCCAACGCTGTCTGCAAATTAACCCTCGCCTCTGGGTAATTTTCTTCTGCTAGTGCAAGCGTTCCTAAAGCGTGGTAAGTGATTGCTTGGGAATAGCGATCGCCAAATTCGATATTGATAGCCAAAGCTTGTTGGTAATAGCGTCGCGCCTCCTCAAATTCTCGTAATTCTTGGGCAATTGTTCCCAACCCGTAATAAGTGGCAGCACAAGAGGAGCGATCGCCAAATTCGATATTGATAGCCAAAGCTTGTTGGTAATTGCGCCGTGCCTCCTCAAATTCCTGCAATTGTTGGGCAATTGTTCCCAACCCGTAATAAGTGGCAGCACAAGAGGAGCGATCGCCAAACTCGATATTGATAGCCAAAGCTTGTTGGTAATTGTGCCGCGCTTCTTCAAATTCTTGCAATTGTTGGGCAACATATCCCAACTGGTTGTAAGTGCTGGCTTGTGAATAGCGATCGCCAAACTCAATATCGATAGCCAAAGCTTGTTGGTAATTGTGCCGCGCCTCCTCAAATTCTCGTAATTCTTGGGCAACTATTCCCAACCCATGATAGGTGTCAGCTTGGGAATAGCGATCGCCAAATTCGATATCGATAGCCAAAGCTTGTAGGTAGTACCTTGACAATCTCATCCCTGAGGAATCGCAAATTTTCATCAGAAAATTTCATATTTATAAACTGAATATTCTGACATTTCGGATTTGTTTTTAGTGCCTCAATTAATATTTCTACATCCAGGGAAAAATTAATTTCTACAAAACCAATGGTAAACTTTTCTGCAAAGTCTACAAAAGTGAGTAATTCAGCAAATACCTCTTGATTAAGCGCGATTATAGTATTAGCACGCTGATGATTCATTGGGTTTTGACTAAGTTTATAGATACGACTTTCTCAAGTTTAAATTTTAGGCGATCGCTGTGCGACTCTACATTTGATAAAACTTTACTGATTGTCTTGGCAATTTTAGTGCTTTTTTATACTTATGTTTGTAAATAACACTGCTAGGATTAAAGTTAAATATTTGGGAGAAAAAGTTTTGATAAAATCAAATTCATAGTTTATTGTCAATACCCCAAAGGGCACACATGAGCAAAGTAAAGTTTATTTACTATCAGCTAAGTAGGTTGGCATAATCAAATCAAACAATGTTCAGACAAATAATTTCGGCTAAAATCCTTATTATTGTCTATTGCCAAGGATACTGATTGACGTTGACTTACTTAATTGCCATTAAGTGATTCAAAAAATGCTAAAAGTTGTTTACAAGTAACGACACGGAGTTGGTACTAAAAAATAGTACACTTAATCAATTAATATGAATTTCAGTGAAAAAACTGAGTATTCGCAGCTTCTGTAAATTCTGACTCCATAGGCTTGTGTGTTGTTCAAATATTTGAAACAATAGCTAAAGAATCATCAGTGTGCTGATTTATTAATTGTTATTTCTGATTACTGAGTCATTAATTATCGATAAGATAGTAGTTTCACATAGCAATAGCTAAAATTTTTTTTTCTCTTTCCTGAAGTCTTCTAGCCAGTATTCAGGAGTCAAGCCGGAAAAGTTTCTTTTGAATCAGTCAGTGATGGAAATGCAGAAGATTTAGAATATTAATGGTTTGATAGCTGACTGATTTCGTTGAATTTATTAAGCTTGGATTCTAAAGCCTTCTTACTTCTGACTTATAAAATTCTAAATTCGCAGTTGTGATATCTTCTGTTTCCTCTAAATCCTCATTTTGCAAGCTCGGCTTCAAGCCTGCTCCCACACCACAATGAAAGACCAAGTATTAGACCGGATTTTAAATAAATCTTCTTTCCCACACAAATTTGAACGCTTGGAAGTGGACGATAATTTTTGCATTATTGATACATCGGAGCAAGTACAACGGTTTGCACATCGACCTGAGGAAATGACACTGGGTAAAGATATCCGGCTAAGCTTTCCGGAATTGATTGGACTGGAAGATATTTTAAAAGCTATTTTGTACGGCAAGCAAGAATTGTTTGAACTACAGGGAATTAGACGAGGTTTAAACCAACCATCTCATTTATATATAAATATATATATCATCCGCGAACAATATGAAAATTTTCAAAATAGTTTAATCGTACTGATTGAGGATGTGACTGATAAAATTGTTTTAAAACACAAATTGTTAAACCAAACGAATGAAGCAAATTTGTTATCCAGTGCTTTGATAAATTGTAAAAGTTATATGGAGCAAGTAATCGCTTCAATGCCAGATGCTTTTTTAGTAACTAGTAACTTGGGCAAAATCATCAAAATCAATCATGCTGCTGAAGAATTATTTGGTTTTAGTCAGGAAGAATTAATCAATCAACCTATTTCATTAATAATTGACGACCAAGTAGTCATAAAAGCAATTTATCAGCATTTTGCTGCTCAGCAAAATTTTCAGAATTTAGAGGTAGTTTGTAAAACTAAAACACGAGAAAAGCGCTTGATTGCTTTTTCCTGTTCGGTAATTTCTCAAGGAACAGAAAGTTTAGAAGATATTGTTTTTATAGGTCGAGACATTACTACTAGACAGCGCCGAGAACAGCGTACAAGTGCCCAGTATACTATCACTCGCATCTTATCAGAATCACAGAGTATCAAGCAGGCGATTCCTCAAATTTTGCAGTCGATGTGTCAAAATCTGGGATGGGATTTAGGAGAACTTTGGACGCCAAGCCAATATATCGGTACTTCGGTGAAAATACACAATGTTAATGCAGTATTAAGGTGTGTAGAAATTTGGTCGAGTCGATTAGTTTCCGGGAGAGAATTTAAAGGAGTTACATGGCAAACTACATATACTCCTGGTGTTGGCCTACCTGGTGAAATTTGGATTCGACGATCGCCCCTATGGACTGAGGATATCACACAAGATGGAGACAAAAGGCGATCGCCAGCTGCTGCTGAAGCTGGATTACATGCAGCTTTTGGTTTTCCCATCTTAGACGATAATGAAATCTTAGGGGTGATGGTTTTCTTGAGCCGAGACATCCAAGCAAAAGATACAGAACTATTGGAAATGGTAGGTTCTATTGGTAGCCAAATCGCTCAGTTTATTAAACGCAAGCAAGCAGAAATCGCTCTTGTTGAAAGCGAACAAAGATATCGAGATTTATTTGAAAATGCTAATGATTTGATTCAAGCTGTGAATGCTTACGGCCGTTTTTTATATGTCAATCGCGCATGGCGAGAAGCTTTTGGATATGATGAAATTGAAATTGCTTCTTTAAACGTTTTTGATATTATACATCCAGAGTTTAGACAATACTGTTGGCAAAAGTTTTATCGCGTGCTTTCAGGAGAAAAACAGGAGCAAATCAAAGCCGGATTCATTACCAAAAACGGTGAGACAATATTTTTAGAAGGTAACATTAACGGTAAATTCATCGAAGGTCATCCAATTGCTACTCATGGAATTTTTCGCAATGTTACCCAGTAATTAGCAGCAGAAAAAAGCGAATAGGACATGGGGAAAGGGCTATGGTTCGACAAGCTCACCAACCGGGGAAAAGGGGAAAGATAAAATTTATTCCTTTTCCCTTTTCCCTTTTCCCTTTAACCTTTTCCCTTGCTCCCCAGCTCCTACGTATTCGGAATCAACCTACCGCAAGGATAAGTGGCTGTCGGCTGTGAAGCATTTTCAGCTACGGCTGCTGGAACTCGTTCTGATGGTTGGGTTTTGGCTGCTAAATAATCTGTTTGCAGTTTCTTTAAAATGTCTTCTCGTTTGTCATACAGGCGTTTTAGGGGACGAGGTTGGCATTTGTTGAGGACGTATGCTGTGATCAGTGGTAGGGCGATGGTACTATCGGTATAACAAACAATTGTGTTAGGTAATTCTTCTGGGTCAATTTTACCCCAGCTTACTGCTTCTGATGGGGTTGCCCCGGACAAACCACCTGTATCTGGACGAGCATCGGTAAATTGTACAAAGTAATCATGTCCGCGTTCTTCTAGTCCTAAGACTTCGTGAATTTGCGGTTGTGTTTGTAGCAAAAAGTTTTTTGGACTGCCACCACCGAGAATAACGGCGGCGCTTTTACCTTCTCCTTCACGGGCATTGTAAGCGATCGCTGCTGTCTCATTCACATCAATTGCAGGGTCTAATATTAATTGCGAACCTTCTAATGCCAAAGCTGCTACGTTCATGCCAATAGAACTATCTCCAGGAGAAGAAGTATAAATTGGTACGCCATATTCATAAGCGGTAGCCAACAAACAAGAATTTTGCACCCCTAATTGCTTTTCTACTTCCCGGACATACTTCCCTAGTAAATGGTGAAACTCAGCAGTTCCCATACGTTTTTGGAAAGGTTCTGCTTGCAGAATTTTGCGAATAAAAGCATCGGTTTCCAGCAGTACATCGTAGCCAAAAATAATGTCATAAATCCGGATTGTACCTTGTTGGCGGAGTTTCACATCATCTAAAAACGGATTTCCAGCAAACAGTTCAAAACCCAAACCATAATGCATATCGTGGTAAAGATTTGCACCAGTGCTAATCATCCAGTCAATAAAGCCGTTGCGAATTAAAGGTGCAAGTGCTGAAACCCCAAATCCTGCTGGTGTCATTGCACCGGAAAGGCTAACTCCCACTGTGACACCTTCTGTTAGCACCTCACGACTAAGTAGTTGGCAGATTTCGCGCAAACGTGCTGAGTTGTACGCAGTGAAGTATCTATCAATTAAATCCACCACGCCAATATCATTAGATATAGGTGTGGGTGAGATTTTTTGACCCAGCTGTTTAGACATTTTGGCACTCCTGAACAGTAACACGCCGAATCTAATGTTATAGCAAAGTACTGGTTTCGGAGTTGGAAGTTAAGAATTATACTAATTTGTTGAAAAAGGCCAATTAATTAAAATAATGAGTATGAAAACTCCATAGAAGAATGAAATTTTAATTGATATAAATTTAACTTGAATCTAGGCTGTTTGATAATTTTCTAAGGTTAAGTATTATCATTTTGATATGCGAATCATTGCCCGCAGCACTTTACGGCAATTTTGGGAAACACATCCAAATGCTGAACAGTCACTAAAAGCTTGGTATAATGAAGCGTCTCGTGCAGACTGGAATAGTCCGACAGATATTAAAAGTACTTATATCAATGCCAGTATTATTGCTAATAATCGTGTAGTTTTTAATATTAAAGGTAATGATTACCGCTTAATTGTTCATATTCGTTATGACATTAAAATTATTTTTATCTGCTTTGTAGGAACTCACTCTGAATACGATAATGTAGACGCGACAGTAATTTAAGGTAAGTATATGCTTAAACCTCATCCCATCAGAACTGAAGCAGATTATCGTGCTGCACTTGATGAAATTGAAAGATTATTTGATGCAGAACCTAATACACCAGAATGCGATCTTTTGGAAGTCTTAACGATGCTGGTAGAAACCTACGAACAGCAACATTATCCTATTGCTGAACCAGACCCCATTGAAGCAATTTTATATTATCTCGAATCTCGTGGGCTTTCTTACCAGGATTTAGAGTCTGTTATTGGAAGCCGTAGAGAGGTTGAAGAAATTTTAAATCGCCAGCAACCACTTACACTAGAAATGATTCGGCGTTTGCATTCTACCTTGGGTATTCCTGCGGAGGTGTTGATTCAACCATACTCCTTAATGAAAGATTCAGTTTATAGCAGCAAACAGGGAACTATTAACAGGGAATAGCTTTCTAGCAAAGGCTCACAGCAAACCACTTTTAAAATAAGTTCTTATTTTTTGTATACATAAAATACTAAGCTGTCACGCATATAACTTATACCATTTCTTTGTGAGCCTGCGCCAAATTTTCTTTCTTTCTTTCTTTCTTTCTTTCTTTCTTTCTTTTTGTCCTTCTCT
Source organism: Nostoc linckia z4 (assembly GCF_002608075.1). Taxonomy (GTDB): domain Bacteria; phylum Cyanobacteriota; class Cyanobacteriia; order Cyanobacteriales; family Nostocaceae; genus Nostoc; species Nostoc linckia. Next base: position 87,279 of record NZ_LAHA01000001.1, read on the forward strand.
GACGAGACGCTGCGCGAATGCGCCCTTTGCGGTTTGTTTCTCATATAGTTTGGCGCATCTTCATACAGAATTGGTATTACATATCTTTTGATGTTGACTGTTAACTGTTGACTGTTGACAGTTAACCGTCAACAGTCAACAGTCAACGAACTTAACAGACAACCGTGCAATTTAAAAGCCCAATAGCTGATTCTTCCCTTTGATAGAAGTTAGAAGCAAGCAGGTTTTTCAAGATTTGAGTTAGGACTTACCCAGCGAGGTGATAAATCTGCATGACTCAAGATATCTTTGAATTACCGGGCCCAGAAACAAATTCTATTGTGGGTAGTCTGCTTGATTTTGGTCGCGATCCTTTGGAGTTTTTAACAAAATGCGCTCGTGAATATGGTGATATTGTACCTATACGTTTAGGATTAACCCCGGCTTGTTTGTTAACTAATCCTAGCTATATTGAACAAGTACTCAAAGACACAAATTTATTTGTTAAAAGTCGTTCTTTATATGCCTTGAAAACCTTATTAGGTGAAGGACTTCTCACTAGCGAAGGAGATTCTTGGTTTCGCCAACGAAGATTAATCCAACCTGTATTCCACCAAAAGCGGATTGCTACCTATGGCGATATTATGGTGGCTTACACCGAACAAATGCTTGATACTTGGCACGATGGCGAAACCCGTGACATTCACAAAGATATGATGCGTTTGACATTAAATATTGTGATGAAAACAATATTTAACCGCGACCTCGCCGAGGAACAAGCGCAAGATGTCGCCCATGCATTAGATGTCACATCACATTGGTTTGAAAGTAAACGGCAACAAAATTTTATCTTCTGGGAATGGTTTCCTAGACCGGAGAATATTCGCTACAAAAATGCCATCAAACAGATGGATAAAACTATTTATGAAATTATAAATCAACGGCGTGTTAGTGGTGAAAATCCTGGGGATTTATTATCAATGTTAATGGCAGCAAAAGATGAAGAAGATAGTAGCCAAATGAGCGATCGCCAATTGCGAGATGAAATCGCCACTTTAATGTTAGCAGGACATGAAACCACATCCAATACTTTAACGGGAGCATGGATACTTTTATCTCGCTATCCCGAAGTACGTACTCAATTATTAGCAGAATTACAACAAGTTTTAGCAGGGCGTTCTCCGACAATTGCAGATATTCCCAACTTGCGCTACACCGATATGGTAATTAAGGAGACGATGCGAATATTTCCTCCTGTGTACAACATGGCGCGTAAAGCCAGCCAAGATTGTGAAATTGGCGGTTATCAAGTGCCACAAGATTGTACAATTATGATGAGCCAATGGGTAATGCATCGCCATCCTCGTTACTTTGAAGACCCAGAAGTATTTAAACCAGAACGCTGGGCTAATGATTTTGAGAAAAAGCTACCAAGAGGAGTTTATTTTCCCTTTGGTGATGGCCCGCGCACTTGTATTGGTAAAAGTTTTGCTTTGATGGAAGCAGTTTTATTATTAGCAACCATCGCCCAAAAATTTGAATTAAACCTTGTACCAGACCATCAAATTGTTCCTCAAGCTTCAATTACCTTACGTCCAGCAACGGGGGTGCAAGTAACCCTGAAGCAAACTACAACCCTTAGCACAGTGTAGTAGCGTGGCAAAGCTAAAATGTTGCAATAGATTTTATTGTGGGATGGGTGTCCTCACCCGTCCGGGCGGGCAAGATGCCCACCCCACAAGAGTTTACTAATGCACTATTTTAGCCCGGTCACACCCTACTGGCGTGTCTAGACTAAAGTTGTGCATTAGCTTTATTGTTTGAGAGTTGCTAAGGTGCAACTAAAAATATTGTTTATTGCAACATTTTAGCCTTGACATGCCACTACATTAATTTTATTTTCACTTTATAAATAACCTCTCAAATAGGATTGCTGTAACTATTTGTGGTAATGGTTAACTGTCAACAGTCAACCGTCAACCCTCAACCGTCAGCTACGAGTCAATGTGCAATTTTTATCTGGAACAGCTTATAAGTGATTGTTGAAACTTGATGTTCACGTATAAGTTTTGTCGTTTCTTGTGGAATTCTATAAATTCAGTAATGTCATAAAAATCTCACATTTGTCCAGTAAAGTTGCAGATTTTTTGGGGATATTTTGGGGTTAATTAAAAACCACACTTTTTCCATCGGATTTGGGTGCAAAACACAGTAAATTGAGAGGCATATATTTTAAAATTTTTGCTGGATAAGGATTTTGGGTTGTGTGACATTGCCTCGCTATTATTTGAATTGAGGAAATTAGACACTAAAATTAAATTCCCACTTTTTCATGTGCCTATGTGGTTTTTCTGTCAATTTAGAGTTGTCACACTGCATAATTTTCAGTTATCTGGCGTAAATTAATTGTGTAGAAAGCGTCAAGTGAAACTGATACATCTTATGAATAACAATAATTTTAATCTAACAGTTTCTCCAGTTACTATTGCAATTATTGGTGGTGGTTTAAGCGGTTCTTTGGTTGTGGCTAATCTTTTACGTAATGCAACTGTGCCATTATCTATTAAATTAATTGAACGGAATTCTGAAGTAGGTAGAGGAGTTGCTTACGGTACGCCAGTGGATTGTCATTTGCTGAATGTCCCAGCCGGTAAGATGAGTGCATTTGCTGATGAACCAAATCACTTTCTCAACTGGCTGCACAGCAACGGACACGAACAGGTAACGGCATCTACCTTTGTTCCACGCCGGGTTTATGGGGATTATGTCCAGGCCACTCTAAAAGCAGCACAGGAAAAGGCATCGGTGAATGTGCAGTTAGAAAGAATTGTAGATGAAGCGATCGCCATTGAAACAAAATTCTCTAGCACAATCATATACCTCAGCAGCGGCCAATGTTTGGATGTACAAAAGGCTGTACTAGCTTTGGGGAATTTCCCAGCAATTTTACCGAAACCAATTGCCAGTTTAAACAAGCAATATGTCAAAGATGCTTGGTCGAGTAGTGCGATCGCTGACTTAAATCCAGAGGATGCTATTCTCTTGGTAGGCACCGGCTTAACAATGGCAGATACCGTAGTTGCCTTACGCCAACAAGGTTTCCAAGGAAAAATCCATGCTGTGTCGCGTCACGGTTTAATGCCTTGTCGCCACAAATCAACAACTCCTTACCCCGCATTTATTGATGTCGAAACCGCACCAAAAACCGCACGAGGACTGCTACACATAGTACGTCAACAACTGCGTTCGGCACTTCTCTCAAGTAATCACTCATCATTAACATCTCCCCGCGTCCCCGCGTCCCCATGTCCCCGCGTCAAAAATGGCGAACATGATATTAATTGGCGTGGGGTAATCGATGCCATTCGTCCAGTGACTCAACAACTGTGGCAAGCACTACCATTGCCAGAACAGAAGCGATTTTTGCGCCATGTCAAAGCTTATTGGGAAGTTCACCGCCATCGCATCGCCGAAGAAATTGCCCAAGTACTTGATGCTGCCATGGAATCTGGTCAACTCATCCATTACGCAGGTCGAATTCAAAGCTGTCAGCAGTTGGAAAATGGCGTAGATGTAAAAATCTGCCAACGCGGAACGCACAAAGATATTGTTCTGCGAGTCAACCGAATTATCAACTGCACCGGTGCAAATTGCGATTACCGCAGATTACAACACCCACTGGTGGCTAGCTTGCAAGAACAACGCTTGATTCGCGCCAATTCATTGTCAATGGGAATCGACACAGCCGCCAATGGTGCGCTGATAGATGCAGATGGCAAAGCATCTCAAATGCTTTACACCTTAGGGACACCGCGCAAAGGCAATCTTTGGGAAACCACCGCTGTTCCAGAAATTCGCCTTCAAGCAGCAAGTTTGGCGCAGGAGTTACTGAAATCCTTCAATTCTCATGCTACTGCTGAGGAAAGAAACCTATCATTCACGTTGAGGAAACCTGTTATGTTATTTCGTCAACTGTTCGATAAAGAATCGAGTACTTATACTTACTTAATTGCTGACTTAGAAACGAAAACAGCCATCTTAGTTGATTCTGTATTGGAACAAGTTGAACGCGATTTAAAAATATTGCAACAATTAGATCTGACTCTGCGCTACTGTCTGGAAACTCACATTCATGCCGACCACATCACTGGTACGGACAGACTAAGGTCACTGACAGGTTGTTTAGGTATTGTACCTGAAAATTCAGCAGTTACCTGTGCAGACCAATATATTGGCGATGGTAATATCTTGCAATTGGGCAGCGTTCAAATTCGAGCGATCGCTACTCCTGGTCATACTAACAGCCACTTGGCATACTTAGTCAACGACACTCATCTGTTAACGGGAGATGCCTTATTTATTGGCGGTTGCGGTCGTACCGACTTCCAAAATGGCGATGCAGGGGCATTGTATGATGCCGTTACTCAAAAGCTGTTCGCATTACCAGAAGACACCTTAGTATATCCCGCTCACGACTACCAAGGACGAACAGTATCCACCATTGGCGAAGAAAAGCGCTGGAATCCCCGGTTTGCTGGACGCACTCGCAACCAGTTCATCGAACAAATGAACAATCTCAACTTACCCAAACCGAAAAAAATATCCGAAGCTGTACCCGCAAATCAACAATGTGGCAGAGTTTTACTTGTATTGGACTACCAAATCTAACAATAATTAATACTTATATAGGTCATCGATCCTAGTCAAAAATAGGACACTTATACGATGCGTTCATTAGGGCGATCGCTGTAGGATATACTAATCCAACTAATTACAGCACTTTTCATGCATTTGAACCACATCTGTCGTAGGGGCATAGCAATGCTCATACGTGTCAACTTAACGTGAAACCCCGATCAAAACGTGATAAGCGAGTTCTACTCATTTACCATCCAGATCCGCGTTACCCCACCCCGGTTTTGCTGGCGCAAAACCGCCCCTCCCCTTGCCAAGGGGAGGGGTTGGGGGTGGGGTAAAACGATTGTGGGGCAAGAGTTTGAGCTTAAGTTGACACCAATGAGCAATGCTGTGCCCTTACCCCTTGGCTTCTCCAAAATCATTGGTTTGAAATTCAGGCTTTGAAAGGAGAACTCAATCAGATTAAGAGTGAAATCAAAGTCTTGAAAAAACCTACAGAATGCCAAAAAATACTTTTAATCAACTACAATCATGACCTCTTGTAACAAATGACAACACAAATAGTCTTAAATAAAAAAGTATCCTTATCTGCAAATGTTCTGACTCAAGACTTAGCAGGGGAGTCAGTTTTGTTGAATCTGCAAACTGAAGAATATTTTAGTCAAAACGAAGTTGGTACAAAAATATTCTTTGTGCTAACTGAGTCAGATTCTATCCAGACAGCTTACGACACCTTGCTAAAAGAGTATGATGTCGAGCCAGAGAAGTTAAAACAAGACTTACTCAAGTTTATTGATAAATTGGTTAAGGCTGGACTAGTGGAAATTACTGATTCTTAACCGAAAGCAAAAAATTAAATCATGCGTGTACTAATGATTGGTTCCGGAGGTATTGCCTTGACACGACCCCTAGATTGGGCAGTCAAAGCAGGTTATGAAGTTTGGCTACTAGGTGATGTAGATCCCTATGAAACCGAACCTCCTAAAAACTACCGCTATTTCCCCACTGTTTGGCAAAATTATGCAGAAAAATATACCAATACCTACCCTTATGAAGACCAAATGGCAGAGGAAATGGTAGAACCGTTACGTCAACTTGTCGATCGATTCCAACCTGATATCATCCATGTCCATGCCATTGGCTGGCACGCCTACTGTTGTACCCTAGCAAATCTTAAACCTCTTGTCGTCTCTGCTTGGGGATTTTTAAATCATTTGCTACAACCAGAAAAGGAATCCAGCAAGCATAAAGATAGGGTTAGCCAAGTATTTAAGCATACTGGTGTGCTGATTGTAGAGACACCCCATTTGATAGAAAAATCCAAAGCACTGTTGAACCCCGAACAACGGGTAGAATTAATTCCTCTAGGGACAAACCCTAAACATTTTCGCTCTGGAGTCACAAAAGATTTACCAAAGTGGCGACGGGAAATCTTGAAGATTTATGAAGAAGCCACAATTCTGCTTTCGCCCCGTGGTTGGTCTAAACTGTACAACCACGAGCAGATATTTACAGCCTATACACAGGCTTTTCCCCAATTCACCAAACCGACGGTACTCGTCTTTTCAAAGCTAGGGCGTGCTGGTGGGGAAGAAGCAGTAACTATATACGAAAGCATCAGCAAACAAGCTCAACAACTTGGCTTATTAGAAAACCTGCGCTGGATGCCTGCCCTACCTTATAGTTTCATGCCCACAGGCTACAACTTAGCAGATGTAATTATCAATTATCCTACTAACGATGCTTTTCCTTCCACACTCATTGAAGCAGTTGCCTGCGAACGCCCGGTGATTACTTGTGATTTGCCAGCTTATCGGGGTACTTTTATTGAAGAATTTTGTACTTTGGTAGAATCTGAAAACCCAGAAGCTTTGGCAAAGGCAATGATTAAAGTCGTCAATCAACCTCCCCAAGAACGAGAATCACATCTTGCAAAAGCACGGCAAGCGATTGTCGAACAATATGATGAGGCGAATTTACAAAATCGGCTGTTCCGAGTATATGAAGATTTGGCATCTACTACTAAGCCAATCTCTGCCTAAATTTTCCATTATTAAGTTTGATTATGTTTTACATCTAAATATAAATGACGAAATAGATAAACTTAGAAGATACAAAACAATGATATAGCTTCAGCAGAAAAGTAGGTTGGGTTACTCTACCAGATATCGTAGATTATCCTCAATTAAACCTACATCAATTGCAGTTTTTAGCATTAATTGAACACAATTGATTTTTATCTTTAAAATAATCTTTAATTATGGTCTTTTTGATAACTTTTAATAACAAAAAATAGCACATATTTTACACAAAATTTATAAAAACAACGACGCGCTCGTTGTACTGTATTCATAATCTGATAATTCCAAATCAGCAAAGCACAAAAAACAAGAATTACTCAAATGTTTCAATCTGAAAACATGAAAAAGAACTATTCTGAGCCTGAATTGAAAGCTCACGGCAAAATATCTGGTTTGACACAACAAGTCGGTGGTAGTGGTGGTTTTGGTACTACAACCGGATTACCCATATCTACTACCAATGTGTTTTTTCCTTAGAATTTAAGTATAAAAAACACCAAAAGCTCAACTTCACTCGCTGTCATATAAATGATGGCAGGGTAGAGTTAGCAAGTAGGAAAGATTTATTCGGCAATATTATTGACCTAATAAATCTAGACTAAATACACCTTTCTACTTGCCCTCTTATGAGGCTATTGTTTACACACATAAGGATTCTTCAAATGTCACAATCTGAAAACGCGAAACAAAACTATTCTGAGCCTGAATTGAAAGCTCACGGCAAAATATCTGGTTTGACACAACAAGTCGGTGGTAGTGGTGGTTTTAGTACTACAAGACCCGCACCCATCACTGGTCTTCCGTAATACATTTTCTACTTTTTTCTTCCATTGGAAGAAAATTATGTAAGTTTTAGTTTTCAAAAAATCCTGACTTTTTAAATAAGTCGGGATTTTAAAAATTTTGAATTTGCAAATAAAAATAAACACAAATGTCGATAAAAAATGATAATTATTCCTATCAATTTTATGGACTCAACCTATCTATTAATCGACTGCTTCCAGGGTTAGTTACTGTCAATAGCTCTGCACCGATAGATGTTGCTATTCACCTAGTTGGCGAACAGCAGAGTCAACCGCCATTACTCGACCAAGCTTTTTGGAATGTGCCGCTTGAGTGGTATCAACAAACAGGCTTCCATTTGTGGACAACGCACCGGGATGACGGTACTTACTGGAGGATAAGGTCTTTTGATGGGGTTGATTGCTTGGAATTCATTTTGAATCCTGATGGTAGTCAAGTTTGGGGTTTTTGGTCTAGAGATGCACTATTTACAGATGCGGTATCTTTGCTGCTGGGTTGTGTACTCGGTCATCTGTTACGGCTGCGGGGAGTGACTTGTCTTCATGCCAGTGTGGTTGCGGTTGATGGTAGTGCGATCGCCATTTTAGGACAATCAGGCGCAGGTAAATCAACCACAGCAGCAGCCTTGGCTAGCCGTGGATTCTCCGTATTGGCAGATGATATTGCCGCACTTATTCCTAATGAAAAAAGGTTTTGGGTACAATCTGCTTATCCTCGTCTACGCCTGTGGCCTAATTCTGTAAATGCCATTCACGGCTCAATAGAAGATTTATCGCTAGTATCAACTAGTCTAGATAAACGCTTTATAGATTTGCAAATAAAAGATAGAGAACAGTGGCAGTTTCAATCCCAAGCTTTGCCATTAATTGCTGTGTACATATTAGGAGAACGTGACTCAAACCTCACAGCACCTATAATTAACTCTCTTTCTCTGCCTGAAGCCATGAAGCATCTAATGTTCAATTCCTATGGACGTGCTTTCCTCACTTCTCAACAGTGTAGACAGGAGTTTCAAGAATTAGGTCAATTGGCAAAGACTATTCCTGTGCGGGAGTTATTACTTCCTGATAATTTGGGAAGTTTGGGGCAAATTTATGATGTTATTTTAGAAAACTTACACCTGATTCATACTTTGGTTTAGCAACACCAGTAATTTGGATATCTGCCTATATTTACTAAGCAAATTTTTAAATATGCAAGTTTTTGAGCCAACCGTCAGCGTTATTATTCCTACTTACCAGCGCGGCCATCTTGTTAGTCAGGCAATTAACAGCGTTTTGGCACAAACCTACAAAGACTACGAAATTATCGTCATCAACGATGGTTCTCAGGATAACACTCCACAAGTGCTGGCTGAATTTAGCGATCGCCATCACATTACCGCTATTCATCAAGCCAATCAAGGATTATCTGCGGCTCGCAATGCTGGAATTCGCTCTGCGAGAGGGAAGTATATCGCCTTTTTAGATGATGACGATCTCTGGGAACCTCAGAAGTTAGAAAAACAGATTTCCGTCTTGGAAGCCAATCCGCGCATTGGTTTGATCTATTCAGATTCACTCTTTTTTTCCGATCGACAGGGTTTGTTTCCAGGTTCGTACAATACAGCATTTCCTACCCCTAATCTTCAGGTATTATGGACTCTTTTTCAATATAATTACATTCCAGTTTTAACAGTTGTTGTGCGTCAAGACTGTTTAAATCAAGTGGGGTTGTTTGATAAAACTGTAACTCCTTGTGAAGATTATGATTTATGGCTGCGCGTGATTGAAAAATTTCCGATTTACTTTTTAAATCAACCCTTAGCGCGTTATCGGGAATCGCCGAGTAGTCTTTCTCAAGATCGAGAGCAGATGTTAACTAGCCACCTGCGCGTTAAGGAAAAAGTCATCGATCGCCATCCAGAATTCTTAAAAATCCCTGTTAAATTTCTCGATCCTTGCTTTTACAATATCTACCTCCAACTTGCCAATTTGCATATTCAAAATCATCAAATAGAGCAAGCACGTAGAGTTTTGCATCGCTATCGAGAAATACGGGGTGAAACCGCTAAGTATGAGAAATTGCGATTATCTATATCTACTGAGCAAATTTAAGATCATGCATTTTATTGTCACTGGCGGAGCCGGATTTATTGGCTCTCATCTTACAGAACAATTGTTATCAGAAGGACATCGTGTCACTGTAGTTGATAATTTGACCACTGGACGCTTAGAGAACTTACCGAAACATCCTCGTCTTAGGTTTATACAAAAAGATATTTTAATATGTCAACCAGAAGATTTTACACTTAAAGTTGATGGAATCGCACATTTAGCAGCTATTTCATCGGTGACAGAATCTTTATATCGTCCCCTAGAGGCTCATCACAATAATCTTTCGGCAACCCTAGCTGTGATTCAACTTTGCCAAGCTTTAACTATTCCTAAATTAGTGTTTGCTAGTTCCGCATCTGTATACGGCAATCTCACTCAATTACCGATTTCAGAAGAACAAAAAACCTTTCCTCTATCACCTTACGGCTTACAAAAATTAGTAAGCGAACAATACGCTAGTATGTTTGCTAAACAACTAGGTTTTTCATTTGTTGGCTTACGAATTTTTAACGTATTTGGCCATAGACAAGTTCCTGATTCCAGCTACTCTGGCGTAATTTCTCGTTTTGTTGATATTATGCAACGGGGCTTACCAATTACTATTTATGGCGATGGCAATCAAACCAGAGACTTTATTTATGTTAAAGATGTAGTAAAGGCTTTTTCTCAAGCATTAAAAGCGAATCTTACTCCTGGCTCATCCTTAATTTGCAACTTAGGAACTGGAAAATCTACTTCTTTAGTACAGTTGATTGATATCCTCAAAAATCATTTCCCGCAATGGCAATCAGAAATTAATTTCGTTTCTCCTCGTTTGGGAGACATTCAGCATTCACAAGCTGATATTTCCAGGATATCTTCATGTTTAGACTTTCATCCTCAGTGGTCAGCAGAGTCGGCTATTAATTTTTTTATTGCATCATCTTTGAAAAACAATGATAATTATTCAAAACCACGGTTGACTCTATCTGCTTAAGATTTAAAAAATGAAAACTGCATTTTCAATAAAAAATCATCAAATATTTAAGTAAAAATGAAGCATTTATCTAAGTTCCTCAAATTAGATTATCAAAAAAAACTACTTTTAATTAACACTTTTATTGTATTGACATTAGTTAGATTAGGTTTGTGGTTGCTGTCATTTAAAACCTTGCATCAACTTCTATTAAGGCTAAGTAACACCAAACCTAAATGCCAAGAAAAATACCACGTCTCTATTGACAAAATCATCTGGGCTGTTGAAGTGAGCAGTCATTATATGCCTGGTGTCAAGTGTCTGGCGCGTGCCTTGACTTGCCAGTTTTTCATGAGTCGCCACGGTTATACATCTAATCTCTGCATTGGTGTTGCCAAAGATATACAAGGAGAATTAAAGGCTCATGCGTGGTTAGAAAATCAGGGACAGGTTGTAATTGGCGATGTTGCAGACCTTTCTCATTTTAGCCAACTGGCATCTTTTACAAAAGAGCATATTTAAAAATATGAAAGCAGGCAAAACTTTAAGATATAAAATCCAGCACAGCTTACGCATTCTGCCTGCGTTGCGCCTAGTTTGGAATAGTAGTCCTCGTTTGACTATTGCTTTGGTTGCACTTTTGGTTATTCAAGGTTTATTGCCTCTACTCTCTCTTTACCTCACCAAACTGATCGTAGATACAATAGCCGCCAGTGTTAATGTTGCCGACAAAGGAGCCGCCTTTAATCAAGTATTACTTTTGCTTGGCTTCTTTGTTGCTATCACCCTGGTAACTAACCTGTGTTCTTCCCTGACGGAACTGGTGTATGCCGCCCAATCTCAGCAACTAACTGACTACATGCAAAACGTCCTCCATGCCAAATCAATTGAAGTAGACCTGGAGTATTACGAAAACTCTGAATATTATGATGCCTTGCAGCGAGCGCAAAAAGAAGCTCCTTCTCGACCGGGGCAAATCCTACATCGTTTGGCGTGGTTATGTTTGAGTAGTATCTCTTTGGTGGCGATGCTGGGGTTGCTACTGTCATTGCATTGGGCAATAGGAGTTATCTTATTTGTTGCCGCGATTCCGGCCTTGGTAGTGCGGGTGAGATACTCCGGCATCATGTATCATTGGCAGCGCCGAAAGACAGCCCAGGAACGCCAAGCAGGGTACTTAAGTCGGATACTGACTACAGAACAACACGCTAAAGAAATTCGCTTGTTTGATTTGGGTTCTTTCTTTAGTGAGTGGTATATGCGTGTGCGATCGCAACTATACCAAGAAAACATAGCCATGATTAAAAGACAATCTGTGGCTAATCTTGGCGCTCAAGCAACGGCGACAACTTTAGTTTTTGCTGCCTATGGTTTCATTATTTATCAAACTATGCAAGGCACTATCCGTTTTGGCGATTTAGTCCTCTATTACCAAGCATTACAACGGGGACAAAACGACCTAAAAAGTCTCTTGGGTGGTCTGTCTGGTTTATATGAAGACAACCTATTTCTCGTCAACTTATATGAATTTCTAGATTTGAAACCAAAGGTTGTAGAACCATCATATCCAAAACCATTTCCCATACCAATGCAACATGGCATTGTATTTGATCGCGTCAGCTTTCAATATGCAAATACAAAGCGTCAGGCACTCCAGGATATTAATTTGACTATTCGCCCAGGAAAAGTTGTCGCGTTGGTAGGAGAAAACGGCTCCGGTAAGACTACTTTAATTAAGCTTTTGTGTCGCTTATACGATCCCACTTTTGGAAGTATTACCATTGATGGCATAGATTTACGCCAATTTCAAATTGCTACCCTCCGCAGTCAAATTAGCGTGATTTTTCAAGATTATACAAAATATCATCTAACTGCTAAAGAAAACATTTCGATAGCAAATATTAATCTGTCATTTGCCCAGGACAAAATCATCGCTGCTGCCCGTCGTTCCGGTGCTGATGATGTCATCAGTAAACTACCTCAAGGTTACGACACCATACTAGGTAAATTGTTTGAACAAGGAGAAGAATTGAGCATCGGTCAATGGCAAAAAATTGCTTTAGCCAGAGCATTTTTGCGAGATTCACAGTTAATTGTGTTGGATGAACCAACTAGTGCTTTAGACCCGAAAGCCGAAGAAGAGGTGTTTCATAATTTCCGCCAACTTATTAAAAATCAAGCTGCTATCCTCATTAGCCATCGCTTATCAACTGTCAAAATGGCTGACTGTATCTACGTAATGGCAAACGGTTCAATCATGGAAAGTGGCACCCATGAGGAACTGATAAATCTGGGTGGTAGCTATGCAGACTTGTTTGAAACGCAAGCCCAACACTATAAGTAAGTAATTTATGATTACCTTAAACCAGCCTATTATTCAATTACCAATAAAGGTTAAACGTCCAGAAATTGAGCTACTTCTGTGTTGTACCCGAACTCACATAGACTCCGAAACCGCAGAGCGAATTAAAACTTTACTCCAGCAAAACATAGACTGGACATTGCTCATAGAAATAGCAACATATCATGGAACAATACCACTTTTATACCAAAGTTTCAATAACATTGGAAAAGAAGCTATTCCCGAAACAGTCTTAACTCAGCTTCGGAATCGCTACCATGCTAATGCTAGCCGCAACTTATTTTTGAGTCATGAGTTGCTTAAAATCGTTAAAGTTTTTGAAGCTCACAAAATTAGGGCAATTCCTTTTAAAGGGCTTGTTTTAGCTATTTCTATTTATGGCAATTTAGCCATGAGACAGTTTAGCGACCTAGATATTTTGGTGAAACAAGAAGATATAGCCAAAGCTCAAGAATTATTGATTGCTCAGAAATATCAATTAGAAGCTGATTACTATGGTTGGCAACAAACTTTTGTCCATAGCCAGAAACCAGAAATAGTAGTGGATCTTCACTGTGAACTGACTCCCTTATCTTACTTTCCTTTTAAACTCCCCGACTTTGAAACTTTGTGGCAACGAAGCAGGTCTTTATCTCTCAATGGTGAATCTATCGTCGATTTATCTTTTGATGATTTGTTGATTATTCTCACTGTACAAGTTGCCAGAGGAGTTAATGAAGGTAGAGAATCTTTAGCTCAAATTTGCGATTTAGCTGAATTATTGCGTATTCAACAGACATCAGATTGGGAAGAATTATTGCACAAAGTAAATAGTCTGGAACTTAAAAGACCATTCTTTATTAGTCTGTTAATAGTTAATACTCTCCTGAATACGCCTTTACCAGACCAACTTAACCAGGCTATTCAACAACAGATCCAAATCGATCCAACAATTGTAATTTATGCTGTACGAATGCAGAAACAGCTTTTTACTCAAGTTAAAACTCCACGGTTGATTAAACTTTTTTTTCAACACTTGATGATCGATGGGCCACTTAGCAGAATGCCAGTTCGTGTTTATCTAGTGTGGCAATTTTTGAGTTTTACAACCAGGCTGGCGATCGCTAATTCTAATCAAGCAGACAGAGAAGTTTTCCCATTGCCATCTGGTCTTTCTTTCCTATACTACTTAATTCGACCAATACGCTTGGTAAGTAGATACATAACTAATAGTACATATAGGTAAACTACCAGAGCAAACGCATCTAAATATTAGACCTCTTGCAAAAGTAACTTTTGCAAGAGGCGGGAAAAGGGGAAAGGTTTTTTTATTCCTTTTCCCTTTCCCCCTTACCCTTTTCCCTACTTCTGCAAGAAGTCTATTGAAATACGAGAACCATAAAAGCGATCGCTTCTACCGTTGTATAAAAAACAAGCGATGCCTGCGGCGGTAAACTACGCATCTAAGAGTACTTGTAATTCAACCGCTTAGATCGTAGGTAATTAATTTTCTTGGTATAAAAATATAAAATCTTAGGGTAACAAAAAAATATTTTATTAACATATGTCTAATGAGACATAGCTTTTATTGAAGAATAGTTTAGATTTGTAACAGGTTACACAGAACTAGGTAAAACACATGGCTAACATCATCGACACCGCTGTTAATGCTGGTTCTTTCAACACCTTAATTGCAGCGCTTGAAGCAGCTAATCTAGAAGATACCTTGAAAGGTGCTGGCCCATTCACAGTATTTGCACCCACAGATGAAGCGTTTAATAAGCTTCCAGCAGGTACAGTAGACGCTTTACTTAAAGACATTCCCAAGCTCAAGAAGATTTTGACCTATCATGTTGTCTCAGGTAAAGTACTGGCTGCTGATGTGGTGAAACTGAAAACAGCTAAAACAGTTGAAGGTTCAGATGTAAAAATTGATGCTTCTAATGGCGTCAAGATAAATGATGCGAAAGTTGCAACCCCGGATGTTGCTGCTGATAACGGTGTTATCCACGTCATCGATAAAGTTTTGATTCCTGCATAAGCAAGCATCAAAATAGCATTTGCTATTTCTGAGGGGGTGACTATCTATAGTCCCTTCTCCCTAAGTGTTTGAACGTTTTTTAGTAAACACCAGCTACGAATAAATCCATCTAGATACTGTCTAGATGGATTTGTTGTTTGAACGAGTGGAATCAAATTTTCAATTTTGCCAAACCCAAATAACGGATACCTTCAGGGGAAATATCAAAACGGCAAGGTAGCACTTCTAAACCAAGAGCGATCGCCTGCCGCAACAACATACTATATACTGGGTCAGTGCGATCGCCAGGTGAAAATTCAGTACAATCACCCCGATTGATAAAATAAAGCATCACCCCACGAGTTAAAGGTAACAGCGCCATTAATTCCCGCAAGTGTTTTTGTCCTCTGGTAGTTTCTGTATCTGGAAATAAAGCTAACCTTCCATCACAGAAAGTTGTATTTTTTACTTCTAAATAAATTGGCCGTTCCTCAAGACTTCCTGTTAAGAAAAAATCCACTCGACTTTTGTTATCTACTCCATAAACCACTTCAGTTTTGATGTGGTTATAATCACCCAATTCTGAAAAAAGATGTTTTACCAAAGCTAACTTTACCACCCGATTAGGCAAAAGAGTATTCACACCCACCCAAGTCGGATCGTTGTCATTGACCTGAATTAGTTCTAAAGTATAAGCCAATTTGCGCTTTGGATTATCACTTTTAGAAAGCTGTACCGCACTTAAAGGAGTCGATACTCCAGTCATCGGCCCTGTATTTGGACAATGTGCTGTCACTATCTCGCCAGAAGTCAGTTGAACGTCCACAAAAAACCGCTTGTAGCGTTTTAGCAAAATACCTGAATATAAAGGCGGGTAACGGTAAAGCCAATCACTCATCATCAAACTTTGTAGCTGCACTCAATAGAGTAGCTTGAAAATAATCTACAGAGGTGCGTTAGCCTACGGCATAACACACCCTACTGGACTACTGGACTGACACAGCTAAAATAGTGCATTAGTAAACTCTTGTGGGTGGGCATCCTGCCCGCCCGGACGGGTGAGGACACCCATCCCACAATCAAATCTATTGCAATATTTAAGGCTTGCCACGCCACCACATTTATTCACATCTACGTATGACGTTTTTTTAGGTTGAGCTACTTAATACAATGATTACATAAAATAATTCTTTCCCAGTCATCAGTCATCACTCAACAATCATTCTGATACCATACATTGTCAATTTTTGTAGTCAAATTTACGACAGTTTAATAAAAAGTAGCATATACTAAGTGTCATAACCCTCCCAGTAAACAACAATTCGGGAGAAATTCAACGTGCAAGGAGGTAAATCCTATGCAAAAAATATGGACATCAAGGGAATTAGAATATGCTTTTCTGTTTACTTTCAGAAAAGTAAATTCAATTAATGTAGAAGGTTTTAAGTCATTTTTTCAAAATCTGCCCATCGACCCTTATATTAAAGGCAACTATCGTTCCAGAAGATTATCTCGGTTCATAGTTGCTGAGGATAAATTAATCAAATTACCTCATGGCTACCTTTTCCAAAGTAAAGAATATAATCCGTTATTGGGAGACATCAAAAGAGAGTTTGCAGAATTAGAAGATGCACTAATTGAACTTGATATTTTTAGAGATCTGATTTTAGCATTTCATGATTCTTGTAAACTTCATCCAGAAGCAGAAATTGGAGTTCATCAAATCAGAACCATTTGTTCGCCTGATAATTTAGGTAACCCTGCACCTGAAGGTATCCATCAAGATGGTACTGATTTTATTGGTATTTTCTCTGTGGATCGAGAAAATATCCAAGGTGGAGAAACACATTTATATGCTGCAAAAAAACAAAAACCTGTGTTTAGCAAAGTTCTAAATCCTGGAGAACTTTTATTGGTCAATGACCATGAATTTTTCCACTTTACAAGTCCTATCAAACCAGAAATTGAAGCTCAAGGAAGTAGGGATGTGTTTGTACTAACTTCTCCTAGCTTATTAACAGAATAAATTTAATATTAAATAATTTAACTGCGTTGGTTGGACTGTAAATATTTTCCCAGTAGAGAGATATGGCAGAATTCAAAATTAAGATAGGATTTATACCTTGCTTTGAGTGAAAGCTCGTATACTTAGCTTGAATCTGTTGTATGACAATCCTAGTTAATTTGTAAAACTCGCAGTGTTGAGATACCCGATTTCTGAATGAAGTCGGGTTTCTAATTTTCATGAATAGATGGTCACGATCAATAGTCTCTAATTTTAGTTTTGCTAAGTTATTGTAAATGAAATGGATCGGAGTATTTGTCATGAAACAGCCAGCAACCCCACAAATTCCAAAAATTATACAACTGCTTCAGTGGGTTTTTAATCCTTTAAAACTCATGGAAACATCTGCAAAGGCCTATGGCGAATGTTTTTCGCTACAGCTAACTGGTAATAACCCACTTGTGTTGTTTAGTAATCCCCAAGCAATTCAAGAGATTTTTACAGCTCCACTTGAGCAGTTAGACGCTAAAGGTTCAGCACAACTTTTAAAATCTTTATTAGGTGACAACTCGTTAATATTGCTATCTGGCGCATCTCATCAACGCCAACGGCGATTATTGACCCCGCCTTTTCATGGCGATCGCATGAAAGCCTACGGTCAAATTATCACCAATATCACTCATGAAGTCATCAGTAAATGGAAAATTGGCGAACCTTTTTCTATCCGTGACTCCATGCAGGAAATCTCCTTAAAAGTAATTCTCCAAGCTGTATTTGGTCTAAATCAAGGAGAACGTTTAACAAAATTGCAAGGACTGTTGCGTTCCGTTCTGGAGTTATCCGGTTCTCCCTTGCGTGCTTCCATAACATTTTTTCCCATACTGCAAGTAGATTTGGGTAACTGGAGTCCTTGGGGGATATTTTTGCGTCAAATGCAACAAATTGACGAACTCCTCTACAGCGAAATTCAAGAACGCAGAGATCGTCCAGATGCTTCTCGTAGCGATATCCTCTCCTTGATGATGTCAGCACGCGATGTTAATGGCGAACCGATGACTGATGTCGAATTGCGCGATGAATTAATGACTTTGTTAGTCGCAGGTCACGAAACCACCGCTTCAGCTTTGACATGGGCAATTTACTGGATTCACCATTTACCACAAGTACGAGAAAAGCTGCTCACTGAGTTAGATAATGTGAATGAGAATGCTGATTGGAATGACATTTCTCGCTTACCTTATCTAACAGCGGTATGCCAAGAGACACTCCGCATTTACCCGATTGTCATGCTGACTATCCCTCGCATAGTCAAGAAACCCATAGAAATTATGGGCTATGAATTCCAGCCGGGGACATTATTAACAGGTTCTATATATTTAATGCATCACCGCGAAGATTTATATCCAGAACCAAATCAGTTTAAGCCAGAGCGATTTTTACAACGCCAGTATTCACAGTATGAATATTTACCCTTTGGTGGCGGTAATCGTACCTGTATTGGTATGGCATTTGCCATGTTTGAAATGAAATTGGTATTGGCAACAGTGCTATCACAAATGAATTTAGCATTAGTTGACAATTATCAAGTAAAACCTACCCGTCGTGGCATAACTTTAGGCCCTTCTGGCGGTAAGTGGTTAATTGCAACCAGTCAGCGACAAAAGGTGAAAACTCCTGTGGGTGTGTAATTTTAGAAGAATTCAGGAGTCAGAATTCAGAATTCAGGAGTCAGAATTCAGGAGTCAGAATTCAGGAGTCAGAATTCAGGAGTCAGGAGTCAGAATTCAGGAGTCAGAATTCAGGAGTCAGAATTCAGAATTCAGAATTCAGGAGTCAGAATTCAGAATTCAGGATTCAGGAGTCAGAATTCAGGATTCAGAATTCAGAATTCAGAATTCAGGATTCAGAATTCAGGAGTCATAATTCAGAATTAAGCAAGCAAGGGTAGTTTAACGCCGTAAGTAGAACAACTTGAAAAAACCAAACTATGTTCAGTAATGTAAAAATAATAAGATTTAGTTCGTAGTCAGGACTTTAGTCCTTTTTTGAGAATTTTAGTTCTCACTACAAACCTTTAATTATTTACCCTGTTCTACTTAGGCATCGCCTAAAATCATTCTAGAAAGTGCGATCGCTATTCTGACTCCTGACTCCTGACTTCTGACTCCTGACTCCTGACTCCTGACTCCTGACTTCTGACTCCTGACTCCTGACTCCTGACTCCTGAATTCATACTTCCAAATTTGCACCCAAGGGAGAAGAATCATACTGCTGTAGCAAATCTTCTGGGTCATCATAAATTGCCAGCGCTTGGGATAATTGTTCGTCGCTAAAGCCACCACAGCGCAAAGCAATTACACATACCCCTGCTTTGCCAGCAGATTCAATATCATAGGGCGAATCTCCTAGCATTACTACTTTACCAGGTGTCATTTGTCCTTTATTCAAAGCGGCTTGTACAATGTCTGGAGCAGGTTTAGATGCTTCGGCATCATCGGATGTAGTGACTTCTGTTAGCAAATCCTCTACTTGGGCAATTTTGAGCATAATCTCAAGTTCTTGAGAACTGGCTGAACTGGCAACAACCAAATGCAATCCCGATTTTTGCATTTTTAATATTAATTCTCTGCTACCCTTGGCAGCTGTAATTTGTGGTATGTATTTATCAAATAATAGTTGTTTGCGTAAATCGGCGATCGCTTTACCAGTTCCTTCTTCACCATTTAATTCTGGTACTACTTTGGGAATAAGTTGGTCTCCCCCCATACCCATAAGCGGTCTAACTTTTTCAAAAGGCACCTCGAAGTTATAACCTGCAAATGCTTCCACCCAGGAATTTGCATGACTATCATTACTTAAAACCAGCGTGCCATCAATATCTAAAATCACCCCTTCTAATGCCATGAAAAACCTCGCCCTTTGATTTCATAGCTGATGATGGCATGGCAAATCAGGTTATATCATCGTCCCAACAGCAGAGAAGGAGGTTAGAGAAAAAATGGCGATCGCTTATAATTATCTGCAATTGCGCTTGCCGTTCGAGACACTTGGGCGATCGCACAGCGCCTCAGACAGACCCGAACAAAGCTTGTAAAATTTGTTATATCATAACCGCCTAATCACTTATCAAAAAAAAACTCCCCACCTCCCCACCTCCCCACCTCCCCCCGTCAGTCTAAACAATAAGTCTTTAACCAGACATGATATGAGAGGTCAAGATGGTACAAACACCCGCTAGTCCAGAAACCGAAACCCTATTGATTGAGTTGCCCAAGTCCATTGGGCTGTATGTTACCCAAGAACAGTTTGCTGCTTTAGCCGCAGCCAACCGAGAATTGAGACTGGAAAGAACCGCACAAGGAGAATTAATAGTGAACCCACCAACAGGCTGGGAAACAGGAGAGCGAAATTGCAGTATTTCTGGAGAATTGTATTTGTGGTGGCGTAATGCCGGCGAACCTGGTAAGGTCTTTGATTCTTCTACAGGCTTCATTTTACCCAATGGTGCGACTCGCTCCCCCGATGCCTCTTGGGTGAGTCAAGAACGATGGCAAGCGCTGACTTCGGCACAAAAAGGAACCTTTGCTAATATCTGTCCCGATTTTGTGGTTGAGTTACGCTCTAGTTCAGATACCCTCAAATCCCTGCAAGATAAAATGAGGGAGTATATCGACAATGGCGCTAAACTTGGTTGGTTAATCGACCCACAGCAGGGACGGGTGGAAATTTATCGACTGGCTAAGGATGTGGAAGTATTGGAAAATCCTGCCCAGTTGTCAGGTGAAGCGGTGTTGCCGGGTTTTGTCTTGAATTTGCAACGGGTGTGGGATTGAAAGCATCTTGCTTGCTATGGGTTAGAGAAGAAATAGCATTGCCTGAGATAATGTGAGAGAGAGCGTAAATGCAAAGCAAGCGATCGCCAGAATTAAAAACATTACAATGTTGGTCACCAAGGTTACGATGTTGGTCATCAACGTTACAATGTTGGTCATCAACGTTACGATGTTGGTCACCAAGGTTACGATGTTGGTCATCAACGTTACGATGTTGGTCACCAAGGTTACAATGTTGGTCACCAAGGTTACAATGTTGGTCACCAAGGTTACGATGTTGGTCACCAAGGTTACGATGTTGGTTGCAAATGTTTAAATATAGCTGTTCTGAACTGGGAACACTGCGGTGTTCTTCAACCAAGAACCGCTTGGCTGTTACTTGATATTGTCGCAGAGATGGCGATCGCTCTGGCTTACATTCGGGTTATTGTGCAAATAATCATGTAACCATTCACAGCCACGCACCAGTAAGTTATCTAACTTATCTAGAGAATTTAACTGTTGCAAATCCCACAAAATCACAGTGTTATCAGCACTGCCTAATGCCAGAGTCTTGTCATTGGGTGAAAAACTGACACTTAATATTTCTTTGCTATGTCCGCTAAGAGTTCTGATGAGAGTGCCATTTACCCGCCAAAGTTTTACTGTCTTGTCATCACTGGCAGTGGCAATGGTGCGATCGTCGGATGAGAAACTTACACTTTTGACTTCATCGTTATGTCCGATTAACTGTTTATAGAAGCGAAACTCACCTCCACTGTCTTGCTTCCAAAGAATCGCCGTTTTATCATTACTCGTCGTGGCAATAATTTTGCCATCGTGTGAAAAGCTAACGCTATAAACCCAACTTTTATGCGCGTTTTCTCCGGTGAGACTTTTGTAAATTTTAAACTTTTGATTGCGATCGCGCTGCCAAAGTTTTATCGTGTTGTCATCACTTGCTGAAGCAACAAATTTACTATCTGGCGACCAAGCTACACTTCTGACCCAATCGCGATGAGCTTTGAGAACTTGGTAAGGTAGGGTTTCAAACTCACCTTTGGCATCTCGCCGCCAAATTTTCACTGTATTATCCACACCACCCGCAGCCAAAAGTTGACCGTCGGGTGAAAAACTCACATCTAATATTTTGTCGCTATCATCACTCAGGGTTTTGATGAGGCTACCGTCCAGCTTCCAGAGTTTTACAGTTTTATCTGCACTGGCAGAGGCAATGATTTTACGATCGGGGGAGAAAGCGACACTATTAACTTGATCTTTATGCCCCTCAAGAGTTCTGAACAAGGTACCATCATCAGATTTCCAAAGTTTCACGGTTTTGTCATAACTAGCAGAAGCAATTATTTTGCCATCTGGTGAGAAACTCACCTTATTAACCCGATCGTCATGAGAATTGAGGGTACTTAGCACACCACTTCCTAGCCGACCACCTTTCATGGTACTGTCAGCGCAAATGGACGCATTGCGATCGCCCTTGTGTAACAAACTTCCAGCATCAAGCTGCCAAATTTTTATCGTACTGTCAGCACTGGCGGTGACAAGAACTTTACAGTCAGGCGAGAAACGTGCAGCATAAACCCCATTTGTATGTCCTGAGAGAGTTGTCAGTAATGTACCTTCAAGCTTGCCATCAGATTTTTTGTCAAGCTTCCAAAGCTTCACTGTTTTGTCTTGGCTAGCTGAGGCAATTATCTTGCCATCGGGACTAAAACTTACATTCATAACCCTCTCTCTATGCCCTTTAAAAACTTCTAGGACTTTGCCGTCTAGGTTCCAAACTTTTACGAAGTTGTCCCGCCCAGCAGTGGCAATTATCTTACCATCCGGCGACCAAGCTACAGCCCAAACAAAGTCCTCATGCTTATCTTTAAAAGGTTTGAGGAGTTTACCGTTGGGTCTCCACAATTTTACTTTCCTGTCCCGGCCACCCGTGGCAATGATCTGACCATCAGGTGAGAAAGCAACGCTAGTAACTCCATCTTCATATCCTGTAAATGTTCTTATTCCATAGCCGTTAGGTTTCCAAAGTTTCACAGTTTTGTCCCGACTAGCTGTAGCAAACATCTCGCCATCCGGAGAAAAACTTATTCCATAAACTCCATTGCTATTTTTGCTATTGTGAGCTTTGAACTTTTTGAACTCTTTGAATTGAGTACTTTCACGCTTCCAAAGTATCACGGTACCATCGAAATCGCCTGAAGCAATCATCTGACCGTCAGGTGAAAAATTAACGCTCAAGACTTTATCTTTATGTCCTTCAAGAGTTTGTATTAATCTACCTTCACGATTCCATAGTTTTACCGTGTGGTCAAAACTAGCTGAGGCAATTATTTCACCGTCAGGTGACAAATTCATGCCCCAAATTAGACCTTTATGGTCTTCTAAACGATTGCGCTCTACTAACCAGTAAACTGGTTGTTGTAGTGCTGTTACAACTTGTGTAGCAATGTATTCTTTATCCTGACTTTGTATAAAAGGTAATTGTTTTAGCAATATTCCCGCCTTGATGCCTTCTTTGAGAGCATCAAACCTTTGACCTGAGGCAAAAAGAGCTTCTGAAGTTTTACTAATGGCTATTATTCGGTTGTTTTCTACTTCTCGTTTTTGAGATTCTGCTTGCGCCCAAAATCTTCCTGATAGAACTGCCAGAATTGTCATCATAGCAACTCCAGCGATCGCCCAGTTGCGTTGCTGTTTAAGAACGCGATTTAGCTGTGCTTCAGCCTGTTGTCGTTTTTTCTTTTCCTTTTTCCGTTCTTCTAACTCTCTTGCTTGTTGTGAATGCCTAATAAAAGATACTAAATAATCATGAACTAATTGATATCGATCGGCAGGGTCTTCAGGAATATTTAACACCAACCCCGAACCAACTAAAATTTCTAAGACTAAATTTAGTTGTTGTTCATTTGAGACAATATCTGCTGTTTTTAAATCTTCTGCTAAATTGTCAGCAGTTTTCAGGGGACGAGTGCGATTTTCGTCTGTGAGTAAATATAAAACTACTCTGGCACAACGTTCATTTTCAAAACCACAGTCTTGAATAACTTCTTCTAAAAATCCCTCTACCAACTTTTCTTTTGTGCCTGCCTGAAGATATTTTTCTAAAGTTGTAATTTTATGTGTTTGGAGTTGCGCTCCTACAATTTGCAATTCAATCGGGCGTACTTCTCCCTGGTCTGATAAATCTTCCAGTAATTTATCAATTAACACAGGTTCTAAATAAAAGTTGGTTTGCTTAGTTAAACTCTGGACAACAGCTTTGGCATCTTCCGAAGATAAATTTTTTAATTCATAACGAATATACTTATCTAGAATATTATTATTAATTGCTGTAAAATTAAATAAGCGATCGCATTCTAATAAATAATGTAAATAATCTTCTCTCAAACAAAGAATCACCTTCACAAAAGGAATATCTAAGCAAAAGTGCAAAAAATTATAAAATGGCTGCCTTTTACTTTTATCTGTGTAAACAAAGAAAAATTCTTCAACCTGATCGAAAATCAAAACTGTTAACAGATTACGCTCGGCATTTTTATGTAAATTTTCACATATAGATTCTATGGAAATACTAGACGTACCATTATTGGCTAAACGTTTTCCTAATATCCCCATCCAATCTGTATAGACTCTGACGATAATAGGTAATACGTCACGAGCATCAATTGATTGCAGTTGCAGAGCAGGTATTAAACCGCCGATTAAAATCGAACTTTTACCTACACCGGAATGACCATGAAATACAGTTAATTTATGGTCATTACGGCTCATTCTTTCTCGTAATCTATCCACATCTTTTTGACGGCCAGAAACAGCAATTTCTTGGGCAACTTTTACTGAATTTTCTATTTGCACTAATGCCGGATTAATTACCTCATACTGAGGATTTAAATAAGCTGCTCCAATGAAAGCGCGAAAACCATATTGATGTTCAATTTGAATTTGTTCTTGCTTAATCTGAAAAGCTTCAAGATATTGACGTTGATGATAATAAATTTCTCGTAAATTTTTTAATATGGAAATATAAAGCTCTGGATCGTATTGAGGTTTAGTTTTTTGTTTGGCAGTTTTTAGAGTAATTAAAGCATCTTGTATCTTCTTAAGCTGTTGTTGCGCTCTAGCTAGTGCAAATAAATACCAACCCTGATGAGAATATAAGACTAATTCTAAATTAGCATTGGCTTCAGTAGATTGATTAGCAGCTACAATAGAAAGAGCTTGTTCCGCAGCTTGTTTGGCTTTATTCCAATCAGATTTAGCCAGTGCTACCTCAGAAATAAATCCGTAAGCTCTCGCTTCTCTAAACCAATCAGGATAAGTTTGATATAGCTTTAAAGCTTTTTGTGCAACCTTTTCTAACTCATCCCATAGTTCGAGTTTTTGCAGTACTTCTCCTAGAGCATTGATAAATTTTGCGATTAAGTCGGGACAATTTGCTTGTTCAAATACCTCCAGACATTTTTGATAATAATCTTTAGCTTGTAAGCAAGCAGATTGCTCTTGTGTTAAGTGTTGCACTGCATAAGTACGCCACCATAACCCCAAATTGTACAGTACACATCCTTGCTGCTCTAGTTTAGAAATCTGCTGCCAAAGTGTTAAACTGCGTTCATAATGCTGGCGTGACTGTTCCATCGAAACCGCATCTCGACCGAGAACAAATTCTAAACTAGCTTCTAGTTCTGCGTCTAACTTCACACCGCGTTTTTGCAGTTCGGTTTGTGCTAATTCCAGTTCCACGCGCTGCGGCGAACCAATTGCGAGATTGAGTGCAGAATTATCAAGAAATTTTCCTGCACCAGCATCCATAACTTGCTCAAAAACTGACTCAGCAGTTTGTTTGATTAATTTAACTAAATCAATAGTAGCGATCGCAGTGGGAATTATTGTTGCCCAATTCTCGAAATCTGTTGCTAATCTTATCAACTTTTGTAGAACTTGGTCATTAACCAATAAAATCACCGGGAACGGTAAATTTTTTCTAAACTCCTCTCGTACTTGGTTAGCTGAAGTTAAAACTGTATCAATATCTTTAACCGATTCCAAACCAAAAACCATTAACGCTGGTGGCTGTTCATCTGCGAGTTCTTCACCTATACAGGTGTAAAGAGTTTTCACTGACGTAGGTAAGGTGATTTCACGAATTTTAACAGGAGATAGTTCCTGTAGACGTTGTACTATATCCTGACGTAAAACTGCATAATTACAACGCAATAAAATCAGCAAAAATTCTCCTTGAGAAAGGGTAATTGCTCGCACCAGAGTTTGCAATGAACGTTCATTTTCAACGTTCAAATATTCTGGCTCGTTTTGATTACTCATAACCTGAATTCCTTAGTTTCAGTCAAAATCGGATTGATATCAAACCACGAACCATCCTCATTTCGGTATTCAAATACAAACATATTGCGAAGCAAAAGTTCGTATCTTTCATGACCTCTTAAGCTTTTTTCTTGTGCTACTTCCCGCAATAGTTCCCATTCATCAGCTGTAATTGCCAAAGTTAACTCGTTGCAACGTTGTTTAATGACTCTATTCAGGCACTCTTGTGATATTGGTGGGTCTTCTTGTTGAAGACAGCAAAATAATAACTTCAACAAATTTCGTAAATGACCACCGCTAACTAAACACAGTCTTTCTAAAGTTTTAGGACTATCAAAAACTTCGGTAATTAAATGCTGGCTTTGTTCCCAACTGACACCAGGAAAAGCCCTCGCCATCACCATTTGTTGCAGTAGCGTAATTCCTTGTGAAAATTGCGAACCATCCTGTAGTTGTACGGGAACCATCGGCAAAACCTTGGGGTCTAAGCCGAAGCGATTTGTTAATCTGCCTAAAGCATTGGAAAAAATCAACACCAAGGGAATTGTATAAACAACGTGACAACTAAGTTTATTTAATTGTTCGCCCCGTTCTACAAATAAATATTCTGGTTGATAATAACCAGAAGGCTTCCAAGAATTATAAACTCGGTCGAGGTTATCGACAATTACCACGAGTCCTTTTTTACCTTGCTGCTTGAGTTTTTCTCTGGCAGGCTTGAGCAATTCTTTGTTAAGTGATTCTAAAATACCATTGGTGCGCGGTTCTAAATATTGTCGCAACTGGCCGCGAAGCTTGGGACTATCTTTCGTTTTGGCGGTGATTTTGGCAATACCCACAGACAATTCAGCCTCAACGCCAATATCTAAAGGTGTTTGCAAAAATTCTGAAATTTCCTGAAACAGATTTTTAAAATATCCTGGCTTCAGATTAATTTTGATTGCTTCCAGACTTTGACTGACTTCACGAGCTACTGCCAGTAAAATATCTGTAACATCAATATCAGCCATATCCAGGCTTTGGCTAGACTCAAAATAAACTGTATGAAAACCTTGGTGTTCTAACTCTGCTTTCAGACGCAATAATTCAGTAGACTTGCCACAACCGATATGTCCAGTAAATAATTGACAGGTGGGTTCTTCCGGCGAAAGCCTGGTGATAGTCCGCCCCAGTTCCTCAATAATCCTGGCACCACGCACTTTAGAAAAATCAATATAATACTGCCTATCTTCCGGTTTACTCACAACCAGAGTCTTACTAGGGTTGCAAGCCTGAAAAAACCTGATTAAATCTAGTTTCATCCCAAATCACCCGATATCAGCTTGATATTTTTGCCCATCCCAGTGATTATACAGAGGGCAAAGCCACGATTTCGGATAATTGCCTTGAGAATTTCCAATCAAAATAGTACATTAATAAACTCTTGTGGGATGGGCGTCTCGCCCGTCCGGTGCGGGCAAGATGCCCACACCACAAAAGCTAAATTTTATGCACCATTTTAGCCTTGCCACGCCACTACAAATACTTAGATTTTTCACCAAATCAAATATGATTCTTATATCTCATAGAGTAATTATGAATTCTGACTTCTGACTTCTGACTTCTGTTATAAAACCACAGCTTCTTTTAACACTTTTTGTTTAATACATTCATGTAGAGTTTTGGGTTCAGTCACATCTACTTTGCGTCCTAGCAACTCTTCCAATGATTGCATCAAAGCAATTTGATCTAATAAAGTTCGTTGCGGTTCCAGTTCTACTAGAAAATCTACATCACTATCTGGTGTTGCTTCACCCCTAGCAACTGAACCAAACACTCGCACATTATATGCTCCATACTTGGTAGCAATTGTCAGAATTTCTTCACGATTAGCTTTAAGTATTTCATCAATTCCCATAACCTATCACCTAAAATAACAGGACTTACGCAAAAATAACGTAATTGGGTCATTACGAGCGATAGCGTACTCCTACCCAGAAGTAAGCTACGCACAGCGTCTCGTAGAGAAGTAATCCACCCTGACGCTGGGATTGCTTCCCTACACTCCGTTTCGGTCGCAATGACAATATCGGCGTTGCGTAAGTCCTAAATAATTCTGCATAAGTTAATCAATTAATCATTTTCTCTAAAGCGATTTGCAAATCTTTAGTTAATTCGCTTGCAGCTTGCCTAGATGCGTGGCGTAGTTTACCACTGTAGGCATCGCCCTGAGCTTTCTCCCAACGTTCGCTAACTGAAATTGGCTCTCCCACGGTAATTTTTGCTCGTCGTAAACCTAAACTTGGTCGCCCTGGAAGTGTGGTATCTTTAATGCGAGAAAGCATATCAAAAATCAGCAAAGTTGTTTCCGCAAACTTTTCTGCTGTGGGTTTTTCTTGAATATAATTTGCGGTGACTGCAACGAAACTTTCCACTATCCGCATGTGCCGCATTCGCAAGTCTGCTTCTTGGGCAATCCAATCTGCCAAACCGCGTTTTAGGGGTGGTAAATTATTAATATCTGGTAAATCTTCGCGGTAAATATAATTCCACCCAGCTTCTTCCAAGCGGCGACAACGGTCAATGAAATTTCCCTGTGCTTGAACTCCAAAATATTCCTCGGTAACTGCTAAAGACTTATCTAGTAGGCGATGCAGTCTATTAATTAATACCTGATTTTGACTTTCAGATTCTTCATCATTGCAGACAGTTTTCGGAATATCTTGATGATAGAAACGACGGTAAAATTCCTCCATTTCTGTAATCAGATATTCACCCAAACGATAGATGCGTTGATAGTAAATTTCTGGGTCATGGTCTGGAGTACTTGCCATTACAGGTAAGCCACTATCAGCTTCTAATTTACTTAATAGCCAATTGAGTTTTGTCCAAGGTGGCTTGTCATAGGAATATTGAATGGCAACGGGCACAATTAAAACTGTTTCAGAACGGTTGGCTTTTTGCAAATCTTCTACACACCAAAACCCCATTTGGGAAACACCGGGTTCTAGCGGACTAACAATGCCACTATGACCATTAGTACCGCCTTCCGGTGCCACTGCGATCGGTAGTTTGCCATTAGCAAATAACTCCCGCGCTGTTTGAATAGCTTGGCGGTCTAACCGCCTACCGCGACGCACCGGCACACCCCCCACCTGTGAAAACAACCATCCGAGCCAGTTTCCAGCCCAAATTGTCATCCCCCGGTCATAAAGAAAATAGCTGTGAACCGGGTCTTGTAGCTGGATATTTTTCTGGCGCGCCACCTTTGGCACAATTCGAGAAAGCAAATACAACATACAGAGGGGATCTTCCACCTCTGGGTGGCGAAATGCCAACAAAAAGCGAATCTTCCCCTCCTGGAATTGTTGATAAAGTTTAGCCAAGACCTCAACATTCTCAGCTTCAATTTTGACAATCCCAGCTGGTAACCAAGGTCGAGTGCGGAATCGCAGCACTATTGGCAGTAACCATCGAAAAATGTAGAGTATCGACGGGTTAAATTGTTGGGGAATAAATTTCAGTGGTGGTTGAGTAGACTGAATCGATTTAGGCAAGTCGCTTTCTTTGATTGTATTTTGAGGAATTGTACAATATCCAAGTTAACAGCGATTTGATAGCAATCCTGTGCCCGTTATGAAAATTACTATTTAGGGACTTGGAAGTAAAAAATATTTTATAGAAGACTGTTGACTGTTGACTGTTAACCGTCAACGCATGAACTGGAATGATTTATTTTTTGGAGTTCCCTTAAACAGCGATCGCGGATTTACCAATTTCAAATATAATCATACCTGCGTTGGTAGTGAAACGATAATGTTTAACAACCTTGGAAGTTTTCAACTCTCAAATAATAATGGAGGTTAGCGGACTCGAACCGCTGACATCCTGCTTGCAAAGCAGGCGCTCTACCAACTGAGCTAAACCCCCGTAAAATTAAAATAGCAGGTAACTTTGTTTGCCTTCGTTATTGTAACTCATATTGTGTAATTACTAAAGGGATGAAGCCAGAAAATATTCAGGTGGTGGCAACACTATATAAATTCGTCAAACTGCCAGATTTCGCCGAGAAACGAGAGCCTTTGCTGTCCTACTGTCAAGGGCAAGGTATTAAAGGAACAATTTTGCTGGCAGAAGAAGGAATTAACGGTACAATAGCAGGTTCGCGTCAGGCGATCGATTCTGTTCTGTGGTTTTTGCGTTCCGATCCTCGTCTAGCTGACCTAGAACACAAAGAATCTTATACCGAAACACCACCTTTTGAGCGGATGAAGGTGCGGTTAAAGCAAGAAATCGTCACTTTAGGGTTACCGGAAATTGACCCCAACGAACAAGTAGGCACTTATGTCACTCCCGAAGAATGGAATAATTTAATTTCTGACCCAGAAGTAACTGTAATTGACACCCGCAACGATTACGAAGTAAATATCGGGACTTTCCAAGGAGCAGAAAATCCGCAAACCGCCTCATTTCGGGAATTCCCTGATTATGTACGCCAACACCTAGACCCAACAAAACACAAAAAAGTCGCTCTGTTTTGTACGGGTGGTATTCGCTGTGAAAAAGCCTCATCCTTTATGCTTGCCCAAGGTTTTGCAGAAGTTTATCACCTCAAAGGCGGCATTCTCAAATATTTGGAAGAAATTCCAGCCCAAGCAAGTTTATGGCAAGGGGAATGTTTTGTTTTTGACGAAAGGGTAGCCGTCAGTCATGGCTTGGAATCAGGAAGTTATGAATTATGCCTATCTTGCGGGCGTCCCATTTCTGAAGAAGATAAATTATCTCCCAAATACGAGCCAGGTATTTCCTGTGCCCATTGTTTTGATAGCCTAACCGACGAAAAAAGAGCGCGCCAGCAGGAAAAATGGCGACACTACCAAAGCCAAATTGCTAATAAAAAGAAGTTGGGCATTGAGAGTGTTGACGGTTGACGGTTGACTGAGGATTTATTCTCCTTGTCTCCCTTGTCTCCCTTGCCTCCCTTGCCTCCCTTGCTCCCCCTGCTCCCTCATCCCCCCACTCTCCCCACTCTCCCCTCTAAACCTTGGGGTATCCTCAACCGGGCATAATCACCGCTCAGTTGTACCTTTGAAGGTGGTTTGTGTAGGAGTACACAGCATCTATGAACTGCGGCTTGGTACTCTCGCCATTGCTGACGAATTGCTTTACTGGCAGCATCATTACCTAAGTCGCAAAATTTTAGCCCTGCCCGAATTAGCCAAACTTCGACATCTGTTGTTTCACCCACTATTTCGGGAGTGGGATTAATCTTGTCCATGAGTAATTTCTAATACAAGCATATAAAATTCCTAACTTTACTCTAAGAGAAACTATTAACAATAGCCAATAGCATTTTTTTTCAAAATCATAAATAAAAATGATTACAGTAATTTTCAGTTAGGGACTTCCAAGTAAAAAAATATTCTACAGAAGACTGTTAACTGTTGACTGTTGACCGTTGACAGTCAGCAGTCAACGCTTCGACTCCGCTCAGCCTTGACCCTGAGCGGAGTCGAAGCATAGCGGCGACCATAGGAGAAGGGTCAACGAACCCAAGCGGAATAATTTATTTTTTGGAGTTACCTTAAATAAACGACGTTGTAGAGGCGTAGGCTTTACCTTGCCTTAGCATACGGTTGTTCGCCCCAATCAGGGATTGTGGTTCAAATAAATGAAAAGCGCTGTAATAAAAAAAATCATATCTGAGTACAAACAACTCAGATATGAAGGATGAATCGCGATCGCAGCTGTCAGATATGATTGCTAAGAAATTCCAAATCAGCTGTTACAATTCCTAGAAGCGATAACCCAATCCGGCTTGGAAGCTCACAGCATCAGCATCACTGTTTCTATAAGCGTCAATGCCCCATTTTGTATCGCCATAGGCGATGACATTGTTAGCAACTTCTGATTCCACACCAAGGGTAACTACAGGTGCATTGCGATTGCCCAATGGGCTATTTTGACCTTCGTCAGTGATGAAAGAATAACCACCACCGAAGTAAACGTTAGTATTTTTGGCGATGGGCGCATCGTAAGTAACTATAGGCATAATGGCAGCCGCATCACCACCGTAAAGCACAGAACCTCGTAGTGAAACAGGTGCATTGGGAACAGCGTAACGTCCTTGAACATTTCCACCAAGTTGTGCGCCATCGTTTCCTTGTCCGCCACTGGTTGCACCAGCCGCAATTCCAGCACCAATATAGTTAGCATTTGTACCAGCTGTTTGAGCAGAAGCAATACCACCTGAGAGGATGATAGAAGCAGCAGCAAGGACAGAAGCAGTTAATTTTGTAAGTTTCATAGAATTTCTCACTAGAGTTAGGTAATATCAA
Organism: Nostoc linckia z4; assembly: GCF_002608075.1. GTDB lineage: Bacteria > Cyanobacteriota > Cyanobacteriia > Cyanobacteriales > Nostocaceae > Nostoc > Nostoc linckia. Next base: position 119,670 of record NZ_LAHA01000001.1, read on the forward strand.
TGTTCTCTATTACCAGAATCTCTTTTTTTACAAAATGTAACCTCCCACACTCGGTTCACCTTAATGGTTGAATTGTTTTTCACCCAGTAGGGTGAGATGTTGTAGCGAATGGGGCATTGGGCAATGGGCAAGCAGGAAGTGTGGGAGGGGTGGGAGGTGTGGGAGGATGAGGAAGAAATCTTTCCCCCCACACTCCCCACACTCCCCACACTTCCCCATCTCCCCATCTCCCCCATCTCCCCATCTCCCCATCTCCCCATCTCCCCTGCTCCCTACTACATATTATTTAATGCCGTTAAATGTAAAACAGTGTTCTATTTGTTGAAGAAACATAGAACACTGCTTCAAATAAATATTATTGATTGCAAAATTAGAAGGATTAAAGTAAAATCTCATTCATCATCGGAAAAAGACGAATATTATGGCGATTTTTCCTGTGGTTTTTTAATTTGTTCTGTAGGAAGCACTTGGCGATCGGAACTTGTGTTTTCCTGAGTGATAGCAATCATACTAAAAAAAATTGCACTTCCTACAGCAAAAGCTACCATAGGACGCTTAAGTAAAACAAAATCCCTGATAATCCTAGCCAAAGGACGGCTTTGACGACGCAGAGCCGAAGAAACCATCATTTGTCTCCAAGTAAAAGGATCGCGGACATAATGGCCGCTTTGGCAAACTACTAGCCGTTCTTGACAATAGGGACAACAAAACAAGCCAATACGCGTTTTAATTGGTTTAGATGTGGCATTTTTTTGGCAAATTGGGCAAGTAACATAATGATTATCAAACGTGTGTATATTCATTTACTCGCTCTATAAGAATAGTTATATTGAATTGGGGTCAACTAAGAGGACAAGGAGAAAGTGAGACACGGATAAGCAAAGACAAACACAGATGGTTATCTTATTGGTTTTGTCTCGTTGTTTCCTAATCTGCCACTCCTATGACTTCTTAAGTATATTTTGACATCAATGCTGAATCACACATACATTCTATTACTACCAAGGATGGCTCAATGGTCGCAACACGAGTATAGCTAGATTTAGGCGAAAATGACTTCTCATTAATGTTTGTGTCTCATAGAACTTGTGTTGACTCTAGAGAGAATATGATTGGCTTTGACTTATGCCCTATCAGCTTAAGCTAGCAAAAACTCTAGGCATCGCTGACCCCTTAACACTAATTGTCTCCCATTTGACTATTGTTCCCACAAAAATTTTGCATAGTGAGATTTTTTGCTGTGGCTTTGTCAATCGAGTAAATAAAGTCTACTTGTCTGGTTGCTAAATAATGGCTCACAATGAGAAGTAACAGATAAAAATTTAAATTTTTTCTTACATTTACCCCGCCTCTCAATGACTCTCTTGCCTCCCACTCAACTGAGGAAGGTAACGGAACAACCTGCCTTTCCCACACCTTCTGCCCGCTTAGTTCACTTAATAAACCGTTTTCAGCCATCCCCAGAAACCGTTGTGCTATTTTTAGCTATGCTAATTGGCGGTGGCACTGGTATGGGTGTAGTCACTTTTCACTATTTGATCGATTTGATCCACCATTTAATGTTGGAAAATTTCATGGGTCAAATTGGTGTCTGGGGTGCTTGGACTCTAGCTTGCGTTCCCACCCTTGGTGGATTAATCGTTGGTTTGATGCGCTGGCGTACTCAAGATTTCGGCCCTGGGCTTTCGTCTCTCATCGCCGCTTCCCAGGGAACAGAGATCAGGCGACCGCTACGACCAGTCACCAAAATGTTAGCCGCATCAGTTTCTTTGGGAAGCGGTGCTTCTTTAGGCCCAGAGGGGCCCAGTGTAGAAATTGGCGCAAATTTTGGTATGTTGTTGTCTGTGATCCTCAACGTATCTCAGGAACGACGACGTTTATTGTTGGGCGCTGGTGCGGCTGCGGGATTAGCAGCTGGGTTTAATGCTCCCATAGCTGGGGTATTTTTCGCCTTAGAGGTGGTGATGGGTGCTACATCCTTTGCTACTTCTGCTGTAAGTGTGGTGCTGCTGGCGGCGGTGGTGGCAGCTTTAATTGCTCAAATTGGTTTGGGGGCACAACCCGCTTTTGATTTACCCGCCTACCAAGTCCGCAGTCCTTTAGAATTACCCCTTTATCTCGGCTTGGGTTTAGGGGCTAGCTTAATTTCTTTAACTTATACTCAATCAATTCGTTTGGCTAAAGCCTGCTTTGCTGGCAAAGTTCCGGGCTTTCAATTTTTGGGGCAAATTCCTCAGCCAATTCATCCAATTATTGGCGGTATTATTGTGGGCGCAGCTGCTTTACAGTTCCCGCAAATTTTGGGCGTTGGTTATGAAACTGTAGAGGCAATGCTTCAAGATGTGCAATTTTCACTGCACCTATTACTTGTACTACTAGTGGTGAAATTAGTAATGACTGCCATTAGCGCGGGTAGCGGTTTTATTGGCGGTTTGTTTGCACCAGCGATGTTTTTAGGTGCTTCTTTTGGTTCGGCTTACGCCAAAATATTGGCTGTGGTATTCCCAGCAATTTGCGAGCAAATGGCGGCTCCTCCTGCTTATGCAATGGTGGGAATGGCGGCAATGTTAGCAGGCAGTGTCCGGGCACCATTAACAGCTATTTTAATGCTGTTTGAATTAACCCGCGACTACCGCATTGTTTTACCTTTAATGGCTGCCGTTGGTTTGAGTGTTTGGTTAGTAGAAAGGATTAAACCAACCTTTAACTCTAATTCCAATCTACAACAAATTGGTCTTTCAGAATTGAAAGATGAACGAGCAGAAATTGTGCAGGAAATTTTGGTAGAAGATGCTATGCATCCCTATCCAAAAAAATTACCTGCAAGTTTGAGCGTATTAGAAGCAGCTGTGGAAATGCTGCGCGATCGCACACGAAGTGTTTTAGTAGTCGATCGAGAAGACCAATTAGTTGGTATCCTCTCTCTAGAAGACATCAACCGTGCCCTTGCTCTTTGGCAAACTTACCCAAATTCTTCAACCGAAATTTCAGGTAATTTATCCGGTCAAACTCTCAAGGACATTTGTACTACTGAAATTATTTATGCATGGCAAGATGAACTATTATCTGAAGCTTTAGACCGCATGAGTGTAAGAGGTTTGCATCAATTACCAGTGGTAGCACGAGACAAACCCGATCGCATTTTAGGTTTACTGGAAAAAGAACAAATTGCATTAACATACAATTTAGCAGTTACCCGCAAAGCACTGCGCCACCATTTACCAGTCTTACCAAAAACAGATATAGTTATTAGTCATTAGTAGAGACGCGATTCTACTCTTACGAGAAGCCGCTCTTCGAGCGTCTACGCGTCTGTACAATCGATGAATTGGCTCTGCAAAATAGTCATTGGTCATTGGTTTTCACAAATGACTAATGACAAAAGACAAATTGCAAAGCCTGATGGTGACAAACCTACCCTCAGGACTTTGTAACAGAGACAAATGACTATTGACAATTGACTAATGACTATTTATTAAGCTGTAGCTTCTAGAGCTTCATCTTCTTCCCGATCTTCTGGATCTACTTGTCTCAAACGAATGTGTTTCTTACCTAAAGTGATCAGAAACTCATCTCCTGGTTTGAGATTCATCTGTTTTGTATAAGCCGAACCTATAAGCAAGTTACCATTAGATTGCACGCTAATCCGATAGCTAGCACTACGTCCACCGCGACCATTTGCACTGGGTGTACTGTCTAACTGAATGCCTTCGGCATCGATTAGGGCATTTAAGAACTTCATCATATTGACGCGCTCTATACCATTTTTGGTAACGGTATAGTAGCCGCACTTCTTGGCTTTGTCTTCCTTGCTCTCGTTCTCTAGCTCTTTGACTTTTTTGAGCAGTTCTTCGCCGACTAGGGGTTCAATTTTTTTCTGTTTAGGCATCAACTTAGGTCGAAAACGAATGTTTGAAGTGTTGGAATCGATTTTATTTTAGCTGAGGTTGAGCTAATAGGAAGATAATCCTTTAGTTTTTATCTCAACATAGCCAAGTATATTACACTAAAAGCCAGAATTGTTATGAGATTACCAAATATTTTCCAAACAATTTATTTTATAGAATGTTGGCAATGCTGATAACTATATATATGTAGTTTGTGAATTACTGCTAAACTATAATTAGTTTAAGTTTTCTAAACTAACCTTCAAAAGGTTGTCTATTTGCTGAAAATCATAACTGAGTCAGACAATGATAAGCAAAACTGAACCTTAGTCATTGGTTATTGGTCATTATGCATTAGTCATTAGGCATTAGTCCTCTCTTACAAAGTTACGATCGAAGGAAACCTCCGCTCATACTTTGCGCTTAGTCATTAGACTTCTAAGAGAAGTCGGGAAAAGGGGAAGGGGAAAGGGGGAAAGGTTTGGTATTTTCCCTTTCCCCAATAAAGATGTATCCCTTTGACCACAAGAGTCCAAAAAGCACTTTTGCAAGAGGTCTATTGGTCATTGGTCATTAGTTATTGGTCATTGGTCATCGATCTAAATAAATGACAAAGGACAAACAACAATGAAACTAACTACCAGAGGACATTACAGTGTGAAGGCATTGCTAGATTTGAGTTTACAGCCAAAATATGGGCCTGTATCTGTAAAAGCGATCGCCAAACGCCAAGATATCCCAGCTCCTTACCTTGAAAAACTACTAATAGAAATGCGTCGTGCTGGGTTAGTGAATTCAATTCGTGGTAGCATCGGCGGATACCAATTGGCAAGAGAACCTCTACAAATATCCATCGGGCAAATTTTAGAAGCAGTAGGCGAGAGCATTACTCATTTACCCTATGGCACTCCTGCACCTACACAAGCTGAAGATTGGGTAACATTTACCCTTTGGCAAAGACTTAATCAAAAGCTCAAAGAAGCTTTGTACAGTATTACTTTGGCAGACCTTTATTACGATGCTCGTAGTTGGCAAGCTTCCCTTGGAGAAGAAGCAAGTTTTGTGGTTTAGTTATTGGAGATTGGGAATTGAGCATTGGGCATTGACTATTGTTAACTAACTAATGACTAAGTGCAAAGTATGAGCAGAGGTTTCCTGCGCTCGTAACTTTGTAAGAGAGGACTAATGACTAATGACATCTGCTGTTGTTTTAATCATTGCGGCACTTTTAGATTACTTAATTGGCGATCCTTGGGGTTGGCCTCATCCCGTCCAATTTATGGGGTGGGTAATTTCTCGATTAACTAAATTTTTTCTGCAATTGTGTCAACATTCTCTAACACAACGCCTAGCTGGAATTTTATTAGGCACGCTTGTCATAATTGGTAGCGGCTTTGTTGGTTTTTTCCTCATTCAAACTGCCAAATGGCTGCATCCGCTATTGGGAATCGCTTCAGAAAGTATTCTTTTGGCTAGTTGTTTTGCTAGTAGGAGTTTGCGAACAGCAGCAATAGCTGTTTTACAACCTTTAACAGCAGGAGATTTAGAACAAGCGCGTCAGATTTTAAGTAATTATGTTGGCCGAGACACACAAAATCTTTCAGAAGCAGAAATTTTGCGAGCAATTTTAGAAACGGTTACAGAAAATGCCACCGATGGGGTAATGGCTCCACTTTTTTATGCAATTATTGGTGTCTTCATACCATTTGTGGGGTCAATTCCCTTAGCTTTAGCATACAAAGCCAGCAGTACCCTTGATTCAATGGTAGGTTATCGGGAAGCACCTTATACTTATCTTGGATGGTTTAGTGCCCGTTTAGAAGATTGTTTAACTTGGCTACCTTGTCGGTTAACAGTTATCACCCTTGCACTTTTATCAGGTAGACCGATGCATGTTTGGCGAATTTGTAGCCGGGATGCAATTAAGGATCCTAGTCCCAATTCTGGTTGGAGTGAGTGCGCCTACGCTGCAATTTTAGGTGTACAAATGGGCGGTAAAAATTGGTATCGTGGGGTAGCTAAACAAAAACCATTGCTAGGAGATGCGATTTATCCCATCACCCCGACTTCTATTTATAATGCTTTGCAACTGACTCGATATTGTTTTTTATTATGGTTAGGGATAGCGATCGCTATCATCTTAATTAGGGCATGGGGCATAGGGCATAGGGCATAGCGCATGGGGAAGAGTGGAACGGGGGGAAGCTTGTTCATAATCTCCCAACACTCTCCCATCTCCTCATCTCTTCATCCTCATGCCCAATGCCCACTCCCCACTCCCCTAAAGATAGCTATGTCTGCAAAAGTAGTTGAGATCCTTTCATCAGAAGAAATTCGTCGTACTTTGACTCGCTTGGCCTCTCAAATTGTGGAAAGGTCGCGTGATTTATCTCAATTGGTGCTTCTCGGTATATATACTAGGGGTGCTTTATTAGCCGAATTGTTAGCACGCCAAATTGAGACCCTTGAAGGTGTAAGTGTTTCCGTCGGCGCTTTGGATATTACATTTTATCGAGATGACCTTGACAAAATTGGTTTGCGAACTCCCGCAAAAACCGATATTCCTTTCGACCTCACAGGGAAAACCGTTGTACTCGTGGATGATGTAATTTTCAAAGGACGGACAATTCGTGCTGCTTTAAATGCTGTACATGAGTACGGAAGACCAGAGGTCATTCGTTTAGCTGTATTAGTAGACAGAGGTCATCGTGAGTTACCAATTCACCCAGATTTTATTGGTAAGCAGCTACCCACCGCCAAAGAAGAAATTGTCAAAGTTTACTTACAAGATTGTGATGGAAGAGATGCAGTAGAGTTGATGGGAGATTAGGCATGGGGCATGGGGCATGGGGGAGCCACTGCGGTCTTGGGGTCTCCCCAAGTGGAGCAAGTGGCGTCATGGGGCATGGGGCATTGGGCAAGCAGGAAGTGTGGGAGGTGTGGGAGGAGACGGAGGTGTGGGAGGTGTGGGAGGATGGTGAAAAAATCTTTCCCCCCACACTCCCCACACTCCCCACACTCCCCACACTCCCCACACTCCCCATCTCCCCATCTCCCCATCTCCCCATCTCCCTTGTCTCCCTCATCTCCCCACTCCCCATTCCCTATGTTCAAGCTAGATGCAAAGAACAATTACACCCGTGTCCCCACGTTTGCCTCATCTCCACATTCACCGCAAAATCGGACTACCGTGATGATGAACTAAATACCACTTGCTCCCGAAAAGCTGAAATACATTTGTAGCTGTTGATTGTGCTTCAAGTCTTCTAGAACGTACCACTTGAAATACATTTTCTATCAGCACAACATAACCAATATTATCAGTTACTTCTGTGGCAATTACATCTGTGCTGATTTCGATGTAAGCAGTGTTTTTAAATATCTGCTCCCAGGAAGCGCAAATCTCTTTCCAACCTCGCAATACTTGACTTCCAGGATGAATACAAAAACTACCAGTTCCCTGCGACCATATTGCACTCATCGCCTCAATATCTTTTCTTTCAAAAGCTCGATAAAAAGCTGCATTAGTAGCTAAAATTTCATCTTTGGTCATGGGGAGGTGGGGAATGGGGGGATGGGGGGATGAGGGAGACAAGGGAAGGGGCAGGGGAGAATAATAACTCCGCAGCCATCTGTCAACAGTCAACAGTCATCAGTCAACAGTCATCAGTCAACACTCAACAATCCTAACTCTTTTTAACTGTACTAATAGTTTGTAATAATTGATTAGCTGTATAAGGTTTAGGTAAAAAGGCTTTTATTCCCATATCATAAGCTGCATCAACTTTATCCGCTGAACTCAGTCCACTGACGGCAATAATTTTGACATCTGGATTAATTTTTCGGAGGGTGCGGATGGTAGTTAGCCCGTCCATAGATGGCATCAGCATATCAGTTAAGACAAGAGATATTTCATCTCTATGTTCTGCATATAAAGCTATGGCTTCAATGCCGTCGCTGGCTGTAATTGCTTTATAGTTATGACTTTCTAATGATGTTTTTGTCACATCTCGAATGGCTGCTTCGTCATCTACAACTAAAATTAATTCTCCTTGACCTGGAGGTAATTCTTGATGTTGTTCTTCTACAGTTTCCGTTGCATCTTGGGCTGGTAAATATACCTTAAATTGGCTACCTTTTCCAGCTTCACTGTATACGTTGATAAAACCACCGTGGCTTTTGATAATACCAAGCACTGTAGACAGACCAAGACCAGTTCCTTTGCCAACTTCTTTGGTAGTAAAAAATGGCTCAAATATCCTGTCTAATATCTCTGCTTGAATACCGATTCCCCCATCAGCAACGCTAATCACAATGTGATGGCCAACTTTAGCATCAATATGCATTTTGGTAAAATTCTCATCAATGAAAAGGTTTTCAGCAGAGATTTTTAAAGTGCCACCATTTGGCATGGCGTCACGAGCATTAACACACAGATTCATCAGTACTTGATGCAGCTGAGTAGCATCACCAGATATAGTCCAGAGATTTGGGGAAATTTGTGTGAAAACTTCTATGGATTTGGGAAAAGTTTCTTTAATAATTTGCTGAATTTCTATTATTAAATGCTTTAATTGTAAAATTGTGCGATCGCCTTCCAGTCCACGAGTAAAGGATAACACTTGCTTGACTAGGTTTGCCCCCCGTTTAGCGTTAGCAATCAATATTGGCAGCAGTCGCCGAGAACGCTCATCATTAACTTGTGCCTCTAATAGCTGAGCTGTCATCAAAATTGGTGCAAGAACGTTATTTAAATCGTGGGCGATACCGCTGGCTAATGTGCCAATGCTTTCTAATCGCTGGGCACGCAGAAATTGGGCTTCTAGTAGTTTTTTCTGGGTAATATCAGTGTTTACAACTAGGATAGTTTGTGTTTTTTTACTAAACTCATGTACCAATGTCCAACGACTTTCAACAATAATTTCTTTACCAGATTTGGTTTTTTGATATAATTCTCCTTCCCAAGAACCATTTTTCATCAAAGTACTGAGTGCTTCTTGAACTTGAGACAGCTGTTTTTCCTACCAGAGAATTCGTGTCTTTTTGTTAATGGCTTCTTCTTTTTTCCAACCGTACAGTTGCTCAGCAGCTTTGTTCCAAAATAAAATTTTATCGTCTAAATCCCGGACAAAAATTGCATCGGTGGCAACATCTAATAAAGCAGCTTGTTCGCGAATTTTCTGTTCTGTTTGTTTCCGTTCAATGGCGTAGCGGATAGAACGCTCTAACAAAGGAGCCGTTAATTGGCTTTTTTCCAAATAATCTGCGGCTCCAGCTTTCATGGCTTCTAGGTCTATTTCCCAATCGCCCTGACCGGTGAGTAAAATCATTGGAGAAGAACAACCGTTGGCAATGGCTTCGCGTAATAGTTCTAGTCCATTGTGCGCCCCCAAACGGTAATCTACTAGATAAATGTCATGTTGCTGCCGAGCAATGGCGCTTCTGGCCGCTTGATAATTATTCACCCATTCTAGGTCGCACTTTGCCACCCGGAATTCGCCGAACCAATAACGAGTCAATATATAATCATCTTCATCATCATCAACGAACAGAACTTTGATGGGGCTGTTGTCCATATTCGTCTCCCATTACTTCTGTTGGCAGTTTCACAGTTTCAAACCAGTATTTTCCTACAGTTTTCATTACCTCAACTAAAGAAGCAAAAGTCACTGGCTTAATGATGAAGGAGTTTGCACCTAAGTCGTAGGTATTATATATATCTTCTTCAGTACTTGAAGTTGACAGTATAATCACAGGAATTCGCCGCAGTTGGGGGTCAGTTTTTATTTCTTTGAGTGCCTCAAAACCGTCTTTTTTCGGCATATTCAAATCTAATAAAATCAACCCTGGATGTGGTTTATCGCTGTCGGTGGCATATCGACCACGATGGTATAAATAATCCATCAAGTCTTCGCCATTGGTGACGATGTACAGTTCAATTGGCAATTGACTTTCTGCCAAGGCCTCACGAACTAACATCCTGTCATCTTCGTCATCATCAGCCATTAAAATTGTGACGTTTGTTTCTCGACCGTTCACTATGCATCGTCTCCTTTGCATTGGTTTATTAGTATGAATCAAGTTATTAACTTGGCACAGATGGCAACTCGCACATTGACAAAAATATGCAAATATGCAGTCAATATATTCAGCTACAGAAGCTGCTTTTTTTAACAATAAACGGCATGTTGTAATCAGAAAGTCGGTATGAAAAAAACAAACTATGTTAATAAAAGTTAATTAAGCTAAAACCATGTTTCCTTCTACCTTCTGCCTTGCAGTCTCCTACTTTATCGTGATAACAAATATTCGCTCCAACTTACTTAGTCGTCTGAAAGGGCAAATAATCGCATCTGATTAATGGTTCACATAATGGTCAATCTATACAATCAATAAGTCCCAGAAAATAAAGGGCACAATTGTACAATTAAGCTAATTTTTTGGTCTGTTCTTAATCCCTCTCTAGGAAGAAAAATTAAGGGACAGAATTAACTGATAATGTGACAAAAAACTTCGAGCCTTGCCCTGGTGTGCTTTGGGCTACGATCGCTCCATCATGACGTTCGATAATTTTGCGACAGATGGCTAAACCTATACCAGTCCCCTCGTATTCACCATTACTATGTAAACGTTGAAAAACATTGAAAATGCGATCGAGATACTTTTCTTCAAAACCAATACCATTATCTTCTATAACTATTTCGCAAAGGTCAGAACTGTTACACAGTTTATTTGTTTGATTGTTTAAAATGCTGCCATAAATTTTGATTACAGGTGGTATTTGTGGGCGGTGAAATTTGAGAGCATTACCGATGAGATTTTGCAACAATTGGCGCATTTGTACCGGATCGGCTTGAATGGTGGGTAACTCGCCGATTTCTACGGTTGCTCCAGTTTGCTGGACATAGATTTCTAAATCAGATAATACTTCTTGGGCGATGTTTGCTAAATTTACCCATACAAAAGGCTGGGCCCTGGTGGTAACTCGCGAAAGTGTCAGCAAGTCTTCAATTAATGTCTGCATTCTGTTGGCAGCATTCTGCATCCGTTCTAAGTAATCCCGTCCCTGTTCCGTTAAAATATCACCGTAGGAAACCTTCAGCCGATCGCCAAAGGTTTTAATCTTACGCAGTGGTTCTTGCAAATCGTGGGAAGCCACAAATGCAAATTGCTGTAATTCTTGATTGGAACGGGCGAGTTCTTGCCGTTGGCGAATTTCTTGTTCTAAAATTTGGCTTTGAGCTAAGGCGATACCGATTTGATCTGCTAGTTGTTGCAAAAGTTCAATTTCCCAGCTAGTCCACTCACGAGGATGGGCGCACTGATGGGCAATCAACAATCCCCAGAGTTCATTTTTCAGTAAAATCGGCACTACAAGGTTGGCTTTGATGGCGAATCTTTGCAGCAATTCCATGTGACAAAGTTGAATATCGGCTTCTTTGATGTCCCTAATGGAACTAATTCCCCCCTGGCGGTAACGTTCGATACAATTTTCACGAAAGCAAAAGTCAGTAATTTCCTGCCCCATAACAACAGGCAAACCGGGAACTACTGCTTCTTGAACTGCCATAAAACAGCCATTTGGCTGTAGGCGCAAGATTAATACCCGATCGGCAAGCAGTAGCTTTTGCACCTCTATGACGCTCGTTTGCAGAATTTCATCAATTTGTAAAGATTGACGAATTTTCAAAGTGATATTAGCGAACAATTGCGATCGCATGTTTTGGCGTTGTAATTCTGCTTGCACGCGGTTGCGTTCGCGTAGGGCGGCTTGACGTTCGGTAATATCCATCATTGCCCCCATAATTCGCACTGGCTTACCGATTTGGTCGTGGACAACGTAACCGCGATCGAACACGTAGGCGTAGGAACCATTACTGCGGCGAAAACGGTATTCATTTGACCAAAATTTTTCACCGCTCTCGATTAAAGCACGCGCTTGGTTAGCAATTCTCTGCCTGTCGTCTGGATGGATATGTTCGCTCCACCAATCAGCAGTAAAACTGATTTGCTCTGGGGAGTAACCAAACAGTGTTTGTAAAGTTTGATTCCACCACACTTTGTTAGTCAGCAAATCCCAGTCCCATAATATATCGTTGGTAGCACGGGCAACAATTTGGAAGCGTTCTTCGCTTTGACGCAATTGTTCTTCTGCTAATTTACGTTCCGTGATATCCGTATGACAACTAGTCATCCGTACTACATTGCCATCTTCGTCCCAAACTGCCTGACCGCGATTCAAGACCCATTTGTAAGTACCATCTTTACACTGAATTCGATGTTCGCTGATGAAAAACGGAGTCATTTGGGCAAAATGATCGGCGATCGCTTGTCTAACAAATCCTCTATCATCTGGATGCAAGCGTGCTGCCCATTCATCAAAATCATCAGAAATTTCGTCTTCTTCATAACCAAGCATTTCTTTCCAACGAGTGGAAAAAAAGACTTGATGATTTTGAACGTTCCAGTCCCAAATACCATCATTACTACCCTGCACCACTAACTGACAGCGTTCTTCGCTTTCTTTGAGGGCGTTTTCCACCTGTTGACGCTCAATGGCAGCAGCGAGAATATTAGCAATAGATTGGAGAAAATAAATTTCATCTTTGGTGAAAGTCTGGTGTCTGGTTGTGTGTGCCCCTAAAACTCCAAAAGGACGCTCTTGACCGTGAATTACTACGCTAATTCCGCTCACTACTTGATGGTCGTGTAGCAGTTGTGGCCCATTAAATCGCGTTTCGCTTCGCAAATCCTTGACAATCACCGGGCCGCAAGAAAGCAGGGTATAACCAGCTTGCGAATTCATCAAAGCGCTGACAGTGGCCTTTCCCACCAAACCAGGTTGCCAACCAATTCCAGCCCTTAGCAGTAATGCATTACCATTTGGCAGTAGTTCTAAAACTTTACAGTACTCAACTTTTAAGCATTGAGCGACGATGCTGACACACAAGTTCATCAATGTAGTTAAGTCTGTTCCAACTAAGGCTATTTGACTGAGTTCTGCCACCATTGCTTGCTGGTTTGCCTGAACTTCTAGTGCTTCCTCTGCTTGCTTGCGCTTGGTGATGTCTACCTCAATTGCAGACATTCCCACAGCCATCCCTAAGGCATCCCGACAGACAACTCCTTTGCTTGCCAAATGGCGAATGCTACCATCTAGCAAAATAACTCGAAATTCAATGTCGTATTCTAGCCCATTTTTAATGGCTTGCTGGTGCGATCGCTTGACAAAATCCCGGTCTTGGGGATGAACGCGGTTAATAAAAAAATCATAAGTATCGTTAAAACTACCTTTTTTCCAACCAAAAGCTGTTTCTAGGTTACCTGAATAATTAATTTCGTTAGTCACAAAATCCCAATTCCAAATGCTCATACCAGCAGACTCTAATGCTAATCTCAGCTGTGCTTCTTGCAGTTGTGCTTGGGCAGTTTGCTGTTGTAATTGTTGCTTAGTACGATGAGCTTCCAGAAGACGGCGCAATCTTTGACGTAATATCGGCCATTGAATCGGCTTAGTAATAAAATCAGTAGCACCCGCAGCAAAAGCTTTTTCCACAGATGCCTGGTCATCAATATCAGTAACTATTAATACTAGTGTTTCTTTGCCATCGGAGAGTGTTTGCAGTTGAGTGCAACAACTAAAACCATCCATTTCTGGCATCATGGCATCTAACAGGACTATATCTGGGTGTAGACGAGTATAGGTAGCGATCGCCTCTAAACCGTTACTCGCTTCTACCACCTGATACCCTGCTTCTTTTAATAGCTGACACAGATACATTCGCATTAAATGGTCGTCGTCTACAACCAAAATCAGGTTTGTCATTTGTGTTTGTGATTTGTCAAACAAGTTTCAGAGACACTGTTGGCGAATTAGAGTTCGCCGATCTTTTGGTTGAGGGAACAGGGAACTCTTAACAATGAGGGTTTTAATTAGAAACCCACCGATGCCTAAGAAGTCCGGCGACTGCGTCGGGCGGGGTAACACTCCCCTTCCAACACCTCCTCTGTTGCCTCTTGCTTGTTAAGAGTTCCCTTTAAACCCCTTTTGTTCGCTGCACAAGAGTTAATTGGATATTTTTTACTTGTCAGTCCCTAAGACTTTGAAAATACGGTCTAGACCTTATTGTACTGAGTACTATTGTGAATTTTTTTATCTACTACTGTGGGAATCGCTGTTTTCCACTTAAAAGTCCTTTGTACATCAATGTTTTGGGCTAACTTGAACTAAATATCAAGATTTCTTGACATTTATATCTAAAAATTAGATGCATATCGCTTAAATGTCATAAAAACATGACATAGCGATCCCACAATAGCTAATAAATTCGTGGAATAGGCAAAAAATCTATTCCAACCCCTTGATCCCTACATATGCTTAGTGGTTAATATTGACTTAACAAATACAGCTTCTCCGATCCCAAAGAAATGCTAATTTCGGCATAGCTAAAGGATTATTCATAGGAAACGACTTCAATTTAAAAACAGACTAAAAACTTAAAAACTGGGCAAAACCAGGAGTCAGGAATAAGAAATTCATCTGGAGTGGATGACATTTTATATCGCATTCTTTAACCAGGGGAAATCATTTACCGCTTAAACTACTGGAGGCCAAAGTAATGGCAAAAGAACGCCCGCCACTAGAGGAGATGACCTTACGGCAACTGCGTAAAGTCGCCAGCGAATATAGCATCTCTCGCTATAGCCGAATGCGTAAATCCCAATTGCTGGCATCAATTCAAGAAGTCCAGCGCAGCAAAATTTCGCTTAGTCCATCTCGTTCATTGGAGGCACAAGAAACCGTGGAAGCAGCTAAGTTTGAATTAGGTCAGGAAGATCGAACTGGTGGATCTCTTGCTGATGTTGATGAAGGACTCCCAGATCTGCCTTCTGGTTATGGTGAAAGCCGGATTGTACTTTTACCCCGCGATCCTCAATGGGCTTACACCTACTGGGATGTTCCCAATGAACATAAAGAAGAACTCCGCCGCCAAGGGGGACAACAGCTAGCACTGCGGATTTATGATGTTACCGACATCAATATCGATTTTCAAAGTCCCCACAGCATTCAAGAATATCCAGCTGACGAACTAGCAAGAGAATGGTATTTACCAGTTCCAGTTAGCGATCGCGATTATGTCATCGATATCGGCTACCGTGCTGCTGATGGTCGTTGGTTAATACTCGCTCGTTCCGCTAGAGTACATATTCCCCCCGTATATCCTTCTGACTGGATTGAGGATGTGTTCATCACCGTCAACTTTGAAGAAGATTTGCGCGGCAAAACTCAATACGAACTCGTTCCACCCGCCAAGAAAGTGGCAACAGCTGGTGCAAATGGCGGCGGTAACCCCATTTACGACCAAATCTTTGGTTTAGCGGAATCTGCCGAAGCACAACGCGTTGCTGGTTCTCTGTTTGGCTCCATGCAGCAAGCTGGTTCAGTACGCCACGAACAAGCCATCAGTTCCTACATATTCCCCTCTGGTGTAGGTATGTGGGCTGTTCCCACCACATCTGGTTTAACCATGTCCGGTGTGGGAATGTCTGGTGTAGGCTTCTCAGCTTCCGCCGTACCAGTGCGTCCGCGCAAGTTCTGGTTAATAGCCGATGCTGAACTGATTGTTTACGGTGCAACCGAACCCGATGCCACTGTAACCATTGGCGGCCGTCAAATTCAACTGAATCCAGATGGTACATTCCGCTTCCAAATGTCCTTCCAAGATGGTTTAATTGACTATCCAATTGTGGCTGTGGCTGCTGATGGCGAGCAAACTCGGTCAATTCAAATGAAATTCAATCGTGAAACACCATCCCGGAACACTAACACCAAAGAAGAAGCCGTTCTAGAGTGGTTTTCTTAAGTTTTAGTTCTCAGATTAACTCCAGACTGAAATTTTAAATTATTCCCCGCTATAGTAATTCTGTAGCGGGTTTTTTGTATGATTATGTCTAAAAAAAATTTACTTTTGTTATTTATGGCGATCGCTGCTGCTAGCTTATTAGTAGGTTGTCAAAAAATAGCAGCTAATTCAGTTTCAAAAGCTTCTCAAACTTGTCCGGGAAAAAATCCCAAATTCAGTATTGATTTTTTTAAAACGAACAATCAAGGACAGAAAAATTCCCAAGGTATTAACCACGTAATTATTTTTAATCCTAAATCCCCAGAATTAGATTTTAAAGTTAATGTTGGTTTAGCTCATCAACTCTACGCCAAAGATGGTCAAGGAAAATTACGAAAAGAATATATCCCAAAACAATTTCGCGAACTCATTGTTGGTGATAACGCGAAATTAAATGGACAGTTACCCATTGCGGCAATTAACGCCGATTATATAGATACCGCCGATCAACCACAAGGCTTAAATATTTCTCGTGGCGTAGAATATTC
Source organism: Nostoc linckia z4 (assembly GCF_002608075.1). Taxonomy (GTDB): domain Bacteria; phylum Cyanobacteriota; class Cyanobacteriia; order Cyanobacteriales; family Nostocaceae; genus Nostoc; species Nostoc linckia. The sequence goes on from NZ_LAHA01000001.1 coordinate 135,948, forward strand.
AGGAGCATTTAAAAATAAACGTTCTTCCTTTGGTATATCAGGAGGTTTATCCACACAACGACAAGCCACCATTCAAGCTGGTAGAAGAAACAGCAATGTTCTCAATTACAATTTAGTAGGGGGTAATGGTAGATTTTATCGTCAGGGTAAATTTAAAGATATTTGTGAAGATTTAGGAGAATTTGCTTGCAAAAGTGCAACTAATCGGTCTATGGCAGCTATTACTAATCAAGGTTATGTAATACTATTAGTGAATGACGCCAAAGCTAATTCTGATATTAAATTATCTCCGATAAATCAAGAGTTATTACCAGATAAATTTGATAATGTCTTGGAAGGTATTGCTAAGAATAACTGTTTAGGGAAGATTCAAGAAGGAATTTTATTTGATGGGGGTATGTCTCCAGGATTGTATTATAATCAAAAGATTTATGTAGAAAATTATGGCCCCATTGGTTCAGTTTTTTTAATTTATAAAAAATAAATATAAAAAATAAATTATTTTTGTATGTCAAACAAAATACCCACCCACAAGTGCAGGTGTGCGTTTTGCACACCCCACAAGAGTTTATAGGACTTATCCAATTCACCTATCTACCCATTCACTCATTAAAAACTTTAGCAGAATCTAGGTTTTGGGGTTTGAATTGAATTTGTTGCTCATACTACACTCAGCATGAAATTAATCCGCTGTTCAAAGTCTAGCTGTTTAATGATTGCTGTAAATTCATCAGTTTCACTTGGTAGTTGATAATCAGATGGTACTGGGATGATAGTTCCATCTTCCATACCTTGTGCTAACAACAGCCAGACTTCCAATTTAGCGTTAGGAATCAAAGTATTGTAGCTTTGGGAGATGTCATTAGCTTTACCTTGAAGCAAATCGCGTTGTGCTTGCAGTTGTTCTTGGTGAGATAAAACTTTAATTCGATCGAACACTGCTTTTCCAAGGGATTCTACACTTGGAGGAGGTGCAGGTTGTAACTGGTTTTTAATATCTAGGTAACCAAACCAAAGTATACCTAGTTGAGTATCTACATCGAAGCGTCGAAAAATTTCTAAAGCTGGTTTTGTGCTTTCGTTAACTGCGTAAGCCATAAAAAACTCCAAAAAAGTCTAAGTTTTTGAGAAAATTATTCTCAATGCTTCATCAAAGTTAACGAATCAAGGGAAACCAATAACTCTACTTATGGTATGAACGGCATTCACTACAGAAGACAGATCGTAGATAACTCAAATTGCTACTTATAAAAATGCTCAATTGAATGTATGGATTTTCTGGCTAAAATTGGGAATCAGAAAATTAGGCTAGCGATCGCCCGCACTAACTTTGCTGGTTCCACTGGTTTTGTAATATGCTTATCGAATCCAGCGGCAATTGCTTGTTGATAATCAACTTCAGCAGCATAAGCAGTTAAAGCAATGGCCAAAATTTTTCCTCCCAGTTCTGGAGGCATATCTCTGATTCGACGGATCAACATATAGCCGTCTACTTCAGGCATTCCAATGTCACTTACAAGTAGATTTGGCTGTAAATCAGGGAGAATTTTTAGTGCTTCCATAGCGGAGTCTACCTGCGTTACCATTGCCCCAGACTGTTCCAAAATGAAAGCAATTAACTCTCGCGTATCGCGCTCATCATCCACCAACAGCACTTTCACCCCACTCAAATCGGGCAAATCATTTGATTGTCCATCTATTTCCCGATGCTTGAGATGAACCTTAATCAATGGCAACATAACTGTAAAGGCTGCTCCCTGTTCTTCGCCCAAACTTTCTGCCTTTACTGTACCGCCATGTAATTCCACGATGTGACGAACAATGGCCAATCCTAACCCCAACCCCCCGAATTTTCTGGTGGTTGCGCCATCAGCTTGTCGGAAGTAATCAAAGACGAATGGTAAAAAGTCGGCGTTAATTCCTTTGCCTGTATCGCATACTTGCAGTTGAGCATGAGAATCAACACAAGCTAAACTGATTTCTACTTGTCCGCCTTGGGGTGTAAACTTAATGGCATTAGAAAGCAGATTCCAAATTACTTGTTGTAAGCGGACTGAATCACCTGCTACTAAAAATTTGGAATCGTAGCCTTGGTGCGCCGACAGCACCACTTGAATTTGAGATTTAAGATTGTCTGGTTGTTTATTAAACTCAATGGATGCTAAATTTCTGTTAGTATTTTCTGATGCCAAATCTAAAATCACAAATCGCAAATTGATAGATTTAGCTTGGGCAGCTAAACGCACGGTTTCTAAAGCTGCGGCGATCGCACCGACTAAATTCACAGGAGCAACATTCAAGCTGAGTTTTCCTTGCAAAATGCGAGAAACATCCAGCAAGTCTTCAATTAATTGAGTTTGCAGCTTCGCATTACGCTCAATGGTTTCCAAAGCACGAGCGGTGGTTGCGGCGTCATACTTTTTAGTTTGCAGCATCTTTGACCAACCAAGGATGGGATTTAGCGGCGTGCGAAGTTCGTGGGAAAGAACTGCTAAAAATTCATCTTTGATGCGGTTAGCCTGAATTAATTGCTCTTTTCGTCGCTGTAACGAAGCCATTAATTCAAAACGTTCCAAAGCAACCGCCACCTGATCTGAAGTTGCTTGCAGTAGGGCAGTTTCCTCTAAAGTAAAGTGCATACGCCTGCAACTGGCAAAAGAAAGTACACCGAGCAGCTTTCCTTGCACAATCAATGGTTGACCTGCATAGGCTGTAATTCCCAAACTATGAAGTATGTGTGCATGGGGATGGTTTGAGTGGGGCACGTCGTTGAGGATAATTTGACGCCGTTCTTGGGCTACTAGTCCACAGATTCCTTGATCGAATTCTAAGTATTCAATTGTTTTAAATACTTCTTCTGTAATGCCGTTCCAAGCTACCAAATGAAGTTTATTTTTATTTTCGTGGGTTTCAATCAAATAGTTAAAGTAAAAATCCAAATCCATCTGCGCCGAGAGTTTACTGAACAAAGCGTTCATCAAATCCAAGGGGCGCTCGGTTGACAGCAAATCGCTGGTTGTTTCAAATAGCAACTTCAGCCCTTCACTACGTTCTTGTAAGGCTTTTTCTGCTTGTTGGCGTTCTCTAAGGGCCCGTTCGCGTTCGGTAATGTCAACTGCAACTCCTCCCACCAACAGTTGTCCGGAGGGGTCTGCAATGGGAAACTTGTATACTAAAAATTCCCCAAGGCTGCCATCTGGGCGTGGGGCAGACTCAATCACTTCCAAGACTTGATTCGTGTCGGTAACAGTTCTCACATTATTGAGGAATAACTGAGCAATTTCGGCTGGATATAGCTCAAAAATGTTTTTATTGATGGGGTTGTTTGTTGCTAAATTAAATGTGCGGAAATAAGTGGGGCTGAGATAAAGTACGCGTCCCTGTGCATCTGTAATCCAAGCTGCCGCCGGACTGTTGTCCATAAAAGCTTGGAAGCGTTCTTCACTTTGGTGCAAAGCTTTTTCGATTTGCTGGCGTTCGCTAATATCAAGAACAAACATCACTGATTTGTGCCGAGATTCTCCTACTAGGGAGTAGCCAATAACAACCGGTACGCGAGAACCATCTTTGCGAATGTATTCTTTTTCATAAGGAGTACAAGCTCCTTTTGACTTGGCTTCAGCGATGGCCAGTTCATCCAAATAACGATACTCTGGTGGTGTAATTTCAGTCCAGCGTAGTTTAAGAACTCGCAAATCCTCTTGGGTGTAGCCGACAATTCGCAGAAACTCGTCATTGGCTTCATTGATGCTACCTTCCACATCGCCAAATATAATGCCGACTACATTCGCTTCTACAAAACTCCTCAGCTGCTCCTCACTAGCTTTAACTGCCGCTTCTGCCTGCTTGCGAGCAGTGATATTCATGATGCTTACCAATACGCTGTCAAATTTAGCATTTTCTGACCCAAAGCTAATGGTAAACAGGACGTTGAGACGTTCTCCCTGGAGAGTTTTGAGAATTGTCTCTGATTCCAAATAAGTTTCCCCATCAGTAATTGCCAACAATTCTTCGATAAATACCTCTAGGGTTTCCGGTACGAATATTTGTTGGAGTGACACCAAAAGTTCATTTTTATTTTCAGCGCCAAACATTCGCACGGCGGCATTATTCACGTTGACAATTCTCACCATGTCAACGGCTTGTTGAATAAATTCAGGGTGTTCGGCAAAAAAGGCACGAAAATTTTCCACACCTTGGGCTTTCAAATTATCCAGCGCTGCTTTTACAAGGGAAAAATCTTCTTCCAGAATTGACACACCTGCGGCTTCAAAAATATAGCGATATTTTCTCTCCTGTTCTTGCAGCGCCTCTTGTGTCTGTTTGCGTTGGCTGATGTCACGAAAAAAAATATCGAGACCATCTTCACAAGGGTAAGCGTGAATCTCTAACCACAAGTCATATTCGCATGGCAAATAATAATGATGTTCAAAATAAACGGGAATTTGTTCTGCCATCGCTCGTTGGTATTGATGCTCTAGGTTTGTACCTACTAATGCTGGCCACTCTTCCCAGTGGGACTTACCAAGAACTTCTGTACGAGATTTGTGGTTAATTCGCTCTGCTTCAGCATTTTGGTAAATGATTCGCCAATCTCTGTCTAAACTGATGAAAGCATCACTCATGTTTTCCAAAGTGCGCGTCACTCGCTCATTGGCTTGTTGTAGTGCCGCTTGTGCTTGTTTGCGTTCGCTCAAATCAACAACAAAGCCAATAACGGTTTCTTGGTCATCTTCTACGAGGACAGAACCAAGCAAAACAGGAACGCGAGAACCATCTTTGCAAATATATTCTTTTTCAAAAGGTTTACAAACTCCGCTGCTTCTGAGTTCCTCTACGGAACGTTCACTGACAATCAAAAACTCAGGCGCGGTGATTTCGCGCCAGTCTATTTGCTTACCAGACAAATCCTCTCGCGTATAACCGACCATCTTCAAAAAAGCATCATTGGCTTCGATGATGTCACCGTTGAGGTCGCTGGCGATGACTCCAATGATGTTAGATTCTGCGAGTCGGCTAAACCGCATTTCGCTATCTCGTAATAACTTTAGACTTGACTCTGCTTTGGCTTTAGCAGTTTGTAATTCTGAGAAAAGTGCAGTTATTAATAAAGATACTAATGAAAAAGTTGTTAATCGCACCAAAACGCTAAAGTTTGGGATCTCAAAGGAGTAGACTGGTTGAATGAGAAAGTAGAAGGCGATTATGGCAGATAAAGCGATCGCTAGCATTCCCACTTCCATGCCACCATACCACGCGCTAACCGCCACAGCAGCATAAAAAAACGTAAACACACTAGGATCGAATACTGGTTGTAATAATCGCGCCATCATTAAGGCAACTATTATCGCCAATATCATCACGCCATAAATTGCTGAGCGAGAGCGCATCATCAAGAATTGTTCTAGTAATTTGACGCTCATATCAAGAGTCCTCCCCTTGCTGTACTTTAGAGAGATACTCCTTTATTAGTCTTTTCCCTGATTCGCCCATCTTCTCTAACATTTCTTCAATTAGCTTTAGTGCCATCTGTGAAGGCACCACATATCCCTTTTCCCAGCGATTTACTGTTCGCACGGAAACTCCCAAACGGGCTGCAAACTTTTTCTGGGACAGATTCAGTTGCTGCCGAAGTTCGCGGATTAAATCTGCAATTTTTATAGATTTTTCTAGTTCCATAGTCAGCAGAGTAAGCCAAATATTACGTCATTTGTCTCCGACTTGAGGCAGAATTTTAAGAATCATCAGATATTATCTATCCACGGGTAAATTACATCTTTTGGTAAACCCAAACATCAGTTATTAGTGTTTGCTGCTGAGCGTAAAAGCATTGCTAAAAGAATGCTCTGCCGCTTGTAGCTACCACAATTTACGCCAACAAAAAGTTATTGAAATAAGAGAAGTGCCAAGGGTATTTATAAAATAAAAATAAAATTTGCTTGGTTACACGATGACCAATAGTATTATTGAAGATTGTTTAATTGTTTCAAAATACTATACATTGCTAAAAATATAGCAATCCCAAAGAAATTGGGAAATATGACATATTAGAATTATTGACTGTAGACTGTTAACCGTTGACAGTTTACAGTCTACATTGATATTTTTCACAACTGAAATAGGATTGCTATAAGTGCATAATATTTGAAATTATTGCACTTGAGATTTTTATTGAAAAATCAAATTCTGAGGCTGAAATTCCCGACTTATTCAAAAATGCAAAATGTTGTTTATGCAAAAAGAGTAATTAATTTTACTTCTGGAGTAAGATGCAATGGCAAAAATGTCAAGCTAAAATATACTCTCAAGTCGATTGTTGCCTAATTTTTATTGCCATTTTGATTAATCAACACTCAGAAAATCTTCTCAATACTCAGCTGGAAAATGCACCAGTCCAAGGCTATAAATTTAGCTGGTTTGACTGGTTTTGTCTTTGGTATCCTCCAGGCTGGTTGATTTTATTTAACCGCCACTGGCAACACTATCATCAAGATCCAGATGGTTGGCATTGGCTTGAATATGGATTATTTTTAATTCCTGGCGGATTTTATTTAGCAATGCTGAGTCGTTGGTTGCGTTTGGGTTGTCGTTCGCCACGCCAAGAAGTTGGCGAATTCGATGCCAATTATCAACAAGCTTTTCGCCAAGAAGTTATTGGCCCCATCGTCAAATATTATTTTCGAGGAGAATTGCAGCAAATTGAAAACGTGCCACCAAAGGGGCCATTAATTGTGGCCATGAACCACGCCGGGATGTGTTTTCCTTGGGACTTTTTGACCTTGGCTTATTTATTAGGAGAAGCCAGAGGATGGAAAGTGCAACCCTTAGCAAATCCAGCATTATTCGATCATCCTTGGATGGTTTGGTGGTTACCATCTAAATGGTCGCAAGTATTGGGTGGTGTGAGAGCAGAATTAAATGATTTTGAGGTTGCCATTGCCCAAGGTAAAATTCTTCTTTATGCACCCGAAGGCATCAGGGGGCCTGCCAAAGGTTGGACAAAACGTCATCAACTACAAAAGTTTGATGTTAGCTTTATGCAACTGAGCGATCGCTATCATATTCCCATTCTTCCAGTAGTTTGCATCGGTAGTGAATTTTTGCATCCTTGGACTTTTAATATCACCAAATTACAACGGCTAATCAAATTACCATTCTTGCCTTTTTCGCCTTTAATGCCTGCCTTACTTTTGTTTCCCTCAATGGGAGTTTGGGCAATGAAAACTCGTCTGCGTTATTTCATTCAGCCCTTGGAACCAGCAGAATTAGCGACAAATTCAAATAAAGGACGTACAGCAGTTTATCAACAAGCCCAAAAATTACGAGAAAAACTACAACTTCAAATTAATCAGCTATTAAGTCAATTTTGACGTTGATTCAGATAGTTAAGTTTAATACCGTTTCTTTTTAAAAAATTAGCAAACAGCAATCAAATAACTTTACCAATCACTAGTTTTTGTATCGTCCCAGACTTCCAACTCCAAATCATGGAGATAAGTTAATGCACTGTGAATTTGTGCCTCTGTTCCTTTAAGTTCTAGGTCAAACCAACCATCACCGACAGCATTTGCTCCCAGAATCGCTGCCGTAATATTCACAGTCAAATTGTAATCAGACACCAAGCGAGAAATCACAGGTTCTTGATGATAGTCCTTAGGAATTCTGAGTCGAATTCGTTTGTTGGTAGGTGTATTGTTACTAGTCATAGAGGGGAGTGGGGAGGTGGGGAGGTGGTTCGCTAAGGGAAAAGGGTAAAGGTTAAAGGGAAAAGAGAGATCTTTCCTTTCCTCCTTCCCCTTTGCCCCTTGCCCTATGCCGACCCTATTCAACATCTTTAATGCGGGTTTTGCGTTCTAAAATCTCTTTGAGGACTAAGGTGACTACTGCTAGTAAGGCTAATAGTACGGCGGCAGAAAAGGCTGCTTCGGTTTCATACTGTTTGTAAGCGTCTTCTACAAACAATGGTAAACTCTGGGTTTGGTCGGCAATGTTGCCTGATACTACTGAAACTGCGCCAAATTCACCCATTGCTCTGGCGTTGGTCAAAATTAAACCGTAGAGTAAGCCCCATCGGATGCTGGGTAAGGTGACGCGCCAAAATATTTGCCAATCTTTAGCGCCTAAGGTTCTGGCTGCTTCTTCTTGGTCTTTGCCAAATTCCTCTAAAACTGGAATTACTTCCCGCGCTACGAAGGGCATACTGACAAAGGCTGTTGCCAGTACCATACCTGGAACGGCAAAGATAATTTTGATATCGTGTGCTTGCAGCCAAGGGCCAAACCAGCCATTGCGTCCGTAAAGTAAGACAAGCATCAACCCTGCGACTACGGGGGAGATGGAAAAGGGCAGGTCAATGATGCTTAAAACTACGGCGCGTCCGGGAAATTTATGGCGAGCGATCGCCCAAGCTGCACACAAACCAAATACTGTATTTAATGGGAGAGAAATGGCAGCCAACAATAGTGTCAACCAAGCTGCATGGAGAAAGGCTGGTCGTGTCAGGTTAGATAGAAATGGCCCGACTCCTTTGCTGAAGGCTTGGACAAAAACGTTAATTGCAGGCAGATATTGAACTAAGCTTAAATAGGCGATGGCAATACCAATTAAAACTATTGGTACCCACTTTTTCTGCTCTTTTGGTTTGGCTGTATCTTTAATTTCATCAGATGCAGATGAGTGAAAACTTGGCTTATCTACTGTCATATCGCCTTGCCCATGCTTGTAAGAAATTAATTGCCAATAGCAATATCAATGAAATTGATAGTAGAACTATGCCAATTACTGTTGCACCAGAATAGTCATACTGCTCTAATCTTTGGAAAATCAACACAGGTGCGATTAAATCTTGGAATGGTGTATTAGAAGAAATAATCACTGTTGAACCATATTCTCCAACTGCACGGGAAAAACCCAAGGCAATACCAGTCAAAATTGTCGGAAATAATGGCGGCAAAATCACTTTCCAAAATGTCTGCCATTGAGAAGCACCCAAACACCAAGCAGCTTCTTCAATTTCATGTTCCATTTCCTGGAGTACGGGTTGCACAGTTCTCACCACAAAAGGCAGTGAGATAAAAATCATTGCTAGGGCTACTCCTGTGCGAGTAAAAGATACTTTAATTCCTAAAGGTGATAGCAGTGAGCCTATCCAACCGTTGTCGCTGTAAACTGTTGCCAATGTTAAACCTGCTACCGCAGTTGGCAATGCAAACGGTAAATCTACTGTGGCATCAACCAAGCGTTTTAATGGAAAGTCGTAGCGGACTAGAACCCAAGCAATCAAAGTACCAAATACGCCATTGAGTAGTGCAGCAAACAATGAAGTGACAAAAGTTACGTTGTATGTTGCTAATGCAATATCGCTAGTTGCGATCGCCCAAAACCTCGCTGGAGGTTCAGTACTTGCTTTCAGAAACATCGCAATTATGGGGATAAACAACATCACCGTCAAGTAGGCAATGGTGATTCGCCAAGTCCACGGAACTTGCTGCAATTTCTTCCACAATGATGTTTTATGTTCGACTTCTACAGAAGGAGATACAGTCGTCATAGTCAAAAATTCAAAATTTAAAAAGAAGTCAGAAGTCAGAAGTCAGAAGTCAGAAGTCAGAAGTCAGAATTCAGAATTCAGAATAGTTAATTTTGGGTTGTGAATTCTTTTCAACAACTAAAGAGTTCACTAGCAAAGCTGGAGAATGAGAAAGCTCCAGTTAGGAATCAGAATTTAGTAGGACTTACGCAACTGGCATATTATTTTAAGTTTGTAGTGTACCCCTTCGGGGAAGCAAGCTACGCGTAGCGTCTCGTAGAGAGGACTTTAGTCCTCTAATAAGGACTGAAGTCCTTACTACAAGCAAAAAAATTGATTTTTTGTGACACTTGCGTAAGTCCTGTTCAGTTAGGTATTGTATTCTGCATAACTACAGAAGTAGACAAAATCTGAATACAATACTACAATTTCGGATTCTGATTCCTGAATTCTGAATTCTGAATTCTTTTCTGAATTACTTTTTCTTTTGGGCTTGGATCTTATCGAACACACCCCCATCTGCGAAGAATTTTTTATCAATTTCTTCCCAACCACCAAAATCTTGAACTGTACCTAAAGTTTGCACCTTGGGAAACTTATCTGTAACTTCTTTAGTTTGAGCTAAAGTTTCATCCACAGGTCTGAATCCTAATTTAATAAACTCTTGTTGTGCTTCTGGTGTATATAGGAATTTCACAAAACCCTCAGCAACTTCCCGCGTACCGTGCTTATCGACGTTTTTATCTACTACAGCGATGGGATTGTCGATGGATATATTCACATCGGGAATTACATAATCAACTTTCTCGCCTTTTTGTTGTGCCAGAATAACTTCGTTTTCGTAGTTAATTAAGACATCTCCTTGACCCTGTTTAGCAAATGCGTCGGTGGCTTCCCGTGCATCTTTAGTCAGGATAGGCACGTTGTTGTAAACTTTGGTGACAAATTCAGTTGCTTTGGCCTCATCTCCACCTGTTTTAATTATGGAGTTCCAAAGTGCCAAGAAATTCCACTTAGCAATGCCTGAGGTTTTAGGGTCAGCAGTAATCAACTTGACATTTTTTGTGACCAAATCTTCCCAAGTTTTGACGCCTTTGGGGTTGCCAGGGCGAGTGATGATTGCTGCTACAGATTTAGAGACAATGCCGTTATTGGGGACTTCTTTTTCCCATCCTGATTGAATTAATCCAGCCTTTTCAATCTTTGTGGTGTCTCCTGCCAGTGCTAAGTGAACAACATCTGCTTCCAAACCATCGATGACGGCACGAGTTTGAGAACCAGAACCGCCATAGCTTTGTTTGAAAGTCACAGTTTGGTTATGGTCTTTCTTCCACTGTTCTACAAATTTAGGAATGATGGCTTCGTGAGCAGCTTTGGTAACTGCAAAGGAAACTAGTGTCAGTTCAACATTACTTTTACTTGCAGCCACAGGACTAGCACTAGGAGTTTCTGTAGAAGAACTGCCCCCCTCTCCACCAGAGCAGGCGGCAAGCGCCACACTCAACATTGTTCCTGCCAAAAAAAGCGATACGAATCCTTTGAGCGAATTCACTCTGAACCGGTTAATTCTACGTTCAGCAATCGCTTGTAATATTTCTAGTGGGCGCTGCCACAAACTCATCCTATTGCCTCCGCTAAATCTACACTTACTAGATGGGAATACAGTTATATACTGTAGTATATTACTAGACTTTTGCAGCTATTTGGTTACAAATACACAAAATCATCACATTATCTATCGAAAATATGGTGATTGTATCAGTTTTGTGATAAATTATAAATACTTCAAGTTTTAAATCTTAAATAGCCATTAAAATCAACCATTCTAGGCATCAAGCAAGTTGCTAGAAAATAAACGATACGCTAAATAGTATTATTTATGCTTGATGGGAAATTATTAAACATTAGCATTTTTTTGTATTTCTTATTACCTAATTCCTTGTAATACCTGATTAGTAAGTTAATGAACCTGACTTCAAATTTAATGAAAGTTTAGGTAGTTTTTTGCGTTCTTTTAATTAAAAACTTCCAAATCAAGCAGGACTTACGCAAGTGTCACAAAAAATCAATTTTTTTTGCTTGTAGTAAGGACTTCAGTCCTTATTAGAGGACTAAAGTCCTTACTACGAACTTAAAATAATATGCCAGTTGCGTAAGTCCTATCAAGGAAGGAAAAATTTTAGTACAAAAATTTAGTTGAATTTTGTAAATTCATCTGATAATCTCTATTTTCAAGACAAACAACGGTAAATCGACCGAATTACTGTATTTATCAAGCAACTACACAATATCCAGCGACTATGACACATCCGCAATCCAAGAATTTAGAAGTTTTTCGTTCAACCAAACAACTATTTCCTCAGTTAAAGCTAGCCTCAACTCAAACCTCTGCATTATTATTAGCAGCTGGGTTGAGCTTAACAAGTTTTGTTCCGGTTCATGCTGTGGGCACTGTTTCTAAAACTGTTCCTGTTAATCAAAAGCCTCAATTGATTAGTCAAGGTGGCAAGACAGTTGAAATTACTCTAGTTTCCTACGCAGTCACCAAGGCCGCTTACGATAGAATAATTCCGAAGTTTGTAGCAAAGTGGAAACGCGAAAAAGGTCAGAATGTAGTGATTAAATGGTACGCGGCAGGTTTCAGAAGCTTTCGTCCAGTTCCTTTTTACCCCAGAATCTCAACGTGAGTTTACCAAAGTTGGTTTTCGACCTGTTAACTCTACTGTTGCAAAAGAAGTACAAAATAAATTTCCTAAAATTTCTAAACTTTATAACGTCCAGAGTTTGGGAGGTTGGGACGCTATTCAGAAGAAGTTTTTTGACGATGGTGGAATCTTCGATCGCATACAAAGCAGCCGACGCTAATATTAGGAATCCAGTTTAATTTTTGAACAAAATTAAGTATTTGTAGTAGCGTGTCAAGCCTTAAATGTTGCAATAGATTTTATTGTGGGATGTGTGTCCTCACCATTTGTGTCAAGTTAACGTAAAACCCTTGTAATGACGTTAGAGCAAACTTACTCAATTACTAACTAATCCACACTCACCCCACCCGGTTTTGTCTAAAGCCAAAACTTCCCCTCCTCCCTTGCGGGGAGGGGATTGAGGGGTGGGGTAAAACAGCTGTCGGACAAGCGTTTAAGCTTAAGTTGACACCAATGGTGTCCTCACCCGTCCGGGCGGTAGAAACGTAAGGGTTCGAGGATTATTCACTCTTCGTCTGTGAGGCTGCTAGAGTATGGCATAACTGCTGGATACGACTTTTGCGGTCACTTTACTTCAATACAGTAAAAAATGTCAAATGGGTTCTATATAGTAGTCAGATTTGATTTGGTGAAAAAACTCAGTACACCCCTAAATTCCTTTTTTCCTGTTCCCTGTTCCCTATTCCCTCGCTACACAAATATGTTCATTAGTCAAATCAGATTCCTATAGTTACAATCAAAATACTGGAGTATCTAAATAGCAAAATGACAGATTTAGCTGCAAATAACACATTCGTCATAGCAGGAATTGTCTTTATCACAATTGCTGTCATCGGGCAATCTAAATTAGGTTTTATTGAAATTAATCCGGGTTGCTTTGGGAGATTTTTGGCGTTAATTATAGGGATTTCAAGTTTGTTATATGCTTTAGGATTATTAAATTTTTCCGTGGCAAATATTGATTCATTAAAAAATTATTTACTAGAGCTAATTCAACAAAGTTTCAACTCGATTAATGAGCTTTTGCAAGGTTCATAATGATTCATAAAGATGAGGATTTTGATATATTTCAACAGACGGGCTTGAAAAATAGAGACTAGTGACTGGAAAAACTAAAATATTTTCATTGTTTTTTTGCATAGATGCACGTAAACAATGTCTATGTTGTCTTCTGGCGTTCAGACTTTTCTACAGCCCACTAGAGTATTTGCTAATTTAGCTTTGAGTAATTGCAAAGTAGAATTAATAATATGCTCCCAAAAGACTGTAAGTGAGGCTGGCGAGGACTAAGAAAGTAACAATTACATAGATGAATTCTCGCTTAAGTAGAAAAGTCAATAGAGAAATTACTACGCGTAAAATTGGAGTAGCAATTAGTAGTAATAGTCCCAGTTGAATAATACCGCGTAGGCGTAGCCCGCCGTAGGCATCGCTACCTGAAAAAACTGCTTGCACTACACCTACTGGCGAGCGAAATTGTAATGGCTCTCCCTGAAATAATTGATATCTCGCAGGTTCACCACCATGATGAATCAAGTAGAGAATACCTCCCACTAAAACCACAGCACTAGCTGTTAAAACGCCATATTTCAGTAGGTTGCTCAGCAAATATTCTAATTGTTGCTCGCTTAATGTTTTACTGACATTATTGTTAGCATCAATTTCACAGGTATTCGGTAATTGTGCTAGTTTATCAACTTGCTGTGCTTCTAAATTTTCAATATCAGAGTCGGAATTTTCTGGTGATAAAGTGAGTGCAATTACTTTGCTCTCTGGCTGTGGTGATGATGCCCAGCCAAAACCAGTATTTATTTTATACATTCTACAGCCCCCCTATTAAATTGTTGTAAACCATCTTTAAAGCCATTACCACCAGCACAATACTGAAAATAGTTCTTAAAATCTCTGTTTGAGTTCCTGCAAGGACTCGTGCGCCCAAAAAAGCACCAGGTAATACTCCCAACATCACCGGCATGGATAGTCCAGGATCGATGTAACCTCGTGCTAAATAAACTCCGGCTGAGGCTGCTGCTGTGACGCCGATCATAAAATTGCTAGTGGTGGTGGAAACTTTAAAAGGTAGACGCATGGCTTGATCCATTGCCAAAACCTTAAATCCGCCGGAACCAATACCCAGCAATCCAGAAAGCACGCCAGCTAAAATCATCATGCTAAAACCCACTGGTACTGAATGAACTTGATAAGACATTAGTCCATCGGGAGTTGGATAACTATTATTGAGTTTTAGATAGTCTGCTAGAGGATCTGCCGGTTCATCTTGAGTGTTTTCTATTCTCGGTCGTTGTGAAAGATATGCTGAATAAATCAGAACGATCGCCAATACAATAGTTAGGGCTTTTACAGATACGAAAGTAGCGATTGTTGCACCAATGATGGCACCAATTGTTGTTCCTACTTCTAAAAACATCCCCAATCGTAAATTTGTATAGCCTTTTTTAATATAAGTAGATGCTGCACCCAATGAAGTAGCAATTACAGACACCAAAGAAGCACCAACAGCATATCGTAGATCGACGCCAAACACTGAAGTTAACAAAGGGACAATTACTACTCCACCCCCCAACCCAGTTAACGCCCCTAACAACCCTGCGCTAAATGAACCCAACCAAACTAATAAAGAAAATTCTAAAATCGACAAATTTAATACCTCTTTTTTTAGATGTATAACAGGATGCCAAATAATTTTTTGTATTCTTTAAAACTGAAATGGGAAGTTAGTTGCTGATGATTGCTGATTGATGACTGTTGACTGATGACCAATGACTAATGACCAATGATTAATGACCAGCTACCACTATCCATAATGATAAAAGCGCCTAATCCCATTAAGACAAAAGGCATAAAATCGTTACCGTAACGAGTTAAAAGGGAGGCGATCGCTGTATTGTGAGTTAACTTGTACGCTAGATAGCATAGAAATCCCACTAACATAAAAAATACTCCCAGAATTATTAGCAAACTCTCCCAAGTACTGCTAGCAAATAAAGGAACATAAATACTAATATTGTCAGTACCATTGGCAAAGGTAACTGCTGCTACGCTGTAAGTTTGAAAGTTAAGAAATTTACTTATATATGAGCCTTCAGACTGCTGAGTTTGTGTTTCTGTTTCTTGGGATTCATCATCATCTCGGTTTAGCAAGCACTTGATACCAATTGTTATGGGCACTAAACCAAATAGTCCAATCCAAGGTTTTGGTAACATTAAGCCACCAAAGAAACCAGGAAGACTAGCCATTACCAACGCTGTAAAACCTAGATATTGACCAGTGACTATATGCCAACGCCGAAGCTTAGCATTCGCCTGAGAAAAAAACAGCGTCAAGATAACAATATCATCGATGTTTGTGGCACTAAAGGCAGCTGCACCTGTGCTAATCGCAGTCACTAATCCGCTCATAATTAATTTTGGATTTTAGATTTTAGATTTTAGATTTTAGATTTGGGCATGGGGCAAGGGGGACAAGGTAGCAATCTTTCTCCCTTGTCTTCCTTGTCTCCCTTGTCTTCCTCATCTCCCCAGTCCCCAATCAATTCCTGGTATTGCTGAATCTAGTGTGAATTTCTTCGATACCTTGGCGCATTTTCACAACCAAGTTTGGAGAACGTAGTCTCTTGATGATGAACCACCCACAAGTGGCAAGTATGTATAACAAAAACAAGTAGGGAAAAATATTGTAGGGAGCTTCGGGAACGGGGAAAAGTGTACTCCCAGGAATTCCCACACTGCCTAAAACGGGGATCGTCATGAATCCAACTCCGAGAATGGAAAACACGATATCTCGTAGTTGGAGTTTCCTAATTTTGTATAGATAAACTGGTGCTGCGACGGAAATCAAAATGTACACCGTTAAAAATCCGTAGCTACAAATTGCCCCCAAATAACCCATACTCTCGAATAACTTGATGTTAAATAGGGACATGACAGCAGGCACGAAAAATGTAATCAACGAACACATCGTGACTGCAACGTGGGGGGTTTTGTTGGATGAGTGTGCTGTTCCCAATGAGGAATGGAATAAACCATGACGTGCCATTAGGAAAAAGACTCTAGCAGCTGGGTTAATACTCCCAAGGATGCAAGCAAAGAAGCTAAATAATGCACCCAAACCTACAAGTTGTCCCAAAAAGCCAACTCCCGCCTGTTGGGATAAAAAACTCAGAGGTTCCTCGGTTTGAGTTATGGAGACGCCAGTACCACTAAACCCCAAGACTTCTATATAAGTCGTTGATACGTAGAACAGACCGGCGAGGATGACGCTACCCATTACAGATTTAGGGATTGTTTGTAATGGTTTTTTTGCTTCATCCCCTAGCGATGTGGCACTTTCAAAGCCAGAAAAAGCAAACATTACCAATACCAGTCCTGTGGCCACACTACCTGGAGTTGTACCAGAGAGGGTTAGTTGGGACATATCCAATGCAAAACCTTTGTGTGCCCAAATTATTATGCATAAGATTGCAATCAATAGGACTGAAGCTGCTTCCATCCACAGCATTGCTACAGCTGAAAGTTGGATATCTTTATAGGCTGCATACCAGGAAATCCCTGCACCGATCGCCAACAATGTAATACTGGAGGGATGAATGCCCAAATGACCAATTAAAGCACCGCTGAAGTTGGCAAAACCGCACAAAACAGACATGCCTGTAAATAAATAAGCCAGCACCAAACTCCAACCACAAATTACACCTGCTGTGGAACCAAGTCCTTTGGAAATATAAGAATATAGCGAACCTGGAGAAGCCGAACGACTAGCAAATTGGTTGATGTTGATACTGACAAATAACAACCCCATCAAACCAATCAGAAAACTCAGCCAAGTCCCGTTTCCTGAAAGTGCAACGATTAAACCAATATTAGATGCTGGTATCGTCGTCGGTGCAATCACAGCAAAAGATTGGGCCAATACTTCTGAAAAAGAAAGACAATCTGGTTTTAAACCATGAATACTTTGATGGGATGATTTTTCTGTTTTCATTGAGCAAGTTTTAATCTCTTTTAAACACACATATTTCGATAGAGTTACTGGAAATTAATCCTAGTTTTTCAGTAAAATCTTTCTTTGCCAGTTGCCGATTTCGACTTATAGATATGGATATATCTTGGATTTACATACCTATATCTTTAGTTTTATTTCTCTAGATGGATTTAATACTACCCGATGTATTTCTTACAATCAAGTATTCATAAAAATCTGGACTTAATTTTTATCAGCACGATATTTCAAAATAATTTTTTCTCATCAAAATTAGAACAATAGTTAAAAACAAGTTAAAAATAATACCCGGTTAATCGCTAGGAATTATTGGAATTTAATTTTTTGAGAAGATGAAATAATTGTATAGCTGGATAAATAGGATAAATGACTAGATTAGTATTGATGATATACGGGTATTAGATTAACTTCTTATTTAACATTTGCAAAAAACAGTTTAGATGATATGTGAAACTGAAATTAATATTTGTAATCTCCCAAAAAACCGATGACTTAGGGGTGATTTTTGAGAAAGATTTAAGATTTAAAATGAGTGAGGATGTTGACAATTGTGTTTAAAATGTCATCAACTACAATCTTTAAAACTTGGAAGCAAAACATGAAAATCTTTAAATATTTTTTGATGGCGGTTTTATTACTTGTAAATCTAGTCTTTGCTGAACCTTCCTTAGCCGATCGCCCAAAATATTCGGAAAATCCTGATTATATAAATTTGACTAAAGAGTTAAATAATCTGCAAACTCTCAAGAAAACACAAACTCAATTAGAGGGTGCAACATCAAAGCAAATTGACCAAAAAATCAATGAGTTAGAGTTGCAAAAATATGCCTTTGAATCGGGAATCGACTGGGGTCAATGCAGCAATCAAACAGGAAAGACTCTAGCTATCTACGGCCCCGAAGCAGATGTTGATGATGATGAATACTCCGAAGGGGCCGCGCTGTATTTTCTTGGTAATGGTCAGACAACTCAAGATAGATGGAATTGCAAGGGAGTTTATTTACCAAATGATGTTACAGCGATCGCTTCTGGTATAGGGGGACAACAGGAAGAATTAGCTGGTGGTGTGGTGATTAAGGTTCCCAATGGAACGAACTTAGTTTTAAAGACAAATCCAGATACCGGGGTGATAGAATTCAATCAAGCCGGTACTAAAATTTTGAAATCTGGTGAAGTGAATTGGTTTATCCCGAATGTACCGCAAGATATTGTAGATGCGCGAGTAACTAACGCACCAACTAAGAAGGCTTAAAATTTTGGTATCCAAAGTATTGATTGACTAGGGTAACTCCAAAAAATAAATTATTTCGTTTCAGGTTGTTGACTGTTAACTGTTGACTGTCAACCGTCAACAGTTAACAGTTCACAATCTTCTGTGGAATATTTTTTTACTTGGAAGTCTCTTACCTGAAATATGCTGTATGCTGATTTATTTATACGTACTTAGTTGAGAATATTATGACTGAGCAATATGACACTATTGGTAGTACCTACGAGCAGTACAAAAATAAAGCTACATTACCAATAGTTGAAAATTTTATGTTCTTTAATATACTTGGCAATTTTCAAGAAAAAACTATTTTAGACTTAGCTTGTGGCACAGGTTTTTATACCAGGTTATTGAAAAAAGGAGGATCTGCAAAAATTGTTGGTGTAGATATATCCGAAGAAATGATCGGTCTTGCACGCCAGCAAGAACAGAATCACCCACTTGGTATTGAGTATCAAGCGTTTGATATTGTTAAACTCCCCAAACTTGGTAACTTTGATTTAGTGACTGCAATTTATCTTTTGAATTACGCAGAAAATAGAGAACATCTGCTAAAAATGTTTCAAAAAATTCGGAATAATTTAGTAGAAAATGGACGTTTGGTTGCCGTGACGATTCATCCAGACTTTTGTCTGAACAAGTCTAACTATACCAAATATGGGATGACAGTCTTGAAACAAGAAAAATTTTCAGAAGGCTATTATTCTGAAGCTGAATTTCATACAGAGCCACCTTTTTTACTTAAATATTTTGGCTTGAGTCAGTTGATTTATGAATGGGCTGCTACGGAAGCTGGATTTAAAAAAGTGACATGGCATTCTATAGAAATTCCTCCGAAAGCCATAGAAGATTATCCAAAAGATTATTGGCGTGATTTTTTAGAAAATCCTTTGATTATTGGTTTAAGTTGTGAAAACTAATTGTTTTTGATAGCAATAATCAAGGAACAAATGATAAAATAGAGAAGTTTTGATTCAGACTTCTAACTAAAGAATATGCAACTTCGGATGCATATTAGCTGAGCAATTTTTTTTCTTCTGGTAGTAAGGTAGTTTCCTCTTTGACGGGTTGTTGATCCACAGATTTGGCTGTAATTAAATAAGGCTTGATAATTAAACTCACACCAATTGCCCAAGCTGATGCAAGCATCCAACCGGCAAGAATATCACTAGGAAAATGAACGCCTAAATAAAGACGACACCATGCAATAGCTATTACATATAAGCTACCGAAGATGAAAATTAATCGACGCCACGGGGTAGCCCAACTTAAGATGAGGAAAATAGCAACCAGAGTGATACTTGCAATAGCATGGCCACTGGGAAATGCAAAACTCAATTCTGGTGCAATGGAGTCCCACAAATGAGGACGGACTCGATGCATTAATTCCTTACCTATGCGGCTGATGATGACACTCCCCATTGAAAGCGTGAGTACATAAGCTAGCGATCGCCACCGTTTTTGCAGTAGTAGTATTAATGCGATGACAGCTGCAATTATACTACTTGTGAAAGGCGAACCAATTCTAGCCAGCATTACTGCTAAAACATCCAACTGTGGGTTTTGTGTAGAGTGAACCGCCAATAAAGTAGCCACATCCCACGGAAAGCCATCTGCATTTTTCCATACTTCAACAGCCAAAATTTCAAACACCTGCAAAGGTAAATATACTCCTATCAAGAGGAGTAAGAGCGATCGCCAACGGGCAATCAATAAATTTTTCAGAAAAGAAAAAAACGATGGACTTCCTTGATTTGGTTTTTTGAGACTTTGCATAATATTTTTGAACTTTGACTAGTTACCTTATTTCCTATGCCCCTACTGGTAATTTATTTCAATCAAGTATTCAATGTCATCTATCACTAGTGAATACTTTTACTAGAATTTTGAAAAGTTCCACAATGTTTACAGTACGGCAAATGTTGATAAGTGAGATTATGGCAGTTTTCGCATTCTAAATATTGATAATAACCGCAGTGGGGGCAGTAGGAATCGCTACGCCGAATTTTTTTAGCACAGTTGACACAAAGTGATTTTTGAACTCTGTTGGCTGCTTGGACTTTAGGGTTAAAGACAAATTTTTGGAAAAACTTGATAATTCCAAAACCAATAAGTGGAATCAGCAAGATATAAACATAATTAATTAAGAAAAGTAATCCGCCAAAAATTTTGCTAATAATATCAAAGATGAATTGAAATATTGCTCCAATTTGTAAAAATTCAAATACTTTCGCTAACAGTGGGATAAAAAATATAACTAGCAAATGCCAGCTAATTAGAGAAATTAGCCCATATCCTCTTCCTTCGGCAAATCTATGAACCGATAAGGCAATGATAATTAGCGGGAGCAAAAAAAGTAACTGAAACCCAAGTTGAATACTTGGATACCAAAACGATGCTTTTTTATAACCTTTTTCGACTCCTAAAAATTGATTTTCATCTTTAATAAATGTAAGAAAAGCAGTACTTTCTGATTTAGTTAATAATTGATTTTGCAGATTAGAATTTTCCTGCTTCAGTGTAGAAATTCCGCTGTTATTTTTATCTAACTCTTGTTTAGCTTTTTCAGCACTGACTTGATTAATTGATTGTTCG
Source organism: Nostoc linckia z4 (assembly GCF_002608075.1). GTDB lineage: Bacteria > Cyanobacteriota > Cyanobacteriia > Cyanobacteriales > Nostocaceae > Nostoc > Nostoc linckia. The sequence continues at coordinate 157,067 of NZ_LAHA01000001.1, forward strand.
CGGGGCTGACCTGCAATTTTTTCTAAGAGGGTAGAATCATATTTAGCACGAATATCGCGATTGGTTTGTTCTAATCTACTGATTTGCGTTTGTTTTTGTTCAATATTTTTGATGATTTGCTGATTTTGAGAATTGTTAATTTTGTCCTTATACTCGCCATACTTTAAACATGTTCCATCAACTTGGCCGAGATGTCCTATTTGTGCTTGTTGATAATTTTGCTGAAAACTATACTTAGTGTTTCCACTATAGAAAAATGAAAGCTTGACAATTTCATAATCCTTATCTTTAGTATTTTTTTCTCGGTAGTTTTGCCACTCCGAATAACATGGATAAGCTTGACTGGGACTGATATGCCATCTACTAATATCATCCAGTCCTACAAAAACATTAACTAAGATAAAAATATCAATGAAAATAATCACAATCAAACTCACTTTATTTAGTGGTTCGTTGTTGATTTTTCTTGATTTATTAAAAAATTGACGCAAAAAACGGCGGATTCTGGCAAACATGTTGTATTTATAATCACTGGTAATTTAATCAAGATTCATTTTACGCGATCGCCATGTAATGCCAATTCTTTATAAACTTCCAGCGAATAATTCTTAACTTGTTTCTTCCTTTGCGTCCTTGGCGGTAGCTTACGGCAAGTCACAAAGCATCTAAATTTAATCAAAATTAAATATATTTATTAAAATCATCCTACCCCTAAAAGGGGATGGGATAACACGAAAGACTGTTGGCTGTCAACCGTCAACAGTTAACAGCCAACATGAAAAAATGTGCTACCCCATTAAACCTACTTCGCTGCGAAGTAAGCTTCTAGTGCTTCAGAACCGCCAATTAATTTACCATTGATAAAGACTTGGGGGACTGTTGTTGCACCTGTAACTGCTCGTAAAGAGCGTGTGGTAATATCCTTACCTAAAGTAATTTCTTCGTAATCTAATCCATGTTCCTTGAGCATAGCCTTAGCACGGGCGCAGAAAGGGCAACCCACTTTGGCAAACAGAGAAACTATTTCTGGCTTAACTGCTTTGGGGTTGATATATCTGAGCATTGTTTCTGCATCAGACACCTTAAAGGGATCTCCTGGCTCTTCTGGTTCAATGAACATTTGATCGATGACACCATCTTTCACCAGCATAGAATAACGCCACGATCGCTTACCAAATCCCAAGTCTGATTTATCCACCAGCATTCCCATACCTTCAGTAAATTCACCATTACCATCGGGAATTAGTGTAATATTTTCTGCTTCTTGATCCTTTGCCCATTCGTTCATCACAAAAGTATCATTCACAGAAATACAAATAATCTCATCCACACCATTTTCTTTGAAAACCTTAGCTAATTCGTTGTAACCAGGGAGGTGAGTGGAGGAACAAGTAGGAGTATAAGCACCTGGTAAGGAAAAGACAACTACCGTCTTGTTGGCGAATAACTCATCAGTTGTCACATCTACCCACTCATTGTTTTGACGGGTATGAAAAGTAACATTGGGAACTTTTTGTCCTTTGTGATTAGGCAACATAATTTTACTTTCTGAACTAATCAATATCCAGTAATAACCTAAGATGAGATTACTAGACTAATTTACCTATCAATTGGCTAAGAAACTTCATTAATCAACCAGTGGTCAGAATTCAGAATGGGGTACACCCAGTTTGTTAAGAGTAGTTATGAATTAATGAAATCTTAACAAGGCAGAATTTTTGAATTGTGTTTCGTGCAGAAGGGGAAGCCTTGAAACCAATATTCATACCAAATTGGCATAGGAAGTATTGCTTCAAATTCTGGAACTTTTTAGTAAAGGCTTTGCTCCAAAATTCAAAATCCCAAATCCCAAATTGGTATTATTACTCAATTAGACTTTAATTTATTCTGAATTCTGACTCCTGACTTCTGAATTCTTCTGGATAAATGGAACGATGGCTGCCACAAATTCAGCAGTTGATTCGTATGGTAAAAGATTGCGCCCATTTATTTTGATGCCTTCACCTTGAGGTAAATGAGCCAAGTAGTCAGCTAAGCGTTCATTTGGCGTTTCTTTTTTGCCTTCTTCGCTAATACTTGATGCTGTTTCTCCCACAACTACTAATGTTGGCTGCTGGATAGTAGCAATTAAACTACTATAATCCCGTCGCCAAAACCCTGCTAAAAAAGAAAACACTGCATGGCGACTGGCGATATTTTCCGCACCTGCAACCAAAGTATTTATCCATTCTGTATCGACAGCACTATCAAAAGCAAATAGTTGGCGAGTCGAGAAAGAACGTAAAAATTTTGGCGTGCGTGCATAACGATAAAAACCATTCCCAAAAGGAGAATCTAACAAATTCCACAGGAATTTTTGCTGCCATTTTGGTGATTTTTTGGTAATTACAGGCCATGCTGGAGGCCCAGAAAGTACAAGTCCAGCGATTAAATTTGATGCCTTTTGCACTAATTCAATGGCCACTGGAAACAACGCACCTTGTACCACTAAAATCACAGGTTTTTGCACTATTGTTTGCAAAAAGTATTGCAATTGTTCTGCCCAATCACTAGGAGTGTAAGCCACATGGGGCATATCACTTTCACCACATCCTAGTAAATCGGGATTGTAAATCAAATTTCGCTGACCTGAATTGTACCATTGGCTTTGAAATCTTTGCCAGAATTGCCGTGATAATCCGACACCAATGGGATGAATTAACACTAAAGGAATACCCTGGGGTATTGTATTACTTGGTTGATGAATTTCGTAAGCACAACGATAATTCTGCCAAGTGTAAAATTGGCTAGGAGATGCTGTTAAATCGGTTGTCTTAGCTACAGCAGATGGTTGCATAATTCCTAGTTTAATACTTACTAAAAAATCATCTGTGGATGAATCAACTCGTATCCGGCTTCTTTGAGCTTTTCATTAGATACCCAAGCATTATATGGGCGAGTACTGGTAACAGAGGTATCCCATATAACTGGAGGTAAATGATGTTTGGCAAATAAGCGATCGAGCAAATCTCGGCTGGTGAGATGTGCGTCATCCACTAAATTATAAACACCTTCTAAGCGACGGTGACGGGCAAATTCGATGGCAGCAACAATATCATCTAGATGAATCCAATTTGTGATATCTTCGCCAGTGCCCGGACGACTTGTACCAGAATATCTACCAAATATTTTCAGCAATTCTCTGCCAGTGCCATAAATTCCTCCCAAACGGAAGATACAAACCCGCAAATTTTCGTTAGATGCTGATAGCAACACATCCTCAGTTTTGCGGAGAATTTGGGCATTTAAATTAGCAGGTGCAAGTGGTGTTTCTTCATCTACCCAGACACCATTTCTATCACCATATACCGCATAACTTCCCGTGTAGATTAATTGCTTTACATTGGGAATATACCGCAAGACGGAAACTAAAGTATTGGCAGTTTGCAGATAAGTTTCTTCATAAACCTCCGCGCTTTTGGCACCAACACTCAAAAGTACAACATCTTGATTTTGTAAAACAGATTTTAAAGTATCTGGGTCATTACCTTTAGTAACTACAACTCTTTGGGCTACTGATTGTAATACAGAAACACGCTCAGGAGAAGTTGTGGTTGCAGTGACAACAAAATTCATATTTTGCTGCCAATATTGAGCAACTTTATAACCAACATAACCACAACCAATGATTGCAACATTCATGACAAGTTAAGTGAGTCTGCGTAAAAATTTGTCGTGGGATAAGAGAGATGAGGGGATGGGGAGATGGGGAGTGGGGAAAGGGAAAGGGACAAAGGGGAAAGGAAAGATCCCTTCTTATCCTCTCTTACAAAGTTTGGATTGGAGGAGACCTTTGCTCCAACTTTGCGCCTTTTCCCTTTTCCCTTTTCCCTACCCGAAGGGTTTTGTCCCATACCTATGCTATTTTGCTAATTCGCTCTCAATTGCGTTGATTAGTTCTGGTGAAGATGGGTGGATATTGCTTTTAAATCTAGCTACCACTTCACCTTGCTTATTCACTAAAAATTTTTCAAAATTCCAAGCAACATCGCCTGTTGGCTGAACAGCTTTGGTAAGTCGCTCATAAAGCGGGTGCTGTTGTGAGCCTTTGGCGTGAATTTTATCGAATAATTCAAAGGTAACACCATATTGACTTGTACAGAATTTGACAATCTGTTCGTTGCTTCCGGGTTCTTGCGCGCCAAAATCGTTACAGGGGAACCCCAAAACTCGTAACCCAGCTTCTTTGTATTTTTTGTTCAAGTCTTCTAAACCGCTGTACTGGGATGTATAACCGCAGTAGGAAGCGACATTCACGATTAAAAGTACTTTTCCTGCGTAGTCTTTTAATTGCTTGTCCTGGTCATTGATGGTTTTGACCACGATATCAGAAATTGTGTTACTCATTTGGCATCAATCGGAATTGATAGGGAATATTGCCAAGTCTCCCATATTACAGGTACTTTGAAATCGATTTAGTTGAGAAAAGTACGCTACTAGGCACTGGGGACTAGTCACCAGTCACCAGTCCCTAATCCCTGAACTTGTGATAACCTGTTTGTAAATTGCTCTATTAATCCGCTATTTCAAACAAAATCTCGGAAATATGCGTTGCTTTTAATACAAAAATTCATAGCTTAGTAATCAAACTACAGATGCACCAAAAGAGAAGTCCGATTTCAGGAAGCCCTACCTGAAGATAATTTCTGGCTGAAATAAAAAAATATGAGGTGAGCTATGGCGATTCTCAAATTAGAAGATGATACAATCCTCACGGATATCAATGATATTGGTCAAGAACTCACACCCTTAAATATCCAACTCAACCGTTGGGCTGTGGGAGATAATCCAGAGTTACATCGTTTGCTGGCAGAAAATAGCCTCAATGATGATGAAAAAGAACAAGTACTAAAAGCACTGGATGGTTATTTTAACGAACTACAACAAACAGCAGGCTATCAGTCACGGGATCTGATTGTTCTCCATCCAGGAGTTCCCAACCTCGATGAATTAATGGTCAAGTTTGACCAAATACACACCCATGCTGATGATGAGGTACGCTACGTCATTGATGGAGAAGCCATTTTTGGCTTTGTGCGTCCCGATGGTAGCCAGGTAGAACTGACAGTCCAAAAAGAAGAGTATATCAATGTACCAGCCGGCACCGAACATTGGTTTCACCTCACCCCAGCAAGGCGAATTAAAGCAGTGCGCTATTTTATCAGCACTGGAGGTTGGGTTCCTCAATACATAAATAAAGAAATTCGCCTTCATCGCGCAGTAGCTTGAAAAATGCCGAAAAACCAAGAAATGGCAGGACAAAAAGTGCAGCGAATTGTTTTTTGCGACTTTGACGGTACTATCACAGTGGAGGAAACCTTTGTTGCAATTTTGAAAAAGTTTGCTCCAGAATTGTCTGCAAAATTAATACCAGAAATGTATGCACAACGGCTCACACTGCGAGAAGGTGTCCGAGAAATCTTGCAATCAATTCCATCTTCTAGCTATGGTGAAATTTTAGAATTTACTCGAAAACAACCAATGCGCCCAGGATTTTTGGAACTGCTGGATTTTCTGGACTTTCAAGGAGTACCCCTAGTGGTGGTTTCTGGGGGACTGCGAGGAATGGTACAAGTTGTTTTGGGTGCAACGCAACAGCGAGTTCATGCCATCCATGCCGTTGATGTGGATACTACTAATAGTCTGTTAAAAGTCCACTCGGATTATGAAGGAGAAACCGAACTGGTGGCCAAGGTACAGGTAATGGCAGAGTATCCCGTTAATGAAAAAATTGCCATTGGGGACTCGCTGACTGATTTGAATATGGGACTGGAGGCATCTTTGGTATTCGCTCGCGATCGCCTAGCAGAGTATCTTAATCAATATCAAAAATCGTATATTCACTGGAATGATTTTTTCGATATCCGCGATTATCTACTAAAATCATGGAGTTCAGGATGATACAGCAAACCCTAGCCGATCCTCGTCTGGAGTTAATTGCTACAGCCCATGACTTTTATCAACAAGGTTGGATGGTGGGAACTGCTGGCAATCTCTCAGTACTTTTACCTGATGGTAGCTTCTGGATTACAGCTAGCGGTCGCTCTAAAGGAGAATTATCACTGAATGATTTTGTGCGTATTTATCCAGACGGTAAGCAGGATTCCTCAAATAATTTAAAACCCTCCGCTGAAACCGCTATTCATCAGGTACTTTATACCTTATTTCCCCAAGCAAAAGCTTGCTACCACATCCACTCAGTAGAGGCAAATTTAGTTTCTCGGTTTGTAACTGGAGACTCTTTACCTTTACCACCTCTGGAAATGCTCAAAGGTTTGGGAATTTACCAAGAAAATCCCCATTGTCTGATTCCCATTTTCACCAACCATTTACAAGTTTCCCAAATAGCCACCGACATTCAACAACGCTTCACAATTACCCCAGCCCAACTACCAGCCCTACTTATCCGCGACCACGGTGTTACAGTTTGGGCACCTTCCCCTGAATCTGCCCGTAACTACATTGAGTTGGTGGAGTACATTTTTCGCTATATGGTGGCTGCTTGGGGAGTGGGGAGATGGGGGGATGGGGGAGATGGGGAGATGGGGAGATGGGGGAGATGGGGAAGACAAGGGAGACAAGGGAGATAAGGGAGATGGGGGGCTGGGGAGATGAGTTTTTCCCCTCTGCCCAATGCCCAATGCCCAATGACTAATGCCCAATGCCCAATGCCCAATGCCCAATGACTAATGCCCAATGCCCAATACCCAATGCCCAATGCCCAATGCCCAATGCCCAATGACTAATGACTAATGACTAACCAAACTATTCGCGTTATCGCCCATGTTATTGCTTTGCCTAACAAAGTAGAAGAACTTAAAGCTGTGTTGTTGGAACTCGTTGAACCAACTAGACAGGAACCAGGTGCAATTAAGTATGAACTTTTGCAAAATCAATATGACCCAACAGACTTTACTTTTGTGGAAGAGTGGATTTCTAATGAAGCGTTGAATACTCACATGGACACACCCCATTTTCAAGAAGCAGCAGCTAAACTTGATGGTTTGGTGGCTGCTGCGCCAGATATCCGCCGTTACCATCTTTTGGCTTAGCATAATACCTTATTTCAGCTATAGGAATTTTTCCCGACTTCTGTTAAAAGTCTAATAATTAAATCAGAGTGCTATAAATTCTCAGATTGAAGCGATCGCTCCAGAATCAAGGCAACATTCTGAAGTATCTTGATCCTGAGACCTTAGTCGAAAATTTAAAGTTGCAATATGTATGTGCCAATTGCTTGGAATGAATTGCAATGTCCCAACGGATATTTGCTTTTCTTTTGAAGGTTTTTCTGCACGGGGAGGAAAAACGGATCATCATAGTGATGGTTGGGGCATTGCTTTCTTTGAAGGAAAGGGATGTCGGATGTTTTTAGATGCCCAACCTTCTGTTGCTTCTCCAGTGGCGGAATTCGTGCGGAGTTATCCCATCCATTCTACCCATGTCATCGCCCATATCCGCAAAGCTACTCAGGGCGAAGTTGCTTTACATAACTGCCATCCATTCCGGAGAGAGTTGTGGGGTAAGTATTGGGTATTTGCCCATAACGGTAATTTACCAGATTTTCAGCCAGAAAATACAGGTTTTTATCAAGCTGTAGGTGATACCGATAGCGAAAAAGCATTCTGCATGATGTTAGAAAAATTACGAGAATGTTTTCCTCAAGGTGAGCCTTCCATAAAAGAACTCTATTCTGTGCTGCGAGAAATTACCAATGAAATCGCAAAATTCGGTATGTTTAACTATTTACTATCTGATGGAGAACACTTTTTTGCTTATTGTTCAACCAAACTTAGCTATATTGTCCGCCAAGCGCCCTTTGCTGCTGCCCATTTGATTGACCAAGATATGACTGTTGATTTTCGAGAAGTGACTACCGAACGCGATCGCGTCGCCGTCATCGCTACCACTCCTCTAACTGACAATGAAGTTTGGACACAAATCCAACCCGGAGAATTGCTAGTATTTCAGGATGGATTACCGTCGAAATATGCTTCCAGTTAACAGTGGATGTAGGCTCAATACGGTTCGGGGAAAGGGGAAAGGGAAAAGGGGAAAGGGGAAAGGGGAAAGGGAAAAGGGGAAAGGGGAAAGGTTTCAAATACATCAGACCTCTTGCACAAGAGTGCAAAAAGCACTGTTGTGGTCAAAGGGATGCATCTTTATTGGGGAAAGGGAAAATACCAAACATGCACCCCCTTTCCCGACTTCTCTTAGAAGTCTATCCCTTACCCCTTAATTTTTTCCCAGACCACAAGGGAAGTGTATCAATAATTTTGTGAATTTGTATCATACCAAATTAACAGAAAAAGTATTATTTTAAATTTTTTAAAAGGTTTTTAGCCAAGGTTTTTAATCCAAAATCTCAAACTTGTACTGAGTCTGTCGAAATATCTAAAATCCCAAATTGGTATTACCTCTCTCCATTAATCTAATTTGGCTCAACTATTTAATAAAAATAATTTAGAAATTCTCGTATTTTTTTAAAAAATTTATTAAAAAACCGCTAATTTTTACCAATTTTTTAGGATATACCCAACTTTGTTGTTACCAATTTATTTCAGAAATAATACCGATTAAATTGGTATAAAAAATACATTTACAGGATTTTTTTACTGTATTAATATAGTGAAAATCAAGGCTGTCATTTTCATAGCCAAAAAAATGTATTGGCTATTTTCAGCACTTACAAAAAATGTATTGGCAACAACAAAAAATAGTTTTTATGCATGAGAATCAATTAATATTGCTCATAGCAATTTTCTTTGTCACAAGTATTATCAGCGTCATTACAGGAAGCACTTCTTTAATTACCGTTCCTGTAATGTTGCAATTTAGTATTGAACCCCGTACTGCTGTTGCCACTAATATGCTGGCATTAACTTTTATGAGTGTTGGGGGTACGTTGCCTTTTATTGGTAAAAAATTAAATGACTACAATCGCTTGCCAAAAATCATTTTATTAACAATTTTAGGTTCCATTATAGGTGCATTACTTGTTTTAGTGATACCTGCAACAACGATGCCTGCAATTATCTCTATTTTGATGATTATAGTTAGTATATTTTCTATCACAAATCGTCATACTGGAATCATTGCACCAAAAAAGCATCTATCAAAAATCAAGGAAATTGGTGGATATGTAGCAACTTTTTTCCTTGGTGTCTATGGCGGTTTCTTTAGTGGTGGTTATGTCACAATGTTGACAGCAGCTTATGTCAGCTTATTCCAGATGACATTTGTACAAGCGGTAGCAAATACAAAGTTGATTAATATTTTTTCTTCGCTAATTGCTACAATTATTTTCCTAATACAAGGAATAGTAGATTATAAGCTTGGTATTATTCTCAGTATTACTATGTTTATTGGCGGCATTGTCGGCTCAAAAGTTGCCCTTAAACTTAATAATATTTGGTTACGGCGTATATTTCTCACTACTGTAATTGCCCTTGCAATCAAGACGTTATTTGATTTTCTTTCATAGTCAACCAAAATCTATAGGAATCTGGTTAGATCTCTGAAATGATTTGCGTAGTCATACCATTTCTTTGTGAGGCTGCGCCAAATTTTCTTTCTTTCTTTCTTTCTTTCTTTCTTTCTTTCTTTCTTTTTTTGTGTCCTTCTCTGACGAAACGCTGCGCGAATGCGCCCTTTGCGGTTTGTTCCTCATATAGTTTGGCGCATCTTCATACAGAATTGGTATCAGGTAATAGACAATAGGTAAAAGTGTTTCAGAGAATATAGGTGTACGGGGTTATTTTCAAAAATAAAATAAGAGTTCTATAGAACCCATTTGACATCTTTTACTGTATTGAAGTAAAGTGACCGCAAAAGTCGCATCCAGCAGTTATGCCATACTCTAGCAGCCTGACATACGAAGAGTGGATAATCCTCGAACCCTTACGTTTCTACAAATCAACAAATGGCATTAAAAGACATCTAGCGGTTGATACCCTGGAGTTTCCCTTTTTTACTCACTGTACTCAAGCGAATGTATTATTCGGCTGATGCTTAAAAGGCTTGCGGTCTCTTCTTAGATGTCAAATGGGTTCTATATAGTAGTCAGATTTGATTAATGAACTGAACTGTATAGGCGGCAGGCAAGAGGCAATAGGGTTATAAAAGAGTAAAGTGTACGAAATTTTGTTCAAAAATCAAATAGCATTCCTATATTACGTGTTAGGGTTGTTGACTGTTAACCGTCAACAGTCAACAGTCAACAGTCAACACCGATATTGTTCACAACTCAAATAGGATTGCCATAGCAAAGGACTGCATGACTATTCGTGAGTTTTGAGCGCCAACAACCCAAAATGGTATTACTTGTGTACTAGACTAAAGTCTACTTTTTAGTTTAAACTACACTAAATAGGTAGGAATAGTGGGTTTTTATGCAAAGCTTCCCAAAAGTGAGTCAAGAGTTGAGCCTCGAAAACCAGACAATGACTGAGCAGTTAGAGCCAACTATTTCAAAGGACTTCAAAAAAGATATCTTCAAAAAGCTCAGAGGCGGATTTTTTCTAGTACTGGGATATTTATTGTCACCACTATGCTGGTGGAATGACTTACTTTTTAATCTGCCAATAGCTTATGCTTTTGGCTATGGATGCAGTTTACTTTCCCCGAAATTACTTTTACCCTGCTCCATTATAGGGTATTGGCTCTCCAATATTGTGGGAATTCTGTTGATGCAATTTGGTTCTCAGGACATGTTTCAAAAAGAACCCAAAGAGCGTAACCTCAAAAAAGAGTTATTTACTGGTTTAATTTCTTCAACAGTTTATACCTTGTTAATTTTGGTATTGATACAGTTGAAAATTATCGATTCTCCTGTTTTATTCTCCAACGGTTAAGGACTTTTTCTCTCATTTTCTGATTTGGACAAAAGTGGTTGACTGTTAACTGTTGACTGTGAACCATCAACAGTCAACAAGAAAATTAAAAGTTCCTACCTAGATAAAGTTTTCAACCATCCTAAATAGAGACATCAAATAAAAATTATGAGTCAAATTGTAGAAGAAGTTCTATCAGCGAACCGCACCTACGTTGAAAATTTTGGCGATAGAGGCGACCTTACCATACCCCCTGCTCGTCGATTTGCAATTCTCACTTGTATGGATGCTCGACTTGACCCAGCTAAATTTGCTGGGTTGGTGGAGGGAGACGCCCATATAATTCGCAATGCAGGGGGACGGGCCAGTGATGATGCAATTCGCTCTTTGGTAATTTCCTACAAATTACTTGGGACTCGTGAGTGGTTCGTGATTCATCATACAAATTGTGGTATGGAAACCTTCACAGACCAAGTTATTCGGAGTTTACTGGCTAATAGTCTGAAAACTGCAAAGATAGACGACACCGGTTGGTATGATGTTGGTTCTGGAGGCGGTTCCACCGAAGCCGAATTTATTGATTGGTTGACCATTGGCGAACAAGCACAAAGTGTGTATGCAGACGTGAAGCGGATTCGTTTTCACCCATTAGTACCGCCAGAAATTCCGATTTACGGCTACCTTTACGATGTCAAAACTGGCGAATTAATAGAAATTCCCCAAGCTACAGAAGTTGGTCGAGCTATTTAGCTCCCGCTTTTTATTATCGAAAACTGGAGTTGAAAACACCGTCCTCAAGGAGCGGCTTCATTATGATACTAAAACTGTGATATCTCTGTGACAAGGCTAGTTATAATTTAAGCTATGTGCAAATGAGGTCAGGTTTTCTATGACTGCACCTATAGAAATTCGCAAAAAAGCGATCGCTCTGCTAGAACAATTACCGAGAGAATCTTTAGTAAAAGCAGTTGAATTTTTAGAGTACCTTTCTCACGAGGCTTCACAGGTATCAGAAACGCCAAAACCTCAAGCAAGTGAAGCAGCTTTGATTGAAATTATTCAACGCTGTTTACCACCCCAAGAACAAGACAAATTAACTTATTTGCGTCAGCAAAACGAGACTGGAGAAATTACACAAACAGAGCATCAGGAACTACTGATGTACATTGAACGCGTCGAACAACAAGATGCCAAACGCGCAGAAGCATTGATTCAACTGGCTCAACTTCGCAATGTTGATTTGAAAGTGCTGATTAATGAGTTTTTACCTACACACATTTATGTAACCTGATGTCGGAGCGAGTCCCAGAATCAATTAGGCGTGTTGTTGCTGCTCGTGCCCGTGGTTACTGCGAGTATTGTTATTGTTCGGAGCAATTTGCTACACAGAGCTTTACAATTGAACATATAAAACCTCGGCAAGCAGGTGGTGAAACGATTTTAGAAAACCTTGCCTGGAGTTGCTTTGGCTGTAATGGTTATAAACATGCTAAAACACAGGCAATCGATCCAGAAACGCTAGAAAAAATAGAACTGTATAATCCTCGGCTGCAAGTTTGGAGCGAGCATTTTAACTGGAGTGATGATTTTACACAGGTAATCGGTAAAACACCTTGTGGTCGAGCAACGGTTGAAGCCCTGCGTTTAAATCGCTCTGGTGTTGTCAACTTACGTCGTTTGTTGTTTGGCGCAAATCTGCATCCACCAGCGAACATGGAAGGTGATGATTAGTTATCATTTTTGGTGTTTTGGTTTTTGAGTATTTGTTATGCCAAAAAATTAGTAACAAGAAGATGCTTAAACTTAACAAGCAAATGTCTATACCAGTTGTAATTATAACTACGGTTGTGGTGATTTAGCGATCGCCGCCCACACCCGATGATGGACTTGCAAAATAGGTGTGGGATATTTTGTTTCTAGTAATTGTGCCAATTCTTGGTCAAATTTTTCTACCTTTTCTGGTGTCAAACTTGCTCCCACACCAGCACTAGCACGAATTCGCCCCCGCCAATCTTCATGTGTATAAGATACAAACACGTCATAGGAAAATGTGCGGATATCTCGAAATCCGCCTTCTCCAATGTCTTGTAACCACTGGGGATACAATCCATTACCACCGGCGAGATTCCACGCCGGATTATGAGCTTGAATCAGTTGTTCTGTTGCTTCAACGACATTACCTTTTAAAGGTATCCAATCAAAATGAGCGATGGCAATTAAACCATTCGCCCTTAATATCCTGGTAATTTCCTTAACAGCCCGCGGACGGTCAAACCAATGCCAACATTGTCCCGCAGTGACCACATCAGCACTGGCATCTGGTAATTCAGTATTTTCAGCACTAGCAACTCGATAATCTACTTTGATTTGGGCAGAATCACTTAGCTGTTTGGCTTGTTCTAGAAGTGAAACTGATGGGTCAATGCCGATCGCATAAGCACCTCTCTTAGCAAAACCCCGTGCTAGTGTTCCTGTTCCTGTGCCCAAGTCAACGATGTTCTGTCCTGGCAAACCTATGCCATATTCAGACAGTTTGTTAAATAATGAACTGGGGAAACCAGCACGGTGTTTTGCGTAATCAACAGCAGTTGCACCAAAATCAATTTTCATACGTTCAAAACTATTTTTGTAACAATTGCCTTGGCTAGAAGTTCTCTACCCACGGACGTAGTTCCACTTCCCATGTCCAAGCACTCCGAGGTTGGCGGAGGATATTAAGGTAAGTTTGGGCGATCGCATCCGGATCGAGAGTGCTATCAGTATTATCTACTGGATCTGGCCGGACTGCCGAGCGAATTCCCCCATCAATGATGAAATGTGCCACATGGATATTCTTTGGTGCTAGTTCCTTGGCAATGCTTTGGGCTAAACCCCGCAGTGCAAACTTGCCCATTGCAAAGGGAGCAGCCTGAGGAAAAGCCTTAACACTTGCTGTGGCTCCAGTAAAGAAGATCGCACCACCCCCCTGCTGTAACATCCGTTTAGCAGCAGCTTGGGCAACCAAAAAGCCACCGTAGGCAGTCACTTCTAGAGTTTTTGCCACCCCATCAGGATCTAGCTCAACCAAAGGCCCCCGCACCCGGAAACTAGGGTTATAAACCACAATATTTGGGGAACCTAACTGATTTTCAACATCAATAAATAATTTTTCCACTTCATTTGGTTTTGAGGCATCTGCGGCAAAACTCAGCGCCCCAATTTCATGAGTTAGCTGAGTAAGTTTTTCTATTTGGCGAGCAGCTAAAGCCACGCTTATTCCTTCTTGGGCAAATAAACGAGCTAAAGAAGCACTTAGTCCGCTACCCGCTCCCACTATCAATGCTGTTGTTGCCATGATTTCAAGTTTCCTGTTTTAATAGCTGTGAGTTTCCTTTACTGGGAGTTTGACCAATCCGCAGTACGCAAACTGCGGCAATCAAGCATAAAACACCCGATAAAATAAACGCCTGGAAATAACTGCCCATCCAAGTTCTTAACACCCCAGCGCCGAATGCTGCTGTGGCTGCACCAATTTGATGTCCTGCGACAATCCAACCAAACATCACGCCGACGTTTTCTTTACCGAAGGCATTAGCAACAAGACGCACCGTTGGCGGTACGGTGGCAATCCAATCAAGTCCATAGAAGACGGCGAACACAGAAAGCCCATAGAAGGAAAAATTGAAACTAAAGGGCAAGAAAATCAAAGACAAACCCCGTAGTCCGTAGTACCAACACAATAAGTAGCGATTATTCCAGCGGTCAGATAGCCAGCCAGAAATAGTTGTTCCTAGAAAATCAAATAGACCCATGATTGCCAAAAGACCAGCGGCCTTGACTTCTGGAATACCACGATCGATACAAGCAGGAATCAGATGAGTACCAATTAATCCATTTGTACTTGCACCGCAGATAAAAAAGCTACCAAATAACAGCCAAAAGTCGCGGTTACCCATTCCCAGCCAAAGGGCGTTAAAAGTAGAGGCGATGGAATTGGCTTTAGGCTGTGGCAGTTCTCCAGTTTCGCTCTTGTCGCCAAAGGGACGCAAACCGACTTCCGCCGGTCGATCGCGCATAAAAATAGCGATCGCTGGAATAATTAAAAGTGCTGCACTAGTAAGAACTAAAGCCCCAGCCCGCCAGCCAAAGCGATGGGTAATGGCAGATAGTATCGGTAAAAACACTAGTTGTCCGGTAGCTGTACTCGCAGTCAGGATACCAAGAATTAAACCCCGTCTTTCAAGGAACCAGCGATTGACAACAATTGCACCCAGAACTAAAGCGATAACTCCGCTACCACAACCGACAACTATGCCCCAGAGCAAAATTAACTGCCAAGGCGCTGACATCAAAGTAGTTAAACCAACACCGATTGCGATGGCAGCCAGGGAAAACACCATCATCCAACGAATGCCGATCTGTTCCATAACAGTGGCAGCAAAGGGGCCGATTAGTCCGTAAAGTACCAAGTTCAGCGAGATTGCCAAAGATATAGTAGCTCTACTCCAGCCGAACTCCTGTTCAAAAGGGACTATAAAAACTCCAGGAGCAGACCGAATTGCAGCTCCCACCAACAAAGCAAGGAATGTTAAACCAGCGACGAAAAAGCCATAGTGGAATGAACGACGTGCGAGGAAGGAGGGTATGGGCATGGGGCAGGGGGCATGGGGGGCAGAGGGGCAGAGGGGCGGGGGAGCAGGGGTAGACAAGGGGGAGAGAAAGATTGCTACCTTGTCCCCCATGCCCTATGCCCTATGCCCAAGATTAACCGTGATATGGGTTACCGATTCTGTCTACAGAGACGTTGTAGGAAAATGGTAAACGGCCGGGATTTAAGCGTGGTTCTGCGGCATAGCCTACGGGAACTAAAACGGCGATCGCTAAATCTTGATTATCCGCAGCACCAATCACTTCTTTGACTTTCTCTTCTATCCAACCGTTCATAAAGCAAGTTGATAATCCCAGGCTTTCTGCTGCTAACACCAAATGGGTAGCGGCAATAATCGCATCTTTGATGGCATATTCCCGTCGTTTGTCGCCTAACCCAGCTTGGAATTGGGGAATGGCATTTTTAAAGTATTCTACGGTCTTGTCATTCCATGCTCCAGTCTGGAGTCCCTGGTTAAGAATTGGGGTCAAGTCTTGTTCCCCGGCGTTGGGATTGGCAGCAAAAATAAATGTTACAGGTGCTTGAACAATTTGCTGTTGATTCCAAGATGCTGCTGCTAGCGCCGCTTTTTGTGCCTCATCTTGCACAAGAATAATTTGCCAGTCCTGGATATTAAAACTGCTCGGTGCTGCCACAGTTAACTCTACCAATTGTTTGAGCAATTCTGGAGTAATGGGGTCTGATTTAAAAGTTTTGATTGAACGACGTTGAGCGATGGCTGTTGGTACATCCAAAGGCTGGATTTGGGTGACTGGACTCATGAGATTCTCCTGATAGTTAAGTACAACAATTTGGGATTTTCGATTTTTGATTTTAAATTCTTTCCACACGCCTTGCCCAAAGCAGACAAAATATAAATATCCTGAGTCTGCGATGTTTTTCAAGTTTGGATGCAAGAAATTTAAATCCAAAATCTAAAATCTAAAATTCTTAGTTTGCTACTGCTTCGTTAGCAGCTGACCAAAATGGATAATCTGTATATCCCTTTTCATCACCACCATAAAATGTGGCTTGATTGGGTTCATTTAATGGTGCATTCAAAGCCAAACGTCGAGGTAAATCTGGATTTGAGATGAATAATGTACCAAAGGCAACTAAATCGGCTGCTTTATTGGCAATTACAGCATTGCCTTTTTCACGAGTATAACCGCCATTGACAATCAGTGTATTTGTAAAGCGATCGCGTATGTGACTAGTAGGCACAACAACCGCACCATGTCTGATATCTGCGTCTATTGCTTCAAAAATATGCAGATATGCCAAATTAAACTGATTCAGTGCTTGAGCCGCATAGCCAAATGTCTCTAGGGGATTGGAGTCGCGTATATCGTTAAACGTCCCACTAGGCGAAAAACGTACTCCCACTCGCTGAGAATCCCACACACTAGTTACGGCCTCTGTCACCTCCAACAAAAATCGAGTCCGATTTTCAATGGAACCTCCATATTTATCTGTACGCTGATTGGTGCTATCCCGGAGAAATTGATCGATTAAATAACCGTTAGCTGCATGAATTTCCACCCCATCAAACCCAGCCGCCAAGGCATTTGCAGCTGCTTGACGATATTTTTCTACTATCTGCGGTATTTCTGAAGTTTCTAAAGCACGCGGAGTCACAAACGGCTTCGGCCCCTCAAAAGTTGAAGCCTCACCTTTAGCAGCAATGGCAGAAGGCGCTAGAGGTAAAGCTCCATCCGGTTGCAAGTCTGGGTGGGAAATCCTGCCTACATGCCATAGTTGCAGAAAAATTCTTCCTTGTTGCTGATGCACAGCATCAGTTACTAACTTCCAGCCCTCCACCTGTTCTGGGGAATGAATTCCTGGTGTAAGCGGATAGCCTTGTCCTTGTGGGCTTACCTGTGTTGCTTCAGAAATAATCAATCCCGCCGAAGCACGTTGAGTGTAATACGTAGCATTCAGTTGGTGTGGCACATTTCCCTCACCCGCCCGATTTCGGGTTAACGGTGCCATCACTATCCGATTCGGTAATTCCAGATTCCCTAATTGATAAGGAGAAAATAAATTAATATCAGCACTCATTGGTTATAGCTCCGAATTGTTATTAGTTATTGGGCATTGGGCATTGGGCATTGGGCATCGGGCATCGGGCATTGGGCATTGGGCATTGGGCATTGGGCTCTCCTTGTCTACCCCCTCTCCCCTGCCCCTCTGCCCCTCTGCCCCCTGCCCCATGCCCCACACTAAACAATCGACCGAATCACACCACCGTCTACCCGCAAAGCTGCACCATTGGTTGCTGAAGCTAGGGGACTCGATAGGTAAACTACCATCGCTGCTACTTCTTCATTTGTTTCAAAGCGTTTAATTAGCGAACTTGGACGCACATTTTGGAAAAATTCCGCCTCAACTTCGGCTGGAGTAGTACGACGTTCTTGCGCTAGGTTGGAAATAAAGTCTTCAACGCCTTCTGAACGAGTCGGCCCTGGTAAGACTGAATTCACTGTGACTCCAGTCCCAACGGTCATTTCTGCTAAACCCCGTGCAATGGCAAGCTGGGCTGTTTTAGTTGTGCCATAGTGAATCATTTCCACAGGAATTTGAATGGCAGATTCACTAGAGATAAAAATTATCCTCCCCCAGTTTTGGTCTAACTGCTTTTGGAGATATTGCCGACTCAAACGAATTCCACTGAGTACATTGACTTCAAATACTTTTAACCAGTCTTCATCACTGATGTTAAAGAAGGTCTTTGGTTCGTAAATACCCAGATTGTTAATTAAGATATCAACTTGGGGAACTTCTTGAAAAAGTTTTTCTACTCCTGCTTTTGTACCTGCATCAGCAACGACGCCAGAAACTTTTGCTTTTGGAATACTTTGCTGAATTTTAGCGATCGCCTGTGCTACCCTTTCCTCAGACCGACCGTTGACAATCACTGATGCACCCTCTTGAGCTAAACCTTGGGCTATGGCAAAGCCAATGCCCGCAGTTGAGGCAGTTACCAGTGCGGATTTACCATACAATTTTAAGTCCATTTGCCTCTTTCTCTACTTATTTGCTCTGGGAATGGAGATGTAGCTTTAGCTTCTCTTTTAGAGACGCTAGCGCGAACCCGCAGGGCGGGAGATGGCGCACAGAGCAGGGGAAAAGGTGAAAGGGAAAAGGGAAAAGGTAAGGTTTATTACCTTTGCCCCTTGCCCTTTGCCCTTTGCCCCTTGCCTTTTGCCCCATGCCCCATCCCCTTTACCTAGATTCCAAATGCTGTGCTAAGGTCTTATTTAATGTGGTTTTCGGAACTGCCCCCACGACAGTATCGACTTGCCGACCCTCTTTGAAAACCATCAGTGTCGGAATGCTCCGAATCCCATAATGGCTGGCGACAGTAGGGTTTTGATCTGTGTTCAGTTTCACTACTTTCACCTGTCCTTCATATTCAGCTGCAACTTCGTCTACAACCGGAGCCAGCATCCGACAAGGGCCGCACCACGGTGCCCAAAAGTCCACTAATACTGGAACTGCACTTTCCAAAACTTCTTGCTTGAATGTGGCTTCTGTGACATTTGTAATGGATGACATAAATTGCCTTCCTGATTAATTCTATAATTCGATAATATCGAATAATGAAAATATATGCTACTTTATGAGATAATGCAAGTATGAGATTCCTTTATCATCCAGATAGAAAAAATATTTCGTTGCCGGGCGTATTGTATGCATTGGGCGACCCGGTGCGGTTAGAGATTGTGCGGCTGTTGGCGAGTGAGGGCGAACAATGCTGTGCCAGGTTTGATTTTGCGATCGCCAAGTCTACCATGTCCAATCACTTTAAAATTTTACGCGAATCAGGGGTAGTATTTACGCGTAAAGAAGGGACACAGCACATTAATATGCTGCGGCGTGAAGATTTAGAGATGTTGTTTCCAGGTTTGCTCGATGCGGTGTTGAAAGCCGCTCAACCATTGTCCGTTGACTCCAGCAGTAGCAAACAAACAGCCTCCAGTACAAGTAGGAGGCTGGGCTGGTGATACTCAAGATGCGAGAGTCAATTGTTATCTATTTAAGAATCTTCTCGTTTTTCTATCATCCTTACTCCGGCGATATTCTTCAAACTCAAATGCAAGAAGGGTTCCGCCACAAAAGTAGGCAGAACCCTTCATAAATATGTCAGAATCCAAGCATTTAAGAAGTGTAAGAATTTTGTTATGGTGTTCTAACTTGAACGTCATAAACAAACTTGCAACCAGGATTTATACTGTCTGGCGAGTTCCTTAAGAAAATTCAGTTCTTCACCCTCAAGATTATTAAATAGATTGTGATATTGCCAGCCACGCTCGTAGCGGCTCAACATTTCTTCTGGAGTAAACCGATATACATCAGCAGTTTGCCAACAAATTGACTCCAAAAAAGGCAGCTTTTTGGGGACAAAAATAGTATTATTTTTTGGTGTTGCGGTTGTCATAACTCTTTTAATCAACCACTTTCCTCTGACTCTAATTCTAGATTAGCATTACCAATTTTGAAATTAAATTTTATTCCAACTATAAATTATTTGTGTTGGGATATACTCTTCCTTTCCAACTACCACCGCGTCCTTGCCAGTGACGGAGTGCAGAATCTAAAGTCATCAAGGTATAGAGAAAAGCGATCGCTGGTAAACTAAAGGCGAACCAAAAAGAACATTTATAAAAGCGAATTGTCGGATAGTAAGCTAAGGTCATTAATAACCAAGCGAATAAACCTGTAAATAAGATTCCCCAATTACGCCAAACTACACCCAACATCACACCTATAGGTGGAACTAAATAAATTAAGGTCATTCCTACCAAAGTTCCCAATAACAATAACGGAGAATAATTCAATTGGGTATAGGCAGTACGAGCAACCATATCCCAAATCGTCGCCAGGGAATTATAAGGACGCAAACTGTGAGTTAAAGTACTCAATCCTAGCCAGATACGTCCTCTTGGGGAAGACACGGAGATGGGGAGACGGGGGGATGCGGGGAATGAAAATATCTTTGCGTCAGAGCGTCCCCATATCCTTGCGTCCTCTTCTACACCACTCTTCTTCACCGCCGCAGCCAAGGCGCAATCATCTATTAAAGCTTGGCGAATCGCTTGAATACCGCCGATTCGCTCTAAAGCTTCTCGGCGTATTAGGATAGAACCACCAGCAGCTGCGGCTGTGGGATTTTTAGGATTATTCACCCAGCGGAAGGGATAGAGTTTTTGGAAGAAAAAAACGAAAGCGGGAATCAATAGTTTTTCCCAATAACTTTGACACCGGAGTCGCACCATTACTGAAACTAAATCTAAATTTTCCTGCTCAGCTTTAGCAACGAGTCGGCAAAGACTATTCACGTCATGTTCGATATCTGCATCGGTAAGGAAATAATAGTCTGGTGTCAATTTAGTAGCATTCTTGATACCTTGCTCAACTGCCCAAAGTTTCCCCGACCAACCAGGAGGTAGCGGTTCTCCAGAAATGATATGTAATTGCTGTGATTTATCTAGGGCGTAGGCGACTCCTTCGGCGAAATTTGCTGTACCGTCTGTGCTGCGATCGTCTACTAAAAACACTTCTAAAGAACCAGGATAATCTTGGAGTAAGAGCGATCGCAAGCTAATTGGTAGTAATTCAGCTTCGTTACGCGCAGGAATCACAGCACAAACTCTAGGTAAAGACGTTGTATGTAACTTCTCTACTTCTAGTTGTTGGTCTAAGAGCCAAAACTGCCCCCGAAAACACAGTAATCCTAACCAAATTATTATGGATAAAACCACCAATGCTAATAAAATTACACCCATAACCTATTGCAAATTCTCAGTGACTCAAGACAGAATACTATGTCTACTGATAGAGGATAATAATTTTTTCACCTGCATTGCCGTGTTGTTAACTAGTGTTGAGTGTTGAGGTTGAACGGTTTTTGATGCAAACACAAGACAGGGTAAAAGTCAAGGAAGTAGCCCAAGCGATCGCAGCTAGCCAAGAATATCTGCTTTCAATACAAAATCCGGCGGGTTATTGGTGGGCAGAGTTGGAATCTAATGTCACCATCACCGCCGAAGTGGTGCTTTTGCATAAGATTTGGGGAACAGACAAAGCAAGACCTTTGCACAAAGTTGCAGCCTACCTGCGTCAAGAACAACGCGAACATGGCGGCTGGGAACTTTTCTATGGTGATGGCGGAGAACTTAGCACCTCAGTTGAAGCTTACATGGCGCTGAGATTATTGGGTGTGCCAGTAAGCGATCCGGCCCTGGTGCGGGCGCGCCAGTTTATTCTCGAACGGGGTGGTATTAGCAAAACTCGGATTTTTACCAAGTTGCACCTAGCTTTAATTGGCTGCTACAACTGGCGCGGTATTCCCTCGTTACCACCTTGGATAATGCTGTTACCTGAAGCTTTCCCAGTGAATATTTACGAGATGTCTAGTTGGGCGCGTTCTAGCACTGTACCGTTGTTGATTGTGTGCGATCGCAAACCGATTTTTCTCGCTGACCAAGGTATCAACCTAGATGAACTATACGTTGAAGGTGTGGAGCGAGTCCAGTGGGGATTACCCAAAAATAACGATTGGACAGATTTATTCCTCGCCTTGGATGATGGCTTCAAGTTGGCAGAACGTCTCAATTTAGTCCCCTTTCGGGAAGAAGGCATCAAAGCCGCCGAAAAGTGGGTTTTGGAACGGCAAGAAGTTACAGGGGACTGGGGCGGCATTATTCCGGCGATGCTGAATTCTATGTTGGCTTTGCGGTGTTTGGATTATGACCAAAACGACCCCATTGTGGAACGAGGGCTGCAAGCAATTGACAACTTTGCCATTGAAACAAAGGACTACTACCGGGTACAGCCTTGTATTTCACCTATTTGGGACACGGCTTGGGCGATACGTGCTTTGGTAGATTCTGGTTTGACAGCAGATCATCCGGCTGTGGTTAGGGCTGGGGAATGGTTATTGCAAAAGCAAATTTTGGATTATGGAGATTGGGTTGTCAAAAATCGCCAGGGAAAACCAGGGGCTTGGGCCTTTGAGTTTGACAATCGCTTTTATCCCGATGTCGATGACTCGGCTGTGGTGGTGATGGCGCTGCATCAAGCAAAACTGCCCAATGAAAAAATCAAGCAAGCTGCCATCGCCCGTGCCTTAAAATGGATTGCAACTATGCAGTGTAAACCAGGTGGTTGGGCTGCTTTTGATTTAGACAACGACCAAGATTGGCTGAACTCCATTCCCTATGGAGACTTGAAAGCGATGATTGACCCAAACACCGCAGATGTCACCGCTAGGGTAGTAGAAATGCTTGGTGCTTGTAATTTGTCAATTGAACCGCATAACCTACAACGGGCACTGACTTATCTTTTGAACGAACAAGAAACAGAAGGTTGTTGGTTTGGTCGTTGGGGTGTCAATTACATCTATGGCACTAGTGGAGTTTTATCAGCTCTAGCGTTGATTGGCCCTGAAAAATATAAACTCAATATAGAACGCGGGGCTGCTTGGTTATTGGGATGTCAAAATGCAGATGGTGGTTGGGGCGAAACTTGTCGCACTTACAACGATCCCAGTCTCAAAGGACAAGGACGCAGTACTGCATCTCAAACGGCTTGGGCTTTAATTGGCTTATTAGCAGCAGGTGAAGCAACTGGTAAATTAGCCCTTGAAGCCATAGAACGGGGAATTAACTATTTGGTGACAACTCAGCAACCGGATGGTACTTGGTTTGAGGCAGACTTCACTGGTACAGGCTTTCCTTGCCATTTTTATCTCAAATATCACATGTATCAACAATACTTTCCTTTAATTGCGCTAGGACGCTATCGAAGGATGATAGATGATTAGACTTCTCTTATAAGTCGGGAAAAGGGGAAAGGGAAAAGGGGAAAGGTTTGGTATTTTCCCTTTCCCCAATAAAGATGCTTCCCTTTTCCCACAAGAGTGCAAAAAGCACTTTTGCAAGTCGTCTATTGATGAGTGTTGATTGATGACTGTTGACGGTTGATAGTTGACATTAAGAGGGCAGAGGGCTTTTATGAAATTCCCATAAATAAATTTAGGGGATTTAACAAGGACATCGTATTTTTTGCGCTGCGCGTCTCGAAATACATTTTCGACTTTTGTTCATAAATGAATTTAGGGGCTTGTGACCATTTTGGCAGAGGACAAAAATTGCATTTTTGACCTTCTGCCTTTCTTTGGTCACAGTTGATGCTTAATCAATTCGGCTTGACGATAACACTTCAACTTAATTTGCGGTAAATTCTGTGAGTAATGTATTGATTCAAATATACATTATTGTATCAAATTAGAAGTAGAAAATGAACCTCAGAGTTTATGGCGATCGCTGATATTAAATTCCTTAAAAGCTGACCTACATTGATTTCTAGCTGTAATACTTTTAAGAAGTATGCTCAACTCTAGTAAATTATTTACATTTGGAGCTTGATGGGAATGTAATGTAGTATTTTGTGTAAAAAAATGGTGGAATAATCAATGTTAAAAGTTTGACTATCTTATTCATGTCTTAATTAATATTCCGATATTTTAGTGGTGAATAAAAAACTATAAAAAAGCAGAAGATTAATCTAAAATCAACATATTTAAACCAACCAAAAGGCAGATTAAATTAGCTATAATTGCCTTTAGCATATTGAATACAAAACAAAGGGCGTTACGACTTTAGGGTGCAACTAACACAAGGACATAGATAATCACAGGGTAAAAGTTTTAGTTTTTACTCTGTGTTTATTTGTTTATACCAAGGTGTAAACAAATCGAAATGTGGATTATAGCAGCTTCAAGTAGGTTATCCCAATTGGAAAAAAGAATGCTACAAATACACCATTTCTAGAGACGGGATTCATCGCGTCTTAATCCAAGGATATGTTGTAATCATTAATTGAATTGGTAAGTAGGTCAACTTAATTAAACATAAAACAATGGTAGTGGCGTGACAAGTTTTAAATGTTGCAATAGATTTTATTGTGGGATGGGTGTCCTCACCCGTCCGGGCAAGCAGTATGCCCACCCCACAAGAGTTTCCTAATGCACTATTTTAGCTGTGTCAGTCCACTACATTTATTGACATCTACGTTGGCTTTTGCCTGACTACACAAATAATTTCAGATATCAAACCGGATTCCTATATGTAAATCCCTAAATTTCTGCGCCTGCTTTCGGTTCTGTACCCATTGGGGCAGCATAATCGCGGAAAAGAGTAATTTGTTGTTCAAAAGGTAATGCTTGAATTCTGCTAAACAGCGCTTGAGATCCTGAGCTAAGTTGATAATCTCCAGGTACAGAAATAATACTACCATTGTTCATACCTTGAGCTAATAGATACCAAAACAGTACCTTTGTAGTATCGCCTAAAGACCCATATTGGCGAGAAATTTGACTATCAACTTTGTTAATCAAATCACGCTGAATTTGTAATTGTTGTTCTTGGGATAATTCTTTAACTTGATTAAATAAACCTTCAGCAATGTCTGAAGAAGCTGTACTAGCACCAGGGGCAGCTGGAGTAATTGATTTACCGATTTCTTTATAGATAAACCAAAACAAACCTAGCTGTTCATCTACATCTAATTTTTGCCAAGCTTCTACATGTTGACGAATAGTTGGGTCGCCAGTTTGTGTGTATGTCATTTTTAACTCCAATTGCAATTAACTAACACTTACAAAACTTACGTAGCGAGATTATTTATTGAGGTGGGGAATTAGGTATGAGGCATGGGGCATGGGGCATTTTTTCTGTCCTATGCTTCATGTGCAGCCCAAATCCTTAATTTTTTGTTTCTCATGCGTAAGTTTTAATTTAGTGTTATTTGCAACCTTATCAAATCTAGATCTGGAGTTTTACCCTACTGAGGACAGATGTATTTGAATCATAAAGAAGAGGAATTTAGAAACAAAATATAAATAAATTGGGGGAAGTATAGGTAACATCAATTCAAATTTTGACATCACACTAGAAGATGTGAACGCAAAATTTCTTGAATTACTTGTTGTACAGCTTGTTTACTCAAGCTACCATCTACCCGCACAATTCGTGAGGGATGGGATGCAGCTAAGGAAGCGTATCCTTGCTGAACGCGGCGATGAAAAGCAATTGTCTCTTGTTCAATGCGGTCTAAAGATTGCAGTGTAACGTCTTTACTTTTGCGGGACAGTCCCACCTCGACATCCACATCCAGCCAGATGGTTAGGTCACTTTCCAAGCCACCAGTGGCTATATAGTTGAGTTGATTGATTAAGTCCATGTTCAGACCCCGACCATATCCTTGGTAAGCAATGGTAGAGTCAGTGTAGCGATCGCATAAAACATATTTCCCTACTGCAAGATTAGGCTTCAGTTCTTGTTCAACGTGTTGGGATCTATCAGCAGCATACAACAACAATTCTGTCACTTCCCCAACTGGCTTATCTTCTGACTTTTCTAATAACAACCGCCGAAGATCCAAACCTAATTCCGTTCCCCCTGGTTCGCGAGTTACTACCACAGAAATTCCTAGACTTTCCAACCACTGACAACAAAGCTGTATTTGGCTGGTTTTACCGCAGCCTTCCACACCTTCAAATACAATTAGTTTTCCACCCATGCTTTTTGCTGCAACAATAGCGCCCACTGTAAAATCTTACTATTTGGAAGTTGCAAGTAAAAAAATATTCGATTGGTGGGGTTGACGGTTGACTGTTAAGGGTGCGTTCGTCCGAATGAAATATGAGTCCTATAGTTTATTTTTTTGCATCACTTAGTTATAGGACTTACGCAATGCCGATATTGTCATTGCCACCGAAACGGAGTGTAGGGAAGCAATCCCAGCGTCAGTGAGGATTACTTCCCTATCCCTCGTAATGACGGAATTACGTTATTTTTGCGTAAGTGCTGAGTTAATTATCAACACATGTAGAAATTCTCTCTACACTCGTAGTATTACCAGACCTGAAAATTAGATTATCATCTTCAAAAATAGACGAACTATTCTATGTTGACAAGTTGCCAGCAGGTTATAGAAAAATTAAATATTAATATTGAACTGTTTTTTGAAAATTTAGAAAAAGGTTCAAATAAAAAGCAATTAATTGAACTCGATAAAGAAATTATTTGTCAATCATTATTGGGAACTTCTCGACAACAAATAGCTAAATTTTTACATTTACCAGAACAAAGAATTCGGGATAGATTAAGTAATAATATTTATCCTAGAATAGCAGAATTAATGCAAATTGACCAAGAACAAATAGCTGGTAACTGGGTCAAGCTTTTGAATTTTTTACTAGATGGCGATCGCGGATATAAATTGAATGCTCC
Source organism: Nostoc linckia z4 (assembly GCF_002608075.1). GTDB lineage: Bacteria > Cyanobacteriota > Cyanobacteriia > Cyanobacteriales > Nostocaceae > Nostoc > Nostoc linckia. The sequence goes on from NZ_LAHA01000001.1 coordinate 183,865, forward strand.
TCTTCAACTAAATAATGATAACTTTCAAGGAAGTTTTGGCAGGCAAATTTTTCTTTATCCCCAAAATCAAGATGTTGTGGAATTACAACTCCAAGCAACAAAATTTTATCAGCAAGGACTTTATTACCAAGCCTTAAAATGTTTTATCTGGGCTTGGAAAAAAGAAAAAGAAATTTATCATACAGGTAATCCTGAAGTTTTAATTTACATTAATAATTGTTTAATTGAATATAAACAATCTTTTTTAAAAGATAAAAAAATCCAAATTTATACTGTAGCTGTGGTTGTTCCATTTTATCATAACCAAGGACAGGTGGCTGCGGAAATTTTAAGAGGAGTCGCTCAAATTCAACTACAAATTAATATTCAATCTTTTCAAAAAATTGCTTTAGAAAAAGAAATAAATTTAGCTGATATTATACCTGAAGGATTTTTCAGTTTAAATCATACAGATAATCAAATAGCCTTGAGGATTTTAATCGTCAATGACCCTAACAATTTATATGCTTCATATAGCCAAACAGCAGAAAATCTAGCTTCTTTAGCACCACAATTAAACTTGATTGCCATTATCGGTCATTATTCAAGCGAAATGACTAAAAAAGCACTACAGTTTTATTCTCAAAATGGATTAGTTTTAATCAACCCTAGTAGTACTTCTAATGAACTTTCTCATTTATCTAGTGGTGAAAGCTTATCATTTTTTAGACTGACTACTCAAGATAACATCAATGCAACACAATTAGGTCATTGTTTGATTGAAAAATTTACAGGTAAAAGTGGAATCAAAGTAGCTATTTTTTATAACAAAAATAGTAGCTATAGCACTTCATATAGAAATAGCATTAAAAATATTTTAGAAAATTATCAGGAAACTTTTATTTTACTTAAAGAATGTAGCTATATTAGCGATAAATACTACCATATCCAAGCTTATATTGAAGAAATTAAACAAGATGGTGTCGAGGTTATTATTATAATTCCTGATGGGGGAATTGAACCGAACTCTCTAGATAATGCTGGTTTGATTAGTAGATTAAAATTGAATAAATGTATGATAGCTGGTTCAGCAACTTTCTACCACGAAAATGTTTTACATTGGATTCACGAGCAAAGCCAATATAATACAGCAGCTACCAACGAGTGTCAAATTATAGCTTGTGTTCCTTGGCATTGGCACAGTGAAAAAAATGGCTGTAATAGTAAAAATCAAATAGGGCAGTGTTTTTGTCAAATAGGAACTCAATTATGGGGAACAGAAAATTTATCGTGGCGCAGTGCAACAGCCTTTGATTCGGTGTTAATAATTTTCAGAATTGTGGAATTATATCAAATTAAAGATAGCCAATCTTTATTGATAAATATGAATAAACATTTTAAAGAACAGAAAAAATCGGTGAAGGGAGTTACAGGAAATATTGAATTTAGAGAAAATGGCGATCGCTTCAATCCCCCAACAGAAATAGTAGCAGTAAAATGGAATGCACAACAGCAAAAATGGCAATGGACAATTGATAACAAAATTCAGATGTAGAGACGTTGCATTGCAACGTCTCTACAAGGATTTTGATATCATACAGAATCCTTTTCAGTGTAGGCATCGGTATCTTGTTTGCTGTGCTAATCTTTATTAGCTTCCGCTTTCGCCGTTCACAATTCTTTGTTTAGCGTTCTGTGCTTATTGAATATGTTAACTACGTCCACCCAACTAACAATCGAAAGCATATACACAGACGGTGCTTGCACCGGTAACCCCGGCCCTGGTGGCTGGGGTGTTGTTGTCTACTTCAGTGATGGCTCAATTCACGAAATGGGCGATGCATCCCCCCACACCACCAATAATAAAATGGAAATGCAAGCGGCGATCGCTGCTCTCCAATTTTTGCAAACATCTCAACAAGCCAAACCCATCACCCTTTACACTGACAGCGAATATCTAATTAACTGCGTTACCAAGTGGGTGAAAGGCTGGAAAAAGAAAGGCTGGAAAAAATCAGACGGTAACCCCGTCCAAAACCAAGACCTTTTGGAAATTTTAGATGAACTAAATAGCGAACAAGTAAAATGGCAATATGTCAAGGGGCATTCTGGTAACATCGGTAACGAACGTTGTGATGCGATCGCTCGCAGCTATGCCAGTGGTAAAATCCCTTCCTTACAGCAATTGTCTTCCACAAATGTTTACAAAAATTTACCTAATACAAATGAAATAAATGTAGCAAAAGTAGCTGATTATGACAAAAGTTATAGAATAATTAACCAAAATACACAACAAGTCACTACTTCTGCACCAGAAAGAACCATTATGGAACCATCAACCGGGCCAGCTGCGGCCGCAACCGACGAAAAATCCTCAGAAATTAGAGTCTTGCAACTCCGCAACTTGGTCGAAACTCTACGCATAGCTGACGAAATATCAGAAAAAGGTTACTTAATCACCAGTTCCGAATTAGCAGATTTAATGGATGTCCACGCCAGCGCTGTTACCAGTAGGGGAGATCAATGGCGTTGGCGAAATTGGATAGTGTCACGAGTCCGCCGTGAAGGAAATCAAATTCTTTGGGAACTAGAACGGGGAGATCGAGTAGGGACGGAAGAGGAGTGAGGGGGATGGGGGGATGGGGAGATGGGGAGATGGGGGAAAGGTTAAAGGGAAAAGGGGAAAGGGATAAATTTAACCTTTCCCCCTTACCCCTTTCCCTTTCACCATATCCAATGCCCCATGCCCCATGCCCTACCCACCATATACTCTTCCCCGCCATTGACGTGGGGTGCGGAATGCAGATAAGAAGATTCGTAGCACTGCTAGGGGATCGGCGAAAGGGGAAAGCCAGAATAACCAGCTTGCTTTGGCACTATGGCGATCGTAGGAAGGTGCGATCGCCAATAGCATACCAAAGCGAATCGTCAGTAGGAATAAATTCAGACCCACTAGGAGAATTGAGGGGGTGGGTAGAGACGCAATTAATGATGGTTCTAGTGAGTGGGAAAGAGAAATTAACAAGAAAGTCAAAATTATTAAAAGTGGTAAACCTTGGACTGCAAAAAGTAGCCATAAATCTGCCCACAGCTGAGAAGGAGAAGTTGCATCTTTGAGGTCTAGACTGCGTCCCCATTCCTTCCACGTTTCCATCGCCCCTTCATACATCCGTACTTTTAGTACTTTTGCGCCATCTAAAAAGCCTACTTTATAACCTTGGATAGCAATATTCCGTGCCAAGGTGACATCATCACAAAAAGAACTACTGGCGCTGCTGTAACCACCCACAGCTGCTAAAACTGAACGACGACACAAAAAACACTGGCCATTTGCCATTACCCGTTCTGGCTGTTGTGTATTAATGCCGGCTGGGTCAAATCGGTAAAGCAAAGTCATCAACAAAGCCGGTTGTAGCCAGCATTCCCCTGGATATTTGAGAATAAACTGGGGCGAAAGGGAAACTAAGTCATAACCTTGTGCTTGTGCCGTCTTTATTAACCCAGCCACCAACCCCGGATGCGGTTGAATATCAGCGTCCAGCCCCAGAAACCATTCACTACCTTCAGAACTATATAAAAAACCATTATGCAACGCCCAAGGACGACCCACCCAACCAGAGGGTAAAGGGTCATCTGTCATCAAGCGAAAGCGCGGATCTGTTTGCTGTATTGCCTTGACCAAATCCGGAGTTCCATCACTGGAATTGCTATCTACAACAACAACTTCCCGAACTTCATAGCTTTGGCGACTCAAACCAGCCAAAAGAGGGCTAATACGAAGCGCTTCATTCAGTGTAGGAACAACAACACTCACTTTACCCAACATTTCCGGCGTCGGCTGTTGCGGTTTTATTGGTGGATGGCGTCTGGGCCCCTTCACCAAACGCGAAAGTAGAATCCCCGTTGCTGGTACTTGGATAAGCAGCAATAAAAGCGAGATGGCACTTTCTAGTATTAAGTTGTCAAGGAATTGGGCATTGGGCATTGGGGGTGTTGACTGTTGAGTGTTGACTGTTGATTGTTGACTGTTGACTGTTGACTGTTACAGAGGAATTATTTTCCTTGTCTCCCTTGTCTCCCTTGTCTCCCTTGTCTCCCTTGTCTATTTCAAAACAACTTTAACGCTGGCTGCTGGGGCTTCTTGAGGTACTGGTTCAATGGCAACTTGAGCGGGTGTGGTTGAACTTCTCAACCACAGTGTCACGGCGGGAATTACGCCTAGCACTGAGCCGAGTAACACGGGGATGAAGAAGCCACTTGCTAAGCTGAGTCCGGCGGCAAAGGCGAAGTTACTTAAATAAATTGCTAAGGGGAGATTAAGTTGCGATCGCTCTAATTTTATCGAGGTTTTTCTCCACAATAACCCTGCGATACTCATAAATAATGCACTAGTGCCAAACCATCCTGCATAGTTCTGGTAAGGTGTTCCAAAGAATTCTCCTGGTTGTTCCCAATACCAAAAGGGTAGAGAAGATTGACTCATTGCTGGTTCTAAAGCAAAGTCCCAGCAAGTGAACAGCAACGCACCAACGGCTACAGCAGCAATATGCCGTGCCAAACTCGGTTTTTGGGCTACCTGCAAACCACATCTGGCTATTAAGTAAGATGACAAGCCAACATAAAACCAAGACAAAGGAATTGTGAAAGGAACTAGCCCACCAATTTTGTAACCCAAGCCACTCAAATAACTATAATCACCAAATGGAAAACCTGTACTGGTTCCTAATAATTCACTTCCTAGAGAAATAAACACAGCCGGGAGCATAAATGCTAGCCAAGTTCCTAATCCCAGCGTCCGGTAGGCATAAATAGAAACTGCCACTGTTCCTAAGATAATATCAACTACACCGCCGCTAGCCATACTTAACCCTATGGCAGTTTCTCCAACCTGGGATAAATTGAAAATTATGTCGGCATGAGGTAAGACCAGTAACATCCCTGCTAACCCAAAAGCCTTTGACAATATATGAGCAATGAGGCATACGCGCTCAACAATAACAATTTGTCTCATGATTATTCCTTAACTAAGATGTGACACACGGCTACTCGGCTGCTAATAGTTTACAAATCTTTATCAATATATTTAACTACTTTGTGCTGTAATTCTCAAACTTGTTTGCGTTGCTTGACAAAGCATGGCAGGCTATAAGTGAAACTAAGTCTCCATAGTAGTCCTAAATCATTTGGGGACTTCCAACTAAAAAAATATTCCACAGAAGAGTGTTGACGGTTGACGGTTGACAGTCAGCAGTCAACGACTTGAACCGGAATAATTTATTTTTTGGATTTCCCTTGTGAAACCTTACTGTCCAGGCTGTTGTTTGACCGAAACACCAAACTTTCGACTCACCACTGGTCTCTATTGACTACAGTCAACAGTCAACAGTCAACTACCACCACTGGTATCGACTTAGTAATGAAATAACGCTTTAGCCCTGTACTGGTGATATCAACCCATGCCAATTTTGAAAAGAGTTCCTTGGGTGTCCCTAGCGGTAGTGTTGCTTAGCTACAGTACTTTGGGCTGGGTAATATCTGAAACACATCCTCCTCTGTTTGTATGGCCAGCGATCGTAGTTTCTATCTTGCTGTTAATACTAATTTTGACAACTCCTTGGCCAAAGGTGACATATTACTACACTCTTTTGTTTGAATCAAATGTCAGAGCTTTTGGAGTTGCCGTGTTAGCGGCTTTCTTGTTCTTTATTATGCTTGCTTGGTTTAGAGTCTTTCTTGATACCTTACTGATTATTTCAGCAACTATATTACTCAGGATAGACTTTCAAGTAGCTGAACTCAAGAGAAAACTAGCTTTTTGGAGTGCGTCTCTTGCTTCATTAACTGGTTTGGTCTTGGGTGCGCTGATCTACAAATTAGTAAATTCTGAAATTTCACTAAAATTCTGAAATCAAGAGTTATAAATGACAGCTTAAAAGTTAGAAATTTTAGGGACTTCCAAATAAAAAAATATTCCCTAGAAAACAGTTAACTGTTAACTGTCCACAGTCAACAGTCAACAGTCAACTACCATCTGCTGTTGTTTATTTTTTGGAGTTCCTTTATTGTTTAAAACCCAATGTTTTCAAACAGCAACACAGACAGAAAAAAATCTGTGATAAAAATTGACACCCAACTAGTCACAACTGCTTTTGTTGCTGATTCTCCTACTTCTTTTGCTCCTCCCTTAGTAGTTAATCCCCAATTACAGCCAATAACAGCAACTAGCATCCCGAAAATGAACCCTTTGAGTAAAATAATGAACAAATCTGAGGGTTCTAGAAAATCTCTGACTGATTCTAAAAAAATTTCTGGGACAATTTCGTAAAACTGCCATGCAGCAAAAACTCCGCCGATGAGACCCATCATTAAAGCAAAAACTGTCATTAAAGGTACCATCAAACAACAAGCAATTACTCTAGGAAGTACAAGATAATCAATGGGATCGGTTTTGAGCATATAAAGTGCATCAATTTGCTCTGTGACTCGCATTGCACCTATTTCAGCTGCAAAAGCAGAACCTACTTGTCCCGCCATAATACTAGCGGTCAAAATTGGGGCCAATTCTCTGCAAAATGCCAATGCAAAAGCACCCCCCACAACATTGACCGCACCAAATCGCACTAATTCTCTCGCTGTTTGAATAGTAAAAATCATTCCTGCAAAACCGCCCACAAGCAAAACTGGGGAGATAGAACCCGGCCCAGCAGTCACTAGATGTTGCATAATCTTGCGGTAATAGGTTTTACCTTGGAGTAAATGCAGCCACACTTGACCAAAGAGCAGTAGTGCAGCAAAACAGCGTACAATCCAATATTGTTCAAAATTTGTTTTTGGTTGCAATTCAAAGAGTTGGAAATTTAATAATATTTCTCATAATGTAATGTTAATAATCATTTATGAACAGTATAAGATATACTTTTTTTGTGTTGCTATTAATACTCTCATTTTTATTAGCATTTCCAGCTTTTGCATCGGTGTGCCGTAATTACAATGGTCATCAGATTTGTATTCTCAGTATTAATCGTAGTGCTAAAAACTATTGGGAATACAGGGCATCTGTCAGTGTAGATGGAGTAAAAACGCCCATTGAGGTTTACAATTGCCGTCAACGATTTAAGATTCAACAAAATGGAACTATTTTGCCTTTCGAGGAAAATAGTGCTGGTGAAATGATATGTAGTTTTTTTAATTCTTCTGGGCGCTAAATACCCGCCAGATAATTAAAACGGTGAAACCTAGATAGGCTAATACAGTTAACCATTCTTGCCAGCTACCAGATATATTGTTCATCAGCAAAAGCCAAAAATAAATACTTTAGGACTTACGCAACTGGCATATTATTTTAAGTTTGTAGTAAGGACTTTAGTCCTCTAATAAGGACTGAAGTCCTTACTACAAGCAAAAAAAATTGATTTTTTGTGACACTTGCGTAAGTCCTGTACTTTTATAAGGGAACTCCGAAAAATAAACAACAGTACATAGTAGTTGACTGTTGACCGTTAACAGTCTTCTGTGGAATATTTTTTTACTTGGAAGTCCCTAGCAGGGAACAGGGTAATTGCTCTCAAACCTGTTTAATTTTACTTTTTACTCAGCACTGTTTCGCTGAAATTATCAAATACTGTTTCTTTTGTGCCCCTGAGTCTTGTGTAAACTGCTAGTTGCCTGCTGTATTTTGCTCATGGGGTTGGAGATCAAAATTACTCTAAAAATTTTTCACTAATTTTCCGGAACCAACAATACTAGACTGGTATTACATATCAGAGCATCGATAATTATACTGAACTTCTATAACTAGCCTACGGGTAATATAGCCCCATTATTTCAAAAGCCCAGTTATCAAAACTGGGCTTTTGGTATTTAATATTACGTCTGGTTAAACACTTGGGGACTTGGAAGTAAAAAATCAGGACTTACGCAAAAATAACGTAATTGGGTCATTACGAGCGATAGCGTACTCCTACCCAGAAGCAAGCTACGCACAGCGTCTGGTAGAGAAGTAATCCCCCCTAACGCTGGGATTGCTTCCCTACACTCCGTTTCGGTCGCAATGACAATATCGGCGTTGCGTAAGTCCTAAAAATATTTTATTGCTATTGTTGACTGTTGACTGTTGACTGTTGACTGTTAACTGTGAACCGTCAACAGTCAACAATCAACACTTTAAGTTCCCTAGTTAACTACAAAAGTAAGCTTACTTAGCCTGAATTGGGGTTAAAGCTACACCTTTGTAATAATGTCCCAAAATTTGCAGGTGGTTGACTCCTTGGCGAGCTAAATTGTAGGCTCCCCATTGACTCATACCTAAACCGTGGCCGAAGCCAAGCCCTTGGAGAACAAAGCTACCATCTGCTGCTTTGGAGACGCTAAAACGGGTACTTTTGAGTTTGAGGGCTGTCCGTACTTGTTCGCCTTGTAAGACTTTCGTGCCTTTGTTGCCGACGATTTTCAAGACTTTGACGCTTCTAAAAGGCGAAAATGTTTCTGGAACCATCGCCGTTACACTACCCACTTCAGGAAATTTAGAGCTAATTTCACTGGGCGAAAAGGTTTTGACCCAATTACATTCGCTGATATTTTGGTCGTAATCTTGGACAGCACGTAGGTAGGGTAAGGAATTTCCCCATACATCTTCGACATTTTCGGTATGTCCGCCAGAACAAGCATGGAAAACTGAGAGAATAATCTTGTTTTTATAAGTTAGAACTTGCCCTGCTGTTTCATCCACTGCTTTATAAGTAGCAGGAGATTCACTAATTACACCTTTGTAAATTTGCCAGCGATCGGGGGTGTTGCCTAAATCGTAAACAGGATTATTCCGTTGTTTTTCTCGTTCGTAAAGGGCATAGGTACGGGCTGCGATCGCCTGGGCTTTCAAAGCTTCCACAGGCCAACTAGCACTCATTTCACCACCAAGAACGCTGTAGAGATACTCTTGGTCGTCAACCCAGTTAACAGCAGTTAAACCATTTTCTGTGGGGACAACCAAAGTTCTGCCCCGATACCAGCGATCGCCAATGTAAACAAATCCTTTACCTGTCGGCTCAATCCAAAATAAACCAGACTGCCATTTATCTAAAGCCACTCCACCAGGAACCGCTTGGGCATAAAACGCACTCATGGCCGGTAATTGTCCCAAAGTCCGGCCTGTACTATCCTTAACGATTCCAGTCGTGGAACTGCCCACTTTTACTTGATTAACTCCCCTCTCGATTGCTACGCGCAAGATTACAGCCGCTTGAGCTGGGGCAACCAAAGCTATCCATAAAAGAACGCTTATCCACCAGTGACGTATTTTAATCTGGGAAACTAAAGAGCCTAAGTAAAGTTGGAATTTCATGCTGGTCATCTAAACATCACATTAGTATTGGTTTGACGCTCTCGATTCTGGCGTCTACTACTTTAAGATGAGACACTTCTCCAACGCCGGAGGTTGCCACCTTTTACTAATTATGCATTTATGTTTAGTTATCAGATGGCAGCCCTAAAGAAATACTTGCCAAAACATTACAGTCTTTGGCAATTTCTTTAGGCAAATCCAACAAAATATTGTCCAATTTCGTGAAATTGGCTGTGAAAATATTATATGCTACAGCCAGGGCCTTGAAGGTCTTCGGGAAAACTAATTAATTCCAAGTAATCTGGATTTGCTAGAAATTGTTTTGCTGCTAATAACCCAGCAATGCTCCAAGTTTGATAAATTCTGGCTTCCTTGCCAATTAAACGACCATTATTGCCATCGTAGTATTCGGGGAATTGATCTTGGTATAAACGACTTTCAGCAATGGCGATCGCCTCTTGGGCAAGTTCTATCCTGTTTGTTTTCAGTGCCGCAGCAGTAAATACCCACAATAAAACAGGCCAGTTACCACCGTTGTGATAAGACCAAGGTATGTTTTTAGAATCGCATCCCGTTACAATTTTCCACTCCAAACCTTCCAAAGCTGGAAAGCAGATTTTAACAGGCATATAGCCAATCAAGTTTTCCCAGCGTTCGGCAAATAAATTCATGATGCTTTGGGATTCTGTTTCGCTAGCTAAGGAAGCTAAGATTGCCATCAAATTTCCCAAAGTAAAAAAGCGGAAATCCATTCGTCCCGGCCCTAAATTTCCGGCTAAATATCCTCCAGTTTCCGGTAACCACTCGGTCAACCAACTGGGGATAGATTCTGAATGGATGTTGAATTTATTGGCAACTTCTTTACCAAATTCGTTACCTTTGTAACGATAAATTTCCCGCAATCGCTGTAAATCTAACCAGTAATAATTGCGGATATGATATTTCAAAGCTCCCAATCGCCGATTCACTTTATCCAGATAACTTTCACCATTGCCATCTGGTAAGAGTAATTCCCCGGCTGCCCTCAAAGATGCATAAAATAATACCTGAATTTCTAAAGGATGTTCGTAAACTCCCAAACGCCGGTCAATCATGCACGCGCCATCGGGAACTAACATTGTTGGGTACATAGAAAAGCGATGTACCAAACACAGATCCAAAATTAACTTGATTCCTGCTTGAAAATCTGGTTGACGCGCTAAAGTCAAATCCCCTGTGGCTTTTTCATAAGCTCTCAATAGCAGAATCCACCACATACAAGAATCAACTGGAGGAACGCGAGCGATGGCTTGTTCGCCAAAATCAGCAACGAAAAATTCCTCACTACCAATGGATTGGACTTTGAAACTGGCAGGCATTAACCCTGCACCCGGTTCAAAGCAATCCATTTGTTTTTCATGACTTTGTAATTTCAGAGTTTCTATTAAAAAATTGCGGACAATATCTGCTTCGCCGTGCATTAGAAACACTAAAGCAGAAGGCACAAAATCCCGAAGAAAACACTGGTCATAATTGAGTGGATCTGCATGTGGATCGACAGCAGCTAAGGTACCGATGGGTTTTCCTTGATGGTAAATTATTGATTTTTCTAGAAATTTCCAAGCTTCTGTTTCTGGCAAATTCTTCTTATTACTCATAGGAGTCATAGGCGTTTAATTCCACTAATGTAGGTATCGGTTTAATGGTGGAAAGCACGCCAGTTCAACTTTTAGAGACTTCCAAATCAAAAATTTCCTACTGTTGACAAGCAATACTCAACAGTCATCAGTCACTTGTTTTTGTTTCTTGGAGTTTCCTTAAGCCGACCAGGTTTCGCGGAAATCAGCATACAGAGTCAATCCACCATCAACAAACAGCGTTTGTCCGGTGATGTATGCAGCTTCATCGGAAGCTAAAAAAGCTACTGCGGCTGCCATCTCTTCTGTAGTGCCAGCCCGCCCCATTGGGATATGGCTTTCCACGATCGCTTTTTTTTCTGGGTCATCAATCCAAGCTTGATTGATGGGTGTAATTGTGGCTCCGGGGGCAACGGCGTTAACACGAATACCTTGGTTAGCGTATTCCAATGCTAAACTTTTGGTGAGATTTTCCATCCCGCCTTTGCTGATAGAATAACTGATATACATCGGTCGAGGAATAATTTCGTGAACGCTGGAAATATTAATAATTACTCCCCGACGATTAGCAGACAGTAGATGTTTAATAGTTTCACGGGCGCAGAGATAAGCACCCCGGAGATTGACTGCAATGACTCGATCAAAATCTGCTGTGCTAAGTTCATGAGATGGACTTTCTGTTTGAATGCCAGCATTGTTGATGAGAATATCTAAACTGCCAAATTCCTGAATAACAGTGTTGACCATCTCAATAATGTCTGATTCTTGAGAAACATCTCCCTGAACCAGCAACGACTTCACACCACAACTTTGAATATCTCCACAAGCTTTTTGCAACGCCATTTCTTGCGTTTGTGCTGCTGCTTCAGGATCTTTACGGTAATTGATAGCAATGTTGCACCCTGCTTGAGCAAGTTTAATGGCGATTGCTTGACCAATACCTGATGTTGCACCTGTAATTAAGGCATTCTTTCCTTTTAACCCTATCATATTTTTTCACTGAAATGATTTTGGATTTGGGATTTTAAATTAATAGGACTTACGCAACGCCGATATTGTCATTGCGACCGTAACGGAGTGTAGGGAAGCAATCCCAGCATCAGTTGTAGAGACTAACAATTGCTAGTCTCTACAACGATAAATCAAGGGTTTTTAGTGTCTAAATAATGCGTAAATTCCAAATTTGGACACTATCGTAAATCGGCTGGTATGTCTTTGGGAACTACCCAATAGTAAACACTTTTGCCCTCTACAGTCAGAGTTTGGTTTGGTTTCCAGTTACCCATATCAAAGGCGTGGGAAACAATCCGAGTACCAGGTTTGAGTTGTTTTAAAAGTATGGGGCGGAGTCTCTCGTTGATTTCTGGTAATAGATAAAGCGTAACTACTGTGGCTTCACTAAAATCTGTGTTAAACAAATCCTGCTGCACAAACTTCACGCGGTCAGTTACTCCGGCTTTTTGAGCATTCTCATTAGCTTCTTTGATGCGTTGGGGGTCAATATCTATTCCCACACCACGAGTACCATAATTTTGTGCCGCAGTAATTACAATTCGCCCGTCACCACTGCCAAGGTCGTAAACTACATCATTTTTGTTCACTTTTGCCACTTTCAACATTGCATCCACCACTGGCTGTGGAGTTGGCACATAAGGAACATCACCAGGACGTTCTTGCGGTTGAGTTGTCGGCGTCGCTGAAGGAGTTACTGTTTCAGTCTCAGCCGTTAAAGTAGAAGGTTGTGTACCAGCTTCCAAATCTTGCTGTTGTGGAGTACATCCAACAATTCCCAAGCTGGTAATACTAACTCCCGCAACCAGTGAAAACAGAGTTTTTTTGAAGTTCATGAATTTTCTCCTTTGTGAATTGGGATTGTTGATTGTTGACGGATGACTGTTGACTGGGCATTGGGCATGGGGCATTGGGCATGGGGCATTGGGCATTGGGCATGGGGCATTGGGCATTGGGCATGGGGGAGGAGTTAGGAGTTAAGAATTATTCTCTTTGTCTCCCTTGTCTCCCCATCTCCCCATCTCCCCATCTCCCCCAATCCCGGTTGGTGAGGGAAGTCGAGCCTCATCTCCCCACGTCTCCCTGGCGGCGTTGATTATTCCACACCAACAGTGGGATACCTGCGGCGACAACTATGACACCTACAATTGCTCCGACGCCTGTGTAAACTAAGCTGGAATAAAGTAAGTAACCGCAGACGGCGCAAAAGAGTAATGGTGTGAAGGGATAAAATGGTACGCGGAATGGGCGTACTATGTGGGGTTCTCGTATCCTTAAGATGAGGAGAGACAGGCCTGAAAGTAGGAAGAAGAACCAAAACACGGGGGCGGTGTAATCCACCATTGTTTTAAAGCCTTCGCGGGTGAGTGTGCCTAAAACAACTAGTGCTAGGGCGATCGCTGCTTGCAACAATAAGGCATGGGTAGGGCTGCTAGGACGTTGCTGCCAGCGTCCCATAAAACCAAATAGGGAAAAATCTTGTCCCAGTGCGTAGTTGGTACGCGCCCCAGTAAAAATTGTGGCGTTGGTTGCCCCTAAGGTGGCGATGGCAATCAGTATGCTGATGAATAAGGCTCCCGGTGTACCCCAAAGCAAGCGCATTAAATCTGCGGCTACTGCTTCTGACTGTGCCATGTTGGCTAATCCCAGTCCCCGGAGGTAAGCTAGGTTGATCAGCAGGTAAATAGCGGTGATTATACCAATACTCCAAACGAGCGATCGCACAATGTTACGTCGTCCATTTTGAATTTCTGCTGAAATGTAAGCGGCTTCGTTCCAACCGCCATAGGACAGCAACACGAACACCATCGCTAAACCCCAAGTCCCTGATGATGCAGATTCCACAGCAGGGGTAGTATTAGGAGTGGCACTCAACCCAATAATTACTACTAGCAACAAACCCAAAACTTTAGCTACACTGAGCAGGTTTTGTGTCCACTTACCTTGTTGTAAACCAACGATGTTTAAAGCAGTTAAGAGGCCGATGGCTACTGCTGCATAAACAGATGATGAAAACGTGCCTAGTCGCCATATTTGCGAAACATAATCGCCAAAAACAAATGCTAAAAGAGCAATGGAACCAGTTTGAACTACTGTCATCCGCGCCCAAGCAAATAAAAAAGCGATTTTTCGCCCAAATGCACGTTTCAAATAGTAATAAGCGCCTCCAACATCAGGATAAACTGTTGCTAACTCTGCATAGCACAACGCTCCTACTAGAGATATGACACCACCGATGAACCAATAAAGCAGTACCGCGATATCACTACTCGCTTGATTTGCTACTAAAGCTGGGGTTTCAAAAATCCCTGCCCCGATGACAATACCAACAATCAAAGCCACTGCGTCTGGTAATGTCAGTGATGGCTTGGGTGATGCTATTTCAGTTATCTCTGTCCGATCAAGCAAATTGTAGTCTTCAGGTCTACTCACATTAGTTCCTCATTTAGTGTTGAGCAGGGACTTTTTGCTTTGTTTCATCAAGAATTACCTCAGATAATCAATTCCATTGAGATAGGAATATAAACTTATAAGCACATTACGCTTTCAAATTGCACAGTCAATCGTGGTGCTGATTGTTGACAATTGACTGTTAACAGTCAACACAAAAAATGTGCGGCGTTAGATGCGTGATAGTTTATTCACATCTCTACATTTAATATGGTTAAATATAAATGTGACGCAAAAATGACAATCAAGATAATCAATAATTACTAACTTTATTACTAATTTCTGATTATCAGCCCATGCAAAATTGAGATAGTGCCAGTATTTTTCGGCATTACCAATATTTGCATATTTATTTGGCTTGAGTTCTTGTAAAATGCTAGAAAATCTCACTTATGAAAACTTCTCCCATGAGTTTGATTTAAACTAGACTAAAGAAGGATTAACGAGATAACTAAAGAATGATTGACTAATAATCACTAATCGTGCTTTGTTCGATGGAGTAGGTAAAAAGAGCGATCGCTGAACACATACACAAGAGGTAACAGGCAAAAGGCAATAGGTAATTAGTACTTTTCTTATTCACAATTCCCTGTTAGTATTAGTTCTCAAAATTCAAGCAGGTAAGTATAATTCAAAAAACTCCCTCAGAATTTTAACAAAAACCAGAGTATTTTCAAAGTGAATATTATGTCCAGCACAATCGATGATTCTTAACTGGCTATGCTGGCATATTTGAGCTATTTCTGTATTAATATGTATAAATTTTTCATCATATTCACCAGCTAATAAAAGCAGAGGAATTTTATTTTTTGTTAGCTGAGACCACAAACTAGGCTGGCATCCAGTACCCATGAAGCGCAGTGATTTATCTAATTCTTGCGGGTTGTTCTGGGAACGATTTTTTACCATTTGGTCATATTGTGGATGATTTTTTATATAGCCAAAAATTGCTTGACTATACCAATTAGAGAGAAAATCAGCAAAAGCAACTTTAGTAGTAATTCTTGTCAATTTCCTACCTATTTGTGTATCGCGCTTAATTCTTTCTAAACGTTCTGCTTCGGTTGCTAAACCTGGGGAAGCGGATTCTAGTATCACTCTGAAGAAACGTTCGGGAAAATGTAAAGTTAGGTATAAAGCTAATCTGCCGCCCATTGAATAACCAACTAAAAAGCATTTAGCAATTTTTAATTTATCCAATAAGTTAATTACCGCCTGGGCTGCGTTCGACATTGAATAGTATTCATCCCCACCCAAAACTTCAGTTTTACCATGTCCGGGTAAGTCTAGTGTTAAATAAGAAAATTCATCACCTAATAAGTTGATTGCTTCATCAAATTCATCAATGTTACCCATGAAACCGTGTAGAAACAGAATTACTGGTTTATCTGTTGTCTCAATAAAAGAGTAATTAAAATTATAATTTTCTAAAACCATAAATTTAATGGTGGAATAAATGGAAATTTACCAGACACTAACCTAATTCATAAATAGAGTTAAATGATAATTTAAAATTTACCTTTCTTTAGATACAAATAAAACGCTACCAAAGATAGATGCCATTAAAAAATAATATAATTTACTTAATTTTAAAAATTAAAAACAATTCTCAACAATACTAACTTTTGTTAAAAAAATTATCAATGAAAGAATTTATTTTTCAGGAGTTAATAACATGTATATAGATAGGAGTCATATTTGATTTGGAGAAATGTACACAGGGGAGTCATTCGTGTGGGCGGGTTTCCCGACTTAAACGAACTGCCGTTGCGTTAGCCTTTGGCGTCACCCACCAAAGGATTTAGGTGCGTTAGGCTACGGCATAACACACCCTACAGATAATGAAATTTTTTCATAAATTTCACAAATTATTGAAGATGATTTTGAATATAAAATGTCTAAATTTTGGAGGCAAAACCAATGATTCATCACATTTCCATTGCAGCCAATAATCCCCGTCATGTTGCCGAAGTTTTAGCTAAAATATTGGGCGGAAAAGTTGCTCCATTTCCTTCCCATCCTGGAAGCTATGTAGCAATAGCTATGGATGAGAAAGGCACATTAATTGAAGTTTATCCCCTGGGAACTGAGTTGATTCCTGGTGATGGCGAACAACAAGTTCAATTTCGTGAGAATCAAAATTTTAGCCCATATGATGCAGTTCACGCAGCAGTGAGTGTGTCTATTAGTGAAAAAGAGATTGAAGAAATCGCAGCTCAGGAAGGATGGCGGGTACTGCATTGTAACCGGGGTCAATTTGAAGTCATTGAATTTTGGATTGAGAATCGCTTAATGATAGAATTGCTGACTCCAGAAATTGCACCTCAATATCTCAATTTTGTTCAAAAGCGAAATTTAGAAAAGTTCTTTACTACTAGTGTTACTTAAATAGGGAGTGGGGAATAGAATTTACCCGAACAATATAGGACTCTATCCACGAATTTGAATGTCGTTGACTGTTGACCGTTGACTGTTGACTGTCAAAGGTCAACAGCAGCAAGATTTCACTTTCTTATTTAGGACTGCTATATTCCCTATTCAAAGGGCTGGGTTTGATGATGTGTAAATGCGCGGAGTGCCTCGCAGGGGTTGACTATTTTGTATTGTCTTGTTAAGTGTAGGAAAATAACAATCAAGCTCAATTAAATCTCAAATGTTTGATTTACAAATTCCTACAGCTATAGAAAAAAAAGCTATTGTTATTGGGGGAAGTATTGCTGGACTGTTGACAGCTCAAGTACTAACTAAGTACTTTCATCACGTTACTATTATAGAGCGCGATCGCTTTCCCGAAAAACCAGAACAACGTCACGGTATACCCCAAGCTCATCATGTCCATGCTTTACTGATTCGGGGTCAGCAGATATTAGAGCAGCTGTTTCCTGGCATCATCGCAGAATTAACGAATTCAGGAGCGCCGATTTTAGACTCCATAGCAGATTGTCCTTGGCTGGGTTATAACGGTTGGGCACCACGCTTTCCTTCTCATTTAATTAGCTGCACTTCTAGCCGCAATCTTTTAGAGTGGACTATCCGCCGTCATTTGGCAGCTAATGACCGAATTGAATTTGTGCAAGCAGCACAGGTAACTAACTTGTTGTCTAACGCCAACAAAACCACCATTACAGGAGTACGAGTCAGTGTTCGCAACGAACCCGAAGCCGAAATACTCGCTAATTTAATCGTAGATGCCAGTGGTCGCAATTCTCAAACACCACAGTGGTTGGAGCAATTGGGTTATCGGCCACCGCAACAAACAGTTGTCAATTCTTTTTTAGGCTATGCCAGCCGTTGGTATCATCCTCCTGAGGGTTTTCAGGCAGATTGGAAATTTTTGTTAATCGCGTCGAAACCACCAAAAGATACTCGCAGTGCTGTACTGTATCCAGTTGAAGGTAATCGTTGGATTGTGACACTCATTGGTGTAAGTCGAGATTATCCACCAACTGACGAAGCTGGATTTTTAGACTTTGCTCAGAGTTTGCGATCGCCTATTCTCTATCAAGCCATAAAAGATGCTCAACCCATCTCGCCCATCTACGGCTATAGGCGCACAGAAAATAATTTGCGTCACTACGAAAAACTTTCTCGATTACCAGAAGGTTTGATAGTAATAGGTGATGCTGTTTGTGCCTTCAATCCTGTTTATGGTCAAGGTATGACCACCGCTGCTTTAGGTGCTTTGACTCTGGATGAATGTTTAAGCAAACAATTATCTCAGCAATCCCAAGGTAATTTAATTGGTTTCCCACAATATTTTCAAAAGCAACTAAGAAAAGCCATTTCTGTACCTTGGTTAATGGCCACAGGTGAAGACTTCCGGTGGTCTGCTACCGAGGGAGGAAAACCCGATGTGATTAGCAAAGTTATGCAGTTGTATATGGATAGATTATTACTACTGCAAGCTAACAGTCCAGAAATTCATCAGCTTTTCTCGGAAGTGATAAATTTACTTAAACCGCCTAGTGCGTTTTTTCAGCCAGGTATCCTCATGCAGGTTTTAAAGCAAATTATCAATTCCCATCCCCAATCAGATGAGCTTATTGATGGAAAAAATATTCCTAAATATCAGCCTTTGGTAATTCATAATTCCTAATTTATCACTCTAGAAATTAGAAAAAATCGGGTTGAAGAAGAATTCAGAAGTCAGAATGGGCTAAACGCCCCGCTACCGCTAACAGGAGTCAGAATCAATTAATTCCGAGTAGCATCCGCCACTAATTGTAGACTGCTAAATTTTTAATTTAGCAGGGTACAAAAACGCCGTTTATTCATTTGTCACTCGCACAGAATTCAATTCTGAATTATGACGACTGACGTATGTATTCTGTTTGATAAATCTATTTCCTATTATCTATAGCAGTCCTAAATCATTTGTAAAAATTCTATATCTCTTTCTTCTTTCTTACCTTTGTGTCCTTGGCGTTCTTCTCTACGAGACGCTGCGCGTTGGCGAAAGCCTCTCGTAGAGAAGGCGGTTTGTTTGCTTATTTATATTTTTCACGACTCGTTTAGGATTGCTATAAGTAGCTCAACCTGAAAAAACGTCATACGTAGATGTTAATAAATGTAGTGGCGTGGCAAGCATTAAATGTTGCAATAGATTTTATTGTGGGATGGGTGTCCTCACCCGTCCGGGCGGGCAAGATGCCCACCCCACAAGAGTTTATTAATGCACTATTTTAGCTGTGTCAGTCCACTACCATTGTTTTATGTTTAATTAAGTTGACCTACTTATCAGAAAGTCTTTTTAACGCAAAATTTCCCAATCTTGTAGTAGGGAAATAGCGTCTTTATAGAAAGATAAATCCACTTCATTGACTTCTATGCCTTGCCCGATTCCTTCTAGAAGAGTGATTGTTAATTTGCCTCCTAAATGTTCGCGGAATTCGGTAAGACCCCTAAATATACAGTTAGGATGGTCTGGATTATCTAGTTGTTCTTTTAGTGCCGATACATACAAAGTAAAGCCTAATTTTTTAAGTGTAACTAGAATTCTTTGCCACTCGGATTGTAAAAGTCGCCCTGTTAAATATGAATAAGTTGTATCCAAAGCAATGCCAATGGCCACAGCTTCCCCATGACGTAAACTGTAATTAGTTAAATGTTCTAATTTGTGAGCAGCCCAATGTCCAAAATCTAAAGGACGCGATGAACCCATTTCAAAAGGATCGCCACTCCCAGCGATATGTTCTAAGTGCAACTGGGAACAACGATAGATTAGCTTTTCCATAATTTCCATATCTCGATTAGCTAATCTATCGGCATAAGTCATAATAAAATTAAAGAAATCTACATCTTTAATTAGTGCTACTTTCACCGCTTCTGCAATACCCGATCGCCAATCGCGATCGTCAAGGCTAGTAATAAAATCAAAGTCATTTAATACAGCATAAGGTGGCATGAATGTGCCGAGAAAATTTTTCTTGCCAAAGGCATTAATTCCATTTTTAACCCCAACACCAGAATCGTTTTGTCCTAATACTGTTGTCGGTACTCGTAGCAGCCGAATTCCTCGATGAGCCGTTGCTGCTGCGTATCCTGCCATGTCTAATACGGCTCCACCTCCAATTGCTAATACGTAGGAATGACGACACAATCCAACTGCATCAATGCGCTGGTGAATTTGCTCTATAAATCTAGAATCGTTCTTCACAGCTTCTCCACCTGGAACGATGATTGGTTCGCCAGTCAAAGTAATGACATCTGCATAACACTGACCGTAAAGTGCTATTTTTTTGAGCAATGCATTTTGATAATTTAAAACTCCTTCATCTACCACTACTAGTACTCGTTTGGGAGTTATTTCCTCATTACCTGCAATCACTTGTGCCAATAAAAGATTATCTAATTCAAACAAACCCCTAGTAAAATGAACGTCATATTTGAAGCTTACTTGCACATATTGATTAATGGGTTGCAGATTCAGAGCAGTCTTTTGTTTAATAGCCATATCGAAATATTATTAGTTATTAATTAATTGTAAATTTAGGCAGTATTGGAACTCAGATGAGTAGCAATTTCCAAAATACAAATAAATTTGCATTTCAAAAATTGCAATGATTACTAAATAATCACAGCTAGTAATTCATTGCTTGACAACGCTATTATTCATTGTTGAATAAAGTTTCAAATTATGGTATTTGGCAAATTTCTGGATCGCTGTACTTAAATATATCTTAAACGTGATGTCTAAGTTTGACAGTTGGTATCACCATTATTACACAACAATGTAATTTTTTTCCGTAAGAAAAATGAGGGTTTTATCAATTAAAAATCACATCTTTACAGTATCTTATTCAAATTCTATTTATTTTATAGATTCAATGAAGTTATTAGCTAAGTAATATACTATATAACTGGTTGAAGAACAAAGTATCAAATTTAATGCTAGATATTATACATAAGACCTCTTGCAAAAGTTACTTTTGCAAGAGCGGGGAAGGGGAAAAGGTTAAAGGGAAAAGGGTTTTTATTTGCCCTTTCCCCTTTACCCCTTAACCTTTTCCCCACTTCTGCAAGAAGTCTATAGTTGTCGCTAAAAAAGATTGGGCAACTTCTCCTGAAATTTATCATGAGTAAAGTAAACAAGTTACTACATCAGTGGTTACTAAAATCTGTTTCTCAGACAGGTATTGCTTGGCTGGAACAGAAGCAGGCACACATCGCTAGCGGTGCTGCTGAGGGAGTGTTTTTTACATCTTTTAGTGCTGTGCCGCGTTACCTGGGTAAACAGAATTTGCAGCTAACATCCGAAGATTTGGAAGCAGCACAGGAGGCAATTCCTGGTTGGAATCCTGGTAATTGGACTGTAGATCGAGCAGGGCGCACACTCTTGGTTTTAGCTTTACCCCACGATGATGCCCAAAGTTATGTGCGATCGCTCGATAAACTTTTCTCTAGTGCCGACATGGGCGAGTTAGTTGCACTGTATCAAAGTTTACCCCTGTTACCACATCCAGAATTACACCGTCAGCGTGCTGCTGAGGGAATCCGCAGCAACATGATTAACGTATTCCAAGCCGTAGCACTACGCAACCCTTATCCAGCAAATTACTTAGATAATGCCGCTTGGAATCAGATGGTATTGAAAGCGGTGTTTGTCGGTAGTCCATTGCATCTAATTTGGGGTCTAGATAGCCGCGCTAACCCAGAATTAGCAAAGATGTTGACAGACTATGCCCACGAACGCTGGGCTGCTAAACGGTCAGTTACCCCAGAACTTTGGCGACCTGTAGGTAAATTTGCTGATAGTGCCATCGTTGCAGATTTAGAAAAAGTCCTGATTAATGGCGATATCGCCGAACAACAAGCAGCAGCCTTAGCTTGTGCTGAATCAGGTTTACCCCAAGCGCAAATATTACTTTCCCATTATCCAGATTTACAGTCATCCATAGAGCAGGGTAACCTGACTTGGAATAGTTTTAGCGTGTAAATGTAAAGAAAGTGGGGGAGATGACTGTTGACTGTTCACTGTCCAATGCCCCATGCCCAATGCCCAATGCCCAATTCCCTAAACCTATGATGTTTATCGATCCTCACATTCACATGTGTTCCCGTACTACTTATGATTACCTAGTAATGCGGGAATATGGCATTGTTGCCGTTATTGAACCAGCGTTTTGGTTGGGACAACCCCGAACCCATGCCGGCACATTTAAAGATTATTTCAGCAGTCTAGTAGGCTGGGAAAGGTTTCGTGCTAGTCAGTTTGGCATTCAGCACTACTGCACAATTGGCTTAAATCCTAAAGAAGCTAACAATGAAGCACTAGCGGCAGAAGTTCTAGAACTGATACCGCTTTATGCTTGTAAAGAAGGAGTCGTAGCTATTGGCGAAATTGGCTACGATGATATGACAGAAGCAGAAGATAAATATTTTTGTCAACAGTTAGCATTAGCGAAAGAACTTGACATGTTAGTGCTAATTCATACTCCTCATCGTAATAAAAAAGCAGGTGCAAGTAAGAGTATGGATCGATGTATTGAATATGGTTTAGATCCATCACAAGTAGTTATCGACCATAACAACGAAGAAACTGTTGAAGAAGTATTAAAACGAGGTTTTTGGGCAGCTTTTACGATTTATCCCCAAACAAAAATGGGTAACGCCAGAATGGTAGAAGTTGTTCGTAAATATGGATGCCATCGCATCATTGTTGATAGTAGTGCTGATTGGGGAATTAGCGATCCATTAGCAGTACCAAAAACCGCTAAGTTGATGTTAGAAAGTGGCATTCCAGAAGAACACGTGCGAGCAGTTTGTTATGAAAATGCCCTAGCTGCTTACAGTCAAACCGGACAAATGCAAGCCTCAGATTGGCTCGATCCCCAATCCATCGACCAGCGTCAACTATTTAATGGTAATTCTGTGTTGCGAGGACAAGAACCAGGTATTAATTCGCTTTCGGTGTTGATTGAGTAGAAAATTGGGTATGGGGCATTGGGCATGGGGCATGGGGCATGGGGCATGGGGACTGGAAAATCAGGATTTATTTTCCTGTCTCCCTTATCTCCCTTGTCTCCCTTATCTCCCTTGTCTCCCTTGTCTCCCTTGTCTCCCTTGTCTCCCTTGTCTCCCTATTTTCAAGGCAGTCATTCTCACAATCTAAAATCTAAAATCTAAAATCCAAAATTCGGGGGGCTGATAAGTGAATGTTGCAAGTTGGAATTTTCAAAGCTGGCGTGGTTATTTTGAATTGATGCGTCCGGCTAATATTGTTACTGCTTGGGCTGATATTTTGGTTGGTTTTGCGGCTTCTGGTGCGGGAATTATTTTGATTAAATTAATTAATGGTGACGCTAATTTTGGAGTTTTAATTCCATTAGCTTGGTTGTTATTAGCAACAACTGGTTTATACGGCGGTGGCATCGTTTTTAATGATGTATTTGATGCTGATTTAGACGCAAAAGAACGACCAAATAGAGCAATACCAAGCGGTCGGGTGTCGTTGAAAAATGCGATTTTATTAGGTAGTTTGCTGTTTGCCATCGGTATCGGAGCAGCTTTTCAAGTATCTTGGGTGAGTGGGGCGATCGCTATCTTCATTACCCTGTCAGCACTGCTGTATAATTCCCTTGCCAAACATCATCCTTTTTTTGGGCCGCTGAATATGGGTTTGTGCCGTGGCAGTAATTTATTATTAGGTGTTAGTGCTGTCCCAGGAATTATTGCAGAACGTTGGTATTTAACACTGATTCCTGTGATTTATATTGCGGCTATTACCGCCATTAGTCAGGGGGAAGTCCACGGGGGAAAAAAGATTACAGGAGTCTTAGCACTAATTTTAATTGCAATAGTTTTGACGGCAATTTTAGCATTAGGAATCTTACCGGAGTATACAGCGATCGCTGCTTTACCATTCGCAATTTTCTTAGCTATCCGTATCCTGCCTAATTTCATCAAAGCCGCCCGCGAACCCTTACCAGAAAATATCCGCAATGCCGTAAAAATCGGTGTATTGTCTCTAATTGTTCTAGACGCCACTGTTGCATCTGGTTTTGCAGGTTTGTATTACGGTTTAGCGGTTTTGATTTTGCTACCAATTTCGATGAAATTAGCACAAATATTTGCTGTTACTTAAAATCCACTCCACACAATTGTCAAAATCTCACGCAGAAGCTCAAAGAAACTTATAGAATTCGTATTTTATTTTTGAAAAAACTCAGTACACTTTGATGCCTTCTTACCTATTCCCTATTCCCTGTTCCCTGTTCCCTCCCTAAGCAAATAATAAATACAGAATGTAGAAAATGAAAATTACAAACAACAACTTCCATTTAACTTATTGCAGCAATATTCATCCCGGCGAAACCTGGGTAGAAGTATTTGCAAATCTCCAAAAATATATTCCCGAACTCAAATCACGTTTATCACCCACGGAACCTTTCGGTATTGGTTTGAGGTTAGCAGATATAGCCGCCAAAGAACTGTTAGCAAATAATCAATTAGCTCAATTCCAAGAGTGGTTAACTCAGCAGGATTTATATGTTTTTACCTTAAATGGCTTTCCTTACGGAGGGTTCCACAGACAAGTAGTAAAAGACCAAGTTTATGCACCAGATTGGTCTACACAAGAACGACTGGACTACACATTAAATCTTACACAAATTTTAGCAACTCTCTTACCCAAAGGACTTGATGGCGGTATTTCTACATTGCCCTTATCCTATAAACCTTGGTGGGGAGAAGACGAAGCAACTCGCGATTCAGTTATCAAAAAAAGTTGTTTAAATTTGGCATCAGTTGTTGAAAATGCAATCCGCATCTGGGAAAAAACAGGAACATTATTACATATCGACTTAGAACCAGAACCAGATGGCTTAATTGAAAATACATCAGAAGTAATTGACTTTTTTCAAAATTGGTTATTGCCTATTGGCGGTAATTATTTATCTCAAAAATTAAATATCGAACAAAGTTTAGCAGAAATTAAATTATTAGAACACATCCGGCTTTGTTATGATACTTGCCATTTTTCAGTTGAGTATGAAGAACCAAATTCTGTATTTAAGCGTTTAGCAGCAGCAGGAATTAAAATTGGTAAAATTCAAATCAGCGCAGCAATTCAAGTGAAAATTCCCCCTGAAATTGAAAAACGTAGTTTAATTGTTGAACGCTTACGTCCTTTTGCAGAATCTACCTATCTTCACCAAGTAATCGAACATCGCACTGATGGTACGCTACATCACTATCCAGATTTAGTGACTGCATTACCTCATTTAGAGCAATCTCTAGCTCAAGAATGGCGTACTCATTTCCACGTCCCAATTTTTATTCGTGATTATCAAATTTTGCAGTCTACCCAAGATGATATTGCTACTGTTTTACATTTACTGCAAACAAATCACGCTTGTTCGCATTTAGAAATTGAAACTTACACATGGGATGTTTTACCACCAGAAATGAAAATAGATTTACTGACTTCCATTGAGCGGGAATATGATTGGATATTAAAAGAATTAGGAAAAAACTCAGAATCCATAAATTATAGCATTTCCTAATTTGCCAAGGTAAAAATCTCTGCGTACCTCTGCGCCTTCCTTTGCGTCCCTATCCTGCGGGAACGCCTAACGGCCGTATGCGTTTCCAAATATTATCTTTACCTCACTTAACAAAAAATCGCTATCAAATTCACAATTCTGATTGTTTGTAAGCAAACACTGAATAAATTAAGTTTATGAAAAAAACTGTTGTTTTAAATGTTGTAGGATTAACACCTAGTTTACTGGGAAAGAATACACCATTTTTATCTACTTGGGCCGCCAAAGGTCAAGTAGTTCCAATCAAACCAGTACTACCTGCTGTAACTTGTTCTGTCCAGGCTACTTATTTAACAGGAAAATTGCCTAACGAACATGGAATCGTAGCTAATGGTTGGTATTTTCGAGATGAATGTGAAGTCAAATTTTGGCGACAATCGAATAAATTAGTACAAGCTCCTAAAGTTTGGGAAATTGCTAAATCCATCGATTCAAATTTCACTTGTGCCAATCTTTTTTGGTGGTACAATATGTATTCTTCGGTGGATTATGCCATTACACCAAGACCAATGTATCCTGCGGATGGCAGAAAACTACCTGATATTTATACCCATCCTAGTGATGTGCGATCGCCAATTCAATCTGATTTAGGTCAATTCCCATTATTTGATTTTTGGGGGCCAAAAACTTCCATTAATTCTAGTCAATGGATTGCTAATTCTGCTAAATGGATTGAAGAACGCTATAGCCCCACATTATCACTAGTTTATCTGCCACATTTAGATTATTGTTTGCAAAAATTTGGGCACGATGAAAAGCGCATTCAAAAAGATTTACTCGAAATTGATGGTGTTTGTAAAGAGTTAATTGAATATTATCAAGCACGAAATACTCAGGTAATTATTCTTTCTGAGTATGGCATTACTCCTGTTAATCAAGCAGTACATTTAAACCGCATCCTGCGGGAAAATAACTTAATTGCAGTGCGGGAAGAATTGGGGCGAGAACTGCTCGATTTTGGTGCTAGTATTGCTTTTGCTGTGGCGGATCACCAAATTGCCCATGTATACGTGAATGACCACGCCTACATTCCCAAAGTGCGATCGCTTTTAGAAGCAACTCAAGGCGTAGCCCAAGTATTAGATGAACAAGGTAAACAAGCCTACCATCTCAATCATCCCAGATCTGGAGAATTAGTGGCGATCGCCGCGCCTAATACCTGGTTTACTTATTATTATTGGCTCGACGACAACAAAGCCCCTGATTTTGCCAGAACCGTAGATATTCACCGCAAACCCGGTTACGATCCTGTAGAGCTTTTCCTCAATCCCCAAATTAAATTTCCTCAAGGAAAAATCGCTCTCAAGTTACTACAGAAACAACTTGGTTTTCGCTACCTCATGGATGTGATTCCTCTGGATGCTTCCATAGTGCGTGGTTCTCACGGTCATATAACCACCTCCACAAACGAAGGGCCGTTATTTATCACCCATCAAACTCACTTAGTTGATAGCGACATCATTGAACCGACGGATGTTTGTTCGTTGATTCTTAAACATTTGGGTAGGGAGTAGGGAGATGGGGAGGTGGGGAGGTGGGGAGATGGGGAGAGGGGGGAGACAAGGGAGACAAGGGAGAAAGATTGCTACCTTGTCTACCTTGTCTACCTTGTCTACCTTGTCCTCTTCCCATCCCCAATGCCCAATGCCCCATGCCCCATGCCCAATGCCCAATGCCCAATGCCCAATGCCCAATGCCCCATGCCCCATGCCCAGTCACCACTCCCATAATTAAGAGATCCTAAAAATACAAAAAAATTGCTGGCAAATCATAGTCATTTCGAGTATGCTTTATATATGAACTCGAAATGACTATGATTTATTGAGTTTAGTCAGTAGGCATCCGTTTATCTACTGACTAAAATATACTGTGGGCAATTTCACTAATTTAATGGAGAAGTTCTTAAGCTATGACAGAACCGCAAAACTTGACAACTGCTGATGGTATTCCTGTTGGGGATAACCAAAACTCGCTAACTGCGGGGGCGCGGGGCCCTGTATTAATTCAGGATTTTCACCTGTTAGAAAAGCTGGCTCATTTCAACAGAGAACGTATTCCGGAAAGAGTTGTTCATGCCAAAGGTGCGGCAGCTTTCGGTACATTTACGGTTACTAATGATATTACACGCTACACAAAAGCCAAGCTTTTTTCTGAGATTGGTAAGAAAACAGAAGTTTTGCTGCGTTTTTCTACAGTTGGTGGGGAAAAAGGTTCAGCAGATGCGGAGCGCGATCCTAGAGGTTTTGCTATCAAGTTTTACACAGAAGAAGGCAACTGGGATATTACAGGAAACAACACGCCGATTTTCTTTATTCGCGACCCCTTGAAGTTTCCTGATTTCATCCATACCCAAAAGCGGAATCCCCAAACCAATTGTAAAGACCACAACGCCAAATGGGATTTTTGGTCATTGAGTCCAGAATCACTGCATCAGGTGACAATTCTGTTTTCAGACCGGGGAATTCCCAAAACCTATCGACACATGGATGGCTTTGGTAGTCATACCTTTAGTTTAATTAATGCTCAGGGCGATCGCGTTTGGTGTAAATTTCACTTTAAGACCTTGCAAGGGCATCAAACCTTGACAGAGGAAGAATCAGGTAAGATTAAGGGTGAAGATCCCGATCATGCAACTCGCGATTTATTTGAAGCGATCGCTCAACAAGATTATCCCAAATGGCGGTTCTGCATTCAAGTGATGACCGAGGAGCAAGCGGCAAAACATCGCGATAATCCCTTTGACTTGACAAAAGTTTGGAAACACTCAGAATATCCTTTAATTGAAGTCGGGATATTAGAGCTAAATCGCAACCCAGAGAATTATTTCGCCGAAGTCGAGCAAGCCGCTTTTAGTCCTAGCGCGGTGGTTCCTGGGGTTAGTTTCTCCCCAGACAAAATGCTTCAAGCTCGGATCTTTTCTTACC
This sequence comes from Nostoc linckia z4, assembly GCF_002608075.1. GTDB lineage: Bacteria > Cyanobacteriota > Cyanobacteriia > Cyanobacteriales > Nostocaceae > Nostoc > Nostoc linckia. The sequence continues at coordinate 212,228 of NZ_LAHA01000001.1, forward strand.
CAGATGCTCAACGGTATCGCTTGGGTGGTAACTATCAGCAACTACCAGTCAACCAGCCCAAATGTCCAGTGAGACATTACCAGCGCGATGGCTTCATGGCCTTGGGAAATAACAATGGTAGCGCTCCCAACTACGAACCGAATAGTGCTGAAGGTACGCCGAAAGAAAATCCAGCCTACGCAGAACCACCAAGCCATCTAGGCGATACCACCGTCGATCGCTACAATCATCGTGAAGGAAACGACGATTATACTCAAGCAGGCGACCTCTATCGGTTAATGACTCCCGAACAGCAAGAGCGTCTTGTCAAAAATATCGTTGGTAGCCTGAGCCAAGCAAAGCAAGATGTCCAAATGCGCCAACTTTGCCACTTTTTTAGAGCAGATGTCTCCTATGGTCTTAGTGTCGCTCAAGGGTTAGGTATTGCGATCGATCCTGCAATGCTCAACCATAGTGCTGAAGTCGCAATTTTTTAGTTTCGTAGTAGCGTGACAAAGCTAAAATAGTGCATTAATAAACTCTTGTGGGGTGGGCATCTTGCCCGCCCGTCCGGGTGAAGACACCCATCCCACAATCAAATCTATTGCAATATTTAAGGCTAGACACGCTAGTAGGCTAACGCACCAAAAACCTGGATGCTAGGTTATGTACTTAAGCTAAATTTAGATCCCCGATTTCTTGAAGAAGTCGGGGATTTAATAAATGAAAACAAACTCGTTAATGGAGATAAAAGGCTCTTTAATGGAGTTCAAAGGCTCATTGATGGAGCTAAAAGACTCATTAATGGAGTTCAAAGGCTCATTAATGGAGCTAAAAGACTCATTAATGGAGTTCAAAGACTCTTTAATGAGTATCAAAGACTCATTAATGGAGTTCAGAGGCTCATTAATGAGTATCAAAGGCTCATTAATGGAGTTCAGAGGTTCATTAATGGAGTTCAGAGCCTCATTAACTAGATAAACAAAAATATTAACAGCGATCGCGATCGCTCCCTTCGCCAAGCATATCTTAGAGAAGTAGTTATGGGGGTTGCGATCGCTTTATTTGGCTTGACTGCATTTGCTATGCCATTGTATAATCAAAGATTATGTCTAATTTTTAGACCAAGATTTAAATCCCAAGCGGGTAATACAGCCATTGCAGATTACCTAAATTGCTGAAACCAACGGGAGACAAAAGCAACCATTCTCCTCAACCAAGGCTGACGATTCCGCCGCAAGTATTCTAAATTTTTACCAATGGATATTGTATTGGGATGATTTTCTCCCAACTGTTTTTCAGCGATTTCCAAAGCTTCGATATACAAAGGCTCGGCTTCGCTGTACCTTCCCTGTGAATCGTAGAGGAGTGCCAAATTGTTCAGGCTAGTAGCCACATCGGGGTGTTCATCCCCCAGCAGGCGTTTTGTCATGGCCAAAGCTTGGATATACAAAGGCTCGGCTTCGCTGTACCTTCCCTGTGAATCGTAGAGGAGTGCCAAATTGTTCAGGCTAGTAGCCACATCGGGGTGTTCATCCCCCAGCAGGCGTTTTGTCATGGCCAAAGCTTGGATATACAAAGGCTCGGCATCGCTGTACCTTCCCTGTGAATCGTAGAGTCCTGCCAAATTGTTCAGGCTAGTAGCCACATCGGGGTGTTCATCCCCCAGCAGGCGTTTTCTCATGGCCAAAGCTTGGATATACAAAGGCTCGGCATCGCTGTACCTTCCCTGTGATTTGTAGAGTCCTGCCAAATTGTTCAGGCTAGTAGCCACATCGGGGTGTTCATCCCCCAGCAGGCGTTTTCTCATGGCCAAAGCTTGGATATACAAAGGCTCGGCATCGCTGTACCTTCCCTGTGATTTGTAGAGGAGTGCCAAATTGTTCAGGCTAGTTGCCACATAGGGGTGTTCATCCCCAAAACGTTTTTTAGCAGTTGATAAACTTTGGTCATACCAAGGTAAAGCTTGGTCGTAAGCTCCTTGACCTTCGTAAAATCTACCCAAGCCTATAAAAGGCGAGATTAAATCATCATTACTTAACCAAGCTTGGTAAACTGTGGCGACTTCTGCAAGGTGTGGAATAGCTAGGGTTACTTGAGCAATTTCTATCAATGTGGGTGTCTGAGGAATATCTTTTGCTACGGCTACCATTGCTTGACAATAGCCGTGCTTGAGTTTGTCAGCTTCAGTTAACTCTTCTAACTTCTGCTGCAATAATTCCTGAATGCGTTCGTGAACTTGGTAGGTGTCATCTGCCAATTCTTGCAGCAGATAACGCTCAACTAAAATAGTGCGGTTAGCTTTGAGGTCAAATTCCAAATCGCTAGAACTTGCTGCTGATTCTACCAAAGACCAAGGAATAGGAGCCAAAGCAAATAAACTCAGCAAACAAGCCAATTTTTGTGTTTCTGATTCCAAGCATTGCCAATTCAACTCAAAAGCTGCTGCTACACCAGACTCACCTGCTGATGCTTGCTTTTGTAGCCGTGCGAGGATGTCTGCTAACATAATACTCTCCCTGGCTCTCGTTGCAGTGCTGCTATTTGGTAAAGTCCAATTGGTACATAATTCACAAATCGGCAAAGACTTTTAGCAAACTCTAATTCTTTCTCAACCTTATCTTTTCCCAGCAGAGTTGTTAATAATTCTAAGGCTGCATCTGTTGACAATTCACCTAACGGTAGTGATGGATATGTTAACCCTGAATTTAGACGAGTGGTAATCAACACCTTAAACCGAGAACCTTTAGGTGGTAGATAAGGTTGAATTAGCTTCCAGTCTTTGACATCATCAAATATTAATAAAACTTTGCCAGCTTGCCAGTTCTTCCAGCAATAAGCAACTTGACCTGCTAGGCTTAATCCATTCGGTGGATTAAAGTTAGGAAAATTCACAACTCCAAACTCTACTAACTGGGTTTCCAAATCAACACCTTGGGGATTTAACCAACAACGCCCACCAGAATAATCTTCCAAATATTGTTCTGAGTATTGAATAGCTAACTCTGTTTTACCCACGCCACCTTTCCCAGTCTCATCGCTAATTACCACAACATCATTTGTTTGCAATAGCTGACGCAATTGTTCTATTTCTTCATCCCTGCCAACAAATTTACGCGCTTGACTCTGTGGAATATTATGCGGAATCTCAAAGGGGTTGAAATGAGATTTTTCAATATCTCCATCCCAATTACGGGAATAAAAATAAGTCGGCAGTTGTTTTTTCTCTAAACTAATAAATCGCTGCTTAACTGCTTCTGTTACTTCCCTCATATCCGGGGGAAAAGTCCCATTAGCTGATGCAAAAGCCTCTCTCACAGCTTGAGAAAAGTATCCTGTTTGATTTTCAGAATTTACCTTAGCTTGCTCTCCTTCCCGTGTAGCCAATAACACAAATTGTTGACTATCTTTATGTGGCTGTCCGCTCAAAAAAGCTTTGCTACCTAAATTAGTTGGTCTTCCCTTGGACTCTAAAAAATAATTGGCACAGGCATCAATAATACAAATATGATTGCGAATTTTAAATTTATCTGAACTCAGTAACACTAATAAAGAATTCAAATCTAAATTCTGCCAATTGTGGTTATTTGCATCAGCAAAAAACAACCGACGCTCTCGTTGTGAGGTAATCAAACCATGTCCCGCCCAAAAAATGTAGAGTAAATCCCCCGATTTTGAGGATAAAAAGTTAGTTACAATGTCGCAGATATTTTGCTCTGTTGCTAACTCTACATTTAATCCACATTCCCCAATTAACTGCTGATTTTCTGCCAGTGCTGATAAACATAACCGGATATTCTCCCTCGGTACACCATGCCCATGCAGCCAACGAGCAAATTTCAGCGCGTCATCGGCTGGCCCCCCACCCAGCACATTCCAAGCAGTTTCGTGGTACTTTTCAATACCCACAATTAACCCAAATGTCCGCTCAGGTTTAGCCATCAGCTGCATGATGACTTAGCCTCTCACGTGATGGGGAAAATGACCTAATATCATGTCCGCTTAATTGCTTATTAAACTCGAAGAACCCCAAAGAGCCAAAGCTATGCTTTGTCTTTCCTCCCCGCAGGCGGGGAGGGGTTGGGGGTGGGGTGCAATAACTGTGGGAATCATAACTAATGATTTGCCTTGTAGGAGAGAGGTTTGGAGAGGGGTTTTCTAGATTCCGTAAAAAATAAACCATTATGGCAACCTCGGAATAATTGCCTCCCAGGTTTTGGTATTTGTCCAATAAGCACCGTGGGAACGGGGAAAGGGTTGTCTGCTATCCACTACCACATCCTGCACTCTATCGGGGAAAATTTTCTTGCCAACGTAACTGAGAAAATCCCGTAAATCGTAGATATTCAACCATTGCTGCGGGAAATGTTCTGGTAATAACTGCCCATATTCTAAGCTATAGAGGGCGTTAATCTCATATAAAAATGGTGCTTGGGAACCAACTGTTACTAATAATTCCACCTGAGATAACTGTTGCTGCACTAGCAAATCTACACAAGCGATACCCCCCAAGCTATGGGCGATTAAAACCACTGGCGGTTGTGCTTGTTCGATTTGTTGCTGAATAAACGCCCTGATTTTTTCACCCCGCGCCTGATATAGCAGAATATCCCCAGGCATAGGGGAAATTTTATCAGTTAACTCAAAGCGGTTGCCTTTGATATAGTTTGTTCCCATAGGTAGGGCTAACTCAACAAGTGGCTTTAACAACCAGCGACCTAACCCTAATTCCGCCTCTGTCAAAGCCAGAGTCAGCAATTCCACAACTTTATCGCGCAATTGAGCATCGGTGAGTATGGGGGGAAATATTTCTTGCTGTTCGCTAAGAAACATTGCTTGAGCCACAATTGCCCTAGCGATCGCTCCATAATATTCACTCAAATCAGACTCCGAAACTGTAAGCAATGCCCGTTCATACGGTTCGCTGCGGATAACAATTTCTCGCGCTTGTTCAAACACCTCTGTAATTCCCGCCTCTTGCAACTTAGCTTGCAGTTGAGACACCGGAGTGAAACTCGCTACACGAGATTGTAAAATATCTCCTGGTTCTTCCCCAAAGGGATTTCCTGACTCAATCGGCTTCAAAGACAACAGCCGCAATTCATACAGAGGATCGCGGTATAATTGTCGCCACAGGATAATATCTGCGTCTTCTTCTTTTTGAGATAAAGCCAGTGTGGCATCTTCTAAGGGTATTGATGCCCCATGAGCATTGAACTTTGCACCTAATTCACCCCAAAGACAAGGAGCAACTTTAACGTCAGGGCGTTGGGCGTGAATCTTTTGCTCTATTATCTCAAAAGTTTGATTGTATTCTCGTTCCCTAATGCCTGTGCCATGTACAAATATTACAGTGGTCATTGTTATTTAGCGATCGCCAAGCTTCTCCTCTGTATTATTCATCAAAACTCCTGGGTTTCAAACCCACGAGTTTACGACGTATTTAAGTTTTTATCCCACTCAAATTAAAATAGAACAAAAATAATAAACGATGCAGCGAATTCAATAAACGATGCAGCGAATTCAATAAACGATGCAGCGAATTCAATAAACGATGCAGCGAATTCAACAAACGATGCAGCGAATTCAATAAACGATGCAGCGAATTCAATAAACGATGCAGCGAATTCAACAAACGATGCAGCGAATTCAATAAACGATGCACCGAATTCGATGAATGTATAATAACGTTACAGCAAACTTACTCAATTACTAATTAATCCGGAGTCACCCCACCCCGGCTTTGCTAAAGCAAAACCTCCCCTCCCCGCCTGCGGCTACGGTGTACACACAAGTCTTGAAATTACACCTCACACTTGGTTTCGTCGTCTATCCCTAAGCTGTTGGATCGCTCCGAAAGCCTGTCATTGCGAGGAGGAACGACGAAGCAATCGCAAAAACCACGGGATTATGCGATTACTTCTCTACGAGACGCTTCGCGAACGCTTCGCTCGTAATGACAGTTAAAATGGTCTTTACATGACTATCTACTTAACTAGGAATTTTTAATCACTAGGCTTATTAAATATTTCTATAATTTGGCGACAAATGTGTTTGAGTTTATCCTCAATTTCACCAGAAGGCGAAGATGCGCCGACAACACTCCAGTTTTCTACTGTGGAAAGTCGCCACGCTTCACCACGATGATCGAAGCCAGCCACCTCTACACCGATCGCTCGCCGTGAATTGTTGATGGGATCTTGATAAAATCGAATTTGGATTAATACGCTGCGACTTCGCCAAGATTTGCTAATACCAGGAAAGTGAAAGCCAATATCTATAGAATCCGGATCGACTAACTCCCTGGTTTGGGGGTCATTCTTCCAGGGTTTGAGGTCAGATTTGGCATCAGGAAACTCGAATTTGAACAAATTAACTACCGTAGCAATCTTGCTGGCGAGTTCTAGGTTAATTGCTTGTTCAGATGCGTTCACTAAAAACCACTCCTATATTGCGTCGGCGTCTGGGGAAATGTAATGATAAGAAAACCGCCAGAATGCTTATACTATTGGTGTTTCAGCTTATCAAGCCCTTTAAATTTTCGCAACTTTAAATCAAGTTTTTCTAACAATATTCCAATTAACGAATGCGAAAAATTCCTTGTTGTTGAAACTAAATGACACTTATTAAGCAATTATACTTAAAATTTTCTCAAAAGTAGTTAAGTTCATCGTGCTTATAAAAAAGAATGGATTTCGTGTTGAGTGTTGACGGCGACGCCTCCGTTGGTGTCAAGTTACAGCAATTTTCAGGTAAATACACCACGCGGTAGAGACGCAAAGCCTTGCGCCGTTACAATGATTCGGTTTGAAAATGTATATTCCATTCAATTAAAAATCGCCATAACGCAAAACGGGCGGTTAGAAAGTGCGTCTACACAAACTCTCGCCACCTGCGTGGGTTTCAAAATTTTTTAGTTGTTAAATATTACTCTTGATGACAATTAATAATTCTCGCATTGTTACCTATAGCCCTGCTTATACCATTGTTCCTACTTACGAGTGCTTTAATCGCTGTAGCTACTGTAACTTTCGCGCTGAACCAGGTAAAAGTCCTTGGATGAATATTTCTGACGCAGAAAGTATTTTCAAATCACTCGAAAGTGAAAAAGTTTGTGAAATTCTGATTTTAAGCGGTGAAGTGCATCCCCATTCACCAAAGCGTCAGGCGTGGTTTCAAAGGATTTATGATTTATGTGAATTAGCACTTTCAAGGGGGTTTCTACCACACACCAATGCAGGGCCATTGAGTTTTGCAGAGATGGAAATGCTCAAGGGTGTAAATGTTTCAATGGGGCTGATGTTGGAACAATTAACCCCAACATTATTAAATACCGTGCATCGACATGCACCGAGTAAATTACCACAAGTGAGACTGCAACAATTACAATGGGCGGGAGAGTTGCAGATTCCTTTTACAACAGGATTACTTTTAGGAATCGGAGAAACTGTTAATGATTGGTGGGAAACATTAGCCGCAATATCTGAATTGCATCAGCGCTACCATCACATCCAAGAAGTAATTTTACAGCCTCATAGTCCTGGACTTCAACAAAGTTTTAATGCACCGCCTTTCAACCCCCATCAATTACCAGAAGTCATCGCTAAAGCACGCGAAATTTTACCAGATGATATTACAATTCAAATTCCACCAAATTTAATTAAAGATGACCAATGGTTACTTGCTTGTGTAGAAGCTGGTGCGCGAGATTTGGGGGGAATTAGCCCAAAAGATGAAGTTAATCCTGATTATCCTCATCTTCAAGAGCAGGTTTTGAGAAAAATCTTACAACCTATGGGATGGGAATTGATTGAGCGTTTACCAGTTTATCCCAAATTTGATGGATGGTTATCCCAAGAGTTACAAACGTCAGTGAAATGGTGGCGAAATACTTTTAAATCCCCATCGCAAGTTTGAAAATTTTTCGTTAAGCTGCAATGATTTCTTGGACTAAAACATAAGGCTGGACGATGAGAGTATTAAATCGCTTGGTGACATTAGTATTCCATTCTCCCAACTGTGCTGTAGTGGGTTTGGTAATCAATTTTTCATTAATCCATTGTTCTACCGATGGAGTATTATCATTTGCGATCGCTACCCCAACATCCACTAAGTTTAACTCAAGCGCTACCAAAATTACTGCATCTCGCTGCACATGAGGAATCAACCATTCCCACTCTGCCTCGTCCAAGGTTTCTGTTAATTCTGCTCTCAAATCCGACATATTTTTTTAGTTTCTATTCCCTAATAGACTATTTTACATACATTAGTCACAGCAGATTCGGAGTTTACAATACACAGACTCTTATAAGAGTTTGTTTGAAAAGTGGTTAGCTGTGATTTTAATTACCTCCCTTAATCCCTGCTTGGTAAGAGGAGGGAAACAAGAAAATCTAATTCCCTCTCCTTTATAAGGGCAGGTTAGGGTGGGGTAAAAAATATTTGATACATCAATCATGACTTTTCAAACATCCTTTAAGGGCGAACAGCCGTTCGCCCCTACCCATGTAATTCATTTACCTAAAAAACGCTGTATTATTTCCTAACTCCAACCTCCTAACTCCTAACTCCTAATTCCTAACTCCCAACTCCCAACTCCCAACTCCCAACTCCTAACTCCTAATTCCTAACTCCTAACTCCTAACTCCCAACTCCCAACTCCCAACTCCCAACTCCTAACTCCTAATTAAACCTCAGATTTCATTTCCTCAATCTCAAACAAAGACACAATTACTCCTGCTATGGGAATAGCGATAAAAACACCCAATAATCCTGCTACTCTAGCGCCTACTAACAAAGCAAAAAATACTACTACAGGATTCAGATTTAACGCACCTTGCATAATTCTTGGTGCAATCAAATTGTCTTGTATCTGTTGAAGAATAATACAACTTACCAATACTTTCACTGCTAACCAAAAACCTTGAGACAATACAAATAAAGTTACAATACTGATTGCTAATGTTGCACCTATGCCAGGAATAATATCAATAATCCCCACAATTACTGATAATAATAAAGCAAAAGGTACTTGTAATATTAAGAAAACTAAGAAAGTCGCACTTGTAAGAAATAAACTTAATAAAAATTGTCCTCTAAAAAATCCCAGAAAGGCGCGTCTAATAACTCTAGTAAATCTGTCGCGGCGGTGTTTTGGGACTATTTTTAATATAAAGTTCCATAGCTTTTCGCCATCTAACAACATAAAAAAAGCTACGACTGCAATTAATATAAAAGTGACAAAATTGGTCAAAAATCCTTGTAATATAGTTAAACTAGTAACTACACCTGATATAGCTTGATTGCGTAATTGTTCTTGAACAAAACTTAAATCTATATTTAAATTGCGACTGCGTAAAAAGTCTTCTAATTTGTCTAATAAGGGTAATAAAGAATTTAAAAATCCAGTGATACTATCAATTAATTGTTGTCCTTGAGATAAAATTGTTAAACCGACGGTTATTATCACACCGCCAATAATTACAATACTCAGCAAAAAAACCACACCAACTGCTACACCGTGGGGCAAAAAACGCCGCAGCCATTCCACAGGATAGCTGAGCAAAAAAGCCAAAATAGCAGCGAATGTAAAAATAACGATGACTGCTTCAAAGTAAGCTAAAAGTTGTACAATTGCCCATCCAGAAGCAACTAAGAGTAAAAAGCGGACTAACGCCAGATTGTTTAATCGTTGCCACAAATTTTTGGCATCAAAGCCGCTCATGTTAATTTGGGATTTTAGATTTTAGATTTTGGATTATTCAAGTCTTGAAGAAAAAGTGTTACTGAAATGTTCAGTAAAACTATTGGCAAACTGGTGGCTTCCAAGTAAAAAATATTTCTTTGCTAGTGTTAACTGTTGCCTGTTGACTGTTGACTGTGAACCGTCAACGACTATGCGCTGTTATTTATTTTTTTGGAGTTCCATTGAACTTTAGATTAAAAGAATGTAATAGCGATCGCCACCCCCTAAAGTATATATTTCAACTTTTCTAACTCATCGTCCTAAATCATGCATTTGATTAATTACAACGGTACACTTTTGTGCCAAAGCTTCTAACTCTTCTTTATTGCTGGAACTGGGAGCAGCAATTAAGTTACCAATTCTTACCGTTACGGGAACTGCGCGGGGTATTTTCGAGCCTTTTTCTAAAATTGCTTCAGTACCCCAAACACTTACTGGTAATATTGGGGCTTTGGCTTTCGCCGCTAACAGCAGCGCACCTCTTTTTGGGTCTGTAATTTTACCGTCTGGGGTGCGAGTACCTTGCAAAAAAACACCCACAGCCCAACCATTATTTAGGTATTCTAAGGCTGCACGGATAGCATTGCGATCGGCGCTTCCCCGACTCACTGGGTAAGCACCATACAACTTGATTGCTTGCGCCAAAACAGGGATTTTAAATAATTCTTCCTTAGCCATGTACGCCACTGGACGGCGTACACAATTAGAGACAATTGGCGGGTCAAAGTAACTAGCGTGATTGCTTACCACCACTAATGGCCCAGATTCAGGTACATTTTCCGCGCCATAAATGTTACCCCGAAAGTAAGCGTGAAGCATGGGGCTAACGACTGACCATTTAAAGGCGTGGTAAAGTGCCAGACTAATAAACGGTTCGCGGTTTTTGTCCACAGAAGGTAATGCCAATTAGACTGACATTTAGCATAAGCGATCGCAACGCCCAAGGCAAACGCATTCAAGGGGATGAGGCAATATGGTTCGGGGAAAGGGGAAAGGGGAAAGGGAAAGGGGAAAAGGGGAAAGGGGAAAGGGGAAACCTTAACACCTTACCCTTTTCCCATCTCTACCCTTGACAAAGTTAGGGTGGGGTAAAAATATTTGATACACTACTATAGACTTTTCAAACATCCTTTTAAGTAACTCAAAAAATAAATTATTCCAAAATTCCTAGACTCAATACACTATTTTTCTCACCTCCAGTCTGCCTACACATTTTTTTTAATTGTAAGTCTCTGAGGTAGGCTCTTGAAGCACATCCAGAGATTTTAGAGGGTGTTAAATTATCCCTTGATTTAGGAATTTCCAAACATCAATTATTTTCTGAGATACCGATGAATTGTTGTAATAATGTTTCAACACTAGCATTATGATCCAGAAAAGAAAATAAATGCCAATATCTAAGTTTTCCTTCCTTATCTAATACAAACTGTGCTGGTAAAGGCGCTCCCAAAGCTTGTCCTACATTATAAGTACGAAACACTCGGCAACTTGGATCGCTAAGTAACGGCATTTGTAAACCCAAATCTCTTACAACTATTTGACTTTGCCGTTCATCAGTACTAGTAATCATCAAAACTTCGATTCCACGATTTTTAAATTGTTCGTAATTTTCAGTCAAAGCTTTGATGTGAGGATAACAAAAAGGGCAATATTGCTTTTCAGTAAAGATACGAGTAAAGGCAACTAAAACTGGTTGCTTACCTTTATAGTCAGACAACTTTACTAAAGTACCGTTAGTGATATCCGGTAACTGAAAATCTGGCGTTCCTACACCTAATCTCAGTTGATTTGTAGCTGGAACTGGTAAAAAATTGCGAAAGAATCGCTCGTTTAATAACCCACTAAAATCAGTTGAAGTCAGCATATTTTTATTTTTTGATTATTTAAAACAATTGGATATGGGGCATGGGGCATAGGACAGTCAACCGTCAACAGTCAACCGTCATCTCTCCAATCCCCAATCCCCATTTCCCCTTTCAATGACAAAACCACACATACATTAGACCTTTTGCAAAAGTGCTTTTTGCAAGAGATGGAAAAAGGGGTGCATGTTAAAGGGGAAAGGGAAAACACAAAACTTTTCCCCCTTTCCCCTTACCTTTTTCCCGACTTATGCAAGAAGTCTATTCCTTGTTTATCTGTGGTTATTGTTGATTGCTGGATTAACTCCAGCAAATCTAATCTAGACAGCAGAGAAGTAGACTTTGGACTTCACTGGGTCGGGATTCATTGTTTTGTCACCAGGTTGCCAACCAGCTGGGCAAACTTCATCTGGGTGAGATTGAACGTACTGAATAGCTTGCAATGTCCGCAGGGTTTCATCAACGCTACGACCAAAAGCTAAGTTGTTAATTGTAGCGTGCTGTATGATACCATCTTTGTCGATGATGAACAGACCGCGCAAGGCTATGCCTGCTGCTGGGTCAAGCACGTTGTAAGCTGCGCTAATCTCTTTCTTGATGTCGGAGACTAGAGGATAATTCAAGTCGCCTACGCCACCAGACTTACGATCGGTTTGAATCCAAGCGAGGTGGGAGAATTCGCTATCTACGGAAACCCCAAGGATTTCCGTATTAATTTTCTTGAATTCTTCGTAGCGATCGCTAAATGCTGTAATTTCAGTAGGACAAACAAACGTAAAGTCTAGGGGGTAGAAAAACAGGACGACATACTTACCACGATAATCGGAAAGTTTGATTGTCTTGAATTCCTGATCCACCACAGCTGTTGCTGTGAAATCGGGAGCTTGCTGACCAACGCGGAGGCTTCCTTCTGTTCCGTAACTTAGAGACATTAACTTATTCTCCTTTATCGGTTTACTAGCGTTGGAGTTTGGGTCTGGTAAAACTCACCCATCCACGCTTTACAGTTTGATTACAATCTGTTACGACTATATCATACTCATAACGATTTTGAGTAGCAAATGTCTGATTTAGATACAAGAGAATGGTTACTTACCAATGGTCTAGGAAGTTTTGCCAGTGGTACAGTTTCTGATATCCGCACGCGCATATATCACGGTTGGCTGTTTGCCGCTAAAAATCCTCCTTATGAGCGTACTTTACTGTTATCGCACCTCGAAGCTAGCTTGGAAGTATCAGGGAGCGTTATCGGACTAGGGGCAAATATTTGGGGTAACGTTCAGATAGAGCGGGGTGGCTACGAACTGTTACGCTTCTTTGATATTAACCCAGTTCCAAAATGGATTTGGGGGCAAGATAACTGGCAATTAACTAGACAATTGGTGATGCCTTATGGTTGGGAAGAAAGCAGGGAGCAGGGGAGCAGGGAGCATGGGAGAATATATAGCGACCAACGCCCAATGCCCAATGCCCCTGTCCAATTTTGCGATCGCATTCTCATCCAATATCGCTACGAGGGAAGCGAACAAGCAATTTTACGACTGCGATTGCTGATAGCAGAACGTGACTTTCACCATCAACAGACCTTTGACTCAGAATTACAATTCTCCCAACTGCTTGGACAACAACAAGTCTGCCTGCAAGCAAGAAAATCTCAGCATTTTGGCATACCTTGGCACTTGCGCTGGACAAAAGGAAATTATCAATCAGATGCAGTTTGGTATTGGAATTATCGATTTTCTGAGGAAACAAAACGGGGATTAGCCGATAAAGAAGACCTACACAGTCCTGGTTACTTAACAGTGACACTCCAACCAGGAGATGCAGTAACTCTAGAAGCACGATTAGGTTTTCCCAACCCACTATTAGGTGTTCTCACCTCCGAAACCTTTGCAGAAGCCGTGGAAGCAGAACAGGAAAGGCTCTCTCAGATTTTTGGATGGAGTGGGACAGGTGGTATGGAGGATGGGGAGATGGGGGGATGGGGGGATGGGGAGACAAGGGAGACAAGGGAGACAAGGGAGCAAGGGAGCAGGGGAGATGAGTTTTTCCTCTCTGCCCCATGCCCAATGACGCCACTTGCTCCACTTGGGGAGACCCCAAGACCGCAGTGGCTCCCCAATGCCCAATGCCCAATGCCCAATGCCCAATGCCCCATGCCCAATGCCCCAATTATCCAACAATTACTCAAGGCGAGCGATCGCTTTATCGTCTATCGAGCTTCAACAGCATCCCCGACGGTGATTGCTGGTTATCACTGGTTTAATGATTGGGCGCGAGATACATTAATTGCCTTACCGGGATTGACTTTAGTTCCGCAGCGCTTTGAGTTGGCAAAAGAAATATTGCGATCTTTTGGGCATTACTGTCGTCACGGTTTAATTCCTAATGCCTTTCCGGATGTGGATCGAGAGCCATTTTATAACAGTATTGATACGCCTCTTTGGTGGATTGAAACTTTAGGACTTTATTTGGAAGCTACACAAGACTGGCAATTTTTGGCAGAGCAGTTTTCTGTAGTCCAGCAAATTCATAAAGCCTTTATTGGTGGCACACGCTATAACATCCAGGCTGATGCTACTGATGGATTGATAGGTTGGGATGCTCGTGGTGTAGCCTTAACTTGGATGGATGTGGTGATTGGGGCAAACCCTGTTACTCCTCGTCGCGGTAAGCCAGTGGAAATCAATGCGCTGTGGTATTCTGCTTTGTGTTGGTTAAGTCAGTGGGCAGAACGCCTAAGTCAGCTTGAGTTTCGCGAACCCGTGCGTCTTAGCAAACAAGCAAAGCGTTATGCTCAGCAAGCACAACTAGTAAAAAATTCCTTGCAAAAGTTTTGGAATCCCCAACTTGGTTATCTCTACGATACTATCGAGCCGGACGATCGCCGAAATTTTCAAATTCGCCCCAATGCTGTTTTGGCGTTGTCGTTGCACCATTGTGGATTTTCTGAACATCAAGGCTGTCAAATACTAGATTTGGCAACTACCAGCTTGCTGACTCCCTATGGTCTCCGCAGTCTCGATCCCGGAGACCCGGAGTACAAAGGGAAATATGAGGGCAACCAAGAGCAACGCGATCGCGCTTATCATCAAGGTACTGTTTGGCCGTGGTTAATTGGCCCGTACATTCGTGCTTGGCAACGTTTTTATCCACAACAAGCACTACCTTTTGATTGGCAACCCCTGATAGATCACTTTTTATTTGCCGCTTGTATCGGTTCTATTTCTGAGATTTTTGATGGCGATTCACCCCACACACCAAGGGGAGCCATCGCTCAAGCTTGGTCAGTTGCCGAAGTCATTCGCCATATTCAATAGTGCCTATTTAATATTTTCTCTCTTTTGGCTCAAACATAGTAATTGCCACAGGTCGATATTGAATATCAATTCCTGCTGGCGAATAGTAAGCCATTGTATGTTTGAGAAAGTTCACATCATCTCTTTGGGAATAATCTTCCCGGAAGTGTGCGCCACGGCTTTCTTGACGATTTAAGGCTGATGCTAATATGGTCTGTCCCACCACCATCAAACTTCGCAGTTCTAAGGCTTCTACCAGTTCCGTATTCCAGCAACTTCCTTTGTCATCTAAATAAATTTGCGGATATCGCTGTTGAATTTCTTGTAGTTTGTGTAACCCTTCAGTCATTAATGCTTCAGTGCGGAAAACACCGCAATACTCAGTCATACAATCTTGGAAGGCTTCACGAACTTGATTAATGCGGTATTTTCCTTGCTGTTCTAGCAAAGCTTGGATTTGTTCCTTGGCTTCATTGAGGTAGCGTTCCTCGTCCACAGAAGGCAATTTACGTTTTTGCACAAATTGAGCGATCGCTGCACCAGTGCGTTTGCCATAAACTACACATTCTAACAGCGAATTACTACCTAAGCGGTTTGCGCCGTGTACTGAAACACAAGCTGTTTCCCCAGCAGCAAAGAAGCCCTCAACTAAACCATCACCACTACTGCGGACTTGACCATCAGTGTTCACTGGGATACCACCCATACAATAATGAATTGTCGGGCGCACTGGCATAGGTTGAGTTACAGCGTCAACACCTACTAATCGATGGGCTTCTTCCCAACAAAAGGGAACGCGACTCATAATTTTTTCTTTACCCATGTGTCGCAAATCCAGATAGACAAAGGGGCCGCCAGCGCTACCATCGGGATGGACACCGCGACCGGCACGAATTTCATAAGCGATCGCTCGTGAGGTAATATCACGAGGAGCTAATTCCATGCGACTAGGTGCGTAATTTTTCATAAAGCGATCGCCTGTGCTATTAATCAAATACGCACCTTCACCCCGTACTGCTTCGGAAATCAATACCCCCACTGGATACAAACCAGTGGGATGAAATTGCACAAATTCCATATCTTCTAGAGGCAAACCAGCAATGGCAGTCATAGCTAAACCATCACCCGAAGAAGCGTAATCATTAGAGGTGGTGTTATAAACACGACCATAACCGCCCGTGGCAAACATCACTGCCTTGGCTCGAACAACTTCAACATGTCCATCCAACAAATGGAACATCACCACACCCTTAGCCTGCCCCTCTTCCAAAATGAGACGCATTACATACCACTCTTGATATACTTGCACGCCATAACGCCGCAGGTTGTTAACCAATTCATGCAAAATTGCGTGACCAGTCTTGTCTGCCGCGTAGCAAGTGCGGTTGTGGGAATGTCCGCCAAAAGCTCTTTGAGCAATACGACCATCAGGTAAGCGCGAGAACAAAACACCCATGTGTTCCAAATCAATCACCACATCTGGCGCTTCCTGAGCCAGAATTGCCACAGCATCTTGATCTGCTAAATAGTCAGAACCCTTGACAGTATCAAAAGCATGTGCTTCCCAACTATCTTCCGAATCCACATTTTTCAGTGACGCAGCCATACCACCTTGGGCCGCCACCGAATGGGAACGAATGGGATGGGTTTTAGCAACCACAGCAACATTTAAACTAGGATCTTTACGGGCGATTTCCACAGCCGCGCGACATCCTGCCAATCCACCACCAACAATAATGACATCGTGTTCCAGCATTATTTAAACCCTGACTGCAAACCATTGCTGTTCTATTGTAGAAACCAGAAGGATTTTGCAACTGATTCAACTAACTTGAAAATAACGTTGACTGTTGACTGTTGACTGAGAAAGAAATATTTTCATGACTTGGTTGTGGATTTTCCGCTCAATGGCTAAGTATTCTTTAAGCAGTAATACCATTTTGGATTTTAGATTTTAGATTTTGGATTGTGAAACAGTTAGTAGTAATCGCTTTTGGCTATACATCTGTCGCAATCATTTTTCAAATTGGTATAAAGGAATAATCATGCATCTTTACAAAAAAATTCCCTGCTCATAGACAGGGATGTTATTACAAATTTACATCTGATATAAATTATCGAAATCAACGAAATATCAAGGATTGTGCGCCCTGTAGAGACGTTGCAGTGCAACGTCTCTACAATTGCAACGTCTCTACAACGATAAATCAAGGATTTTAGTGTCTAATCCACACAATGCGTAATTTTGAAGTTAGAAATGAAAAGCTAACAGACAGATGCACTGACTCCCAACTCCCAACTCCCAACTCCCAACTCCCAACTCCCAACTCCTAACTCCCAACTCCCAACTCCCAACTCCCAACTCCTAACTCCCAACTCTCTAACTAGCTACTTGTACAGGTTTTTGCTGAGACACATTACCTGGTATTGGTTCTGTTTTGGTTCCAGGTTGTACAGGAACTAGTTCAATATGATTTAACAATGTAGTCACAAACGCAAACAGCAAGAAAGGCAGCGATAGCAAAACGACGAGACCTACTGTTGCTAAAGCATATACAGGTTTCTTAGCACCCATTAATGCCAAGGCTGATGCCAAGCTGAGGGTAATTGTAATTAACCAAACAATTATTTGACCGTAGATATCACCAAAGGTCAGGGTACAGACATAGCGATAGTTTTGAATATTATTTCCGCTCATCACATTTGCCTCAAGTCTCTCTTATAGGTTCTACCTTAAAACTATGTTTGGCTTGTAGACAAATTCTAAATATTTTTCCAAGGTTTGTAATATCACTTTACAATTATTACTACAGCAGTTAGCTCTGATTTTTAAACTGTAAAATTATACCAAGTATTAAAAATGAATCGTCAATTTCTACACAATTAGGACTTACACAACGCCGATATTGTCATTGCGATCGAAAGTGTAGCGAAGCAATCCCAGCCTCAAGGAAGATTATTTCGCCGCTCCTAATGACGGAATTACCTCTGTGTTCTCTGCGCCTCTGCGGTTGATACGGTTCGGATAAGCAGTATGAACTTCCCTTGTAGTCTGGGAAAAGGTTAAGGGGTAAGGGGTAAAGGATAGACCTGCCTTAACCCAAGCATATTGGGGCATAGAGCAGGAAACAGTCCTCAATGTCCTATAGTTACAACAGTAATGTCAATGCACTCAAAAGTTGAACCAAATATTAAGAGCCTTGTGTATTAATGTAGACTAAGCTCTTCAGCAGAAATTTACGCAATCTCCTGCTTATTTTTTCTATAGGATTCCTATTTGATTTTTCAACAAGATTCAGTACACTCGTCTGTTAAGAGTTCCCTGCCTATGGCGCTTGCACTACACAAACGCGCACCACGCAGATAAATTCAAGAATCAAAGCGGATTCCTAGCTAAATGTGAAACGTCATGACCAGCAGAACGCAGTGAAGCGAAGTAATTACCAAAACTGTGTTTTGTGTTTTTCAATGTTGATTTATATTAGATTATTTGCTCATTTAAAAACATTGAAATTACACTATAAAATTCAATCCAACTCTTATGGTGTAAGTCTAAAAATTAGTTTTAATTATGCAAATTCAAAGTATAACAAGTTATTAAACACAAAAATATAAACCGCTTTTTAACCCAAGCGTATTGGCTGAAAATGTGGATATTTTTTGTCATCTGTTAAATTCCGGATATTTAGAATATCGTAGTTAATTTTTTGCTACTTGTTGTTAAGTAAATAAATCTATCAAAACCAGTATGTAAAAATTGATTTTTTGGTGTTAAATTTTGAGTATTGTCCAAATTTGTTGACTCAAATCAACAAAACCCTTTATTTGGCGTGGCAATATTTGTATTAGGAGTGAGTGAACGTGAATACTAGTTTTCTTCGCACTGGTGTTTTTTGGTTACCAAGTATAGCTGCTTTTACAGTCCTGAGTAGCAGCTTATCTGCTATTGCTCAGACAGTCGAGCCGGTAAGCACTCAGCCATTGACTGAAGCTCCCGCAGCTGTAGTGTCTGGTAATGAATTAAGTACTGAACTAGAAACCACAGAAACAACTGAACCATCAACAGTTGCAAATGTAACTAAGATCCAGCAGTTTTCTCATGCTGGGACAGAGGAAACTCTGACACCTATTCCAGGGACAGTAGCAACCTCATCTGCAACGCTGAATTCTGAGCCTCAGCAAGCAAATTCTCAAACATCTGATCCCAGAATCGCTCAATCAGATATCGATTTAGGTACAACTACCCGTGGCGGTAGCAGTTATGTTGGGGTTGCTGCTAACATTGGTTTGAGTGGTGGTAGTTCCTCTTTAGGCGATGGTAACTTTGCGGTCATCAGCAAAGTCGGCTTAACAAATTCGATTTCAGTACGCCCATCTGCGATATTTGGTGACAACACCACAATTTTACTTCCTGTCACCTACGACTTTTCTTTCCAGTCAACAGATCCTTTCAAGGAACCCTTAGCCTTTGCACCTTATGTAGGAGTGGGAGCAGCTTGGAAAAGTGGTGATAATTCGGAATTTGCCTTTTTAGTATCTGGTGGTATTGATGTACCCCTGAGTTCTCAATTTACAGCAACAGCCTCTGTGAATGCGGGATTTTTTAATCAAACTGATGTGGGCTTATTATTAGGTGTAGGTTACAACTTCAGTGGCTTTTAAAAGTTAAGAGTTAGGAGTTTGGAGTTAGGAGGTAGGAGTTAGGAGTTAGGAATTAGGAGTTAGAAGCCAAAAATGATGACAAGCTTACTATGATTGGTGTATTCATCGATCGCACATTCTCCTAATTCTTGAATTCTTCTGACTCCTAAGCTCTGACTTCTCAACTCTCACGTTACAAGTTTAGTACTCCTTAATTCCTCATTCATAACTCCTAACTCCTAACTCTTAACTCCTCACTTTCTACTTCTTCGGCGTCACTTTATCAATTACCTTGATTTTGCCATCGTCTCCCACTGTCCAGACATCGTAAACACCGACGACATCACCGTTCACATCAACATCTACATTACCACTGGCTCCTTGATAGTTGATCTTTTCACCCTTTTGAAGCAACTTCAATCCCTCGCAGACATCGGTAACTTCTGTACCAGGGCCGCCAGCAACTTCACGGATGTGCTTAGCTATACCAGCGCCTGTATTTTCTTTAGCAGCTTGGGCCGACAATACTAATAAAGCAGCAGCATCCCAAGCTTGGGGAGCGAATTCCCCTGGTGAACCACCTTTTTTCTCTTTCCAAAGCTTTTGAAAAGACTCTAATGCTTTACCATCAGAACCAGGTACTGTGCCGATGGTTCCAGTTGCAATGTATTTCCCATCGCTACCTTTGCCGACTTGACCAGGAAATTCGTCTGATTTCATACCATCTGTGAGCATCACTTGTACGCCTTTGCTAAGACCTTGCTGATATGCTGATTTCAGCAGCAAGCTACCTGTTTCAACGTAAAAAACTCCCAGGACTGCATCTGGTTTCCCAGCAAAAGCAGCTGTGGCTTCCGTTTCAAAGGTGGTTGCTTTGGGGTCGTAGCGCACAGGATTCTTTTTGTTAACTACGGTTCCACCCAATTTTTCAAAAGCTTGAACAAATGCTTTTTCAAAGCCGACACCATAGTCGTTATTAATTACGACGGTGGATACTCGCTTGAAGCCTTTTTTAGTGGCGAGTTGGGCTAAAGCTGGCCCTTGGTAGCTATCAGGGGGAACTGTACGTGCCCAAAAACCTTTAAAATCGCCTTTTTGTGCCTTTTCTGTAAATACAGGGCTGGTGCTACCTGGTGAAATCAACATCACTTGATTTTGAGCAGCAATTGAAACGGCGGCTGTGGAAACACTGCTAGCAAAAGAACCAACGACACCTGCAACTTTATCCACTGATGCTAGCTTAGTCATACCCGCAGCACCAGCTTTTGGGTCTGTTTGGTCGTCTACAGCAACAAGGGTAACAGGTTGGCCGTTTACACCACCGCAAGCGTTGACGGTTTCCACTAGTAGGGGAACGCTAGGTGCCATCTGCTGTCCAATAGATGCTAAATCACCTGTTGTTGGCAATAAAGAACCAATTTTCAGCCCGCCAGTTGTGGTGTTAGTTCCACCACCGTCTTCACAAGCACCTAAAAGGAACCCACCTACGAGAGTAGCTATACTTAAGGCTAAGGCTGTACGAATTTTTTGCATAAGTTACTTTCACTCCTCAAAATATTCAGGAGCCTAAAAGTAATGTTCAAACTATATTTAAAAGTTAGTTTGAATTTATCAAGACTCCAAAGGATAAATCATAACATCCCTCTGAAGGAGTAAAAGTGCTTACTATTTTTATGAATACTTTCTACACACAATGTAGTGCGGTGTGCGGCTCAAAGTCTGAAAAACGGAGASGGAGGGATTCGAACCCTCGGTACGGAGTTGCCTGCCGTACAACAGATTAGCAATCTGCCGCTTTCGACCACTCAGCCACCTCTCCACGGTCATAAATAGTGATGTTAGCAGATATATCAGGCAGAGTCAATAAGTAATTTGTCAATTGTTTCTATGATGCCTCGGCTGCGCCAACAAAAAGCAACAGTGCTAAGAAAATTGCAGGTAAAAAATAATTTCATTGCGATTGTTGACGGTTCACAGTCAACGACTTGAGCAACTAAATCGGGACTTAGGCAGCGAGATTATTTGTTGAGGTCGGTAATAGGGCATCGGGCATTGGGCATTGGGGATTTTTTCTTGCCCAAAGTTCTATGCCCCATACCCAGCCCAAACCCTTAATTTTTCGTTTACCATGCGTAAGTCCTAATAAAGCATCTCTATTTAAATCCCCTACTTTTCAGTAGGGGATTTTGTGTTGACCATTCCCCCAACCCTGTTTCCTTTTAATAATTCTTACAGGACTTGCGATCGCATCCAGGCTACTGGCAAAGAACGTAACTTTCGCCACTGAGGCACGTAGGCGCGTTTCGTGAAGGCATTAAAATCGTTACGTTCGATTACGCTTAAAATCCCACTGTAGTGCATTAAAGCTGCCCACACAGGCCAACGACCATCACTGGCTAGGTAGGAAATTCCCTTTTCTGCCTTGCGATAAAACTGTCGTGCGCGGGCAATTTGAAACCGCATTAAGGAACGCCAGCGATCGTCAACTATACCATCAAACAAGTCTTGTTCGGTGTAGTTGAATCTTGCCAAATCTTCTAGAGGAATATAAATTCGTCCGCGTCGGGCATCCTCACCCACATCTCGCAAGATGTTGGTGAGTTGCTTGGCAATTCCTAAGGCAATTTCTTCTTCGGTGGGATTATGTGGCTGTTGTTCGCGATGCCACGGAGCTGTATTGTTGCTAGTATCCAATCCCATGATTGCTGTGGACATCAAGCCTACAGTGCCGGCGACACGATAACAGTAAAGATATAACTCCTCGAAGGTTTCATAGCGACTTCGGTATAAGTCCATACGTTGACCAGCAATCATATCCCGAAAGGGCTGAATGTCCATTGGGAAGCGTTGAACCGTATCTACCAAAGCTACGTCGAAATTATCCAATGGGTGTCCAGCAAAAATTGATTCTAGCTGCTGTTCCCATAGGTCTAGGGTTTCTGGCGTGGTAATAGCAGATGCAGGGCCATCTACCAGTTCATCTAAACGGCGGCACCAAGCATAAATAGCCCAAATAGCAGGACGCTTTTCCTTGCTCAGAAGCAAAGTGCTGAGGTAAAAAGTCGTGGAGTATTTGGCTATGAGATGACGACAAAGTTCGTAGGACTCGTCCACAGAGACCAGCGTTTTCATGCGGGCTTTGGATTCAGGCAGTTGCAGCATTCGTTGCAGGCGGTCGGGTGAGCGTTTGCAGGTTTGAGGATTTTGCTACCGGGAAGGCCTCAGAAATCGCCTGTGCTGTCAGCTTACCAGAAAGTACGGCACCTTCCATACTGCCTAAGTAGCGTTGCATGGTATAACTTCCGGCTAGATAGAAGTTAGCAATCGGCGTGACTTGTGCAGGACGGTACTGTTGGCGACCAGGGGTCGCTTTGTAAACTGAACGCGGCGTTTTCACCACATGAGATTTCAGCAGTTTTGCTGGGTTATCTCCCCCAAAGTGGTCGGGGAAGAGTTTTTCTAACTCGGCAATTGTCGCAGCCACAATCTCCTCATCGGATTTGGCTATCCAATCTTTCGCCGGCGCTAGAACTAATTCCAGCATTGAGCGGTCAGGGTTGGCGTATTCACGGCAGGTATTGCTCATATCAGCATAAACGCTCAGGAGTGGCGATCGCGAAAAGAGTAAGTGATCGATTTGTGTAAGTTTCCGGTCAAACCACAGATGTAGGTTGATCACTGGTACTCCTTCTAAGCCTTCTAGCTTCTGGAAAAACTGTATTTGCTTCCAAGGGCTAGGCAACATCGCTTTCAGGGGGTCAACTGATATGGCAGATACGTAAGCATCAGCCGTGATTATTTCATCTTCTGCCCCATTTAATCCCCGAATCAAGAATCCTTTAACTGTATTATCGGGGTTGAGCAAAATCTCTTTCAATGGGGCATTTAGGCGCACTTGGCCGCCACGTTCTGTGATGTAATCGACGATAGGGTTGCATAGGCGTTCTGTGGGAGAACCATCTAAAAATGCAATCTTAGAACCATATCGTTCTTGCAGAAAACGATTCAGCGCAGTTAAGAGAATCGTTGCAGAAACTTCATCGGGGTTGATAAAGGTGAGGGCTTTACACGCAGCGATAAAAACGTCACTGGTTACTCGCTCATCAACACCTTGCCTTTCCAACCACTCTAGGAAACTGTACTTGTCCATGTCTTCGACATACTTTTGACCCCGAACCACTGCTGGAAGTAGGCCAACCGCAAATCGAATTTTCTGCTCCCATGTCAACATGTCTTTGTTGCGAAGAATCGACGCAATCACGTTGAATGGAGAGGGAATATCTGGAACATCAAAACGTGAGAATGTCCCAGGCTTATCTGGTTGATTGAAAATCAGTGTATGCTCTTTCCACTGGAGTCTGTCTTCGATGCCCAACTCCTTGAGCAATTGGAGCATATTCGGATATGCCCCAAAGAAGGCGTGTAACCCGGTTTCGTACCAGTCGCCATCAGAGTCTTTCCAAGCCGCAACAAGACCACCCAGTACGTCCCGGCTTTCCAAGACAACGGGAGTATGACCTGCGTCTGTAAGATATTTCGCGCAGGAAAGTCCTGCTAGACCAGCACCCGCGATCGCTACTCGCATTTAACCCTACTGCCCTTCAATATTTCTTAATGGTTTTGCCGTTTTCATTATACGTTGCAATCCGTTACATTTAGTAGTCGTTGTGCGATCGCTTTCCCAAAAAACTTGTTTAAAAGGGAATTTTGTCTGATACACACCCATTTAGACAACCATTGTTGACAATGGCTTTACTGCCTTGATTTTATCTAGATTTAGACTACCAGATGTCGAGAAACAAAAGTCATTACCTCTGATTAAAAAAAACCAGTTATTAACTGTTGTCTCAAAACAGTTGATTTCTTTGGTAATTCGTGTATTTGTTTTCAGGAAATCTTTGGAGCATTGGTTAAAGACTGCTAATTCATTTCTAGCTGAATTTTTCTAAAAAAATTATATTTTCTGTAAAAATAAAAACATTGTATATTTTAAATTAAGTATTTTAACTGTTGTAACTGAATTACAACTGTAAATTTGATTAAATCAAAAACTTTTGAAAACTACAGTCGCCACAACTGAAACTAAGCTGTTTTGCATTTAACTTATGCCCATTAGCTTAAATACATTTCAGTAGAAAAGCTGGTCGTAAATCGTGCTGCATCCCATAGTCATTTCTAGCAAATTCTATTTGCAATATTAAACGATCTTGATGAGTAGGAGTAATTCCTTTATGGAAACAAAGTGGATCTTCCACAAATCCCAAACCAGCTTTGCCACAAATTTTTACTAAAGATTCAGAACCATAATAATTAACGATGTCTTCATCTGTTTCTCGTTTGCGTAGCCAGAGATGTGACCATTTTTTGTGATTATGACTACCACGAACACAAACATGAGGCCCACTACCATCGTCTACATCAGTTAAGTAGAAGAAAAACTTGACACAACCATAATCGTCAAGGTCGTAGTGAAACAACTGAGCAGCTTGGCTTTGTTCGAGATATGTTGCATTTCCAGAAAAACTCCACCACATTAAATTCCCTTGATGTTTGGGTTCAGCATGTAAAAATGCAGCGGCTATTGCCAATAATGTTGGCTCGTTTTGGAGTTTTTTGATAGCTGGGCAAAGTAAACCTGTATTAAAATAACTACCAATAATAAAATTTTTTCCTAACTTAGTTTGTGCGTGTTCTTTCTTATGGTAAAAGAAACCCATATCTGTTTTTCGGTTACCATAACAAAGTGTTGAATAAGCAAATTCCACTATCTCTTGAACAATATTTTCAGGTAATTGAATTCCCAAATATATACCTTCAGTTTTGAGATAGTTAACAACTTCATCTACATTTAAATCTGGAAAACAAGAATTGGTATCATTAAAATCTAATTTAGCTGAGGGTTTTAAGAAATACATCACAATAGCTCGCCCAATTTTAAATCGAGCTATTTTACGCATCAAAAGCCATCTAGGATTTTTAGTCAATCCTTTGTAATTTTCGTAACAAATATTATAAATTTTGGAAGTAATTCTATCGAGACAGTTATTAAATAAACTTATTGACATAAATCTCCCGATATAAAAACAGCAGGGTGCAATGCCTGTGGCAGAGCATTATTGAGTTGAAGCAAAAATGCTTTTGCCGATCGCTGTTCTAGAATTACGTAAGTAATACCATGTAATTCGTATCTGAATTGTTAAAAATCAATAATGATATTTACTTAAATAGGGGTGTTGACTGTTGACTGGAAAGTTATTATTCTCCCTCGCCCCCTCTCTCTGCCCCATCTCCCTTGTCTCCCCCATCTCCCTTGTCTCCCCCATCTCCCTAATCTCCCCCCTGCCCCACTAAAAGTATAGGATTAGGGTTGAATTTGTTTGCTACACAACTATAGGTAAAGGATTATGGCATCATCGCAACAGCTAAACCGCTTTGGACATCATCTGATTTTGGGTATTTCCGGTACTACGTTAAGTGATGAAGATAAACGCGCACTCAGTGAATTAAAGCCCATTGGGGTGATATTTTTTGCTAAAAATTTTCTAGATGGCACTCCCTATGAGGTTTGGCTACAAAAATTCCAAGATTTGAACAACCAAATACGACAATATACTCAACGGGAGTCAATGTTTGTCACTTTAGATCACGAAGGTGGTCGTGTGGTTCGTACACCGCCACCAATTACACGATTTCCTCAAGCGTTGTTGCTGCGATCGCACGCCTACGAAGTAGCAAAAGCCACAGCTGTAGAACTAAAATCATTAGGAATAAATTTATCTTGGGCACCTGTAGCAGATATTTTTTCTCAGCCCAATAATCCTGTAATTGGCTCTCGTGCCTTTGGTAGCAACCCTGAAACTGCTGCTCAAGGTGCCCGTGACTACTACCTTGGACTTCGAGATTCAGGAATTATCGGATGTGCTAAGCATTTTCCCGGACATGGAGATACTAGTCAAGATTCTCACGTTGAGCTACCAGTACTCAATTTGACTTTAGAAGAATTGCGACTTCGAGAACTGATACCTTTTAAAACTCTTATTGAAGTACAGATTCCTTTAGTTATGACAGTCCATATCTTGTTTCCCAAGATAGATCCTGATGTACCAGCGACCCTTTCTCAACCTATTCTCAACAACATACTGAGGGAGGAACTTGGCTTTAAGGGAGTAGTTGTTTCTGACGATTTAGATATGAAAGCAATCTCAGATATGTTTATTCAAGCTGGGACTGTAGCGCGGTCACTTAATGCAGGTTGTGACCTGTTTATTGTCTCGCGTAATATTAATTCATCATCTATTGAAAGAACTTATCGCATTGCTGAAGATTTTGCCAATTCTCTGAGTGACGGTAGCTTAGATGAATCAGTTGTGGAAGCAGCTAGAGAAAGAATTGAAAAATTACTGGTGCTAACACCGCAATATACCGTGCAAGCTTTGGATAAAGATATATTATTGCAACATGCTCAACTGGCGATCGCCAGTTCCTATTCATAAATGGGTGGTATAGGGGTCGAACCTATTTCTGCGGGTTAAAAGCCCGCTGCACAGCCGGTATGCCAACCACCCTAGTTAATTTGAATAAAAAATGAGCAAGTGCGATCGTATTACATCGCAAAGCTTGTAACACCAAACTTATACAGGAGATTTCAAGTTAATGAAGTAGACTATCTAGCTCTCAAAGCCAGGTAGAGAAACTATTCTAATTCTGACTTCTGAATTCTGACTCCTGAATTCTGCTGTATGTAAATCCACCAGGGAGGTACTGCCCCTCCTATTTCTGTGTTATCAGCACAGCGCCTCGCTTTTCGGCTTCAGGTGGAAAAAGTGGAAGATGGAGGAATCGAACCCCTACAGTTGCCCGTACCCTGGTTTTCAAGACCAGTTGCCGTCCATTCAGCGGCATCTTCCATTAGGGGTGCCTGACGGGACTCGAACCCGCTCTGACTGGTTCCACAAACCAGCGCCTCGACCGCTTTGGCTTCAGACACCATCAGTGGAATCAATGGGACTTGAACCCATGACCTCCTGCTTGCAAGGCAGGCGCTCTAGCCAACTGAGCTATGACCCCATCAAAAAAGTAAAAAGAGCAAAGTAAAAAGTAAAAAGAAAGAGGAATAATTAAATCCATTCTTTTGACTTTTAACTTTTGACTAGTGTCAGGCGGGAGTGGTAGGACTCGAACCCACAACTTTCGAGGTAGAAACTCGAAGCTCTATTCCATTGAGCTACACTCCCAAGATTTGGTAGTCCTGGCAGGAATTGAACCCGCAACATTCTTCTTGTAAGGAAAACACTCTACCAATTGAGCTACAGGACTACGCAAGCGAGTGGAGGGACTTGAACCCACGCACTGAGTATGGCGCACTCAGATGCTACCGATTACATCACACCCGCATCAAGCTGGTAACAGGAATTGAACCTGCAACCTACTGATTACAAGTCAGTTGCTCTGCCAATTGAGCTACACCAGCACTATTTCTGAATTTTGGATTTTGGATTTTGGATTTTGGATTTTGGATTTTAGATTGACACCATAGCTTCAGATATGAATTTGAGTAAAGAATTGTAGATTTGGGATAGAAGGATTTGTTGCACAAAGAAAGCAAACTTGCTCTCACACCTTTTTAGATTTTCAGTTTGAATCAACAATCCAAAATTTAAAATCTAAAATCTAAAATTTGGTGACGGGGGCAGGAATTGCACCTGCTGATGTGAGGCTTATGAGACCTCCAAGCCACTCTTGCTTCATCCCCGCATATTCACCAATACCCCTGACTGGATTTGAACCAGCAACCTCTTCGTTCTAAGCGAAGCGCCTCTTCCGTTGGGCTACAAGGGCAAAGTCTGAGAGTGGCAGGTATTGTAGACCCCTTGGCGGCTTCCCGCAAGGTATCTGCGACTTGGAGTTACCGAAAGTCCCGCGCTCCTATCTGCGCCACACCCAGATATTTTGGTACTCCCGACAGGATTTGAACCTGCAAAAAACTAGATCCTCAATCTAGTGCGTCTTCCATTCCGCCACGAGAGCTTAGTACCCCTGACAGGATTTGTAGACGCGAAGCGGCTTCCCGAAGGGTAGCTGCAAAATCTGGACTCTGATTCCAGCACGTATGCCAGTTCCGTCACAGGGGCATATCGGGGTGACAGGATTTGAACCTGCGACATTCTGCTCCCAAAGCAGACGCGCTACCAAGCTGCGCTACACCCCGTTGGTACTCCTGGTGGGAGTCGAACCCACAACGAAACAGATTTTAAGTCTGCCACCTCTTCCAATTGGGCTACAGGAGCAAAGTTTGGTACTCTTGGTGGGATACTCTTGGTGGGAGTCGAACCCACAACTTACCGTTTTTGAGACGGCAGCCTCTTCCAGTTGGGCTACAAGAGCATAAGTGATATTACTTATTTAATATAACTGGGAAGATAGGACTCGAACCTATATTTTTCCGCTTTCAAAGAGCGGTGCCATACCAATTAGGCGACTCCCCAATGTAAATTTAGAAGGTGTTAATTCATCAAATATTTGAACTTTGAAATTGCTTTTGTTTTGTCCAATATCCTCTTGCTGGTTTCTCAATTCCATAAGATTTACACCATTTTTCTACTGCTTTGTCACTAACACCAAAATCTTTAGCTATTAAAGTTGTTGGTTTTGACCAAATTAATTTGAATAATTCTTCTCTAGAAGGTCTTTCTACTTTCCTCTTTGTGAAGTTTAATCTTATTGATACACATTTTTTACAAAGTTTTAACCTAGAGTATTTTGTTATTGCTGTATGACATTGCGAACAAGAAAAAATATTGATTTTACCATAAGTTAATCGCCTACCAGCAAAAGTTTCTGTTTGGCTGTGACAGTTTGGACAAAGTAAACGTAAATTTTCAAGTCGATTGTCGTTACTAATACCGTTTATATGGTCTAATTGCAAACAAAGACGCTTACCATTCCAGTCTGGTGATATCCCGCATTCATAACATTTTTCCTCGAACAATGATTCTTCAATTAATCTAATTTTAAGAGTAAATCTGTTATAAGAAGAGCCTAAAATTAAAATATTTTCTAATGGGATTTTTTTCTGTTCTGCATACCTTCTAAATCCGATTGTATTGTCTCCTATCGGCGGAATAATATTATGTTTATCACACCAATTATGGAAATGTTTATAGTTACCACCAGCCGCTCGAAGCCCTAGATATTCCAAGCATTGCTTTACAGATGAGCAGCATTTCACAGCTTCTTCTACTTTTGATTTATTTGACAGAATACTTCGCCGTGGCATGAATTCTTTGCAGTTGTTTAATGGTTAAAAAATATGGTAATACGATTAAGTAAATCATAAATTGCTAGTTCAACTCAAAATTTAGCTGCCGAGGTAGGGTTTGAACCTACAAACTCCTGTTTCAGAGACAGGTGACTCTACCAATTCGTCCACCCGGCAATGAAATAAATGGCTGCCTCAGTAGGACTCGAACCTACAGCTGCGCGGTTAACAGCCGCTTGCTCTGCCATTGAGCTATGAGGCAACGAAGCCCCCCAGGTCGGAATCGAACCGACGACCTCCTGTTCTTCAGACAGGCGCTAACTACCAACTGAGCTACCGGGGGATAAAAAAGGAGAGAGATAAGTTTTATGTAGTGGGCTGGTTTAATTCAACACTAATCAGGTATTATTTCATCTCTCATGTCAGTCCAGGCGATCGCGGAAGGACTTGAACCTTCACTCTTGAGTTTCGTAGACTCAGATGTTATCCACTTACACCACGCGATCTTAATATCTAGTTAAAAATCCCAGCTATTTTACGGATAATTTATTGCATCATTGCTTTGCTGGCTATAGCAAAGGATGTATTGAGAATTAATCCACCCCTCTCTTCCTACTAATCTGTTGTTTAAGCTATTAGTAACACGCACGTTAACCCAAGGTGTTGGGCGACCTTGAAGTGAGACAATATCAGGCTTGAGTAATGTAATATTGTTGCCATTATCTAAAGCTGCTGTTGCCTTTCCGCCAGCTGTGGCACGTAGAGCTAATTGCCCCGACCCCGATTGCAACCCAGTGACTTCACAAAGTGCAGGCTTAACCTGAGCTACATTACCAGTACATTTTAGGGCGCTACTACGCATCCAACCTTCTAAGCCTTTTTCTTTAGGACTATCTGCATCGATAACGCTAATGTAAATCCAGTTTTCAGCACCTTTAGCTAGTACTTGTAACTTGGCATCTTCATATAAATTAATTGCACCTCCATCTTCAAATTCTCCTTGCGGTTTTCTTAGGTATAGAAAAAGTGCTTCATCATTTCGTAGTTTCTTGGCTTGACAAGTTACTTGTTTGTTGGCGCTTTTGGGAGTTGCAGCATTTGCTGTTGGTAAAAAATTAGGAGTAGAAACCCACAGATAAAATACAGTCAAAGAAATTTGAGGTAGAGATTGAAGAAAACGTGCCATTTTTGAGTAAATACAAGTGTTCTTTACTACCTTATCTGTGATAAATTTCATCGTCATGCATAACTTTACCTAACTCCATAAGGCGGAGAAGACAGGATTTGAACCTGCGTCGGTATTATCCGATACTGTTTAGCAAACAGCTACCTTCGGCCACTCGGTCACTTCTCCTCAGTGGGTTGGGCAGGAATTGAACCTGCAACCAAGAAAGGACGCTTTTACAGAGCGCAGCCCACACCAATAGGCGAGCCAACCCAGAATAAGTCATTCCCCTGACGGGATTTGAACCCGCAATCTCTGGTTTGAAAGAACAGCGACTTAACCATTCGTCCACAGGGGCATAATTGAGAGAATTTTAGATTTTAAATTTTGGATTTTAGATTAGAAAATTTAATCCAAAATCTAAAATCCAAAATCCAAAATTGTCTGACGCAGGGACTAGGATTTGAACCCAGAACATCGGATTTGGAGTCACGAGGTGTTGCCGTTACACCATCCCTGCATTTGGTAGCAGTGGCGGGATTTGCACCCGCGTATACCAGGGTATGAACCTGGGGCTTTACGTTAAGCTACACTGCGACACCAGAGGCTGAGGTGAGATTTGTAGACGCGAAGCGGCTTCCCGAAGGGTACTCACGATGTCGGTTTTGCAGACCAATGCCTTCAACCACTTGGCTACTCAGCCGTTTGGGAGTCCCGACGAGATTTGCACTCGCAGTCTTCAGTTTGAGAAACTGACGGCTTGAACTATTCGCCTACGGAACTTCAACCAGGGTGACGGGACTTGAACCCGCAACATTTCCGCAGACAACGGAACGCTCTAGCCAATTGAGCTACACCCCGATTTTTGAGAATATGTGCCTAAAATTTTAGGTTTTTAGGCACATGTTTTGTTGGTGAACTTGCCCATTTCTTATTCAGTTTTCAAGGTTCAGATAAATTATTTTTTACTGTTAGAAAATCTTAGGAAAGCAACGGAAATTCTAGGTAGTAAATCTGTTGGATATTCCTGATGTATTCAGTGGTTTGTAACAGTACAAACTTTGAATTTTTTTCGTTTCTTGCCTCTACTTGTGATGGTTTGCAAGTAGAAGCCGCTTTGTTGATTGGGGACTTTGGTTTATTCCAACGTCTGCCTTTGAGTTGTATGTAGAACATCACTTTGACCTTTGCGAAGCTTGTCTTTCGCTTCACTACATTTATACTACATAATACTACAAGAGGTGTCAAGGGGTTTGAGAAAAATTTTTTAAAATTGCCCATAAGAGCTTCTGTGCTTAGGTTTTAACTGACTAAGCGCTCTTAAAAAAAGGGTAAAAGGTTAAAGGGAAAAGGGATGGACAGGTTACATCTATAAAGAATCCCCAAGAACGAGGTTTTTACCTTTGCCCTTTTCCCCTTTCCCCTTCTCCTTCTTGAGAAATTAAAAACTCCATCGGTACGTTTTGCTGGGTATGATATTTGATCTGCAAGCATTTACCCAATAGAAACGAGCTATGACCCAGAACTACCGCATTACCCTACTCCCCGGCGATGGCATTGGCCCTGAAATTATGGCAGTGGCGGTAGATGTGCTGAAAGTTGCAGGGAAGCAATTTGATATTCAGTTTGAATTCCAAGAAGCCCTCATCGGCGGTGCTGCAATTGACGCCACGGGGGAACCTCTGCCTTCTGCGACTTTAGATACTTGTCGTAATAGTGATGCTGTATTACTCGCTGCCATTGGTGGCTACAAGTGGGATTCTCTACCATCGAATTTACGCCCAGAAGCAGGTTTGTTAGGGCTACGTGCGGGTTTGGGATTATTTGCCAATTTACGCCCAGCAAAAATTTTGCCCCAGCTAATCGATGCTTCGACTTTGAAGCGGGAAGTTGTGGAAGGCGTCGATATTATGGTGGTGCGGGAACTCACTGGTGGAATTTATTTCGGGAAACCAAAGGGAATTTTTGCTACCGAAACTGGTGAAAAACGCGGTGTAAATACGATGGTTTACACAGAATCAGAAATCGATCGCATTGGAAGAGTGGCTTTTGAAGCAGCCCGCAAACGTGGCGGCAAACTTTGTTCTGTGGATAAGGCTAATGTATTAGAAGTATCTCAGTTGTGGCGCGATCGCATCACCCAACTTTCCCAAGAATATCCAGACATCGAACTGTCTCATCTTTATGTAGATAATGCCGCTATGCAGTTGGTACGCGCTCCTAAGCAGTTCGATACCATTGTCACCGGGAATTTGTTTGGCGATATTCTCTCTGATGCTGCTGCCATGCTCACGGGTAGTATTGGGATGTTGCCTTCCGCTAGTTTGGGCGCTGAAGGCCCTGGTGTATTTGAACCAGTTCATGGTTCCGCCCCAGATATTGCAGGACAAGATAAGGCAAATCCATTAGCACAGGTTTTAAGTGCGGCGATGATGTTACGCTACGGCTTAAATGAGCCAAAAGCAGCAGATAGCATAGAACAAGCTGTACTACAAGTTTTAGAACAAGGCGATCGCACAGGTGATATAATTTCACCAGGAAAAAATCTCTTAAGTTGCCGTGCTATGGGCAATGCGCTGATTGTAGCTCTGGAAGCTCAATAATTTAATAATTCAACCTGGGCAATTTGGCAACCTTTACCATAAGTTTCGGGTAGACTAAAGAGAAATCTAGCAATCAAATAACAGTCGATAGTGTACGCATTACGACAAGGTCAAACAAATTTTACAGTTCCTAAAAACCAGCCGCCTTTGATTGATACCGCCGTAATCAGAGCCGCTGGGCAGATCTACTACACTCACTGCGAAGTACATCCCGAAATAGCTGGGCAACCTTCCGGTGTAGCAATTAATCGTTTAACTCATCGAGGTAAGGTGATTTTTACTAACCAACCTGTTCTCTTACCTCAAGAGTGTTTTGTGCCCTTGAGTCAAATTGAATCGCACATGTATTAAATATTGGGCATTGGGCATTAGGCATTAGGCATTGGGCATTGGGCATTAGTCATTAGTCATTGAGCATTGGTCATTAGTCAAACAAGAAGGACAAATGACTAATGACAAAGAACAGAGGACATTAGTTGTTAACTCTTGACAAAGGACAAAGGACAAATGACAAATGACTAATGATTAATGACTAAGGACGAATGACTATATGGACATTTTGTTCGCCGTTTTGGCGAGTGTAATTGTCTTTGCTTTGGGTGCATCTGTTGGCAGTTTTATCAATGTTGTTGTTTATCGATTACCTGCTGGGTTGTCAATTCTTTGGCCGCCTTCTCGTTGTCCGCATTGCTTAAATCAGCTAAAAGCTTACGACAACGTACCAGTGTTCGGCTGGATTTCCTTGAGAGGGCGGTGTCGATATTGCAAAAGCAAAATTTCTCTCCGTTATCCTGTGGTAGAGGGGGTAACGGGAATAATTTTTTTACTGGTTTTTTTAGTATTTAAAGCTTCAATTTTCACAATAGGCTATTGGGCTTTTTGCAGTTGGTTATTGGCGCTATCGTTGATTGACCTGGATACAATGACGCTGCCCAATGCACTTACTAAGTCGGGTTTAGTGGCGGGCATTTTATTTCAAATGATGGTTGGTTTTCTACCAGAAGCTAGTTCTGTAGCACTGGTAAATCACTTGATGATGGGGATAGTTGGTGCAGTATTGGGGTTATGGTTGCTTGATGCCATCGCCATATTAGGTTCCATTGCCTTCGGAAAAGCTGCAATGGGGGCTGGTGATGCCAAATTAGCAGCAATGATGGGAGCCTGGTTAGGGTGGAAATATTTGCTGTTGGCTAGTTTTCTAGCCTGTGCCCTGGGAGCGTTAGTGGGTAGCGGTGCAATAGTGCGATCGCGCCACAAGTTCGGACAAAAGATGCCTTTCGGGCCTTTTCTCGCTTTAGGGTCTGTAATTACTATATTTATTGGTGAAGCTATTTTATCTAGCTACCTACGGTTATTTTTTCCAGCGTCATGAATTGGAATAGGTTATGGGGCATGGGGCATGGGGCATGGGAGAATAATAACTAAACAGTCAACAGTCAACAGTCAACAGTCACCAGTCATCACTCCCCGCTTTTTATAATTCCTGACTGTAACTTGCATTACGCCATCTGCCCTTCACATTTTGATAATATTCAGCTCGTGACTGGTATTACCCTCTTGACAACGATTAACGGTTGGCAAGCATAACTAATAAAAAAGATACTGATTGCTTATGACCCAACAAAAAGAATAATTGATTTGGGTGGGAGAGGGTAAGCATCTTATTTGGAGGTTAGTATTTGCATGGCTTTGTCACTAGATTCATATAAAAAGTCCTCTAAAAAAAAGAGCAAGAGACTTGTGTTGGCATAAGTATTTTCGTTAAGCTGGCAACCAAAGATGAAAATTAAGGTCTGAATTGCTTAAAAGCTTAATTTGATGATTTAGTCATTACTCTTTGGTTAAAACAAATGATTAATGGCACAGGACGACCCGATAGGGCTTCAGATGGTTTCGACCTCATACCCACTTAAAATAAGATAAAAATGGCTAACAACGAAGAATCACGCGGTTTAAAGTCTCTATTTGACTGGTTTGCAAATCGACGTAAATCAGGATCTACCAGTCTGGAACGCCAAGAACGTGAAATAGCTGATGGATTGTGGCATAAATGTTCTAATTGCGGTGTGTTGACATATACAAAAGACTTGAGATCTAACTTGATGGTTTGTGTGGAATGCGGTCATCACAATCGTGTAGACAGTGATGAGCGTATCCGTCAACTGATAGATCGCGATACCTGGAAACCTCTAGACGAGCATTTGCGTCCAACCGATCCCTTGCAATTTCGCGATCGCAAACCATATAGCGATCGCCTACGGGAAACCCAGGAAAAACTTGGCTTAATAGACGCAGTTAAAACTGGTTTGGGTCAAATCAACGGTTTGCCTGTTGCCCTTGGAGTTATGGACTTCCGCTTTATGGGTGGTAGTATGGGTTCCGTTGTGGGAGAAAAACTCACCCGCATGATTGAACAAGCCACTCAACGCCGCTATCCTGTAGTTATTGTCTGCACCTCCGGTGGCGCAAGAATGCAAGAAGGTATGCTTTCGCTGATGCAGATGGCGAAAATTTCCGCAGCCCTACAGCGCCATCAAGACGCGAGACTATTGTATATTCCCGTTTTGACAAATCCCACCACAGGCGGCGTTACCGCTAGTTTTGCAATGTTGGGCGATATTATTTTGGCAGAACCCAAGGCCACAATTGGTTTTGCAGGTCGGCGAGTGATTGAGCAAACCCTACGGGAAAAACTACCCGATGATTTTCAAACAGCTGAAGATTTACTCCAGCACGGCTTTGTAGATGAAATTGTACCCCGTACCCAATTAAAAAACACCATTACTCAGCTGATTGCCTTACATCAGCCTGTGTTAACACCGCCTCATATGGTGTTATGGGAAACAATGTCCTTGACTTCTAGTGCGGCAGAATAGGAAGAAGAGGGACGCGGGGACGCGGGGACACGGGGACGCGGGGACGTGGAGACGCGGGGACGCAAGGAATTTACGATCGACAGTCTTTCTGTCACCGTGCCTCTTTCCCTCCGCACATTCTTAACCTCTTTGCGTAAGAGCGTCTCCTCCTCTCCACGTCCTTTACTTTCCCGGTTCTTGGGTGAAAATTAACGGAATCAGTGCTGTTAAGCGAAATACGGTAGAGAGGGTGAATAATGCTAATAACCCTCCAGATTGAGTAAATTGCAAGATGAAGCTGCCTATGGTTGTGCCTAAAGCACCACTGGCTCCAGCAACGGCAGCGGCGATCGCAAAATAGATAGACTGATTTTTAATTGGCGCAATCCCTAATTGGATGTTGTTATTACACAAGTCCATCGCCGCCCCTGTTCCTCCAGCTAAGATATGTAATAGTGGCAACCACAGCCAAATATCAAGCTGATTCATACCGATTCCCAGCCACAGCAATGGTATGGTTGCAAGCAGAATTCCACCAAACAGCAAGATGGGACGATTGCCGATTTTGTCTGCTAATTTGCCCCACACAATCAACATCAGCAAATTTGCCCCCGCTTGCAGGCTTGTGTAGATAGTCACGTAGCCAACATTGAGATCCAAGGTGTCCAGCATGTAGAGGTTAAAAAAAGGAGCGCTGAGGTTAAAAGCCAGCGTCCATAACCCGAAATACAACAGAAATCTCAAAAAGTTAGAGTTTTTCCAAATACTGAAGTTTACTGGCTCTAGTGGTGTATAAATTAGTTGAGTTACTTGGGTCGATTTATTCAAAGTATCGCTCAACTCCATACCCTTCTGGTTCGGCATACTGGCAGTATTATGTTCCCTATGCCCTATACCTAATTCTCCTTGTGGCTGGAGTTCTTCTTTTTTTGTAGTGTCTGATTGAATCTCAGTTGTTTGAGGGAATTTGCCAACATGAGTGTTTTGCAATAACGGATTCATATCCGCTTGAAAATACTGGCATCCTAGCCCCACAATTCCAAAAATCATACTCAAAAACAAAATTACCCCATAGCCTTGGACAACTCCGCCATACCAATGGGATACAGCTAAACCGGCTATTGGTACACAAATCAAATTCGTGAGACTAGCAGCACTATTACGTATCCCAAAATACCTGCCCCGTAATCGCCGGGGAACGATGGTTGCCATCCAACTTAGCCACGATGGGGTTCCTAATCCTGCTAAAAGATTGCTTAATAGAAGAATCAAGAGTGTTAGTATTACCAGGTAGTTATGATTCAACACTCCCCAGCTGGTAGCAGCGATCGCAATTACTAAAATTACCCACAATACACGACCGATTCCATGTGTCCGCAGTGCGTATTGAAAGCGGCTGGTGCTACGTTCAGACAAGTAAGCACCCAAAGGCTGAATCAAATTCACCAACATGGGGATAGAGGACAACATCCCAAATATCACCGGACTAGCGTCTAATTCCACCAATAAATTGGCAAGCAAAATCCCACTAGTACCAATAGAATAAACTGCTGCTAACACAGAATCCACAGTGGAGGCTTTTAAACTTCTGCGAATAGCATCCTTGGGAATGCGAGGAGTTGGAGAAATTATTACTTGGGGTGTAGTAATCTGGGCAATTTCCAGATTTATAGGAGTAGATATTTCAACCGGAACAAAATCCATAATGAATGTATCTTTATGGATGAAGCATTGTGGCATCAATCCATTTTTCGATGAATTCAGTGTGCTTGCATCAATTTAGTTAAGAATTCTTCGTTATTTTAACTTGCATTTTTCAATAAAAATTTGTCAAATAAAAATATCAATCTTTAGCCACAGACGATATCAGTAATGAGAGGGAGTTCGATATAGTAAGAATGATTCTTCAGAGGTATTTCTAATAGAAGTCAGTGTAAAATACAGCAAAATAAAAAGTATAACGGTCATCTAAATTCTTTATAAAATATCATTCTTAAGGCTGTTGACAATTAGCAGTTAACAATAAAATAATTGCCAGTAACCGATGGTCAATGGTTGTAAATTTTCAGTGATTAAAAGCAAGTTATTAACTGTTTTTGGAGTGGCGATCGCAATGGCGATCGCTTTTATCGCTTGTCACAATTTACAATTAGCAAATCAACACTCAGTATCTACAGCAATTACCATTAAACTGAGCGGTTGGGGAGGTTCCCCTGTGGAGCAAAAACTCTTGAGACAGGTATTGCAAGACTTTGAAGCACAACATCAAAATATTAAGGTCAAATATGAGGTGATTTCTGACCAATACATGGATGTCATCAAAACTCGTTTAGTTGGAGAAGCCGCACCTGATGTATTTTATCTAGATGCTTTAGAGGCTCCTTTTTTAATGAGTCAAAATGTTCTGGAATCACTAGACAATTACATCACTCCGGAATTTGACTTAGGAGATTTTGAAGAGACTTTAATTAACAGCTTCAAATACCAAAATAAAATTTATGGCCTTCCCAAAGACTACTCCACACTAGCGCTATTTTATAATAAAAAATCCTTTGCCACAGTTGGCTTGAGTGAGCCGCCGACCACTTGGGAAGAACTACGTAGTTACTCCAAACAATTAACCGGAAAACTGAATAAATACGGCTTTGGAGAAATCCCAGAATTAGCGCGTCAGGTTTATAAAATCAAAGCTTTTGGCGGAGAAATTGTTGACCAAAATGGCTATGCGACTTTTGCCAGTGAGGCAAGTTTAAAAGGTTTACAGTTGGTGATAGATCAGTATCAAAAAGACCGTTCCTCTGCTCAAAAATCTGATGTGGGGACAAATTCGGGTAGTGAAATGTTTGGTCAAAATAAAGTAGCAATGGTAATTGAAGGTAACTGGGCAATTCCCTATTTAACTGAAACCTTTCCTCAAATAGAGTTTGCTACTGCCCAAGTGCCTACAATTAATGACAAAAAAGGCACAATGGTGTTTACAGTTGCCTACGTCATGAACAAACAAACACAGCACAAAGCCGAAGCGTGGGAGTTGATTTCTTATTTGACGGGGAAAGCTGGAATGGAGAAGTGGACAGGAACCGGGTTTGCTTTGCCAACGCGTAAATCAGTAGCTAAGAATTTGGGTTATGACCAAGATACATTGCGATCGCCATTAGTGGCTGGTGTTGATTATGCTACACCGTGGCAAGTAGGTAAATATCCAGCAGCAATTGTCAATAATTTTGAAAATCAGTTTGTCAGCGCTTTATTGGGACAGCAACCATTAAAGCAGGCAATGGCACAGGCAGAAAACGCAGCTAATCAACAGATTAGGGCAATGGATTGATGCTTACTTTAAAATGAAATGAGGTTTACTAACTTAATTCCCTTGCAACCACTCATCCAGACGAGACATTTCCACCGCACGATTCAACAGCAATCCATTCACCTCATTTGAGCCGGAGTGGAGGGCAAAAATATAATAATTGCCGTTGATATTACCGATAATTGCACCGCCAGAAGCACCTTGATTAGTATCACAGTTGTGGTAAAGAAAACTATCCTGACGGCGGAGGATACTGCATTTCAGGTGAACGCCAGCAGTCATACTTTCACCAGCAGTTAGAGTTTCATAACCTTTTTTCTTGGGGTTGGGAAAATCACCAGAATAGCCGACTAAGGCGAATTTTTTCGTATCGCCAACCAAACTAGAAGATGGTAAGGATTTCCAACCCAAATAACCATATTTTTTACCGATAGGCTTGTTGAGTTTCAAAATCGCCCAATCGTTTGCGTAATCAGCTAAATCGCCATTTTTAAAGTCTGTGCCGTAATAAACATTAGTTGCGTAGGCTATGTCATTTTTACTTTTGACGACACCATTAACTAAGTTTGGCACAAAGGCGATCGCTTGACTAACTTTTCTGGTTTGAGGGTTAACGACACAATGAGCATTTGTCAAAACAACGTCTTCAGAAATCAAGGTTCCCGTACAACTGTAACCGTTACCCTCAGCGCTTACCCCCTCGATTTTACCCACCGCTGACCAAGGGTAATTTCTGCTAGTCATGGGAATACGGTCATCCTTGGAACCAATGATTACCCGTTGTCCGGGGAGTTCTTCTTTCTGATTTAGCAGCGAGGGTTCTCCTTTTCCTTGTAGTTGAAATTCTTTAGGATTTTCAACCTTGGTAAAGCTGGGTGGGGTTTGTGGTTGGGCTGAGACTGAAGCCCAAATTCCTAAAATTCCTATTGTGGCTAGGCAGGGGAAAATAAATTGTGTGGATGGAAATATGGTTTTCATGAAAAATTATTCCTGTAAATTTTGAGGTGAAATTTAAACGCAAAGGGGCGCAAAGGTAAGCGCAGAGGTACGCGGAGTCTACGATGCTTAGTTACGAATTAGTTCACCGCCATTCGCCCAGCAGGGTAAAGGCTGACCAAGAATAGGGGTTACGCCATTGTTCTTGTGACCACATCTTGAGTTGTGCAGCTCTGAGGGCGGCGGCGGGGGTTTTCCCTTGCTGCAACATTTGGCTGTAAAATTGGCTCATCAATAGTGATGTGGCTTCATCGTCAACGTTCCATAAAGACACCACTACCCGCGCTGCACCTGCATACATTAATCCTCTTGTCAACCCCACTAGTCCTTCTCCTTTCACTTCTTCACCCAGACCGGTTTGGCAGGCACTCAGCACCACTAACTCGGCTGGAAAGTTGAGGTTAAAGATATCAGTGAGTCGCAAAAAGCCTCTTTGGGATTTGCCTTGTTTATCTATCAGCGAAAGGACAATTCCTGATAACTCTGGTTCAGTGCTGTCTAAAAAGCCGTGGGTAGCAAAATGCAGGATTTTGTATTGACTTAGTTGGTCGTTGGTAGCCCAGTTGTAGTTTGCGTCAAAACCAAAAGCTTGGATGTTCTCTGAGGGTGAGACAAGTTTGAGAATTTCCTGCGCTTCTTTTTCTGTGCCGGGGAGTCTTTGAATTTCGCTGCGCTTGATGTTTCTAGTAGACCGCTTGAGGGCAGACTCTTGTAGTTGCTGGTCAATGTTATTATTAGCAACATTGGAGGATTTGCCAGTTACTCGTTCATCGTTAGCGCTAAACACTGGGTCTGCAAGGATGGCGAGGGTTTTCGGTGCTTTGGTGCGTCCTATGGTTTGCTTCCTGAGAATGGCAATGGTGGAGGCGGAAGGTAGAGAGATAATTTCATGGTTGACTACCAATGGTTGATAATCTGACCCATCCGCCGATTTGGTTGATGTCGTTAACGCTGCGAAGGGAATGTATTGTAAAGCTTCATCGCCAACAATTACTAGGCGTTTTTGCCCCAATTTATCAGCTACAGGTTTGAGGATAAGTTGACTCAGTTCGTTAGCAGCTTTGGCCGTTTCTTCTGGGGAAACTCCCTGGTATCCAGGATTTTTTAAGTAATTGTCGTATAAATTCTTGGCTGCTTTGTCTATCTCCTGGCGTTTTGGAAGTTCATAGCTATGGAGAGAGTCTGGTGTAACAGCCCAAAGATAGCTGCGTTCTTCACCTAAAGAATATTGCAATAGCAGTGTGTCTTTATCTAGTTGTTGCTGAATTTGTTTGAGAGTCAGAGGTTGGGGATATATCAAATCGGCATATTCAGGGTTATTGGCGCGGATTTTAACTTCAAGTTCTCGCTGTTGTTTGAGTAAGTCTTGGATTTTTTGTTTGGTGTTAGTTAAAACTTGTTCTGGGGTTTCTTTTTTACTTGCTAGTTCTGATAATAATTTTTCTTGAGCATTGATTTGCCATTGCAAACTAGTTTCTTCTGCTAAAAGTTTTGGGTCAATGCCTTTTTTGATGTCTATGTTTGCTTCGGTTAATAGTTCAATTAGACCACGGGCGCGGGAGCGATCGCTAACTTGCAGTGCCAATGCATCGTATCCTTTTGATGGGTCTTTTTTGTGCAGTTCCATCAGCAAGTCGGTGTAGAACTTATAGTAGCCTTGGACTGAGGCAAAGTAAGAAGCGCGTAGTTCTTTGTCAGCTATTTTGGTGCGTAAATCTTCAATGATTTCAATCGCTGCTTGAATATGTGTTTGGGCTTGTTGTAGGTTACCCTGACTGCGTTCTAGGAAAGCCATGTTAGTCAGGGTGGTGGCTTCCCCTTCTTTGTCACCCACCGCACGGCATATGGGTAAAACTTGGTTGTAGTATGAAAGAGCTTGTTGCTTTTCTCCTAATGAGGAGTAGACTAAGCCAATATTGTTGAGGGTTCTGGCTTCTCCTCCTCTATCTCCCACTGCACGGAGTATGGGTAAAGCTTGGTTGAGGTATGAAAGAGCTTGTTGCTTTTCTCCTAATGAGTAGTAGACTTGACCAATGCTAACGAGGGTGGTGGCTTCCCCTGTTCTGTCCCCCACTGCACGGCTTATGGGTAAAGCTTGGTTGTAGTATGAAAGAGCTTGTTGCTTTTCTCCTAATGAGTAGTAGACTTG
This sequence comes from Nostoc linckia z4, assembly GCF_002608075.1. Lineage (GTDB taxonomy): Bacteria > Cyanobacteriota > Cyanobacteriia > Cyanobacteriales > Nostocaceae > Nostoc > Nostoc linckia. Next base: position 255,087 of record NZ_LAHA01000001.1, read on the forward strand.
ACCAATGCTAACGAGGGTGGTGGCTTCCCCTGTTCTGTCCCCCACTGCACGGCGTATGGGTAAAGTTTGGTTGTAGTATGAAAGAGCTTGTTGCTTTTCTCCTAATGAGTAGTAGACTTGACCAATATTGTTGAGGGCAGCGGCTTCGATTCTTCTGTCCCCCACTGCACGGCTTATGGGTAAAGCTTGGTTGTAGTATAAAAGAGCTTGTTGCTTTTCTCCTAAATCAGAGTAGACAGCGCCAATGCCCACGAGGGTGGCGGCTTCGATTCTTCTGTCCCCCACTGCACGGCTTATGGGTAAAGCTTGGTTGTAGTATAAAAGAGCTTGTTGCTTTTCTCCTAAATCAGAGTAGACAGCGCCAATGCTCGCGAGGGTGGCTGCTTCGATTCTTCTGTCCCCCACTGCACGGCTTATGGGTAAAGCTTGGTTGTAGTATTTGAGCGCTTCTTGCTTTTCTCCTAATGAGGAGTAGACTAAGCCAATGCCCACGAGGGTTGTGGCTTCGATTCTTCTGTCCCCCACTGCACGGCTTATGGGTAAAGCTTGGTTGTAGTATTTGAGCGCTTCTTGCTTTTCTCCTAATGAGGAGTATAGATTGCTAATATCGTTGAGGGTGGTGGCTTCCCCTCGCCTGTCCCCGACTGCACGGAATATGGGTAAGGCTTGGTTGTAGTATTTGAGCGCTTGTTGCTTTTCTCCTAAATCGTTGTAGACTCTAGCAATGCGAAGGAGAGTGATGGCTTCCCAGCGTTTATCATCAACTTGTTGCCAAAGCTTTAGCGCTTCTTGCCATTTCCCGATCGCCTGTCGTAGTGATTCTGCTGTCCCTTGTTGATAAAGCTGCATTCCCTCTTGAGAAACCCGTTCCGCAGCAGCGCGAGTGGCATCTTGTTGAGTGGTTCCTGGCTGCTGTGCTATCTGCAACCCTCGCTTTCTCGGTGTCGCCCCCACTGCATCACCAAGCATTACCGCACTCAGCAACAAAGTTAAACTGTAGCGGGTCAATTTTGGTAGAAACCACCAGCAAACCCGTTGAGACTTTGCACTCCTCTTCATTCTTTAGCCTCACAGCCTCAATCAGTGATTATTTGCAGCCCTATCCTGTCGGCATCAATTCCGCCTATTAGTAAATTATTTAATTGTCGCCAGTAATATTGCTGAAACTTTATGTTGATTTTATGGGTGCGGTTGAGAGTTGTGGTTCTGGTTTCTGTTTTTGTAACGAACTTCCTCGGCAAAGTCTGATTTTCTCGTTCTCGCGCTTCCTAAGGCGACACAGATGAGAGGTAATAATATTTATTGAATGAGGGATTACCAAGAAATAAATTATCCACTCTGGTGGGGTGGACATCTTGTCCGCCCCTGTCAACGGGCGGGCGAGACGCCCACCCCACAAGAAAAATTGTACATTTTTTTATTTGGAAGCTCCTGAGCAAAGGTAACTTTGATATGTCGTATAAAGTTAGCATTGTTATCGAAAAAGATGAATGTGGATATTATGCTTATTGCCCTGAACTTCCTGGTTGTCAATCTCAAGGTGATTCCCTAGAAAAAGTACAGGTAAATATTAAAGAAGCAGTTGAACTTTAGATAGAAACCTTGTCAAATTCACAAAAACAGGCGCTTCATAACAAGGAGTATTCACAATAACCTTGGAGGTAAAAGTTGCCTAAACTAAAATAAATATTTTTCGTAATCAAGACTCTATCCCCTTGTGCGTAGAGTATTCACCAATTCTGACTCCTGTTAGCGGTAGCGGGGCGTTTAGCCCATTCTGACTTCTGAATTCTTCTTCAATTAATCACTTTAATTGTCCTTCAGAAATCCCCTTAAAGGAACTTGTAGTAATAACAGGTTATCTTCAGGACTTACGCAAGTGTCACAAAAAATCAATTTTTTTTGCTTGTAGTAAGGACTTCAGTCCTTATTAGAGGACTAAAGTCCTTACTACGAACTTAAAATAATATGCCAGTTGCGTAAGTCCTAATCTTTAATGCCGGGGCTGATTTCTAAATAAAATTTATGCTAGTTAAACTACCGTCACCTGTATTCATATTTCTATTAGGATTAGCCATAACTCAAACCTTTGGATGCACAAATCGTAATCATAATTCCGCGATCGCTCAAAGTTCGCCAAAGCCAACTTACCAAGAAATTGTACAAGCTGGTGAAGTGCGGGTTTTACCAGGAAAATTAGATACAATACCCGTCTTTAACAGCAATAGCCCAGAATGGATTAAAACTGAAGGCGTTTTACTGTCTACCTTTCCTTCAAACGGCAAAAAAGTTGCCGCAGCCCACCTGAATTTTCCTTTTAAAGGACGTTTTGATTTATTCGCCCACCACTACACCCACACTCCCAAGGATTTACAAACTCTATATCTGGGTGTAATTGTGCATAACCCTGGTAAAAAACCTGTAACAGTGGATGTATTGCAAGCGGCGAGTTATTTAATGCAGGATGCGCCCTTTGTGACGTTACCTCCTTATATTGAAAATAACGATGGTAAAACTTATTCAGGGCCAGGGGCCCGCGCTGTTGCTGATGTACTGCGGGGAGTTCGCCAAGCTGATTTTCCCGCCCAACTGGTAATTCCTCCAGGACAAAGCCGGATGTTGCTAAATCATCCCATTCCTGTCAGAAATCTAGAAAAACCAATCAACGGTAGGTCTAGTTTTATGCGGCTGCGTAGTAGCGATTCAGTTTATGCAGCAAGTTTAGCCATGTTTGCCAAGAAAAACTCTGATGGTAGCGAACGTCAACCGACTCTCAAGGAATGGCAAGCTTTACTAGATACAGGTAACTTCGCTGGGCCGCGAGATAAAACACCGACTCCTCCGAATGCTACCAGTGGCGCACTGATTTATGGACGTGTAGCTGGTGTTTCCCAAGGTTCCCAATGGCAAGCAAAATTGGTGGATAATTCCCAAGCCACACAGTTAACTATTCCCCAGCGTGGCAAAGCTATCTCTTATCCTATAGTTACACTGCGGGGTGGTCGATTGGGTACCGAACAAATCCAAACAGCCAAGATGCTGGTACGCTATCCCGATACAGCATACGAAGCACACGGTAATTACGCTGTGGAATACAAGCTGACTTTACCCTTAAGTAATAACACTACTCAAAATCAGACCGTCGCTGTTACCTTAGAAACACCTTTAAAGGAAGATAAATTATCCCAAGGTGGCCTGCGTTTCCGCAAACCATCCCTCGATTTTCCTTTCTTCCGGGGTACGGTGCGGGTACGTTACTTTGACGACCAAGGTCAACAAAAAATCCGCTATGTGCATTTATGGCATAGAACTGGACAGGTATTAGAACCATTAGTGCAACTTACACTTCCACCCTCTACTAAACGGATAGTAAACGTAGATGTGATTTATCCGCCTGATTCAACGCCACCCCATGTGTTGAGTGTGAGAACTTTGTAAGATCCCTCTCGGTAAAATATTACAAGCGATCGCTATCCTTAGACTCAGAACCGTTGCTCAACTTTTCCAAAAATTCTGGATAATTTTGCAAGTCATCTAAAGATTGCAAAGGTGGCATTTCAATCCAGGTTGCTTGTACGTGTAGCTTGTCCACATAGGCATAAAAAGCTTCCATATCATCCCGATGTGCCAAAACATAAGTATGTAGTTCTTTGATACTCATTACTTCAAAGTTAGGCTTACTCACACTACATACCTCCATTTGCCATTGGGATATATTTCTATGATATTTTCTTCACCTGCTAAGAGAAAGACATTGCCTGTGCGTTCATCTACTCGTACAAGGCTTATAGGCAAATACAATTTTGTCAACCAACAGCACAAGATAAAGCACTGTGTTTTTTGCTCAGCTGTAGGAATAATCTCAAATCCTCACATTACTACAAGAAAGGATAGATGAATTACAAATATGTGTACGCTAAAACTGCGATGTCTGGCGACAAAAAGGGTAGCTTTCTACGCATTTTTTACATTAATTCAAATAATAAAGTAGGAGATTGTTGGAATAGTTTGTAAAAAATTGAATCTCGACGCATGAACGATTGGCATAGAAATATATCTCAAATGATGCGTAGGCATTGCCTACGCTTAAAATTACTTACCGCCGTAATAAAAGGCAATTTCTTTTTCTTTTAGAGGTGCGAAATCTGCATCTGTAAGCAATTGATCGAGTTCAGCTTGGGGGATATGTTTTGCACCAATGCGGACAATGCGCGATCGCATCGTATTAGATACACCACTGCGCTGTCTATTGCCCTCTAGCCCCATGACTTTGGCATAAAGTTCTAATTTGGCAGGGGGAATTGGAGAACCATCAAAATCAATTCCTCGTGCGATCGCTTCATCAACAGCATCCGCACCTGTAGTCGTTTGATTACCTGGGTTAGTTTCAGTAGTCATGGTAATTTACTCTTCTTCGCTATGAGTAGATTTTACCAGTCTTGCTGAGAACAATATCCTGTCAACAATCAACAACTCCAAGTCATTGTTTTGATTTATGAGAGTTCCCTAATTACGAGTTTCCCGCGTCACCAAACCACCAACAAACCCCCCTAAAACTGTACCCATCCACAATCCCGTTGTGCTACCTTGCCACATTCCTCCTAGCGTCGCCCCAGTGTTGCATATTACCTTCAAACCCCAGTATTGGTTTGCACACTTCTGGTTATGCAGCATGGTGGTGATTTGTCCAGTGGTATAAGCACCAAAAAAACCTGATGCTAGGGCTAAAAATGTGCAAATGAGAATTTTGTTTTTAGTCATTTGTTATTGGGCATTGGGCATTGGGCATTGGGCATTGGGCATTGGGCATTGGGCATTGCCCCATGCCCCATTCCCCATCAACCTGTATTTCTCATACCGGCAGCAATACCATTAATGGTTAATAATGCTCCTCGCAGTAATTCGCCTTTGCTGTAACGGGAGTGAATAACTCCAGAAGTAGCAGTGGTATTCATGGACTGGCGTAAACGCTTGAGCAGGGAAACTTGGATAAATCCCAAGGGTACAATTGTGCCATTGCGTAATTGTACAGACCTTTGCAATATGGGGTCGCCATCTAAGAGCTTATTGTGATTGGTGATTTTTAACACCAAATCTCTTGTGAGATTAAATTCACTGGCAATTTGCTCAAAAACTTTAACAAAGCGTTCTTTATCTTCCGGCTTTGATAATTCTTGAACGTAGTGCTGCGCCATTTGCATGTCTACTTTTGCCAAGGTCATTTCTGCTTTGGAAATTACCATTTTGAAGAAAGGCCACTTGATGTAAAAATAACGCAGCAGTTTTAAGTGTTCTTCTGGTTCTTCGTTCAAGAATTCTTGCAAAGCAGTACCGACACCATACCAAGAAGGTAATAAAAAGCGAGTTTGTGTCCAGCTAAATACCCAAGGAATGGCCCGCAAACTGCTTAGGTCTTTTTTACCGGAAGGACGCCGTGCTGGACGGGAACTAATTTGCAGTTGGCTAATTTCTTCAATGGGGGTGACTTGGTGGAAAAAGTCGATAAAATCAGGTTGCTCGTAAATTAGGGCACGATAATGTTGACGCGATCGCGCTGCTAGTTCTTCCATGATCTCATTCCAAGGTTCGATATCATCAAACCCTGTCCGCAGCAAACTAGCTTGAATTACTGCGGTGGTAATAGTTTCCATGTGGTACAAAGCTAAGTCCAACAAGGAATATTTAGAAGCCAAAACTTCCCCTTGTTCGGTAATCTTAATCCGCCCGTTGATGCTGTGACCCGGTTGAGCCAAAATCGCTTCGTAAGCCGGGCCGCCTCCCCTTCCCACAGAACCGCCGCGTCCGTGGAAAATCCGCAAATTCACACCGTAACCTTCAGCGATTTTTTGCAGCGATTTTTGTGCTTTATGAATTTCCCAATTGCTGCTTAAAAAACCAGAGTCTTTGTTGCTGTCAGAATACCCCAACATCACTTCTTGCAGGTTGAGGGTGAGGGGGGGTGAAGAAGACGCGGGGACGGGGAGACGCACTGACGCGGGGAAAGAATTGTCGGTGTCACCGTGTCCCTTTGTCTCCGTATCCTTCTCCGCGTCCCCGTGTCCCTCTGTCTCCGTGTCCCCTTCCCACTTGTGCGCTGCATAGCCGCCGGCTAACAAAGCGCGATACAAGGGCAGTTCAAATAATTCTCGCATAACGCTTCTGGAGCGTTGCAAGTCTTCTACTGTTTCAAATAAAGGAACGACTTGAATGGTTCCCACAGCAATGGCGGGGTCAAAAAGTCTAGCTTCTTTGGCTAAGAGCAATACTTCCAAAACATCGCTGACTTGGCGGCACATGCTGATAATGTAAGTTTTACAGATGTTGACGCCGAATTCTTGTTGCAGCGATCGCACGATGCGAAAGGTTTCAATCACATCGTTGGTTTTTTCGGAAAATGGCAGTTCTGCTGGAATTAATGGCCGTCTAGTTTGCAGTTCTGTGGTTAACCAAGCAACTCTTTGGGCTTCCGAAAGTTCGTTGTAAGCTTGGGGTAGTACTTGTAGGTATTCTAGAATCTCATTCAAGGCATCAGAGTGGCGGGATGATTCTTGACGGATATCTAGTTGTGTCAGGTTAAAGCCAAATATTTCTACCTGACAAATTAAATCTTCTAGGGCTTTACAACTTAAACCTGTTTCTGTCAAGTTACGCTCAATTAACCGCAGTTCTGCTAAAAACTCGGCATCAGAAAGGTATAAAGGGCTATCTTGATTTTTTGGGGTTTCCCGATTGTACAAAGCTAAATTGCGATCGCGGGTATTTTCTAGCCGTTTGAGTACATAAGCTAATTTCAGTCGATAAGGTTCTTGTCGATAACGCAGCGCTAGGGCGTCGTATACTTCACTCAACTGGGATTGATCCAATTCTAGAGATTCCAGCAAATCTGGTAAGACATCGCTCCAGTGCATTGACACACTTAATAATTCAATCAGATTTTTCACTGACTCGATATATCTTCCCAGCACCATTTTCCGTTGATAGCAAGCTGTTCGCCAGGTAATTTCTGGTGTCACCGATGGGTTACCATCCCTATCTGAGCCTACCCAAGAACCAAAGGAGCAGAAATTCTTACTCGGTGGTTCTAGCCAAGGAAAGGTATTCGCTAGTGTATATTTAAACCGTTTATAGAGTTGGGGAATGCCGTCAAATAAAACTTCTTGGAAGTAATGTAGAGCATAATCCACTTCATCCAGCACCGTGGGTTTGAACTGGTGGAGTTCGTCTGTGCGCCACCACAAACGAATTTCTTCAAGTAATTGTTCCCGCACATCTGCGACTTCCCAAGAATGTCCCACTCCTGTACTTCCCAGGCCATTTTCTAAAGTATCCAGTTTTTGCAGCAGTTGTACCACTTGTCGCTGCTTATCGCGGATGGTATGACGCACAATTTCTGTTGGGTGCGCTGTGAACACTAAGCGTACATCCAACTGGGAAATCAGACGTTGAATTTGCTGGGGTGGAACATTCAGTTTAAATAAATGGGGAAATAAAGCTGCAAAAGTACCTTTGAGTTTGGTTTGGGTTTTTTGGGCATAATTTTTTGTGAGCAACTCTGCTGCTAGTCCCCCAGTCACAGGGCCGTCGTCTTCTCCTTGATTGGACGAATAATTAGCATTTGGTCGCGTTTCTGGTTCTATAACTTCTGTTTCGGCTTCAAAGCGACTTAATTGCTGCCGTTGCTCGTATTCCTGCTCTATGATGTTAATCAACTGAAAATACAGAGCAAAAGCACGAGCCGCGCGAATTGCTTCATTGATGTTGAGTTGTTCAATCAACTTGACAGCTGAAGAGGCTTGGTCGTTTGTTGTTTGTCCTTCTGGCGAACACAAATCCCGCAATTGCCGCAACAGATCTACCATGTTTTGGCCGCATTCTTGCCTCAGAACTGACTCCCACAATTCTTCCACTACCTGTAGCCGATGACGCAAAAACAATTCCGACACCGGGTATATATCCGCAGTTTGCGATGAAGAGTATAAAAGGGAACTCATATTCTTGATGATTGTAAAGCCAATTACTGTTTACACTTGTAGGTCTTGTACTCAAGGCTCACGATGTTCTTCCTGAGCAGAGAATTGTTCGATGTATATTTTCTAAGTTCGTTCAGTTTCGTTATCGTCTGGGAAGTCAAGAATGGGTAAGCGATCGCCTCGAAACAATTCTTCACTAGCTTCCCCCATAGCTTCTAGTGCCTTTACTGTAGCTTTTTGTGTAACCAGCAGCAGTACCATAGACGCTGTACCTATTTGCAAGAGGAATGATTGGGGAATGCTAAAAAAATCCACATTGGATGGAGGGTTATCTGAGGGTTTTTGGTTGGCTGCTGTCATTGCTAATTCTTTGGTTGTGGAAAAATCAGTCAAAAGGAGTCAGAATTCAGGAGTCAGAATTCAGAAGGACTTCACACATCAGGAGAAGGAGTTTAAATTGGATAAGATTTGTTATTGGTTCAGCCTACAAGGAGCGTTAGCTCAATCGGAGGCGTTCAGACTCTAAAAGACAATTTATCAGCTAGTCACATAAAATTATTCTGACTTATAACTCGTGACTTCTGAGTTCTGAATTCTGACTTCTGACACCTGACTCCTAACTCTTAACTTCTGACTTTTGACTCCTTGCGAGTAAAATAAACGCAAAACTCAACATTAGCCGTACTTGCAACCGTACAAGATTATCTTTGCCGATTTTGCAAGCTACAAAGGTAACAAAATTGTTAAAAAAAAACGTCAAACTGTGATACACCTATGGTTCTAGTTTACAAGTGCAGGCACTATCCCCCAACAATCGCTGACTGTTAAAGTTAATTTCCCATGAAAACAGTATTACCAGACCGCCAGCAATCCTTAGTGCAATGGATCAGCCAAGCAACAGGGATTAACACTTTCGGGGTGAAAATCCGATTACGGGGAAATGACCTTCATATTCTTTGTGAGGGGGCAGAATGTCCGCAGCGTTGGCGTACCCTTTCGGATCTGCTGCAAGCACTACAGCAAACAGATTTGGATAGCCTCACAAGCGACGAGCAACCCTCAATATACCAAGTATTTGTCTATGGTCGAAGAAAAGGGGAATCGCGTCCTAAATGGTGTCATCGAGTTTATTTGAATCAAATCCAGAAGCATGTAGAGCAGGTGCAGCAAGCTTTACTAGGAGACTCAAAAAATTCTCAGCAGCCAGGTGGGGCGCTGATTGTCTCCAATGAAAGTTTGGCACGCCAAGGTAACCCAGAGGCCATTGCTCGTTACTTGAGCGAAACTTTGAGTAGTTTGGGTGTGTCAGTAAATGCAAAAATTAAGCTACACAAGGCCAAGAATTCCCAAATTGAAGAAAATCGTCTGTGGATATTTTGCCATTCTAGCTATAGTCCCGATGCTTCGTTGCTGGCAGAACCAATAGCCGAAAAGTTACGTTCTCTGAGACTTTCTGGCTATCCAGATGCGGTAATAGTTTCTCAGGTAACTGGTGAAACTGCACCTGATTGGCTCTTGCGAGTGGATTTAACCCCACCAGAGGTAATGCTCAAAGAGTGGGCGCGTTGGGGAGATGTGCAAGCGATCGCCAGATTACTAACTGAGGTATTGTCAGGGTTAAAAGTTGCTGTCCAAGCTTCTCTCAAAGAATCAACGCTACATATCTTTTGTACGCCAGCTTTTGACCCCTTAGGAACCGCCCCAATCCCAGATAAAGCCGCTTGCTTGGAGGTAATTGTACCCCAGCTAGAAGCCATCGCCCCCCAAGGCATTCTCGGTGCCACAATATACGGACAAAAAGCAGGGGACAACCAACCTGCTTGGATTGATTGGTTACCTTTACCTGCTGCGGAGCATTCCGTCTTTGCAACAACACCGCTAGATTTGGCAAATAGTGGAGATGAAGAAGCGATCGTTTTTTTACTAGAGCGCTTACTCAATCCTGACTTAGATTGGCGTTTGCTCACAGGTGGAATTCGCGTACAACTGCTCAATAAAAGTGATTTATTGCACATTATGTGTGATGCACCTGTTTGTCCAGCACGGGCACAGATAGCAAACAAAGTTACACAGTTTATTCGCCAGTTAAAAATTTCCGGTATTACAGGAGTGCGCGTCTACGGAAGGCGGGCAGGAAATAAGGAACCTTTTTGGCATCATGGCATCGATTTAGAACACCGCCAACGTCTAGTACCAGAAGCAACCCCGGAATTTGCCGCTACCTCTCAATACGTCAACGATTTGGTAACGGCTGAAACTAGCGAACCAATTTTACGCCCAGACTTAACCACAGAAGAAGTTCAAAGCTTTGTTACAGAAGTAGCCCTCGATTGGCTAGCAACGGCCAATGCAGCAGTCAAAAAATTTCTCTTAGCAACTCAGCTATTTACCGAAAGCCATCAGTCAGCAGAACTAAACCCTGATGCTCAAGGAGTTAAGACTGCTTTGGTTTGGGGGACACTGGGATTATTGCTTACCCTGCAAAGTGATTGGGTGTTGGGTCTCATGATGGCACCCACTACACCCACTTCCCTAACAATAGCCAATGTCTCACCTACATCATCTGAGCAAAAAGCATCCTTGACATCTGGAAAAAATCCCAATGAAGAGAAAAAGACATTGTTTAGCAGTACAGGCAAAACAAAAACTCCTCTCGACCAAGGTACTGTATTCAATGCTTCTCAATTCACCCAAGGTGAAGATACTCAAAATGGGAACTTAGCAGCCGCACCACTGAAAGAAAAGGCAACTGCCACTGCTATTCTTTTAGCAGCGCGATCGCAAATGCCAAGTTTCAATGTCAGGCAATTAGACGAACAACTAGCTTTATACAAACAACGCCTCGCCAGAACCGGTAGACCACCAGATGTATTAATCATTGGTTCTTCCCGCGCCCTCAGAGGAGTAGACCCCGCAGCACTTTCTAAAGCTTTGGCAACTCAAGGCTATCCAAATATTGATGTCTTCAACTTTGGCATTAATGGAGCCACTGCACAAGTTGTCAACTTTGTAGTGCGCCAGGTTTTAGAACCATCAGAACTGCCAAAATTAATTCTTTGGGCAGACGGGGCCCGTGCTTTCAATAGCGGACGTGAGGATATTACCTTTAAATCCATCGCCGCATCAGCTGGCTATAAACAAGCTTTGGAAAAAGCCTCCACAACACCAAATAGCACTGATGCCCCTGAAAATCCCAAACCAGAAAACCCAAAAGAAGAAAAGCCAGAAACTAACGGATACCAAGCTGTTAATGATTGGTTAAATCAAGCTCTAGCATCTGTTTCTACTAGCTATCAAAACCGCGATCGCATTAAAGGTTTACTGCAAGAACATCTGCTAAAATTCGGTCAAACTCAAACACTCACATCCCCAAATCAATCAACAGACGGTAATTCCGAAGATACTTCCCAGCAAGCAGTTGATTTTGATGGATTTTTACCTTTGTCTATTCGCTTTAATCCTGCTAGATACTATCAAAAACATTCTAGAGTTCCAGGAAATTATGACAACGATTATAAGTTTTTTCAATTAGGAGGAGAGCAAGAAACTGCCTTGCAAGAGGTCATAGAATTTACCCAATCTCAGAAAATTTCTTTAGTCTTTATCAACATGCCCTTGACAGCTGATTATCTAGATCCAGTCAGGAAAAAATACGAGCAAGAATTTCAAAAATATATGTTGCGTTTAGCAACTAACCCCAACTTTATTTATCGCGATCTAAGCCAACAATGGCCTAAAGTCAATGATTATTTTTCTGACCCTAGCCACCTCAACCGCTTTGGTGCTTACGAAGTCTCGAAAAAGTTAGTCAATGACCCGATGATTCCTTGGCCAATTAAGTAGGGAAATGGGGTATGACAGTTATTAGTTGACTGTTGACTGTGCAATGCCCCATGCCCCATCCCCTATGCCCAATGACTAATAACCAATGACTAAAAAATGAACTTCATATCAATTTTCTATGGGCTTTTTTTGTTGAGTGTACTAGGAATTTACTGGTCTTTGGGACAACAAAAATGGCGATTGTGGACACTTTTAATTGCTAGTTTGGTTTTCTATGCATCTTTGCATATCCAGTACATTCCATTGATATTAGCATTGACTTTTATTAATTTTCGCTTGGGAGTAGAAATTGGCAAGAATACGTCGCTGGGGAAACATTCTTTTGACTGGCGAATTTCTAATGAAGAATGGCAATTTATTGAAAATGATTGGAATTCACGTCGTTTAAAGCTTTTGTGGTTAGGTATAGTTCTCAATGTTTTACTGTTATTGGGTTTCAAGTATACTGTTCCTTTATATAATTTTGTTTTTAACATCCAAACCAATCCCCAAGAAAATCCTTTTAAATTAATTGCTCCCTTAGGAATTTCATTTTTTACTTTTGAATGTATTGCTTATTTAATAGATGTTTATCGTGGCGCTCCAGCGACGGATAAGTTTTTGAAATTTGCTTCCTACAAATTATTTTTTGCAAAGCTGATTTCCGGCCCAATTACCCGCTACCACAACTTAGCAAATCAATTTAATACTCCACATTTACCTACCACTAATAAAGTGGCGGAAGGATTGTGGTTAATTGCTAGAGGGGCAGTAAAAAAAGGTATTTTGGCAGACCATTTGGGAGTTTTTGTTGATTTATGTTTTGGCAATCTCCAGCGAGCAGGTAGTACGGATTTGTGGTTAGCTACATTCGCCTACGGCTTACAGTTATATCTAGATTTCAACGGCTATGTAGACATCGCCCGTGGTAGTGCTTTACTTTTCGGGTTAGTTTTGCCTGAAAATTTTGATTTTCCTTATTTCAGCACCAGCATTGGAGAATTTTGGCGGCGCTGGCACATGACTTTAGGTGATTGGCTGCGTAACTATATTTATTTTCCTTTGGGTGGCTCTCGCCGGGGTTTGACTCGCACCTGTGGGAATTTATTTATTGTGATGTTAATTGCTGGTATCTGGCATGGAGCGGCTTTAGGTTATGTAGTATGGGGCGTAATGCACGGAATAGCTCTAGTGGTTCATCGACTTACAGATGCAATTAGCGATCGCTTTGAAAAACTAGAACTTTTCTGGCAAAATCCTTTGGGTATATTTATAGCTTGGCTATTGACCCAACTGATGGTTTTTACCTCTTGGATTTGGTTTCGCTTACCTAACCCCCAAGACTCTTTTTTAGTAACTCGACATCTTTGGGGTTATCCAGCTGACGCCCAATTTGCCCAAAAAGTCTATGTGGAAGCTTTAAATATGAGTCAATACCAACTCGCTTGCGTGTTGATAACTTTAGCTATTCTCATGGCTATAGTCTACGCCTTTAACCGCATATTGAAGTTAGAGTTTAACTGGCCTGTGAAGCTTGTTTTTGTACCTTTATGCTTCTACGCAGTTTGGTTATTAGCTCCTGAAGGTAGCTTGCCATATATATACTTTGATTTTTAATTCACTTTCTTGGGACACAGCTGACCGTAGTTAATACCAATTTATGAGGTAGAAGTAAGGGTAGCACAGATGGCTGTGCTACCCTCTTGATTTTTTCTAATTCCTTGTAATTGAAAACGGTTATAAGTTCTGGATTATCGATTCTTACAAGATATTTTTTATTAAATATTTTTAATTAAATTTGTAAACAAATGTAAAGTTAATAATGATGGAACGAATGACCCACAGGTAAAAGAAAATCGAACCACAGAGGACACAGAGAACACCGAGGAATAAGAGTTAGAGAGATTTTTGCATCAGTGCTATGGGGGATAGATTCCCGAAATTCGTTTAGTGTTTAAATCCCTTAAAGCCATACAAATTAATACTTTTGATGCTATTTGGGACTGCTATAAATCCAAAGAAAAACTTTACCTTTATGTGAGTTTATTCAACAAATATGTTACAGAATATTAAGCTACATCTCGCATCAAAGTAAATTCATGTAGACTTATTTCTACAGGTGAAAAACAAATTAACCTGTTCAATTTTTAACAAAAAATAGCACTCATAAAACAATGACAACTACCTTACAACGGCGTTCTAACGCCAACGTATGGGATCGGTTTTGCGAGTGGATCACCAGCACTGACAACCGCATTTATGTTGGTTGGTTCGGTGTATTGATGATTCCTACCCTGCTAGCCGCTACCGTTTGCTTCACAATCGCTTTCATCGCTGCTCCTCCTGTGGACATCGATGGTATCCGCGAGCCTGTTGCAGGTTCTTTGATCTACGGAAACAACATCATCTCTGGTGCAGTTGTTCCTTCTTCTAACGCGATCGGTTTGCACTTCTACCCCATCTGGGAAGCAGCTTCCTTAGATGAGTGGTTGTACAACGGTGGCCCTTACCAGTTGGTAATTTTCCACTTCTTGCTCGGTTGCGCTTGCTACATGGGCCGTCAGTGGGAACTTTCTTACCGCTTAGGTATGCGTCCTTGGATCTGCGTAGCTTACAGCGCACCTCTAGCTTCCGCTACCGCAGTATTCTTGATCTACCCCATCGGTCAAGGTTCTTTCTCTGATGGTATGCCTCTGGGTATCTCCGGAACCTTCAACTTCATGATCGTGTTCCAAGCAGAACATAACATCTTAATGCACCCCTTCCACATGTTAGGTGTGGCTGGTGTATTCGGCGGTTCTTTGTTCTCCGCAATGCACGGTTCTTTGGTAACCTCTTCCTTGGTTCGTGAAACCACCGAAACCGAATCTCAAAACTACGGTTACAAGTTCGGTCAAGAAGAAGAAACCTACAACATCGTTGCTGCTCACGGTTACTTCGGTCGCTTGATTTTCCAATACGCTTCCTTTAACAACAGCCGTTCCTTGCACTTCTTCTTAGCTGCTTGGCCTGTTGTTGGTATCTGGTTCACCGCTTTGGGTGTAAGCACAATGGCTTTCAACCTCAACGGTTTCAACTTCAACCAGTCCATCATTGACTCTCAAGGTCGCGTTATCAGCACTTGGGCAGATGTAATCAACCGCGCTAACCTGGGTATGGAAGTAATGCACGAGCGTAACGCTCATAACTTCCCCTTAGACTTGGCTGCTGGTGATGTTGCTCCTGTAGCAATGACCGCTCCTGCTATCAATGGCTAATACTCCAGTAATAGCTGAATAAAAAGCGTCCCCTGAAAAGGGGGCGCTTTTTTGTTGGAATGTAATGTTAAAAAGAAGAATTCAGAATTCAGAATTCAGAATGGTAACCGCTGCGCTAATCGAATCAATTAGTGGGGGATTTGGATAAAAGTCACTGTATGCTCAATACTTGTCGGTTAAGGGGGAAAGGGAAAGGGGAAAAGGGAAAGAAAAAACCTTTAACCCTTACCCTTTAACCCCTTCGGGGTTCGCCAGTCGCTCATGGGGGAAACCCCCAAGACCGCGCTGGCTCACCTTTTCCCCAAACCAAATTCCAGTTTAAAATCCTTAACCGAGCAGTATTGACTGTATGCTAATTCTTCTTACCTTTTCTCAGAATCAGCTAGATTTATTTTCCAGTAGGGATATTGATACGGTACTCCAAAGAATTGATAGTTCTCAGAATATTTGGTTGCGTTGTGTTAATTTCCGCGATCGCGCTGGAACTGGTAGAATTATCAATCACTTTGGTTTGAATCCATCTCGTGTGAACATGGTTTTCAACCATACACCTACAGGAATGGACGAAGATACAGAAGATTGTTTATTTGATAATTATGAAATTTTAACTGCTCAATTAAAAAATCGAGAGTTTGAAGTAGCACGCGGTACTATTGTGCTGGGCAAGAATTTTATCATCACCTTTGAAATTACTGAAGTCAAAATATTTAATGTACTCACTAACAATCTGCAAAAGCGAAATATAGACCTAGAAAAATCGGGAATTGACTATCTTTTTTATCTGATTTTTAATGATATTTTAAATAATTACCATACTGTATTTGAATACATTTCTAGAAAACTTGATGATTTAGAAGATGAAGTTTTAGGAAATTTGGGTGATGAATCAACATACCACAAAATAGCTAGCATGAGGCAATCCACTCGTTTTGGGCGTCGTAATTTTCAAAGCATTAAGTCACTTTTAATGATGATGAATTACGAAGATTTCCAATGGATTTCTCAGCCAGTAAAGGCATTATTTAATCAAGAATTTGTGCATCACATAGATAATCTCTGGCAAGAATATCAAAGTCTGAGAATCTGGATGTCAGAATTAATGGAAATTCAACGTGATAATATTGCCAGTGAAACTAGCGAACGAATTAACCGCTTAACTATCCTATCGGCGGTATTCTTACCAATCACCTTTATTGCTGGTGTTTATGGGATGAACTTCAAGTATATGCCTGAATTAGAGCAACCTTGGGGTTATCCAGCCGCCATTGCTGTCATGGCTTTCATTGTGATTGGTAGTATTGTTTATGCGAAGAAAAAACGTTGGTTGTAGTGTTTAGTTGATTAGCAATACTGCTCGGTTAAGGATTTTAAACTGGAATTTGGTTTGGGGGAAAGGGAAAATACCAAACCTTTCCCCCTTTCCCCTTCCCCTTTTCCCGACTTCTCTTAGAAGTCTATTGTTGACTGTTAAAAAACTAAAACAAAAAATATCTTTGGGTCATTGGTAAAGCTGTTGCAGGTTCACAAGTCAGTAAATTACCATCCGCCCAGACTTCGTAGGTTTCTGGGTCAACTTCAATTTTAGGTAGCGCATCATTCAGCTTCATATCTTGCTTACTCAATTGGCGGGTTTGGGAAACTGCAACTGCTGTTTTGCGTAAACCCAACTGTGTAGGAATTTCCCTTTCTAAAGCCGCCTGGGAAACAAAAGTTAGTGATGTGGCGTTCTTCGCACCTGCAAAACTACCAAACATCGGTCGCATGTGTACTGGTTGGGGTGTGGGAATACTGGCGTTAGCGTCGCCCATTTGCGACCAGGCAATCATTCCGCCTTTAATGACTATTTCTGGCTTGACGCCAAAAAATGCCGGACGCCATAAGCACAGATCTGCTAATTTTCCCTCTTCCACAGAACCGACATATTCAGCAATTCCGTGGGCGATCGCTGGATTAATAGTATACTTAGCAACATATCTTTTTGCCCTAAAGTTATCTGCTGCTTGCTGAATTCCTTGTGGGTTGAGAGTTCCGCGTTGCACCTTCATTTTATGAGATGTCTGCCAAGTGCGAATTATTACCTCTCCTACCCTACCCATTGCCTGAGAATCAGAAGATATCATACTAAATGCACCTAAGTCATGCAAAATATCTTCAGCTGCTATGGTTTCTCGGCGGATGCGAGACTCAGCAAAAGCCACATCTTCAGCGATGGCTGGGTCTAGGTGATGACATACCATCAACATATCCAAGTGTTCGTCTAAGGTATTGAGGGTATAAGGACGGGTGGGGTTAGTGGAAGATGGTAAAACGTTGGCTTGGCCGCAAACTTTGATGATATCTGGTGCGTGTCCGCCACCTGCACCTTCAGTGTGGTAGGTGTGGATCACACGATTCTTAAACGCGGCGATGGTATCTTCCACAAATCCGGCTTCGTTGAGGGTATCAGTATGAATAGCCACTTGCACATCATATTCATCAGCAACGCCAAGACAAGTATCAATGGCTGCGGGGGTCGTTCCCCAGTCTTCATGTAGCTTTAACCCCATTGCACCGGCGGTTACTTGTTCTACAAGTCCTTGGGGTTGACTGGCGTTTCCTTTACCCAAAAATCCTAAGTTAATGGGAAAAGCATCAGCGGCTTGCAGCATCCGATAAATATTCCAAGGGCCTGGGGTGCAGGTAGTGGCGTTTGTGCCGGTAGCGGGGCCAGTACCGCCGCCAATCATCGTAGTGACACCAGAAGCGATCGCCACTTCAATTTGTTGGGGACAAATAAAATGAATATGGGCGTCAATACCACCAGCAGTGAGAATCATTCCTTCTCCTGCTAAAGCTTCAGTGCCAGGGCCAATAATAATATCTATATTATTTTGAATATAAGGATTTCCGGCTTTACCAATTTTGAAAATTTTGCCATCTTTAATGCCGATATCTGCTTTAACGATACCCCACCAATCGAGGATTAAAGCATTAGTAATTACTAAATCTACAGCCCCATCAGCATTAGAAATAGGAGATTGTCCCATGCCATCTCGAATAACTTTTCCGCCGCCGAATTTAACTTCATCGCCGTAGGTGGTGAAATCTTGTTCGACTTCGATAAATAATTCTGTGTCTGCAAGTCGGATTTTGTCTCCGACAGTGGGGCCATAGGTTTCGGCGTAGGCGCGGCGGGACATTCTGTAAGGCATATTTTTAGTAATGGAGGTTAAGATTGAGTTTAAACGCAAAGGAGCGCAAAGGTAAGCGCAAAGGTTCGCAGAGGATGGATGAGAATAATTTGAGTGGGGTGATAATTGGTTGTGGGATGCGAGTGCATACAGCGTTGGGGCCGGGTTTGTTAGAGTCAGCTTATGAGGAGTGTTTGTATTACGAATTGAGAAAGAAGGGGTTAAATGTTGGTAAGCAAGTTCCATTACCGCTTATTTATGAAGAGGTGAAATTAGATTGTGTTTATCGATTATATTTAATAGTTGAAGATCGAGTAATTATTGAGGTTAAGTCTGTAGAATCCATCAACCCAATTCACTCCGTACAACTTTTAACTTATCTCAAATTAACTAATTGTAAACTCGGTCTTATTCTCAACTTTAACGTTCTCCACCTCAAAGAAGGCATTAAACGTGTGGCAAACAAACTCTAACTCCGCGTACCTCCGCGTTTACCTCAGCGTCCCTTTGCGTTAAAAAATCAATTAACTCATAACTATTCCTTAAAAACTACGAATTTGCAAATTTTCAAACCTCATCTGAAAACCATTTCCTTCAGGTGAGGCACACATCACACCGACATTTAATGTTTCCACTGGAGTCAAATAAGCAAGTCGCAGCATTGTATACTCACTTCCATTCAAAGAGTATTCCACCTCTATTGCTGTGCCGCGTCGAGTTACACGTATCCAAATTGCAGAAGAATTTTGCGGCACTGGAATAACAGACCAATCTGAGTAATTACGCGTCACTACTGCGCTAATTTGTTGCACGCCATCCACAAATTCAATGCCACATTTTAACCAATTAAATT
The DNA here is from genome assembly GCF_002608075.1 of Nostoc linckia z4. Classification (GTDB taxonomy): domain Bacteria; phylum Cyanobacteriota; class Cyanobacteriia; order Cyanobacteriales; family Nostocaceae; genus Nostoc; species Nostoc linckia. The sequence goes on from NZ_LAHA01000001.1 coordinate 274,159, forward strand.
CATCTGAACGTACCATCAAGCCGGCTTGATCGTATAAATCGTGATACTGTCCAGTCACTTTAACTTCTGCAATAAAGTCACCTTCAATTGTTTGATAAAAAAAGTGACCGTTATCTCTTATAAAACCGTAGTGAGTTTCCCGCCAAAAATCTGTTTTTGCCCCAGAAGTAACAGCGATCGCTTCATCTTTTACTTCCCAAACAGGCGGCTCATTATACCATTCCATTTGCATAATTATAGAGAACCGTTAATTTTAGCGTTGAAACCGTAGACTTGGCGACTACCAACCAAAGGCACTAATGTGATTTCTTTTTCATCCCCAGGTTCAAATCTAACTGCCGTGCCTGCGGGGATATCGAGACGCATTCCTCGCGCTTGTTCTCTGTTAAAATTTAAGGCTGCGTTAACTTCGTAAAAGTGAAAATGGGAACCGACTTGTATGGGGCGATCGCCTGTATTTGAAACTTGTAATTTAATAATAGGACGACCAGAATTTAGTTCAATTTCACCTTCTGGTGGAATAATTTCTCCAGGAATCATAATTAATTTATTTCCAAATTAACGAATTGGATTATGTACAGTCACTAACTTTGTGCCATCAGGAAAAGTTGCTTCTACTTGCACTTCATTTACCATTTCTGGTATTCCTTGCATCACATCATCCCGTGTTAACAAAGTTGTGCCATAACTCATTAATTCAGCTACAGTTTGCCCATCTCTCGCACCCTCTAAAATAGCAGCCGAAATATAAGCAACAGCTTCCGGATAATTCAATTTCAAACCCCTTTCTTTACGTCTTTCTGCTAATAAAGCAGCAGTAAAAATCAATAGCTTATCTTTTTCTTGTGGCGTCAATTGCATTCTTTCCTCCCTCGCGGCGGTTCAAACTTGCCAAACTCTTGGTATACATTTACCACGATTCAAAAAATAAACTCGTAGCAACTGCCAAACTTCAATAAACCAGTTTCTCACCTCAGATGTAGAATCACCGCGATATCGACACAATAATCCATGTTGTAATCGGCTAACACCAGCTTCACTCACTCCATTAGCTAAAATTCTGATTTTTTCTATAATTTCTGGTGCAACTGCACCACCAAGCCAAACTAGACTACCGATTATTGGCTTTCCCGCCAACCCGTGAAAACTGTAAAAAATTTCCTCACTAGCTGGTAACCATTGGCGGTCTATCCACAACGGGACACCTTGTTGCCAAATTTCAGTATGCGATCGCCATTCTCCCCGATCAAATTTTTCTCCTCTAGCACTGCGACCAAAGCGGGTAATTTCCCACCCTAAAAAGTTAGCCCCGGTTGCTAATTCTACCCGTAAATCTTGCTGATAAATCGCACCGTTAAATAAAATTGTTTCTTGGGGTAACCATTCTAAACAAGCGCCAGTCTCAACTTGTATCTGGATTTTTTGCCTAGCTTGTAAACCATTACTGCGATATATCTTACTAGCTGCTGCTGTAGTGATTAAAGCCTCTGTATGAGGTTCGAGATGGATATTAGAGGATAAGCGATCGCCCCCCACAACTCCCCCGGCTGTGTGTAAAATTACGCTATGACAAACTTTTGACCCTTCTGGATAAAATGGGCGTTGCACCTTCAAGGGTGCTTGCTGGTGAGTGTAAATTAATTGCGTTGCGTTGTGGCGATGGGCATAAACTAAATTCAGTTTGCCATGCCAACCTTCTGTAATTTCTGGGTTACAAGTCATTTATCGATAAAATATTAAATCTCAAATCAAGACGCTAATAAAATCTTAATGTCTTCACTTGAGATTTATAGCAGATTTAAGTTATTCAAACACAAAAGCTAACTCTGTTTTCATTCTGAATTCTGAATTCTGAATTCTGTTCTAATTAATTACTTCGCCAAGATGTACGCTAGTACGATAAACTAGATAGACAAAATTATTTTCATCACGAAAACGCTGATATAATTCCTCAAAACTCTCAAGGAATTTTTGATCTGCTAACAGTTCTTGAGGTAGGTAAGAAACACTTTTTGCCCGTCCGATAAGTCCAGTTAAATCTAACTTTTGTCTATAAGTGAAATTATATTCACGAATGTTGATAAAATAAGGAGTTGCTAATAGTGGCTCCACTGACTGCATCCTTGATTCTCCAGGATGATTGTTAGATGCTTCCCGGACTATCCGGCTATATTCTGCGGTGAAGGCATCTTCTCGATCGCGGTTATTCCACACTATAGCTAAGCGTCCCGATGGTTTTAAAATCCGATGAAATTCTGATAATGTTGGTTCTGGATTAAACCAATGGAAAGATTGAAAACAAGTAACTAAATCAACAGATTTATCGCTAAGTTTGGTAAATTCTGCTGTTCCATCCCGAAAGTCTACTAAAGGATGTGGTTCGCCGGCCTCTCTCATGGCCGCATTTGGTTCTATGGCGATGACATTAACTCCACGCCCAGCTAATATTCTGGAACTAATTCCTGTACCTGCACCAATATCTGCTGCAAAAATTGGTGAATTTTTATTTAATGATTCCAAGATAATATCAATGGCAGCTGTGGGGTAGCTTGGTCGATACTTTACATAATCTTCTGCTCGATCGGAAAATCGGTTGAGTGGGTTTAGGGTATGTAGGGGAGTTGTTTGAGAATAACTTTCGCTCATGGATTTTGAGAAAATTGAGTGTGGTGTTTCACAGTTTGTTTACTCATCTACTGTTCGCCGACGCCGACGCGGCCTTCTTTGTTGTGAATCTTCACGCAAGCGACGGCCGACTTCGCTAAAGAAATCTCGCCGCAGGTAAGGATAATCGCTAACCCACAACTCACGACTGGGAATGTATATATCAGTGAAATCTTCAATACTGCTTAAATCTGCGCGATTTGACATCACTACCATTTCTGCAATTTGACCGCGAGTTATGGCTTTGTGGCTAGAACGTAGTGGTGCGTCAAATTCAATGGTAAATCCAGTGTCGTCACCCACCTCTAAGTTAATCCGTTTTTCTCGGTTTTCTACAATTACTAATTCACCTTTGCTATTAACAGTTTCCTGTTTGCCAATTAATTGGTCTGTAATCCACCAGTCCAAAACTCTACCGCGAAAAAAGCCGCTATATTTGTAACGACGGCATTTTAAATTTCGCATACTTGCTTGAAATACTGGATACCACAGCCAAAACAAAGCGCTAATTACCCCCAGCACAAATATTATGGGGCCAAACTGTAGCCCAAACAAAGCTCTAACAAGCAGAATTACGACTATGGCGACTACAGAAATTAACAGGCGTTGCAAAAAATTTGCAAACTTTCCCCAATAGTACTTGTACTGAAGACCAGTGGCAATTAACGGGACAATTTGTTCAAATTTCTGGCGAGTCAGTGGTACTAACATGAGTGCTGAGTAATGGGTAATGAGTATGAAGAATTCAGAATTCAGAATTCAGAATTCAGAATTAATGAGTGGAAGATAGACCAGTTACTAATAGAAGACTAAATTGAAAATTAGGCGTGAGTGTTTTCACCGTTTATACTCCCACAGAGTCGCAAGCTACATTCATCAGTTTTACTCAGGTAAATTCTGAGTTCTGAGTCCTGACTTCTGAATTCTTTCTTATTAAAGTATTTTTTCTAATCCATATATTAACGACTTTAACGCTAGGACTTTGCGAATGGCTAATAGTACTCCTGGCATATAGCAAGCGCGATCGCTCGTATCGTGTCGTAAAGTATAAATCTGTCCCGGTGCGCCAAAAATAACTTCCTGATGAGCAATTAATCCCGGTAAGCGCACGCTATGAATTCTAATTCCTTCGTCTGCTTGGCTCCCCCTAGCTCCTGCTAATTTCTCAGTTTCTTGTACTAACGCCGGGTTAAAGGTTTTACCTAATTCTCCCAATAACTGCGCGGTTTGAATGGCAGTACCGCTGGGAGCATCGGCTTTTTGGTTGTGATGTAGTTCGATAATTTCTACGTGGTCAAAATATTGAGAAGCGGCCACTGCGGCTTGTTGCAGCAACACCATACCAATGGAAAAGTTAGGAATAATTAGACAACCAGTGCTAGCTTTTTCGGCAAAGTCCGCCAGATCTTCAATTTGTTCTGGGCTTAATCCAGTGGTACCGACTACAGGACGAATACCGTAGGCGATCGCGCTGCGAATGTTGTCATAAACTGAATCAGGATGAGTAAAGTCCACTATCACCCCTGGAGGCCCTTGTCTCTCCCCAGCTACATAACCCAACATCGGTTCTAATTGATTGGTAATTGGCACTTCTAAAGGTTCGCTTAAACCCGCCAGTTCTCCAGCATCTTTTTCTTGATGTTGGGGACTGCTATCAATTGCACCCACTAAATTCAAGTCTGGTGCTTGCGCTACCGCCTTCACTACTTCACGACCCATTTTACCAGCCGCACCGTTGACAATAACCGGGATAGGAGCTTGATTCGTCATATATTGAGAAATACTTTTTGAGTTAACAAAGGAATTGTAAAGACTTTTGCAAATAAAAATACCAGTCCCCAGTTCTTAGCTGCTTTTTCATGGATGACCTGGAAAATTTTTCATCAGTATCTATGATAAGTAAATCTTATCAAAAAATTAATCTTTTGTTTGTCAAGTCTAGTTGACGAATCGTAATAAAATTTGTTAAATTTATTTACATAGGTTAACAAAGCAGTAAAGTAAGCCACCTAGTCAAGGTTAGACCTTGTATGTGACCTTCTAGTTTTGGTTGCTTTAAAAGTTAACTAAAAATAGACTTCGGTATCGGTACATTTCATCGACATTTGGACTTCTCCCATTTACCTCGGCTATCAAGTCGGGGTTTTTATTTTCTTGATTAGCTGCCAATCTTGTGCTTCAACCGAAGCGTACCGCTTGATGGGAAAATAAAAACGTTAAACTCATCCATTCCTAGAAAAAGATGGGATTTCCTGTTGACTGTTGACTGATAAAGCCTAGTTGCCAAGAGAGTGAGTTCCGCTTTAGCGGTACAACCAGCACAACCCAAAACCCACGCTTTTGTTAACTGTCAACCATCAGCAGTCAACAGTGTCCAAATGATGCTTGCCTAGTATTGCCTCCAGCCCAAAGGAACCTGTATATAATGTGGAAACGAATTGTATTAATTTTGCTATTAGTCTTGAGCTTCAGCCTGAGTAATCCTGGTGTAGCGTTTGCCGCTGGACTCAAAAGCTTTGTAGACAGCAATGATGGTTATCAGTTTTTATATCCTAATGGCTGGCTGCAAGTCAAAGTTGCCAACGGCCCTGATGTGGTTTTTCACGATTTAATTGAAATATCTGAAAATGTTTCTGTAGTGATTAGCCCAGTTCCAGAAAATAAAACCTTAGCAGAATTAGGAACTCCAACAGAAGTAGGATACAAGTTAGGAAAAGCCGCTCTCGCGCCTGCTGATTCTGGTCGTACAGCGGAATTAATCAACGCCGCACAGCGCGAAGTAGATGGTAAAACATACTACCTTTTAGAATATGAAGTTAAACTCCCCAATCAACAGCAACGGCATAACATCGCCAGCGTTGCTGTGAGCCGTGGTAAACTTTTTACCTTCAACGCCTCAATTTCGGAAAAACGCTGGCCAAAAGTTCAACAAACAATTGATGAAGTTGTAAATTCTTTTTCTGTTTATTAGTCAATTGGGTATTGGGCATTGGGCATGGGGCATTGGGAAGAGGCAGGGGAGCAAGAAGCAGGGAGCAGAGGGAAGGAACTTCTCCCCTGCCTCTTGCCCCTCTTCCTCATCTCCCTTGTCTCCCTTGTCTCCCTCATCTCCCCTACCCCTCTGCCCCCTGCCCCCCTGCCTCCCCTGCTCCCTCATTTCCTGCTTCTCTATGAGCATTCCACCTTTTGTACTGGCCTCGGCTTCTCCAGCGCGACGGCGCTTGCTGCAAACTGTTGGTATCGAACCGATAGTTCGACCTAGTGATTTTGATGAGTCGCAAATCCAATTAAGCGAACCTGCACAATTGGTGAGAACTCTTGCCCAGTACAAAGCTCAAACCGTAGCCCCCCAGTTTGAATCAGCTTTGATTATGGGTTGTGATTCGGTTTTATCTGTACATAATCAGATTCATGGCAAACCAGCAGACACTAATGAAGCGATCGCCCGTTGGCGGATAATGCAAGGTAGCTTTGGTGACTTATACACAGGTCACGCCTTAATTGACCTTATGCAAAATCGCACTTTAGTCAAATCTCAAGTTACAAGAGTTTACTTCGCTTCCGTGACCGACAAGGCAATTAAAGCTTATGTAGCCACAGGCGAACCCCTCAAGTGTGCTGGTGCTTTTGCTCTCGAAGGTTTTGGTAGTTTATTCGTCGAAAAAATTGAAGGCTGTCACAGCAATGTCATTGGACTGAGTTTACCCCTGCTGCGGCAGATGCTAGCAGAATTGGGATACGATGTTACGGATTTTTGGCAGTAGTCATTGGGCATTGGGCATTGGGCATTGGGCATGGGGCATTGGGCATGGGGCAGAGGGGAAAAACTCATCTCCCTTGCTCCCCATCTCCCCATCTCCCCATCTCCCCATCTCCCTTGTCTCCCTCATCTCCCCACGCCCCACACCCCATGCCTAATAACTAAATTGTCTGATATTCAATATCGCCTCTCCATAATCTGGAATCCAAGCTAGCCATTCATCTTTGGAAACTGGACACAATAAAAGTGCTTCGTCAAAACTCCAAGGATTGGGAAGTTCCAAAAGCGTCACCCAACCAGAAACTCTTAACTGCTGTAAACCTTGCAGATTCCGCCTTCTTGCTTGGACAGCAACATCTGGTCTATGAGAATCTAGTTTCATATCTTCGCCTCAGCCTGAACTTATGGGCTAATATAAAATTATTTCTGTAACTTACACTACAAAATAAATAATACTTGTGAAAAGCAACTGTCTTATAACTTTACGTTGGCTAGTGTAAGTGTTTGCTTAATATTGCAAGCTGTGACTGTGAGGCACGGCAAGTTGTAGACTGGCTACTAGACCGCAATTCTCCCAACTAGAATATGTCATTTACTTCTATGCCCTCGCTGCGCGAGCAACAACATCCCCTAATTCGTCAGCTAGCTGATTGTATTGAGGCAGCTTGGCATCAGCATCTGGATCTATCGCCCTACCATTTGCCAGCTGAGTTGGGGTATGTGGAAGGTAGACTAGAAGGGGAAAAACTGACCATTGAGAACCGTTGCTATCAAACCCCCCAGTTCCGGAAAATGCACTTAGAACTGGCAAAAGTCGGGAGTATGCTCGATATTTTGCATTGCGTCATGTTTCCCCGTCCAGAGTACAACCTGCCGATGTTTGGTTGTGATTTAGTGGGTGGTAGAGGTCAAATTAGTGCGGCGATCGCAGACCTTTCTCCCGTACAATTAGAACGCGCCTTACCAGAATCTTATACTGCGGCCCTTAGCCAGCTAACAGTGCTTAACTTTTCCCAACCGCGGGAATTACCAGAATGGGGAAATATTTTTTCAGACTTTTGCATCTTTGTGCGTCCCATTTCCCCAGAAGAAGAAACAATGTTTCTCTCTCGCGTCAAAGACTTTTTAGACATTCATTGTACCCAAGCGATCGCCTCTAGTCCAGTTCCAGTAGAACAAGTCACCCAAAATCTCGCCGGACAACACAACTACTGCACTAAACAGCAGCAAAACGACAAAACCCGTCGCGTCCTAGAAAAAGCCTTTGGCCCAGCTTGGGCAGAACATTATATGACCACAGTTCTATTTGACCTTCCACAGGAGATTGCTAAATAGGCGGCAAGGGAGATGAAGAGATAGGGGAAAGGGGAAAGGGGAAAGGGTAAAGGGTAAAGGGGAAAGGGTAAAGGTGAAAGGGTAAAGGGGAAAGGGTAAAGGTGAAAGGGTAAAGGGGAAAGGGATAAATTTAACAAACTTCGGCGGGTTTAAGTCCCCGGCTTCTATCAAGCCGCAAGTATGTGTTTGCGGGGTCTAAATCCCCGTTACAAAACTGTACTTCAGACGAACAACTTCTTTAACCTTTCCCCCTTAACCTTTTCCCTTTCCCCTTTCCCCTTTCCCTTTTCCCTTTTCCCTTTCCCCTTTCCCTTTCCCCTTTCCCCATGCCCCATGCCCTTATTCCCCCATCTGTAGGTTCTGTTACGTTTTCCGATAACTGATAAATGTAGAATTCATTCAACGAGAGTTTGATGGAGTCCCAAAATAGAGCAGGGAAATTAATTAAGACCAATTAACTTTAACTAGGTTACAGATAATGACGCGGGGACACAGTGACACAGTGACGCGGAGAATAATGTGTAGCAAAATTTTTGAGAATTGGTATCAGGTCTTTGAAACAAATGATTTTTGATTTTGTTTTTGAATTTTGTCAATAACTGTAGCCTCCGCTGATTAAGTATAAGAATTTAGAATTCAGAATTTAGAATTCAGAATTTAGAATTCAGAATTCAGAATTCAGAATTCAGAATCAATGATGCTTGAATGCCCAAGCTTGATAATTTGTACTAAATCAAGCAGGTATACAACATTTGATTTCCCAACTATTCTGACTTATGATTCCTGAGTCGGAGAGTTCTTTTATCAGTAAATAGTTAGTAAAGTTCACTGATTAGTTAATGTGAACTAGTTTCTCATTGCGGTAGCAAAGTACCGCATCATAGTAGTTTTGGATTTTTAATAGAGACGTAATATCTCGCGTTTCTATATCTGAATGCCCCATTAATTAATTTGAATTCTGAATTCTGAATTCTGAATTCTGGATTCTGGATTCTTTTTCAAATAGCCAGCTACAAAAGTGCATCGTTTTTTTACAAAGCTTTAGTGTGAGTGTTGAGTGTATATCGCGTGGATTTTAAGCCATACCCGTTGTTTGTCCTAATACTAATTTGAAAAAATAACGTGATAGATATACAAGCTCAAAACCTTGTGATATCTAGTCTTTTAAATTGGTATAAACGGCTGGCAATTGATTAAAAACCCTTTTTTACTCGCATCAGCACAATTCAGATAAACGGGCAACATACTATGTCAAGGGTGACCGAGAAGCCAAAGCCAACTGAGCAAACATTTAATCCCGAACAACCTAAGATTTGGTGGGGTATTGCTGTAGCAGTACCAATAGTAATTGCTGCTGGGGTGCTAGGTACAGCTAAAATCGAGCAGCTGAAAAAACTCAATGTCTCTGCACCGGTAATGCCATCTAGCAATACTGTTAGTGCTGTGGGACGTTTGGAACCGCGAGGTGAAGTGATTAAATTGTCTGCGCCATCCTCAGGATTAGCGCCATCCTCACGAGTTCAGCAGCTTTTAGTGAAAGAAGGTGAAAAAGTCAGACAAGGCCAAATTGTGGCAATTTTGGACAACCGCGATACTCAAATAGCCGCACTAGAAGAAGCAAAAGCTAAAGTCCAAGAAGCCCGTGCGAATTTAGCGCAAGTCAGAGCCGGATCTCCGCGAGATATTCAAGCTCAAAGATCGGTTATTGGTCGCCTACAAGCGCAGTTAGTTGGGGAAAAGAACGCTCAGCAAGCGACAATTGCTCGAATTGCAGCTCAGTTAAGTGGAGAAAAACTCGTCCAACAAGCAACTGTGAATCGGCTAGAAGCAGAACTTAGCGGACAAAGAGAAGCTCTCAGAGCAACCCTGGCCCGTATCCAAGCCGAACAGCGTAATGCTCAAGTGGATGCTGGACGCTATGAGTTTTTATACAAAGAAGGTGCAATTTCTCAGCAGGAACGGGATAGAAGACGTTTGAGTGCAATTACAGCTAATCAGCAAGTTGCTGAAAGTCAAGCTACTCTCAAGCAGACATTGGCAACTCTTAGACAGCAACTAGCTGAAGCCAGAGCTACTCAAATACAAAATTTAGCAACTTTGCAACAGCAGTTAATTGAAGCCAAAGTTAACCGTGACAAAACTGTAGCAACCTTGCAAAGGCAAATCGATGAAGAAAAAGCCAGGCTCAGTAGGCTTTTGGAGGTTAGTCCCACTGATGTGCAAGTGGCTTTAGCTCAAGTTAGTAATGCGATCGCTAATGTTAGAAAAGCCGAAGCAGAACTAAAATTAAGCTACGTTCAAGCGCCAATTGCTGGAGAAATTTTAAAGGTTTACACCAAGTCTGGTGAAGCCATAGGTGCAAATGGCATTGCTGAAATTGGACAAACAAATCAAATGTTTGTAGTTGCTGAAGTCCCTGAAGATAGTATTAGCAAAATACGTCTCGGTCAAAACGCTAGCATCACCAGCGATAACGGAGCATTTAGCGAAGAATTCAAAGGAACTGTCACTGAAATTGGCAGAAAAATTGGCAAAAAAGATGTGCTAAATACAGATCCAGCCGCAGATGTGGATGCCAGAGTCATAGAAGTGAAAATTGCTTTGTCTCCAGAAGACAGTTTGAAAGTTTCTGGCTTAACTTATGCGAAAGTTCTCGTGGAAATTAATCAGTAATACTACTTGGTAAATGATTGCAATCGATGTATTTATACAGTCTTTAATTCCAACAGCAATTATCAATCCAAAATCCCAAATTTTTACTGAACATGTCGAAGTATCTAAAATTCAAAATGGTCTAATTCCTTAGAAATTAATCTTTAATAATGAATAAAAAAATCCCTTTGTCGTGGCTACAACTAACAAGAGAAAAGACTCGCCTAGCTGTGGCTTTGGCAGGAATAGCTTTTGCTGATATTTTGATGTTTATGCAACTCGGATTTCGAGATGCTTTGTATTATAGTAACGTTCGATTCCATAACAGTTTGCAGGGCGATCTTGTTTTAATTAACAGTCAATCAAGTGCTGTTTTGGCAATGAGGAGCTTTTCTCAACGACGATTATATAAAGCTTTAGAGTTACCAACAGTACAATCAGTACATCCCATATATTTAGATTATACAACCTGGAAAAATCCTGTCACGGGTCGCCCTCGTAGCATCTTGATATTTGGCATGAATCCAGAAACTAATTTGGTCAATTTGCCTGGAGTTGAAGAAAATTTAGAAAAACTTAAACTACCAGATGTAGTTTTATTTGACCGTTCTTCTAGAGTTGAATATGGGCCAATTGCTGCTGATTATGACCAAGGAAAAACCGTCACCGCCGAAGTAAGAAGGCGGCGAATTAAAGTAGTAGGCATGTTTACTTTAGGTGCATCATTTGGTGCAGACGGTAACTTAATTACCAGCGATGTTAACTTTCTGCGGATATTCAGTACTCGTCAGAAAGGATTAATTGATATTGGATTAATTAGATTAAAACCAGGAGCAAACGCCAACGCTGTTGCCGAGGATTTAAGGAAGTATATACCTAAAGAAATAAACGTTTTAACTAAACAAGAATTTATTGATTTTGAGCGAAATTATTGGGCGAGTAGTACAGCGATCGGATTTATTTTCACGCTAGGCACTATCATGGGTTTTATTGTTGGCACTGTAATTGTTTATCAAATTCTGTATACAGAAGTTTCAGATCACTTATCTGAGTACGCCACACTCAAAGCCATAGGCTATACACATAATTATTTATTGACAGTGATTCTGCAAGAGGCTTTTATGCTAGCAGTTTTAGGATATTTACCCGGATTAGTTTTTGCTTTGTTAATGTATCAACGAGCAAGAGAAGCAACACTTTTACCAGTATTTATGAGTTTTGATCGCGCCACAACCGTGTTGATTTTGACCATAATTATGTGTTTTGTATCCGGTGCGATCGCAGTCCGAAAATTACGTTCTGCTGACCCAGCAGATATATTTTGAAGAAGAATACAGAACTCAAAATTCAGAATTCAGAATCAATTTATCCGCCAGTTTATTACAAACAGTTCTGTATTGGAAGTGCTAAATCATAACTAACAAATTTATGAATAAACAAGAACCTGTAATTGCCATTAAAAATCTCAATCATTACTACGGCAAAGGCGCACTCAGAAAACAGATTTTATTTGACATTAACCTAGAAATTTATCCTGGCGAAATTGTCATCATGACTGGACCATCAGGTTCCGGAAAAACCACATTATTGAGCTTAATTGGTGGTTTACGGTCTGTACAAGAGGGAAGTTTGAAATTTTTAGGTGAAGAAGTATTTGGTGTCAATCAAAACAAACTGGTGCAGATGCGGCGTAATATCGGTTATATTTTCCAAGCTCACAATTTACTAGGATTCTTAACTGCCAAACAAAACGTCCAAATGGCAGTAGAATTAAGCGATCGCATTTCTCAAGCAGAAGCGATGGCTAAATCAGAAATGATGCTGCGGGCTGTTGGTTTAGAAGAAAGAATTAATTATTACCCAGATAATCTTTCTGGCGGACAAAAACAAAGAATTGCCATCGCCCGCGCCCTAGTGAATCGTCCTCCCCTAGTGCTAGCAGACGAACCAACAGCAGCATTAGATAAACAATCAGGACGCGATGTCGTAGAAATCATGCAGAGCCTAGCTAAAAATCAAGGTACTACTATCTTGTTAGTCACACACGACAATCGTATTTTAGACATCGCCGATCGCATCATACAAATGGAAGATGGCCTGTTAACTCGTAATTCTTCAAATACAGTGATTCAGTCATAGCTTTAATGTTCTTTGTCATTTGTTCTTTGTCCTTTGTTTGTTAACAATAACTAATGACCAATGACCAATGACTAATAACTAATGACCCTTCATTTTTGATTGGTTTGGTGGAGTTGGGACAGTTGCTTGGCGACTGGTGCGAAACGTTACATTCACGCCTTCATTGGATTGCTCCAATACCAATAAAGGCGTAGGCTTAGCTTTTTGATCCCAATGCATAGTGGCAATCCGACCTTGAATTGTTGGTTGCCAACTATCTTCATCTTCCATCGGACTTAAATAAGTTTCTATACAATCAATAATTTGGCTGATAGTTGCGGAAGTTGCTTGCGTTGGTAACTTCATTAACCGGACTTGAATCCGAAACAATACACGTTTAGCAGAGTTCGGTGGAGTACCAGTTTCATACTCTACATCAAAAATTTCATCCACTTGCCGACCGGCGCTGTTAGCAATTCCCACCGCTCCTTGTTGGGCTTGATTTGGACGCAGCGCTTGAGAAATTTTATCTTTCACCTTAATTTTTACTTGATTGAGAATCGCAAAGTGAAATACTTCCTCTGACATCCGCATTCGCAAATAATCTAAGTTAAAATCCCGTGAATTCACCAAATCGGGATTCGTTTCCATTTTGCGAATTGTTTCCAAAGCCAGCTTAAATTTTTTTTCTAATTCTCGCGCGCGGAATTGTTCAAACTTAATTTTTTTCTCCAGTTTATTCATCTGGATTTTACTATACACAATCAAAGCAATCACCACTAAAGCCAGTCCTCCAGAGGTTAGCACCAAGAACGGTGGTATTTGAGGATTATTTGCTGGCACTTCCTGGGATGCCTTTTTAGTTTTTGTCCCAGAGGATTGGGCAAGAAACATCGAAGTAGGCATGGTTGGAAAACTGAAAAACTTGACTCCTAATGTTTAGGATTCCCAAATTTTTCAGTTCATCTTGCTGTATGATTAATATTTTTTACAAAGTACTGGGGACTGATGACTAGGAACTGGGGAAAATCAACGAAATATCAAGGATTTTGTGCCCTGTAGAGACGTTGCACTGCAACGTCTCCACAATTGCAACGTCTCTATAACGATAAATTAAGGGTTTTAGCGTTTATGTGTAATTCTTAACCCCTCAGTCAACAGTTAACACTCAACAGTCAACACTCCCAATCCCTTATGCCAAAACATTTGAGCCTCACCGCTTTGAGTAATATTCGTCTCATCGCCACAGATATGGATGGCACTCTGACAAAACGAGGAAAGTTTACTCCTGCACTGCTGCAAGCTTTGGAAGATTTAGCAGCAGCTAACATTAAGGTACTGATTGTCACCGGACGTTCTGCTGGGTGGGTGAGTGGATTAAGTAGTTTGATGCCTGTAGCAGGTGCTATGGCAGAAAATGGCGGTTTGTACTTTCCACCAGGAAACCAGAAACCAATAGTGTTAACACCCATTCTCGATTTAGCTAAGCATCGCCAGCACTTGGCTACAACTTTTGAAAAGTTACAAACTCAATTTCCCCAAATCCAGGAATCTGTTGATAATCGCTTTCGTGTCACAGATTGGACTTTTGATGTAGCTACTTTGAGTCAAGACGAAATCCAAACCATAAATCATCTGTGTCAACAAATGGGTTGGGGGTTTACTTACAGTAACGTCCAGTGTCACATTAAACCCCAAGGACAAGATAAAGCTGTAGGATTGTTGCAAGTATTACGCGAATATTTGCCTGATTATTCACCAGAACAAATTGTCACCGTAGGCGATAGTCCCAATGATGAAAGTTTATTCGATCGCCATTATTTTCCTATTTCTGTAGGCGTGGCAAATGTGCTGGAATATGCAGATAAATTGCAACATCAGCCTGTTTATGTTACCACTGCTGCCGAAGGTGATGGATTTTGTGAGTTAACTAATTACATTTTGCAAAGCTTCCAAATCCCTAATTAAGGAAAATCAGAACTTGCTCTAAAATAATCTTGTAGCAGCAATCTTACAACCATCACCGAAACACAAAGTCATACAAAGCAAGTGCGCCCTGTAGAGACCTTGCAATTGCTAGTGTCTACAACGATAAATCAAGGGTTTTAGCTAATCCACATCATGCGTAATTTTGAATTTTGAATGTGTGAATTTTAAATTCGGAGCAAAGCGACGTGACGGCTACTCTACCTGTTAATGTCAAATCAGAAATCTTTTACCCTAGTGCTGATGGTCAACCAGTGGCAGAAACCTACGACCACCTTTATGCTTTATTAACTACCTTAGAAGTACTCAAGCAGTATTTAGCAAACCGTCAAGCAACAGTATTAGCAAATCAATTTCTTTACTATGCACAAGGCTTTCCCAAATTACGGGTAGCACCAGATGTGATGGTAATTTTTGATGTTGCACCAGGCGGTCGCGATAACTATAAAATTTGGGAAGAAGGCCAAGTACCAACAGTAATTTTTGAAATGACATCCTTTGGTACTAAAGGACACGACGAAATCTTCAAAAAGACTTTGTATGAGCAGTTAGGTGTTAAAGAATACTGGTTGTTTGACCCAAAAAGCGAGTGGGTAGAACAACAGTTACGTGGCTATCGGCTGCGGGGAGAAGTCTACGAACCAATAGAAGATGGACGCAGCCAACCCCTACAGCTGCGTTTAGCCATCGAAGGAAAGATAATTGCCTTTTATCGAGAAGACACAGGGGAAAAATTACTCATCGCCGATGAATTGGTAGAAGCTTTACGGCAGGAAGTTGTAGCAAGACAACAGGCAGAAGAACGCGCAGAACAAGAACGTCAACGCGCAGAACAAGAAAGCCAACGCGCAGAACAAGAAAGCCAACGCGCAGAACAAGAACGTCAACGTGCAGAACAAGCACAATTAGAAATAGAACAGTTAAAGGCAAAATTGCGATCGCTCAACATAGACCCTGATAGCATAGAGTAACTTTCTATACTTTTAATTGAATTTGTGTTACTTACTTATCCCCGCAGGCAAGTATTACGAATTACAAATTACGAATTACGAATTATTATCAAGTCAAATTTATTACTTTAGGCATATTACAATAAATGGATATCTAACGCTTTTGTTAATTCGTCTGTCACAATTCTTTTTCAAATTGCTATTAGCGTTGGATTTATAACTTTTATCAAAAAGTGCAAACCAAAATCAAATAAGTTTTATCATCTGTTAATTTCCTAACTAGATTGGCTGTTGCTATGTATAGAGCCAACAATTTACCTTTAATTATTGAGGGATAAAATCATGCAAGAAATTGAGAGATTCTTTAGTAACTTATTCAGTAGCATATTCAACCGCTTTAAATATTCTGCAATGGACGCTACTGAGCGAAAAGTCAAAGACACTATTAACCAACAGGTTGAACAGTATCAACAAAGATCCAAACCAAAGGATCGAGAAGACCGACAATAGAAATATCTTTTGCTGGGGGTGAACGAAATTTTGTGTGGGATTTCTAGCTAAGTATCCAAAAAATTACCCTCCACACTTCCCACACTTCCCACACTCCCCACACTCCCCACACTCCCCACACTCCCCACACCTTTTTTCGCTCACCCTTTTGCTGGTGAATTAAGGTATCACAACGGCGTGGCGATCGCACTTAAAAAAGCTCAAAATAGCAATATTTTCATGAATAACAGCATAGCGCTTGCCAACTTATTGAGTGGGAAGCGCTATTTTCTCATTTTTACAAAAAATATCCGATACAAACTAAAGTAGATAAAACAATACCACAAAACACCCTTATAGTTAGTAGTGTTAATTTATGCAAATACTGTTAAACGATCGCTATCGAGTGATTCGCACTTTAGGAAGCGGTGGGTTTGGTGAAACTTTCCTAGCGGAAGATACTCAAATGCCTTCTAACCGCCGTTGTGTAATTAAACAGCTAAGACCAATTCACAACAACCCGCAAATTTATCAATTAGTGCAAGAAAGATTCCAACGGGAAGCAGCAATTTTAGAAGATTTGGGTGGTACAAGTAACCAAATTCCTACTTTATATGCTTACTTTCAATCAGATGGACAATTTTACTTGGTTCAAGAGTGGATAGAAGGCGATACCTTAACAGCGAAAGTACAACAACAAGGCTTATTAAGTGAAAGCGCCGTTAGAGAAATATTAATAAATTTATTACCAGTACTAGAACAAGTACACAATCAGCGAATTGTCCATCGAGATATCAAACCAGATAATATTATTTTGCGTCATCGAGACCATAAAGCAGTGCTGATTGATTTCGGTGCTGTCCGCGAATCAATGGGAACAGTGGTGAATTCCCAAGGCTTACCGACCAGTTCCATTGTGATTGGTACGCCGGGATATATGCCAAGCGAACAAGCCGCAGGTAGACCACTTTATTCGAGTGATTTATACAGTTTGGGAATCACAGCAATTTATCTTCTTACGGGAAAACAACCACAAGAATTAGAAACAGATTCACGCACTGGAGAAATTATTTGGCACAGACATGCCTTGAGTATTAGTCCTACATTAGCAGGAGTGATAGATCGAGCGATCGCCTACCATCCACGCGATCGTTTTGCTACAGCCAGAGAAATGTTAGACGCTTTGCTATTTGGTTCAGCAGCACCAACAGTACCTTACAATCAACCGCCAGTAGCGCCAACTGTACCTTATAATCAACCACCAGTAACGCCAACTGTACCTTATAATCAACCGCCAGTAGCGCCAACAGTACCTTACAACCAACCACCAGTAGCCAACGTACAACCTCCTGCAACACAACAAAATACAGTTGCTGTTAGTCCAGGTTATAGTAGCCAACCTCCCAATCAAAATAGTAGCCAAAACAATGGACACAAAGGAATCCTTCTCGGTAGTTTAATTGCTGGTGGTTTAATTGGTGGTTCTATAGTTATTGGTTTTGCTCTCAATAAATCAAATCAACCAATAGCTGAATCTACACCTTCATCGGCTGAACTTTCAACAAATAGCAATAACAAACCAAGCGTCTCACCATCAGTAAATTCTCAAGATCCTGTCGATTCTCCAGTTGTACAACAAACTACACCATCAGTTCAAGAACCAGTTGATTCTCCAGTCGTGCAACAAACTACATCACCCGTTCAACAATTTAACTCCACACAACAACAAATTAATAGACCCTCAGCAGAAGAAGCAGTGGAAAATTATTACGAAACTATTAACAATGGTGAATATCAACAAGCCTGGAATCAGTTATCTCCCAGCTATCAAAATAATCAACGCCTCCATCCCAAAGGTTATCTTTCTTATATTGATTGGTGGGGAGGACAAGTAGAAAGCGTAGATGTTGAACAAGTGAGCTTAATAGAAAATAATTCAGAAACAGCTACGGTTAATGCTCAATTGAGATACTTTTTGAAAAACGGCAAACAATCACCTAGTTCTGTAAGTTTTTCGCTGTTATGGGATCAAGGAAATAGTAGATGGGTTATAACTGGTGCTAAATAAAATCACATTTGATAAAGAATTCAAAATTAATTACAAACAACTGGAAATCCCCAATATTAGCCAGTAAATTTTTTATTCTGAATTCTGACTCCTGAATTCTAACTCCAAACTCCTAACTCCTAACTCCTGAATTCTCAATTCTGACTCCTAACTCCTAACTCCTGACTCCTGAATTCTGACTCCTGAATTCTGACTCCTGACTCCTGAATTCTCCTTCAAAAAATATCTTTTCGCTTTTGCAAATAAAACGTTATTGCTAAATAAATAAATGCGTGCAAACATAGAATACTCCAATTTAAACTTAAATTAGACCATGTTGCTTCATAAACAGGCGTTGGTTCAAATGGTTGGGGAACTGTACTACCATCAGGTAATTTAATCGGTTCGGGAACCAATTGATTAAGATTAACTAAAGCACCGTAAGCTCCCACTGACCACCGACTGAGCATTAACCAAGATAGTTTACTAGCAATACCTTCCATTTTGAATAAAACACCAGAAAAGATAAATTGAGGAAGTAACAACAAAGGTAAAGCACTATTGGCTTGACTAGTATTTTTGACAAATGCTGACACCAATAAACCCAGACTGAAACTAGTTACAAGTGTCAAAAATGTAGTGATAATTAACCCCAATGACCAAGAAATTAATTCTGGTTCTGGTGATTTAAAAAAGAGAAAAATCACCGTTGCCATTAACAGAGTTTGTAATCCTGCTAAAATTGAGAGAATTGCCACTTTAGAAGTAAGATAAGCAAATAAACCCAAATTTACCAGCCGTTCCCGTAAATAAATTGCTGATTCTTTGACAATTTCTTGTAATGAACTAGAAAGTCCTACCCATAATGCAGCACAAGTAAAGACAAATAACACCCGCAAAGCTAAAGGTGCAAGAGTCGGATCTGGCTCTTCTCCTAATACTAAAGGGTCTTGATTGCGGATGGCAAATGTCATTAAACTAATACTGATTGGTGCTGTTAAAAGTGCTAAAGTCAAGTTGATGCGATCGCGCTTTTGAATTTGAAAGTAACGTTGGGTCAAAATCTTCAATTGTTCCCCAAAAGAAATGCCATGACTGTGATTATTAACAATATCTGATTCTCGTAATTGAGTACCAGAATTAAGACGATTTTCGATATAGCGGCGATAATCATCTGATTGTCGGAATTTGTTAGCTTGGTCGATGATGTTTTCTGGTTTTTCTAGCTGATTATAAATATCGGCAAAGTCATCTTTAACAGCAAAAAACCGTAAACATTCATCAGGAGGGCCAAAATAACATAGCTTTCCTCCTCTACCGAGAAAGACAACGCGATCGCACAATTTAATATTCGTCGTTGCATGAGTTACTAAAATAACCGTGCGTCCCTCATCGGCTAATTTGCGTAACAGCTGCATCATTTTTTTATCCAATCCAGGATCGAGTCCAGAAGTTGGTTCATCCAAGAAAAACAACTTCGGATCGGCTAGTAATTCCACCCCAATGCTTACCCGCTTGCGCTGTCCTCCACTTAGTTGAGACACCTTAGCATCCCGACGATGGGACATTTCTACATCTTGTAAAGTCTTTTCCACCACCTGAGTGACATTAATATCTGGTGGTAGTCGCAGCTTGGCGGCGTAGGTAAGAACTTCAGACACGGTGAGTTCTTGGTGAATAATATCGTCTTGGGGTACATAACCAATGTGGGTGCGGTACATGTTGAAATTGTTCCGCAAATTTTCACCATTTAAATAAACTACACCTTGGGTTGTTTGCTCTACTCCCAATAGCGTCCTCATCAAAGTTGACTTTCCAGCACCACTTCCCCCCACCAAGGCGACAAACTGTCCCGGTTCAATGGGTATAGAAATATCATCCAATCGCCGCTTGTCTCGATCTTGGATTACTAGATTGCAAGCATCCAAGCGAATTTTATTTCCGCGATCGAGTATTTGTAACTCATCGCCACGCAACACCAGTGTAAATGGGCCGATGCGAATTGTTGTTCCTGCTGACAATACAGCAGTACCATTGACTTTTTGCCCATTGACAAAAACACCATTGGTACTATAGTCCCGCAGAATATAACGCCCTTGAGCGTCCGTATCAATTGTGGCGTGACGGCGAGAAACAGTAGGGGCTTCTAGAGGTAAAGTAGCATTGACATCGCGACCGAGTAAAATCGACCGATTTTTCAGAGAAATTCTTTGTAATTGCTGCTTATTGTTCGTTGAAGTCTGGGTTTGATTATAGTATGTGAGTACTATTTGGTCTTGAGAGTTTTGACCGATGCGGATTTCCGTGCCGTTTTTCAGGCTATAGCCGGATTCTGGAGTGATGCGAGTCTCATTGATATAAAGCCCATTGGTACTAGGTTTTTCACCATTTCCGTCATAAATGCGATAGTCTTCGCCATCTTTACGTAAAAGGGCTTGATATCTGCCTACAAGTTGCCAATCTACAAGGACAACCAAATCGGCAAAAGCGCGATCGCGCCCTAATATGTGTTGTTGCTCCCTGAGTTCAAAGTATAAAATTATTCCTTTATTTTCTAGTTTTAAATAAGAATTTACACTTGTAATATTTTTGCCTACACTCATAAACTTAAGTTGATTTCAAAATGTTTAATTAATGATTTTCCAGAGCAGATGTACTAAAGCCACATCACCCGTTACCAACAAACACAAGGCAAGTCCCTATTTCCTTTTACACACTTCTTTGTCTCCTACACCCCCACATCCAATACGGATCGGATAAACAGTATGAACTTCCCTTGTGGTCTGGGAAAAAGTTAAGGGGTAAAAAATGTATTTGAAACCTTTCCCCTTTCCCCTTCCCCCTTTACCCTTTACCCTTTCCCCTTTCCCCTTTCCCCTTTACCCTTTCCCCTTTCCCCTTTCCCCTTTCCCCTTTCCCCTTTCCCCTTTCCCCTTCCCCCTTTACCCTTTCCCCTTCCCCCTTTCCCCTTTACCCTTTCCCCTTTACCCTTTACCCTTTACCCTTTAACCGAACTGTATTGCCCCCACACCCATGTTTCTTAAAAGAATATTGTCATGAGAAATAGCAGGTTAAGCCAAAAATAAGGAAAATATCTAAGGTACATTGATAAGAGGCGCACGCTGGTAAGTTTTCATGACAACAACGCTGCTAAACAATCGCTATCAAGTTATCCAGGTAATTGGTGCTGGTGGGTTTGGCGAAACTTTACTCGCAGAAGATACTCACATGCCTTCTCGGCGTCGCTGCGTAATTAAGCAACTCAAACCGATAACCAATAATGACCCCCAAACCTACCAAATAATCCAAGAACGGTTTAAAAGAGAAGCAGCAACCTTAGAGTATTTGGGTGAAAGTTGTAACCAAATTCCCAAACTTTATGCTTATTTTTCTGAGAATGGGCAATTTTACCTCGTCCAAGAATGGATTCACGGCCAAACTCTGACAAAAATTATTGAAGCCAAAGGATTTGAGAGTGAAACTGTTGTTCGAGAAATCCTGTTGAGTCTGCTGCCAGTTTTAGATTATGTCCACAGCAAAGGCATTATTCACCGGGATATCAAACCAGAAAACATCATTATCCGTTCTGTTGATGGCAAACCAGTATTGATTGATTTTGGTGCAGTCAAAGAAACCATTCGTTCCGTGGTGGCTACTCCAGGATACCCCACGCGATCGCTCGTTATTGGTACGCCTGGTTATATGCCTAGCGAACAAGCAGTTGGGCGTCCAGTTTATGCCACTGATATCTACAGCTTGGGTTTGACGGCTGTTTATCTGCTAACTGGCAAACACCCGCAAGAACTACAAACCGATTTGCAAACAGGCGAAATCCTTTGGCAGCAGCAAGCGCCTCACGTCTCTGCCCAATTGGCTGCGGTACTCAATCAGACAATTAAGCCTCATGCAGGCGATCGCTACAGTACTGCTAGTAAAATGTTATACGCCTTGCGGTCTTCTAGTGACATTTCTCCACAGCCACCAACAACTGCTAACACACTCAGCTTATCTCCCCCTCATACGTCAACTCGACAAACCCAGCCCTTATTTTCTCCCCCAAAAACTCCAATTACTCACGGATCTTCTCAGGCTGGAAACTGGCAAAAACCTGCTGTGATTTTTGGTAGTTTGCTCATAGGCGGCTTAATTGGTGCAGTTGCAATTTTTGGCATGACTCGCCAGCAACAGTTACAGACAAACATAGCCACCAGTCCTACTTCCTCTCCAGAATCTCAGCCAACTCCTACATTTACCAATCCACCCATTTCTTCCCGACCTTCTCCAGTGCCAGTAGTACCCACTCCACCACCACAACCACAAATAACTCCTGAAATACCAGCTTTTAATCCGCCAGTTGTATCCACGCCACAACCAGACAACGAACCTGTATTTACACAGACTCCAACACCACAGCCAGAACCAGAGAATCAAGTTCCGCTGTCCACACCAGAAGTACCTTCCACACCACAGAAAAAGCCCCTCAGCAAATTAGCTGCAACTGCCAGGAAACAACAAGTTCCCGCATTTCCCACAGGCACATCCAGAAATGTTGTCGAATCTGCCCTCGGCAAACCAACAAGAGATTTAAGGGGTGCTTGGGGTAATACCCGTGCTGTTGTTTACAAACTCGTACCAAACAAAATAGACCTTGGCTACTTATTCGATCGCAATTCTCAAGTCCTGCGTCAAACTGAGGTATCTTTTGCTGATACCGTAGAACCACAGCTAATGCAGTCTACTCTCAATCAACTCTTGAATGGGCAAGCCACTGAAGATATCAAACAGGGACTAAGACAGGTACAGCAAGGCCAGTCCGACAATTTTAGTTTCAAAAATGGTTCCGTTAAGGGCCAGATTATTCGCCAAGAATGTAATTTTATTTACATTAGTATTTGGGATGAAGATTTACATGATTTTGTAAATCCGTCTACAGGTAAAAAATGTTGATTTCCAATAAAATTTTTGTATCTCACAACACAGATACAGTATTCAACATCACAGTTAAAAACACCAGTTTTTTGAGCTAAAATCCGCACAATTTCAGTCTCCCCAAGCACAAAAACTAGATTTTTAAGATTAGTAAATTTGGCTTCGATATTTTGGAAATAAACTCATAAAATTCTATTTTTCCCATAGCTCATACCCCATGCCCAATAACCGATACCCGATGCTCCATACCCCTTTTCAATTCTGAATCATCATAAAGTTATAAATACCATTATTAAGTTTTTAATAATACTTGTCTCAGGTTCCACATTCATGTCGTAAATTGCGATCGAAATTGTGTAATCTGAAAACAGCTAAGCTAATGATTCTTTTGAGGTCTGATGACTCCTACAATTATGCGTCAGCTTTGGTCTGTGGTTGAAACCGCCCAAGCGAAGATCCTCTTACAACTTGATGATGCTAGCTTGGTGCAGTGGTTGGTGAAACAAACAGCAACGCAAATTTTGTTAAATTCCCACGAAACTGATTTTCTCAGCCACTACATTCAATCCCGGCTAGCACTCATACGTGATATTGCTCACGAACGTCAGTGTGGATAAAAGCAAAATCATTAAATTTAGAATTCAGAATTCAGAACTTAGAATTCAGAATTCAGACTTTTTTCAAGCTCGACTTGTTTGGGGAAAATAACCTTCCACTAAACAGTCTGAGCCTATTACCCGCCAACGAACGCGTTCCAAAGACAGTGCCTGAGTCATAGTAGTAAAACCTAAATCGCCGACGGGCGTGGGAGCAATGCTACCTCCAATGATTTTTGGGGCAATAAACGCTAAAACTTTTTGCACTGCTCCTTGAGCGATCGCACTCGCAGCTAAAGTACTACCACACTCCCACAACACACTACAAAAACCCCGTTCATATAAGTACGCCATTGCTCGATCTGGTGTAAGCGATGCCAGTTCCACTACCTCCACCCCTTGTTTAAACAACAGTTGTTGAAAATCAGGGTTAGCACCTTCCTCTGTCAACACTAAAGTAGGTGCATCCGCAGTTTGCCACAGATGGGCATTTTCCGGTAAGTTAAGACGGCGACTCATGACCACCCGCAAGGGATTATGTACCCCCACTTGATGGCTAGTTAAATAAGGATTATCCAGTCGTACTGTATTACCGCCAACAATTACAGCATCACAAGCCGCCCGCAACTGATGTACCTCAGTGCGCGAATCTTGACTTGTTACCCAAGCACTGTGACCAGAGGTAGTAGCAATTTTGCCATCTAAAGTCATGGCATATTTTAAAATTCCCAACGGTCGTTTGTAGAGAATGCGATGAACAAAACCTTCATTTAGCTGACGACAAGCCTCTTGTTCTACTCCCACCAGCACCTCAATCCCAGCAGCACGTAAGCGAGCAATACCTCCTCCAGCCACCAGTGGATTAGGATCGACCATACCCACCACCACCTTTGCCACCCCTGCTTTAACCAAGGCTTCCGAACAAGGGGGAGTGCGTCCGTAGTGATTGCAAGGTTCAAGACTGACATAGATTGTTGCGCCTTGGGCCCGAACTCCTGCTGCTTTCAAGGCAAACACTTCTGCATGAGGCTCACCTGCACGAGGATGAAATCCTTCCCCGACAATTTCGCCATCTTTAACAATCACTGCTCCCACTAGCGGATTTGGTGAAGTACGCCCCAAAGCACGGCGAGCAAGTTCCAAACACCGCTGCATCATGCGAGAGTCAAAGTCAGTTCCTACTTTTTCCTTCGGCGGTGAATCCCCATCGGTATTAGGCCGCATGAGAAATGTATTTTCCTGAGAGTAATTGGGTAGGGATGCATCCGCTTGAACGACCACTGGGAAATTATCCATAATTTTAGGCAACACTGTTAGTATTCTGCACACATGGGCGCAGACTCTTGGCAAGAGAATCGCGCTTTGCTCCTGATAATTAAACAGAGTTATATCCAGGCGCTATTTGGCTGTCTTAACTTGCATCAGCCTGTAATATTTACATTTCACTTTAGCTTGAATCTATAACAATTCTCATTTGAATGAGACACGCTCCTACAAAGATTTGTACTATTTTCTCGACACTAGGCAATAATTTGAGAATTTTAGGGTTATCTAAATCACAACTTCGGTGACTCAGGACTCAGTTTGGGATAGAGTATTGTGTGTGCCAACTTAGATCGCCACCTGATGGAGACTGCAATGAGTAAGGCTGTAATCACCGTAACTGATGCTGATTTTGAAACCCAAGTGTTAAAAGCCGAGCAGCCTGTATTAGTTTACTTTTGGGCTTCTTGGTGTGGGCCTTGTCAATTAATGTCGCCCATGATTAACTCAGCTGCCAGTGCTTATAGCGATCGCCTCAAAGTCGTTAAAATGGAAATTGACCCCAACCCACTCACAGTTAAACAGTACCAAGTGGAAGGAGTCCCCGCCCTCAGGCTAATTCAAGGAGAAAAACTACTAGAATCCACAGAGGGAGTTATCGGGAAAGAAAAATTACTCAGCCTTTTAGCCAAGCATTTAGATACTAATTAGTCATTAGTCAATAGTCATTGGTCATTAGTCCTTTGACTAATGACAAAGTATAAAGTCTCTTATCAAGTTTCCTCTGATAGGGTAAAAATTCGCCGTGTTACGCGAGCGTCTATTTTCCTATCTCCTATTATTACGAGGAAGCAAGCCAGTAAGGAAACTCCAAAAAATAAATTATTTCCGTTAAAGTGTTGACCGTTGACTGTTGACTGTTAACTGTGAACCGTCAACAGCGAACAGTCTTCTATGGAATAGTTTTTTAATTGGAAGTCCCTAACAACTCTCCATCAATAGATAGATACAGAACTTTGTAACAACAGACAAATAAATAATGACCAATGACCAATGACTAATGACTAATGACCAATGACCAATGACCAATGACCAATGACTAATGACCAATGACTAATATACAGTTTGCAAAACGTTTACAACCCCTACAATCCAATGTATTTGCGGATATGGATAGAGCCAAAGCACTTGCTTTGGCTGCTGGAGTCCAGCTAATTGATTTGTCTTTGGGGTCTTCTGATTTACCAGCCGAGGCACATGTTATTGAGGCCATCGCCCAATCTCTTCACGATCGCACTACCCACGGCTATCTATTATTTAATGGTACTCAAGGCTTTCGGGAAGCCGCAGCCAACTGGTACGAACAAAAATTTGGCATCAAAGTCGATCCGCAAACTGAGGTGCTACCCTTAATTGGTTCTCAAGAAGGTACCGCCCATTTACCCTTAGCATTGCTCAATCCTGGAGATTTTGCCCTGTTGCTCGATCCTGGTTACCCTTCCCATGCTGGAGGAGTCTATCTCGCAAGTGGGCAAATCTACTCAATGCCACTTAGGGAAGAAAACGGTTTTTTACCAGTGTTTGCTGATATTCCCGCCCCAGTCCTGGCTCAGTCCCGGATGATGGTGTTAAGTTATCCCCACAATCCCACAGCTGCCATCGCTCCTTTATCTTTCTTCCAAGAAGCTGTGGCCTTCTGTCAGCAACACAATCTCGCCTTGGTTCACGATTTCCCCTACGTGGATTTGGTATTTGAACAGACTGGCGACTGGGAGAAAAACCTTCCCAATCCAAAATCCAAAATCCAAAATCCAAAATCCCTAGTCCCTTCTATCTTGCAAGCCGATCCACAAAAAAGCATTTCAATTGAATTTTTTACCCTTTCTAAGTCCTACAATATGGGCGGCTTCCGTATTGGCTACGCCATTGGCAATGCCCAATTAATCAATGCGTTACGCCAAGTAAAAGCTGCTGTTGATTTTAACCAGTATCGGGGAATTTTAAATGGGGCGATCGCTGCCTTGACTGGCCCTCAAGCTGGGGTTAAAACTGCTGTTGCTACGTTCCAGCAGCGCCGTGATGCTTTCATTACTGCTTTACACCGCATTGGCTGGAATGTTCCCACTCCCCAGGCCACAATGTACATCTGGGCAAAGTTGCCTTCACCTTGGAGTCAAAACTCCATAGAATTTTGCACTCAGCTAGTCAAACAAACTGGTGTAGCTGCTTCTCCAGGTGCGGGTTTTGGTAAATCCGGCGAGGGATATGTCCGCTTTGCTTTGGTGCATGAGCCATCTTTGCTAGAAACTGCTGTGGAAAGAATGGCTAAGTTCTTAAATTCAAACTGAATGCTAAGCATTTTTTAGATGGGGTAGTACAGTTGTGCTGTGCTACCCAGTTTTTACGTATATATACTAAAATTAAAAGACAATTTTTTACGTATTTTATAACACGACAACTTTCTAGTCAATTAAGTAACTATACATAAGTTTTTAGAAAAATATTCGTCATCATTTTACCGATAATCAACACGAACTTCACCCAATCAAGTCTCTCTGTTTCTTAAACTGGGTTTGTATGTTCAGCTACCAGAAACGGCTAACAATACAATTGTGTTCCTAAGCAGCAGTATTGCCACAAAGCCTGTAGCCAAGACAGTCCAAGCCTAGAAATAGCAGTAGTTTAAACCTTAACTTCTAAACTGACGGAGACTTAAAAAAATGAAGATGACTTTTCAGAAACTTGTGATTGGTGCATCGATGGCTATTGGTGTGAGCGCTGTTGCCACTGTACCAGCACAAGCTGGGACGTTGACTGGCGCTACCATAGGCGGAACGGCAGCAAGTGACTATTTAATCTATGATGTATCGGGTAACAGTACTGTACTTGTACCAAATACTCAAACAAACGTCCAGAAAGTTCTGGATGGCTCTGCTGCAAACCCCACTGGAAATGTAGAACTACGAGCCACCACTGAGCAGTCTGGTTTTGATTTCAGCAAAAATACCACCTTGAGCGGACAAATTGGTGGTCAAAGTATTATCCTAAGCAGTCTGACAGCAACAGATTGGTTTAGTACTGGTTCAGGATTGAGTACAAGCTATGGCGCACAGAACTTTGCAAATACTTGGTTTAACCAATTTTATAATGCAGCTGGTCTAGCTGCTAATGAATCTGCAATTAAATCGGCACTGGGTCTACCAAGTTTTACCCCTAGCTCACTTCTACGCCAGCAAGCCTTTAACACATTTTTCAATATCAATGGTTTCCAACGCTCTAGCGACCCCAATATCTCTTACGTTAGCCAAAACGATACCACGGGCGAAATCAAAATTGGCTTAGCAGGTCACTACAATTTAAAAGAATACTATGCTCCTTTATTGGGAAACTTGGGTAATTTTCTCAAAAATGGATTCCAAGCCAGTGAAGTCGTGAAAGTTACGTACAATGGCAAGACCGATTTTCTGTATAGTTTCTCTGCTACCGCAAGTGGACTAACTAACAGTACAGGAATAGGCGCTGATGGCAAATCTCACAGTGGTAATTACGAAGTTAGCATTCAAGGTGTACCTCCCACAGCTGTTCCAGAACCATCAGTAATACTTGGTTTGCTGGGTGTTGCTGGTATTTTTACTACCCGACGCCAACAAAAAAAAGCATCTATTTAAGATAGTAAATGTAAGTTTACAAAATAATTAGGGAGCTATTAGCTCCCTTTTTTATGAATATTTCTTTATCAACAACATCTAGATTGTAGAAATGCGGTTTGATTCGCAGAACTACTCGTAGAGACTTTTAACAGGTAAAAAGGAATAAAAATGTACCTAGCTTCCCAGAAAGCAAATATGAATCCTATAAAACTACCTTATTTAGGTATTTAGCCCCTAAGCAAATTGTTGAATACAGTTAGTTGCATCAATTGTGTAAAAAAGCTTAATTTTTTATTAATTTTTGATTTTCACATAATATGATTGAATTATACCAGTATACCTAAAAATGGTATATTATAATTTTTGATTACCTCATATAACTGAACATTTCTGTCGATCTCACAATTCATCTGGCAATAATTGACTTGTAACTTAAAATGATGATAGATGGCAATGACAGCACAATTACTGAACATAAATCACCAACTCGGTTTAAATCAAGCTAGAAGAATTTTGTTAGTCGAAGACCACTATCTTAATAGAATGTTACTCAGTGACTACTTAACTTATTGTGGTTACGATGTCCAGAGTCTATCAGAAGGTTCTGCTTTTTTCTCAACTATTGAAAAATTTCAGCCACATTTAATGTTACTCGACTTGAAATTGCCAGATGTTGACGGTTACTCTCTCTTAAAGCAAGTCCAGCAAAAACCTGATTTGGCAAAAATACCTATTATTGTAGTTTCAGCCTTTGCTTTTAAAGCAGATCAAGAACTAGCTTTGAGTTTGGGTGCGCGTCATTATTTTGTGAAACCTCTAAAACTCAAGGATTTGATCCGGACAATTGAAGAAGAGTTTAGTTTTCGTCATAGATAAGATTTTTTACCGTATCTATATTTACTCCCCTTTTTGCTCGGCGATGAACTCTTCAAGACGCTGACTGAGATTTTGTACAGAATTGCCAATATTGGAAATTTTATTTTGTACTTCTGCTAGCAATAAAACTGCTGCTTGCAGCTCATTAAGCGTTTCAGCTATAGCCTCACGGTATTGGGCTTCAAAGTCTTGCAGATTCATAATTTATTTGTCTGTAATTACCATAATACTTATATTTTCAATAATAAGCATAAATTTAACTTACTAAATCCGTTAATTCGCTTAATATTAAAACTTCAACAAATTAGTGAATTTGATAAAAAATATATAAACCTAACATATTTAATTTTGCCGTCTGTGGGTTGCGTCACCCCCAAAGAGCGAACAGCCTCATTGAACTGAACAAGGAAAGCCCAATCTCTAGTCAATGTGCAAGTTAAATGTAAAATAGCTGACTGGTTTTTGCCAAAACTAAATATGAGTTCTATACAAACAGCGTCTTGTGCATTGAAATAGATAGCGCTAACTATGAATTTAGTGATTTAAATTGAGAATGAAAACATTTGTTGAGTTGACTAACAAGGGGGGATACAGCTTGCTAATTTGCTAAATTACCTAAATAATTTTCGATATCAGATATCAAATTAGTATCATTAAAAAAATAAAATACTTTCCTAAAAATATTTTTATTTTCCATCCAATTAGAAGGAGTACAAGATAAATTCAAGCAGCAAAATTTTGATTTAAATAAATCTTGAAAATTTAACTTATAGCGACAAAATTTAAGTCAAAGCAGAGGCTTTGGTTGAGAAAACTTCTACTTATACTCTTTCAAAGACTTACGCAAAAATAACGTAACTCCGTCATTACGAGCCATAGTGAAGTAATCCCAGCGTCAGTGGGGATTGCTTCCCTACTGGCGTGTCAAGCCTTACATGTTGCAATAAAATTTCTTGTGGGGCGGGCAAGATGCCCACGCCACAAGATTGGATAATTTATTTATTGGAGTTCGATCGCCATTTTAATTATCTTATTATTAATCCAATCCCCATTCTAATTTCAAAGTTTCCAATTTAGGATTCTTCACACTCATTCTTTTACACTCTTCCAAAAATTCCTTCACTTGTTCTTCATTGAGACTTAACCCACCATCTTGCAGATTATTGATGTAAGTAATCACATCTGAAGTTGTCAAAGCTGAATTGATTTCTTCCAAAAGAATAGCATTTTTAATTTCCCGACAAACCAATTCAATGTCAGATGAAGTAAATCTTACGCTTTTGTCAGCTAAAATTTCAAAATTTACTAGCTGATTCAAATCGATTTTTGATAAATAGTGTTTAAATAAATCTATTCTTTCTCCTCTATCTGGTGGGAAAATAGGAATTTTCCAATCCAATCGTCCAGAACGTTTTAAAGCACTATCAATACCGCTTAAATAATTTGTTGCTGCAATGACGATTACATCGCTATTTTGCAGGTTATTTAATTCTATAAGTAATTGATTAATGGTTGCTTTTTGGTCTGTGTGGGCGTTATCTTCGTTACGATTAAAGCCAATGCTGTCTAATTCATCAATGAATAACAACGAAGGAGATTTTTTCTTAGCCTGAGCAAAGATGTCACGAATATTTTTTTGACTTTGACCAATCCAAACGCTGACAATATCAGCAGGAGAGAATTTAAAGAAATATCTACCAGATTCATTAGCAAAGGCATTTGCTAATAGAGTTTTACCGCATCCTGGTAAACCATAAAAAAGAATTCCACCAATTGAACCTTTGTATCCTTTAGATTGCAGTTTGAGAAGTTTAGTTAATTTTTCTTTTTCTTCATTTAGTCCTTTAACTTGGCTAAAATCAAGCTTCAATTCTTTGATACGATTGGTCATGGGATATGCTGGTATTAAGCTAAGTTTTTTAGCTGCATATTCAAAAGATGGATAATCGATAGAATCAAAAGATACTGGTACTAATTGGTGATTTTCATAATCAGGAGACATGATGATTACCTGGAAGCGATCGCCATAATATCCAGAAAATTTATACTCTAGTATTTCCTTAACTTTTTTCAATTGATAATAATTGCGTGCTATCTCAAAACCTGGAATGACCAACCAAACACTTTCTAATTGATTCGGCCAGACTTTTGATTTCCTTAAAACTCTTTTCATGGTATCTAAAAAGAGATTATTATCCTGAAATTCATGGTATTTGAAAGTTTCAATTTCAACCATAATGTGATTTTTAACGTAGACTTCTATAATTTCACTTTGGTATTCTTCCTCATCAGATACATCTTCATCGGCTGTGTCTTCATCTCTAGAAGTCAACTCTACTTCACAGTTAATATCAGATAATTCATATCCTAGATTTTGCAAAGTTTTAATAGCAAAATACTTGAGATAAATAAATTCTTTACTTTCTTGTTGCCACTTGAGGCTATAAAAATGTTCAGCTTTCATCTTCAGCAACAGCTGTGATTCAGCTTGAATTTGCGCTTTTTGTAATTCTAGGAAGTAATCTGCTAAAGAAGCATCATCTTCCTCGATTTGATAATATGGCAGTTCCATTAGTAGACGAAAATGGGCATATACTTCTTCTTGATATTCAATAGACGCTTCATTTGGGTATTTACACCGGAGAGTAAAAGTAAAAGGAATTTTCTGGGCAACTCTATGTACTAAATATCCCAAAGCATCTTCTTGCTGATGTGCTTGAATTTCTAAAAGTGATGGACAATGAAATACAATAAATAATTGTTCAGAATTATATTTATTTGCATATAGCGATATCTGTTCAAATTGTTCGTCAAATTTTTCCGAATCAAGTAATTCTAAACCAGTGTTGCCCAAAATAATGCTACTCATAGTTGAGCGATAAAATTGAAAAATATGAGCATCAGCAATAGAATTTTCTTGTTCGTCTTCACAGTCATCTTCCAAGGCTAGACTGGTAGAAATTTTCCTATGGACAGCTTTTGGTATATTATTATATCCTCCATATTGAGATTTTCTAATTAATTCATAATTCAAAATTTTGACAACAATATCACAAAAGAAATCTTCTACTTGTGGAATCAAAAAAATACCCACAGGTTGATGAGAATCTAAACATGCTTGGAATCGCTCGTATTCTTGTTCGGAACCAAAATCAAACAAGTAGTAAAAAAAATCATGTCTGACTGAAATATTTTGTCTCAATTTGGCTGAAATTGCTTGAGAGTCGGTTACTTGCTTGATTATTTTTATATCTTTAATAGAAATAGCTATCTTTGTGTCTAAGGGAATGTGTAAATCTAATACAGGGTCTGCACAAAGCCCCAGTTCATTCAAAGCACTATTAAAATCATTTACGAATGAATGGCTTCGACGCTGGTAGCCAAACTGTTCTATGATAGTTTTAACTCGCAAGCTTTTTTTGCTTTTCCCAGTTCTTTGGAGTTCGTTTTTAATCGAACGTAAGTAAGCTGTATACGTCATTTTGTATCCTATTGCTTGAGTAGGTTTAATTAGCATTCCCAAGGAAACTAAATATATAGTTCCCTAAGTGAACTCCAAAAAATAAATTCTTCTAGTGAATGCGTTGACTGTTGACTATTGACTGTTGACTGTGAACCATCAACAGTCTTCTAGCGATATGTGCTAGTAAGCCTACGTTTACGCATTCCAAATTTCAAGATTTATTCAATCGAGCTAAATATTTTTTACAGCACCGCACCTTGGTTAGTGATACTAAGTTGCTCCTTTTCCCTTTACCCCTTTTTCTTTCCCCAGCCCGAAAGAAGCGCATTTTTGGGTTGGCAGACCCTAGTATGAGAGATTAAACGGAGGTTTAATAGTGTTTGAAATCAACAGACAACGAAACTACAGGTGGAATATCACAGAAGATTTGGCTGGGTATATGTTCATGATGCCCGCCATTTTGGTTATAGGAACTTTTGTGGTGTTACCTATTTTGTTTGCTGTTTTTCTTTCTCTGCAAAAAGTCCAACTTTTAGGCGGTATTGATTACGAATTCATCGGTTTGGGTAACTTCAGGCGATTAGTTGAAGATCAACGGATTTGGATTGCTTTGAGAAACACAGCTGAATATGTAGCCATTGTTGTACCAGCTCAAACAATCCTAGCTTTAATTTTGGCGGTGACTCTCAATTCTGGAATTCGGGGTAAAAATTGGTGGCGTATTCTCTACTTTTTGCCCACAGTTACTTCTTCAGCAGTGTTAACACTGATATTCATGTGGATTTATAACACTGAGGGGCTACTAAACGATTTTCTAGCTTTTGTGGGGCTACCTACTTATAACTGGTTGGGTGACCCAGCAGTTGCCCTCAAAGGAATTATGATGATGAACATTTGGTCAACTGCACCGTTTTTTATGGTGATTTACCTAGCGGCTTTGCAGGATATCCCCCAAACAGTGTATGAAGCCGCAGAACTCGATGGGGCAAATGAATGGCGGCAATTTATTTACATTACTATTCCTTTGCTCAAGCCTGTAACCTTCTTTGTAATAGCGATGGGCATAATTGGTACTTTTCAATTATTTGACCAATCTTACATTTTTTCTGGCGGTACTGGCGGGCCGAATAACGCTACCTTATCTGTGGTGCTATTAGTTTACCAAGCTGTGTTTCGCAATTTACAGATGGGATATGGTGCAGCGATCGCCTTTTTGTTAGCAGCAGTCATCATTACCTTGACTGTAATTGCGCGGCGACTTTTTGGAGGCGAACAAATTTGACTAGAATTTCTCGCTTGTCCTGGGTTAAAGTCCTGCCCAAAATCTTGTTATATATCTTGCTGACACTCTATGCCCTGATTACCCTCATTCCCTTTCTCTGGGCACTTTCAGCATCATTTAAACCCCTAACAGAAATTGTCAGCAACGAACCCAACTTTTTCCCCAAACATTTCACCCTCGACAACTACAGACAAATCTTTTTACAAGAACCACTATTTTGGCGCTGGCTGTTTAACAGTGTGGTAATTGCCATCAGCGTCACCATTTTAAACTTGTTGTTAAATTCAATGGCGGGTTACGCCTTAGCCAGACTGCGTTTTATAGGCAAACGCTTTTGGTTCTTCTTAATCTTGACAGTATTGGCAGTACCAGCGCAAATTACCTTAATTCCCACATTTTTGATTTTAAAAGCGATCGGTTGGCTGAATTCCTACCAAGGGATGATTGTCCCTAGCATGGTTAACGCCACCTTCATCTTTATGATGCGACAGTTTTTCGTAAATTTTCCTAAAGAATTAGAAGAAGCCGGTCAACTTGATGGCTTAAACACCTTTGGAATTTTCCGCTATATCGTCTTACCCTTGGCAAAACCCGCACTAGCAGCCCAGGCAGTTTTTGTATTTATGGCAAGCTGGAATAATTTTTTACTGCCCATAGTTATTTTATTTGACCCAGAAATGTTTACCTTGCCCTTGGGGCTAAATACCTTCAAAGGTCAATATATTAGCTATTGGAACTACATCATGGCAGCCTCAATGGTATTTACCCTACCAGCTTTAGGTATTTACGCCTTTTTTAATCGCTACTTTATCCAAAGCGTCACATTTACTGGGGGGAAAGGTTAATAATTAATGCCCCATGCCCAATGCCCCAACCCCCAAAACCGTATTTTGGGCAACAAATTGCACTCCTAACGTGATATTGGTATTACAGCGACTCAATCTCTATCTACCAGTTAACAAGCATTATGGGTTTTGCAAACCTAGCGATCGCAGAGATAGCAGCCGACTACAGCATTCCTGTAGAAAAATTGTTTTCTCTCGATAACCAACTCTTAATTGCCGACAAACACCAAAAGAGCCGTTTGGCGTTAGAGGATGCAAAGGCAATTATTTTCCGAATATCTTCTGAAGTCAGCCCGAAAGGTCGGCCATTCGGTGGGTGGTACCGAAGTCACCTAAAAGGCTATCTCAGGCTTTGGATATGCAGATTGAGCATCGCTTTATTAGCTGTGTTGAGCGTCAAAATCTTTAAGGGGAAACATGTTTAGAAGACTAATTGGCGTTGTTGTGGCTACTTTTTTACTCGCCTTTGGGTTGACTGTCGGTAGCGCGTCAGCATTGGAGCTGGACAAAGCTACCCGGACAGTGCCATTAAATGAACAAGGCGACACCGTTGTACTTAGCCTCAAACAAGTCAAAGAAGGCAAAGCCTTATTTGCTTACGCTTGTGCCCAATGTCATGTTGGCGGCGTTACCAAAACTAACCAAAACGTGGGACTAGAACCAGAAGCTCTAGCATTGGCAACACCAAACCGGAATAACATTGAAGGTTTGGTAGATTACATGAAAAATCCCACTACTTATGATGGAGAAGAGGAAATTTCCGAACTACATCCCAGTACTAAGAGTGCAGATATTTTCACAGAAATGCGAAATCTCACGGATGACGATCTAGTAGCGATCGCTGGTCATATTCTCCTACAACCCAAAGTTGTTGGTACTAAATGGGGCGGCGGCAAAATCTACTACTAAATCCTTGAGTTAGCGCATTAGTGCTGAGCCTTTGGGATTGGGTATTGGGTATCGGAAAACAGGCTCTACAAGCAGAGGGGCACAGGGGGAAAGACTTGCAACAACTTCTCCTCTGCTCCCCTGCTCCCCAGCCCCCAGTCCTCAATGCCCAATCCCCTGCTTTCATAAACCTACCTTGTTCGGGTGTTTTACATTTAACTTGCACATTCACCAAAGCTAACAAAAACGTCTTTGGCCCCGCTAAATGAACCTGTCAACTGTCAACTGTCAACAACCACCACAGTTATGCTTTTTTAGCGCGCATTAGCTTATAGGGACTTTGTGTGGTATTGCAGTCTAGTATCTTTTACTGATTGCACAGCTTTTGGTTATAATTTACTCCCCATTCTAAAAAAAAAATTGTATCTACGACATATTGTCATATTTGGCGTTGATTTTATTTAAAATGAGAAAGGAAAAAAAATGTTTGTTTAGGAGAGAGTCATGAAATTTATTTCGGCAAGCTGGCGACGCCTGAGTCTGGCTGTGTTGACAATCCTTTTAGTTGTTAGCAGCTTCGCTGTTTTTACTCCCAGCGCTGCGGCTGAAACATACAAGATCAAACTTGGTAGTGACAAAGGAATGCTGGCATTTGAACCGAAAAATTTGACAATCAAACCAGGTGACACAATTGAATGGGTGAACAATAAAGTTCCTCCCCATAATGTTGTGTTCGATTCTGCGAAAAACCCAGCTGGTAGCAAAGAATTAGCAGCTTCTCTGTCTCATAAGAAACAGTTGATGAACCCTGGTCAAAAAGTAACAACCACCTTCCCCGCAGATGCACCTACTGGTGATTATACCTTCTACTGCGAACCTCACCGTGGTGCTGGCATGGTTGGTAAGATTACTGTTCAATAGCTAGAAACATCGTCGTTGGTACTAGATGATTTTTTCAGCTTCCCTGAGTGAAATCAGCTTATAAGCAACACGCTACACTCCCAGAGTGACCAAACAATGGATAATGGCGGTAATAAGTCATCTGCCTACCGAAGACGCTAAGAACTGCGTAGCAACGGAAGGGTGAACTCATTACCGCCAATTTTGATCGAATTGGACTGAATCTGAAGATCGATCGCGTTTATACTCTTCGTGGAGGCTTGTTGCGAGGAAATTCTCTTGAGAATACTTTCATTAATTTTGCTGTTAGCGATCGCCTTAATCAAACTAACATTCATTAGTCCAGCATTAGCAGCCGAAACATCCAATGGTGCTAAAATCTTCGAGGCAAACTGCGCTTCTTGCCACATCGGTGGTGGTAATGTCCTAATTGCAGAGAAAACCTTGAAAAAAGAAGCATTGTCAAAGTACTTAAAAAATTATGATAACGACTCAATTCAAGCGATTATCCACCAAGTGCACAATGGCAAAAATGCCATGCCTGCCTTTAAAGACAAGTTAAGTTATGAGGAAATTTTACAGGTAGCAGCTTACGTTTTTCAAAATGCCGAACAAGGCTGGTAAGCATACCAAGGGACTTTTTACTGAATGAAAAGTCTTTGTTTTAAATAGCGTCTTTGTTTCAATCCCACCCTTCAAAGGGTGGGATTAAGAGTTCCCTCTAAATGGATTTGATATACACAGTACACCGCTAGGGGCGCATAACTTACGCCCCTGAGATTAACTGTACGTCACCCCTGCTGAAATCCGATCTCAATTGGGCTATTTTTCTGGAGTAGACTTTTGTCTGTTTTGCTTCAGTTGGCGCAACTGTTGTA
The DNA here is from genome assembly GCF_002608075.1 of Nostoc linckia z4. Classification (GTDB taxonomy): domain Bacteria; phylum Cyanobacteriota; class Cyanobacteriia; order Cyanobacteriales; family Nostocaceae; genus Nostoc; species Nostoc linckia. Next base: position 311,730 of record NZ_LAHA01000001.1, read on the forward strand.
GTAATTCTTGTTCGGATTCAGGAGTTGGTGTTGCCTGATTTTGATTCACTCTCGGCGTTAATAGCGATTCAGAAGAACTACTAGCTGCTGGTGAAGGGGTAACCTGGTTATTTTTGATCGGCAGTTGCGATGATGGTTTAGAAGTAACTGCTGGTAAAGGCTGGGTTTGATTGGTATTGACTCTTGGTAGAACTAATGGTTTGAGGGTATTTGTCCGTAAGGAAGCAGGCTGATTATTTTTGATTTCCACTTGTGATGATGGCTTTGCAGCATCTGTTGATGCTGGCACAACTAAGGGTTTGAGGGTACGTGCGGGTAAAGGCGCAGACTGATTAGTTTTAATTGGGGCTTCGGAAGACGGTTTAGAAGTAGCCCCTGGTAATGGCGTTAGCTGATTGTTATTGCCTGCTGGTGCTAATGGAAATGGCTTTTGGTCTTGAGTCGTCCCAATTGTGTTGCTACCGTTGTTTTGGAAAACTAGGTTAAATGGGTAAGAACTAATCTTTTTATCTCCCTTGGGGGATTGTTTGTTAAAGTATTCCCTGGCTTTTGTTCGCAATTCTGGGGTAAGTAACTTGTCTTGAAACTTGATATCTAAGACCTTGCCATCAGGATCTACCACTAATACTCCTAAAACAGTTCCTTCTACATTTGGCTTATCTGTAGCTACTGTTTGTCGAATTACTGGTTTTTGTTCTGCATTGGGGTATTCTTTTTCCACTTCTTTTTTCAGAGCAGCATAAGAATCCAGTTGTGCGATTGTCTGTTGAGTTCCTTTAGGGGATAAATCGCTTGCTTGGGATGTTATTCCCCTAGTTCCCATTAAAGTGTTGCTATTTGCTCGACTTTGTTTTATTGAATTTACCAGTAAGTTTTGAGAGATTTTAGACGCATCGTTAGTTGGTTGCGTCATTTGTGGGGTTGGATTTCCTTGTGGTGTTGTGACGGGGGGAATATCTGAAAGATTCTGAGATTGGCCACTTTGGAGAATGTCATCAGGTATGTTCTGTGACTGTAATTGTGGCAAGCGATTGACAGCCAACGGTTGGGGTGTCTCGTATTTGCGATCGCTTTCACTCAAAGAAGAAGCTGGAGGAACTGAAGGAACTGATGGCGAAAATTTCGGGGTGCTATTGTATCTAGAACTGTCAAATTTAGAAGCGTCAAACCCAAAATTATAATTGGGAATCCTCCTGAGAGACTGTCTTGTAGGCACAGAGGAAACCCGATAGCTATTAGCTGATGGAGGTAGGGGAGGCAGCACTAACTGACTTGTGGTTGGTGGTGCCAATGGAGGTAATACACTCTGGGCGTTAAAATTCGGTGTCGAAAGTGGGGCTATTGGGGATAATTGTTGTAAACCTACCTGCGGTTGGGGTGTGCTTTGGGGCAAACGGCTTTGGTCGGCTTGACTCAATTCCAAAAGTCCGACTGTTTTTGATGATGCCGTTTCCTTGGGCTTGTTAGAGTCTATGGGCATCAATGGTACGATCATGGCGATCGCACCGTGGATGCCAACAGAAGCTAAAGCTGCTATCCCAATTGGCTGGGTAATAATTTCTGGTATATTTTTCAGCAGGGAGACATAAGACATGGCTGTTACCGTTCACTCGACTCAGTTGCAGTTGGCTAAAAATTTGCTCTTTGGTGACTATCTTGCAATATATTCCAACAGATGCGTCCCTCTAAGGAAATAATAACTTCCCATCGTGGCAATCCAGACGCTAAGATTACCATTTTCTCAACTTTTGAATTTCTTAATGATGCTCTATCATATTTGTTAAATTCAGCTTGCTAAAAAAATGTGTTATGCAATCACTACTTTTTACTTTTTATTGTTATAAAGCGCACCATTAAAACTAAATATTTCGGATATTTATCAATGTCATATTTCAGATAATTTCAACTAGATCGGAACATTCGATCTATTTTTTTGTCTTTTCTACTGCCTCTTTTTTTACAAAGATTACGTAAAAAATGGCACGTTAAAATGATATATAATACGTCACTTGTGACAATCTTACCACATCAGCCGAGTCTAAAACTGTTGTGAAGTGTACTATTTTCTTGACAATTTAGTCTTAAAACCCATAGACACGTATTTTCAGCTTCCAAGAGTGAGTTAAATATTATAAGGGAACTCAAATAAACACCAGCAGATGGTGGTTGAGTGTTAACTGTGAACCGTCAACGGTCAACAGTCTTCTAATTATTGATTTGTTAAAAAATTCAAAACTTTAAATCTTTGCAGCCAAAATTTTAAATGCCGTTACCAACAGTTATTGTTCCAGGCTATCTAGAAAATGCCATCGCTTATCGGCAACTAGAACAATCTTTACAGCAGTTAAATTTTCCCACAGTCACAGTACCACTACGACGCCGTGACTGGCTACCCACCATTGGCGGCAGACCTGTAACGCCGATTTTGCAACAACTTGATGACACTGTTAAACAGATATTGCAGCAACATAACGCTACTCAAATCAATTTAATTGGTCATTCAGCCGGGGGTTGGATATCGCGCATTTATATGGGAGAAAAACCCTATTTCCCACGCAGTGGTGTCAAAACATCTCTTTGGCAAGCTCATCCCTTGGTTGCAACTCTCATTACCTTGGGTACACCCCACATTAGCCAAGAACGCTGGACGCGTTCCAATCTCGATTTTGTTACTAATAACTATCCCGGAGCTTTTTACAAAAATGTTCGTTACGTTTGCGTGGCGGGCAAAACTATTTTTGGAGCAAGGCGGCGTGGTAGCTGGTTTGCTTACAGTAGCTACAAATTAACCTGTGGCCAAGGTAACACTTGGGGTGACGGAATCACCCCCATTGAAGCAGCTCACTTGAAAGGCGCAGAAAATCTAGTGATTGAAGGAGTCAACCATTCCCCCCGAAGTCCTGGGATTTGGTATGGCTCGCCAGAACCCTTAAAAGCTTGGGTGCAATATTTGATTTAAAAAACTTTATTTTTATATAAGAAAAGCAAAATTCATTAAAATTTATTAGCTAAAATAGTTTTATAAGAATAAATACCTACTTAAGAACAGGAGGGGTGAGCCATGCAAAGCACCCAGTTCGATAGAATTCTGCGACGAGTAGCGACGATATTATCAGTTGTAATTCTGACTTTGTGCTTAATTTACGTTTCTAGCGGAGTTTTACTTTCTTTTTACTACCAGCCGACAGCCGGCGGCGCTTATAACTCATTAAAGACAATTAATACACAAGTGCCATACGGTTGGTTATTTTGGAGATCCCACGAGCTTGCTGGTAACGGCCTGATTGCCGTCGCCTTAATTCAAATCGTAGTTATGTTTTTAAGTCGGCAATTTAATAAAAGTTGGCTGACTGCTTGGATTAGTGGAATTTTATTTACCCTTAGTGCCATCGGACTAAATTGGACGGCGATGATTCTGGACTGGACTCAAGAAGGCTACTGGCGTTTTAATATTGAGTTAAGAACCATCGAAGCCATTCCTTTAATTGGTGGGCAACTGCGCGACATCCTCGCAGGTGGTGGAGCCATCAGTACAGTTACTGTTGAGCATCTTTACACAATACACACTTATTTGATTGCTACAACGACACTAATTCTAGCCATACTGCATTTATCTGCTTTAGTTTGGCAAGAATGGCAACAGAGTGGTGAGGCGCAAAGAAGTTAGGAGTTAAGAGTGAGGAGTTTTATTCTTCCCCTGCTCCCTCATCTCCCAGCACTCTCAGTAGTAGAAAGCTGAGATAAAGGCGCTAAGGGTAGGTCTTCAACTTCTGGTAACTTTTCTAGAGGTAGGGGAGTAGATTGGGTGGCACCGGATAAGCGTTTTAAAAGGCTGGGTCTTGGGTCATGCAATAGGTAGATAATGCGATCGCCAACTTCCCACTCTTGATTAGCTGGCATTACTTGTAAGCGCTCTTTTCGTTCTAACAATAGCGGAATTAATACCCCAGTCCGAATTTTCTCTTGGATGCGATCGTATTGAGTGGAAAACTCTGACTCATTGAGGGTTGTTGTCCCCAGCTTGACTCGCCCATCATTGAGATATTCATTCCAAGTCTTAATGGCTAAATCTGGCATAAAAGCTTGATTAACTTTGTTATTGGCTGAGCTACTAGCTTGGGGGTCACGGGGAAAAACTGCTAACACTCGTGGCGGATTAAACTCTTCAGCTGCTCGTTGAGCCAAAACAAAATTTACCTCACCATTACTTGTCATCGCCAAAAAAGTACCCATAGAAGCAAGTCCGGCTTCTTCCAAAACCGCTCCATCCAAGGCACTACTAGCAATTACCCGCAGATTTTGGGCTTCGGCTTGCAGGAGACATTGGGGGTCAGTATCAATCATGACTACGTTTTCTCCCCGTTCTTGAAAGAACCGAGCAATCAAAAGACTCAAGGGATTACAACCCACAATTACAGCCCCAGTTGCATCTTTGGAGGTTATTTGTAGAAATCTAGCAACCCAGCCAGCCGTTAGTCCTTGGCAGACAACAGTCATGATAATTGTTAAGAATACCAAAGCTTTGATGGAGTCACCGCCATTGATTCCCCGTTGTGTTAACAAAATTGCAAATAGAGAAGCAACAGAGGCGGAAACAATTCCTCTAGGAGCAACCCAACTCAAAAACAATTTCTGCCGCCAGTTGAGGTCACTGTTCCAGGTACAGAACAGGATATTAATTGGGCGAACAACGAACATTAGTACCAAAACAGTGAGTAAACTACCCCAGCCTAAAGCAAACACACTGGCGATGGATAGGTCAGCAGCTAATAGGATGAATAGTACGGAAACGCTGAGAATTGTCAGCTGACCCTTAAAGCTTTTTAACAGACGTTCTTCTGGAACTGAGGAGTTAGCAAACACCGCTCCGGCGACTACTGTCGTCATTACTCCCGATTCACTGCGGATCATTTGCGATAAGGTAAACAAACTCCAAAGTATTGCCAGCACCACTAGGTTTTTCAGCTCGAATGACAAAAAACTGGCACGTTTGAAAATCAAACTCATCAAATAACCACCAGCGCCACCAATTGCGGCACCAACACCCAACCGCATCAGCAAACCAACGATGGCATTAATTGGCTGAGCATCGCCGTTCAAAATCGTATCCAAGACGACGAAAGCCAGGATCGCTCCTACAGGGTCAATTAAAACTCCTTCGCCTTCTAAAAGTGTGGCTACCTGTCGGTCTACATTGATTTGTTTGAGTAAGGGGCCAACGACAGTAGGGCCTGTAACCACGACTATGGAAGCATAGAGAAAAGCTATGTTCCAAGGAAATTCACCCAGCCAGTGGGCAGCCATACTGCCACCAAGCAGTGTGATTAAGGTTCCAAGAGTGACGAGTAATTGTAGGCTAACTGAAACTCTGCCTAATTCTCGCAGATCTAAATTCAGCCCACCTTCAAACAAAATAATTGCCGTTGCTAGGGCAACAATAACTTCCAGTCCAGTGCCTAACAGATTGGGGTGTAACAGTCCTAGACCATCAGAGCCAAATAAGATGCCCAACAGCAATAACAAGACGATGCTGGGTACTCGGAGGTATGCAGCCAAGACTTGGGCGCTAATACCTGCTAGCACAGCGATCGCCATCTGGAGAGTGATTTCAAAAGATGCTTCCATGTTGTAGATTTTGAGCCATTTATTTCAAAATCTTTTGTAAAAAAACTGTAGGTATTAACTCTACAGGGTACAACATCATACCCTTTCTCCTTTGGCGAATTTTGCGTTTTTTCTATTTAGGCATCTACTAAAATTGGCAGCCCTGGAGGTTGAGTAACTCTGCCCCAACCCGGACAAGCATCTACGGACTTTTTTGTGTGTATCCATATCTGTGTATCCTTTTCAAACTTTCGCCTCCACCCAGTTTAGCCGCCACCAACTTTTTTTGGCAAAAGCTATTGACATCCTTGAGAAAATTCGTTAATTTATAAAAGGTCTGAGTCCGATGCCCCCATCGTCTAGAGGCCTAGGACACCTCCCTTTCACGGAGGTAACGGGGATTCGAATTCCCCTGGGGGTACTAAAAAACGAAAAGCTGATATTTTGATGAAGAGGTAACGTTAGTAATAACTATCACTCAGCACTAACTCTGAATGATAGTTTACCAAACATCAGCTTTTTTCACTGGCTAGTTCTTCTACACGTTGGTAAATAGCTAGCAGATTGAACCGCAAATCCTTACTCAAGCGGTTTTCAATAATTGACACTGGCATAGTGAGCTTAGGCCAAACTTGAATTGTATAGCAAAGATTGGTTCCTATCTGCTCTCCAAGGGAATAAGGCTCTAAGCACCAAGTACCAGAGAAGCCTTTAAAATCCCCTTCTACCATACGGAAATTAATTTCTTTCGGGAAGTATTCTTCTAGATCCAGAACTACCCGCGCACAAAAGTTGAAATTTAGTAAGCGCTGGGAGCCTATCTGTTCGAGTCGAATACCGCCGTCAGGATGCTCGATGAGACGACTTTTGGCAAGGTTGGGAATGAAGTCAGCCAAGGCTTCATAATCGGTCAGAACCTTCCAAATTTGTTCCACTGGCTGAGGGATTTGGATTTTAGCACTGATTTGCCGTTGCCGCTGTGCTAGTTTTTCTATTTGAACTTCGACTTTAGCCAATAGGGCAAGTGCATCAGCAGGCAAATCAGCTTCTAAGTTGGTGTCATCAGTGGAACGCTGAAAATCAAGGTTCTCTGTTGTGTTGTATTCTTGAGTCACTTTGCGAATTATGGTTTGCTTTCGTCAGAAAATTGAGGCAGAGTCAGGGTGAAGCAAATTTCGCTCTGTTGAGAATCTGGTATTGGTAAACTTTCAACTGCGATCGCTCCATTGAGATGCTGCACTAAAGACTTGACTAAAGCAAGTCCCAAGCCGGTTCCTGGAGTCCAGCGCCCTTTACCGCGACGGAACTTGTCAAAGATGTAGGTCGCTTCTTCTTCAGAAATGGCACGTCCGATGTTCGTCACTTTTATGATAACTCGATCTATTTGTTCATCGACTTGATGAAAGGCGTGTAGGCGAACGATGGTATCGTGTTCTGAGTATTTACAGGCATTGGTGAGCAATTCTTGGAGAATACGGTCAAAACTTTCCAGTTCAGTTTGCAGTCTGAGGGACTCTTGCGGTAACTCTATGGAAATGTTTAATCCCTTCTCGGCAAGTTTTTTCTCAAAAGATGCTGCTATATGCTCAATTCTAGTATTTAAATCTATAGATTCTAATTGCGGAGCTTCGTGAGGTGACTCTAGCTTCTGGAGTGTCAACAAGTCATTAATTAAGTTAATTTCTTTTGTACATTCCTGCTCTAGAATATCCAAATATCTCAGCTGGCGGTCTGGTGCTATTCCTGGCAAACGTAGGTTGCGAATTGACATCAACATGTTTGTCAAGGGGTAGCGTAAGCGATCGCTCATATTACTCAAAAATTCATCTTTGAGTTCGTTCAACTGCCGCAACTGCTCAACATATTGCCTGGTTCTTTCATGCAATTTTGCTTGAAGTTCCAGACTACTCTGTAGTTTTGCTGTTCGCTCATCGACCAAAGTTTGCACTTGACGCAATGTCTGTGACTGAATGATGGCATTACTCACTTGAGCGCAAACCATTTCCACAAGATTTAATTCTGCTGGTTGCCAACTACGAGGGAAAGATTGCTGTAAGACTAAAAAGCCTAAAATCTTACCTTGACTTTCTAATGGCATCAACAGTACCGCAGGCAATTCCTCTAGTGCAAATAATGGAACAGCACAGGAGATATCATTTTGGGCTGTAAGATCGTCGAAAATTACTGGTTTTCCAGAATCTATAAAGGCACGCTGGCATAAACCACACTCGGAAAGCGAAAAAGACTGATTTAAAATCTCTAGTTTGCTGGTGCGAGAATTTTGTGTCTTCTTTGTCCATTCACCAACTACCGTAGCTTTGGCTTTGGGAATTTGTTTCTTCGCTTGAGTCCTAAATAGTGGATCTGTATATTTCAACAGAATCAGTAAACCCCGATCTGCCTGTAGAGATTCAGCAGTAGAGGCAATAACTACTTGGAACATTTGATTAAGCTCCAAGTTACTGCGGCTTAATATGGTTAATTGCTTGATCAAGTTTTGATGTTGATAAGTTTTTTGCAAATCCTGTTGTTGACTAGCAATTAGCTGGGCTTGTGCGAGTCGAGAAAAAGCGATCGCGCAAGATGATTCTACTTCTTTGAGCAGTTGTTTTTCTGATTCACTCCAATCATAAGGTTGGAATTTAATCAGACAAATCACTCCATTGTTATTGCCAGCAAGCCGAGTAGGAATTGCTAAAACTGCTTTTATCGGCAATGGCAGATATTGACATCCAATTACCAGACTATTCTGAATGATAGAAATGTCTTCAATAGTCAATGGTTCAGCAGCACATTGCAGCACTGGGGAGTGCATTAGCAACTGTTCCATCGAAAATATCTCTTCTGGGTGTGGTAACCCTAAATAATCGTCAGCACACCAATTAGTAGCAGTTGGTTCGTCGGAGATCTCACCTGTTACTGAAACCAAGCAGCAGCAATCTACTTGAAAAGTAACTCCTAGCAATCGGGCAATCTCTTGCAGCATCAATGTCGTTGCTGAACTATTAGCAATGATTTGGTTAATCTTGTGTACCAACTGGCGGGCTGGTTCTTCCTGATGCTGCATCAGCTTGACTTGGTAAGGTTGTAGTCGATCTACGTCATTCAAGTAATGTGGCGGCGACGATAAAGGCTTTTTCATTCTTGGCACGCCTTTGGATAAAAAATCCATTGTTTTTGCACCCAACCTTTTGGCATATTCTTCACCGTTAGTTGTGTTGCTACACCCTGATAATTGACAAATTTTGTATGAATACTTTCTCTCACCTGTTATAGCCCTTTTCTATGTCAGATGGCCAAGTTTCCAAATATATTAAGCAAATTGCTACATGAATACTTAGATAGTTAAGATATGCTAAAATCCCTTAGCCAGATTATTTTTCGTTTCTTTATATTGATATGATTAACTAACTTTGACTTAGAATATCCTGTCTGTAAGTATACATAAACCGTAATTACTCTAGAATCAAACCCCAAGTACCAGTAGTTTTATCCGTAATATTACTTAATAAGATTTATTTTTTTAGTAAAAATTATCCAAATTTTAGTACATTTACAAGCTGTTCTTGAATCTAGTTTTAGTCTCAAAAAGATACAAAAAAGCTGAAGGTATCAAAAATAGAAAGATAAAAGATTAGGACTTCGCTTTGGTGACTTAGGAGGGGAAAGGGGAAAGGGGRAAGGGGAACCTTACCGTTTAGCCCTTCCCCTTTACCCAGCCCTCACGCAGCATTTTTGGGTTGGTAGACCACTAGATGCAAAGAGCTTTTCATAAGATGGGATATTCAACGATCGCATTTGACAGCATTTAAGAGCGATCGCTAGACTTCTTTGGGAACTCCAAAAAATAAACAATAACTTCAAGTTGTAAACCATAGGCTGTTGACTGCGAACCCTCAAGAGGAAGGGTCTGGGGAAAATCAATTCTCCGTACACCCACTCAACCACTTCCTACACAGTGTTTTTGGGTGGAGTGTACCAAAAACAGGATTATTTTTTGACTGTACACCCTGTTCTTGCTCAAGAGTCTACAGTAGCAATGGAATATTTTTTGTACTTGCAAGTCCCTTTTTTTGAGAACGATCGCGCCGGCTTTCCAAGAAATTCTCTGTGTATATCAGGCGGGTGTAGCCTTTGAGTTTGGTTATTGGCAAGAAGTTGTTAACATTGGCGGTTATCCGTTACCAACTTCACAATTATAACTATAAATAAACGTAAATAAATAAACTATAAGTTTTAAAAATATATTTAACCAGCAGAGAAAATCAAGCTAAATTTTGAATGCAGCTCGGTTATTTTGATTAAAATAATCGGGCTGCATTCCTTTGGATATGAAACTATCCAGCCAGACTTTCGACACTCAGAGGAACCATATCGCCATTCCTTGTCAGTCCTAGCAACATTGGCTGTTGGGGTTGTATGAGTTGACCTGTGAGTACACAGCGTTCTTCTTGCTGCGCTGTGGCAGCTATGCTAGCTCGAATATCGGCTTTGGAAAATCGCGGCTTCCATTCACCTGATTTTTGCTGGACATAATTCCAAAGAATATCTCGGATCAAAGCTTGATATCCCTGATTTCCTGCGATTTCTTTGAGTTTATCTTTGAGTTCGCGTTCTAGGCGGATGCTGGTAACTTCCATATCGGTGGTTGGGGTGCGAGCGATTGTATGCATGACTTTTTCTCCTTAAAGGTATAGACAGGATAGTAATACAAGTGTAGTATGTTTAAAGGAATGTTCAATAGGTGAAATTTTCTGTGAAATCCATTTACCCCATCTCTACTTCCTTATGCGCTACCAATTGCCGAGCCGATTGGGAATCAGCTGCTGTGGGAGTGGAGTATTTATTTATGGGCGGTATTAGCCGAAATCATGGGCAAATCACAGAGGGTAAAGATGAGTTTAGATATTTAGGCATTAGTTGGCAGATAGCAAAACCACAACTAGATAAAGAAAGCGGGGGGTACAGGCGAAGGAATACTGTACCGATATAAGACCAGAAAAATTTTCGGTCAATTTCCAACCCCCGCTTCAGGTAAAGAAGAAGCGGGGGTTTTTTATAAGGAGTGAAGCTGTGACGACTGCAAGGCAACTGTTAGAGCAATCCGTGGTGATGTTTTATCAGAATTATTTACCACTATGTGGGAGCAATATCAAGCGGGCGATTGTTTTATGAGTAACAAAAAAGACTCTATTGCTGAGTTTTACCACGGAAAGTGAATGGCAAATTCACTGACTCAAATTGGGAGCAGATGTGGAAACTTTCAGTAATTAATTGGCGAAAAGTCTTACCACCAGGGGATTGTATTTACCAAGATTGCGGTAGCAGCAAACATTTAACGCCAGATTATCTGATACCGCAATGTACAGACTGAAGAGTTTTGGATAAATGTGCAAGCAAACCTGGAATAACAGGAGAGCATAAGGAATGCTGAAATTAACTTACACTGAAAGCAGCTTTTATTTAGAATTTCTCACTCAGTCGCTAGAGGAATGGGTGGCGCAACGAGTGATTTTGGCTCTGCGAGTCGGGCAAACTCTGGCCGTTGAACCCAGTACAGCTTCCTTTTTGCTTCCTGTTGATTTACGGGGAGTAGAAGCACTGAAGGCTGAGGTAAAAAGAGATGACAGAGAAATTATTGCTTTGTCTGTGTGCGATTCCGAATATGTGGAAGTCACCTTGCGGGGTTCTTGGCTATCAGATGGTTCTGAGGATGCTGTGGGTGTATTTGTCACCACAATGAGCGATCGCGCCGAGTTCTTTTTACACAAACTGTGGCAGGAAGCTCAAGCTTGTACTTCTGTGATAAGTGAATAAACGAGATCAAAGGGTGAGTTTAATTTCTCGCCCTTTGTTGTTTTATAGAAGGTAAAGAAACTCCAAAAAATAAACAACAGTACATGGTAGTTGACTGTTGACTGTTCATTGTGAACAGTAGTAAATTTTTAAAAATTTATATTTCCTACTCCCAATTTTCTCAAAAGCCAAATAAAAATTAAAAAAAAAGTATTGATACGTGGTTTTAGTGCAATTTCTTGTATGTTGATTGTGTTTAATAATTCACAAACAAAAAAATTATGGATTTCAGACAGATTAGTCAGGTTGCTAGTCAACTTTTAACTCAGTTTGGGCTGAAAATTTTAGGTGCGATCGCTTTGTGGCTGATTGCTCAACGCTTGATTGATTTTGGATTAAAGCTACTGCGGCGTGCCTTCCGCAGCCAACAAGTCGAACCGACACTAATTAACTATCTTCTGAATATTATTGGTGTCACGCTGAGAATTGTTCTAATTGTGGCAATTCTTGGTTTTTTTGGCATTGAAACAACTTCTTTTGCTGCATTGCTAGCCGCCGCCGGTGTGGCCATTGGTGCAGCATGGGGGGGATTACTGGCGAACTTTGCAGCAGGGGCATTTTTAATTATTTTTCGACCATTTAAAGTTGGTGATTTCATCACAGCTGCCGGTGTCACGGGTACTGTTACAGAAATTGGACTGTTCACAAGCAATATCAATACACCTGATAACGTGTTGACGATTGTGGCAAATAACAAAATATTTGCTGATAATATTCAGAATTTTTCTGCAAATCCTTACCGTCGGGTCGATTTGCTGGCTCAACTGCATCATGATGTGGAACATAATCAAGCCATAACTCTTTTGAAAGCGAAAATTAGTCAAATTCCTAATGTTCTACAAAATCCAGCACCGGATGTGGAAATTCTCGATTTCAACTTGGCAGGGCCAGTTCTAGCAGTACGTCCTTATTGCCATAATGACCACTACTGGCAAGTTTACTTCGATACAAACAAAACTATACGAGAAACCTTTGGCGAAGCTGGGTATCCAGTTCCTGAATATCGTTATACAATTAGCACTTCAACTGGTAATGGGATTACTACTGTTATTCCACCATTATCGGAAATAACTTGAGAATTCAAAGAGTCAGAATTCAGGAGTCAGGAGTCAGGAGTCAGAATTCAGAATTCAGGAGTCAGAATTCAGAATTCAGAATTCAGGAGTCAGAATCCAGGAGTTAGAAGTCAGGAGTCAGAATTTAAAGAATTTTTATAGCTGGCTAGTAGACTTGGCTTGTGTAGTTTATTTTCTGGAAATCTGTTGTCAGAATTAAAAAGTAGTTAGGGTAGATGCCTTAGCTACTTTCTTTATGTTGTAAATTTTTTGAAAATTAGTTTCAATTTCCGAAACCAGCCTGACAAATGGTGGAGAAAAAGGTTAGCTTAACTGTTAATCACAAGCCGCACCCCAGCAGCGATGGTAAAAGAATTAGCAATTTACACCCGTGGACTCACTAAGCAATTTGACCGACATGTTGCTGTCAATGATGTTGATTTAGAAATCCAGGTGGGTGAAGTATATGGACTAATTGGGCCGAATGGCGCAGGTAAAACGACTCTCATCCGGATGTTGGCCACTGCTGAGGAACCTACTACGGGTGAGATTTATATTAATGGCGATCGCCTTTTACGCGATCGAGGTAATCCCAAACTCAAGCGTCGTCTTGGCTACTTACCAGATGACTATCCACTGTATGAAGATTTAACAGTCTGGGACTACTTAGATTATTTTGCGCGTTTGTATCGCCTGCGGGAACCACGGCGCACTCAACGACTACATGAAGTTTTAGAATTAATCCAACTTGGTAACAAACGCCACAGCATGATTTCTACCCTCTCGCGGGGGATGAAACAGCGTTTGAGTTTAGCGCGAACCATTATCCACGAACCGATTTTACTATTACTAGATGAACCTGTTTCAGGACTTGACCCCATTGCGAGAATGCATTTCCGGGAAATCATCAAGGCTTTACGAGAAGCTGGAATGACTATATTAATTTCTTCCCACGTTCTCAGCGATTTAGCGGAATTGTGTACTTCCGTGGGAATCATGGAACTTGGCTTTTTGGTAGAAAGTACTTCCCTACAGCAACTTTATCAACGTCTTTCACATCAGCAAATTGTGTTATCTACTTTGGGAAAAATAGAGGCACTTTTGAGTGAATTGAAGCATTATCCTTTAGTAGAACAGTGGGAGGTAATACCAGGAAAAAACAGCGTGCGGGTAAACTTTTCAGGGACTCAGGAAGATTGCGCCGAATTGTTGCGATCGCTCATTCAAGCAGGCATTCCTTTGAGTGATTTCCACTGCACTCAAGAAGACTTAGAAACTATTTTCTTAAAACTAGGTCACAAACAAGCATCTTGATTCGTCAAGGAATTTTAGATTTTAAATTTTGGATTTTGGATTCACTAAACGAATAAATCCAAAGGTTCGTACCATAGCTATAACTCGCCATTTTTGGAGAATTTTTTCCTTATGATGCTCAAGTTAATGGACAAAATCGGCGATGCGAATCCCCAATTATTGCGGGAATTAAAAGGACGCCTGAAATTTTTTCATGTGGGGCTTGCGGTGGTAATTTCCCTACTACTGCAACTGGTAGTTTATTTATATCAGCTTCGGGAATTTCCTAATAAATATCCGCTTACTGGTACATACTGCCGTTTAAGTCCAATATATGAGGAACGACAAAGAAGGCTTTATCAGCAAGCAGATCAATATAAAATTAGCGAATTTCATAATTTCCTATCCAAGAATTTATGCCCGCACAACGAAATTAATTTCCAGTTATGGTGGCGAGACCATTGGGAATATATATTCCTGTCTTTGAGTGTAATTTTTATATTTACACTATTAGTTGCAGGAACTTATTTACTGATTAATGATTTAGTCAAAGAAGAACGTCGCGGTACGTTGAATTTTATTCGCCTGAGTCCCCAATCAGAAACAAGTATCTTGACTGGCAAATTGCTAGGAGTTCCGAGTTTTATTTATCTGATAGTCTTAGTAGCAATTCCTTTACATTTGTGGGCTGGACATTCCGCCAACATAGCCTTGAGTTACATTTTTAGTTACTACGCTATTGTTATTGCTAGCTGTATTTTCTTCTACAGTGGTGCATTACTTTTTGGGTTAGTTAGTCGCTGGCTTAGTGGTTTTCAGCCGTGGTTGGGTAGTGGTGCTGTCTTCTTTTTGTTGTTTATGACGATGATAATAGCATCGTCCTATGGCAACAGTTTAAATAATTCCGGTGCTTGGTTGAGACTTTTTAATCCTTGGGATGTAACTAATTATTTGTTCCCGAATTTGTTCCGTATCAGCAATGGTTCTCCGCTACAAAACCTGGAGTTTTTCTATATACCTCTGGGAACAAATGTTGTGAGTGTTGTCGGCTTGCACTTATTCAATTATGGAGTTTGTAGTTACGGAATTTTCAAAGCACTAAAACGCTGTTTCCGTAATCCTCAAGCTTCAGTAATCAACAAGGGACAAAGTTATATAATAGTTGCTTTTTGCCAGTTGATGATGTGGGGATTTACCTTGCAATATTGGAACCAAGTTTTCGATTTAGATCGACAAGTTAGGGAAAATTTCAGTTTGATAGCGTTATATAACGTGGGGTTGCTTTTCAGTTTGATTGCAATTCTTACGCCTCACCGTCAAACTGTACAAGATTGGGCGAGATATAGACATCAAGCAAGCAACAAGAGTATTTGGTGGGATTTAACAACAAGTGAAAAAAGTCCTGCATTAGTGGCGATCGCCATTAATCTTATAATCGTTAGTATCCCTTGGCTAGTTTGGATTTCACTGACATCTGCTTTCGATATAGACCAGAGTCCAAATTGGGCAGGTGACAATATTAATAGGTTGAAATTACTTTTAGCCCTGGCTTTATTTATCAGCATGATGTTGATTTATGCCACCATCGCTCAATTGATACTTTTGCTCAAAACTCCCAAACGTTCTTTCTGGGCTATTGGAACTGTTAGTGCAGTTATGTTCCTCCCCCCAGCGATTTTGGAATTTATCGGTATGTCTTCATGGAAAAATCCCAGTATATGGCTGTTTTCAACTTTTCCTTGGTCAGGGATATCATATTCTGAGGCGACAACAATTTTTATGGCATTTTTAGCCCAGGTGAGTGTTTTAGCATTGTTAAACTTCCAGTTAACAAAACAGGTGAGATTAGCAGGTGAGTCTGCGACAAAAGCATTGTTGGCAGGACGTTAGTTTGATGAAGCAGAATTCAGAATTCAGAATTTAGAATTCTGAATTCTGAAGTAAAACAGGGTTTATAGCTGGGTTCTACTTAATTTACACGCGTTATATCCCCGATTTATTTGATAAGTCGGGGTTCTTCTTTTTGTTATATTATCTATTAATTAGCTACATAGTAAAGTTATAGAATTTTGAAAAAAATTAGCAAGAAACAAATTGCTTATAAAAATTTATTCATCTATCTGTAGGATGAATTTAATTAAATAATTTTAATTTTTTAATCAGTATAACTAATACAAAAATCTAAACATCATGCTAGATCCTTCTACTGAAGACCTTCGCTGTATAGCCATTGAATTTTTAGAACAAAGCCCTACACAACGTCTGGAAATTCTCAGACAATTGGGGATAGCTCGTTATGAGTTTTTAACCAAGATGCGCCTCAATGAAGCAAATATAATTTGTCTGATGCGGTTTTTAAAATATCCAAGTCGCCTAAAATTTCCAAATCTTCAAGAAGCAGATTTATCTGGTTTAACTTTAGATGGTATCAACTTTATTAGGGCAAATTTATCAGCAGCAAATTTACAAGGTAGCAGTTTAGTTAATGCCGACCTTTTATTTGCAAATTTCACAAAAGCTGATTTGAGGAATGCAGATTTGCGGGGTGCAACTTTGAATGAAACTATTTGGTTAGATACTTTAGTAGATAAATGTCAGTTTGGTGTAGGTACTGGTTTAACTTATCTGCAACGCCAAGATTTACAATTGCGTGGAGCTAAGTTTAATTAACTTAAAAAAGGCAGTGGGGAATATAAAAAAATTTGTTCATAGATGTATCTTGAAAAAAAGTTATAAAATTATGAAATTGAGATTAGTTTGGATGATTTAATGAGTATTAAACTGCCCCAAAAATTGATGTTGCTTGGTTCTGGAGAACTAGGGAAAGAATTTACCATCGCGGCTCAGCGTCTTGGTAATTATGTAATTGCTGTTGACCGTTACCCCAATGCTCCAGCAATGCAGGTGGCTGACTGTTTTGAAGTAATTTCTATGCTCAGTGGGGATGATTTAGAAGCTATAGTTGCTAAGCATCAGCCAGATTTGATCATACCAGAAATTGAAGCAATCAGAACAGAAAAACTCATGGAATTTGAGCAGCGGGGAATTACAGTTATTCCGACTGCGGCGGCTACTAATTATACAATGAACCGTGACAGAATTAGGGAACTGGCACACGAGGAATTAGGCATTAGAACAGCTAAATATGGTTATGCAGTCAGTTTAGAAGAATTGATTGCTGTTTCCGATGAAATTGGATTTCCAAATGTTGTCAAACCAGTGATGTCATCATCTGGAAAAGGTCAATCTGTGGTACAGAATAAGAGTGAAGTAGAAAAAGCTTGGAATTATGCGATCGCTAATTCTAGAGGTGATAGTCAAAAGGTAATTGTAGAAGAATTTATTAATTTTGAAATCGAGATAACTTTACTTACAATTAAACAGTGGAATGCCCCGACAATTTTCTGTTCTCCTATTGGTCATCGCCAAGAAAGAGGCGATTATCAAGAATCGTGGCAACCGGCAGAAATTTCTCAAGCTCAGATATTAAAAGCCCAAGAAATAGCCATCAAAGTCACTGACGCTTTAGGAGGGGCGGGAATTTTTGGTGTTGAGTTTTTCATTACCAAAGATGAAGTGATTTTTTCCGAACTTTCTCCCAGACCTCATGATACAGGTATGGTGACATTAATTTCCCAAAATCTCAACGAATTTGAATTACATCTCAGAGCTATTTTAAACTTGCCGATTCCTCATATAGAACAATTAGGAGCATCAGCGAGTGCGGTAATTTTAGCTTCTGAAAAATCTGATTCCATTACTTTTGTTGGTGTCGCTGATGCTTTGTCAGAAAAAGACGTAGATATTCGATTATTTGGCAAACCTAGCGCCCATCCATATCGGCGAATGGGAGTAGCTTTAGCAAAAGGTGTGAATGTCAAAGAAGCTAGGGAAAAAGCTACTAAAGCTGCAAATAAAATTCAAATTATTTAATGCAATATTAACAACTAACATCATCAAGAATCTTCACCACTGCCTGAGAATTTTCTCCTAACATATATCGATGGTTATGGAGGAAATTTTCTAATTTTAACAAGATTGTTCTTGTACCCTGAAAGTCGCTTTTTTGCGGTTGGATTATAATTATTGCCTGATTTACTCCAGCCGGAAAAATGGCAAAATTAGCAATTGGTTGGTAATCTACTCCATATTTAGCTGTTCCTTCGATGCTGTACTTCACGATTAAATCTTGAATCGGATCGCCATTACGAGTAATTACAAATTCACCAATGTCTCCAAATTGAGACGCGTAGTTTTTTGTGGCTGTAATGTTCACAATGGTGGGGTAGTTGATATTTTTGGTTTCATTGCTGGATATGAAGTTAAATTGAGCTAATAGTTGCTTATGGCTAGAAAAATTGCTGAAATGGATAATATTAGTAAATTGTGAATTATGAGCCAGGTAATTGAAGTCTGACAGGTGATTTTTCACTTGCGTATTCTTCATGATTTTCTTCATTGGAGTAGTAATAACTGTAGCGTTCGTGTTGGGGGAAAACTCCGTTGATAACCTGTCCCAAGACATTCTGACCAGATTTTTCTAAAAGCTCTTTTGCAATGGTGGCACTAACACAATCAACTACTCCTGGACGGACAATAAATAATACGCCATCAGCCATTTGTCCTAGAGTAGCAGCATCAGCAGCAACATTTAATGATGGAGCATCAATAATTACGAAATCGTAGTAAACAGAAAAAGTTTGAATTAATGCAGCCATTTTTTTAGAGTCAAGGAGAGAACCAGGATTCGGAGGTATAACTCCACAAGTGAGGACATACAAATTATCCATTACTTGTTTGATAGCTGTATTAATTTCAGCTTGTCCAACGATTAAATTGCTAAGACCTTCATTATTAATTAGTTCCCAAATTTTATGCTGAACAGGACGGCGCATATCCGCATCCACTAATAAGATTTTGCGTTCCATTTGAGCCATTGTAATGGCTAAATTGGCTGCTACTGTGGATTTGCCTTCCTTGGGTACGGAACTAGTGATAACTATAACTTTTAGTTCCTTATCAGCACTCATAAATTTGAGATTTGCCCGCAGCATCCGGTATGCTTCATTAATAGACGATCGCGGTGCATCTCGAACCATGAGTCTTTTACTATATAGCTCCATTTCTTCATTGCCGCGGAGATAATTTTTCGGCTTATTAAAAGCAGGAATTACCCCTAATAAAGTAAAGTTTAATAATTCCTTTGCTTGCTCAGTTGTCTTAATTGATTTATCGATTTTTTCCAAAACATATACAACCGCCAATGCAGCTAAACTAGACAATAAACCTGTACTTAAATACAAAAACATCGGAGAAGAAATGGACTCTTCTGGAACTTCTGCCTGCGATATAACGCTAGCATTACCTAAACTTTGATTTTCTGCTATGCGGCTTTCTTGCAATTTTTGTAATAAAAGCGAATAGGTAGATTGCGCTGCTTGTACCTTACGTTCTAATTGTCGCTGTTGCTGTTCTAATCTTGGGAGATTGTTTAAGCGTTCTTTGTAACTAGTTTCTAAATTAGATAAAGTGGTGATTTGACTTGCTAAACCCAAACGAGTTGATTCTAAATCAACCAGTCTTGCAGAAAGTTGTTGCTCTAACTGTCCTAGTTGCAAATTATTATCTGGCTGTGGTGAATTGCTACCAACAACGTTTTTGACTCGTTGTTGTAGTAATTGATTTAAAGACTGTAATTTATATACCAAATTAATAATTTCTGGATGATTATCTTGTAAAACACTCCGCCTAGCCGCCAGCTGTGATTCTAACTGCTGGATTTCCCTCAGAATATCTTGTACCCCTGAAGTTTGACTCAAAGAAGTCATAATTATGGCTTGCTGAGAGTTCATTCGTAACTGTTTTTTGATTTGTTGACTTTGTGCTTCAACATCAGCAAATCTAGATTGAGCTTCACTAATTTGCTGTTGTAATCCAGTGATGAGTTCTAGTGATTTATTTGCTTCTTCTTGTAGGGATACAATTTTATTTCTTTCTTTAAAAACTGCTAGTTCTGCTTCTGCTTGTCGAACCACTAATTCTGCATTTGGCAGTTGTTTTTCGATAAACTTGCGAGCAGTTGCAGCTTGAGTTTTATGACCAGCTATATTGTATTCTAAATACACTGCTATGAGAGTATTAACAACTTGTGCAGCTGTTTCTGGGTTTGTATCTTTGTAGGCAATACTAAGAATATCCGCTCCCTTTGTTTCCTTCACCGTCAACCGTTGGAGAAATTCTTTGGTTGTTAAAATTAGATTTTCATTGTTTCTGAGATTGAGTTGATTAATAGTAGCTTTAACAATTGGAATAGAACGAATCACTTCTGTTTCTGTATTCAAAGGATTGCTTTTATCACTTACCAATGGCTCTAATTTACCTATTTCTGTTCCTACTCCTGTTAAAGAAGAAGTAGTGTTAGTTCTTTGGAATTTTAGTTTTCCTTCTGCCAAGTAGTAAGGTTTTTTAAAAAATGTAGCTATTTGTAAAATTATGAATACACAAACAAAAACACTGAAGGCAGCAGGCCAACGACGCTTGATGGCTTGCCAATAGCGATCGAAATTTCCAGGAGACTCTTGTGTTTTCATAAAATACGATTTGGGATTTGAGATTTTGAATTGTAGATAAAATGTCAGAATTTCAAAGCCAATATTGATAAATCACAAATTAAATTATCCTAGAACGCTTTTAAATTCTGTATTCTCACTCTTGAGTGCTGAATTGTGAACTGACGATAAATTGATAAAATTACTATTTGTTTTTAATTATTGCTATAACTGATTGCCAGGTAAGAATTGGGAATTTTGGAATGATTTTTTAGGCTTTCATCGTGGAATATGTGAATTAGGCTAATCACTGTTTTTAAATCTTCATTTGTGAGATTAGACCCAGAAGGTAAGCAAAGACCGCGTGCAAATAAATCTTCTGCAACTGCACCACCAAAACATGGACATTCAGCAAAAATAGGTTGGATATGTAAAGGTTTCCAAACCGGACGAGATTCAATTTGCTGTTCAAGAAGTGCTAGACGGAGTTGTTCTCGGTTACCACCAAAAGCTTGAGGATCTATTGTGATACAGGTCAGCCAACGAGTAGCATATCCATAATTAGCTTCTGGCATAAATTCTATTCCTGGTAAGTTTTTCAATTCCTGGAAATAAATTTCAAAATTACGCCTTCTAGCTGCTACTCGTTGATTTAAAACACGCAATTGACCGCGACCAATACCAGCTAAAACATTACTGAGACGATAGTTATAACCTATTTGTGAATGTTGGTAATGAGGAGCGCGATCGCGTGCTTGGGTGGCAAGAAAACGTGCTTTTTCTACTAATTCTAAATCCTCGGATACTAACATTCCCCCGCCAGAAGTAGTAATAATTTTATTACCATTAAATGAGTAAATTCCAATGCGTCCAAAAGTTCCTAAAGAACGTTTTTTATAGGTAGCTCCTAAAGCTTCAGCAGCATCTTCAATTAAGGGAACATCATATTGATTACAAGCCTGCAAAATTGGGTCGATATCTGCACTTTGACCATATAAATGTACAAGGACAACAGCTTTAGGTAATTTACCTGTTTTGGCACGGCTATCTAATGCTTCTGCTAACAATTCGGGATTCATGTTCCACGAAGTGCGATCGCTATCAATAAAGACTGGTTTTGCGCCTAAATAAATGATTGGATTAGCACTAGCAATAAACGTTAAGGTAGAACAAAAAACTTCATCTCCAGCCTCAACACCAACTAATTTTAAAGCTAAATGTAAAGCTGCTGTACCGGAACTTAAAGCCACAGCATAAGTAGCGTTAGTGACTTGACAAAATTCTGCCTCGAAAGCATCAACGTGAGGGCCAACAGGAGCAATCCAGTTTGTTTCAAAAGCTTCTTTTACAAATTCGAGTTCCTCATCGCCCATGTGGGGTGTTGAAAGCAGAATTGGTTTATTCATGCACATTACCTGAATCGGTTTGCTATTGATTAACTGACTGATTTGCTAGTTTGCACTCAATTCAAAGAACGATAAGCAGGGAAAAAATTTGAATCAACTAAATTTTTGGCTGCGGTTTTTAAAGTTTTTGCTCGTAATTCCACTAAAGAATCATATTTTTCTGGGTCTGTAATTAAGCGTAGTGTTAAAAATAGATGTCTTTGTTTAGAAAACCCTGCTTTGAAATTGTAGAGACTATCTTTAGCTGAACCAACACCACCACCTAAATGCAAAAATTTATTGCCCCGTTCTTTAGCCCAAAATCGAACGTAATCAAACATTAATTTACTAGGAGCTTGTTTCAAAAATTCGTTTTTTGTTCCTCCTAGATGATATTGCACTATTTCACAACATTCGGTAAATATTCCTGCACAAGCAATTTGATCGTTAAATTCGATGAGACATAAATGAATATTTTTATCTAATCTAGCTAAAGTTTGAAAATAATTTTCATCAAAATAAAAATAATTTTTGGCTTCTACACGATTCATTGTTTCATGATATATAGCCATAAATTTATCTATATATTCTTCTAACCTAACCATTTTGGCACTAAAACCATGACGTTTACATCGATTGATATGATTGCGATGTTCTGGTCTAGTTTGATGCCAAATTTCTGCTGTGGATAAGCTTAAATCTACCGACACAGTTTCTCCACTGATTTTACATAAACCAAAAGATAAAACTTCATTTAATCCTTGATTGAGTATTGGATGTAGCCTTAAAAATGCCGAACAAATTTGGCGATCGCCTAATGCTAAAATTAACTGATTTACTGCCAATTGCAAAAACTCCGGCGTATCAGCTGCGGCTTGATTGTATAAAATTCCAGGATAACCATAAGGAGATACAATATCCCAAATCAATGGAATATCAGTCTTCATCTCAAATAAATTATCGACACAACGTAATAAATAAGGTAAAAATAATATCTTTTCATTTTCAAATATCAATATAGCTTCCGGAATAGCATTAATTCTTTTAGCTTCTAAATCTACATATTCCGGCAGATGATAAATATCATACTTTAATTGATTTAAAATTTGCCGCCATAATGGATCTGACAAATTAATTATTTTATAATCCATTGATTTCTCCTATATTCAATATTTAGTTCAATGGATATCTTTTAAATGAGCAGTATTCTTTTAATCTCAATCGTGCCCAGTTAAACGATAGTATTGATGTGGATACTTCCAACGGATAAATTGCTCAATGAGCGGATTTATCTCCACTTTGGCAGGTATATGTGTGATGGGAAAGCCCATTCTTTCTTTGAATTCCACAACTCCCGGTTTTTCTCGCCAGTGTTGACCGATGGCAAACTCATAAATTCCACCAGAACGACGGCAAACTTGCACAAATTCAAAAAGCAATATTCTGTTGAGATTGTATTCTGATGCCTCAGTGCTGATGTAGAGATCTTCTCCGTATGCAGTGCCGTTGATGGCGTAACCAGTGATATAACCGCAAAGTTTCGTATCATTAAGTCCTGCAAGAATCAGCCGACGTTTGGGCACAACATAATCTACAAGTTTCACTATATATTTCTCTCTAGAAAGCGATGATTTCCATCGCGTTCGTGTAGTTGCTGAGAGAAAAACATCATATCCCTGTTCTTGTAGTAACCGCGTATCAGTTAACTCCACAATGTCAAACAAATGGCGATTTTTGCGGATGTTTTGTCTGCTGTTTTTGTTGATGCTATATAAATCGTAGTCTTGGACATTAGACAATAAATGAATAGGAATTGATGCGTTAGCACTGACAGCATCATCCTCACACAACGATGCTAAAAATCCCCAGCAAAATTGTATCGGACGAGTTACCTGTTGAATTTGCAAGCGGGTTAACAAATGGATTGGCTGATAGAAACCAAAACGCCGTTGTTCCCAATAACACCCACCATGAAAGACAACATTTGCACCTTCCTTGCAGCGCCACCTGGCAAATTCTTCTTCAGTCATTGAGGTTAGCTGTGCTTCGGATAAATCTCGAATTTGTTGAAAATTCATACTCCTTTAATTTTCGTATTTTGAGTATTACTGAAAAACGTCTTCTCGTGCGAACGCACCTGACAACCACCCACCAAGCGATAATACTTGTGTGGATATCGCCACTGAATAAATTGCTCAACAATGGGGTTAATTTGTACCTTTGCAGGAATATGCTTGACTTGAAAACCCATTCCTTCCTTGAAGACACAAAGGTTTTCATCTTCTCGTGAATGCAAACCGTTAACCAGTTCGCGAATTAACCCAGACCGACGACAGACTTGTGCAAATTCAAATAGCAATCCCGTACCAATGTAAGTAGATAATGCTTCAGTTGCAATTATTACTTCATCAATATAAGCAATGCTGTTAACCGCATATCCTGTGATATAGCCAAGAAGTTCCTCACCCTTAATACCCGCAAGAATCAATCGTTTTTCAGGGGTGGGATAATCAGCAAGTTCTTTTAAATAGTCTTTTTTAGAAGGTATCTGACGATAAGCTGTTCGCTTCAATGCTGACATCAAAACTTCGTATCCTTGCTGTTGCAAAAGCGTCGATTTATCTAGAGGCACAATGTTGATTCGCTTGTAACACTTTCGCAGATGATTTCGCCGATTTGATGTCAGACTGTGGAAATCATAGTTTTCTAGATTGGGTAACCAATGAATTGGCATGGAAGCGTTAGCTGTACTTGCGTCAACATCAGATAATGTTGTTTGGAATCCCCAAGATAAGGGCGTCGGGGAATTTGCTTCTTTGGCACTCAAACGCGCTAACCAATGCAACGGCTGATAAAAACCCCGTACTGTTTCCTTCCAATAGCGATGGCGATGGCGAATCACATGTGTTCCGCGTTGGCGATACCAATCAGCGCATTCTTCTTCAGTCATTGAAGTTAACATCGCTGCGTCAACATTTGGTATTTGTTGCAGATTCATACTTTTTCACTTCCTGTAATTCTATAGCCGACGAAAACCCTATTTATTGTTCTTTAAGTTGGCCTGTGAATTCCTCTGAAGTAACATGTCCTTCCTGGCTAATACTTTTTCGCTGGATTACTTGCCATACAGTCATCAATAAAATTTTTAAATCAAGCCACAAACTCCAGCGGTCTATATACCAAACATCCAATTCAAATTTTTTATCCCAAAACCGATCTAATGTGCGCCGACCATTAACTTGTGCCCAGCCAGTGATACCTGGTTTCACTTCATGACGACGTGCTTGTTGGGGTGTGTAAAGGTCAAGATACTTTACTAACAATGGACGAGGCCCAACAAAACTCATATCTCCCTTCAACACATTCCAAAGTTGAGGTAATTCATCAAGACTCGTTTGACGTAAAAATTTACCCAAGGCTGTGAGGCGTTTTTCATCAGCAAGAAGATTGCCTTGGGCATCACATTCATTCGTCATCGTCCGGAATTTATAAAAGTTAAAAATCCGAGCATTTTTTCCAGGACGAGGTTGAATAAAAACAACTGGACTACCCATCCGCAAATAAATAGCAATAGCTACACCCAACAATAAAGGAGCAACAAAAATTAAAGCGATCGCCCCTACAACTCTATCCAATATAGATTTAATTACTCTGCTATATCTCTTAAACTTAGCATCCTTAAAATTACGATCGTTCATCAATACCCCCTCCCATCTCAAAACCTTCTCATTCTTTCTCTGTGCGTACCTTTGCGCTTCGCTTAACTTTGCGTCCCTACCCTGCGGTATGCGTTTAAAAAATTTCTCCCTATCTCACTTAACCACCAATCCCTACTAATCAATAAATGCCTAATTCTTGATAGTACTTATTCAGTCGTTTAAAAACTAATTCTTCATCATAATCAGCTTCAACACGTTGGCGACCAGCTTGACCATAACTTTGTCGCAATTGAGAGTTAGACAATAGAATTCCCAAAGCTTCAGCTAACTTTTCAGTATTTTTAGGTGCGACAATTAAACCTGTTCGTCCATGAATTACCGCTTCTCGACAACCGCGAATATCTGTAGCCACCACTGGTAAATTCATTGACATTGCCTCAAGGATAGAACGCGGTAATCCTTCATGGGTGAATGTGGGCAAAGTGAAGATATCTAATAATCCTAAAAGTTCTGGAATATCTCGTCTTTCTCCTGTTAAAATAACATGTTTTTCCAGTCCCAAATCATGAATCTTTTGAATTAATTGTTTTTGAAAAGGTTCTGGGTCACTACTAAGTTGAGAGCCAATGACTAAAATTTGCAAATTGGGAAAATAGGGCAGTAATTTCGCTGCGGCTTCAATTAAATATCCACTACCTTTTTTCTGAGTGAGGCGTCCAATTGTGCCAATAATTAAGTCAGTATAATCGGGGATACCTAAAGATTTTCGTAATTCAATTTGATGAGCATAATTGAGGCGATCGCGTTGGAAGCGATGAATATCTACACCGTTACCCAAATAACGTAATTTTGTTGGCGGACAAAGATTTAATTTCTTAGCTGTGCCAATATCTTCATAATTTTGAGTGAGAATCAAATCAGTTATCAAAGCAGTCAATTTCTCAACAGCAAAATAAAAACGATATTCACGAGGTGAGGAGCGATCGTGAAACGGAAAGCCGTGAGCAGTATAGACAATTCTTTTGACACCAGCTAATTTAGCAGCAATCCGACCCAAAACAGCAGCAATGGGAGTGTGTACGTGAACGAGGTCATACTGCTTTTGTCTGATTAATTGTGTTAATTGATAAATACTGCTCAAATTCCTCAAAGGAGAAATCCGACGGTCAATTTCAATTGGGTGAATGATATAACCCTGTTGTTGGAGTTTTTCAACTTCTACACTTGGAGAACAAGCTATTTCAACTGATAAATTTTGAGACAAAAAATAATCAATTTGAGGTCGTAAAAGTGTCTCAACAGTACCTCCAATTGCACAAACATGCAGTATTTTCATTGTTCCCTACTCCCTACCCTCACCCCAAAATTTTGGGTTGTTCTATGGCTAGATTTTTGATAATAAGCACAATACCAAGCTACAAAACGTTGAATTCCTATTTCAATAGGTGTGCTGGGTTTAAAGCCTACATCTTTAACTAAATCATCAACATCTGCATAAGTGATGGGTACATCACCTGGTTGCAGAGGTAGTAAATTTTTTTGTGCTTTGACTCCCAAACAATCTTCCAATACTTCTATAAAGCGCATTAATTCAACTGGTTGATTGTTACCTATGTTGTAAATTTTATAAGGAGCTTTACTGCTTCCTGGGTCTGGAGATGCTCCTGACCAAGCGAGATTTGGCTGAGGAATTTTATCCATCACTCGCACAACACCTTCTACAATGTCGTCAATATAAGTAAAATCTCGGCGCATTTTTCCGTAATTAAACACATCTATTGGTTGTTTTGCCAAAATTGCTTTGGTAAACAAAAATAGCGCCATATCTGGACGACCCCACGGCCCATAAACAGTAAAGAAGCGGAGTCCAGTTGTTGGTAAATTATACAAATGGCTATAACTGTGAGCCATTAATTCATTAGCTTTTTTAGTAGCAGCGTATAAACTAACTGGATGGTCTACATTGTCGTGAACAGAAAAAGGCATTTTAGTATTAGCGCCATAAACAGAACTAGAAGAAGCAAATACTAAATGTTGAACATCTGAATGACGACAACCTTCCAGGATGTTAATAAACCCCACTAAGTTACTGTTTACATATGCATGGGGGTTCTTGATGGAGTATCGAACGCCAGCCTGTGCTGCTAAGTTAACCACCACATCAAAGTGTTGTTCGGCAAAGAGTTGGGCTATGGCTACCGAGTCTGCTAAGTCGAGTTGATAAAAACTAAAACCTAGTTTTTCCTGTAATTGAGCTAGACGGTCTTTTTTCAAGAAGACATCGTAGTAATCATTGAGGTTATCAAGACCAACAACTTCGTCACCTCTGGTCAATAGACGTTGGCTGAGATGAAATCCAATAAAACCAGCAGCACCAGTCACTAAAACCTTGACCATGATGTTTCTCCTATAGACTCCAGTAATGAATATGGGATGGTATTGAAGTTTGACTGAAAATAGATTTGATATCCATCAATACTCCACCTGGACGCAAACACTTGAGAAGTTGTTCGCAAGGTATATCTAAATAAGCTTGATGACCGACTGCAAGTATTAACCCATCTAAATCAGATATGTTATGCCAATCAACTAAATCAATTCCATATTCTTGCTGTGCTTCATCAGGATCTACCAGAGGATCGTGTAAGAGTGGTTCAATACCAAATTGCTGCAACTCTTTCACCACATCTGGTATGCGACTATTGCGAATATCGGGTACGTTTTCTTTAAAGGTGAGACCGAGAATTCCTACCCGTGCTTGTTTAATCGATAGGTTAGCTTCAACTAGGAGTTTGACAAAACGCTGACCAAGATAAGTACCCATACTGTCGTTAATTCGACGACCAGCTAGGATGACTTCGGGATGATATCCCAATTCTTCTGCTTTGGTAGTTAGATAGTAAGGGTCAACCCCAATGCAGTGACCGCCAACAAGTCCTGGAGTAAATCGCAAAAAGTTCCATTTAGTGCCAGCAGCTGCCAATACATCATGGGTGCGGATACCAAGGCGATCGCATATTAAGGCTAGTTCGTTCATCAAAGCAATATTTAAGTCTCGCTGAGTATTTTCAATGACTTTAGCTGCCTCAGCTACTTTAATCGAGGAGGTACGATAAACACCAGCATCAATAATTGCTGTGTATACACTTGCAACTCGTTCGAGAGTTTCTGCATCTTCCCCAGCTACGACTTTGACAATCTTTTCTAGTGTATGAGCTTTGTCACCCGGATTTATCCGTTCTGGAGAATAGCCCAATTTAAAATCAATACCAGGTTGCAAGCCTGATACTTTAGCCAAAGTTGCTTTGCAAATATCCTCCGTTACTCCTGGATAAACCGTAGATTCATACACCACGATCGCTCCTGGTTGTAAGACCTTACCCACCAGTTCAGAAGCTTTAACTAGTAAACTCAAATCAGGATTATGGTTGCGGTCAACTGGTGTTGGTACAGCAACGATAAAAAAGTTGGCATCTACTAAATCGTAGAGTTCTGAAGTAACGATCAGACTAGAATTTCTTAACTCTTCGCTGGAAACTTGATTGGTGCGATCGATACCTTGCTTTAAACTTTTAATCTTTTCTAAATTGATATCAAAACCGATTGTATAAGGAAATTTTTTCGCAAATGCCAAGGCAACAGGTAGACCAACGTAGCCAAGACCAATAACTGCAATGCGGTTGCTCATATCTCAAAAAAATAAATTTACAATATGTCATGAGTCATTTTTTATGACTTTTCTGAAATTTTTGAGAACAATTCAGCAATGATTCAGAACAATGAAAAAATCAAGTATAAATATATAGCAATCGCACTACACTGCTATATTTATGAATCCTAATTGCTGAATTGTTATAATTTTTGGTTAATGGTAAACAATCGAAGACAGCCAAATTGAGTAATTGTAAGTTAAACCACATTTGAAAAAGCATTTTATATTGACTGTTGACGGTTGACGGTTGAATGTTAATGGTTAGCTTTCAATCAAGTCACAGGCAATTATGCTATTTAGAGGTGTTGTAACTGACAGTTAATATGTGTATTAGCTATTGTTGTTTTTTGATTTCTATTTCATTTTTGTAGCACTGTTTTGTTGTCTGAGTTATGCCAAATTGGCGGAGCTTATACAAATAAAAAGACATAACCACACTTACGGAAGCGTCTACAAGTAGTTATTCTGATATGGAACTTCTATTTGATTTTTGAAAAAATTCTGTATAAATAAATAAATACAAAAGATTGATTTCCTACTTCCTACTCGCCATTACCTACCGAGAGGAAATAATTTCATCAACGTGTGGGAGATGAGGCAGGTGGGGCAGGGGGCAGGGGAGATGAGGGGAGGGGACAAGGAGAATAACTCTTAATCCCTCAGTCAACAGTCACCAGTCAACAGTCAACAGTCAACACTCCCCACACCCTACTCAAGATTTTCTAAAAACTGTTTGAGATGAACTTGTTCTGGATTGATGTCAAGTTCTTTTGCTTTTGCTAAAACTTGTTGGCGGTTGAGTTGATGTTGGGTTGCAAAGGCTATGAGGGCAAGGGCGCTGGCTCGTCCACCTGCACCACAATGAAAATATACCGGAGTAGGCAATTGCTGTAGTTCTGAGAGAACTTTGGCTGTGGAGTTATCGTTTGTTTGGCTTGGTTTGAGTGGAACGTTGACATATTCAAGCCCTACGGCTTGAGCCTGTTGCTGTTCGTCTGCTAATGTTCCAACTTCATCAAGCGAACGCAAATTAACCACGGACTTATACCCCTCGTCCGCAAGCTGTTTTAGTGTCTCTGGGGTTGGCTGTCCACCTGCGGAATACTCATCACTGACTTTTTTAATATCACTCATGTATACTCCATAATATCGATTGGTTTACCGTATTTACTAGTCAAGGGCATGGTAGCATGAATTCACTTTCGATATATAGATTTACGATATCGAATTCCGATATATTAATGCTATCAACATCATTAAATCAGGAAAATCACAGTGACTCAGGAAGCTGAGGATATCCAGAAATCCGATAATACCCTGACTCCCAGACAGCAGAAGCAGCGATTAACGGAACTGGCAATGGTATTTTTGCGATTGGGGACGATCGCCTTTGGTGGCCCTGCTGCCCATATTGCCATGATGGACAATGAGGTGGTGAATCGCCGTCAGTGGATGAGCCGGGAGAAATTGCTAGATTTACTGGGGATTACGAATTTGATTCCAGGCCCCAACTCAACGGAATTAGCAATTCACATTGGCTACGAACGAGCCGGATGGCGTGGTTTACTGGTTGCGGGCACTTGTTTTATTTTCCCTGCAATGCTCATCGTATGGATATTAGCTGTCATCTATGCTCGCTATCAAACTATTCCCCAAGTGGAATGGTTGCTCTATGGAATCAAACCTGTAATTATTGCCGTGGTGCTTCAGGCTGTATGGAATCTGGGTAAAAAGGCAGCCAAAGATTTACCGACAATTATTGCAGGGTTAGCGGCGATTACCGCCTATTTTGCTCAATTAAATGAAATTTTGGTGCTGATTTTGCTAGGTGCGGCAGTGATGCTACTGAAGAATTGGCAAAATAGAGGAAATATAAAAGCAGCATTCCTATTGCCATTTTCAGGTATTTTTGCTCAGGTTGGTAGTACAACAGCAGTCACATCAGTTAGTTGGATGAATGTGTTTGTCTTCTTTCTGAAAATTGGCTGCGTTCTTTACGGCAGTGGTTACGTATTGCTGGCATTTCTGCAACGGGAATTAGTTGAGCGTAACCAGTGGCTTACGTCCCAACAGCTTTTAGATGCCGTGGCCATCGGGCAATTTACACCGGGCCCCGTTTTTACTACCGCCACATTTATTGGCTATTTATTAGCGGGAAATGCGGGGGCGATCGCTGGTACCATTGGTATTTTTTTACCAGCTTTTATCCTTGTGTGGATAATTAATCCTTGGGTTTCTAAGTTACGTCAATCTCCTTGGGCAAGTGGATTTTTAGATGGCGTGAATGCGGCTTCTTTGGGTTTAATGGCAGGAGTTACCTACACATTAGGACGAGCCGCACTCATTGATTGGTTAACAATTACTCTGGCAATTGTGAGTGCGATCGCTGTGTTTCGATTCAAAATCAACTCTGCTTGGTTAGTGTTAGCAGGGGGAGCGATCGGGTTTGTTTCGCGCTTATAGTGTTGGGCATTGGGCATGGGGCATTGGGCATTGGGCATTGGGCATTGGGCATTGGGCATGGGGCATGGGGCATTGGGGATGGGAAGAGGACAAGGTAGACAAGGTAGACAAGGTAGCAATCTTTCTCTCCGAAGTTCTGATGGTCGGAAACCTCCGCTCAGACTTCTCTCCTTGTCTCCCCCCTCTCCCCATCTCCCCCCTCTCCCCATCTCCTTCATCTCCCCATCGCCCTCCTTCGCAAGCGGAACCAAAATCTAGAACCACCTCCGGGGCGGGGTAAATAACCAATACTGCCTCCCCAGCGTTCTAGTGTGATTCTACAAAAATAAAGACCTAAGCCGGCTCTGCCTGATTTATCTTTGCCTTGGGAGAATTTTTGAAATAAATGTTTTACCATTTCTGGTGGTACGCCAGAGCCGCGATCGTCTATGTTAACTAAAACATATTCTCCATCTAACTGGAGACTAATAGTTACTATAGAATCTTGAATGCTATAACGATAAGCATTCTCTAATAAATTAGAAATTACTCTATCTAAACGAGATTTTTCTCCTAGCACTCTCCAGTCTATTGTTGTGTCAATTTCGTTATCAAGCTCTAATTGGATATTTTTCTGAGAAAAAGTTGGCTTGAGAAACTCAATTACTTCTTCTAGAGAATTTAAAAGATTAGGTAATTCTTCAATATAAAAATTAGAGTTTTCTAATGAAATTATTTCAGTAGAAAAAATATCTAAAATATCTTGAATTAGACTTTGTTGTTTCAAACATTGCTGTCTACCTACTTCTAAATATTCTTTTCCTTTAAGTGTTAAATTTTCATATTCTAGTAATGATAAACAACCATTTATCGCACTTAATTGTCCTGCAATATCATGCATGATACAATGAAGTAATATATCTTTTTTTTGATTATCTTTGAGTAATTGATAATAAATTAATTCATATTCTCTACCTTTTTGGATAAGATATTGCTTATCTTGATAAGTCTCTTCTAAAAGCTCTATTAATAAAATTCTTTTATGATTGACAAAAAGTGCATAGGCTTCAAATTGATATTCTTGTCCATTTGTATCTACTTCAGTCCATAAACCCGAACTGATTTTTTTACTGCTATCGTTCAGCCAAAATTCTTCAGCATCAATTAAAAAGTTTTTTAAAAAACAAAATTTTTCTTCTGGTACTGATATATTCATCCCTGAGGTTAATTTCTGATGATAAAATTGATTTAACCAATCAGGTATATTACCAATAATTTTAAATAAACCTGGATTAATATACTCTAGAGTTAGAATCTTTAAAGCAGCCAGGACACCATTTGTAATAGATGTATTCATGGTTTAAATTTTGAATGATTAATATAATTATTTATTTAATTTTTCTTGCAAAAGATTATACTCATTGCCTTTTTGTTGAGTAGCGAAAAGTTGATTTTCATCACAGCTACTATCTAACAATAATATCCAATCGCCTTCTTGTGTAGAAAACATATGAACATCTGCACAACTCCCATACTCTGTTTTGAGAAACGGTAAAAATAAAGAAGTTTCATTCAGTGGTAGTAAACCCTCTAGAAAATAAACTTGCTCTGTGATATTTTCTCCTTTAGTGAGGTTAATAATGCCATATTTTGCTAACTTGCCTCCCCAATCCAATAGGCTACCATCTTTGTTCACCAACAGATACGCCAGGGAACGCTCTGCTGTGAAAAAATTGAGAAGATAGGTAATTACAGGATTAGGGACATCTAGCATTTAGCAATCCAAGATTTTTCTAGCAAGAGTTTGAAAAACTTCTTCTACACCTAGTCCATTTTTAGCACTGGTTTTAATCACAGTCCAACCCTTTTCTATCACTCGATCTAGTTCAATAGGTTCAATTTCCCATTCATCTGTAATATCGTACTTGTTCATCACCAAAATAAATGGAACTTTACCAATGGCATCTTCCACTCTTGTTTGGAGATGGAAAGCTATTTCTAGAGTATTACGCCTCGTCCCATCAACCACTAATAAATAACCAGCACAACCGCGTAAGTAGGACATTCGTACTTTTTGAAATTCATCTTCTCCGTAGAGATCCCAAAGAATCAGATTGATCTTATTTTCTTCAATATTTATGGTTTTTTTGTCAATTTTTACACCTACAGTAGTATGGTATTTATCAGAAAAAATACTGTGAACGAACTGAGATACTAAACTAGTTTTACCTGTAGCAAATGCACCTATCATACAAATTTTTTTCTGAATAACCATAAATAAATTTATATACTTTTAATTCGATTGTTTAGCTAGAAATACTTTAAAAGATACTCGACGGCTATTAACATTTTGAGATTCTGGTTTGATTTTTAGCTCCAAAGGTTGCTGAGAAGCAACACCTATGGCTTGAAGTTGTTTTGTATTGATTCCTTGGGATTTCAAATAAGATAAAATTTTCTCAGCACGAGCTTGACTGAGGAGCATATTGGTTTGTTCTGTTCCTGTATTATTTGTATGTCCAATAATCTGAATTTGCACGTTTTTATCTAAATATTGAGCAATATTCAAAAAATTACGTATTGAGAGAGTTAAATTTAGTAACTTAGTAGTTTCACCAGAGCTAAGTTCAGCTGAACCTTCTACAAAAAAGAATATTTTTTCTTCTATTTGTTTTTTAAATTCCTCCAATTGGCTAAGTTCTATTGCTACTAAATTTTTCTCTTGAAATTGAGTGATGCCAGGAATAAAATGCCATAATTGACGCGCTTGTAAAATCCATTGCCGGGATGCATAACCTGTGGCGTTGATAATACCGCTTTTATCCACTTGTAGTGATACAGTTGGGGGTGGATTTAACAATTTTTGAACTCTTTTGGTAGTAAATTCTGCTTCCAAAGACAAGTAAGGTTGCCACTGACTAATTACTTTTTTGGGGTTGAGATTTGTTTGTTGTATGAGTGTATTGGGATCTACTGCTAGAGGGTCGTGCATTCCCCTGATAAAGTATTTGCCAAAACTTTGGTGGGAGCTAATTACAACAATTCCTGGCTGAGAGTTGAGTTTTTGCAGATAGGCTCGCCAACGGAGTTGTTCTCTAATAGTAAAAAAGCCCCAAGTTCCAAAAGCGATCGCCATTACACCTAAAAGAATCCAAGCATAGGTATAATTTTTTTTAGTAGCAGATTTATACTTAACTACTAAGCAATCTTCTAAATCGAGCTTACTAACATCGAATATTTCTGTATCTCCCGCAAAATCTTTAATTTCTTGACTAAACTTTAGGTGAATTTTTTCAATTGCTTCTTGTAAAACTAACCTAAATTCTTGGGGAGGATTTCCCCGAATTATAGCTGCTATTAATGCTTGCGGCCCCTCTTCAATCCAAATTATGACTTCTCCAAAACGTAAACTTTTTATTCCATCTCCTTTTTGGACATTGAAGGAATCTTTGATAAAATCCTGGATAGCTGTCAACATGGCAGCTACTAAATCTGGATCTTGAATCGGAACGTGCTTTGTTACTAAATGTTGCAGTAATAATCCAGATTCTTTATGAATCAGAAATATTTGTTCTACTCGGTAAACTAACGTCCGTAGCAGCACAATTTCTGCAAATGATTTCCCTGTGCGTTGTGCTTCCCATCTCCACTGAAAACTTTGTGGAGATAAGCTATGTTCTAAGGTTTGATTCAAAGATTGAATCATTTCTTCCAAAGCTGTAGAAATCGCCTTTCGAGTGGCTGGGCCAATGATTGGAAATAATGCATCTGCAAGCACATTATGGTCTTGTTTTACAGAAACTTCAATGGCTTCTTCAACAGTAGATACCATTACTTCCCCTAGTTGTTTATCTTGCTTTGCGCGTAGAATCACAGCTTCTGGAAGCATTTTGCTAATATCTTCTGGTTGAATTTCAGGGTTTTCTAGTCGCTGATAAAGTCTTTCAAGTTTCGTCGGCTCGATATCTAGCAGCAAACTACGAAGTGTAGTTAATTCATCCTTAATTTCAGAGGCTTGGCTTTTACTTGTCAAACCACCAGGAGATACTTTTGGTATTTGATTTATCGAAGAGTCACTCATTACCAAAATCCCCCAATCCCCAATTATTATGACGTAACATTTTGTTGTTAATAGGAGAACTGTGCTGATAGTCAAACAATCAACTTTGCGCTTTCTATTTTTGGAATTTAAGATTTGTTGTCTGCTTTCAAATGGACAACTAATTCTGTAAACATAGCGGCTAGATGCGAACGGTCTGTTTTGTCTCTACGAAGATGTTGTACTTCCCGTTCTAATAAAGCTAAAATTTCCTGAGATTTTTTTTGAATATCATCTTGTAAACTTTTAGATTGGTTGAAAATATGCTCGTGTAACTCTCGTTGATTCTTAGTACTTTGTTCGTCAAATTGAGTCAACTTATGTTCTAAAGCTATATTTATATTTTTATTTTCTTCAGCAACGCTTTTCAATTGAATATCGCGTTCTTTTTGTTCGTTGTGGAGACGCTGTGTTAAAGAATCAACTTCTTGTTTGACATAATTTTCTAAAGCATCTAAACGTTTTTTATTTTCATCCCGCACATTATTGAATTCTTGTAGTAGGCGTTCTTCTAGACGGGTAAATCTTTTTTCAATATCTCGAATTTGATTGCCAATCAGAATTTCTCTAACTTTATCCAAACTCCTAGTTTCGCTAATACCATTGCTAAATTGCAACTCGTTATTTGCTGGATTAACTTCTTCTTGTTCTACTTTAAATGAATTATGATTGATGTATTCTTCTGGTGGATTCATATTTTTAATTCCTGTTGAAAAAAATACGGCTGTGGTTGTTAATTGTCATACTATATTTATAGTGTAGACAATAACTAAGTATAAAGGATATTTATACATGAAAAAAATATATCCACTTGGATATATTAAAAAATATCTAAATTTTAGTCAAAGTAATTATGAATTTCTCAAGATCTTATTGAGAAGAAAGTCTATGTATTTCCTCGCCCAACTGTCGCCGGACTGATTCCAGCTTAGTTGTATCCCGTGTCCAGTGCTTCCAGTCAAGTCCTACAGTCCGAACTAATGAAAGCGCCCACTGTTGGCGATCGCGATTTTTAAGTATTTCCAGATACTCGTAATCTTCTACGCCTTCTCTAAGCCACTTCAGCCTCATGGAAGGAACAACTCCTTTGATACCTACTTGTTTCCCTGGATAAAACAACATTCCTTCACCAGGAAAATAGTGTTTGTATTTCTTCTGGAAGTATGTTTGAACGTCTTTCCAAGGATCTTTTGTCCATAGGTCAACTCGCCAGTATAAAATCCCTGTTAATCCAAGGCTTTGGCTAATAAAACCCGGATGAATTCGGTAGTTTATTGGTTCAAAATCTATCTGCCATTTGGGAGAGTATCCGTCTTGTACTAAAGCATTGTAAGACCAAACTTTATCTCCTTTTTGTAAAACTTCAGTAATTCGCTCAGCAGCTTCATCATAGACTTCTGGCAATACTATCCATATATCTACAGCTGTACGTCCAGTTCCAGAACCATCATCATAAAGTGCAGGTGTGGGAGTCATTGCTAAAGCAGTTGCAACTCCAGCTTGATGAAAATTTCGCGCCCATTCCTTTACTGGTTCAATTAAATTTGAGCAGTTATCAATTTCATCAGCATATCTAGCATAGAGAAATAAACCTGATTGATGTTTAGCAGCAGTGGTTTTAATCTTTTGAAGAGGAGGTGCTGGAGCCATTTTGCAAGTACTGACATTAGCCCCACTCCAAAAAGGAAGACTCCGGGAACGCAGTCCCCATTGCTTGATTAACTCTGGTTCGTATGCTGGATTAAAATGAGCATCTGGCATTAATTTATGTTTGAGAAGTTCGATCATTTCGCTTTTATCTTCATGTTCATAAAATGTGAACTCAGAATTCAGCGATGGTTTGATGGGTAGCTCAAAATTCCAAACTTTCAAGTGAATTTTACCTGCCATCTTTCCTTGGTCGCTACTAACAGTAAAAGTACCTTCATAGTTTCCAGCTTGAGTGTTGCGCGGGACAAAAATGTCTACCCAAATCGGTTGGTTATATCCAGCTTTTAAGTTGAATGGAACAGCGTCTAATTCTGCACCTGTAATATCTTTTTTGTTTTCGGGATTAATAAATGGAATTAATCCATCAGCATACCATCCAGTACCTAAAGATGGATTGGTACTGCCTTTTTTGTTAGGACTGGCATGAGTAACGCGGACGTAATGTTCGCGGTAGAGTGTAATATTTGAGTTGGAAATTACTCGATTATTAACAGCAGACAAATCCGAAACCACGACATTTACATTTGTCAAACCATTATTGGGTGCGCGAATTCCTATTTGAAAAGGTTCGTATTCTCCCCGCGCCGCATACAAATCAATTTCGGTTTTAGCTCCTGCTGGGTCTTTTTGCTTGATTCTTTGCAGATTCGGAACTACCCAGACAACAAAGCGATCGCCTAAGGATGAGTTATTAGCTAATAACCCAATATTTAAACAAGCAAATAAAGTAAATACTGCCCCCAATATCCCGAAGATAAGTTTGAGTTTGTTGGCAAATCTGAGCTTTTTTTTAAAAAAAGACACTTCAAATTCTCCTGATGCAAATATTCTTGAAGAGAGAGATAAATTTTATACTTGGAGATTAGTAAATGCCTGAAATATTAATTTACCATTTCATAGTGTTTTCTCTAAGACTTGTGCAACCAAATAAAATCAAAAGTTTTAATTTCTTCAAAGCAGATGACAGAAAATTTAAAAATAAAATAAAAAGAATAGGACTTACGCAAAAACTTATGATTAGCTATAATTTTTGTATAAATACGCTTGTATTCGCTGTAAAACATCTAGACGTTTTCCAAGATGAGCGATCGCCAATTTTCCAATTTGACATCACTATAAAGTTTATGTAAAGCTGCGAGGTTTCTTAACGCCAAAAATTTATAGATAATATATCAATTTAAGTTATGTATTTTTTGAATTTTTGCCTTTATTAAAAAAATATTTTATTTACATAAATAAAAATAATTTTTAACAAAATAAACAACAATTGAAATATAAATTAATAATCAAACTCTATTACGCTAAAAAAGCTGTTAAGGTTCACCAAAAAAATCAGTAGAGGCTGAAAAATATTTAATTTAAGTTAATTCACTATATTGCAATGTATTATTAATGATATTTTTCAACATTTTAAAGATTTGATAAAGAAGTTTAGTTAACCTATCGAACGTGATAAGTAAATACTTACAGCTTAACTCAAAAAAATTGACAAAAGAATCAAAATTATCGATCTAATTACCATTTGAATAATAAATGCTAAAGGTAACAGGGAGATTCCCACATTTATAATGTGGGATTTCAAAAATGGTGCTGTTTTTTACCCTTTGCGTTTGTTGAAGAAGAATTCAGAAGTCAGAATGGGCTAAACGCCCCGCTACCGCTAACAGGAGTCAGAATCAATTAGTGGCGGGTCTAAATCCCCCACTAATTGTTCGCGTAGCGTCTCTCCTTGGGAGAAGACCACTAAATCTTTGATTTAGTGGGGGTCTTAAAGCCGTTTATTCATCTACTAGTCGCACTCCAATTCAATTCTGAATTCTGGCGACTGACTCCTGAATTCTGTTTTGATAAAAACATCTTTTTTAAACTGCGGCTCTAGTTTTTTGTTCCCTGATGCCTACCTTGAAGGAATAATTTTTAGAGACATAAATTATCTAATTTTGTAGATTAGGCATGTTATTTGCCACTAATCAAAGGCAGGCTTTTCTGGCTTGCCAACAATAATTAGTTGGATATTTTTTGTTTAGAACTTTCTAAACAAACAATTTAATGTTTTCTAATTTAACACTTATACAAATGGTAAGCGATCGACATTGAACTGATGAATAGTTCTTTGATTGAGGCTGAACTTACATATCATAAATTCAGGAGAAATAACATGGCATCTATTTTCGGTACCACAAATCCTGACAGTCTGACTGGAACTTCGGGAAATGACACTATAGTTGGTTGGGCACTTGGTGGTAATGCCAATAGTACCTCTGGTAACGATACTTTAAATGGTGCAGCTGGTAACGATTCCCTTGCAGGTGGGACAGGGAACGACAGCTTAATTGGTGGAGATGGCAACGACACACTAGATGGCGGTACAGGAAACGATACCTTCAGAGGCGGCCAGGGTAGCGATAGCATTAATGGCGGAGATGGCCTCGATACCGCAGACTACAGTCAACTCAATCAAACCATTACCTTGTCAGGTGTCGGAACCATTCAAAAAGGGGCATTAGGGCAAGACCAACTTTTTAAAGTAGAAAAAGTTATTGCAAATGCTAGCGTTGCTAACAACACCATAGATGCATCTGCATCTTTGTCAGGAGTATTTATTAGCGTTAACCTGCAAGCCCAAACTATCTCTGCTAATAACGTTCCTGGTTTGGGAACAATATCATTTTCTGTAATCAACTTTGATAACATCATCGGCACAAATGCAAATGACATCATTATTGGTGACAACCAAAACAACCAATTATCAGGTAATGGTGGCAACGATAGTCTAAACGGTGGAAATGGCGATGACACACTTAATGGTGGTTTAGGTACTGACACATTGAATGGCGCAGCAGGCAATGACACCTATATCATTGACGGTGCTGTTGACACTATTGTTGAGGCTGCTAATTCCGGTACAGATGTCGTTCGGTCTTCTATTACCTACACACTCGCTGCTAATGTGGAAAATCTCAGGCAAACGGGAACTAGCGCCATCAACGGCACAGGTAACACTCTTAACAACTTCCTGTTTGGTAATAGTGCAAACAACACTCTTAATGGTAGAGCAGGTAATGACACCCTAGACGGTAATTTGGGCAATGACATCCTCAATGGTGAGGATGGCAATGATAGCCTACAAGGCGGGCCTGGTAATGACAGTATCAATGGAGGATCTGGAGACGACATCCTCATCGGTACTTTTCCTGGTAGCTTGCTTCCACCGGGATTAGGAGAACTTGATACCCTGACTGGTGGACTTGGGGTAGATAGATTTATCCTGGGAGACTCTTTAAATGTTTTCTACGACGATAACAACACTATCAATCCTGGTTTTAGTGACTTGGCTGTTATCACTGACTTCGACTCGAACCTAGATAGAATTGAACTCAAAGGAGCTGTACAGGACTACCTGCTGCAAGGTGTTGCAGGCAATACACGGATATTCTTAAACAAACCGGGAACAGAACCAGATGAGATTATAGGTATTGTGCAAGGAAGAACCAATCTCAGACTTGATAGTGACGACTTTCTTTTCTATGAGCAGGAAGATGCTGGGCAAGGTACAAACAATACACTAGCCACTGCTGAAGGATTAGGTTCCCTATCATCAGGATCGAATGTGAATATTTCAGCTCGCTTAGCAACAATTCAAGGGAGTAATCTTGATTTTGACTTTTTTAGATTTTCTTTAGCAAATGCAGGAACTGTCACTATTGAGACCCTGACATCAGGAGATACAGTTCTCGGACTGTTTAACAACGCTGGTAATGTACTGCAAGTCAATGATGATTCTGGCGCAAACTTACAATCGTTTATCAGTAGTTCTCTAAGTGCAGGTACGTACTCTATTGCAGTGAGTAAATTTAATTTCTTTCCTCAAGATGGTGGAACTTTCTTAGGAGGTGGCATATCTAATCCTGATTTTTCTTATACGCTCAAAGTTACTTTTGCTTAAAAACTTTTTTAACTTGGGAAACTACTAAGAATAAAAAATCAGTTTAGGGGACTTCTAAGTAAAAAAATATTCCATTACTATTGTTGACTGTTGACTGTTAACTGTGAATCTTCGATAGTGTACCCTATAACCGGAATAATTGATTTTTTGGAGTTCCCTAGAGTTACATCCGCCAGAAACTAAACTTCACTAAATCAATCAATGATTTGGTGAAGTTTTATTAGACTTCTAAGAGAAGTCGGGAAAAGGGGAAAGGGGAAAGGGAAAGGGGAAAGAAAAAACCTTTACCCTTTAACCTTTTCCCAAAACCAAATTCCGAGTTGAAAATGCACAAAGCGAGCAGTATTGAGATGTATCCCTTTTTCCACAAGAGTGCAAAAGTGCTTTTTGCACTCTTGTCTATTCTTTATTCACCAGCCAGTAATACTGCAATAGGTAACTGAATTGTCGATTAATAAAATTTCTGTAAAGTTTAGCTGCTATTATGTACAAAACTTTTATGAATCGATGTATCAATTTAACTTATCAATTTCTCAAAAAATTGCTTTAATGTAAAAGTATTTTTTGTGGTGGAAAATAATATTTTTTTTACAAAAAATCTGATATTGATACGTAACTTAACCAATACGATACTTTTATTGAAAAGCTATTAAAAC
The DNA here is from genome assembly GCF_002608075.1 of Nostoc linckia z4. Lineage (GTDB taxonomy): Bacteria > Cyanobacteriota > Cyanobacteriia > Cyanobacteriales > Nostocaceae > Nostoc > Nostoc linckia. The sequence goes on from NZ_LAHA01000001.1 coordinate 353,695, forward strand.
TTTTACTAAAAAAATTAGTTTATTGAAAATAAATCTTAATGAAGATTTACATTTTTTGTGAATCTATTATAAATAATATCAATTGACATTTTGAAGATTTGTTAAAGCATTGTATGTATACTTTAACTCATGATAATTAATAATTACGGCATAAAAAAATTAGCAAACTAATCAATATAAATGATTTTTGGGACTAATTACTTACCATTTACGTAATCGGTTTAGGGAGTTATAAGAAATAAAATTATCTAGTCTGTTTGTATGGCGATCGCCCCGTTCACCTCTAAGGTTTTTAACCTAGTTACAATCAGCACTTGGATATTTTTGATTTGCTTTTTCCAAAACAGAAGATTACGCAAATAGCAAGTAATTTATATCTAACTGATAAAAAGTTCTTTGACTAATGCTGAACTTAAACAGTATTCAAAACCATTTTGCAAACAACCTCTTGGGCATTAGTTAAAACTTCAGGAGAAATAACATGGCAGTTATTTTTGGTACGACGGGTTCCGATCTTAGAAACGGAACTTCAGGAAATGACACGATATATGGTTGGGCTAATGGCGGTAATGCCAATAGTACATCCGCTAACGATACCTTAAATGGTGCGGCTGGTAACGATAATTTGTTTGGTGGGACGGGAAACGACAGTCTTATCGGTGGAGATGGTAATGATACCCTTGATGGCGGTAGCAGTACTGACACTTTAAACGGTGGATTAGGTAACGATACTTACATAATTACCGATGTTACTGATATTATTACTGAAGCTGCTAATTCCGGCACAGATAGCGTTAGGTCTTCTATTAGCTACACATTAATAGCGAATTTGGAGAATCTGACCCTGACGGGAACTAGTGGTATTAATGGTACAGGTAACACCCTGAGCAACTTCCTGTTTGGTAATAGTGCAAACAACACTCTTAATAGTAGGGCAGGCAATGATACCCTGGATGGTAATTTGGGCAATGACATCCTCAATGGTGAGGACGGTAATGATAGTCTACAGGGCGGGCCTGGTAATGACAGTATCAACGGAGGTTCTGGAAACGATGTGTTGATTGGTGTTTTTCCTGGAAGTCAGCTTCCACCAGGATCGGGGGAGATTGATATTCTCACTGGTGGAATTGGGGTAGATAGATTTGTTCTTGGGAATGCGACAAATGTTTTCTACGACGATAACAACACTAGCAACGCAGGTTTTGGAGATTTAGCCACCATTACTGATTTCAACTCTAGCGAAGATCGAATTGAACTCAAAGGATCTGTACAGAACTATCGCCTGCAAGTTGTTGGAACTAACACACAAATATTTTTAGACAAACCAGGAACAGAACCAGATGAGATTATAGGTATTGTCCAAGGAAGAACCAATCTTAGACTTGATAGTGATGACTTCCTTTTCTATGAACGAGAAAATCCTGGACAAGCTACAAACAATACACTAACCACTGCTGAAGGATTAGGTTCCCTATCATCAGGCTCAGATGTGAATATTTCAGGTGAATTAGTATCAGTTCAACCAGGAGATAATCCTGATTTTGACTTTTTTAGATTTTCCATCGCTAATTCATCAACTGTAACTATCAGAACAGTGACACTTGATGATACGATTCTCGGTCTATTTAATAATGCTGGAACTTTGCTGCAATTTAATGATGATAGTGGCAATGAATCAGACTTTGGATCGTTAATCACCGCTTCACTAGGTGCAGGGACATATTCTATTTCAGTAAGTAAATATGCTTTCTTTCCTCAAAATGGTGGAACTTTCTCTGGCGAAAGTGATACTTTTTCTGTTCCTTATACCTTAGAAGTTACTTTGGCATAGGTACGTAGAATTTTATTAATGATATAAGTCCCGACATTTAATTATGGGGATTATTAATTTTGAATTCGGAATTCGGAGCAAAGCGACGTGATTTGGTTTATGGAGAAAATCATGAATATAGCAAAGTGCAAATCTACTAATAAATTCACTATCAAAGGCTGGTTTTTTTGGTTTCAAACACTTTTATTGACAATATTGTTATTAAACTATGGAACTACTGTAGTTAATGCTGCACCTGAAGCTCTACGTTCTGATATTAAAATTCGCAATATTGTCAATACAAAATCGATTTCTCCCTCTGTTCGGATTGTCAAAGATCCACGGAACAATACCCTCTATTATCTCAAACGTAATGGGGAAATTTATCGAGTTAATTTAGCGTCATCTACTACTACACTTGTTTATAGCTTTAACGATCATAAAGTCAGTGAAACTCAAGGAATAGCCATTGGCCCTAACGGTACTATTTATTTAATTGGCAATGGAAACGTAGCCAATGACCAGACCAAAGCAATTATTGTTAAAGGTGTAATTAATTCAAATACAGGACAGCGTATTTGGTCTGTTTTGGCTAAAAGTGCAGCCTATCCTAAAAGTAAAACAGCCTATGACCATCGTTTCAATGGTGTAGTTGTTAGCTTAGATGGTAATTATATTTATATCAATAGCGGTTCTCGCACCGATCATGGTGAAGTTCAAACTGCTGGTGGTTTATATCCCAACACTCGTGAAGTCGGATTAACAGCCTGTATTATTCGTCTTCCTACTAATGGACAAAATTTATTTCTGGCAAATAATCGAGCAACTTTAAAAAGTGCTGGCTATATTTTTGCAGAAGGAATACGCAATACTTATGATATGGCTTTCGCACCTAATGGAGATTTATTTGGTGCAGAAAATGGGCCCGATCGCGATATGTCAGAAGAATTAAATTGGCTGCGTCAAGGTTTTCATTACGGCTTTCCCTGGCGCATTGGTGGAACAGACAATCCACAACAATACCCAAATTATAATCCTGCCAACGACCGTTTATTAAATCCCAAATTTGGCGCAGTGACAAAAGGCTATTATTATAACGATCCTACCTTTCCCCCTAAGCCTAATATCACCTTGACAGAACCAATTCCTAATTTTGGCCCGGATGCAGATAATTATCGCGATCCTCAAAATGGCCAAATCAAAGATGCTAGCTTTTTGGGACAAAGTTTGAGTACTTTTACAACACACCGTTCTCCTTTGGGTTTAGTTTTTGATACCCAAGGAGCAATGAGTCCAGAATTCAACAGAGATGGATTTGTATTAAGTTGGACTATAGGCGATCCCACTGGCGAAACAGTCGCAGGCCCTTTTAAAGATGCCAGTCAAGATCTGTTGCATTTAAATTTGACGAAAGTAGGAACTACCAATTACAAACTTGAAGCCAGACGTATTGTTCAAGGTTTCAGTAATCCCATTGATGCTGAAATTATTGGCAATAAAATCTATGTTTTGGAATACGGTGGAAATCAAGGGATTTGGGAAGTTACTATACCTGCTAAGTGAGGCAATTTTGGATTTTAGATTTTAAATTTTGGCTTAGAAATGTAATTCTAGTGGTCTATCGCATTAGTTATGAGAGATAAATAAGTTTGTAGTTAGGACTTTAGTCCTTGATTTTTAAGCACTGAAGTGCTTACTACAAACTCATCAAAATTAATGAAACAGACTACTAGTTACTGATAGTATTTAACTAAAATTTTGGTGATAATCTGAGGTACAGATAATTGTAGGATTGCATAGCTATGCGCCCCTACAGGTGTACTTTATTTAGTTGAAATACACTGTTTGGATTGTAGTGTTTTTTTCAGCAAATACATTGTCATATAATTTCTCATATTCAGCCACAATGGAGTCTAAAGAAAAACATTTTATGACTCTGGCGCGGGCTGCTTTTCCTAAGCTTTCTCTGCCTTCTTTTCCCATATTGATTAATTTTTCCCAAGCGTTTGCTAATGCTTGTGGATTTCTTGGAGAAACGACTTTTCCGGTATCATCGACAATCCAACCTGAGTCTCCCACATCTGTGACTACACAGGGAACACCACAAGACATAGCTTCGCCAATGACGTTGGAAAAACCTTCTCCAGATGAAGAGGAACAGGCGATATCTAAAGCAGCAGTTAAGCGGGGTACGTCATGACGTTCACCTAATAGATGTATGTGCTTGACAAGCCCTAATTCATCAATTAATTCGGATAAAATTTGATTTTCCCAATCCACTTTATTGCCAATCAAAACAAATTGGACGTTGGTATACTTTTTCAGTAGTAATGCAGCAGCCTGAAGAAAATTAAAGTGGTCTTTTATGGGGTGATAACGACCAATTAAGCCAATCAATAAAGCATCTTCTGGAGTATTGAGTTCTGAACGAACGCTGAGACGATCTGCTGTTGATGGTGTGAATTTTTCTGTTTCAAAGCCGTTGGGAATTACACATGTTTTCTCAAGACAATAGCCAATTTTTTCATGTTGTTTAGCACTATTGTGAGAGTTATAAATAATTTTGGTCGGTAATTGAGAAAATTGGGCGCAGAGTTTAATAATAATATTTGTGCTTGGCTTTTCTAGTTCTAAAGAATGCAGTGAATGGCGTACATTCCAGAAAACAGGCACTTGTCTAAAGATGAAAAGTCTGACAAATTGTGCAGCCAAGTTTCCATGATACATCCAACCTTGAATTAAATCTGGTTGGAGTTGGCGTATTATCCTAATCATTCGCCAAATATTAATTAGTTTAACTGTTCCTGGTTGCATACCAATGGTGTAAACAGGAATGCCTAAATTGACAATGCGATCGCCCCATGTACCCCCATCCATTAAAGAAACAACAACCGGACTAAAACGTTGTTTATCCATCTTAGAAAGAAGTTTATAAAGCATGACTTCTGCACCGCCAGTGGAAAGTCCGGTAATGATATAAATGATTTTCATAATTGATATTCTAATTTTAATTTTTGGTCTAACTTACTTCCTTCAGTCATTCCAGCCATCAATGAAAACAAAATCAGAATATAACGTTCTTCTAAAACGTTATGGCTAAATAATCCCCAGAGAAGAATAAAAACAGCAAAAGCCAAACCTATATATTTAGTTTCTCCACGGGCGTGGCGTATCGCTCCATATACTAATACAGGTAGAATCAAAACACCGATGATTCCATGATCTGCCATATAATATAGGTAAATATTGTGCGTAGATATTTCCACATTCCACGTTAAAGTCGAGCCAATGCCATTACCGAAAAAAGGATGTTTCATAAACATCTGCCAAGCTAATTGAGCTACTTCTAAACGCGAATCTGCGGAATCTTCTGAATCAGAAGTTGAAATATTTTGAAACCATGCAATTCTTTCCAATGAGTTGGCATTCAAATCTAAATTTTGCAATAATTCTTGCCACCATTGGGAGCCTAAACTAATAATGAAAGTTCCTATGCCCAAAATCCAATAAAGTATTTTATTGAAATGCAGCACGCCGGCGACGGTAAAAATAATCACTGTAATTAACCAGCCAAGAATAGCACCCCGCGAAAACGTCAAGAAAACTCCAATACCCACAAGATAGACGAAAGGTAAACGATATATTGGCTGTAATATACTGACGCTAAAAATCATCCCCAGTATTAACGCACAGCCGTTACTGTTTGGGTTTAAGTAAAATCCAGTCACCCGGCCACCATTACCTAATGCATTAAAAGCAGCAGGGTTAAAAAACTCGTAAATGCTGTTAAATACAGTAATTAATACCGCTAAAAATATCGCCCATCGAGTCAAGTAATGGATTGTTGGATTTCGAGAAAAGATGAAAGCCATTGCAATGAGAAAAATCACTGCTAACAGTCGTTTTCTTAATTCTTCAAAAGCCAGTTCTCCAGAACCGGGAAATAGTACAAACCACAGTAATGAAACAAAAATAAAACCAAAACACCAAAGAATCACAGATGTGGGAATGCACTTATCTCGTGAAAAAATTAGGGGAATAGAAGCTACAGCAAAACCTAAAATCCAAAACAAAGGAGGTTGAGAAACAATACCTGATGTATATAAATAGGAGTTAATATCTGTAAAAAAGACGAAAACAGCAGCTATAGCTAAGGCACATTGATAATAAAAAAGTAAATCAAATTTGATATTAATTGATTGATTCATGGCACAATTTAAGTAAAGTAGCTTCTGTTTGCAAAACTAATTCAGCTACGGAAAAGTGGTTAATTATTCGCTGTCGGATTTTATGGCGATCGCCACCATCAATATTCAGTTTTTCGATTAATTTTTTAATTGCAATTTTCAAAGCTTCGGGATTTTTTGGAGGTACGACTACATCAGGATTGTCAACAATCAAAGCTGAATCACCCACATCTGTCACTACACAAGGAACACCGCAGGCCATTGCTTCTCCAATGACATTGGGAAATCCTTCTGTATAAGATGAAGAAACCACAATATCTAAGGCGTTGTAGATTGCAGGCATATCTGCACGCGCTTTTTCCCAAATAATTTTTTGTGCAATTCCTAGTTTTTCGGCTAATTGATGCAACTCTTGTGCATAGTTTTCGGAACCACCACCTACACAAACAAAATGCACATTTTTGCTATCTTCACACAATAATGCTGCTGCTTTGATAAATGTCGGATGATCTTTTCTAAAATCGAGTCTTCCCACTAAACCGATTAAAATTGTATCTTGGGAAATTTCCCACTGCCATCGCATTTTTGTCCTGGCTTCTAAATTATGCTGAAAAAGTTCGATATCAATACCATTAGAAATTACCATCATCTTCTGAGGCGGGAATCCATGACTGACATAGTATGTTTTTCCAGCATAAGAATTGACAATTATCAAGTCCGCAAATTTAGCTAAAATACACTCTAACCAAAAGATTAAGCGCCCTAACCAATCATAAAAATTAGAATCACTATAAGAATTACGTAATCCCCAAACCATACGGGTTGATGGTAAAAATAATTTTAAAAAGATAGTTAGTAAATTTGGCGTTCCACCATATCCATGTAATACATCAGGATGTATGTGTTGAAGATGCTGCACAAGACGCCAAAAGAAGCTAAATAAATGCCACCTTCCTTGTTTTTCTAAATAAATAATTGGGATATTGTTATCTTTTAAATCTCTATCTAAAGAGAAAGAACTACTAGTATAAAAGCATAATACTGTGACATCGAAACATTGTTTATCTAAAGCTTTTGCTAGTGTGACTAATTGTCTTTCTGCTCCTCCATAATTCAAATCTCTAATTAAAAACGCAATTTTCTTTTTCATTTAAATAACCTCAGAAATTGTGTAGCGGTATTTGCCAGAGTTACTGACGGGGATATGGTTGACAAATTCAAAATTAACTACACAATCTTTACCCATCATCAATTTGCACTTGCTGGCAATATCATCAAGTTCCTCTGTGAAATAATTAGAATTAGATTTAATGATTTTGATGGTGATTTCTAAGTAGCTTTTTTGAATGATTTGAAATTTTTGTACCCAATTTTTGAAGTAGAGAAGATGGGTAAAATACTCTCCATCAATTAAAGTTCCGTTTTCTGCTTTAAAAGTATCAACATTTCTACCGGAAACTTGTTGTAATATTTGTCCAGATTTATATTCAGGAGATAAAGTACCGCGATCGCCAATTTTATAACGAATCAATGGCATAGCAAAATTTGTCAGAGAAGTAATCAAAATATTACCTTCAACTCCCGGCGGCACAGGGTTATAATCATCATCTACAATCTCAATATAATTACCCCAAGGAGCTACCCATAATCCTTGCATTCCTGGTTTTTCACAAGCAACATCACTGACTTCTCTAGAACCATAACGATTAAATACTTTACACTGAAATACGGTTTCAATTTTTTGCCGCATCCAAGCATAAAGTGTCCCAGCAGAAGTTATAATTGCCTTTTGAGGAACAAGTTTAATGTTTTCATCTTCAGCAAATTTCGCTAATTCATAAATGGCTTGAGCGTAGGCAACAATTAATTTTGGTGGTTTGGTATTTAGCAATTTCAAAAAATCCCTCATTCTTTGAGGAGTCATCTGAAAGGCATTCATATATGTGGTATTTTTCCAGAAATTAAAAAAGGTCGCCTTCCATCCCATCGTGCCATCAAAAACGTCTTTTTCTGAACCCCAGAGACGTACTTCTGGTTCTCCTAATTCCCTACCTACTAAATAAGAAAAAAGTAAGCTAATGGCTGTAGATTTGTCATTATATTCAGCATCTTGAATTAAAATAATTGGTTCTCCTGTTGAACCACCTGATGTATTAAAATACCACTGACGTTGTGCTAAATCTGTAGATTTGAGTTCTTCAAAATTGGCGCGAATAATATCTTTGGAGAGGATTGGTAATTGCTTAAGATATAGTTCTGGCTTTTGGTAAATAATTTCCTCACTGGAAAGATTATTCATTAATTTTGCATAATATGGCACAGATTTTTGGCAGTGAAGTAAGAGTTTAGTGAGTAACTCTCTAGTGGTATCAATGGAAATATTCGATGAACTTTCTTTGACAAATTTATTATAGAATTGGGGAAAATTGTATTGCCGACAATAAGCATAACTGAAGTAAAGATATTTTCGGATATTCATTGTTAAATATTTGCTTATGAAGAAAGTAACCGCCAAGTATGCCACAAGCAAGAAATGTATTTTATTGTTGTATTTAATCAACCTCTTGTATCAATATTTTTTTGTCTCACGCATACCGCTAAAGGCACAACCAGAAGGTTAGACGCAAAGAATAAGGAGTTTTATAAGAGGTTTATTCATCTAAATTTTGTGTTGTTTGATTGTGAATTCTGAATTCTGATTTGTGAATTTTTTTTCAATAACTTGAATTAACGTTTCTTCCCACATTCCCATGATTTTTTTGATGCTAAATCGTTCGGTTACTTCTAGTGCGCGAACAGCTAAAGCATTGCGTTCTTGTTCGTGAAATATCAGCTTTTCTATTGCTGCGGCTAATGCTGAAATATCTTCATTGGGAACTAAAATCCCATCTATTCCATCACGAATAATTTCTCGCGGCCCGCTAGGACAATCTGTAGATATCACCGGTAAACCACATGCCATTGCTTCGCAAATAGCATTGGGAAAACCTTCAAATCGGGAAGACATAATAAAAATGTCTGCTTGCTGTAAAAAAGCATAAATATCATTTACCATCCCTGGAAAATAAACGCGATCGCTTAATCCCAATTGGTTACGCAATGATTCCAATTCTGGGCGTAGCTTTCCGTCTCCTAATATTGTCAATGTCCATTCTGGGTAATTATCTTTTAGTTTAGCAAAAGCTTTTAGTAATAAATCAAAGCCTTTTTCTGGTACAAAACGTCCCATAGCAATGAGCGATCGCTTGGTTGAAAATTTTTCGTCAGACTGCTTTTTTATTGGTGGTAATATCACCATATTAGGAATTATACAACTCTGATTTTGCAGTTTTACTGGAAAATAATCTCTTGCTCGCTGAGTTTGAAAAATAATTTTATCTGCAAATGCATAAGTCCATTGGCGTAATTGTTGCCAATTCCAACTTAAATAGCTTTTTTCTGGGTTGCTACGTTCAGAAATTATGACTGGAATCTTCAACCATCGCGTAGCTAGTAAAGTAATGATATTAATTCTAGACATGAAACTAATTACAACATCTGGATTGCTATTAATAATCGCATTTCGCAGGATGGAGATACGTTTTAAATTATTCACAATGCCAATGATTACATTGGGAGATTTCGCCGCTATATCTAAGGGAATATAAGTTATATCGGAATTTAAAGGAAAGTCCGGTATTTGATTGTTATCAAATGTTAGTAGAGTGATTTTCCATCCTTTAGCTGACCAATAATTTGCCATGATTGAGATAATACGTTCAGCACCGCCATAGGTCAGGGAATGAATAATTAATGTTATTTTCATGGTGTGGCAATATTGAAAATCATACAGGAGGCGCACAGAATAAGAATCCGCAAATTAAGTTGTTAGACTAGGACAGTTTTTCTTGAGATTTTTATCAGCAAAGTATGATAAAAACAAGAATGCTAATGCAGAAACCAAAGCTGTTGATAAAGCGATACCTGCAACACCAAAATAATGAAGGAATAAATAGTTGAAAACAATATTGTTGATGAGATTGTAGGCAGAAGCCCACATTAATATATGATTGGCTTGCATTGCAGAAATTAAGCGCACAACCAAAATTCCTGCTACGTGAAAAGGAATTTGCAATGCAAAGCAATTTTGAATTTGAGCAACTAAACGAGTATCATCAGCAGTAAATGAACCTCTTTGAAAGAGTATTCTGACTATAGTTTCAGAAAATACAAATAAGAATGCTGACAATAGAATAGTTGTGAGAAAAATGATTTGGATATATCGCCGAAGTGTGCGACGGGTTCCTATCCAATTGTTAGCAGCTATCATTTTAGAAAAGTAGGGAATCACAGCAGTACTCAATGCTGTAGTGGCTAGAGACATGGGAAATGCTATGACTTTGTTACCGTAGTTGAGTGCTGCTACACTACCAGGTAACAACATTGCTGCCATAGATTGATCGACTAAATTTGTACTACACATTAAAAGTCCGCCTGCAATCATGGGGAAATACTGGCTAACAACTTGACGCAGATTAGTATCAAATCCATACCATTTAGGAATCCATGAAATGCCTTGTCGGTGCAATGCTATTCCTAACAGAATTATTTCTAATATTGCACCGCAGACTAAGCCAGCAGCTAAAGCGAAAATCCCCCAGGATTTCAACGTTAAAAGTAATACGACGGTAACAGTTGGAGTAATAATTGGTGAGAATGCTGCTAAAGCAAAACGCTCTCCTGCATTTAACACAGCACCCCAGATAACAATTATGCCACTTAAGAAAATAAAAGGTGCGATCGCACAAAGCAAATGAAAAGTTAGCTCTAACTTTTGAGAACTAAATCCGGCTGCAATTCGTGGTAAATAAAAAGGTGCTAGGACTATCATCAATATCGTTGTTATTCCTAACAATCCCAAGCCACTGGTTGTAGCTCCACATAAAAGTTTTTGAGCAGCTTTTTTACCTTCCTGTTCTTGTACCTGCATATAAGTAGGTATGAGAGCAGTATTAAAAGAACCGGCGATGACATTAATAATAAAAGCAGGAATTAGCAAAGCAATAAAAAAAGCATCTATGTCATCGCCAGTACCAAACCTTTGAGCAACCACTAATTCTTTAGCAACAGCCGCCACTTTCACTAATGCTGTCAATAAACCAACTATCATCGCTGCACCAAAAATTTGGCGATTGATAGAGCCACTTGTGAGCTTTTTCCAGCGATTAACTAAGCTTTGCATTTCTTACTCTCTCTGTGCTTCTGGTATGGAAAACTCCAATTCGCTGCAAGCTTCGACTTGCGACTGCTTCGGTGTATGAGATAAAAAATAAGGTCTACGCAGTAAAGATAATTGAGGTAACCTCGTATATATATTCAGCAAATGTAAATATAATTTGCCCTTCAAAGTAATTCCATAAACACAGTTAAAATTCTTGACAACTTCTCCACCAAACTTTTCTTTAAATTGATTAATTCCTAATTTTTCTCGATCTGTATTTCCGGTATACCAACCACCAAAATCATAAGTTACAATCCCTAAATTCTTGAATCTCACAATGTCTTGCCAGTGATGGTAACGATTTGCTCGTCCTAAAATCGATTGATAAGTAGTATTATTGTTATTTTTTAAAGATGCGGAATGTAAAAGACGGACTCGATTTTGAGTCCGATAATAAACATGCCAGACTAAAGATTCGCCATCTTTTAATTTCACACGTGAAATATCAATTACACCAGCATCAGCACGATTTTGTAGTTGAATTCTATTAATTTTAGTCAGACCTTTTTGGTCAGCAAATGAATCATAGAAATCCGAAAATTCATTGAGAATATCAGAATCAATTTTCTCCCAATATTCGTAAATAACTTGGTCTTTTTGTTCTGCGCGTCTAATTTTATATCTATCATTACTACTGATAGTTTCCCAAAGTTCATCTTGATTTTTAGTTAAATCAATCAATCTTGTGTAAAATTCATCACACTGACCGCCTTTAATGGGGTGTAATAATTGCCTGTAATGCACCACATCGACATTGTTTAATACCTGTGGATTTTCATCAAACCAGACTTCTCCCACTGAAAAGATATACTTCTTTGTGACAATTAACATTTCTTTCATTCCTTGCTATTTTTTGCTAAATAAATTCATTGGTTTGGAAAAGTTCACAGCGCCAGAAGTCAGCGCTTTGACTTTTCGCTGTCTCTGTGGAGTTTGCAAACAATTTTTCAAATCCTTCAGCTATGAAATCTTGGATCAAAAACTAATCGATAACGCTTTCCATCCACACATGCAACCCATTTCTTTTTATCGATTTGGTGAGCATCAATATGATGCATACCTATTTGATTCCAACCCATTCCACTGGCTTGAATAATTGGATTATGTTTAACTTCCTGTTCTAGATAATTTGTTGTTGTCAATTCAGTTATTTCAAATGCTCGAACTTGATAACCATAGATTTGCTCGCAATCCTGGGTATATCTGATAATTTTATTGTCGAATTCTATAACTCTACCTGCTGGTCTTGCTATACGTTTATTTTCCTGAATTACAGGACTTTTCGGATGTTCAATCCAAGTATCCATTAAATGTTGAGAATAATAAAGACGCAATGTATTTCTTGCTTCTGATGTTGCAGTTAGCAACCACCAAAGATCGTTGTATTTAAAAACACTAGAATCGACAAAATCACCTTGAGCGAGTAAATCTTTGACGTAAGACCATTGTGTGGGAAAATTAATCGCTTTATATAAACGAATAGAACTTGCTTCTGCGGTTTCTGGAATCAGATAATAGTCATTTTCAACTTTGAAGACATACGGATAAGATAAATGAAACGGCTCATCAAGAATAATTTGTTGGTAATTCCATTTGTATGCATCAGTGCTAGTTGCTAGTCCTATGACTCCTTTATTTTGTATACCGTTCAACACCTCAAAGAACATATACCAAATGTCGTTTTCACGAACCATAAAAGGGTCGGCAACAAAGTATGCTGGAATATCTGTTACATCCTGAGCAGTCAATACCGGATTAATAATTGTGTCTGGCGAAACTAAATCAAAAGGAGATTCGCCTATATAAATTCCAATTGACCACTCACTTCTTCTTGTCACAAAAATCTTGGCGATGTTTTTAATTCCAGCCAAATATCTGTGATTAACCCTAGAGACTCTATCAAATACTTGGGAAATACTGTTGATAGTAGAGGTTTTGTACATATTGATTTTTGAAATTAAGGTAGATGCTCAATTACTCAAATTTGATTAGCTGTTCGGATTAGACTGTTGACTGTTAACATCTGTACGAGTAATGATGGAATTTAGACGTAGATTGGCTGCTTTTTTAAGATTTTGCTTGTGCCAAAATATTCATATTTGGCTTAACTCTGAGTGAAGTATTAGAAGTATGACTGCAAATATTCGCTGCCAGATAATTATCTAAATGTTTTGGTTTATATCCTGGCACTAATTGTTCGAGTAAAAACAGAATCAAATTGATATCATTTTTCACTGCTGCTTGACACAAAGTTGCTACAGTAATATCCAAATTGTCTGGAATAATTTTACTAGCATTTTTAACTACTAACAGTTTTTTATGTTCGGTTGGTTCATATTCTTCCCCAGGAATAAACAATTCTTCAAATAATTTTTCTCCTGGACGCAAACCAGTAAATACAATCTCAATATCTCGGTTAACTTCGTATCCGGAAAGGCGAATCAATTCCTTTGCTAAGTCTACGATTTTTACAGGTTTACCCATATTCAACATCAAAACTTCGCCACCGCGACCAAGTACCGCAGCTTGCAAAACTAGTTGCACTGCTTCCGGAATAGTCATGAAATAACGACAAATATCTGGATGAGTAACGGTTACCGGCCCCCCTGCTGCAATTTGTTTTTTAAAAGTGGGAACTACACTACCTCGACTACCTAAAACGTTGCCAAAACGTACTGTGACATAAGGATTGCCACTTTCTTTTGCAGCTTGCAACACTAACATTTCTGCGACTCTTTTACTAGCACCCATAACATTAGTGGGGTTAACTGCTTTATCTGTAGAAATCATCACGAAATGTTTGACATCATATTGCAAAGCTAGTTCTAATAAATTTTTGGTTCCCATTACATTGTTCGTGATTGCTTCTACTGGATTTAATTCCATTAATGGGACGTGTTTATGAGCCGCAGCGTGAAAAATTACATCTGGCTGAAAAGTTTCAAATGCATATTCTAGTCGAGATTTGAAGCGAATATCAGCAATAAAGCTAGAAATTTCAGTGGTATTAATTGCTGATTGATGCTCGTTTTTTAGGACTTGAACGAGTTGTTCTAATTCTTGTTGGATGTTGAACACAGAGTTTTCTCCATGTCCGATAAGTATCATTTTGGCAGGATTGCATTTAAAAATTTGACGGCAAAGTTCGCTACCAATGGAACCACCAGAACCTGTAATCAATACTGTTTTATCTTGAAGAAATTGGGAAACTTTTTCAAAATCTATTTGTACGGGTTCCCGTCTGAGTAAATCTTCAATTCTTACATCTCTAATACTATCAACTCGCACCCGACCATTGAGGATTTCATGTATACCCGGTAAAGTGCTAGTTTGAGTACCAGTTGCTTTGCAAATATCTACAATTTCTCGAATAACTGCACCTGCAACCGTCGGCATGGCGATGATAACTTTATGGATTTGTAGAGATTTTAAAACATCAGGAATTTGATAGCGATCGCCAATTACAGGAATCCCACGTATATATGCTCCAAATTTGCGGCGATCGTCATCTATAAAAGCAACTGGATGAAATCCCAATTGCGGGTTTCTTTGCATTTGTTGTACCAAAGAAATTCCAGCACTTCCAGCACCAACTATTAACACTCTTTCTTGGGTATTAAATACTGGACGTTGCTGACTAATTCTTTCTACAATCCGGATACTAAAACGCAATCCGCCAATGAAAATACACGAAAGTAAACCATCGATTAAAGGTAGCGATCGCGGCAGTATATCCAATCCAGAATATCCTAAAAGCTCCATAGCATCGAAGAATACTGCTTGGATTAATACTGCAATTCCCATTAGTATAGTTATATATAAAAGTTCTTCAATACTGGCATAGCGCCAGTAAAGTCGATAAAAACCAAAATTCCACAATACAGTTAGTTTAGCTACTAAAAAAACTATTGTGACAATTGCCAGTTGTGATTTATATTCTTCAATGAAAAATTCACCATCTAAACATAAATTTAATGCTAAAAAAGTTGTTATGCAAAAAACAATAATATCAAAAACAAACAAATGTCTGTTTCTGATATTCAGCAAAGTATTTAATAATTTGCTAATTAATTTTTGAGGCAGCCAATTAGAAACGAATAGCAATAATAAATTCATGCCTGTCAAAACCTCTAGAATAATCTAAATAATCATCGGTTCGATTAGACAATTAAATTTAGCCTATAGCCGTTTATCCTCAAAAAAGGATTTTTATCGTGTAGAATTACCCTGTAATATCAGCTTCACCTAAGTTCAGGTTGTTAACTGTTGAGAGTCAACAATCAAGAGTCAACAGTTAACAATTACCTGCAAGGACAGCCCAAAATTTATCTCGAACAAATATTTTTGTTCAAAATCAACACAGCTATTTTTTAACCCAAGACTAAAACTCAAGTAATAGTCATATTTGAAGACTATTAAAACTTGCTTTTAAACTTTTATCTTTCTAACAAATTTGTAGCAGTTGCTTAACTGTTGCGTCATGCCAACTTGGCGATACTTGTCCATATAAAAAGACATAACAGTCTATGCTTATTCGTATTTTAGTAATAACAGTCACTAAATAAAGTTGTACCAAATTGGCATCGGCAGTATTATTGCAAATGCTTTTAATCCAAAATCTCAAATCCAAAAAAACAATGTTTGCAACACATCAATAAACTATAGGGTAGTACAGCTAGCTGTACTACCCTAGTAAGGTATGAGGCTTTTAAATGACACTTGTTCGTTGACGGTTAACACACAACAGTCAACACAAAAACATACAACAGCAGCTTGGTTCTAACTTGTTGTGAACTCCTAAACCTTTGCTTCCAAAGATTTGAGTAATTCAGTGTTCACACCCGATTCACGAGTGAGGGCGATTTTACCGGTGCGGGCGATTTCTCTCAGACCAAATTTTTGTAACACCTGCACGATCGCCACCATTTTACCAGGATCTCCCACCACCTCTAAAGTCAGAGAATCTTCCGCCACATCCACAACTCGCGCCCGGAAAATCTGAGACAGTTCGATAACTTCAGAACGATTGCTGCTGGTAGCATTCACCTTTAACAGCATCAATTCTCGTTCCACACAAGGAGTTTCAGTAATATCCTGCACCTTGAGGACATTAACTAACTTGTATAATTGCTTGGTGAGTTGTTCGATGACGCGATCGTCACCAGGTACAACCATCGTAATTCGTGAAACACCTCCCTGTTCAGCCGGGCCAACAGCAAGGCTTTCAATATTAAAACCACGACGGGCAAATAAACCAGAAATGCGGGACAGAACACCCGCCTCATCTTCTACCAGAACAGAAAGAGTATGTTTCATCTTCGCCAACAGGGGCTAGAGCAGGATTGTGCTAGACGTACTGCTCCACTAAAAAATAATAAGTGAGAACTTTTATTTTAAACTTAATAGCTACACTCATTTCAATTGATAGAGACAATTTATCTAGAAATTATTTCGCTGGCAAGATTCTCTTTGATTGCATATCTTTTCATCGGCAGATGTTACCTGTTGGTAAAAGTTGTATATTCAAACTTGATTGAACCTTTAATCGGAGATAATTTTTATGGGTTGGTTACAAAGACTATTTGGAATGGAAAAACCTCAAAATGCTGAAGTAAATCCTACTCCACAGGCAATACCCCAAACTGCTGCGCCTACCGCCACACAAACAATACCGCCAGAACGTCTGGGATTAAATGGAGAATATGACCAAAGTGGTTTAGCCAAACGAGTAGCTTTAGCATTTGACCAAGACCCCCAACTTGATGATGTTAATACCCTTTGGGTTGCTCAAACAGGCAGCACTGTAGTCTTAAAAGGTAAAGTCCCCAACCAACAAATCCTCGACAGAATGATTTCTGTCGCCCGCACTGTGAACGGCGCTACAAACGTTGACAGCAGCCAAACCACCGTTGGTTAGGTGATGAGGAGATGGGGGAAAGGGCAAGGGGAAAAGGTTAAAGGGAAAAGGGAAAAGGAATAAATTTAATCTTTCCCCTTTCCCCTTTACCCCTTGCCCTTTGCCCATCCCCAATGCCCAATGCCCCATCCAAATAATCTAAAATCCCATCACTTTGTCAATCCAATTTAAAATCGCTTGGTTGACTTGTTCCGGACATTCATCGTGGGGACAATGACCCACGTCTTGTAAATTCAGGACTTCCAATTTCTCGTTATATTGGGCAAATTGACTAGCTAAGGCTGGGGGAACAAACCGATCTTTTTGTCCCCAAATTAATAACATGGGAATTGTTAAGGTTGGTAATAATACCTTGACATTGGGACTAAAATTAATTCCAATTGTGGCTTTAAACAAAGCACTAAACGCCCTCGCTGAACCCCGGTCTTGGGGAGGGCCTGCTAAAATTTCTATTAGTTCGTCGGTTATGGCTTCTGGGTTAGCGTAGGCGAGACTAGCCCAGCGACGCAGTACGCCGGGACGACGGACAAAGTTAAATACAGGTTTGAGAATAAACGGTGAAGCCACAATATTTTTAATTCCCCTTACCACTGGCCGCAGTACGGGAGGAATTGCTTCTTGTTCCAGGGAGGGGTCGGGTAAACTCATCATCACCACACCCCGCACCATGTCAGGATGAGCAGCGGCGGCGGCTAAAGAAATCAGCGAACCGTTGGAATTGCCAATTAATATTGCTGGTTCGCCAATAAATGTTTGCCAAAAATCGTAAACTTGTTCTACCCAAAGTTCGATGCTGTAATTAGCTGCGGCTTTTTCGGAAGCGCCAAAACCCAGCATATCTAGTGCGTAAACTGTGTGATGTTCCGCTAGCACCTCTAAATTATGTCGCCAATGACCGATGGAAGCGCCAAAGCCGTGTAATAAAATTAAAGGCTGTGTTTTTTCATCATTTTTGGCAGAGCGAATATAAGTATAGCGAGTTTGCCAGCCCCGCCAAACCCAATCTCTTTGATTACCAACTCGCTCTTGCCAGTGTAGTGTAGTAGTCACGTCCCTTCGCTCCGAATTCAAAATTCAAATTTCGTTGAACTCCTCACGTTATACCTAACTTATGATGGTGGTCATTTGCCACAGATACTCATGACAACTTGCAGAAATTTCCTTAGTACAGGCGTTATATCTTCTTCCCGCCAAACTATAGCCGTTTCTACTAATGGTGTTTTCTCCTCAAAACTACGATAAACTACACCATTTCTTTGAAGATTTTGCAACGAAGACGGTACGATGGCAATTCCCATTCCGGCTGAAACTAACCCGATAATTGTCTGCATTTGAATCGCTTCTTGAGTTACTTTCGGACTAAAATTTACTTGCTGACAAAGACTTACAATTTGGTCGTAAAGTCCAGAGCCTAAATGTCGAGGAAACATGATAAAGTTTTCATTCACTAGGGATGATACTGAAATGTTTTCTCGTTCAGCTAAGGGATGAGTTTCTGCTAAAGCCACAATTAAAGCTTCTTGCTGAATGCACTTTTGATTGAGTGTATTATCTTCCAATGGTGGATGAGCAAAGCCTATATGGATGCGGCTCTCTTGTAGCGATCGCTCTTGTTCAGTTGTAGTTAATTCCTGTAAAATCAACTCGACTTCGGAAAACTGTTCTCGAAATTGTCGCAAAATTAGGGGAAGCAAATTATAAGTTACCAAACTGGTAAAGCCAATTCGTAATTGTCCCTTTTCACCTCTGCCAATTTTTTGAGTTAGCTCAATTGCTTTTTGGAGTTGAGCTAAAAGTTGATAAGCTTCTTGCAAAAATACTTGTCCGGCTTCTGTTAGCTGCACCTGTCGCTTGGTTTTACGGTGAAAAAGTTCTACTCCCAATTGCGCCTCTAGTTGCTGAATTTGCTGGCTTAGGGGCGGTTGAGCAATGTGCAGTCGTTCGGCGGCTTTACTGAAGTGCAGTTCCTCGGCCACAGCGATAAAGTAGCGCAGATGTCGCAATTCCATTTTTTTAGAGAATTTGCGATAAAAATTTACGGGTTCTTTCTTCTTTGGGATTAGTGAAAAATATTTCTGGGGTAGCTGACTCGATGAGTGTACCGCTATCCATGAGAATAACTCGGTCGGCGACTTCGCGGGCAAATCCAACTTCGTGAGTTACGACTACCATTGTCATTCCATCGCGGGCCAGACTCCGCATCACATCCAATACTTCCCTTACCATTTCTGGATCTAAGGCTGAAGTGGGTTCATCAAACAACATAATTTTAGGTTGCATAGCTAAAGCACGAGCGATGGCCACTCGCTGCTGTTGTCCACCAGATAATTGTCCTGGATATTTGTGCGCTTGTTCTAAAATGCCTACTCTTTCTAGTAGTTGCATGGCTAATTCTTCAGCTTTGACTTTTGGCGATCGCTTCACCCAAATCGGTGCCAAAGTTATATTTTGCAGCACTGTTAAATGGGGAAATAAATTAAACTGTTGAAAAACCATTCCCACATCTTTGCGGATGGCTTCAATATTTCGCAAGTCATGGCTTAAAGTAATTCCATCAATTTCAATTCTCCCTTCTTGGTATGCTTCTAAAGCATTGAAAGTACGAATAAAAGTAGACTTTCCAGAACCAGAAGGCCCCATTAAAACTACAACTTCTTTCCGATTTACTGTCAAACTTACACCTTGAAGAACGTGGAATTTGCCATACCACTTGTGAACATTTTCAGCAATAATTATCGGTTTTTGTTCTGTTGTCACAGATATCCACCTCCGAGTTTTTTTACTAAGCTGATTACCTAGTTTTACACAAATCAAATATGATTTTTATAGTTATTATTCAGTAATTTACTTTTCATCTCCTAACTACTGATTTAACTGTTTTTCTAAACGCCGAGAAGCTAGCGACATGGAGTAACAAAATACCCAGTAAATCAATCCAATAAATAAATACACTTCTGCATAGCGATCGAGAAATTCTGGCTGTGCCAAAATCGAACGAGCCATACCCGTGAGTTCTAGTAATCCCACTAAAGATAAAAGTGAAGTATCTTTAAATAAACTGATAAATTGACCGACGATGGCAGGAATTACCGCACGTAAAGCTTGGGGCAAAATAATTAATAAAACCACTAAAATTGTATTTAATCCTAATGCTTTTGCAGCTTCAATTTGTCCCCGTGGAATTGATTGCAATCCACCGCGTACATTTTCTGCCATGTAAGCAGCACTAAATAATACCAGTCCGGCAATTCCTCTTAATACCCTATCTAAACGCACATCAGTTGGCAAAAATAAAGGCAACATTACTTGAGCTAGAAACAAAATCCCAACTAATGGAACTCCCCTGACGATTTCGATGTAGAGGATAGAAAACCAACGCACAACGGGTAAATCACTTGTGCGTCCTAAAGCCAGTAAAACTCCAATGGGAAAGGAAAGCACAATACTCACTGCTGCCATTAACAGAGTAAGTAGTAAACCATTCCATAAATTGGTTGGTACAGATTGCAATCCAAATCCACCACCAATTAGCCAGAAAATAACAGGGAAAGATAATAACCATAATAAAGAAAGCCAAGGAGTTAAAACTTCTGCAAAGTTTCTGCCAACCCCAAAACCTGCAAATATTAAAACTCCAATTAATAATAACTGTAAGCGGGATATTAAATCCACTGGTAAAATAAATAACAAGACACCAACTATAAATATATAAATAATAATTCCACGTTTTGTTAACTGTTGCTTGTGAAAGAATACACCCCCAGTAATGGCGCTGACAATTGCAGCGATCGCCAGCACAGTCCAAACCCGCCAATACAGTGTTTGGGGAAACCTCCCCACTAAAAATAAACGTAAATTAACTTCTATTACCGACCATTGTGCTTGAGTCGTTACCCAAGTGATTATTCCTCGTGCAACCCAAAACAACAACAGCAAACAAGCAACAGTTAACAAACTGTTGTACCAAGTACTGAATAAATTTTTTCGCAACCAAATCAATTTTTCATTTATCATTGGCTATTTTTCCCCATCTCCTCACTGGCCATCATCTTTCTTGAATTTGCACGCTGCGATTAAATAAATTCATCACTAGAGAAATACTCAAACTCAAGATGAGATAGGTGAGCATAATTAGTAATATTACTTCTACGGCTCTGCCTGTTTGGTTAAAAGTGCTAGAAGCCACAAAATAAATATCAGGGTAGCCAATGGCAATGGCCAAACTAGAATTTTTCGTTAAATTCAGATATTGACTGGTCAACGGAGGAATAATTACCCGCAAAGCCTGGGGAAAAATCACCAGCCGCATCACCAACCCTGGTTTTAATCCTAGCGATCGCGCTGCTTCCCATTGTCCCTGAGGTACTGATTTAATCCCACCTCTAACAATTTCCGCAATAAACGCAGCCGTGTAAAAAGTTAATCCCAACAACAAAGCTGAAAATTCCGGTGATAAAGTAAACCAAGGTAGTTCTAAACCACTTTGACTGAGGCTAATAAAACCCCAAACAGATATTTTATTTTCTATTTGGGGAAAGCTCAGGAAAACAGCAAAGTACCAAAATAACAATTGCAACAGTAAAGGCGTATTACGGAAAATTTCCACATAAACCATACTGATATTCCGCACCAGCCAGTTGTCAGAAAGTCTGGCAATTCCAGCAGTGATACCCACAATTGTGGTGAGAAAAATTCCAGCGATCGCCACCCGCAAGGAATTAATTAACCCCACCCACAATGCGCGGCTGTAGGTATCAGTTGGTTTGTAGCTAATCGGTCTTTCACCAATCTCAAAAGAAGCTTGTTGGTTGAGAAAATCAAATCCAAATTGAATCCCCAATTGCTGCAAATTCCGGTTGAGATTTTCCCACAAGATTACAACTACAATCGCCGTTAAAAATACTGCCAAAAATTGCCCAAGAATTCTCCAAAAACGGTAGTCATTTATCATTAGTCATTGGTCATTAGTTATTGGGCATGGGGCATGGGGCATTGGGCATTGGGCATGGGAAGAAGACAAGGTAGACAAGGTAGACAAGGTAGCAATCTTTCTCTCCGAAGTTCTGATGGTCGGAAACCTCCGCTCAGACTTCTCTTCTTGTCTCCCTTGTCTCCCTTGTCTCCCCCCTCTCCCCATCTCCCCATCTCCCCATCTCCCCATCTCCCCATCTCCCCATCTCCAGTCTTAACGAAACGGCGGAGAATAAAGTAGTCCGCCTTTACTCCAGAGTTGATTTTGACCGCGAGCTAAATTAAATTTTGTTTTGGGGCCGAGGTTGCGATCGTAAATCTCGCTATAGTTGCCCACGTGCTTAATTACTCGTGCTGCAAAATCGTTTGTTAAGCCTAGTCCTTCACCAAGGTTGCCTTCTGTTCCTAAAAAGCGTTTAATATCAGGGTCGTTACTGCTGGCTAACTGACCTACATTGCGGGAATTAATTCCTAATTCTTCAGCTTTTACCAAAGAATAAACTACCCACTTGAGGATATCACTTAGTCTAGTGTCTCCTTTTGCTACTGCTGGTGCTAGGGGTTCAGAAGATATTACTTCTTCTAGAATCACATTGTCTTCTGGTTTGGGTAGGGTTGTACGCCGAGAAATCAATGCGGAGCGATCGGCAGTGACGCCATCGCAACGTCCTTGAGCATAAGTGGCAAAGGTAACATTAACGTCTTCAAACACAATAGGTTTATAAGTAATGCCTCTTTTTCGCATTTGGTCTGCTAAGTTCTGTTCGGTAGTAGTGCCAGTTTGAACGCAAATAGCTTTATCTTTCAAATCTGCCAGGGATTTAATATTGCTATTTTTGCGAACCATGATGCTTTGCCCATCGTAAAAGACTACGGGTGCAAATTCCAGACCAACTGAAGTATCGCGACTCAAAGTCCAGGTGGTGTTACGGCTGAGAACGTCTACTTCCCCAGTTTGCAAGGCTGTAAACCGTTCTTTGGTGTTGAGATTACGAAATTCTACTGCATCTGGATTGTCGAACAAAGCAGCGGCCACTGCCCTGCAAATATCAACATCGATGCCGCTATATTTGCCGTCAGTCCCCACAAAGCTGAAGCCTGGAATTTCACCACTAACACCGCAAATTACCTGACTGCGGCTTTTAATGGCATCCAAACGATTTCGACCTGCTGCTGGTACTGGTGGATTACCACCTGGGCTGCTGGGTGTATTTGTTGTTTGTCCTGACCCTCCAGTACAAGCACTAATACCAAAGATTAGGGGGGCGATCGCTACAATCAAACTTAATTTATACATCAACTTCATAGTTACTAGACAATAAAAATGTATTATTCACTACAATTATTTTAGTAAAAACAATTCATTGCTTGTTATATAAAACTCTACCAGCCTCTGCACTATATTTATTCACTGTTAAAAGTCGTAGTGAAGTTTTCATTTATTTATAAAAGCTTCATATATTTTGTGAAAACTGCTCAGCTTAGCTTTAAATTTCCACTTTTATTTAAAATTCTCTCAGAATACTTAATAGCAATTTGCTTATCTAATATGGAAGATAATATTAAAATTTTACTGTTCCCAATTATATATTTTTTATTGCCTAAAAGTTAGCAATAAACAATTATCCCATCTTCAAATAATCAATAAAAGCTCTTCAGAAAATAATGTTCATACACCAGCATTAAAATCTATTTTTCTCATCTCCAACACCCCATGCCCAATGACGCCACTTGCTCCACTTGGGGAGACCCCAAGACCGCAGTGGCTCCCCCATGCTCCATACCTTATTTACCATAAGTAGCTACCCTAACTCAAACCACTACCACTCGCAGGTTAAACTAGGTCTGGTAACAGCTGCTCCAGCATTCCTGATGAGGCTTTTATGGGAGCTAACCTCAAACAAATTGCCAAGTACTTAGATAACCTTGGTTGGGACTACCGTTTTGATGACGAAGAAGACCGGATTATAACAGGTGTAGAAGCTGATAACTTAGAAGATTTTCTAATAGTTGTTCAGTTGGATGAAGAGGGAAAATTTTTCCGAGTGTTTGCCCCTCAAGTTCTGGCAGGAATTCAAGACCATCCTCACAAAGGAGCTATTCTACAGACAATGCTTGCCATTTCCTGGGAAACCAAAATGCTGCAATGGGAATATGACCCATCCGATGGTGAAATCCGTGCCATTATTGAGTTTCCTTTGGAAGATTCAATTCTCACAGAAAAACAATTTCACCGTTGTTTGAGTGGATTAATTCAGATTGTAGATGGTATCGCAATTCCTCGCCTCAAAGAAGTCATGGCAACAGGCCTCGATCCGGGAAATATAGAACTTGGAGAAAGACTATTACTCAGTATCCAAGAAGAAGCTCCAGGATTGCTAGATTTATTGGAGAAGGCAATGGAAGCACGAAAAAAACGAGGAAGTTTTCCTAACGAGTGAGACGGATCGTAACTGAAATAGCTATACTCCAAAGTGATACCCTCACTATATACTTACTGAAATTTTCTGGGGCTGGATATTATGACATCCTATGCAACCTCCTCTGCTAAAGCGGAAATGAGTGAACTCCGGCGGTTGAAAGGCTTACTACCGCCAGAATTGCAGAGCTGGGTCACGGTAGAAGGCACCACTGAGGTCAATCCACCCCTGATCCGCTGCGAAGAAATTGGTAAAGACCAAGTAGAAATTCAAATTGACTTGGTGAAATGGGATGCCCTCGCAATGGATCAGCGTAATCTGCTGTTCTGGCATGAAGTTGCTCGCGTTCAAAACGACACAATTCCCAAAGATGGTTGGGAAATGGCAGCACTAGCCATCGGTTTAGGCGGCGCTGTCGGCGAATTGTGGGTACAAGATGGATTGCTTTTGGTGTTAGCTTTAGCGCTGTGTGGCGTGTCAGGCTGGCGATTGTATCAAAAGAACAATGGGGAAAAGCAACTAAAAGAACTGCTCAATGCTGATGAAAAAGCGATCGCCTTGGCAACTCGTTTTGGTTATACCCTCCCCAACGCCTACAAAAGTCTTGGTAGCGCCTTGAAAACCCTGATTGATAACACTCCTAGCAAGCGTCAACGCTCTAAATACGAAGCAAGGCTCTCTGCCCTCAAACGCAGTGCTAATAAAGCAAAAGCTAAGTCCAGAACGATGGACGAAAGCGCACTGTAGCAACCAGAAAGTAGGTTGGGTGGGCGATACCCACCCCAAAAAATCAATAGTTAATTTAAAATCTAAATCCAAAATCTTTTAGCTTCAATAAAGCTGCTTTTTGATAGCTAGCAGCTTTATTGCTCGATAATAGCTTAATAAAAATTAATATATTTTTTTAGCTAATAAAATTTCATATAAATTTATTTTAACTTTCACGAAATCTTTAGTAATACGTAGATTTAGCAGCAACTTTTACAGTTGATTGAGCATTTTATGTGTCTGGGGTATTACCCGCACTTGTTTGAGAGACTGTTTCATCAGAGCTTGCCACATCAAAACTCGATCTGGTGTAGGGGCAAGTACAGGTATTGGAGAAAATTGTTCAGACTCTGGTAAAGGCGTAACAGGTTGTAAAAATACTGGTATATCTGGACTGATATCTGCCACCAATAAAGCTGAACGCTCCAATTCATCTGGATCTGTGTTTTGAGACACAATTATCTTGACAAAAACATTTAAATATGAATCGTGACATAATTGGAGAGATTTTGCGTGTTCTTGCCAATGACTTTCGCCGCTAACACTGGGCAATTTGAAATCCATTCCTACAGAGTCTAAGTAGGGGAGAATCATTGCCAATTGTTCTGGGCGGTGTCCGCCTGTTTCTAAATATATAGGTAGGCCAGTTATGTCTCGCACTTTGGGTAGAAACTGAGTTAAAAATGGAGCATGAAGAAGTGGTTCGCCCCCAGTTAAGCTAATGCTATCGTGTAAGGAAGGTAGATTTTGCCTTTCCACCCATTCGATTAATATGGGTAATGGGACAGGATTAGAGTAAATTTCAAAGTCGCGCAATCCAGGCGATCGCTCTATCCGGCAACTAACAGGTGCATTCCAAGTGTGGGCACTATCACAAAAGTGACAGCGCAAATCACACAAAGCAAAGCGAACAAAAATCTGACGAGTCCCTACATTCAGTCCTTCCCCTTGAATGGCAGAGAAGACCTCAACCAGGCGTGCGGTAGGTGTAACCGTAGTTTTAGCAATCATTTGATCCAAGCAACGCGATCGCATTGCGTCAGCACAACAGCAAGAATATTTTTTAGCTTCTTGTTCTATTGTGAATCGTCACTGGCGATTGACAATCTGAGAAAGAGCAAATAGTAATTAGTCCTGATTACGGTTAAGTAATTTTCAAAGGACAAAATAATGTTTGGCAGATTACATTATACATGGCAACGAAAGTGCAGAGCTTCATGACTAGCCAACCGACAGAGGTCGATTTTCCAGTTCATTCCCTAAACGACACGGTTATAGTGCAGGTTCCCACACGGTTGAGCGTGTTGGAGGCTTTAAGCTTTAAGCAAACCTGCCAAGGCTTAATCCAACCTAATTCATATCTCAAGCAAATTATCATTGACTTTCACCAAACTACTTTTATGGATAGTAGTGGTTTAGGTGCTTTGGTCAGTAATTTTAAATATGCCCAGGCTAAAGGTATTGCATTAAGATTGCGGAATGTAACACCTCAAGTGATGGCAGTTTTAAAACTCACAGGGTTGGATCAAGTTTTTCCCTTAGAACCTGTAGACAATGGGTCGCTAATAGAACGACAAGAGCCAATAGATAATCGCAAGACAACTTCTCGTCAAGTCGAGCAGTTACCTAAGACTCATCCTTCTGTTGCATCTTGGATGAAACGGTTCTTAGATATTATAGGGTCAATCGTTGGCTTATTAATTACAGGAGTTTTGTCTATTCCCATTGCGATCGCTATTCAAATTAACGATCCCGGCCCCATTTTCTTTAGTCAAACCCGCTGCGGTTGGATGGGAAAACAATTTAAAATTTGGAAATTCCGCTCTATGTGTGTGGATGCGGAAGCAAAAAAATCCGAAGTCAAAAACCAAGTGCAAGGTGCATTTTTCAAGAACGAAAATGACCCCAGAATTACCAAAGTGGGACGTTTTTTACGGCGAACTAGTCTTGACGAACTACCTCAGTTTTGGAACGTCTTGAAAGGAGAAATGAGTTTAGTCGGTACCAGACCACCCACGCCTGACGAAGTGGAACGCTACGAAGTACCAGAGTGGCAACGTTTAGATGTCAAACCCGGCATGACTGGCGAATGGCAAGTAAATGGACGGTCTACAGTCCGTAGTTTTGAAGATGTAATTCGCCTAGATTTGCAGTATCAAAAAAATTGGAGTTTGGTGTACGATTTAAAGCTAATTTTCAAAACTATAGCGATTCTGTTTAATAGAAACAGTGGTGCTGTTTAGCTAACTACCCTTATTTACAATTTTTTGCTAACTCGCAACTCTCACGATAATTTTTAAAATACACCCAAGCTCATTTTGTTGAGCTTGGGTAAATTTTTAAGTTTACTGATGTGAGATTTTAGATTCAACACAGTTCAGTTAAGCATCTTTTCCTTCTCTTTCTCTCTTCTCTCTGTGCCCTCAGCGCCTCTGTGGTTCGTAAAAAAATTAGTGTCAGGACTCACAGATCAACCAAACCGCAAAGGACGCAGAGAAATAAGAGTTTCAGAAATCCAAAATCTCAAATTAACTCATCCTCTGCCTGAGATTATCCCACCACGTTCTGAACACCAACTGTTTCAACTTGCTGCACTTCTGGCAACAAACGCTTCACCCCTTGCTTCACAAACCCCTGCAAAAAACTAATTTGTTGATTTTGCCCAAACACTTTTTGCAAAGTTTCTCGCAATTTCTCCAAGTTCAAATTAGTACCAGAATCCACTGCTATTTCTTGCTGTTGCAAATATTCAACTAAACTCAATCCTGCAACTCTAGTAAGATAAGCTGCACTTACCCCCTGCACCAAGCCGCCAGCAACAAAGGTAACAGCATTACTTTTGAGAACAGTACCAATAGCCTTAGTAGAAAGTTCAACTAAACCGAGTTTTAGCATCAAGCTTCCCATTGTTCCAGCTACAGTTTGTGCCTGTTCTAGGGAAAATTTCTGCTGATAAATCTTACCCAAATCCATTACCATCTGAGCATTAATGGCCGCAGTGGCCAGAATATCAAGTGCTGGTACTGGGTTAGCAAAGGCAGCAGCAGCAGCTATCCACTGATATTGTTCAATAATTGGGGTGGCGCGATCGCATCTAATTCCATTGAGGGAGTTTTTCGCCTCAGCTTTCAACAACCCGGCTTTCCTGATGGTAGTTAGCCAAACCAGTCGTTGTTTTTGCTGTGCCAAAATTTCACCGAACTGCTGGGTTAATTGCTGGATATCTGGTGCTGGTTGTTCCATCCACTCCTGCACAGAACCATCAGCCTCATGCTTTCGGACTTTCACGGGGATGGGAGAGGCCGCAGTTGCAACTACATTTCCCTGCATCCGCTGTTTTAATGACAGTAAGATGCTAGCGCGTTCATCGGCTAAATACTGGTCTTGTTTGTTGAAAACCAGCATTGCAGGCTGATTTGCTGCTTTTAGCTGCTGTAAAGTTTGAAATTCTGTATCAGTCAAATCACCATTTGTCAAAAACAGCACAAAATCAGATTTTGTCACTTCTGCTAAAACGGCTGCATCTGAATTTTCACCAGCTTCTCTAAACAAAGGCGCTGTCTCTTGTAGAGAAACCAGATTTTCTGTTTGGAGATTTTTTTCTAAGACTTGAATTAAAGTGCTTTTACCGACGGATTTACCACCAGTCACAGTCAGTTTAATTTCTTGCCTGTCTAATTCCCACCACAATTGAGCAACTTGTTCTCTGAGGGTCTCTAATGCCCTATGGTTTTCTGCTTCTTGTGCCAGTTGGTTAATCACAGCTTCCGCTTTGACGATGGCACTTTCCACAGTCGTCCGGTCTACAAGCATACTATCTAGCTGTTCTAAACCATGTTTTGGGCGATTTTGTTGGAATAACCACAAACCACCACCAACAGCTAAGGCACTCAATAAACCAAACTCACCCACCTGCATTATTGAATGATGCCAACTTTGTAACATCCACAGAGAAAAGGACAGTCCCAATCCTCCCACTAAAATTGGTCGCTGCAACTTCACAACCATGACTCTCCGCGCTTTTTGGATGGCTATTTCTTCCAGAATAAATTAAAATCCTGCTTCTTTGAGTTCAACAGGCGATGGAACACAACTTTCTTTACTTACAGATGCTTGCGAGATTAATTCCCAAGCCTCGCGATATTGTATGGAACGAGGCTTACGCTGTCGTTTTTCAGCCTCAACAAGGTGTACTTCACTTCCATAACTTATGAACACATCTACAGGAAAAATATAGAATAGGTCAAGTTTTTCTATATACACCAGGGCAAAATCAAAGTCTGATAGTTGATATTGTTCTCGAACCATCAGCCGCCGATTTGTTTTGGTGCGGCGATTATCTACAACGTAATTGCCAGAAGGCCCATCTAACCAAGCGTATTTGACTTGGATTTTTATTGAGAATTCCCTCTACATCAAATGCCAGATCGTAAGGCAATCTATCACCAAAAGGTTTTAAAACTCCCCAACCACGCTTTAGAGCATGAAGAACAGCAGCTGATTCTGCTATGTCTCCTCTAAGCTTTGTGTCCATTAGTCAGATGAAAACGAAGTAGCTGACAATCACCATAAAACAAAACCCTGTAATCTTTCTGGAAAACAGGGTTTTGTTTTATCTTCAATTTGGTGGCGGGAAGTGGATTTGAACCACTGACCTTCGGGTTATGCTTACCAACTACAACTTTCGTTGCCCAGATAAACTGGTTTGTGGTCTGGACTGTCCCTTCACCCTCGGCGTTATCGTTAGGGTGTCTGCCTTCCAGTCTCTACACCTTCTCCGTTTCCGGAGCTTGGTTCGGGATTACCGCGCTATTGGCTTCCCCGACTTTGACAGATAAACACACATAAGTTTCTTTATGTGCCGCCCAAAGCAAACATAACTAATAAGCGTCTAGTTAAGTTTGCCAGTTGAGCCCGACGAGCTACCAGGCTGCTCTATCCCGCGTCGCTCTTGACTTTTCTAGTCTAACTCAAAGTCAAGAGTTTGGCAACTACAAAAACGATAATTCTCCAATTACTTCTAAACGCTTGTATTTTCCTAAGGTGACAAACTTTTCATTCAGGCTTTCGGCGGCGCTGGGACTAATCCAACCCATTTGTTGGAGTAAGTGAATGGCAACGGCGTGTTTTGCGCGTTTTGCCCCATCCATAACTTTAATTGCTAATCCCATGCCTTCACCGAGTCTACCAATGCACTGCACTCCTTCAGCACCAGATTTGCTCACCAGTTCCCCTGGAGTTAAACGCATCAGTTCCGTATCGAATTCTCCATCCCCTGCTACCATAGCTGGGTGATGAGTCATAGCCCGGACAATGCGCTCCATATCCAAGTTGCTACTAGAGGCTAATAGGGCGTATAAAGAGGCCATTTGACCGAGTTGCATCAAATAAGTAGGCGCACCACAGTCATCATGGGCGCTGATAAATTCCTCTGCGGGCATTCGTAGCAATTCTGCTACTTTACCCAAAATCAACTGCTGTATTGGGTGTTTGCGTTCCAAGTAGTTATTTAGAGGCCAATGGCGTTGCTGACAAACAGCTAGCATCCCCGCATGTTTCCCAGAGCAATTGTATTCCAGAGGACTGCGTTTACCTTCTGGAATAGGACACTGGAGTACAGTGGGGTCAAGATCGGCTCGCCAAAGGATGTTAAATACCTGTCTGACTTGTTCTATTGTTCCTTTATGGGAACTGGTGATAATCGCTAAATCGCGATCGCTAAGGTCATAGCGTTCCAGCGTACCTGTAGTGGTGACTGCGAGTGCCTGAAATGGTTTGAGTGCTGAACGAATAAATGCAGCAGTTTCAGAATTTCCGGCCACGGTTAAAACCCGTCCGCGTTCGTCGCATACAACGGCCTGGACTATATGCTTGGATTCAATGATACCTTCACGCAGCAACCGGACTTCCAGTGCCGTGGCTTGAGTTCGTTTTCCCATTGTCATGGGTTTATTTTTATCACTTTTTTATTATTAGTCATTGGTCATTAGTCATTCTTACAAAGTTCTGATGGTCGGAAACCTCCGCTCAGACTTTGCGCTTAGTCATTGGTCAATACCCTATGCCCCATGCCCAATGCCCAATGCCCAATCACGGTTTACAACAAATGCCAAACTATAGTACCAATAACGAACATTCCCGCCAAGCCAGCAAAGGTAAATTGCAACCGCCGTAGGATAGGTTTAATTTCGTATGCCACGATTAAGCGATCGCGATCGAGGATTTCTTGTGGTTTTGTCCAGGTTTGACCGTCGTACCAGCCTGACTCTTCATAGAATACTGTGGCAGAGCAGAGGCGATCGCACACGTAAAACCAGCCCAAATACAACCTTACCACCGCCAGCAGTACCCCAATGCTTGCCCCTCCTGCACCACAGAGAATAAAATGGGCTATGTATTTTTGTGGAGGAAAACTTGCTGCTGCTACAGGGCCAGCAACTAACCAAGATAAACCCCAAATCCAGATTATTTTCGTGATATAGTCCCGCCAATCTAAAGTGCTATCACGAAACAGCCAGGAAGTTTTTAACTGTTCGTATTCATTAAGCGGTTGTTGGTCTGCGGGAACTGGGCAGTTTGAAACTGAAGACCTAATCATTTTGCCTTACCCCACCCTCATCAGATTTTGGAAGGGAAATACGTTCTGCATGACTCCAGAACGCTTCTAAATTATAAAATTCCCGTTCCTTGGGCATCATGATGTGAACGATCGCTTCACCGTAGTCTTGTAGTACCCAACTCCCCTCGGCTTTTCCTTCTGTCCTTAAGGGGCGTCGCTGCAACTGTGTTTCGACTTTTTCTTCAATTGCTTGAGCTATGGCCCTTACCTGTACCCTAGAATAACCAGTCATCATCACAAAGTAATCTGCTAGATAAGATACGTCTGCTACTCTGAGCAATAAAATATCACCAGCTTTGCGATCTGATGCGGCCTCAGCAATTATCGCAGCCAATTTTGCGCTTGCTTCTTCTATTTGGGTGGGGTTTTTCAGCACACTCTTTGTTAGTGGGACAGATTGTAATGGGAAATTTCCTTGGAAGTAATCAGTCATTAAACCTCAGGTGCTTTTTCCTTTTGAAACAATTGTTTACATTTACTTAACAAGTAACAAACAATCGATCTGAAAATGTGTCAATGGGTTTTTTTGAATACTAACAAAAAAACAGGTGTCTATGGAGGCTGGCTGGAAAAAGCGATTAGGGACTGGTAAGAAATATTTTTATAATTTTTTGTATAATTTATTGCCTGTTAAGTTCGTTGACTGTTGACGGTTAACTGTCAACAGTCAACATCAAAAGATGTGCAAAGGCTGTTTTACTTCTGAATTCTGTTGTATACAACGTAACTCCACTGTCGTAGATTACACTTCTTGTTTGGTGACTATTGTCGAGTGAATTGTTCTACGATTTGCAATTAATGAGTAACACAAAGACTCATACTGATTTAAAGCTTGCTCAAAAGCATACTGCTCCACGGCATATTGGCGACTTTTATAACCTAGAGTTTTCACTTTTTCGGGGTTTTGATACAAGTCAAAAATTGCCATAGCTAAAGCTTGGGGATCTTCTGGAGGAACGACGACTCCACCACCACTTTGCCGAATAGCCCTAGCTGCGGTGCCATTATCAGGGACAGAGGCAACTAAAGCCCGTCCGCTAGCTAGTAGCACCTGAATTTTTGACGGCATATTGAAGGATATAACATTTTTCTTTTGCACCACTAAACCAACATCCGCAGCTGCCAACATTTCTGGCAAATTTTTGCGCGGTTGAAATGGCAGTAGTAAAACATTGTCTGCACCACAGTCTAAACATTCCTGTTGCAGTCGCTGTAAACCTTTTGCTTCCCCAACAATGACAAAGGTAATATCTGGAATGTGGCGCAATATGGAAGCAGCTTTGACAACGCTTTCTAGTCCTTGGGTGAGGGCAATATTACCTGAATAAAGTACTATGAATTTATCATTGAGGTTATGTGCTGTACGGAAAGCGTTATTTTCTTGAGGCAAGGGACGGATAAAATTCACATCAACCCAGTTAGGAATTTGCACAATTTTCTCAGCTTGTACGCCTTTAGATCGCAAATTTTCCACAAATCCATCGGCGATGACGCTAATTTTAGTGGCACTGTGGTAGGCAAATTTTTCTAATAAAGTAAACAACTGGATGAGCAATTTATTTTTAAGCAAACCCACGTGAACAGCTGCCTCTGGTAATATATCTTGTAGATTTAAAACTACAGGGCAAGCACGTAACCATCCTAAAAGAGCAACTGGTACACAACTTGGTAGAGATGGTGAAGTTGAGACAATAATATCTGGACGCCAACCTATGAGGGCGGGTATAAAACTACTGACAGCAAAACTAGCATCTAGCAAGACTCGATCTAGCAAATTCGGTTGTGGACGAATCCAAACATAACTACGTTGAATTTCAACACCATTTTTGAATTCTGTGAGATACCACTTGCCTCGATATTCCTCATAAATTTGCCGTTCAGGATAGTTAGGCATGGCGGTAACTACGCGTACTTGGTGTCCCCGCTTTACTAGTCCCTCTGCTAATTCAGTCATTAGTGGGGCAATACCAATTGGTTCTGGATGATAGTTGTATGAGTAAATTAAAATTCGCATAGAAATTTAGTCTGAAGTACCCCGGCTTTTTATTTAGTGACAAAACTTGTCTTAAATATTTTTGGAAGCTTGCAAACTTCCATATTTAATTGTGGCTTCAGAGTGTTTTGATGTGAGGGATTTTCCTTAAAGATTGGGTAAACTTTTATATTTCGTTCTGAGATGGTATTTGAATAATTTTTACTATTTAGTAGAAAATTTTAGTGTTTAATTTTAACTGGTACGTAAGTAAAAACCCTAAAATTTAAAATATTAATATCAATATTTCATAATAATAGTGACTTAATGAGCGATCGCCCTTGTATTTTTTCTTTTTTTGCTGGTTCAGGCTTCCTGGATTTAGGTTTTGAAATCAGTGGTTTTAACATTGTTTATGTGAATGAAATTTTTTCACCATTCATGGCAGCGTATCGCTATTCACGGCAGGTTCTCAATCTAGGGTTGCCAGAATACGGTTATCATCATGGCGAAGCAGGAGACGTAAGTAAATTTACGCAAGATTCACAAGGGGAAGGCATTTGCAAGTTAGTCAAAGACTGCCGCAAGTTTAACGATATTGTTGGCTTTATTGGCGGCCCTCCCTGTCCTGATTTTTCCATTGGGGGAAAAAACAAAGGATACTTGGGAGATTGTGGCAAACTCTCAGCTTGTTATATCGAATTAATTTGTCAAAATCTTCCAGATTTCTTTTTATTTGAAAATGTTAAAGGTTTATGGAAAACAAAAAAACATCGTTTATTTTTTGAATCTTTGAAGCAACGATTACAGCAAGCAGGATATATATTAACAGAGCGCTTAATTAATTCTCTTGAATATGGTGTACCCCAAAATAGGGAAAGAATTATTTTGATGGGATTCAAAAATAATTTTCTCCTGGATATGGGAAGGCAATTGAAGACACAAGAATTAGTAAATCAAGATTTTTTTCCTTGGAAAAGTTACATGTTAGACGACCAAAAAAATATCTTTGCTTACCCTTGGCCTAAGTGCAACTTATTCCAAGAAAATTCTCTGATGCCTTGTCCTGATAATATTCCTCAGGAATTAACAGTGGAATACTGGTTTCAGAAAAATAATGTTGTCAAGCATCCTAATGCTGAACATTACTTTAAACCAAGAGCAGGTATCGCCAAATTTGCTGTTGTTGATGAAGGAGATGATTCTAAGAAATCTTTCAAGCGTCTTCACAGATGGCGCTATTCTCCAACAGCTTGCTACGGTAATAATGAAGTACACTTACATCCTTACAAAGTTAGAAGAATTTCTGTAGCAGAAGCTTTAGCCATCCAATCTTTGCCCGCAAATTTTGTGTTTCCAGAGAATATGTCACTGACAAATATGTTTAAAACTATTGGTAACGGTGTACCATATTTGGCATCGAAAGCATTAGCTCAAACTATAATTAATTTCTTAGTAAGTAATGTGACAAATACAGTTGATATTTCTCACCTTACTGGCACTTAATGTCAACTTAAATACTTACAGTAATTAGGAGACATCTGCACAACTGACATCACAGATTCAGTCAGCAGCTTATTTTCAGGATAAACTCGTAATAAATGTGGTTTAATATATATATAAAAAATGTTTTAATTTTTTATAAACTTTAATAATCAATCACTGGCAAGAAGACACGATGGCAGCAGACTATCCGGACATTGATATTGCGCCATTTATTGAACACGCCCTGTTAACGCCAACGGCTACTCCAGAGCAAGTTGAGCAATGGTGTGAAGAAGCATACAGATTCAATTTTGCCACCGTTTGCCTGTACCCTGCATATGTCAAGCAAGCAGTTGAACTCCTCCACGGTAAGAACCCGAAAGTCTGTACAGTGATTGGTTTTCCCACTGGCGCGACGACTTCAGCAGTCAAATTGTATGAGGCTCAAGAAGCGGTGGAAAGTGGGGCTACTGAGTTGGATGTAGTAATCAACTTGGGCTGGTTGAAAGCTGGCAAAACAGAACAAGTGCATCGAGAAATTGCCGAAATTTGCGAGGAGACTGGAAAAACTGTGAAGGTAATTTTGGAAACTAACCTTTTGACAGATGCGGAGAAAAAAATAGCTGCTGAAATTTCTATGGATGCGGGAGCAAGTTTCTTAAAAACCAATACTGGTTGGAATGGTGGTGCAACAGTCCAAGACGTGGGATTTTTGAAGGAATTGGCAAAAGAAAGGGTAGGAATTAAAGCTTCAGGTGGTATCCGTACTATCAATCAAGCTCTAGACTTAATCGTAGCGGGTGCTACTCGATTGGGGACATCTCGCGGTATCGATTTGATCCGCCAGCGCGATAATCTGGAAAAGGGTAAATAGTCATTTGTCCTTTATCTTTTTCCTCTGTCATTTGTTTTTCGTCCTGATATTTATTTACTAATAACCAATGACTGATGACCAATGACTAATGATTAATGAGTAGAACCTACAAAGCAACCGGAATTAATCTTAAAACCCAGGCCCTTGGAGAATCGGATAAAATAGTGACAATTTTGACACCAGAATTCGGTCTAGTTCGAGCAGTAGCTCCAGGGGCACGCAAGCACAACTCTAGCTTGGGCGGTAGGAGCGGTATGTTCGTTGTTAATGAACTATTAATTGCCAAAGGGCGATCGCTTGATAAAATCACTCAAGCACAGACCTTAAAAACCTATCCAGGTCTAGCGAAAGATTTGGGAAAATTAGCTGCTAGTCAGTATTTAGCAGAAATAGTATTGTGTCAAGCTTTGAGCGAACAACCCCAAGAAGAGCTTTATGAATTATTCAACGAACATCTCCATCGATTGGAGGTGTTGCCTAGTGGAAATACATCTGGTGTTTTGGCTCATTTAGCTCATGGGGTGTTTCACCTTTTAGCTTTAGCAGGACTAACGCCACAAGTCCAAATTTGTTGTTTGTCTGGGAGACCCTTAACTCCAGACTTTACAGACCCCAACTGGCAGGTGGGATTTAGCACTCCTGCGGGTGGAACGGTTTGTTTAGAAACTTGGGAAAGTTTGCGAACAGAACGGGAAAGGGAAATGAGGGAAAATAATAAGCAATATCCAATGCCCCATGCCCCATCCGCCATATCCAACGCCCAAACAGTTGTTGTCCATCGGCAAGAAATACCTATGATTTCTAGTCGTCCTGGTGCAATGGAACTAGCTCTGCTTCAACATCTATCACAACCGGAGATCTTGCACATTGATGGTGCTAGCCATAGAAACTGGTTATCTGTTGAGCAGATTTTACGCCAGTATACTCAGTATCAATTAGGTCGCCCTATTCGCTCTGCTAACTTGATCGACTCTTATTTTGCTGCCAACCATGATGCAATCGTCTGATTTGGATACAAAAATCCTACCTTTATCACCGAACCTGATTAAAACACATAATAGGGCATCAGACCATACCGTAACCGATCGCCTGAGTGCTGTTTCTAAGTCTAAACTTAATCAAATCAACGGGCAAGAAATGTCCCCAAAAGACTTTTCTCATAGCCATCAAAGTTGGACAGAGGAAACATCAAAAACTAATGTTCAAAGTCAATCATCAGCATCAAACCAAGACCAATTAACTAATGGTCAGGCTGATAAAAATAATGATAGCGGTAATGGGTTAGATCTACACAATAGTAAAAATTTGCCGTTAACCACTATTCCAGAAACAGAACCCCCAAAAGTAGATGGGTCTGCTTCAGAAAATGTAAAACAGCACGGATTTGTCCCAGTATTAAAAAACTTTAATTTTCTGGCACTTTGGGGCGGTCAAGTTTTCTGCCAACTAGCAGACAAAGTTTATTTGGTGCTGATGATTGCCTTGATTAATACTGAGTTTCAAGCTGGTAATCAGAGTATTAGTGGATGGGTGTCAGCCTTAATGATGGCTTTTACTATTCCAGCGGTATTGTTTGGTTCTGTGGCTGGTGTGTTTGTAGACCGCTGGTCGAAAAAGGCTGTGCTGGTGGCAACAAATGTTTGGCGCGGTATTCTGGTTTTGTCGATTCCCTTTCTGTTGTGGTTGACTCATGATTGGAAACCCATAGGAGTGTTACCAGTGGGTTTTTTAATTATTCTGGGTGTGACTTTTTTGGTTTCTACACTGACCCAGTTTTTTGCACCAGCAGAACAAGCAGCAATTCCTTTAGTGGTAGAAGAACAGCATTTACTGTCTGCGAATTCGCTTTATACAACAACGATGATGGCATCAGTAATTGTTGGGTTTGCAGTGGGGGAACCTTTGTTAGCGATCGCCGATGGACTTTGGTTGCAGTTTAGTGGTAGTAATGGTTTGGGAAAAGAAATTCTGGTAGGTGGCAGTTATGCGATCGCTGGAATCATTTTGTTCCTGCTGAAAACTAACGAAAAACCTCACGCACCAGAAACTGAATTCCCTCATGTATTCTCTGACTTGCGAGATGGCCTATCCTACCTGCAAGCAAATCATCGCATCCGTAATGCTTTACTCCAGCTAATTATCCTATTTTCTGTCTTCGCAGCTTTAACTGTTTTAGCTGTTCGGTTGGCAGAAATAATCCCCAACATGAAAGCCTCCCAATTCGGCTTTTTACTTGCAGCAGGTGGTGTTGGTATTGCCGCTGGAGCAACAATTCTCGGTCAGTTTGGTCAACGCTTTTCCTATACACAACTTAGCCTGTGCGGTTGTTTTGGTATGGCAGCATCGTTGATTGGTATTTCTGTGTTTACAACACATCTATGGATAGTTTTGTTACTGATTACCTTGTTAGGTATCTTTGGTGCCCTAGTGGGTATTCCCATGCAAACTGCAATTCAGACAGAAACACCTCCAGAAATGCGTGGTAAAGTTTTTGGTTTACAAAACAATGTAATTAACATTGCTCTATCTTTACCTTTGGCATTAGCTGGTGTAGCAGAAACTTTTGTAGGTTTACAGGCAGTTTTTTTGGGATTAGCTGCCATTGTTTTTTCAGGAGTAATATTAACCTGGTATAACTCACATCAGTAGTTATCAACAGCAGCTATTATTCATTACCTTGAAATAACTAGTTATTTACTTAAAAATTGTGTGTTCGTGTTAAACTAAGACCAGTAAAAATTTATCGCATACTTGCCAGATATCAATTTGATATTAAGCAAAATAAGTTGTTTAAATATATAAAATTGGCAACTTATTAGTAAAATCGATAAAGCCATAAACTTACGAGTTTAATTAGCTAAAACTTAGCTTTTTGAACTAATTTTTGGCATTAAAAATGAGGCTAGCAAGTATACAACGATAAAGACCACCAAGGACGCAAAATTAATACATT
The DNA here is from genome assembly GCF_002608075.1 of Nostoc linckia z4. Taxonomy (GTDB): domain Bacteria; phylum Cyanobacteriota; class Cyanobacteriia; order Cyanobacteriales; family Nostocaceae; genus Nostoc; species Nostoc linckia. The sequence continues at coordinate 392,931 of NZ_LAHA01000001.1, forward strand.
AAACCCGCTTTTCTTACAGCCAAATAAAGAATGCGTATAGCCTGGATTGGAAAAAAATCGCCCTTTTGCGGTAATGTTACCTACAGTAGAGAAATTACAAATGCCTTGCTAGACAAGGGGCATCAAGTTAGTTTTCTCCACTTTGCTCAAGAAGAATCAGAGCCTGATAATTGGCCAAATCTCCAAGAGGTTCCCCTACCTTTTATTTATAAATCCCAGGTTTACACAATCCCCACTTTTAAAGCGACTAAAGTTTTAACCGACTCGCTGCGGAAAATTAAGCCAGATGTTGTACATGCTTCTTTAACCTTATCTCCTCTAGACTTTGTTCTACCAGAAATCTGTGAAGAACTGAGGTTACCTTTGGTTGCTACTTTTCACACACCATTTGCTGGAAAAGGAGCAAAACTGATATCAGGAACGCAACTTTTGGCTTATCAACTCTACGCACCTTTTTTGGTTAATTACGATCGCGTGATTGTATTTTCCCAAATTCAGCGGGAATTATTGGCACGTATGGGTGTCAGGGAAGAAAATATTGCCATAATTCCTAACGGTGTCGATACCATCAAATATTCTCCAGGTTATTCTCAAATCAAAGCAGAATTTCAAGCAGAACGCTTGTTTGTTTATCAAGGTCGAATAGCACCAGAGAAAAACGTCGAAGCTCTACTGAGAGCTTGGAAGCAGTCATCAATGCAGGCTAACAGCAAGCTGTTAATTGTTGGTGATGGGCCTTTGAAGTCTTCTTTAGAGCCATTTTATGGTTGGGAATACGGAATTATCTGGTTAGGATTTGTTGCAGATGAAAATCGGCGCATCGAAATTTTGCGCGGCGGGGATGTATTTATTTTGCCTTCATTAGTAGAAGGATTATCTTTATCTTTGTTAGAAGCAATGTCATGTGGGATGGCTTGTTTGGCAACAGATGTTGGTGCAGATGGAGAAGTATTGGAAAAGGGAGCGGGTATAGTCGTTAATACGAAAACTGTGCGATCGCAACTGCGAACTCTTTTACCTGTGTTACAAGACCATCCAGAGTTAACAACTTTACTGGGGCAAAAAGCTAGACAGCGCGTATTAGACCGGTATACCCTCAGTAAGAATATTACTATGTTAGAAAAACTTTATGAAGAAGTGTTAACACAGCGACCTTTACCGCTCAGTCGTAGAGCATAGGGGTAAATAAAAGGTAATTAGAAAGAGTAATGAGTTAGATTGTTGCTTACTTGAATTTTAAACAGGACTTACGCAGGCTCTAGGAATTCTCGGCGTTCTTCTCTTCTAGACGCTTTCGCAAAGCGTCTTGGCGGTTCAATAAAGAAAGGTTTTTCACAATTTTTGCGTAAGTTCTATTAAACTATCTCCAATATAATAGAGGTTCGCAAACTATAATTTTGCTGCCTCTTCATATTTAAAAAATTCATACCCTAACTTAGATAACATCCCAAACTTTTTTTGCCAATTGAGCTAGCATTTCTTGGCGAGACTTTATTGACTCAGAATTCCATTCATCAAATATACTCAAATCTCTTACTGCGCGGTCAATTGCTGTATTTATACCAATATTCACCCGCTCTACTATCGACTTAGTAATTAAAAATTTAGATTTTTGGTAAGCGTTTTTCTTCAATTCAAATGGTTTATTTTTTATTGAAGTATTAATAGATTTCTCGATTAAGGCAAGATTTCCAAGATATTTGACATAGTGAGATATTAACTTTGGTTGATCAAAATAAGATTTGACAATTTCATAATTCTGAGGCAATATATGTTCAATTTCGACATTTTTATTTATGTAATTTCTTAAATAAGTATGAGCTTCTATTTCTCCATAGGCTAATTCATCAATATGTTGTGTAAGTTTAGCTAATATATATTGCATTATTTTTTTTCGTACCGAATCTTCATTAAGTTGACGAAAAGCAAGTACAAATTTTTCAGACAATTTTTGCTTCTCGGTCTGAATTTCTTCAGTTATAAATTTATTTAGTGATTCTTTATCATTAATTTGTCTGAGCTTAGATGCCCATTCGACAAATAAAATTTCAAGTTTGCTCGATCTAGCTTGTGTAATGATATAGATAAATAAGAAATTTTCAATCTGCTTACAAAGTTCTGTGAACATTTCTCTAGAAAAATGTTGAGCCGCTAAAAGTAGTACAAAGTGCTGACTGGTAGAAAGATAAGAAATATTTTCTAAAAAACGATTCTCTTTACCAAAAATATCATTCCCTTCTTTAAAATTTGCAAATGCTTTTGCCGATTTTAAAAGTGAATCAATAAATTCAAATGGTCTCTGATCGTATCCACATTTTTCTTTATTTTTATCAAACCATTCATAAATCTTTTCTTCTCTTATACGCTCTGAATCATATTTTGAAATAATGAAGTAACGAAGAAAACGTATAGGATTTTCATTAGATTTATATAAGATTTTCAACATTTCCTTCCATTTAGTTTTAAGTTTTTCAAAGTCTTTATCTTTGATTTGTATAAACATCAAGTTTTTGAGTAAGTCTACGGCATCAAGACCAACACCACGGTTATTGATAGTTGCAAAAACTTTAAGTGCGTGCGACATACTCTTTGTCTCCACGCGAACTACTCTTACATTTTTAATAAAACGTGCATAGAATAATTTAACTTGCTGAATAGCTGCTTCATCCTCAGAAAATTCATCTTTTAAAAATTTTAAGGCAACTTGATAAGTATTTTTGATGCGTTGTACAGAACTATTATCAGAAATTTCTTCAAAATTTTGTTGCTTAGCAATTTTCTCTAAAACATTTCGGCTTTCTTCATCATACTGAAGTTCTATTCTTTCTTTAAATCTTTCATTACCGTTTTGTTCTATAAAATATGAAGTGAGAAATTCTTTAAGTTTTTCAACAGGCTCATGAGGATTTAATTCTTGTATAAAATCTCTTACTGCACATAGAATTAAATAAGCAGTTGTCATTCTTTGTTGCCCATCTATAAGTTCATATAATTCTTGAGATTTACAGACAATAATACTTCCTATAAAACACTCCCAGTCTGAACCAGACTTGTTGTGTAAAAATGGCTCATAAACATCTTTAAGAAGTTCTAAAACTTGTTTTTCTTCCCAAACATACTCACGTTGATAGGCTTTAACTACATAAAAATCCTGAAATAGTTCTTCTAATGTATAGTCACGAGATTCAATTGCAGCCATGAAATTATTTTCTCCTGAGTTTAATTTTTAAATTTCCTAATAATTGCAATTTTATAAATATTATTTACACAATAAAGTAATTTTCAGATAAATAAAGTTCATGATTAGGGTACAAGAGTTTTCATACCTACTATAATTTGTACTCCAGTAAGTAGCAAGATGTTATGTGTAGAATCTGAGCTTTTATCTCAATTAATTAAAAATAGATTTATTATGTTTTAAAACTTAGTTATTCAGGCTTAATTATTTACCATCCCAAACTAGTTGCCTGTTGATAAACTAGCTTCAAAGTATTCACATCCCGAAGAGAAATAGACGCAGGATTGCGAACTTGGGAAAAGTATAAAGCATCAGTTTGTAGGGGACTATGACCCCAAATTCCCAAAGCGTGTCCGAGTTCGTGACGAGCTGCTGCTTGGATATAATCACCTGTTTGACTCGGACTGAGTAAGATATTGAAGCGGTGAAATAAAACTTTGTTATTGGTATATAACTCGTAAGTAGTTTGTGCCGATCGCGCACGGGGTATATTACTACCTGGAGAAATTTGTAGAGGCGGCGCTTTTCGGAAAATGCTAATATCAGCAACTTCTGGCTGTTGCACTACTGTCAAAGGCAAATAAGCACTCCATTCTTGCACAGCCTGTAAGACACTGCTGACCCATGCTTGAGCTTGTTTTTCGCTAACGGCCTTTGGTGTTTCTACGTAAACTTTAATAGGAAATTGCGACCAAACTAAATAACCAACTTGAGTTGTTGTCACTTGGGAAAAGTAGTCGCCACTGTTAGTGTTATCTTGCCACTGCGCGAGTGTGGATGGCAATGGATGAGGTTTTGGGGGAAGGGAGGGTGAGGGAGATGTAGCTTTAACTTCTCTTTGGGAGACGCTAGCGGGAACCCACAGGGTGGGAGATGAGGGAGAAACAATAACTAATGCCCCATGACGCCACTTGCTCCACTTGGGGAGACCCCAAGACCGCAGTGGCTCCCCCATGCCCCATGACGCCACTTGCTCCACTTGGGGAGACCCCAAGACCGCAGTGGCTCCCCCATACCCCAAGTTACTAAAAATAATTAGCAGCCCAGTGCTAATACTTAAGCCAAGAGCTGCTAATAGTTGTCTAATTAATTTTTTGGGGGTTTTCGGTATTGGATATTGGCTTTTGTTCCTCATTTCCCCCTCACTTCCTTACTCCCTCATCTTCCACCCTGCGGTAAGCTAAAGCTACATCTCCTGATCTTTATTTAGGCAGCCAACCAGCACTTAAAACTACTGTTAAACCAAGAAAAATGATTGTCAACGCCCAAGTGACTCGGTTCAAGGTGTTTTCTGCACTTTTGGTGCTGCTAAATAGCTGAGCTTGTCCACCAATGGCTCCAATACCATCACCTTTGGGGCTGTGTAGCAAAACTAAAACAATTAGACCAACGGCGGAAAATGCCCAAATGCCTTGCACGATATTAGTAACTGTCATGGTAGCAATCTCGTTTATAACAAGTTTTAAAAAAGAGGAGTTAGGAGTTAGGAGTTAGGAGTTAGGAGTTAGGAGTTAGGGGTGAGAAGTTAGGAGTTATGAGTTAGAAGTTAGGAGTTAGGAAAGTTTTAATCGATCGCTCTTCACTATTAACTCTTAATTATTAACTCCTCACTGTTAACTCTCCACTCCTAACTCTGAATTATCAACTCTTCACTCTCAACTCTCCACTCCTAACTATTTTACAAGCCTACTTGCACGGGGGTGCGAGTGCGTTGCAGCTCGTATTCTGCGGTTTTCAGCAGCGATCGCCCTGTCATTTCTGGTGGTTGAGGCAGCTGTAAAATCTCTAGAATGGTGGGGGCAATGTCGGCTAGCTTGCCATCGCTTCGCAGTTCGACATTTGTACCATAACCAGGGATTTTGACTTTTTCTCCTTCCACGAGGATAAAGGGAACTGGATTAGTTGTGTGAGCTGTCCAGGGATTACCTTCTTCATCTAGCATATACTCAGCGTTGCCATGATCGGCAGTAATAATTGTCGTACCGCCAGCTTTGATAACGCTCTCTAATAATCGTCCCAAACAGCGATCGACTGTTTCAATGGCTGTAATGGTGGCTTCAATCTGACCAGTATGCCCTACCATATCTGGATTGGCATAATTAATCACAACCAAAGAATATAAACCCTTTTCAATGGCAGCGATCGCTACGTCTGTAACTGCTGTTGCTGACATTGCTGGGGCATGGTCGTAAGTTGCTACCATTGGGCTACTGACTAATTCCCGGTCTTCACCAGGAAAAGGTTCTTCCAAACCGCCATTAAAGAAATACGTGACGTGGGCGTATTTTTCGGTTTCGGCGGTGCGTAATTGCTTGAGATTGTGATTGGCTATTACTTGTCCCAGAATATTATTGAGATTCTGCGGCTCAAAAGCCACAGCTACGGGTAAGTCTGGGTCGTATTGGGTAAAGGTCACAAATGAGAGCTGTGTGACTTGCTTTCTTTCAAAACCGTTAAATTCAGGACTGACAAAGGCTTGAGTCAGTTGTCTGGCGCGGTCGGGGCGGAAGTTGAAAAATATCACCCCATCCCCTGCTTCTACTGCACCAGGAGCAATTCTAACGGGATTGACAAATTCATCTTTTACACCTTCACCGTAAGATGCTTGCAAGATTTCCACAGCCTTACGGTTGTCAGTCACTGCATTCTGTGTCATGACATCGTAGGCGCGTTTGACTCGATCCCAGCGGCGATCGCGATCCATCGCGTAGTAGCGACCGCTGAGGGTGACTATGCGCCCAATGCCTATGCGGTCTATGTAATTTTGTAGCTGGCTGATGGCTTTTATACCGTCGGTTGGCGCGGTGTCACGACCATCAGTAATCGCGTGGATACAAACTTCTGAAATTCGCTGCTCTTTAGCTAAGTCAAGTAGTCCAAACAGATGGGTGATATGGGAATGTACCCCTCCCTCAGAACAAAGCCCTACTAGATGCAGCTTGCCATTGCGAGAGCGAACTTCCTGGCAAATTTTGACAAGTGCTGGGTTTGAGGTAATGGAACCATCTTCCACCGCATCAGAGATACGTACCAGTTCTTGTGGCACCACTCGCCCAGCACCAATGTTCAAATGGCCAACTTCTGAGTTGCCCATTTGACCATCTGGCAACCCTACGGCTTTTCCTGATGTGTGGATGAGGGTATGCGGGTAAGCTGCCCATAAACTGTCCACAATCGGAGTTTTAGCAGCAACAATAGCGTTTCCTCGCGTCTGCTCGCAGTAGCCCCATCCGTCTAAAATGACTAGCACCACAGGAGCAACAGGTGCTTTGGTCATAGTAAAATTGCCCTTTACTTTTTGTAATACCCGAATGATACCATTGCTAATCGCTGCCGCAAGTGAATTTCTGCTTATTAACTTCTTTTATGAAGGACTTGCAGCTTTTTGAGACATTTTTTAAATATTAGTAATTTTTCTATGGTGTTTTTGATCTTGAATAATCAATGATTATTTAGTACACTGTCACACATTTTAGTTGCATATCAACACGTGAATTTACCATTTTTTAGTGGTCAATTATGACTGAGTGTTATTGATGACCAATGAAAGTTTTGATCGAGAATGCAATATTTAGCTGTGTTAGTTGAATGGCAATTTTAAGCCAGCAAGTCACCAGTTATTAACTGTATTTTGAAAATTTAAGGGACTTCCAAGTAAAAAAATATTCCATTGCTATTGGTGACTGTTGACCGTTGACTGTTTACTGTTGATTGTCAAGCATCAACAGTCAGCGCGTTAACCAGAATAGTTTATTTTTTTCGTGGAACTCCCATTAACTAAAATAAAAAACTGACAAATGCTTAGCGTTGAGTTTTACTAGTAAGCGATTGTCCGGTTTATTATTTTCTTTTTGTGGCAGCTTTGGCTGCTTTTGCAGCTTTTTTTGCAGCTTTTTCGGCTTCTATTGCAGCTAACCTTGCTTGTTCTTTTTCTTCAGCAATTTTTTGCAGATAGTAATGATAATCTCCTAAATAAACGTGAAATTCCCCATCACGAATCTCGACAATTTTGTTGGCTACCTGAGAAATAAAGTAGCGGTCATGAGATACAACAATTGCCGTACCGTCATAATTTTGCAGGGATTCTTCCAGCATTTCTTTTGCTGGAATATCTAAGTGATTTGTCGGCTCATCCAAGATTAATAAGTTGGCAGGACGTAAAAGCATTTTTGCTAATGCTAAACGAGCTTTTTCTCCTCCACTTAATGCGCCGACTGCCTTAAATACTGTGTCACCAGTAAATAAAAATCGTCCTAAAAGCGTGCGGACTTCTTCATTTTTCCAATCGGGGACTTCATCATGGATTGTTTCCATGACAGTTTTCTTTAAGTCTAAAGCTTCGGCTTGATTTTGCTCAAAGTAACCGGGAATAACATTATGATCGCCCAATTGAACAGTACCTTCTGTGGGTGTTTCCATCCCCATAATGAGGCGCAAGAGCGTAGATTTTCCAGCACCGTTGGGGCCAAGAAAAGCAATGCGATCGCCTCTTTCAATTAAGAGATTCGCTCCCAAAAACAAAATCTTATCATCATAGATATGAGTAAAATCTTTGATGTTTACCACTTCGCGTCCACTGCGTGGTGCGGGAGGAAAACGGAAGTGCAGAGTTCTCACCCCAGCTACTGGTGCTTCGATGCGTTCAATTTTTTCCAGTTGCTTTTCCCGGCTTTTTGCCTGGGTACTGCGGGTAGCACTGGCACGAAATCGATCGACAAAAACTTGTTGTTTTTCTAATTCTTTCTGTTGGCGTTCGTAAGCACTCAGTTGTGCGGATTGATTTTCAGCTTTCTGTTGTAAATATGCAGAGTAATTGCCGAGGTAAGTAGTAGAAACACCGCGTTCAGTTTCCACAATTTGGGTGCAGAGTCGGTCAAGAAATTCCCGGTCATGGGAAACTATCACCATCGGCGTAATTAGTCCCTTGAGATAATTTTCTAACCACTCAATGGTTTCTAAATCCAGATGGTTAGTTGGTTCGTCCAGGAGTAACAAGTCGGGTTTTTGCAGCAGGATTTTACCCAAACTCATCCGCATTTGCCAGCCGCCACTAAAAGCACTCACAAGGCGATCGCTATCTTCTACCCCAAATCCCATTTCTGGTAAGATTTTCCCAATGCGTGCGTCTAAGCCATAGCCATCTAAAGCTTCAAATTGGCGTTGTAAACGATCTAATTTGTTGATTAGCCGTTCCAGTTCCTCTGGACTAGCCGCTTCCATCTCACATTGTACCTGCGCCAGAGATAACTGTACTTGGTTCGCTTCTTTAAAAACCGTCCAAAATTCTTCTCTAACAGTGCGCGTCGGGTCTACTTCAAACTCTTGGTTGAGGTATGCTATGTGTAAACTGGCAGGACGAATGATTTCCCCTGAACTCGGTTCAATTTCCCCAGTAATAATTTTGAGTTGGGTGGATTTTCCCGCACCGTTGACACCGACTAAGCCAATGCGATCGCCTGGTTTAACTTCCCAGTTGATATCTTTGAGAACTTCGCCTGTAGGATAAATTTTACTAATATGTTCGAGTCGCAGCATTAAGTTTCTCTCAGGTAGGGAGTGGGTGATTGAGGACGAAGTACTAATACCGCTTCCAATATTAACAAAAATTAACTATAAATTTGTTCCAAGGAACTTGCAAAACTGCAAATCAAATTTGCTCTCTGTGACGCATTAAAATTACCGCATCCCTCTTAAGACTGATTTTTTGCTATTTTTGTAACTTCTTCAACACTTAAATCCAAGGCTTGTGCTATGTATTCTACGCTCAAACCTGCCGCCAACATGGGTCGTACTGCTTGTAGTTTACCTTGTTCAATGCCTTGTTCAATGCCTTGTTCAATGCCTTGTTCAATGCCTTGTTGAATACCTTCTTGAAAGGCTTCCTGATAAAATCTGGTTTGTTTTAACTCGCTTAAGCCAAACATTTTCTCCATATCCTCCCTACTCATTGTCGGAAACTTGTAAGCCAAAATAGTTTCTATAAATTGTAATAATTGCTGCTGTTTTAATGGTGAATCTATCTCTGATTTGGTTCTGTCTATCAACTGCCTTGCTTCTAGAATTGCTATATGTTCAGTTGCCATTACTAATTTAACAGTTCCAATACCAATTGGAAGCGATGCAGTTTCACCTAATTCATCTAAATAAATTCGTCTAACTCGCTGACTTGTGAAGAACTCACGATAATGTTGAATATCACCTGTATCGATACTTCTGTTAGGGTATAAAATCACAGCACTCCAGTTATTTTGCGGTTTGTTTTGGCGGAGGTACAAACATATTTCGGCAAATAGCCGTGAATAAATTTCTGTATCAGCCTGAAACTGTACTTCGATAAAATAAATCTGGTTTTCAGTGCCTTGTGTGGGTAAAAATACACCATCAATCCTGAAGGCTGTTTGTTTGATTTCAATTGATGAAAATTGATAAAGGCTAGCTTCTTCGGGCGAATTTCCGATAAGCTCGAAGAAAATACTAGGAAATTCTTGAAACAGGCGGTAAAAAATACTGTCTGTCTTCATGATTTTTTACCACTTGCTAATTATCATTTGCTTTTCATACATTACTTTCTTTTTCTAAACCGTCTCGCACTTCTAGCAATCGCTCCTTTGCAATTCCTAATATTCGCGAAAGTGGTGCCAACAGACTATCATCAAATGGTTCTCCAGCATAAATATTATTCAGTTCAGTAGGAGATACTTTAAAAGTATCACAAAATTTAGCAAACTCTGGGTTACTCAAGTCTAGTTCTTTTTGCCGATCGCGAAGTAAAAGAGCGATCGCTCTAGTTCCATATTTGGGACGTTCGCTACTTTTTACATATTTGTGAATTAGATAATTTACTTTATTGGTGTCGCCACCCATTTTTTTTATTAAATCAGTACAAGCTAGTTTAAGTGCTTTTTTAAAAACTTCTTCATCATTCAAAAAACTAATTATTTCGCTTGCATATTCTTGTTTAAAAAATCCAACTAAATTGCCTTGATGGTATATTGGTATATAAGCATTGTTAGTTTCAACTTGCCAGTCTAAAGGTTCATTGCGTAGCGACATAGATACACCCTTAAAATCATTTAAGATTTCACCATTTTAAAACCATTTTTTTTTACCTGCCAGTAGTTAGATTTTGCTCAGATATCTAAAAACATAAATTGTTAAAGTAAGTGTAATTTCCGGCCAAAAGCATAGGTTAGTTGAAAGCATCTCATCTTTGCCGATTGCCCACACTGCTACTAGATCAAAAACTAGAAATCACCAACTGATGAGGAAAGCCTTATGCACGGGAAATATATTTCAGTAAGTCTGTGCTAAGAAGAATAAGCTGACCGAGCATTGAGCGTTCGTGTAGCGTTTCTCCTTGGGAGAAGTCGAAATGCGTCTTCTAAATAATTGTGTTCACCTACTTAAATATATTGAATACTATCGTAACGTTGATCGGGTATGTAACACTAAACACGCTATTCACATAAATTTTGGCTACTACGAACCAAGGAATTATTAGCAAATATAAGATGTTTCCAACTACTAAATTATCTGTTGCTATTCGTACCGACTCAGGAGTCGAAATATTGTAGGAATTATCCTTCCCAGTCTTGACGAGTATCGCACAGAAAATTGTCTGCGATCGCATCATCAAATAAATAGGGGCAATACTCTGGAAAAGTTCGTAATGGTAAGTTAGTTTTTCGTAGCGCTAAATCGACTCCTGCTTCAAAGCCATCTAACAAGGCTTCTTCTATTCGAGACTTCAAGCTGGGGTTCTGTCGCAAATGCCTGTGGATGGCACGACGCTGTTCTCGAATTGTTAAAAACCAACTGCGAGAACGTTGTTCTGGTTGATATTCCCACTTCAAAAGATGACCGAGTAATACACTCAAAGAACTTACGAGTTCCCGATACTCCTGTCTTCCCAACGCTTGAATTTCCTCTTGCAGGTGTTCCCAGTCTAGTTCCATAACTAGCCTCTGCTCTAACGCTTTCGCCTGCTGCTGCGTCCAGCCATAAAAGTCTTCGTTATGTAAACAAGGTTTGTTCATATCTATATAAATGAATCTTGACAGCAACAAACCACGAGCTAATTGAATGATTTAAATTCTATTGCGAACAATTATTCAACTGGCTGAAGCTTCATCACCTGAGGCTTCAGCCACAGCAGCAAACCTATCAGCCGCAGCCTGAACAATTTGAGCCACTTGGCTAAGAGGCATGTGCTGTATTTGTCTGAGAATCAAACTTAAATCTGAGGTTTCTTGTATTGGCTTGCCATCCAAGCAACTAAGTAACTCCTGGAGTGTATAACCCGCTCTCGCTGCGATTTTTGCCAAATATTCTGTGTCTGGCACATTTACACCCTTTTCCCACAACTGAACAGCAGTAGCAGAAACTCCCAAAAGCTTGCCAAAAGCCCGCTGGCTCATGGAACCGCGAGCTAGTTTGATGATTTCAATCAGTTTTTCTCTGCTTTCGATGTTCACTGCTTGTGTAGCTAGTCAACTGCATTTATTAGTTTAGTGAGAAAGTTTAAAATTTTGATTTTATGTTGACAAGTATCATTGTTAATGATACTTTAAATAAACATTGTAATTAAGCAACGTTCATTTTAATTATAGACTATAGACGCTGCTACGTTATTTGGCATTGTTGCCAATCAGACAAAAGGTGCATCATGTTTTCCAAGCCACGCCAAATAAAAAAATATCGCCGCAAAGGTCGAAATTTCATAGCCGCTAATAAAATTAAACCAGAGCTGTGGCAAATTTCAAACCGTGAAGCAAAACAAGCTCTCAAAACCAAAGGCTATCAGATTAAGCAAATCAAGAAAATCCACTGTCTGAAGCATCAAGTGTGTATCTCTTACTGGGATACGGCAGGTAACATCTGTAGTAGTTTTTTCAGCTACCGAATTTTTGGGCGTTGGCAACAAGAAGTAGAATATTTAATTTATACTTGCCAAACACTGAAGGAATGGGCAAAGGTAAATTACGTTATGAAATACGAATTTGCTTATTACAACTATCCCAGTGAAATTGAGGATGCACTTTGCGCTGCATTAGAAAACCGCTTGTATGTGTTAAAAGTAACATTACAACAAGCGGTTTATCAGAATTTTTACTAATAAAAATTAATTAGCGCTAGCAGTTGCTAATTCAGCTAGACGTTCCTGTTGGTCTTGGGAGATGCAAGATTGGATAATAGTTTCTAAATCGCCTTCCAAGACAGGATTAAGAGAATAGTTTTGGCCTAATCGGTGGTCGGTAACGCGGTTATCTTTATAATTGTAGGTGCGAATTTTTTCCGATCGCGATCCCGTTCCAACTTGCGATCGCCGCATGGAAGTCACAGCTTCTTGTTGTTCGCGTAACTTCATTTCATACAACTTCGCGCGGAGAATTTGCATCGCCCGTTCTTTGTTTTGCAACTGGCTGCGTTCTTCAGTACAGAAAATCCGAATTCCCGTTGGTTTGTGCATCAAGTCAACTGCTGTTTCCACCTTGTTGACGTTTTGTCCGCCAGCACCACCAGAACGAGCCGTGGTCATTTCAATATCCTTCGGGTCGATGTGGATTTCTACATCATCCACCTCTGGCATAATCGCCACCGTTGCAGTGGAAGTGTGAACCCGTCCGCCTGCTTCTGTAAGCGGCACCCGCTGTACGCGATGCACTCCAGCTTCAAACTTTAGCTGACTGTAAACGTCGTCACCTTTAATTTCCAGAATCACTTCTTTCCAACCGCCCATTTCTCCCAGAGATTCACTCACCAGAGAAACTTTCCAACCTTGAGTTTGGGCGTAGCGAGTGTACATCCGCATCAGATCCCCAGCCCAAATACTGGCCTCATCGCCACCCGTACCAGCGCGAATTTCCAACATGATATTCTTTTCATCATTGGGGTCGCGAGGCAGCAATAAAACTTTCAAACGAGTCTCTAAATATTCTATTTTTTCCTCAAGTTCATCTACTTCCAGTGCTGCCATTTCTTGCAGTTCTGGGTCACTAGCAGATTCTTTAAGTACCTGACGCGCTCCGATCAAGTCTTCTTGGGCTGTTTTCCAAATTTCATAGGTATTAACTACCTCTTCCAAAGAAGAACGAGACTTAGCAATTTGTTGATACTCATCAGGGTTGCTAGCGGTATCGGGGTCGCCAAGACGACGGGTTAATTCATTAAAGGTTTGTTCAACGGATTTTAGTTTGTCCAGTAAGTATGATTCAGCCATGACGAGTGCGATCGCTCCTTAAAAAAATAACAAATTGGCTCGAGCATATAAATGACAATCGACCCCGAAAAATGCAGGGTCGTCGTTAACAGCAGAGCCAACCCGCTACTTTTTCTTTTTGGTGCCGGTGCTTTGTTCGCTGGACATACCGTATTTGCGGAGGAACCGCTCAACTCTACCCTCGGTGTCGATAATCTTCTGAGTACCAGTGTAAAATGGGTGATTTCCAGACCAAACATCTACGTGTAATTCTGGCTTGGTAGAGCCAACGGTCATCACAACTTGACCGTTACAGTAGACTTTAGCATCTGGATACCACTTGGGATGAATATCAGATTTAGCCATTGTTCCTTTTGTGGTGAATCTATAAAAATTATAACTTTTTGGTTGAAATTAGAGCTAGGGATTGGTGACTGGGGACTGGGGAGACTAGGGGACAAGGAAGACAAGGCAGATGAGGGAGAAAGATTGCTAACTTGTCCCCCCTTGTCCCCCTTGTCCCATGCCCCATGCCCAATGCCCAATGCCCCATATCCTAACGCTTAGAGTACTGAGGAGCTTTCCGGGCTTTGTGTAAACCATATTTTTTCCGTTCCTTTGCCCTGGGATCGCGAGTGAGATAACCTTCGGTTTTCAAAGGTGGACGGTTGTCTGGGTCTAGTTGGCACAAAGCACGAGCAACTCCCAAGCGAACAGAATCAGCCTGTCCAGTCAAGCCGCCGCCTTCTGCTTTTACCAAAATGTCGTATTCGTTTTCTAGTCCCAAAGTTTCCAACGGTGCTTTGATGACTCCCAGGTAATTGGCATTGAATTGGAAATACAAGTCTCCATCTTTACCATTTACAGTCAGCTTCCCAGTACCTGGAACGAGGCGTACTCTTGCTACTGCTGACTTCCGACGACCAGTACCCCAGTAAACGGCACGACCGCTATTGGTATCTAATGCTACCATTAACTTTGTTCTCCAGGAATTGTACTAATTTTTAGTTCTTTAGGCTTTTGAGCATCGTGAGGATGCGTAGGCCCGGCGTAAACTTTCAGCTTGGTGAATAACTGCTTACCCAGGCTATTTTTGGGTAGCATTCCTTTGACAGCGTGTTCTATAATCCGCTCTGGCAAGCGCTGTTGTAGCTTCGCAAAGGTTTCTGTTTTCATTCCACCAGGACGACCCGAATGGCGATGGTACACTTTTTGAGTCCGCTTTTTACCTGTGACTGCTACTTTCTCAGCATTGACAACGATTACAAAGTCACCTGTATCTAGGTGGGGTGTAAACTCAGGTTTGTTTTTGCCTCTGAGGACTTGAGCAATTTCGCTGGCAAGGCGTCCGAGGCGTTTATCGGTGGCATCTACTACGTACCACTCACGCTCAAGGGATGCTTGAGCAGGAAGGTATGTTTTAACTATTGTCATTTGTGATTTGTCCTTTGTCCTTTGTCTTTTATCCTTCGTTAGTCAATTGTCTTTTGTAATTCACTAATGACCAATGACCAACTTTGGCAAGGTATCGTACCAAATCTCTTTGGGAAAGGGAAAATCTGGATAGCCGACTCGCAACAAGCACAAACCTTGAGCTGGTGCGGCGTGTTTGACTTCTTGGCGGCGTTGTTCTTTCCAGAGTTCGGTGAAATTGGCAAGTGTGCGTTCTCCAGAACCTACTTGTACCAACATTCCTACCAACAGCCGTACCATGCCATACAAAAATCCATCTGCCTGTATTTCAATATGGATAAATGGCCCACTGCGACGACACTCTACTGCCTGTACCTCTACCCAGGAATGCGATCGCTTTGAACCAGCACGATGAAAAGCGGCTAAGTGATGCTTTCCCAACAGAGGTTTGAGGGCAGTTTGGATTAATGATTCATCCAGTGGTGCATAGTAATAATGCCAACTGAAGGGTTTCACGAACAAGTTAAGTCGATCTTCAGTGTATATCGTGTAGCGATACCGCCGATAGGCTGCGCTAAAGCGGGCGTGCCAACGGCAGTCTACACCAGCTGAAGCCCTGATTAATATATCTGATGGCAGATAGCTGTTGAGAATTGTTGCCCACTTATGAGCTGGAATCAAACTGGTTGCTTCAAAATGGGCGACTTGAGCAGCAGCGTGGACTCCAGCATCGGTTCGTCCGGCACCGTGCAATGTCACATGATGTCCGAGAATAGTGGCGATCGCAATTTCTATCTCTTCTTGGACTGTACGCTGATTTTTTTGCCGTTGCCAGCCATGAAAATGAGTGCCCAGGTATTGAATTACCAAGGCTACTCGCTGAGTTTGTGTAGGCTGGTGGCTTTCTAACATACAAATTTTGTTCTCTGTTACAAAGTTCTGATGCCTGCGGCAAGCCGCCCTTGGGGCGTCTACGCCGGAAGCCAGCGCTCAGACTTTGGGCTTTGTCTTTTGTCATTCGTCATTTGTGTCATTTGCTAATGACCAATGACTAATGACCAATGACTTAAACCAATTCAAGTATTGCCATCTCGGCATTATCGCCCCGACGAGGTACAGTATGGATGATACGGGTGTAACCACCTTGGCGATTACCATACCGAGTGGGGGCTTGTTCAAACAAAGCGTGAACCAGCGCTTTATCAAAGATGTAGCCAAGGGCTTCCCGACGTGCTGCCAAGGAGCCGTTTTTGGCTAGGGTAATCATTTTATCTACTTCACTCCGTACAACTTTAGCGCGGACTAAAGTGGTGGTGATTTTACCATGACGGATTAGTTCGGTGGTAAGCGATCGCAACAAAGCACGGCGCTGGTCTGCTGGTTTACTTAGTTGTTTGACGCGACAACGGTGACGCATAATTAAGCACTTATGAACTACAAACAATTTTCATATCATGTCCACTCGATCGCTTATCAAAAAAATCTCCACGTGTTTAGTGTTTATCTAGATGATAAGTAATCGACCAG
This sequence comes from Nostoc linckia z4, assembly GCF_002608075.1. Taxonomy (GTDB): domain Bacteria; phylum Cyanobacteriota; class Cyanobacteriia; order Cyanobacteriales; family Nostocaceae; genus Nostoc; species Nostoc linckia. Next base: position 409,307 of record NZ_LAHA01000001.1, read on the forward strand.
ACTCGATAAACTTAAGGATGTTTAGAGCCTCTTTCTTGGGGCAAGGTGATGCCCAAGCGACGCTGCAAAGCTTCTACGACTTCTTCTGCTGACTTTTGACCAAAGTTTTTAATTTCTAGGAGGTCTTCTTGGGTATAATCCAGTAAGTCGGCTACAGAATTCACTTGTGCCCGTTTGAGACAGTTATATGCGCGCACAGAAAGTTGCAACTCTTCGATGGGAATCTGAGCAGTTGGGTCTTCTGAAATTTCCGAACCCGTATCTGTTGGTTCTAGGGAAATGTCTTTCAACGGGTTGAATAAATCTACTAAGATTCCAGCAGCGGAGGATAGTGCTTCTTGGGGGGAGATACTGCCATTTGTCCAAACTTCCAACAAAAGTCGGTCTTTGGTAATTGACCCATCTCCACGAGCTTCTTCGACACTATAGTTTACTTTTCGCACCGGCATAAACACCGAGTCGATTTGCAGAAAGTCCAACGATGTCGCTTCTTCACGTCCTCGCTCTACAGTGCGATATCCTTTACCTCTCTCGATCCTAAATTCCATTTCCAGTTTTCCACCCTCGGCAATGGTGGCTACATACTGGGTCGGATCGATAACTTCTACTTCACTAGGTAAATCAAAATGCGCCGCAGTAATGGTTGCTGGGCCGTTAACGAGTAACCTACCAATTTGGGGTTGCGAGGAATAGTTTTTTAGGATAACTTCCTTCATTCTCATAAGGATTTCCAGCACATCTTCCCGCACGCCAGGGACTGTAGCAAACTCATGTGAAACGCCTGCAATCCGGACTGCTGTAACTGCTGTACCCTCTAAATTGGACAGTAAAACTCGCCGCAGCGCGTTACCAACCGTTGTTCCTTGACCGCGCTCTAGAGGTTCCAAAACAAATTTACTGTAATGGTTGCGGCTTTCTTCTGTATTAGACTCTACACATTCAATTTGAAACTGCGCCACGGATTAGCCTCCCTTTTTTAAGGTGCTGCTAGCAGACAAATCTATTGCCTCCCGAATTGAGTGTCAATTTTTGATTTTTAATTTTTGATTTTCGATTGTGCTTTTTCGGTTAATTTTCGCACTCTTCTAGGTGGAACAAATTTCAAAGCTCCTCGATGGGCTGAGCTACGCTATCGTCAACTTAAAATGCACAAAGTCCCCACTTTTGCTAGGGATTAATCTCAAATCGCAAATTTGAAATCCAAAATCGATTAATTATATTTTGGGTTGACCGAAGTTCAACAGTTTTCCCACAGGGAAAATCTGACGTTCTTCTGGTCGCCCAAGCCGTCCCAAGCTTTAGCCTTGATTGAATACAGTTTCGACACTAGACGCCCAAACGGTGATTGCAACTGACTTGACTTGACTTTGGCTTTAACTTACCTCACTGCCTAAGTTTTAACGATTAAACTCGACGGCGCTTGGGTGGACGGCAACCATTGTGAGGAATTGGGGTGATATCCCGAATTAATGTAATTTCCAGTCCTGCTCCTTGAAGTGCGCGAATAGCAGTTTCTCTGCCTGCTCCTGGGCCGCTGACCATTACCTCAATTTGGCGCATACCTTGATCGATGGCTCGACGAGCTGCACTTTCAGCAGCGGTTTGTGCTGCAAAGGGAGTTCCCTTTTTTGCTCCCTTAAAGCCGCTAGAACCAGCACTAGCCCAGGAGATAACATCTCCATTTTGATCGGTAATGGTGACAATGCTATTGTTGAAAGTAGACTGGATGTAAGCCATCCCATTGGGGACGTTCCGTTTCTGCTTTTTGCTCCCGGTTTTTTTGGTTGGTTGTCTGGCCATACTTGTTTTGTTGGTTTAAGGTAAAACTTGCTCTGTTTAGCAAGTGTTGTTAATTTATTTATTTCCCTGGTGCCTTCTTCTTACCTGCCACTGTCTGCCTTCTGCCTCTACGGGTTCTAGCATTGGTACGAGTTCTCTGTCCTCTAACTGGTAAGCCCATACGATGACGACGGCCTCTATAGGTGCCAATGTCAACTAAGCGCTTAATGTTCATCGACTCCCAGCGCCGTAAGTCTCCTTCAACTTCGTAGTTAGTTTCTATTTCTGCTCGTAGTTTGGCTACATCGCCGTCATTCAAATCTTTAACGCGGGTGTCTGGGTTGACACCTGTAGTCATTAGAATTTCTTGCGATCGCGATAACCCTATTCCGTAAATGTAAGTCAGACCAATCTCAACGCGTTTGTCGCGTGGAAGGTCTACTCCGGCGATACGTGCCACAATGAACTCTCCCTCTTGTTCTTGCGATTACTTGTAGTCAAAAAAAACGCTCATCTTGCGTTTCTTTGTTTTTATAAAGATTGTGCGTTTTGCAACACTACTCTGTTGATTCAGAGCCTTATCCTTGACGTTGCTTGTGTTTTGGATTGACGCAAATCACCATAACGCGACCACGACGTTTGATCACGTTACACTTTTCACAAATTTTCTTAACTGAGGCTCTAACTTTCATGCCTTTTTTACTTTGACTCCAAATATTAAATTATAACATTTTTTAGGGAATTATTCAGGTAAGTTGACTGGTAAATAGTCATAAAGATGGTTTTATGGTAAAATTCTCTACATATTACTTCTTTCTCAGTCGGTAGGTGATTCTGCCTTTAGTCAAGTCGTAAGGAGTTAACTCTACCTTGACGCGATCGCCAGGCAAAATCTTAATATAGTTGCGGCGAATCTTACCGGAAATGTGTGCCAGTACATTAAAGCCATTGTCCAAATCAACGCGAAACATTGCGTTGGGCAAAGACTCGGTGACTGTGCCTTCCATTTCAATTAAATCTTGCTTAGACAATTTGTTTTTTCCTCAACTCAACAATTTCCTGTTCGTTTGCAGCGCTTCATCTGCAAGAGAACATACTTTGGGAAATATATCAACAGCTTCTTAATATATTTTAGCTAAAATTGGGTATGGGGTATGGGGCATGGGGCAAACAGGGGATTAGTTATTAATTTTTATCCTTCACTCCCTCATCTTCCCCATTTCCTTCATCCTTAAGCGATTATGTTTTGCAGTTCATCAGTGACTTCTTCTTGGGACTGATTGCCATTGACTGTTAGGAGCTTTTGGCGATCGCGGTAATAATCAATTAAAGGTGCAGTTTCAGCACGGTAAACTTCTAGACGACGACGAATCACTTCCTCATTATCATCTTTTCGTCCTCGTGCCAGTAAACGTCCTACCACTACCTCATCTGGGACTTCTAGGCTGACTACTTTTTCACCAGACTGGTCTAGCTGTTCGAGTAATTCTTCAAGAAATACTGCTTGCTTAACAGTCCGAGGAAAACCATCGAGAATCCAACCATGCTTGGCATCTAACTGACTCAGGCGTTCTTGTACCATTTCTTGTACTAGAATGTCTGGAACTAGTTCCCCTTTATCCATATAACTTTGAGCTTTCAAGCCCAAACGGGTTTGCTTGGACAATGCTTCGCGCAATATGTCACCCGTAGAAACATGGGGAACTTGCCGATGGTCAGCTAATGTCTTAGCTTGTGTTCCTTTACCAGCTCCAGGCGGCCCCAAGAAGATTAGTCGCGTCACTATTGTTTCACCATTCCTTCATAGCGCTGAGAGATAACATAAGTTTGGATTTGTCTTGCCGTATCGATGGCCACACCAACTAAAATCAACAAAGAAGTAGCACCCAATCCCTTAAATGTCGGGACTCCTAAAGCACTTTCCACGCCGGTTGGGATAATAGCAACTAAACCCAAAAAGATAGCACCTAAAAATGTGAGTCGGTTCGACACCCGTTCGATGTACTCGCTAGTTGCCTTGCCAGGACGGATACCAGGAATACTAGAACCCATTTTCTTCAAATTTTGAGCTACATCTACTGGGTTGAGAATTAACGAAGAATAGAAGTAGCTGAAGAAAATAATGGAAATCATGTACACTAGGGCGTAAAGCCAAGAACCAGAACCGCTGGGACTCAGATAAGTGTTAACAATATTGGCCAATTCAGCATTTTTCGTGAAATTGGCGATTAACAATGGCAAACTGAGAATTGCGGCAGCAAAAATAATTGGCATGACACCGCCTTGATTGAGGCGCAAGGGTAGAAAACTACGCTGTTCTGCCAAAACTCGGCGGCCTACTTGGCGACGAGCAGAAATAATTGGAATACGGCGCATTCCTTCTTGCACAACCACAATACCAACAATTGTGGCCAAGAAAACTAAGATAAGTACGATCACGCGGCCTACTGTTTCCCTACCGCCCACTTGTACCAAATCGATGGTATCGCCCAAAGCTTTTGGTAGTGAAGCGACAATATTGACAAAAATCAACAATGATGCACCATTTCCAATACCCCGTTCTGTAATCAGTTCTGATGCCCACATAACGAACATAGAACCAGCAGTGAGGGCGATGGCAGTTTCAGCTACAAATAACGGCCCTGGATTCAAAGCAAATTGCTGCAAGAATAATGCCGAAAAAGCCGTACTTTGAATAATTCCCCATCCCAAAGATACATATCGGGTAATTTGGGATATTTTTCGCCTACCTGCTTCCCCTTCATTTTTCTGTAAATTTTCTAAAGATGGAATTGCAGCGGTGAGCAATTGGATGATAATGGACGCATTGATAAAGGGCAAAATTCCCAAAGCAAAGACTCCCAAAGTTGAAAGTCCTCGCCCAGAAAAGATATCCAGCAAACCAAATATGGCGTTGTTTCCTGAGATGGCTGTGGCAAAACGATCCCTATCAATTCCTGGCACAGGCAAGAAGATGCCTAAGCGAACCAAAATTAAAATACCGACGGTGACAAGCAGCCTACCTCTCAGCCCAGCTGCTTGTGCCATCTGCATAAAAGTTTCTTGAGCCGTTGGGGCTTTGTCTCGACTGATCATAGAGTGCTACCTTTAGTGTGAACCAGGCGCTGGTTGCGAGTTGGCTTGCATCTAAGTGCCCTATTCCGGCTCACTCATAAGACTTCACAACTCCCACCAGCTGCCTCAATTTTGCTGCGAGCTGTACCTGTGAAAGCTGCCGCTTGTACCTTGAGCGGAACGCTCAATTCCCCGTTACCCAAAATTTTCAATGGGCCTTTAGCACCAGTGATAATACCTGCTGCTTCTAATGAGGTCAAAGTTACTTCGGTATTAGGGGGGAGGGAGGCTAGCTTCTCTACATTAATCGTAGTGTAAATCTTGCGATTCACAATTGGAAAGCCCTTGAGTTTTGGTAAGCGGCGGTAAAGTGGCTGTTGACCACCTTCAAAACCTGGTCTCGTACCACTACCAGAGCGAGATTTTTGACCCCGCATACCTAAACCAGCACTCGCACCTTGACCAGCAGAAATACCCCTACCTACACGGCGACGGCGTTTCTTCGAGCCTTTTTGGGGCTTAACATCGTTGAGTCTCATAAGCTAAAAGTGTCCTTTGTCAATTGTCCTCGTCATTTGTCAATTGTCCTTTGTCATTTGCAAATGACCAATGACCAATGACTAATGACTGATGACTAATTAGATGTAGAGATTTTCAATAGGAATACCGCGATCTTCAGCAACTTCAGAGAGAGTACGCAGTGTAGACAAAGCGTTAACTGCGGCTCTAGCATTATTGAGCGGATTGTTGGAGCCAAGTTGCTTGGCTAGGACGTTGCGAACTCCTGCCAATTCCAAGACTGTACGGACAGCGCCACCAGCAATTACACCAGTACCAGGTGCGGCTGGACGCATAATTACTTTTGCACCGCCACCAATACCATCGATGGGATGGGGGATAGAGTTGGATTTGGTGATTGGGATATCAATGAGGTGTTTTTTGCCGTCGGCTACACCTTTTTTCACTGCTCCAATTACATCCGAGGCTTTACCTACTCCAACACCAACTTGCCCGCGTTCGTTACCAACGACGACTATTGCCCGGAAGCTAAGTTTTTTACCGCCTTTAACCACCTTACTCACGCGTCGGATCTGAATTACCCGCTCTTGCCAAGTGGTTTCTTCTTTTTTGGCACGCTTGGTTCTAGTTTTACGCTCTGTTGCCATAATCAATGTTCTCTTAATGTCATTTGTCAGTTGTCATTTGTCCTTTGTCATTTGTCCTTTGTCATTTGTCCTTTGCAAATGAACAATGACTAATGACTAATGACCAATGACTTTAGAAATCTAAACCGGCTTCGCGAGCTGCATCAGCTAGGGCTTTGACACGACCATGATATAGGTTGCCGCCGCGATCGAAGACTACTTTGGCAATGCCTTTTTCTAGCGCTCGTACTGCGATCAACTTACCAACTTGCACGGATGCATCCTGGTTGGCACCTGAAGCTAAACTTGATTTCAACTCTGGTTCTACAGTTGATGCTGCCACTAGGGTGTGATGCTTTGTATCATCAATTACCTGGGCATAAATATGCTCGTTAGAACGAAATACTGCTAAACGCGGCCGTTCTGGGGAGCCAATAACTCTGCCACGAACGCGTCGATGGCGACGCTGTTTTGATTCTCTACGAGTAAGTTTCATTTTTACTTCTTACCACTCTTACCAGTCTTACCAGCTTTACGTCTTACCACTTCCCCGGCATAGCGAATACCTTTGCCTTTGTAGGGTTCTGGTGCGCGAACAGCACGAATTTTAGCTGCTATGTTGCCGACAATTTCCTTGTCGTAGCCGCTGACAATAACGTTAGTGGTGCCTTCGACTGCAAACTGAACTCCTTCTGGTGGTTCGATTTGCACCTGATGGCTATAACCCATGTTTAATAGTAGGTTACGTCCTTGAATTTGTGCTCGGTAACCAACCCCTTGGATTTCCAAACGGCGTTGAAAACCTTGAGAAACTCCTTCCACCATATTGGCAACTAAAGTGCGGCTCAAGCCGTGTAATTGCCTGGAAGTACGAGTATCATCTCGACGAGTTACTTGTAATACTTCTCCCTCTTGGGAAACTATAACGTTGGCAGGTAAATTGCGAGAAAGTTCTCCTTTAGGCCCTTTCACCACAACTTTAGTGCCATCGATCGCCACTTGTACTTTGGCGGGAATGGAAATTGGACGTTTACCAATACGAGACATGATTTTTTGTCCTTTATGCAGTTATGAGTTATGAGTTATGAGTTATGAGTTTTTATGACTAACTTTTTACTCCTCACTTTTAACTCTTCACTTTTGTTTACTACCAAACGTAGCAAAGCACTTCACCACCCAAGTTCTGACGCCGCGCTTCGCGGTCAGTCATAATACCACTGGATGTAGAAATAATGGCTATACCAATGCCGCCTAATACTCTTGGTAATTCTTTTCTATTGGAGTAAACACGCAAACCAGGTTTACTAACCCGCTTCAGGGCAGTGATTAAAGGCTGACGATTCTTACCCTTGTATTTCAGGGAGATCACCAAATTGCGTTTTACATCATCTCCTGATTCTTCATATTCACCAATGAAACCTTCTTCCCGCAGCACCTTGGCAATACTACGGGTCATTTTTGTAGCTGGCACTTGTGTAGTTTGATGCCGCGCCAGGTTGGCATTGCGGATGCGCGTCAGCATATCTGCAATTGTGTCGTTAGCCGCCATCGTTCCCTCTATAGATGAACTTATTGATCGCGAAAGGGCATTCCTAATTCTTTAAGTAAGGCGCGGCCCTCTTCGTCGTTTTTCGCTGTGGTGATGATGGAAATATCCAAACCACGGATTTGATCGATGCTATCGTACTCGACCTCTGGAAAAATTAGCTGTTCTCTAACACCGAGAGTATAGTTCCCACGTCCGTCAAAACTTTTAGGGCTGACACCGCGAAAATCTCGGATTCTTGGTAGCGATAGGCTAATGAGTCGGTCGAGAAAGGCATACATTCTTTCGCCTCTGAGGGTGACCATAATACCCACAGGCATACCTTGACGAATTTTAAAGCCAGCGATCGCTTTTTTCGCCCTGGTCACTACTGGTTTTTGACCAGTAATTGTTGCAATTTCATTGATCGATGCTTCCAACGCCTTGGCATTTTGAGCCGCTTCGCCCAATCCTCGGTTAACAGTAACTTTCACCAACTTCGGTACTTGATGAACGTTGGTAAATTGAAACTGAGAAGTTAGTTTTGGGACGATTGTCTCGTGATATAAGGTTTTAAGTCTTGTTGTCGCCATAGTTTTTGTCTCGATATCCCTGGGCTTGGTCAGGGAATAAAGTTATGAGTTGTAAGTTGTGAGTTATGAGTTGTGAGTTATGAGTCGTGAGTTATGAGTTATGAGTTGTGATTTTTCACTCCTAACTTTTAACTTTTCATTCCTAATTTTTAAGTTTTAATTCCTAACTCCTAACTTTTAATTCCTAACTCATAACTATTTATCAATAATTTCGCCAGTTTTCTTAAGTTTTCTCACTTTTTTACCTTCTGGCGTAAAGGTGTAGCAAACACGACTAGCAACGTTTTGCTTGGTGGAATAAAGCATGACGTTGGAGCTATGAATGGGGAATTCTTGGGTAACAATGCGCCCTGATTCTCCTTCTTGCTGCGGTTTGACGTGCTTAGTTTTAATATTGACACCTTTGACGATAACTTGACTCAGTTGGGGAAGTGCTTTGATAATTTCACCAACTTTTCCTTTGTCTTTACCAGCAATTACTTGTACGGTGTCGCCAGTTTTAACGTGCATTTTGTGGAATACTTTGGGCGTACCCTGTTTGGTTGCCATTACAGCACCTCCGGAGCCAGAGAAACAATTTTGGTAAAGTTTTTATCGCGGAGTTCCCGCGCAACTGGGCCGAAAACCCGCGTGCCTCTGGGATTCCCGTCTTTGTTGATAATTACAGCGGCATTGTCGTCAAAGCGAATACTCATACCGCTATCACGTTTTACAGCTTTGCGAGTACGAACAATTACTGCTTCCACTACATCAGATTTTTTGACAGCCATATTGGGTGTAGCGTCTTTGACAACAGCAATAATCTTATCGCCAATAAAACCATAACGGCGGTTGCCTCCGCCTAAGACGCGGATACACATTAGCTTTCGGGCACCGCTATTATCTGCGACATTTAAGTAAGTCTGGGGTTGAATCACGATTGTGCTCCCTTGTTATGTTGTTATAAAACTAACAACTATGAGGTTTAAGTAGGTTTGACGTTCAGGATTTCTGTGACTTTCCAGCGTTTGGTTTTACTCAAAGGTCTAGTTTCCTGAATGCGGACGCGATCGCCCACTTTACACTGATTTTCTTCGTCGTGAACCTTATAGCGCTGGGTTTGAACTACAATTTTGCCGTACTTGGGGTGAGGAGCGCGGTTTTCTACGGCCACTACCACCGTTTTTTGCATTTTGTCGCTCACTACCAAGCCAACTCGTTCTTTGACTGCCATAATCTCCTACTTTTCTGCTTGCGGGGGTTGATTTTCTGCCCGTTTGCGTTCTCCCTCCACCGTCAGCAATTGAGCTAGGCGGTGTTTAGCATGTCGGAACTGGTGGGGCTTGTCTAGTTGTCTTGTGGCTTTTTGCAAGCGCAACTGAAATAGTTGTTTTTTGACAGCGAGAATTTCCTCAGAAAGTTTTTCGTCGCTTAATTCTCTTGCTTCTGAAATCTTGGGAAGAGGCATGACCTACTCCTGTTCCTGTGGTTGAGAGCGCACAATAAATTTGGTTTTGATTGGCAGTTTATATGCAGCCAAGCGCATGGCTTCACGGGCGACTTCTTCAGAAACGCCGGCGATTTCAAACATAATCCGCCCTGGCTTGACTACAGCTACCCAAAACTCTGGCGAACCCTTACCGGAACCCATCCGAGTTTCCGCAGGACGCATGGTTACAGGTTTATCAGGGAAAATCCGAATCCAGATTTGTCCACCCCGGCGAATATAACGAGTCATTGCCCGCCGAGAAGCTTCTATTTGTCGGGAGGTAATCCAAGCCGGTTCTTGAGCTTGGAGTGCGAAATCACCGAAGTTAAGGGTACTACCACGGCTGGCTAGTCCCTCCATCCGTCCGCGCTGTTGTTTGCGGAATTTAGTTCTTCTAGGACTTAACATGATTGGCTACTGAGTACTGGGCATTGAGCATTGGGCATTGGGCATTGGGCATTATCAATGCCCCATGCCCTATACGCCATTCCCATTTATCCTTCATTTGAACGGTCTTCAAATTGTTGGCGACGGCGTTGTTGTTGACGGCGGCGGGGTTCGCGTTCGCGATCGCCACGATCCGAGCGATCGCCACGATCCGAGCGAGCTGCGGGTGGTGGTGCAGTTTCTTCCTGTCCAGGGATAATTTCTCCCTTAAACACCCATACTTTGATACCCAAAATGCCGTAAATAGTTTTTGCTGTGCAATAAGAGTAATCAATGTCAGCCCGTAAGGTATGTAGAGGTACTCTACCTTCACGAGTCCACTCTGTCCGGGCAATTTCAGCACCGTTCAAGCGACCACTGACTTGAATTTTAATACCTTGGACGCCAGCCCGTTGGGCGCGTTGAATCGCTTGTCGCACTACTCGCCGGAAGGAAACACGGCGTTCTAATTGTTGAGCAATGTATTCAGCAATTAGGTATGCATCAGCATCAACTCGTTGCACTTCAACTACGTTAATGCGAATTTGGCGATTACTACCCAATAGCCCTTGGAGTCCGGTACGCAAGGATTCTATACCTTGTCCACCGCGACCCACTACTACCCCTGGTCTAGCTGTGCGTACTTCTAGGTCGATTTGGTCGGCTTTACGCTCAATTCTCACTTCGGAGATTCCGGCGTTGTTTTGAGCTAGTCTACCGAGCTTTTGTTCTATGTATGTACGGAGTTTGTGGTCTTCTTGTAAAAGTTCTGGATAACGTTCCGGAACTGCAAACCAACGGGATTGGTGTTCTTGTGTAATACCCAGGCGAAAACCGACTGGATGAATTTTCTGTCCCACGAATGCTTCCTCTAAAATTTCTGACTAAATCGTTATTTTTCTGGGGCGGCTCCAACGGCGACAGTAATATGACACGTCGGCTTGCGAATTTGGTAAGCTCGACCTTGCGCCCTTGGTTGAAATCGTTTCAGGACAGGCCCTTGGTCGGCATAAGCCTGAGTAATTATTAGTTCAGACCGATCTAAGCCAGCATTGTGTTCGGCATTGGCAGCAGCGCTTCTGAGAACCTTCAATATGGGTTCAGTGGCGCGATAGGGCATGAATTCCAGGATAATTAACGCTTCTCGATAGGATAGCCCGCGGATTTGATCGAGTACGCGACGCACTTTCAAGGGAGAAATGCGGATAAAACGGGCGATCGCTTTCACTTCAGTAGTATCAGTAGCCATAATTTTCTCCATTTTGGTCATTTGTCTTCTGTCACTTGTCATTTGTCTTTTGTCCTTTTTTGAGAATTAATGACCAATGACTAATGACTAATGACTAATGACTACCTACCCGATTTTTTGTCACTTTTGCCATGACCCCTGTAGGTGCGTGTTGGGGCGAATTCACCCAACTTGTGTCCTACCATTTGTTCGTTGACAAATACTGGAACGTGTTGACGCCCATTATGAACAGCTATGGTATGACCGACCATCACAGGTAGAATTGTCGAAGCTCGTGACCAAGTTTTAATAACTTCTTTTCTGTTAGTGTCGTTGAGCTTTTCAATTTTTTTAAGAAGATGATCCGCAACAAAGGGACCTTTTTTTAGAGAACGACCCATAGTTCAATTTTGGATTTTGGATTTCGGAATTAGAATTTAGGAGTGAGGAGTTAGGAATGATGAGTTAGAAGTTAGATTTTACTCTCAACTTATTTCAGTCATAACTCATAAGTCATAACTCCTAACTCTTTACGATTCACGACCGCCACGACCGCGTTTAGAAGATTTACGACGACGACGTACTATATATTTGCTGCTGAGTTTCTTGGGATTGCGTGTCTTGGCTCCCAAGGTGGGTTTGCCCCAAGGTGTTACAGGGCCAGATCTACCGATGGGTGCCCTACCTTCACCACCACCATGTGGGTGATCCACTGGGTTCATGACGCTACCTCTGACCTTCGGACGGCGACCCTTCCAGCGATTTCGTCCTGCTTTACCTGCACTGAGGTTTCTGGCGTCAGTGTTACCTACTTGCCCAATGGTGGCGTAGCATTCACGTCGAATCAACCGGACTTCTCCTGAGGGCAACTTAAGAGTTACATAGTTACCTTCTTTTGCCACTACTTGGGCGCTAGCACCAGCCGCACGTACAATTTGACCACCTTTACCGGGGGTCAGTTCTACGTTGTGAACGCTAGTACCTAAGGGAATATTTGATAGTGGTAGGGCATTCCCGTCTTCAAAGGGAGCTTCGGGGCCAGCAATAATTGTTGTCCCTACTTTCAGTCCGTTTGGTTGGATAATATAGCGTTTTTCGCCATCTTGGTATTCCAACAATGCAATGCGCGCATTGCGATTGGGATCGTATTCGATGGCTGTCACTTGGGCGGGAATATTGCGCTTATCTCTTTTAAAATCGATGATCCGGTAAAGTTTTTTATGTCCGCCACCCCGGCGACGACTGGTTATCCGCCCTTGATTATTCCGACCTTTGGCGCGGTGTACGAATTTAGTTAGAGATTTCTCTGGCTCAGTTTTGGTGATTTCTGAGAAGTCAGAAATCGTTACTTGCCGAGTACTTGGGGTATAAGGGCGATAGGAACGAGTACCCATAATCTATTTTGGATTTGATGAATTTTGGATTTTGGATTTTGGATTTTGGATTTAATGAATTTTGGATTTTGGATTTTGGATTTAATGAGTGTTTAACTAATTACAACCATTGATGGCACTTTCTCAGTAAACTCCTCAATCTAAAATCTAAAATCTAAAATCTAAAATCTAAAATTCCTAGACATCTGGGAATAGAATCTGTCTAATCTTCTCTACATCCCCTGGTGCAACGGTAACAATAGCTCGCTTATACAGGGGCTTAAAACCAACAAATTTACCAACGCGACGTTTTTTACGTGGTGGTACTGCGGTATTGACTTTGACAACCTTGACTTGAAATAAATCTTCAATCGCAGCCTTGATTTCTGGTTTAGATGCTTTTGGAGTTACTTCAAAGGTGTATTTATTCTGCTCCATTAAGATCGTCGCTTTCTCGGTAACAATTGGGCGACGCACTAAGTCAGCAAGATAGCGGGGGTCAAAGCTAGGCACTGTAGACCTCCTGAATTTTTTCTAGAGCTGATGTTGTAAGCACAATCTTGTCAGCGTGCAATAAATCGTAAACATTTAACTGGTCAGCTGCAATTAACTTCAAATTTGCGATATTGCGGGCTGACAAATAAACGTTTTCTGGAAATTCAGACAATACTAATAGTGTCTTATTTTCTGGCGCTGCTCCCCAACGAGCTAATGCTGCTACCAAATCTTTGGTTTTTGGACGTGATAGCTGTTCGCTAAATTCTTCTACTACAATCAAATCGTCAATGCGACCGACAAATGCTGTCCGTAGTGCTAAACGGCGCTCTTTGCGGTTCATTTTCAAGTTGAAGTCTCTGGGTTTTGGCCCAAAGATCACACCACCACCACGCCATAGGGGCGAACGAATCGAACCAGCACGGGCGCGACCAGTACCCTTTTGACGCCAGGGTTTGCGTCCGCCTCCTCTCACTTCCGAACGAGTCTTGGTACTGGCAGTTCCTTGACGAGCGTTGGTCATTTGCCGTACTAGAGCGCGGTGTACAATATGAGACGCTGTTTGCTCTTTGGCAACTCGCAACTCAAAGCTTGTCTGGCCGACTTGTTCTCCTTGCCAATTTTTAACTACACTTTCAACCATTTTTAGTCCTTAGTCATTAGTCCTTAGTAGAGACGCGATTAATCGCATCTGTACAATAGTCCTTAGTCATTAGTCATTAGTCCAAATTTTGACTGTTGACTATTGGCTAGTGACTACTTACCGACTTGCTTTGCAGGTACAACACTTACGAGAGCGCCTGGTTTTCCAGGAATGGCTCCTTTGATTAGCAATAAGTTACGTTCTGCGTCTACTCGCACCACAGTCAGCTTGCGAATTGTGACGCGGCTACCGCCTAAACGCCCCGCCATCCGCTTACCTGGATACACACGACCAGGTGTAGTACCAGCACCAATGGAACCAGGCGCTCTATGGTTTTTAGAACCATGTGACATCGGCCCCCGACCAAAGTTGTTACGCTTCTGGTTACCCGCAAAGCCACGGCCGATACTTGTACCGATTACATCTACTGTTTGACCTGCACTAAAAATATCTGCTTTAATCTGCTGACCTAAAGCATAATCACTAGAGCTGTCAGTGTGATACTCATTTAAATGACGCAATGCTGGGGCAGATGATTTAGCTAAGTGACCCAACAATGGTTTGTTTAGTGCCTTTGGTTTGACTTCGCCATAACCAATTTGAATGGCGGCGTAACCGTCGGTTTGTTTTGTTTTAACTTGTGTAACAGTGCATGGCCCTGCTTGGATAACGGTAACAGGAATGGCTACTCCTGCTTCGTCAAATATTTGGGTCATGCCCAGCTTGGTGCCGAGAATACCTACAGACACAGTAACTGGTTCTCCTTTCTACTTGCTGACCTTGTAATCCGACTCTAGAGGACACGCTTTGTACGCGTCAGTTTAGGCTATAGCCTGGGAAATTTGGAATGGCCTCAACCACTCCAAATACTTTGGGACACAACAAACCGTGTCCGTACTGCTTGGCGAATCTGTTTAGCTTCAGTGACGAGACCGCCATAACAGCCACAAGTCTCTTCCCATTGGGAAGAAGTAACTTCTGGAATCAATGCAAGGCGCTACAGCTTTCGGCTGTGTGCAGCAATGCCCTTGTCCAAGCAATTGCTGTGGCACTTTTTGCAGGCAGCGTTGCCGCTGGGTTTTTGATTTGTATCTGCCCAAAGGACGGCTTCCCCAAGGTTGGTGACTGCCTTGTTGCAGGTGGACTTAGGCGGCTTTACCACCCAGTATCCGTTCACTGAGCTAGCACTGCTGCTCAGATGTCATGTTTTTAAAGACCTTAAACTGTTGTTTAAAGCTTTGCCTTTTTTGTCGTCGGCTTACGAGTGAGTTTAGTCTGAAGCTGAGGATTGGCTTTGCTTCGTCCTTCACAAGCTCCAATGTTAACCTAAAAGCTTTCTTAGTTTACCAGCCAATGAACAATCTAAGTTAAATTATCATCTTTAAATTCACCGTTCGGGCTTTGATGCTAACACTATTTCAGAATGACATTAGGGAGGCAAACTAATTTGGGCATTTGGTCACAATCTAATAATATAAATTATTTATTTATCATTGTCCAGTAATTTTTTAGAATTGGGTATGGGGGAGCAGGGGAGATGGGGAGATGGATATCTAAGTGGGATAAGACAACAATCAATCTATGGCACTAATTACCACTGGCAACGCTTTAATCCGGGATCTGGAAAAATTTGGCGCTCTTGGAGTGTATGTACCTCTGGAAGGAGGTTATGAAGGTCGTTATCAGCGGCGGCTTCGTGCGGCTGGCTATACTACGCTGCACATTACTGCTAGGGGACTGGGAGACGTAGCTGCATATCTCACAAGAGTTCATGGAATTAGACCTCCTCATTTGGGCAAAAAAAGTACTGGTAGCGGTGCGGCGGTAGGTTATGTATACTATGCACCACCTATTCTAAGTACTCATTTAGAACAGCTACCACCAAAATCCAAAGGGCTGGTGTTGTGGATTATTGAAGGAAATATTCTTTCCGACCAGGAAATTGAATATTTAGCGAATTTGCCCAAGCTAGAACCACGAGTGAAAGTAGTCATCGAGAGGGGTGGCGATCGCACTTTCCGTTGGACTTCTCTAGAAAAGACTTTGTTGGCTAGTTAGTCTTTGGTCATTTATCCTTGACTGTTGACTGTTAACTGTTAACCGTCAACAGTCAACAATAGCATTGAAATATTTTTTCCTTGGAAGTCCCTTGGTATAAGGCTTTAAATACCCTTTGCTACACTTTGCGCTTTGCCCATCAACTAACTTCGGTAGAAATTAAGAATTATAATAATTAGTAATTACATAATCACTATATTGGCTTACTTCATATATCCATATCATTTCCTTCGATAAAGAATTTAAAGATTCAACTGCATCAGAATATTGAAGATATCAAAAGCTATTGTCAATAGAACCAATTAAATCGGCTTTTTGATGAAAAATAAATGCATTTTTTCAGATTTCAGCTAATTCTCAAATACAAGCATTATCTTTCTTTAAAGACAAATGCTTGATGTTTCATTTATATTTTTTGAATTTATAGCATTTTATAAATGAATCGTGAAATTTATGGCTCAGGTAGATAAAAATAAAAAATAAAGAATGGTTAAAAATTTAATTTGATTTTTCACAAATGATTTAGGGCTGCTATTTGTATTATTAAAAGTGAATATAATTAAGTTAGTTGATACAATACTCTAGTGATACAACTAAAAATTCAGGTTGTCTAATATAAAAAATATAGAATTCAAATTTTGAAATTTATGTCTACTTTTGATGAAACTGAAGCAATTTATGTGCGTGAATTAGGAATTGATGATATTGCT
This sequence comes from Nostoc linckia z4, assembly GCF_002608075.1. Taxonomy (GTDB): domain Bacteria; phylum Cyanobacteriota; class Cyanobacteriia; order Cyanobacteriales; family Nostocaceae; genus Nostoc; species Nostoc linckia. Next base: position 425,825 of record NZ_LAHA01000001.1, read on the forward strand.
CCCGTTTATCATTTGGGAGAAGAGTTATTTACCAGCGATTTATATCCTTATTTATACCGCACTTGGGATGAATGGGAAGTAATTGGACTTTACAATACAGATCCAGAATATTGCCTGGTGGCTGAAAGAGACGGAGAATTAGCAGGCTTTGTTTTGGGAACCATAATTACCAAAGCATCTTGGACTTACGGTTACATTTTATGGTTGGGGGTTAGTCCGAAATTTCAGCGTCGGGGAGTAGCAGACAAGTTAGTTGATAAAGTCGTCGCTCGGATGATTGAAGATGGGGCGCGGTTCATGCTGGTAGATACTGACCCCACCAATGTTTCTGCATTAAAGTTTTTTAATCGCAAAGGTTTTGGTAATATTCGTCAGCATATTTTCTTGTCGATGAATTTAAGCAAGCATGAATATTATGGTAGATTAATTGATTACGAACATCAAAAAGCTGAAAGAGCAGGTTATCGGCGATCGCGTCCAGCAATTCGCGCTCGCAAAGCCGATAGCGTTGCTAATGAAATACTAATTAATCCGCTAGTGAGTGAATCTCAAACTACTGAAGATTAATCGCCAATTTAATAGGAGTTAGGAGTTGGGAGTTGGGAGTTGGGAGTTGGGAGTTAAAAGTATCTTGAATCTTATTAATATTATTTTCAGAAAATAAAATCAGGCTGAACAAATTTGTAAACAATAAGTTAGTATCTGGGTAATCTGAAGTTTTTGTTAGACAAAGGTGGATTCATGTTCCAAGACATTACTGCTCAGATTGATTATTCTTCCTCATTTCCATATTTAGCGACAGTCTTAGGCGTTTCTAGCGTAACGGGAACACTTGGTTGGCGCTGGTGGAAACAAAAGAACACATACAAATCCCTAGAATCACTTCCTTCTCCTCCCAAACACTGGCTGTTAGGAAATCTTCCACAAATATTAACAGCAGTGAAACAGAAGAAATTATTCCGGCAATTTTTTGATTGGAGTCAACAGCTAGGCCCGATGTATGTTATCTGGAATCGCGGCTATCCAGTTGTCATTTTAAGTAAACCGAAAATTATCGAAGATACCATTGTCAATGGCATGAGAGATGGTAGCTTAATTAGATCTGAGTCATTGCGTAAAGCTTGGAACGATATCAATGCTCCCATTATGATCGGAGAAACCGGAACTGAGTGGCAGTGGCGACGCAAGGCTTGGAACCCGGAATTCAGTTCTAGCAATCTCTCCAAATATCTTGAAATTATTAGCCAAGCCTGCGAACAAGTAATTGAGACAGTCAAAGAAGCTGCACCGCCAAAAGAAGTTGAGGTAGATCCTCTGTTTGTAGAACTAACAATGAGGGTGATTTGCTCTCTTGTACTAGGCATTCCTGTGGATAGAAAGAGTACTAGTCATGAAGGTCCCCCCCTGGAAGTTCTCAAGATGTACGAAGCAATGTCTATTTTAGGCTATCGGTTCCTACGACAAGCTGCTGGCGAGAAGACATGGATTAAATATTTGCCAACTAAGAATTCACGAGATTATTGGGCATCAAGGCGATATTTAGAGGAATTTCTGACTCCTCGTGTAGACTTAGCTTTACAGATGAGAGAACAAAACCAGACTGATTTACCACAAGTAAGTTCTTTGTTCCGGGAATCAATGTTAGTCAAAATCGCTGCTAAAGAACCAAAATACAATCGCGAAACATTAATAGCAGAATGTGTTGAACTCTTAATAGCTGGTACTGATACAACAGCCCATACTTTATCCTTTGCAGTAGGAGAGTTGAGCTTAAATCAAAGGGTTTTTCAGCAAGCACGGGACATCGTCGATCGAGTTTGGCAAAGCAAAGGCTGTATTAATACAGAAAGCTTCAAGGAATTGGCTTATATTAGTGCAATTCTCAAGGAAACATTGCGCCTTTATTCAGTCGCCTCAGGCTCAACTTCATTGCAGGCTCAACGCGACACTGTAATTGAAGGTAAAGCGATTCCTCGCGGTACAAGAATATCCTGGTCAATGCTTGCTGCTGGAAGAGATCCAGAAGTCTATGCTAATCCGGAGGTATTTCTGCCAGAACGTTGGTTAGACAAAAGTAAGGAAACTAGTTCACTGCCAATGATAGACTTTGGCTCAGGGTCTCATCGTTGCTTGGGAGAGCATTTATCAATGCTCGAAGGAACTTTGATGCTAGGATTATTACTCCGCTACTTCGACTGGGAGTTAGTCAACGGTCGTTCTTCTCTGGAACAATTACAGCAAAACCTGTTAATTTATCCGTCCGATAAAATGCCAGTGCGCTTTCGGTTGAGAAATTGGCAGTAAAACTTTCAGAATGGCGTACTAATTTTTTCTTTGGATTTTCTGTATTTCTATAGCAATTCGATTTGATTTATTAACTTATATATGTGGGTAGGCAAGAGGCAATAGGGCTATAGAAGATTAAAGGGTACGGAATTTTTTTTAAAATCAAATATGAGTCCTATAAATAGCAATCCTAAGTCATTTCTGAAAAATCTATTGCCTATTGCCTGCTTCCAAAACTAATTTAAAAACTCTAAGACTTAATTTCTTAATTTCCTGACTTTCTTTATATGCCAGAACAACAGTGGAACCTAGCAACAGCAGAACAACCGCCAGAGTGGTTCATTCAAGCGGTGAAACAGCATACACCTGCATCAAATGGAATGTATGCAGCACAATTGTTGTGGCAACGGGGAATTAAAGAAAAATCACAACTATTAGCTTTTATCAACCATAAAGCATACCAAGCAGCAAGTCCCTTTGAATTTGGACAAGAAATGCATTTGGCGATCGCCCGCTTAAAAAAAGCACGCGATGGTCGTGAAAAAGTTGCTATTTGGGGAGATTTTGACGCTGATGGTATTACCTCCACTGCCGTACTTTGGGATGGATTAGGAGAGTTTTTTATTCAAAATATCCAGTTAAGTTATTACATTCCTAATCGTTTAAAAGAATCCCACGGATTAAATAATCAAGGAATTGAAAATTTAGCAAAACAAGGTTGTAAATTAATAGTCACTTGTGACACGGGTAGCACAAATATTAATGAAATTATTTATGCTAAAGAATTAGGTATTGATGTCATAGTTACCGACCATCACACATTACCTGAAGAACGCCCGCCAGTTACAGCAATTATTAATCCGCGATATCTGCCAAAAGAACATCAGCTATTTAATCTTTCTGGAGTGGCGGTAGCTTATAAATTGGTGGAAGCACTGTATCAAAGTTTGCCTGATATTCCCCAACATCCATTACAGGATTTATTAGATTTAGTGGCAGTAGGATTAATTGCTGACTTGGTGCAACTGAGTGGAGATTGTCGCTATTTGGCACAGTTGGGAATTCAACGACTGCAAGCAGATTTTCAACAGCCACCGACAGCGCGACGACGACCGGGGGTAGGGCGATTATTAGAATTGTGCCAGAAAAGTGGCGATCGCCCCACAGATATTTCCTTCGGTTTAGGGCCTAGAATCAACGCCGTCAGCCGCATCCAAGGCGATGCTAGTTTTTGCGTCGAATTATTAACTAGTCGCGATATCAAACGTTGTCACGAATTAGCCGAAGTTACAGAACTGGCAAACACCAGGCGCAAATCCTTGCAGAAAGATGTACAAGCCCAAGTCGCACAAAAACTGACTCAATTAGATTTATCAACCACCAGCGTCATTGTCCTAGAAGATCCCCAATGGCCTGCCGGTGTCTTGGGCTTAGTCGCCGGACAAGTAGCACAAGAAACAGGACGCCCGACAATTTTGTTAAGTACAGAAGGACTGGAGGGAGACAAGGGAGAGGGGGAAGAAAATTCTACCTTGTCTCCCTTGTCTACCTTGTCCCCCTCATCCCCCCCACTTGCAAGGGGTTCCGCCCGTTCGGTGAATTCGGTCGATTTGTATCAATTGGTAAAAGAACAAGCACATCTGTTGCATCGCTTTGGCGGACATCCTTTTGCTGCGGGTTTGAGTTTGCCGGTTGAGAATATTCCTTTATTTACAGCAGCGATTAATCAGCAGTTACGGCAATCTTTGGGCGGTATAACTCTCACGCCAACGGTGCAAGCAGACATAGTGGTAAAAGTTGCAGATTTGGGGAAAGAATTATTTTTAGAACTGAAATTACTAGAACCTTGTGGAATGGGTAACCCTGTTCCCAAACTGCTAATTCAAAACTGCTGGTTTGAAAATAGTTGGCATCGCAATCAGCAAGATTGGCGAGGAAAAAAGGTACAGTACATTAAAACTGAGTTTGATATTCGGGATGATTCAACTAGAAGTCAGTTTCCTGGTATTTGGTGGGGACACTACAAAGATGAATTGCCCATAGGCAGGTGTGATTGTATAGCAGAACTCGACTATAACACCTTCAAAAAACGCTATGAAATTAGATTAATTGCCGTCCGCCCAAGTGAAAACTCAGCATTCAGTACTCAATACTCGCCATTCATTCTCGACTTACGGAATCAGGACAACTCAGCACAGACGCCATTAATGGCGTCTCTACCCACTTCGGCACTGATTCTTGAACATTGTCCGACGAACTGGGATGATTTACGTGCATGGTTGCGGCGATGTTTAAATGCTACCGTTGATAATCAACAACTAGCGATCGCTTGGTCTAAACCCAACCACCAATCACCAAAACAAATTTGGCAGACCTTGGTTGGTGTTGCTAAATATCTTAGTCGTACCAATCAACTAGTTACCCGCGTCCAACTTTTAGATAAACTTGGGATTAGCGATCGCACCTTATTTTTAGGAATCAAAGCTTTAAAATATTACGGTTTTACAGTAACAAGAGAAGACCGCGATTTGCAAATTACCTGGAATCCCAACAATGTTTTTGAAACTAAGGGTGATGCAGCTGTTACACAATTTTTAGCCGCCATCAAGGAAGAACAATTCCAGCAAAACTACTTTGCAGAGGTGCCACTATCTACCATTGTTGCCATGATTAATACTCAGTAATGTGGCGATTCAAATTTGATATAGCGGTTAAATCAATAATTCACATCATTTTACGAATGCGAATACTTTTCAATGAAATAACAGTAAAAGCTCTTAATAATTCATCTGCGTGCTGATTAATGGCATTGGCAATAATTTCTGCTCTCTCATTTGGAGATAAACCGAATAATCGAATTAACACCACACCTGTTGCAATTCGACGCAAACGGAAAACTAACTCACCAAAATCTTTATCTGATGTCAATAAAATTGCACCTTCATTATTAGCCAAGTCCAAGACTTCATCATCAAGAATTCCTGGTTGCATTTCCACAACATACAAAACTTCATGACCATCAAGCCGCAGACGTTCAACGATTTGCCAATCTAAATTTTCGTCCCCTAAAAACTTCAAGAAACTTTCTCAATCGTTGGATAAACCACATCATACCGCAAAGCTTGAGCTGCAAATGCCAAAGCTGCTTTAATTCCTTCATCAGTAAGTCGCGGATGCGCTTCGAGTATTTGCTGAGGTGTTTCACCAGCAGCAAGTTTTTCAAGAATTAACTCAACTGTAATACGAGTTCCTGAAACGACAGGTTTACCCATCATTATTTTCGGATCGGATACGATTTTTTCCATAAATTAGGATTATTCGGATAAATAATTAATGTATAAGGCGATATAGCTTTCTCCGATTTTATGCTTAGAAATTAAGCAGTAAATTCATATTATATATTTTAGCATTTAGCTATAGCAGCTTTTAGAGGCGATCGCTGAAGGCAACGTAACTATTTCTTAAGGTGCGATCGCGTGGGTAATTTGAGAGAAGCGATCGCGCCTCAAACGAGTAGTAGGCACTAAACCATGTTGCTATATCAAGATTAAGTAGAATCATAAAAAATATAAAGTTTTAATAGTCAAATACCGTATAACTACGTAAGCTATTCAGTTAATTTAAGATTATAAAGAAATAGCGAAAATACTCAAATCGAGCTACACATTAACTAAATAAAACTAAAATATCTTCCGTATATAGAGAAGGTAAAAGTTCTGCATCTAGTTAGAAAAATTTAGCAATGGGTTAGAAAATGAGCAATAAATTATATAAAGTATTTGCAGATGTAGAACAAAATGCACAACTTCTCTCTAAATATTGGCATAATTTTTCTACAGAAATTTCAGAGCATTTACCAGATACATATCACCCAGAGCTGCAAGAACTTTCTGATAAATTAGAAATAGCTATTGATAATTTAGTAAATGAACTTCAAAATCCTACTCTTACCCTTGCGACAACAGGAACTACCAGTAGCGGTAAAAGCACTTTAGTAAATTTATTATGTGGAGCAGAAATTGTTCCTGTTGCTGTCAGCGAAATGAGCGCCGGAGCAGTAACCATAGAATATAGCGAAAAAAAGTCTTTAATAATCCATGAAACTCCAGGAGCATTATGGGAGTGTGGAGAATGGACAGGTATTAGTGATGAGCGAATTTATCAACGCTTATATGATGTAATGATAAGTTACATCGATAACAGAGAGAAACAACCTAATTTAGCTTGCCCCCAATCGACCATATCTTACCCCTTTAGACTCATCAAAGAATCTAAACTGGAATTACCCAGAGGTGTAAGGGTAAAAATTATGGATTTGCCTGGTTTAGCGTATGTGGGTGATGAAGGCAATGCGAATGTGATTAAACAGTGTCGTGAGGCATTGTGTTTGGTAACATATAACAGTGCAGAAACCGACAAAGAAAAAGTTAGAAGCTTGCTGCAAGAAGTGGTTGAGCAGGTAAAAGATTTAGGTGGTTCTCCTGCAAGGATGCTGTTTATTCTCAATCGTATTGACGTTTTTCGAGCAGATAGAAACTGGCCAGAAACAGAGAATCGCTTTGTTGAGAGTGCAATACGTAGTATCAAGCTTGAACTAACCGAACATTTGAAAGAATATACAGAAGACATTGAAAATTTACAGGTTATAAAACTGAGTACATGGGCTTCTTTACTGGCACTACAGATAAAACATAATGATGAAATATATAGTGTAGAAGCATCTAAAAAAGCACGAAACCATTTTTTGGGATTAATTGATGAAAGTATATTAGAAGACCTTTCATTTAAAGCAGAAAGATGGTCTAGACATGACCGAAATAGAGTTGCTGATGCATTATGGCAAAAGTCTTATGCAGAAGAATTTCAGCAATCCTTAAGAGAACATATTAGTCAACATTTTCCACGCTTAGTTATTCCCCAAGCAATAGAACGTTTTAATGTTGCTGCTGGAAACGCTATTACAGAGTGGGCTTTACAGACAACAACAGCTATCCTTAACAGTTCAGAAGAACGCTATCAGCAAGAATGTGAAAAAATATCTTGGATTAGATTAAGCCTTAACACCTTCCTTGAAATTAGTGATAGCAAGTTAAGAGAACCATTTCAGACAATTAAGCTAGCTATAGCAGAAGAGTCAGGAGAAAAAGTACTGCGGGAGCTAGAAACAACACTTTCTAAACTTAATGAGGTAGAACCTTACAAGGAATTAGGAAACAAGATAATTGCGCTTCAAGACTGGGAAAGTGAATTAGGTAAAGGGATAAGTCAAGTTCTAGAAGCGGTGGCAAAGTCTTTAGAAAATGGGCGAATAATTCTAGACATTCCGAATTTAAAAAAGGTAAATATTATACATTTAAATTTGTTAGAGAACTGTTTAAAAAGACTAGTAGACTTAGGTTATACAGCTTCAGTTGCGAAAGCTGGTAAAACAATGGAAGCGAGAACTGAAGAGGATAAAAAGAAACTTAGACGACTTAACCAAGAGTTAAACGAACTAGCAATGCATTTGAACATTGTAATGGAAGATGTCTTAAAGCGAATTTCCAGCCAACAAATAAATAGAATGTACGATGCATCTGTCGAACTTTTCAATTAATAGCGATGCCCGCGATAAAATTGCTAAGAGTCTTGGAGTTGATATTGAAATAGTTGATAACTATTACACTGGAGAAGAAGCTGCTTTTAGAGTTCTCAAAAGATATGCCAAATATGGTTATAAATTACTATATCATCCTGAAACAAGGCAACAAATTTTAGGAGTCACAGGAGTTGCAGCACCGATTATTAATGTCGCCACACAAATTGCTATAGATATTTCCAGCGAATTTCAATCTCCGCAAGATGATGTCATATTTGAAGTTGAAAATGATATCAATGCTTTTGAAGAGTACTTGCGTGCCGCAATTTTTGAAGCAGCAGGTTTTGAATCATACTGCATTCAAGAACTAAAGGGCTTGATTGATAGTTTTAGGGAAAAGCAAGGCACATGGACGGGGATTGCCCTTAATGAATGGTTGCAAGAAAACCCACTTTTGTTGGCAGAGATACCACCACAATTACGATCGCAAGAGTCTAATTTAGAAGTTAGCGATCGCTTGCGCCAATTATCTACTGCATTAAAGAAGTAGCATATTGACTTTATAACACTCTTGAATGCATTTTAAATCGTATATTAAACACGATATGCCCCGCCGCAGTAATGATGGTAAGCTTGATAATTAAAACATCACTACCATCTACCAATTCATGGCCTCGGAACGCGAAAGGATCGATAATGATTCACCGTGGAAAGAAATCTTAGAAGCTTACTTTCCCCAAGCAATGGAATTCTTCTTTCCTCAGACTGCTGCATTAATTGATTGGCAACGTCCCCACGAATTCCTAGATAAAGAATTCCAACAAATAGACCGCAATGCAGAAATTGGCAGAAGATACGCAGATAAATTGGTCAAAGTTTGGCAAATATCTGGAGAAGAAATTTGGTTATTAATTCATGTTGAAATTCAAGCAAAATCAGAAGAAACATTTGCACAAAGAATGTTTTCCTACAATCTGCGAATTTTTGATAAATTTGGCAAACCTGCCATTAGTTTAGCGATTTTATGCGATACAGATGTGACATGGCGACCAAATCAATACGGTTTTAATTATCCAGATACCAGCTTGAATTTCCAGTTTGGAACTGTTAAACTTCTCGATTACCAAAGCCGTTGGGGAGAATTAGAAAAGAGTAATAATCCTTTTGCAACGGTTGTAATGGCACATTTGAAAACACAAGAAACTACTAAAAAGCTAGGAGAACGCAAAGCATGGAAATTTAGCTTAATTCGTCGATTGTATGAATTAGGTTTGCCAGAAAAAGATATTCGTAACCTCTATCGCTTCGTGGATTGGGTTATGATTTTACCAAAAGCCTTGGAAACAGAGTTTTGGGAAGAATTTAAGCAATTTGAACAGGAGCGTACTATGAGTTACATTACCACAGGTGAGCGCATTGGCTACGAACGCGGACAGCAGGAACTCGTTTTACGGCTACTACAAAGACGGGTAGGAGAGTTACCCGAAGAGGTGAAAAAGCAAGTACAGTCTCTTTCACTCCAAAATTTAGAAGCACTTGGGGAAGCTTTGTTAGATTTTACAACAATTGATGATTTGCTCAATTGGCTACAAGCACATCTCAATGAAACTGAAAATTAGTTCTCGCATTTTTTAAAGTTAGCGTTTGAGTCGATGAAGTGCGATCGCTTAACTCAGGCATAATATTTTAGATATTAAACTTCGTCAGGATTTATTCGCATTTTTGCTGTTCTTGTTGTAATTGGGATGTTAATAATTACCTACCAGAACACAAATTGCGTTCGCTTTTCATTACTTTTTGGTTAGTCTGCAAATAATCATGCAGCAAGTCGCAACCCCGTGCCAGCAATTTATTGAGTTCGATATCTGCTAAATCCTGGAAAATCACTGTACCACTGGCACTTCCCACAGCTAAAGTCCTACCATCAGGACTGAAACTGATGCTGGTTAACTCGTCTTTATAACCTTTTAAAGCAATCAACAATGTGCCATCACGCTTCCAAATTCTCACTTTGTCATCGCTGGAAGCTGCTAAAGTCTTTCCATCTGGACTAAAGCTAACACTGATAAAACTATCACCATCCCCACTGAGATTACTTAGCAACTCACCGTCTCGATTCCAAATTTTCACTGTGCTATCAATACTAACGGAGGCGAGAATTTGGCTATCAGGTGACCAAGCTACCCCATTTACCCGGCGGCTATGGCCAGTCAATGTTTGTATTAATTCGCCCTCTTGACTCCATAGTTTCACTGTTTTATCATCACTGGCTGAAGCTAGGAATTTACCATCGGGACTAAAACTGACCCAGTTAACTGCATCTTGATGTCCTTGCAAGGTGTTAAGCAGTATACCGTTACGGTTCCAAAGCTTTACTGTTTTATCTTTACTCGCTGAGGCAATTACTTGACCATCAGGCGACCAAGCTACAGCCAAGACTGTATTATTATGACCTTGTAAACTATGCAGCAATTGACCGCCCCGACTCCACAACTTTACTGTTTTATCTTTACTCGCTGAGGCGATTATTTTCCCATCAGGACTAAAACTAACGCCCCAAACTTGACTTTGATGCCCAGTGAAAGTACGGAATAATTTACCTTCTCGATTGAACAATTTTACAGTTTTGTCTCGACTGGCTGCGGCTAAAGTGCGCCCTCCAGGGCTAAAACTGATACTAGTCACCCAATCATTGTTATCAGTTTTGGGTTTTCGCACTAGCACATCGTCCCAACGCCAGAGTTTAATGGTTTTGTCGCGACTTGCAGAAGCCAGGGTGCCACCATCTGGGCTAAAACTAACGCTATTCACCCAATTATTATGTCCCCTGAGGGTACCGAGCAATACACCTTGAGAACTCCAAAGTTTCAGGGTTTCGTCGGTACTTGCGGAAGCGATGGTGTTACCATCGGGGCTGAAACTAACGCTGGTAACTCCTGCACTGTGTCCTGATAAAGTCCTCAGGAGTTTACCTTCTAAGTTCCATAATTTGATGGTCTGGTCTAAACTAGCGGAAGCTATTGTTTGACCATTGGGCGACCAAGCAACACTCAAGACTGCATCGTTATGACCTGGAAGGGTTTTTAGTAATTCACCGTCTCGACTCCAAAGCTTGATAGTATTGTCAGCACTCCCGGAAGCAATGGTTTGTCCATCAGGCGACCAAGCGACGCTTAAAACTGCACTGCTGTGTCCGTTTAAGGTTTTGAGAAATTTACCATCCTGAGTCCAAAGTTTTATCGTTTTGTCTGTACTGGCGGAAGCGATAAGTTGACCATCAGGACTAAAATTTACACTATTCACCACAGCTTGATGTCCCAAGAGAGTGGTTAGTAGTTTACCGTCCTGGTTCCAGAGTTTTACTGTTTTATCTTGGCTGGCGGAAGCAATAATTTGAGCGTCGGGACTGAAACTGATGCTATTGACTACATCTTCATGTCCTGACAAAGTTTTGACCAAGCTACCATCAAGACGCCAGAGTTTAATTGTAGTGTCTGCACTGGCTGAGGCAATTAAATTCCGTTGGCGGCTAAATATAACACTATTTACCCCAGATATATGCCCGTCGAAACGATTATATTCTCTTACCCCCGAAACCGCTTGATAAAGAGCCGTTAGTACTTGCTCTCTGGTATTGGAATCTACCCAAATTGTTTGTTGTAATTTTTTCCCGGCTTTTAAAGCTTCTTTTAAAGCATCAATACCTTTTTGGGAAGCAAATAAAGCTTCGCTAGATACACTCAAAGTTTTAATTTCGCTATCTATTGCTGTAACGATAGAAACACTCAAACCAAATATCGCCAACACAGAAGCAGTCAAGGCAATTTTCAGAGAACGATTTAATTTCGCTTCGCTGAGTCTTCGTTTTTCTTGGCTTTCTGCGAGTTTAGCGGTTAATTCTTTTTCTTTGAGTTCAGCGCGCAATCGTTCGATTTCTAGCTGACTTAATTCTTCGCGCTTTTGTAACTCCCGCAATTCTGTTAATAAACCCAATCCCTGTTGGGGATGAGTATCTATTAATTTGGTTGGCTGTCTTTTTTGGCTCAATTCGCTTTTGAGTCGCTCAATTTCCGCTTGACTTTGTTCTACTTTTTGGCGTAGTTGGTTTAGTTGGACTTGTAAGCTTGATTCTTGTTGTTGCAAGTAGCGAATTAAATCTACTAAATAATCATGAATTAGTTGATAGCGTTCTGGTACGTCAGGAAAGAGAACCACTAAGCCAGAACGAACTAAAATATCTAAAATTAACTCTAATTTGCTAGCATCTTCTAACTCTGTGAGTTGTGCGGCTAATTCAGCGCGAGTTTTAAAAGGTCGATTATTGCTTTCATCGGTTAATAAGTATAAAATCAATAAAGCTGCTCGTTCATTTTCCGGGCCGCAGTCTTTAATTAATTCTTTAATATATCGTTCGATTAATTTGTTTGGTCTATGAGGCTGATATTGTTCCAAGGTGGTAATTCGTTCATCTTGAATTTGCGCCCCCACGACTTGCAATTCAATGGGGCGGACTTCTCCAAATTCTGTGGATAAATCTGCAATCAGGACATCAATTAAAGCTGGCTCTAGGTTTAACTGAGAACGCTCCGTTAATTTTTGGATAATTACTTTGGCATATTCTGGGGAGAAATTATTTAACTGATAGCGGATATGTTTATCTAGAATATTGTGATTAATTGCTTCCAAAGCAGCAAGATGCTTAAAGTCTAATAAACGATGTAAATAATCTTCTCTTAAAGAAAGAATCACCTTGACAAAAGGTATCTGGAGACAATCGCTAATAAATTTATCAAATGCTTGCTTTTGATGGCGATCGCTATATCCAAAGAAAAATTCTTCAAACTGGTCAAAAATTAAAACTGTGATTAAATGATTCTCGGCATTTTTTTCTAATTGTTGTAAAATATTGACGATGCTAGGCGCAATAAATTCCGGCAAAACTTTAGGTTCAATGACCGCTTCTACTTTAATCTGAGACATAGCCTCAGTTAAAGATTTGCCTAATTCCTTAACCCAATCTGTATAAACTTGCAGCACCACAGGTACAGCAATTTGATCGCCAATAGCTCGATTTTGCAATGCTGGAACTAAACCCGCCGTGACCGTAGAACTTTTACCTACTCCGGACTGACCGTGAATTACTGTTAACTTTTGGTCAGCACGGCCAATTCTACCAATTAAATTATTAATATCTCGTTCTCGACCAGAAGCTGCAATTTCTAAAGCAACACTGCTACTCCCCGCAGGTGACATTAATGCCGGGTTTGTTGCTTGTCTTTGGGGTTGCAAACGTCCCGCACCAATAAAAGCTCGAAAACCATACTGTTGTTCCACAGAACGGCGTTTTTGACGAATATAATAAGCTTCTAGATATCGGCCTTCTGCAAAATAAAGCGATCGCAATGTCCGCAACAAGCGAATATAACGATGGGCATCATATTGATGAGCGCTGTATTCTAACGCTTCTGGTAGTTCTTTTGTAGCTTTTTCTAAATATGCACGGGCGACTTCTTCCTCGCCTAAATTGCGCTGGGCTTTAGCCAATATTAAATAATAAATTTGCGCCAATAGTAAAGGAAATAAACAGTCATAAGGGTCATTTTGTTTTTGCGCCTCAGCTAATTTTAGCAGCGATACATGCGCTAAAATACTCGCCTGTACCCAACGTGATTGCTGTACAGCCACTTGTGCCAGAAAGCCATAATCACAAGCAAGTTGAATTTGATTGCCATAAATTTGATGCAACTCCAAAGACCTTTGAGCCACAATTTGTAATTGTTCCCAGTCTTGGAGATTTTGCAAAACTTCAGCCAGTTGACCAATAAATTCAGCAACTATATTTAGACACCCAACTATTTCTAAAATATTCAAACATTGCTGAAAATAAGATTTTGCCGCTAACCAATGACGGCGGCTTTCCACTTGATTTTGCTCAGCTAAACGACAACTACATAACCCCAGATAAAACAGCAAAACTCCCTGTCTGATAACTAGGGGAGAGGGGGGAGATGGGGGGGATGGGGAAGAAAATACTCTTTCTTCTCGTGAAGAAAACACAGGGGAAGAGGACACGGGGACACGGGGACGCGGGGACACGGGGACATTCTCATTCACCGCGTCCCCGCGTCTTTCCGTCACCGCGTCCTCTTCATCTCCTCTCACCGCGTCCCCGCGTCTTTCCGTCACCGCGTCCTCTTCATCCCTCCTCTCTCCCAATCTTTGCCAAATTTGTAAACTTTTCTGAAAATGATTTAACGCCGGATTGATGCGATCGCTAACATAATTATCTAAGCCAAAAACAAATTCTAAACTGGCGTACAATTCCGATTCTAAGGTGACGCCACGATTTTGTAATTCTTGGATGGCAAAATGTAATTCATAATTATGTTTCCAAATTTGCCCCAGAGTAGAATAATTTTCTGCAAATTTAGATGTTTGCAGTTGTACGCTATTCTTCGGTAAAACTCTGGCAAATAAAGAATCAGTTTCTTGTTGCAGAAATTCCCGCAACGAATTAGTTGTCATTTCAAATCTAATCGGTGTCGCCGCCCAACTGGCAAAATCTGGCGCTAAACGTACTACTTTTTGTAAAACTTCATCATTCATCCAAACAATTATCGGAAATGGATGACGCTTGCGAAATTCATCACGAATATGATTAATAGACCTTAAGAAATCATCCAATCCCTCTATTAACTCTAAACCCAAAATCATCAAGGCTGAGGGCGGTTGCTTGTCGGTAACTAATTGTAAATGAATAGTTGTGTAAAGACTTCTGGCGTTGTGTGGTAAAACTACTTTTTGAATGTGGTATAATCCTGAAGATAATTCTTCGAGTCGTTGCAACATCTCTTCTTGCAAAACCCGATAATTGCAGCATACTAAAACTAGGGAAAATTGACCGTGAGAAAGTGCGATCGCTCTCCCTAAACTCCTCAATGCCCGCTCGTTATTTGCTCTGATATCTACTTGTGGGTGTCGTTCAACCATGATTTAAATTTTTGCGTTTCTGCTAAAACCGGGTTGACTGCAAACCAAGCCCCTTCGCGATCGCGGTATTCAAATACAAATAAACTCCGCAATAAAGTGTGATATTCAATATCGCCTCTAACCCTCTGTTGTTGCACCACCTGAAAGATGAGTTCCCATTCATGGGGGTCAATGGCATTGGCTCGGTAATCTCGCTGTCTTTGAATTACCAATTCGACACATTCTTGCTCGAATGGTGGATCTTGTTCCCGCAAACAATCAAACAACAACCCCAACAAGTCGCGTACATGACCGCCACTAATCAAACACAACCGATCTAAGGTTTCTAAATTATCAAACACTTCTGTAATTAAGCCTAACCGATCGCTGGGTAAAATGTCTGGGAAAGCCCTTGCTAGCACCATTTGTCGCATCAATGCTAGTCCTTGGGGAAAAATTTCTCCAGAGCGCAAACGCACAGGTATCATCGGTAAAACTTTTGGCGCGACTCCTCCGCCTAAACGATGTTGAAGTTCGGCGCTATCGTTGGAGAAAGTCAAAGCTAGGGGAATAGTATAGACTACATGACAATTTAGTTTGCGTAACTGTTCGCCCCGTTGAATAAACAAGTATTCTGGTAGCGATCGCCCCGATGGTAAAGGTCGAATTGCTACTCTATCCAAATTATCAACAATTACTACTAGTCCTCTTTTACCCTGAGTTTTAAGTTCTTTATTGGCACGTTCTAATAGTTCTTGATTAATTGACTGTAAAATATTAGCCGTTCGCGGTTCCAAATAATCCCTTAACCGCCGCCGCAATTGCGGACTTTCTTTGGTTTTAGCAGTAATTTTGCCAATCCCCACAGATAACTCGGCTTCAACTCCCAGTTCAATTGGTGTTTGCAAAAAATCGACAATTTCGCCAAACAATTTGCTAAAGTATCTAGGCTTGAGTTTAATTTTCATCGCCTCCAGACTTTCACTCACCTGACCGGCGATGGCCAATAAAACATCAGTCACATCCACATCCGCCATTTCTAAGACGTGGGTAGACTCAAAATAAACCACATGAAACTGCTGTACTTCTAACTCGGCTTTTAGGCGCAACAATTCCGTTGATTTTCCACAGCCGAGATGTCCCGTAAATAGCTGACAAGTTGGTGAATCTGGGGATATGCGAGTGATGGTACGCTGCAAAGCTTCAATGATTTTGCCACCCCGCACTGCTGCAAAATCGATATAATATCGGCGATCGCTTGCATCTCCTATCATTAGAGGTCTACTTGGATTGCAAGCCTGATAAAATCTTTCTAAATCTAGGAGCATAACTAATAGAGTTAATTCAAAAATGGGGATGACAAAATTTCCGATCCGGAATTGCTCTGTTAATTTCAGTAAATCTCACTTAAATTACTAACTAAGTTAGCAATATTCCAGTTGATTTTTCATATATACGTTTTGTATAGCACATCGCAATGCTAAAGTTGAATTTTAATTAAGTACAAATACTATAAGTATAAATTGGGCAAACCAAAAATATAAAATAAGGTACTCTTATGAATATTAAAAATATCCGACACAAAAAAAGGTACTGTTAAGTACAATTTTGTAGTGTTATTGAATATATATATCAATTCCAAATAATTTGTGAAATATTATGTGTTAGTGTTGTTGACTGTTAACCGTTGACAATTAACACCGAATATTATTCACCACTGAAATAGGATCGCTATAGTAATATGATATTTTTGTATAAGCATTTGTATATACAAATGTAATTTTTTAAGATATGCTTGAAGAAGTAAATGGCTTTGATTGGGATGAAGGGAACTCTGCCAAATGCTGGAATCGTGTTTCTAAAGAAGAAATTGAGTATCTGTTTCAACAGCCGGATATTCTCATTGCTCCAGATATACAACACTCTGAAAATGAGGACAGATATCTTGCTATAGGGATTTCAAGCCGAGAAAAGTATATTTTTGTAGCTTTTACATTCCGCAATAAACAAGATCAAATACTCATTAGACCAATCAGTGCCAGATATATGCGAGATAAAGAGGTACAGAGATATGGACAAAGATTTCCCAAGACTTAAAACTGATGAAGAGATAGAGTTTCTATTAGAAGAAGATTTGTCAGATTATCTTCATCCTGAAAATTTTAAGCCAGTAACCTTTGAATTCAAGCCTAAAGATAAATCTGTCAATGTAAGAATGTCTGAGCAAATGTTAGAGGCAGTAAAAACTGTTTCCAAGAAAGAAGGGATACCTTATCAACGTTACATTAGACGAGCAATAGAACGGTCTTTAGGTGCTGAATACTAGAGATTAACAAGGTGGATTTATAGGAATCCTATTTGATTTTTGAACAAAATTTCGTACACTTTACTCTTTTATAACCCTTTTGCCTATTGCCTATTGCGTCTTGCCTATACATATCAGTTCATTAATAAAATCGGACAACTATATAAACCTATCGTGTTTTGTAATGGCATAAAAATGAGGAGCGAACATTGTAAAGCTATCGCTCCTCTCTCAAAGACAACAAATAATGTAACAAATTCATTAGACCCAATCAGATCGAACTACAAACCCATTGAATATAAGATTAGGCGATCGTAGAGGCGATCGGGCAAAATATGTTTCAAAACAGCTTGGATTTTGGCATCTTGTCCAATGAGATATCGCGTCTTTGGTTGTTTTGCAGTTAGCGCGTGGACAACAGCTTGAGCAACAATATCCGCAGAAATTCCTCTAGATGCAATCATCTGCATTTTGTGGCGTACAATATTCATCGCTCGACCGTAAAGATTGAGTGCCGATTCTGGTAAACTGTTTTGTCCGATGTCAGCTTGAGTTAGGGATTTATTCCAAATAGGCGTAGCGATGGAACCAGGTTCAATAATTGAAACTGAAATTCCCCACGGTTTTAATTCCATACGCATGACATCTGTGAGTGCTTCCAAAGCAAACTTGGAAGCATTATAAGCACCCAAAAATGGAGTAGGACTTCTCCCAGCAATGGAACCCATATTCACAATTCGACCGCTACCTTGGCGTAATAAACCAAGAAATGCTTGTGTCACTGCTAATTGTCCAGTGACATTTACATTCATCTGATGTTGAAATTCTGCGATGGGTAATAATTCTAAGGGGCCGGGGACAGCAATTCCGGCATTATTTACTAAACCTAAAATTCCAGCATCACCCACTGTATTTGTTACCTTCTGTGCTACAGAAGCAATGGAATCAGCATCAGTAACATCTAAAAAAACTGGAATTAGTCTTGGTGAAGCTTTTTCTTGTAGCGCTTGAGCATCAATATCTTGACGCACACCAGCAAAAACAGTGAATCCTAATTTGTCTAAAAGCAAAGCACAGGCCTGACCAATTCCTGTTGAGGCTCCTGTAATCAGGACTGTACCTTGATAACTTTCTGCAACCATTAGTTTTTTAATTATGAAACTGCTGTAACTTTTATTTTTTCGAGTTCCCTGAATCTATAACTCAAATGCATAACACTTTAGTAAGTAAGTCAACATTGAAATACGTAAAATAGAGTCTTGGCGATTGCTACGCTTCACTGCATTCACCTCGTCAATGACATTTTACGTTTAATTAAGTTGAGCGACTTCTCAATCTTTGCATATACCAGAGCGAAGACAATCTTCAGTTTGATCGTCTCTAGCTGATATTTGCCAAGGCAACATATCAAAAGGGGTATTCATGCTGTAAACCATCACAGCAGCTATGGTAGGAAGCTGGTTTTTGACAATTGACACATTACTATAAACATTGCTTAGCTCAGCATTGGATAAATAAATAGGCAATGCCATAAGACCAATGCAAATTGTCCGGTTCATACAACCTCAGCTAAAAATTTCTGATGATTACGCTAAACTTAGATGCCACCTTGATGAACCGGAGTTGAAAAACTGAGCATTGTATATTGATGTTGTGTTGAGTTACTCAGTCCTACTAGCCGCAGAGACGTGATTTACAAATTATCGGTTCCACCCTATTTTAGGTTAGGCATTGCCCAATACGGTTTGGATAAGCAGTATGAACTTCCCTTGTAGTCTGGGAAAACAGTAAGGGGTAAAGGATGTATTTGAAACCTTTCCCCTTTCCCCTTTCCCCTTTAACCGAACCGTATTGAGGTATTGCCTACAAGATGGCTTCCTACTAACTTATGCACATGGAACCCCAAAAAACAGGACAAAAAACTCGCAGCCCTGAAAAACAGATCTTGGTGGCTGCGATCGCCGGATAAAATAGTTAACAATGCTGAGTAGGGAGTTGACTGTTGAGTGTTGACTGGTGACTGATGACTGATGACTGGTGAGTTATTATTCTACCCTGCTCCCCTCATCTTCCTCATGCCCCATGCCCAATGCCCAATGCCCAATGCCCAATAAAATTATCAATGTTGCCCACTAACTGAACTCATGACGCCCTCACAAGACGTAGATACTGTAACCGCTACTGATATCAACTCAGAAACAGATGGCAACTCCCAAACAGATCCTTTAGATGAGTTGCCGGGTGAAGTCGAAATGTCACTTTTCGACCACCTAGAAGAGTTGCGACAGCGAATTTTTTATTCGTTAATTGCTGTAGCTATAGCAATTGTCGGTTGTTTCTTTGCTGTTAAGCCCATTGTCCAACTACTTGAAGTTCCAGCACAAGGAGTCAAATTTCTGCAACTTGCACCTGGAGAATATTTCTTTGTCTCCCTGAAAGTCGCAGCTTACACTGGCTTGGTGCTTTCTAGTCCTTTCATTCTTTACCAAATTATCCAGTTTGTGCTTCCGGGACTGACTCGCCGGGAACGCCGCTTATTGGGGCCTGTGGTTTTAGGGTCGAGTGTTTTATTTGCAGCAGGTTTAGTATTTGCTTATTTACTTTTAATTCCCGCAGCTTTGAAATTTTTCATCAGCTACGGGGCAGATGTCGTTGAACAACTTTGGTCTATTGACAAATATTTTGAATTTGTGCTGCTACTTTTATTCAGCACTGGTTTAGCTTTTCAGATTCCCATCATTCAACTATTACTCGGTAACTTGAATATTGTCTCGTCTCAAAAGATGGTTTCTGGTTGGCGTTACGTGATTATGGGAGCAGTGGTTTTAGGAGCAGTTCTCACACCTTCCACCGACCCCCTCACCCAAAGTCTTTTAGCTGGTGCAGTTCTGGGACTTTATTTTGGTGGTATTGGCTTAGTGAAGCTCACAGGAAAATAGCGATATTTAAATTTAAATTCATAGAATTTTAGATTTTAAATTTTGGATTTTGGATGAAAATTCAAGATTTCAAAACGTCTAAAATTTAGTTAATCTATATCTACTCGCCGTACAAAAATCTAAAATTAAATGGCACAAATTAACTTTGAAGATTTTGAAAAAATCGAAATTCATGTAGGCAAAATCATCAAAGTTGAAGAGTTTCCTCAAGCTAAAAAACCAGCTTATAAATTGTGGATAGATTTTGGCGACTTGGGCATGAAAAAATCTAGTGCCCAAATTACAAAACTTTACAAAGCAAGTGAATTAATTGACAAATTAATATTAGCTATAACTAACTTTCCACCGCGTCAAATTGCAAATTTCATCTCAGAAGTTTTAGTGTTAGGAGTGGTTCTAGATGATGGTGAGGTTGTGTTAATTCAGCCAGATAGAGATGTAACTCTGGGCAAAAGAATTCTTTAGCATAGTTGAAATTCTGCTCGATCTGGAAAATTATCTGGAAGTTGGTCGGCTTTATATTTTTTAATTAAGTAATAACTCATAATATCCATTCAGAAGCTCGTTCGCCTAAATCAAGGGGAATACTAACAGCTTTACCGAGTCGGGGGCGATCGCGTGTTTGGGTGATAAATGTTTGCACTTGTGCTACTCCGCCAAGAGCATGAAGATAACTAGCAATACTATCAAGATGCTCTTGGTATTCAGTCTCAGTTAAGGGAAAAGAAGCTTGCTCCAAATATTTCCACATCACTTGCAAAAATATCTTCCCCTGTGCCCGCCGAAATTGCACGTCGTAAGAGTATCCCCACTTCTCAATCAACAGTTGACGTAATTCCTGTCCTGTCATAGCTTTTCTCAATCAGATTTTACATTTAGTTATGATGTTAAGTTCCGTAACTCCAGTATGATAAGGATATAAAGAAATGTAATGCTAACAGAAAAGATGCTAAACATAATCTTGGAACAGAGAAGTATGGCATCGTCGTAAGCGTTAGCATTTCGACTTCAGACAAGAGTTACTCAAGTACAAGTACTCCTGTCAAAATGCTTAACAAAATACACAAAGAGCGCGTAGATTATGGCTCAATTTTCGGAATCAGCAGACGTGCCAGATATGGGGCGTCGTCAGTTCATGAATCTGCTCACTTTTGGGACTGTCACTGGAGTAGCTCTGGGTGCATTGTATCCCTTTGTCAATTACTTTATTCCACCAGCTAGCGGTGGTGCTGGTGGCGGAACCACAGCAAAAGATGAGTTGGGCAATGATGTTAGTCTCGCCAAGTTTCTCGAAAACCGTAACCCAGGCGATCGCACTTTAGTTCAAGGACTCAAGGGTGATCCCACCTATATTGTGGTAGAAAACAAAGAAGCCATCAAAGATTACGGCATTAATGCTATCTGCACCCACTTGGGTTGTGTTGTTCCTTGGAACGTTGCTGAGAACAAATTTAAGTGTCCTTGCCACGGTTCTCAATATGATTCAACTGGTAAAGTTGTTCGCGGCCCAGCACCACTATCTTTAGCTTTAGCCCACGCCAGCACAACAGACGACAAAATTGTTTTAAGTCCTTGGACTGAAACAGACTTCCGTACTGGCGATGCACCTTGGTGGGCTTAATTAACTGTTGAGTAAGGGATGAGGGAGATGGGGAGATGAGGAGATAGGGAGATGGGGGAATAACTAATGCTCCATGCCCAATGCCCAATGCCCAATGCCCAATGCCCAATGCCCAATGCCCAATGACTAATGACTAACTTCAATCATTGTCCTTATAGAGATGAGAAATGCTTCTGTAACAGCGAGGTTAACTCGCAGTGCTAGAGCAATTGTTAAAACATTGCTCATAGCGATCGCCACTGTGACATTTTACTTCAGTTGCGATCTCGCCCTTCCCCAATCTGCTGCTGCCTATCCATTTTGGGCACAGCAAACCTATCCTGAAACCCCCCGCGAACCAACCGGGCGGATTGTTTGTGCGAACTGTCACCTAGCAGCCAAGCCGACAGAAGTGGAAGTTCCCCAATCGGTGCTACCTGACACTGTGTTCAAAGCTGTAGTGAAGATTCCCTACGACACCAGCGTTCAGCAAGTTGGTGCTGATGGTTCTAAAACTGGCTTAAACGTCGGTGCTGTGCTGATGTTACCCGAAGGCTTTAAGATTGCTCCCGAAGACCGCATTTCCGAAGAGCTTAAAGAAGAAATCGGCGATACTTACTTCCAACCCTACAGCGAAGACAAAGAAAATATTGTCATCGTCGGCCCGTTACCTGGCGAACAGTACCAAGAAATCGTCTTCCCAGTTCTTTCTCCCAACCCCGCAACCGACAAAAACATCCACTTCGGTAAATATTCAGTTCACGTAGGTGGTAATCGCGGACGCGGACAAGTTTATCCCACTGGCGAAAAGAGCAACAATAACGTTTACAATGCTTCCGCTACTGGCACAATTACCAAAATTGCCAAAGAAGAAGATGAAGACGGTAACGTTAAATATCTGCTGAACATCCAACCTGAGTCTGGTGATGTTGTTGTTGATACAGTTCCCGCAGGCCCCGAATTGATTGTTTCCGAAGGACAAGCAGTTAAGGCTGGTGATGCTTTGACCAATAACCCCAACGTCGGTGGATTCGGTCAAAGAGATGCAGAAATCGTACTGCAAGACGCCGGCAGAGTCAAAGGATTAATTGCATTCATCGCTCTTGTAATGCTGGCTCAAGTGATGCTAGTGCTGAAGAAGAAGCAGGTTGAAAAAGTCCAAGCTGCTGAGATGAATTTCTAAATTCTTTGCTAAATCATTCATTGTAAGACAGGCATCTTGCCTGTCTTTTTTAACTTTATTTACACAGTACAGAAACTATCTAAAGCCAGATATCGTTTCTATAGTAATTGTTCAGTTTACAGATGTATGTTTCCTTGAAGTTACTCGACTAATTTACCCAAAAGCAAGAGATCAGATTATCGGACTAATGGATCTTTCAATTTTTGGCACTAATAGTGGAAAAATGTTTCCAACTACAAGAAATTCTGCATAATATTCCTCATCAAATACTCAATTAATCTCCAGATAATATGGAATTTGTGGTGATTTCACAGCCTCTTAATCATGGCAACTAGATTTTAAGAGATATTATTGAATCTAGCCCTAGTTGAGTTTAGGTATCCGACCATGACAGCCTCAGTTGAGTATATCCCTGTTACACCAATTGAATATCCAGATGAGGACGGTAAGCCAATGGCTGAAGGTGATTTACAGCGCAAGTGTCTCGTATACGCTACCACTGTGCTAGATATTTATTTTCAAAATCACCCAAATGTATACGTCGCTGGTAATTTATTTATCTATTACGAAAAAGGTAATCCAGAATCAGTTGTCGCACCAGATGTATTTGTGGTGTTTGGAGTAGAAAAATATGACCGACGTTCTTACAAAACCTGGGAAGAAAATAATAAAACTCCAGATTTCGTTCTAGAGATTACCTCAAAAACCACCCGTAGCAAAGACCAAGGTGCAAAGAAAGGAATCTACGCCTTTCTAGGGGTGCGTGAATATTTTCAGTATGATCCTACAGGCGATTATCTTAATCCCCAACTCCAAGGTTTACATTTGGTCGAAGGTAATTATTTCCTAGTGACAACAAATACCCTACCAGATGGTACAGTGTCCTTACCCAGTCAAGTTTTGGGGCTAGAGTTGCGCTTGGAGAGAGGAAAACTGCGTTTTTACAATCCAGCTACGGGTCAAACACTCCTAACTCATGAAGAGGAAGCAGTTGCACGACAAGCCGCACAAGAGGCTCAACAGCAAACGGAGCAAAAGGCGCAAAGATTAGCTGCTAAACTCCGAGAATTAAATATTGACCCAGATAGCCTCTAAAATAATAGTTTCATAATAGTTTGCTGTTACTCCCGTCTTATTGTTTGAGTCAATACTCACCACTCATAACTGTTCAGTGTGGAATACCGTACTTAGTTTATCGGCATACACACCCATAGATAGATTGCAAGTTTTATTTTGATAAAGCTATATTTATTTACATAAATTTACAAAACTTAAAAAGAGGTTTAACAATGACTATAGTAATTGCATTAGCGGTTGTGGGTTGGGTAGCTGCTTCAGTTTTAGGCTCTCTGGCTTATTTCTTGGGAGAACAAAGCAAGCCTATCCACGAGCGTAACTGGCGTTCTGAGTCTTTTGAAAAGTTGGCTAAATCCCTCACTGGCTTAGATGTAGACTACACAAAGCGTATTCCTGCTTATGCCATAGATGCTTATACCAGCCGCAACCTGCCCCAATAGCAACAAAGGCAGCTTAATAGAATGTGCATAAAAAATTAGGGTGGGTAAATAAATAACACCCACCCTACTCTTGCTTAATTAATTACCCTACTACTACAACGGACGATAAACGCGATAGTTGATTTTAGGGAAGATGTTATCCATTACTTCGACTTTTTCGAGCCAACCACTGTCAATTTTGCCAGCTTTTACGTCTTCGTAGAGTTTATTAAACCTCATCAAGTGCGATCGCGTGCGTCTGACTGCATAAGGTACCATAGTTCCTGTCCGCATAATGAAAGCCCAGTCAGAAGATTGTGCTAACAGCAATTCTCGTGCTGCTTGATTTAATGCTCGCCACTGCAATTCATCCTCTGGCTCCACGTGCGATATTTCTATCATTCGCTCCGCAGCTTTGTGCAAATGCGGATAAATCCAGGCGTTTGTTTCGTTCAACCAATACTCGTGGAAACCTTTAAAACCCCAACTTGACTGCGAAGGACGACATACTTGCTGTACTGGATGCGATCGCAGATAATCTGCCAAGTGGGTCATTGCATAGGTTCCTTGGTCATACCATGACTTACGGAATAGAAAATCAATGAACCAAGGGCCTTCATACCACCAATGTCCAAACAACTCGGCGTCGTAAGGCGAAACGATAATCGGCGGGCGTTGCATTATACCATAGAGATGTTCAGATTGCCGCTCTCGGTTATACATAAAATTAGCGGCATGTTCCGCTGCCTTTTCCCTTGCCCAATAAGGGTCATAGAGTGCTTTATCTGACAGCCCTAAACCACGTCCAGTAATTTTGTGATATTTAATGCCCGTATTTTTTCGTTGACCATTGGGCATAATGTAGGGCTTAATGTACTCATATTCTGCTTCCCAGCCCAAATCTTTGTAAAATTCTCGATATTCCGCCGCCCCAGGATAGCCGACTTCAGAAGACCATACTTGTTGAGAAGATTCATGATCTCGCCCAAACGCAGCAACGCCTGTTTCTGTAAAAATTGGAGCGTAAGTACCAAAGCGGGGACGGGGTCTGGCGTAAAGAATACCATGTCCATCGGTCAGGAAGTAACGTATACCAGCGTCTGCCAGCATCCGCTCTACACCTTCGTAGTAAGCGCATTCAGGTAACCAAATACCTCTCGGTGCTTGTCCAAAGGTTTCCTGATAATGTTCGCAAGCTACCTGAATTTGTGCCCACACTGCTTGCGGATACATTTTCATTAAAGGCAAATAGCCGTGGGTAGCGCCGCAAGTGATAATTTCCAGGTTATTACTATCTTGGAACTGCTTAAAAGCCGTCACCAAGTCACCGTTGTAGCGTTCCCATATTTGACGCGCTTCGTTAAACTCAGTGGCGTAATGTTCGGCCAAGTAGCGAATATGTCCATTATGGACGTTACGCTCGGCCTCCATCTCTATAAGTTCTTCTAGTTGTGCTAAGTGGGCGTCATAGCGTTCTTGCAGCAGAGGGTCACGAAGCATCGACACTAGAGGCGGTGTCATACTCATCGTGATTTTAAAGTCGATACCGTCTCGCTTTAAGCCTTCAAATACTTTTAATAATGGGATGTAAGTTTCTGTGATGGCTTCATAGAGCCATTCTTCCTCCAACACATAGTCACTTTCTGGGTGACGAACGAAGGGCAGATGTGCATGAAGAACAAGCGCGACATAGCCAATAGCCATAATGATTTTGGGGTGGTACTTGTAAGTTGAAGGTGGAGGGGTTTGCCAGAAATTAACAATATTTTAAGACTTTATGGGGATTGCGAGTTAGGTTTATATGAGTTTTCAATTAATTTAGGGACTTCCAAAAAATAAATTATCCCAAATTATTTGTATATTTGTAGGGGCGCACAGCTTTCAGAAGGCAGAAGGCAGAAGGCAGAAGGCAGCTATGCTACCCACCCTTAAAAGAGTGGGATTGTAACAAGGACGTTTTATACCTTGCTGCAAGCAGTCTCGGTATAATTATTTGTCTGAACGTGGCTCTAGACCCAGAACTAAAGTTTTAATTGTTACTCCTAACATAAGTGCCTTCTGCCCTGTCTTCGACACGCTGCGCGAACGAACTTCTGCCTTTCTTTGTAAAGCCCCTACGTTCGCGGAGCGTCCCGCAGGGATGGAATGTTTTTTAAACTGGAAGTCCCTTAAAAGCTTTGTACCAATATTTGAACTCCTGGGCATTCCTACTCCGGTTGTGGGTTGACTTGTTGCAGCGGAAAAATCGGGTTTCTCACTTACAGTCCTTTTGTAAACTTTTTGCCTTTGGAGTTTAGTAATTCTTTTTTAACCAGATGCCGTTAGTATCTGCCTCCAGAAAAATTTTACTTTTACTTTGTTTGGTGAGGTTGAATTTCAGGAGCGATGCCTAAGGCGGGCTACGCCTACGCCAGAATTATACAAAAAAGCGTTGAACTCGAACGCTAAAACCCGGCAAAAGTGTTGATGTAATTTCGTCATCAGTCAACAAAGTTGCTATCAGTTTTAACTGGGCAGTTTCTCGACGATAAACTTGTAACTGCTGTAATTGCCAATTTGCAATTCAATATTATTGTGCTTAGAATTACACATATATTAGCTCAATAATTATACCAGTATTAAAGCAGAAATGGCATAAGACGCTACTTTTAGATATAAAAATTAGACCTCTTGCGCGAATAGAGAAAGCATAAAAAGAATACATTTTAAATAAGTATTTTTGGTGGAGACATTTATCGCCAACTGAAGATTTTTCGCATCCTGAAATCACAATATCGTAACTGCAGAAAAAGTTTTGGATTACATTGCAACTTGATTGCTGGACTTCTCAAGTATGAACTTGCTCTGTTTTCTTGATTCGGAAAATACGTATAATTATTATACATAAGTACTATCGGAATTCATTGAAATTACAAAGTAAATTTATCGTTTAAATATATACATGATGTTAACATCATTTTCAGTACATCTGACATAGTGGACTACACCAGGCCAAAATGAGCAAAAACATCTTTACTGTCTTAACATCAAGCATAGTAGCCGTAACTGCGATCGCCGTTTCACCTCTCAAATCACAAGCACTAACCTTTGATTTTAAATTTGATAATACGCCTAATGCCACTGTAACTTCTCCCTTCGTAGGAACAGGAACGTTTAGCTTTGACGGAGACCCTGGAGATGGAACATTTGCACTTACGTCTTTACCAAACTTTAACTTTTCCTTTAATGTTAATGGAAATAGCTTTACCAACACGGCTCTTGCAACGCCACTGGCTAATATTCTTGCAAGAATCGGAACTAATGGTAGCGATCGTTTCATCAACTTCGGTGGTTCAGGTGGTGGCCCCTTCGGAGGGTCTATCGATTTTGTAAATGCTAGTAGTTTAAGTTTCCAACCCGGTTTCGGATCGCTTTATTTTTCAGGAGCTGGCTTTGGAACTTATCAGGGGATAGCACAGGCAGATGTTACCCCTGTTCCTGAACCAGCTAGCATCTTAGGTTTATTAGGTTTATCCTTGGGAGCCTTGGTTGCTAAGAATAAAAAACAAGCTTAAGAGGATGTTTAAAAAGTATTATTGCTAACATCAAAATCTTAGAAACCTAACCCCCCAGCCCCCATTCCCTTGTAGGGAATGGGGGTTTTTAGTAGAGTTTGCCAATTTTTGTCTATATTTGTTTATATTTATGGCAAAAATACTTCATACCTAAAGGTGGGGGCTTGAATTACGAATTACTTTGACGGCTTCTTTTTCTATTCTTCGCTTTCTTGATACAGCTGTTGCAAGTTCTGTAACTGAGTCTTTCGAGAAACACGGCGATATTTTTTAGTTTCCAGTTTCGGTTCGTATTGACTCTGGCCTTTACCTTTAGTTTTTAACTTGAGAGTTGATTCAGGGCCGGCTTGTTGCTGAAGTTGTGTTTGAAGAGCGATCGCTGCATCCAAAAATTCCAAATAATGTTCGTATCGTTCCCAGTCTCCCCGCACTGCACACTCAGGCTCATCTCGGTGCAGACAATCGCTAAATCGACAGCTAGCAACTGCTAAGCGTTTTCTTGCTTCTGGGAAATAATGTACTAATTCTTCTGGGCTACAATCCATGTCCGGCTGATTAAAACCCGGAGTATCTGCTAATAAACCACCACAGGGCAATTCAAATAATTCTACATGGCGGGTAGTATGACGACCACGAGCTAATTTGCCAGAAACCTCCCCCACTCGCAGGTTAGCGTCGGGAATTAGCCAATTAATCAGGCTAGATTTGCCCACACCGGAAGGCCCAGCAATTACAGTAATTTTATTTCTGAGATAGCTGGCTGCTTGGTCTATATTGATGCCATTTTGGACGCTGATAAATAACGGTTGATATCCCCAACTGAGCAGGCGATCGCTAATTTGCTGTTGTTCTTGTTGTGAAATTAAATCGCTTTTATTCAAGCACAAAAGCACATCCAAGCCAGTAGACTCAGCCTTAATCAAAAACCGACTCAATTGATAAGGTTCCAAAGGCGGATCGGCAACAGCAAATACTAATAAAATTTGGTTGACATTGGCAATGGCTGGACGATCTAATTCACTTTCACGGGGTAAAACCTCAGCAATTGCTCCCCGTCCTCCAGTCCAATCTGGCTCCTCCACAACAACGCGATCGCCCACCATCACTTGTTGTCCGATTTTTTTCAGCCGCGTTCTGCGAGTACAGAGGAGGAGGGGGAGATGGACAGACGCGGGGACAGAATTATCTGTATTTGCGGAAGTTGCCATCGAAGCAATCTCAATTTCAGACTTTTCTCCGTATCTCCGTGTCTCCGTGTCTCCGTGTCTCCGTGTCTCCGCGTCTCCGTGTCTCCGCGTCTCCGTGTCTCCGTGTCTCCGCGTCTCCGTGTCTCCGTGTCTCCGCGTCTCCGTCTCTGTCACATCCAGCTGTACGCGATAAAAATTAGCCTGCACAGCTAGCACAGTACCCAATAACTGTCCAGTTGCAGCAGAAGTTTCCGCAATCATTGGTTATTAACTGGACGACGCACTAACAGGGAAAAATAACTACTGCAATCTGTAATTTTTTCTACCTGATAACCTGCCATTGTCAAACTATCGGGAACCTGCTCAATTGGTTCTCCTGGGTCTAGCCATACTTCTAGCAAGCCCCCTAATGGCATTTTCTCTAAACGTAGTTTTGTCCGCACGAAATTAATTGGACACGGGGTGCCGCGTAAATCAAGTTGAGCATCAGGAGTTGAAATAGAAGAGGATTTCATTACTTAAACAGATTTCCCAAGAATCCTTCTAAACCACCTTTGCCAGTACGGTCTCCTTTAATTTTAGCCAGTTTCTCCAGCAATTCCCTTTCCTCTGGTGTCACCTTGTTGGGAATATCAATCAATACTGTCAACAGATGATCGCCTCGACTTACTGGATTTCCTAATCTCGGTACGCCGCGATTTTCCAATTTCATCACCGTATTCGGCTGGGTTCCCGCAGGAATGATTAGTTCCACTGGCCCGTCTACCGTATCCACCTCTAACCGACAACCTAAGATTGCTTGCAAGTAGCTAACTTTAATTTCCGAGAGAATATTGATGCCATCTCGTTGAAATTCTTCGTCTTCATTGACGAACAAGTAAACGTATAAATCTCCAGCAGGGCCGCCACGTTGACCCGCATCTCCTTCATTGGAAATCCGCAAGCGTGTGCCATTATCCACCCCAGCCGGAATGGTGATTTTAAGTTTCTTTGTTACTTGATTCGCGCCTTTGCCATCACATGCATCACATTTATCTTCAATTACCATCCCTGTTCCATTACAAGTGGGACAAGTGGATACTTGAGTGAAACTACCGAAGGGCGTTCTGGTAACGCGACGAACTTGACCCGATCCGCTACAAGTTGAACAAGTACGCGGACGAGTTCCTGGTTTTGCACCAGAACCGTTACAAACTTCGCAATTTTCCAAATGGGAAATGCGGATTTCTTTTTCACCGCCAAATACTGCTTCCCGGAAATCTAACTTTAGGTCTAGCCGCAGGTCATCACCTCGCGCAGGGCCGCTGCGGCGTCTTTGTTGTTGCGTCGGGCCACCCATACCCCCAGCAAACCCACTAAAAATGCTTTCAAAGATATCGGCAAAGCCGCCCATATCGCCCATATCTTGGAAGCCTACACCGGCTCCTGAGACACCCTCCGGCCCAAAGCGATCGTAACGAGCGCGGGTTTCTGGTTCCGAAAGTACTTCATAAGCGCGGTTAATTTCTTTAAAGCGTTCTTCCGCCCCGGCTTCTTTGTTCACGTCTGGGTGATACTTCCGGGCTAAACGGCGGTAAGCTTGTTTGATTTCTTCTTTGTCGGCGTCACGAGAGACACCCAGGATTTCATAATAGTCGCGGGCCATATAGCAAAGGTAAAAGTTAGAAGGAACAAAGCAGGAGGCAGTAGAACGTTACAGTTACTTGCTACCCTACAAAAAAGCGTTTTGCCTAAAAAGCGTCTTTAGGAGGGCGGCTTGCCGGAGAATGGGCAGAAGATAAAATTAATTTTTGTTAATAATTGATTTTACCCTTTACCTTTTACAAAAATCACCGACAAATCTTGAGCAACAGGTACTTTCCTCGTGGGAGACGACAAAAATTACAGAAACAGTTGTAAACAGAGAAAATCCCTGTTCAAACTTCTCACTGCCGAGTTTGCTGTCTCTTTTACAATTGTGCTACGTAGGAGAGGAAAACCCCGCCCATCAACCAGAGGGGCTAGCCGCACCATCAGGTGTGGAAAACCACCCATATGCTTTGGATCGCATCTCAACTAGCACACCGTTTAGCCCACAGTGATTTGCTTCTACAATTTAGCAAACGGCTGGGGTTTTGTGAAACTTCGCTAAATTTAGCATCAATATATTTAAATATATTAAAGTGTTTTAAGAAAAATCTCAAAATTAGGGAGTGGGCATTGGGGAGGCAGGGGAAGCAGGGGAAAAGGTTAAAGGTTAAAGGGAAAAGGAATAAATTTAATTCTTTCGCCTTTTCCCCGGTTGGTGAGCTTGCCTGTCCTGAGCTTTGTCGAAGGGTCGAACCATACCCCTTTCCCTTTCCCCATGCCCCGTTTGCCCCATACCCCATACCCAACCTTTAATCTATCGCTTCATAATCAGCTTGTGCGGTACTTTCTTCATCAAAATCAAAGTTGAATTGCGGTATGAGTGTACCGTTCATGGCTGAGTCTATTTCTGGGGTAAACACACTAGCTGAAGGTTGGTCAATTTCGTCGGTTTGGCTGTTAGCTCGGTTGTAGACATCGGCACCAATGGCAAACAACGTTTGTTGAAAGTCGTCTAGGCGCTGCCGAAATTCCGCCGTGGAAATGCTGGAGTCAATCATTGCAGCTTGGAGTTGTGTGACTTTTTCACTAGCCAAGGTTTTCATCTGTTCGCCGATGAAGTTACCGTTATCCTTCATGGTGGATTCGTAACTGAACAACAGGTTATCTGCTTGGTTTTTCAGTTCAACCAATTCTTTACGTCTTCTGTCTTCTTCGGCAAACAATTCTGCTTCTTGGCGCATCCGTTCGACTTCGTTATTACTTAAACCACCTGTATTGGTAATTCTGATACTCTGTTCTCTACCTGTGCCCTTGTCTTGGGCTGCAACCTTGAGAATTCCATTGACATCAATTTCAAAGGATACTTCAATTTGCGGTACACCACGGGGTGATGGGGGAATTCCTGCTAAGAGAAATTTACCGAGACTTTTATTATCTCGTGCCATTGCCCGTTCGCCTTGGAGGACGTGAATTTCCACAGAAGTTTGTCCATCAACTGCTGTGGAAAATATTTGTGACTTGCTAGTAGGAATTGTGGTGTTACGTTCAATGATTTTGGTGAATACTTCACCCAAGGTTTCAATCCCCAAAGACAATGGGGTGACATCCAATAGTAAGAGATTATCGACTTCACCACCCAAAACCCCTGCTTGGATAGCAGCTCCTAATGCTACAGCTTCATCAGGATTGATGGAGCGATCGGGAGCTTTGCCATTGAAAAATTTGATTAAGGCATTTTGGACTGCTGGAATGCGGGTAGAACCACCCACCAAAATAATCCGATCTATGTTTTGTGGTTTGAGAGCTGCGTCTTTAAGGGCTTGGATCATCGGTTCGATGGTGGCTTCGATTAATTGCCCTGAAAGTTCTTCAAATTTAGAGCGACTCAGTTCCATCTCCAGATGCTTGGGGCCGCTTTCATCGGCGGTGATAAAAGGCAAATTGATGGAGGTATTGACCATACTAGAGAGTTCAATCTTTGCCTTTTCTGCTGCTTCCCGTAGACGTTGGAGTGCCATCTTATCTTGGGAAAGGTCGATTTTTTCCTGCTGCTGGAAGCGTTCGATCATCCAACGCACGATCGCATTATCAAAGTCATCTCCACCCAAATGGTTGTTACCACAAGTCGCCTTAACTTCAAAAACACCATCCCCAAGTTGCAGAATCGACACGTCGAAGGTTCCTCCTCCCAAGTCGAAGACTAAAATTAACTGTTCTTGCTCTTGTTTATCTAATCCGAAAGCTAAAGCCGCAGCCGTTGGTTCATTAATGATTCGTAATACTTCTAATCCGGCAATAGTACCGGCATCTTTTGTTGCCTGTCTTTGGGCATCTGTAAAATATGCTGGTACGGTAATCACTGCCTGAGTGACAGCTTCTCCTAAAAAGTTTTCCGCATCCTGCTTCAGCTTTTGCAGGATCATGGCAGATATTTCTTGTGGCGTAAAATTTTTTGAGCGAATTTGCACATCAACGGTATCGTCTCGACCTTTGACACAGTTGTATGGTACGCGATCGCGTTCTACTTCAGTATCTTCCCAACGCCGACCGATGAATCTTTTAATACTGTAAATTGTGTTTTCGGCATTGGTTACCGCTTGGCGCTTTGCCAGTTGACCCACCAAGCGATCGCCACCCTTGCCAAATCCCACAATACTTGGAGTAGTTCGTCCCCCTTCAGAATTGGAGATTACAAGTGGTTGACCGCCCTCCAAAACTGCGACGCAACTGTTAGTAGTGCCTAAGTCGATCCCAATAACTTTTCCCATATTTACCAGTATTTTTACTGAGTTTTTATGCTGTAATTATGATGTCGCGGATTAATTTTTGTTGCTGCGAACCAAGGTTAGCTCAAAACTTCAGCATTTAGGAATGGGGGTAAGGAAAAAAGACGCGGGGATGAGAGGACGCGGGGACGCAAAGACACGGAGAGTTCATTAAGAGCCACCGCGTCTCCCACTCTCTGCATCTTCTTTCCCCGCGTCCCCGCGTCTCCCACTCTCCGCGTCTTCCTCATTCCCCTCATCTTCCAATACTCAGTAATGATGCTCGCCTCTGCTAGAACCCATCAGCGAGGCGAGCCGTTACAGTTTAACTGAAGGCTTGACTCGACTGATCGTCTGGTGCAGCAGGTGTATCTTCCTTGGGAGCAGCTACTTTGACCATTGCATGGCGCAGCACGCGATCGCCCAAGTAATATCCGCGCACTAACTCTTCTAACACTGTTCCTTCAGGATGTTCATCCGTAGGTTCCCGCATTACTGCTTCGTGCAGGTTGGGATCGAATTCTTGACCTTCGGGACGCATTGGTGAAACACCCAAACGTTTAAGGGTATCTACTAATTGTTTATAAACACCTTGGTAACTTTTATGGATAGTCATTTCCCCATCGGATTGGGGTTTGAGGTGCGATCGCGCCCGCTCAAAATTATCCACCACTGGCAACAACTCCAGAATCGTGTTCCGCCTCATCTGTGCCTCTAGCTCTTCTTTTTCTTTGCTAGTGCGTTTGCGGTAATTCTCAAAATCAGCGGCAATCCGCATATATTGAGTACTACGTTCTTCTAGTTGTACTTTGAGAGACTCGATTTGTTGAGTCAGTTCTGCTAAAGCTGCTGTTTGTAGTTCAGCTTTCTCACTGGCAGCGACGCCATTTTCTTGACCAAAAGTAGCCGTATCCGCCGTTACATTGGTTTGGGCTGACACTTGCTCAGTAACTTCGCTGCCAGATTCATTGGAATTGATTGGGGCTGGGGAGTCGCTTTTCATTGCTTGCTTTACCTCTGTTGGTTCACCCAATTGCTGGCTTGTATTGTTTATCTGTTTATTTTCATCCATCATTGTCTAATGATTCCAGATGCTTTTTATGGCACTACATCCCCATAGTTTGCAACTGTCGTCATTGACGACTTGCAACTGAGGCTGATTTTATTGCCAACAAGTTCCTGGAGTGATGTCACCGTCATCTTATTGTGACAAAAGGTGAACACGCTAGTTGAAATACTCCTAGTGCGGTAACCCGAACGATTGACACTCCTGAGCCGTTATGCAGAGGATTCTTGCTTCACAGGGATTCCGACGAATTTACCCTCAGCAAGCATCTTGACCATGTGCCCCACGGCTGCAAGTCCCCTCTGGAGAACTACTTGTGCAGCGGCGACATCCCTATGGGTTGTATAGCCGCAATTTGAGCAATTATGAATACGCTCTGATAAATCTTTTTTGCCTGTCACGCTTTGGCAGTTTGGGCAGATTTGGCTTGTTTTACGGCTATCTACTTTTTGAAAATAGACGCTACGCTTAAAACAAATCCGATCCAAAATACTGAAAAATTGCCCAAATCCTGCATCTAGACAGTGCTTGCCCAACATCCCACGGGATAGTCCGACAAGGTTTAAGTCCTCAATAAAAACCATCCCACTATCGTTGCAGATTTGATGAGATAGCTTTGTGTGCCAATCCTTGCGGCAGTTGGCAACGTATTCATACAGTGAAGCAACTTTTCTTTGGGCTTTACGCCAATTGTTTGAGCCTATACGTTTTCTCTTAACGCGCTGTTGCAGCAATTTAAGCTTGCGTTCGGCATCAACAAAAAACTTTGGACGCTTAACTAAAAGACCATTAGAAGTTGCAACAAAATTAGTTAAACCTACATCAATTCCTACTGCTTCCCCGTGTGGCAACCTTTCTGGTATGGATACATCCCATTGAATGGTTAACATCACATACCATCCAGAAACTTTTCTTGCCACACGCGCTTGCTTGATAATTCCACCATCAGGAATGCTTCGTGATTGACGAACTTTTACAGCACCAATTACAGGCAATTTTACCTGACCATTGGTTAGCGGATTTTGCCCTAATTGCGGGAAACAAAAAGACCGCATCCGTCCTGGTTTTTTAAATCTTGGGAACCCATGATTTTGTTCCCACATACTCACAAAAGCTTTTTCAAGTCGCCTCAATGTTTGCTGTAAAGACTGAGCATTAACTCGTTTTAAATATTCATTTTCTTGACGTGCAGCAGTTAAAGATTTGCACTGGCTTGCAAATGTTGGGCGCGATGCCTCAGCAGGAATGATATAGCAGCTATGGACGCTACAAGCGTTTACCTGACAACTACGGGACTTATACCAGTCTTTACGTTCAGCTAAAGCATGGTTGTAAACCCGTCTATGAGTTTCTATCCATTCTTCAAACAGTAATATTTGTTTTTGTGTTGGTTTTAGCTTGAATTCGTAAGTCAGGTTAAACACGCTTGTGACCTCCCGACTCTATTTTACTACAATTCTAAAAATCGATGGTTCGGTTAGTAGAATAACATTGCTCGTAAGCGGGCGAGGCTTTAACCCTAGTTTTTCGCTAGCGTAACTCCAGGAGTAAGTATTTTGCAAGAGTGGCGCTGAATTTGATTCACCCCTCTTATGAATTTATGGATCGGGTTTTTAATGGGTTAGTACTTAAAATTTAACGATTCACGCCTAATGTGAATTAAATAGGTTGAGATTGGAAAGTGAGAACATTAATACCAAAACGACGACGAAGCAATAAACGTAGTGTGTGAGATGCAATTTTGGCAGCAATGTGTACACAAAAGCCATCGCAAAGAACCAATATTTTCAAGTTAATCGTCAACAGTCAACCATCAACATGAAATTCCATTATCTTGTCTTCTTCTGGTGAGAAGTTTTTTGAGCGATGAGAATTCTGTGTCCCATGCTGGGAATACTCTAACCAGAGGTTTTCCCAAATCAATTGCTCCCTTTATGACTCAATCGTCACCACAACGGCGCAGTACCGCTCTAACTACTAGAACAGAGTTTTCGCCCTTTGGCAACAAGCTAGTGCAATCTGGCTATGTTAATAGCGAACAGATGAGACAGGCACTAATTGAAAGCCGTAAATCCGGTAGACCACTAACGGAAGTATTAGAGTCAATTACTGGTCAACAACTATCACCAGAACTGCTCAGGCAATACAAAAAACAACAGCTATTTGAACTAAAAATACTCTACGGTGTTGAGTTCCTCGATCCGGAAGTCAACTCCTTTGCCGGCACGATGGTGGGTAACCTGATTGATACCTTGATTCCAGTGGATATCTGCCGTCGTCATCGTTTGGTGCCACTGTCCAAACACGAAGACCAAACCCCGCCTTCAGTTTTGGTGGCGATGGTTGCTCCAGATAATCTGGAGGCTTGCGACGACCTCAATCGCATCTTGCGACCCCAGGGCTTGGCATTGCAGCGGATGGTGATTACACAGGAGGATTACCAACAGGTAATCAACCAATATTTGGATGACCTGGCTGTTCGGCAAAAGCACCTAGAACGAGAAAGCTCTACAGATATTAGTCAGGATTTAGAAAATCTCGGAAATCTCGACATTGAAGATGCTCCTGAGGAGATGGAGGCCGATCTAGGGGCAGCAATGAAGGGCGCTGAAGATGCCCCAGTTATTAACCTTGTCAACAGAATCCTCGCTAAAGCGCTGCATGAAAAAGTTTCCGATATTCATGTGGAACCACAAGAAGAAAACTTACGCATTCGCTTTCGTAAAGATGGAGTGCTGCGTGAAGCTTTCCCGCTGATGCCGAAAAAAATCATCCCGGCGGTGACAGCCCGATTTAAAATCATCTCTAACCTAGACATTGCCGAGAGGCGTTTACCCCAAGATGGACGCATCCGTCGGATGTTTGAGGGACGCAAAGTAGATTTCCGTGTAAATACCTTACCCAGTCGCTACGGGGAAAAGGTGGTGCTGCGGATTTTGGATAATTCTTCTACCCAACTCGGATTGAATAAATTAATTACAGATCCAGAGACTTTACACATTGTCCAGGATATGGTTAGCCGTCCCTTTGGTCTAATTTTGGTGACTGGGCCGACTGGTTCCGGTAAAACAACCTCGCTGTATTCGGCGCTGGCGGAAAAGAACGATCCGGGAATTAATATCAGTACTGTAGAAGACCCGATCGAATACAGTCTTCCAGGGATTACTCAAGTACAGGTGATTCGAGAAAAAGGGCTGGATTTTGCTACAGCATTGCGGGCTTTCTTGCGACAAGATCCAGATGTATTACTGGTGGGTGAAACGCGGGACAAGGAAACAGCAAAAACAGCGATTGAGGCTGCTTTAACTGGTCACTTAGTATTAACTACCTTACATACCAATGATGCCCCAGGAGCGATCGCTCGTTTGGGAGAAATGGGGATTGAGCCTTTCATGGTTTCTAGTTCCTTAATTGGTGTTTTGGCTCAACGTTTGGTGCGACGGGTATGTTCTGAATGTCGGATTCCCTACACTCCGACAACTGAGGAATTGGCACGTTATGGTCTGTCAGCGTCCTCTGAAGTGGAAGTCACTTTCTACAAAGCCAACACTTTAACATTAGAAGCGATCGCAGAAGCCAAAACCAAAAATCAGCTTTGCCCAACCTGTAATGGCGTCGGCTACAAAGGGCGTTGTGGCGTTTATGAAGTCATGCGAGTCACCGAAAACCTCCAAACCCTAATCAACGAAGAAGCACCCACAGAACGTATCAAAGAAGTGGCGGTAGAAGAAGGGATGAAAACTTTGCTGGCTTACAGTCTGGACTTAGTACGTCAAGGCTCCACTACCCTCGAAGAAGTAGAACGGGTGACCTTTACAGATACGGGTTTGGAAGCAGAATTAAAAGCCAAACGTAAGACAGGTCTTACCTGTCGGACTTGTGATGCCACCTTGAAACCAGAATGGCTAGATTGTCCCTACTGTCTGACATCTCGTTTTCAAGATTAGTCATTCGTCATTAGTCATTAGTCATTAGTCATTAGTTAATGCTTAGTAACTTAAAACAACTGACAAATGACAAATAACAAAAGACAAATAACAAACATTAAAAGGAAGCAAAACTATGGAAATGATGATTGAAGACTTGATGGAGCAGATGATTGAAATGGGAGGTTCAGATCTGCATTTATCCGCAGGTTTGCCTCCTTACTTCCGCATCAGTGGCAAACTCACTCCCATAGGTGAGCATGTGTTGACAGCAGATCAGTGTCAAAGGCTGATTTTTAGTATGCTCAACAATACCCAGCGTAAAACTTTAGAGCAAACCTGGGAATTAGATTGTTCTTATGGTGTTAAAGGCCTGGCTCGGTTCCGGGTGAATGTTTATAAAGAACGTGGTGCTTATGCTGCTTGTTTACGGGCATTAAGTTCTAAGATTCCTAACTTTGAAAAATTAGGTCTGCCTGATGTAGTGCGGGAAATGTCCGATAAGCCCAGAGGATTAATTTTGGTGACGGGCCCTACAGGTTCCGGGAAAACAACAACCCTAGCGGCAATGATTGACTTAATTAACCGCACTAAAGCAGAGCATATATTAACAGTAGAAGACCCCATTGAATTCGTATACGAACCAATTAAAAGTTTAGTTCACCAACGGCAATTGGGCGAAGATACCAAGAGTTTTGCTAATGCTTTGAAAGCAGCTTTACGGGAAGACCCAGATATTATTCTAGTGGGGGAAATGCGGGATTTGGAAACAATTTCCTTGGCAATTTCCGCAGCAGAAACAGGACACTTAGTATTCGGTACGCTACATACTAGTTCTGCTGCACAAACCGTTGACCGGATTATCGACGTTTTTCCCCATGAAAGACAAACTCAAGTGCGGGTACAATTATCAAACTCTTTAGTAGCAGTATTTAGCCAAACATTAGTTTCTAAGAAAAATCCCAAACCCGGTGAATATGGTCGGGTAATGGCTCAAGAAATTTTAATTGTAACTCCAGCTATTTCTAACTTAATTCGAGAAGGTAAAACATCACAAATTTACTCAGCCATTCAAACCGGCGGCAAGTTAGGAATGCA
Organism: Nostoc linckia z4; assembly: GCF_002608075.1. Taxonomy (GTDB): domain Bacteria; phylum Cyanobacteriota; class Cyanobacteriia; order Cyanobacteriales; family Nostocaceae; genus Nostoc; species Nostoc linckia. The sequence continues at coordinate 465,346 of NZ_LAHA01000001.1, forward strand.
AACTCTAGAGAAAGTTTTAGCCGACTATTACAAAGCTGGAACAATCTCCTTTGAAGCAGCAATGTCTAAAACTTCTAAACCAGATGAAATCCAACGTCTCATCGGTGGTTCTACACCACCACCAGCAGGTGCAAAACCGGGAGCCGGGGCTGTTAAAGCACATTAATCGGTGGATGGGGAGATGAAGGAAATGAGGGAGACAAGGGAGACAAAGAGAATAACTCTTAACTCTTAACTCCTAACTCCTAACTCCCAACACCCAATAACTAACAACTATTTTGAATTTATTTGTTTATGCCAACATTTGTTGCTCGCGTTCGGGATTCTCAAGGAAAATCTCGAACAGAAAAAATTAGTGCTGAATCTTTAGCACAAGCTCGTACTAGTCTTAGAGAACAAGGTTTTGTAGTTCAAGATCTTAAAGAATCTAAAGGCTTTCAAGCAGGGTTGGATATAAAGAAAATCCAGAATTCCTTTGTGAAAGTCTCTGTTAAAGATAAAGCAGTTTTTTCCCGTCAATTTGCCGTTTTGATGAATGCGGGAGTTGCGATCGTTAGAAGTCTGGGGGTACTGGGTGAACAGTGTAGTAATACTAAACTCAAACAAGCTCTCGTGGAGATTAGCAACGATGTTCAAACTGGAATGAATCTTTCAGAGGCAATGCGGAAGCATCCTGAGTGCTTTGATGGATTATATGTGAGTATGATTCAAGCCGGCGAAGTTGGTGGTGTTCTAGACGAAGTTTTGAATCGTTTAGCCAAGTTGTTAGAAGATGTTGCCCGCTTACAAAACCAAATTAAATCAGCGTTATCTTATCCAACAGTTGTGGGTTTTATAGCAGTTGCTATATTTCTTGGTATGACTATTTTTCTGATTCCCGTTTTTGCGAAGATTTTTACAGAAATCGGAACTGAATTACCACCTCTAACTCAATTTTTGATGGATGCTAGTCTCTTTTTGAGAAGTCCTAAGGTTTTCGGGCTTATCGGTGGACTTGTAGGATTGAAAATTGCCTATTCACGGTATGCTAAAACTCCTGTTGGCCGCCAAACAATCGATCGCCTTTCTCTGAAAATGCCTTTATTTGGTGACTTAATTCAAAAATCTTCTGTTGCACGTTTTAGCCGCACTTTTGGTTCTTTGACTCGTTCAGGTGTGCCAATTTTAACTTGCTTAGAAATTGTCCGAGATACATCAGGAAACCAAGTAATTGCTAATGCTATAGATGCAGCCCGCGTAGAGATTCAACAAGGAGGCATGATTAGTATTGCTTTGCAAAGAGATAAAGTTTTTCCGGCTATGGCAATTCAGATGATTAGTATTGGTGAAGAAACCGGAGAATTAGATGGAATGTTGATGAAAGTTGCTGACTTCTATGAAGATGAAGTTGAGCAAGCAGTAAAAGCACTTACCAGTGTTTTAGAACCAATTATGATTTTGGTTCTGGGGGGAATGGTTGGTACGATTTTGCTGGCAATGTATTTACCGATGTTTAAGGTATTTGAAAAACTGGGATAAGACATTAAAAGTTAAGAGTTAGGAGTTAGGAGTTAGGAGTTAAGAGTTAAAAGTTATGAGTTATGAGTTAGAAATTAGGAATTAAAAATTAGTAGATAGGAGTTAAGAATTAGGATTTACAATTCTCAATTTTTGATTTTTAATTTTTAAATAATTAATTTTATTCTTAACTTTTAAACTCCAACTTTAAACTAACTAATTTTCTTATACACTCCTACCTCATCACTCCTAACTCATCACTCCTAACTCATCACTCCTAACTCATCACTCCTAACTCCTACCTCCTCACTCCTAACTCCTAACTAATTTATTATGACTGTGCAAAAATCTCAGTATGAAGCGAGCTTGGCAGAGTACAGTAATCATCAGGCTGCGATCGCCTTACTAAAACAACACCGTCCATATTTGGAGATGATTCCCAGTTTACGCCGTCCAGATGAGAGTGTAATTTCTATTCCTTTACCAATTGTGCGTCTTTGTAAAACTGCTACAACGGCTTCGCAGGCAATTTCTCTGCCTTGTGATGTGGGAATTTTGATGTGCGATCCGGAATGGAAAATAAAAACTGGAGTGGAGATTTTAATCTTTATTCATCGTCCCGATGAAGACTTTTCTGATTTGTTAGGACGTTGGCGACAATCCCAAGTTGTTTTAGACAATGATTATGAATGGTTGATGCCTCTCCGTCACAGTCATATTTTGAGTGAAGGATCTGATAGCATATATCCTTTATTTGTCATTTTTTCTGAAACTTCAGAACGCATCCAACGGGGTCTTGTCGGAGCAGAACTTCCATTTATTATGCAAACATCAAATTTTTTCTTCGAGGAGAATTGTACAGACGCTTTTTCTCCAGAAATTCCACCAGCTTAATTATTATCAACTATGGAGCGATCGCCAACTAACTGGACTTGAGATTAAAGGCGATCGCTCTGCAATAAAATTCTATCAATTAATCAAAAATAGAAACCTAGAATTACGTTTAATCTTACTTGTCAACAAAAAGATCCCCGACTTCTTAGAGAAGTCGGGGATCTGAGCCTTTGCCAAAAGTGACTCAGCTTGTACATTATCCTTGTTACTGTCCAGTAGGAAGCTTCAAGCCCCGACGCTCAAGCATTTGCCGTACCTGTGGGCTAGGGCTGTAGTTATAGCCGTAGGAGGAGTTCTCAGAGTCATCCATAATTTGAGGTGTGAGCAACACAATTACCTCATTACGCTGATTAGATCTGTTTGTACTTCTAAATAGCGAACCAATTAACGGCAGATCCCCTAAAATAGGAATCTTCGAGACACTTGTACGGTCTGAATCTTGAATAATACCTGAGAGAATTAGTGTTTGACCGTCACGTAAGCGAATCAAGCCAGAATTTAGTGAGCGTTCAGATACCAAGAATATTTGTTGACTACCACCACCTCCAACGTTGATGGTAGCTGGAGCTTGGGGTGCCTTGACAACCGGAGCCACCGATAAAGAGACAAAACCGTTATCGTCAATGCGTTCGACTTTGACTGCTAGGGTTAAACCTACTCGGTCTTTTTCTGCCGAAATCGTTTCTGTAGCAAGATTTGAATCGCGAACGATTTCCCTTTTTATATTGCCTACTACTTCCTGAGTTAGGTTAACATTAGCGGTTTGACCTTCTTGGACAATTAAGGTTGGGTCTGTCAAAATTTTGGCATTACCATTTTGGACTTGAGCCTGCAAGCTAGCGAGTAGGCGTTTAGGGAATTGGAAAAGAGAAGGTAAAGCTGTAGTAGCTGTTCCAAGGGTACCTTGTGTAACAGTTGATGTACCATCGGCGTTTATTTTAATGATGTTATCAGTTGCTGGAGTGATATTAGTGAAACCTGGTTGTAAGGGGTTTGTATTACTGGGTGCGACAGGTTGATAGAAATTACCACTTCCTGGATTTGCAACTCTAGTGATGTTCCCGTTTGCGTCTACTACTACTGTACCTGGGGTAGTTCCTGGAATAGATACGCTACTGTTAGGGTCAAGAAAAGGTGTTCCCGTAACAGGATTTTGGATGACTGGTGTACTAGTCACACTACTTGAAACTTCAGCACTAGTAGCTGGTCTCGAACCACCAAAGTTTAGAGATGCTGCACCACCATCATTTGTAAAGTAGTTGTTTCCAACCCCAAAGGAAAAGCTAGTGTTGTAGTCCTGGGTGTTCAAGAGGTTAACATCGATAATCTTGACATTGACTACTACTTGACGACGCCGGATATCCAACTGAGTTAGTTGAGCCATTGCCATCTCAACTAGTCTCGGAGGCCCAATTAAAGTTAGAGAATTGGTGCGCTGGTCTCCTAATGCCTGTAGACCTCGGAGTAAAGGTGTTGTGTATTTAGAGTCCTCAAGGGTTAGACGTTCAATTTTGGTTTCCGTTGTCGTCTGAGTTTGGGTAATAGGAGCCACTCCAGATCCTACAGGTACAGCACTAACGCTAGTAACTTGTCGTTCCCGGCTGACAGCGCTTTCTGCTCCCAAGCCAACCAAAAAGTTTAAGGCAACATCGACCGTGACCTGATTGAGTCTCAGGCTCCGCATAACCATGTCACGGGTTGCATTGGGTAGTTTCGGCCCTACGAACACTGTGCGATTACTGCGATTAGCTTCTAAACCACTCAGGCGCAAGACGTAGTTAAACACATCTTGCACTGGCTCGTTTTCTATATCTAACGAGATTGTTTGAGAGGCTGCTTGTGCTGCTGCACCTTGCTGACCCCCACCACCTTGCTCGCTTCCGACGTAAGCCAAATTTAAACCAGCCGCACGAGCAAGTAATGATAAAACCTCACGCACCGGTGCATCTCGCAGTACTAAGCGGGGTACACGTTCCTGAGTTCCTAAGTCGATGGTGCTAGGAGAAGCATCGGTGGCAGAAATGGCAATATCTCCCACTGGTGGAGCGACGGCTCTCGGTAAGAAAGGTGGAGCTTGACTCAAAGGCTGACCAGGGCCAGCGGGTTGTGCTGGTTGTCCGTCTATGGTGACTTGGGGGTTGGGAACAAGAACGCCTGGGTTTTGACCTGTTTGGGCTGGAGTAGAAGCGGGGGGCGCTGTCGCTGTGGATGTTGGTATTGTTGGTGTGGGTGTTGATGCCGTGGTACCAGCAGATGAGTTAAAGCTGAGTGTAATTCCATTTGGCGATCGCACTACCGGTTCGTTGCCAGGTACATTGTTACTGCCAGTTACCGTCACTCGCACACTATTGGCATCAAGTTGATTGACCTCTACGGAAGCAATTCCTGGTGCTGGATTATCTTGACGGAAACTATTACCTTGTTGTAGGCGTAATTGAGTGTTAATAACGTCTGCAACTAAAGCCTTACCTCTTTTAGTGGTAAAAACTTGGGGACGCGACCCTGAAGAAGTTTTTAAAACAACGCTAACTCCACCATTAGCTTGTTTTAACTGTACATCTGTAACTTGAGCAATTTGCGCCCATACTGGTTGAGCTGCCAAAAATACAAAAGCAGCAGTGCCTAATATAAGACTATTACCGTGAACCTGTTTCACAGTTCATTCCTCACCTAAATAAAACCTTGTTTAGAATCAATTTTTGAGTAGTTAGTTAAAAAATCAGAAGTTAAGAGCAATTAATTAAAAATTAGGAGTTAAGAGTAATTAATTAAAAGTTAGGAGTTAAGAGTGAGGAGTTAGGAGTTAGGAGTTAATAGTAGCTCGTAACTCATAATTCATAATTTATAATTCATAACTCATAATTCATAATTTATAATTCATAACTCATAATTCATAATTTATAATTCATAACTCATAATTCATAACTACTTTTTCGGAGCAGCTTTAGCTGCTGCGGCTGCTATTTGTTCTGGACTAAGTGGCATCAATACCTGTAATTGGAATGATGTATTAATTGCTGGTGGCCCTACTCGCACAGGTGTTTTATCTGTTGGTGACCTTGACTCAGCTGGTGCTAAAGTTGATTGATAATCTTTAACTATCAACAAAGGTTGTAAACGTTCAATATTACGAATTATCGATTGAGTTTGTTCGTAGGTTCCTGTAATTTCAGCACTGATACTGCTGCGTTGCAGTTTGCCGTCAACTTGTTTTCCTAGACTGCCATCGATAATCGGTTCTGGTTGTTGGGAAATTGGTAAGAACTTATTAAGTTTGGCTCTGACTCCATTAATGGGAGTTTGAGCGTTGCCTGATTCAACTAAACGGTTCAGATCCAACAGCAATGTATCCAAAGTTTTCTCATTAGCAAATAAACCTAAAACTTGAATTTTTTGCTGTTTTGCCTGTGCTAGTTCCTCTTTAACTTTATCAATCTGTTTGATATTAAGTTTCTTTTGGTCTATTTGTCCTTGGAGTTCCGAGACTTTTGCTTGCTGTTGCTGATAGCTTTCCCAAGCTGGCATCAACAAGTTTAATGCGATATAACCTGCTCCCGCTAAACCAATTACCCCTACCAAAATACCAATGATTTTTGGTGTAAAAGCAATGCCAAATAATACCGGATGCGCTGGGGTTGCGGCATCAAATTCTCCGGCTTGGTCGGCAAAATTTAAATCATCACTCAGCGTCATTTTGAAATGACTCCCGTTTGTTGCATACTACGAATTCGAGCCACTAGTCCCACTGTGCCTTTTTTTTCTAACTCCCGAATTAATTCTGAAGCAGGAACATCATTCATGCTCGATTGAATGGTGTATTTAACGACTTTTGGAGGCTTAATTGTTACACCAGGAACTGATTGAGCAACACCTGATGTTATGGGAGCATCTACTAAGGTTGCCGTAATAATTCTGCTTTCTGAGGACTTCAAAAACTGGGACTGTTGCAAACTTAATAAAAAGTCATTGACATCGTTAAAAGAACGAGCCAATCCGGTAACTTCTAATCCTCCGGCTGGATTATTGGGGGGTTTACCTTCCGCCACAACAATGGGTGGGATTTGCCTGATGCTCTCAATTTGCACTGCTGCGGGAATGCGATCGCGTAAATCTTGCAGCATTGCAGACCAAGGACGAATCTGATCGAATACAGTGACTAAAGCTTGGGTTTCCCCTTTAATGGCGCTAGTTTCGGCTTTGATTTTATTCAAGTTTCCGATTTCTGTATCTAGCCTCTTGCTTTCGCCATCTAGTTGTGCTATTGTGCCATCTAGCTCAACGATCTTCCCTTGCAACAACCACCAACTAACTCCTAATAAACCTGGTAGACCAACACCAAGCGCAACTCCTATATATATTGGTGTTAAATTTCCACCAGGAAGACTAAGCGATAATTTTCCTTTTTTCTCAGGCTTTTTCTGATATGCTGGGCGGTCTTTAAGAAAGTTAACATCCAAACTATACATTTTCTCACACCAACTAGAGACCAATATTATGGTTTGAGAATTCTCAAACAGCGTGACTGTCAAAACAGACAATCCAAAATTTCACCAAGATTTCAAAAGGGCGATCGTCAAAATTAAACAATCCAAAATTTAAAATCCAAAATCCCCAATTAATTAGACCTCCCGCATTCCCAGACCAAGTACCACTGCCAACCCAGAGCGTTGTACCTGTGGATATTTGTTGCTGTCAACTTCCAACGACAAAGCACCGATTGGATCTATTTGGATGGTTGGCAAGCTTAATCGTTGGGTAAAGAATTCATCAAGCTGTTGGAGTCCACCTCCAGGCCCAGCTAATAAAATCTGTGCTACTTCCAGATTTTCACTTTGATTGAGATAAAAATCGATGGAACGGCGGAGTTCATCTGTGAGTTCGCCCAATACTCTCAGTATTGCTGCCATACCAGGATTGAGTTCCGTAACACCAGTTTTACCGCCGTCTATGGGAGTGGGAGTAATCACCATCCCATATAACATTTCCATATCTCGTGATGCAGGTAAGCTCATTGCCCTTGCCAGGGCAGTTTGCATTTGATAAGTTCCTATGGGTACTGTGCGGGAAAATTGCGGTACTCCATTAACGATGATGGCAATTTCTGTGCTGTCGAACTCAATATCAACTAGTACTGCTGCTTCTTGCGGGCCAAATTGTCGCAATTGGTCGCGAATAGTCCGAATGAGAGCAAAACTGTTAATTTCTAAAACATCGATTTGTAATCCTGCTTGCTCGAATGTACTGATATAGGTATCTGTTACTTCCTTGCGGGTAGCAACTAAGAGTACCTGTACTTTTTCAATGCCATCTTCATCTACAAAATACCCAAGTTTTTGATAATCTACATCAGCTTCTTCACGAGGATATGGCAGATACAGACCTGCTTCATGGTTTAGTACCATTTCCCGAAGTTCTTTATCATCTAATTCTGATGGTACTGGTATCAGACGAACGATAGAATCTCGTCCTGGTACAGCAGTAGCAACATGAGAAGCTTTGATTTTGCCTTGGGCTAGCGCTTCTTGAATTAACTGCGCCATTGCTGGAGGGTCAGTGATTTGACCATCAGTAACTACACCTTCAGGAACCGCTACTGATGTTAAGGTTTCTATTTTCAAACCTTGACGTTGCTTGCGTAGCTGAACTACATTTACTCGTTCAGGGGCAAGTTCAATGCCGATCCCTTTATTTGATTTGCCAAACAGACTATTGAAGCTTTTCACCACAGTTGTGCCCGCTGGACTGCTAAATTGTATTGGGGATTGGGGATGGTGAGTTAGGAGTTAGGAGTATGGGAATTAGGAGTATGGGAGTTAGGAGTTAGGAGTTAGGAGTTAGGAGTTTAAAATTTTCTCTATCTCCCTATTGCCTATTGCCTGTTCCCTATTGCCCATTGCCCATTGCCTATTGCCTGTTCCCTATTCCCTATTCCCTGTTCCCTAGTTATCTCTACTACTGGTAATTGATTTACCCTATAATCTCGTCAATTCTGCATAAGATTTTCACCACGAACAAGCGTAAAAATACTGGGAAGATGATTCAATTGCGAAAATTTAAACAACTTACTGCTTTAGTACTGCTTGGCTTATTAACTAGCTGGATTGTAAGTTGTGGTACAGGTGGTACAAATACAAAACAAACTACTTCAGGAGTAGCAACTGTTGAGTTTTGGACGATGCAACTGCAACCCCAATTTACGGACTACTTCAAAAGCCTAATTACCAATTTTGAATCACAAAATCAAGGTATAAAGGTTAACTGGGTTGATGTACCTTGGGCAGCAATGGAGAACAAAATCTTAACAGCTGTTTCCGGAAAAACGCCACCTGATGTTGTTAATCTAAATCCCGGTTTTGCTTCTCAACTTGCCGGACGAAATGCTTGGTTAGATTTGGACACAAAGGTTCCAAACGATGTACGTTCCTCCTATCTACCGAATATCTGGAAAGCGAGTACACTTAATGGTAAGAGTTTTGGAATTCCTTGGTATCTCACCACACGGTTAACCATTTATAACACCGATTTATTAAAACAGGCAGGTATAAATAAACCACCTGCAACCTACGCAGAATTAGCGCAAGCAGCGCAACAAATTAAAGATAAGACTGGGAAATATGCTTTTTTTGTGACATTTGTACCGCAAGATTCAGGAGAAGTGCTGGAATCTTTTGTGCAGATGGGAGTGACTTTAATAGATGACCAAGGTAAAGCGGCGTTTAATTCGCCACAAGGGAAAGCTGCGTTTCAATATTGGGTAGACTTGTATAAAAAAGGTTTGCTGCCTAAAGAGGTTTTGACTCAAGGACATCGGCAGGCGATCGATTTATACCAATCTGGAGAAACGGCTTTTCTATCTTCTGGGCCAGAGTTTCTCAAAGCGATCGCTAATAATGCCCCGAAAATTGCTCAAGCTTCACAAATCGCACCCCAACTCAGTGGCGACACTGGTAAGAAAAATGTCGCAGTGATGAACATAGTTATTCCCCGTGACAGCAAACAACCAGACGCCGCTGTGAAGTTTGCTTTATTTGTCACCAATGACGAAAATCAGTTAGCCTTTGCAAAAGCCGCAAATGTTCTACCTTCCACAGTTAAAGCATTATCTGACAGCTACTTTAAAGATGTTCCAGCTAATGCTTCAACAATAGAAAAAGCGCGAGTTATCACTGCCCAACAACTACAACAAGCAGAAATATTAACTCCTACGTTGAAGGATTCCAATAAATTGCAAAAAGCAATTTACGAAAACTTGCAAGCAGCAATGTTAGGCGAAAAAACAGTAGATAAAGCTGTGGAAGATGCCGCGCAACAGTGGAATGAAAGGTAAATTTGGGTATGGGGCATGGGGCATTGGGCATTGGGCATGGGGCAGAGGGGAAGATTTTTTCCTCTCCCTGTCTCCCTTGTCTCCCCAGTCCCTATTGATTCCGCATTTGTAAAAAATCGCCGACTAAATAAAGGGAACCACACACAACGATTAAATCCTCTTTGGTGGTGGTTGAAGTTGCGGTTTCTAGGGCTGTGAATAAGTCTGGATGTATTTGGCGATCGCTTAATTGTGGACAGAGGTTGTAAGCTAAATTGGCTAGTTCGTCTAAATTAGCAGAATTTCTACCAGGCCAAGGTTCTACTGATATTGGTACTAAAAAAAGGCGATCGCCTGGGCGCAATAAAGCGGTAAAAATATCAGCATGGTCTTTATCAGCAAACATTCCCATTATCCAAGTTACGGGTTTATGTTTTACGGCGTCTAAGCTATCGACATAATGGCGAAGAACTTCGGCTGCGGCTGTGTTATGAGCGCCATCAAGTAATAATTGATAATTTTTCCAACTAGTCCATTGCATCCGCCCCGGCCATCGAGTTTTCGCCATCCCGTTCTTTATGGCTGTTTGAGAAATGTGCCAACCTTGTTGTTGGAGAATTTCTAAAGCAGTTAAAGCCAAAGCTGAATTATTTAACTGAATTTGTCCTGCTAATGGCAAAGGATATTTAATAGACTTATGAGGTGATTCTTCGCTCCCCCCATCTCCCCATACTTCGGCTTTGCTCAGTACAAGTCTTCCCATACTTCGGCTTTGCTCAGTACAAGTCTCCCCATCTCCCCCTCTTTCATATTCTGCCCAGCCTGTAGCAATTTGGCGGGCGGGTTGTGGTGTAAAAATTGGACATTGTAATTCTAAAGCACGCGATCGCACCATTTCTTCGGCATCTGGTGGCAATTTTCCAACCACAACAGGACGCCCCGGTTTCAGAATACCTGCTTTTTCTCTGGCAATGTCAGCCACGGTGGGGCCCAGGTGTTGCCAATGTTCCCGACTGATGGAAGTGATAATTGTCACCAAAGGTTCCAAGCAGACATTGGTAGCATCCAAGCGCCCCCCTAGCCCCACTTCCACCACTGCAACATCGACTTTAGCTTGGGCAAAATATAACCAAGCTGCGGCGGTGATTACTTCAAATTGAGTGGGTGATTGTTCATTTAGAGGAATCGCGGCTTGTACTTGTTGAAATAATTGGTTTAATTCTTCCGAAGAAATTTGTTTTTCATTGAGACAAATACGTTCCGTCCAATCAACTAAATGGGGCGAAGTGTAGCGTCCTGTACGATAACCAGCCTCAGTAAGTACCGAGGAAAGATAAGCGCAAACTGAACCTTTCCCATTAGTACCAGCAACGTGAATTACCGGAACATGGTGATGGGGATTGCCAAGATTTGCCAACAGATTGAGAATGCGATCGAGTCCAAGATGGACACCAAAGCGTTGAAGAGGTTGGATTATAGAATCGATATCCACGAGAGGGGAGTGGGGAGGTGAGGGAGATGGGGAGGTAGGGGAGATGGGGAGATGGGAGACAAGGGAGACAAGGGAGACAAGGAGAATAATTCTTAACTCTTCAGTCAGTAGCCACCAGTCAATACAGTTCGGATCAGCAGTATAAACTTCCCTTGTGGTCTGGGAAAAAGTTAAGGGATAAGGGGTAAAAGATGTATTTAAAACCTTTCCCCTTTCCCCTTTCCCCTTTCCCCGAACCGTATTGAGTCACCACTCCTAATCTCCCATACCTAACATGAATAAAACCGACTGTTCTAAGAAAGAGAAACAGTCGGTTGAAAAGATATTATATAAGCCTGATTTAGGCTTCTCTATCCAAAAAGCCTTGAATTTGTCTTAAAGCAGCAGCACCAATATTAAATACTGCCCAGCCAGCAGCAATAGCAACTGGAGCTAAAACGATCGCTAAACGAAAATCGATATCCATATCTAGAACCCCTCTTTTAAGAACAAATTAAAGTTTTGTCAACTTCTCTCATTTTTATTTTTAGCTGAAGTGGGCAATTTTTCCTAGCTTATATGTAAAGAATGTTTAAATTTTGGAATTGGGAATGGGGCATGGGGCATTGGGCATTGGGCATTGGGAGTAATGACTGTTAACTGATGACTGATGACTGATGACTGGGGAGTTATTCTTATCTCCCTTGTCTCCCTTGTCTTCCTTGTCTCCCTTGTCTCCCTTGTCTCCATGCCCCATGCCCCATGCCCTAACCCTTACCAAACCCCAAATCTGTACCTTTACCTGCATGAACTAAAGCTAACTTTTCGTAACGCTTGGCGTGTTCTATGAGTTCTGCGGCTTCAATTTCTGTTACTTGGCGCTGTATTTTGCCAGGAATGCCGACAACTAACGATAAGGGAGGTATATTTTTAGTTACTACTGCGCCAGCACCAATAATGCTACCAGCGCCCACGCGTACACCGTCTAAAATCACTGCGCCAATGCCAATTAAACTTCCACGCTCAACGTAAGCAGAATGTACTACAGCACGATGCCCTACGGTGACACGATCTTCTATGATTGTGGGAAAACCAGGATCGCAATGTAAAATCGCTCCATCCTGAATATTCGTGCATTCGCCAATGTCAATGCGTTCAACATCTCCTCTAACTACTGCCCCGTACCAAATGCTTGCTCCTGCTGCTATGTTTACCGAACCGATAACAACAGCGTTGCTTGCAATGAAGGCAGCTTGAGAAAAATCGACAGATGTCCAGTAAGAAGCGGTAGACACGATAGAATATTAATATGGTACCCAGGAACACTGGAGAAACTCCAACCTTTGAGGCTGGTTGCACAACCAGGATATCACAGCGTCAAGGCTCTAAATTGACGAGTGCTGAATGCTTAACAAAGTGCTAATGAGTGTTGAGTTACGAGAGAGTTTTTCACAAAAAACTTGAAACTCATCACTTTGAACTTACTTGTTGAGTTAACAGCGAAGGAATATCCCAAAGTGGCGGAGCCGAAGTGTATAACCCAACCTACTAGTGCCTAGTGCTGGTAAAGCAAAATTATGTTTGTACGCACTTCATGATGAATCCAGGCTTGCAGTACCCAATATTTGGCCCTGAAATACAGTGTCCCCATTGTCGCCAGACTATTCCGGCGTTGACACTAACAGATACCTATCTATGTCCGCGTCATGGCGCTTTTGAAGCTAACCCGAAAAATGGAGAGTTAATCCATTTACAGTCTGGGCGTCACTGGCGGAGGTGGAATAATGAATGGTATAGACAGCATACTCACCCTGATGGTATACGGTTTGAAATTCATGAAGCATTAGACAAGCTGTACACTCAAGGCTATCGAGCAACAAGAGTTATTATTGCTCGACGCTATCAGGAATTGATGAGTGGCTACTTAGAACGCAGTACTCCTTGGCGGTCTGGACAGCCGGAAGCATCAGCAGCGCGGCTATACGGTTTACCCGTAGAATTTAGTCCCGATCCTCCAGAAGACCCTTGCTGGGAAGTCATTAACTTTGACTTGGAAAAAGAACCTGGCGTGCCTGTACGTTACCCTTATTTCCGGTTATTTGAGTAAAGTTAGGAGTTAGAAGTTAGAAGTTAGAAGTTAAGAGTTAAAAGTTAGGAGTTAGGAGTTAAGAGTTAAAAATTAGAAGTTAAGAGTTAAAGGTTAGAAGTGAAATTGAATTCACAACTCCTAACTCAAAACTTCTAACTCAAAACTTCTAACTCACAACTCCTAACTCCTAACTCACAATTCCTAACTCCTAATTCCTAACTTTACTCATAACTGACAACTGCTACATTTGTTTATGCACCACGCTTCTATTCGGACGGCGAATATTCATCGAGCGATCGCCTTTTACGAACATCTGGGATTTACAATTTCAGAACGCTTTACTACAGGCTACACGCTAGCTTGTTGGATGGAAGGATTGGGGGGCAGAATTGAACTAATTCAAATTCCCGAACCAAAACCAGCTCCAGATGCTTTTGCTGATGAACATTATGTGGGATATTATCATCTGTCTTTTGACTTGACTGAAATGACGCCAGATTTACCTAGCTGGTTGACAAATTTACAAGAACGTGTTTCAACAGCAGAAGAATTGCAACCATTAAAGGTATTATTAGAACCGACACAACAGCAAATAGGCGATCGCATTTACGAAGTTGCTTTTATCGCCGATACCGATGGCTTACCTTTGGAATTTATTCGCGTTTTAACAAAACTTCCATAGTTTAACTTTTGCAAAATTCAACTCACCTTTTCCCGCACAATCACACAAATTAAAAAAAATATAGATAATTTTTCAATCCAAAATCTAAAATCTAAAATCTAAAATCATAAGTCTTGCCTGCTAACAAAAATAATAATGACCTCAACACTTACAGAAAACGTCCGCAAGACAGTACTGGAAAATGGTCTAATTGTCCTCACGAAAGAAGTGCATACTGCACCAGTAGTAACGGTGCAAGTGTGGTATAAAATTGGTTCGCGCAACGAAGAACCGGGAGTCAATGGTATTGCCCACCAATTGGAACACATGATGTTTAAAGGCACGAAAAATCGTCCAATTCAATTTGGACGTTTGTTTAGTGCTTTGGGTAGTGATTCCAATGCTTTCACCAGCTATGACCAAACTGCATATTACGGGACTGTGGAACGAAGCAAACTCAAAGCTCTTTTGGTGCTGGAAGCCGACAGAATGCAAAATTCCCAGATTGAACCAGAGCAACTAGCCAGTGAAAAACGGGTGGTAATTTCAGAATTGCAAGGTTACGAAAATAGCCCAGAATATCGCCTCAACCGCGCCGTCATGCAAGCAATGTTTCCCAATCATGCCTATGGGTTACCTGTAGGTGGTGTGAAGGCTGATGTAGAAAAATTTGAACTTGAGCAGGTAGAGAAATATTACCGCAATTTTTACACTCCCGATAATGCCGTTTTAGTAATTGTTGGAGATTTTGAAACCGCAAATACTCTGGCAATGGTTAAAGAAGTGTTTGGAGAATTAGCAAATAGGGCATTGGGCATTGGGCATGGGGCATGGGGAGACAAGGGGAATAAGAACAACTTCCTAGTCAACAGTCAACACTCAACAGTCATCACTCCCATCATCTTGCGAGAACCAGGGGCAGGACGCTTGTTACAGGTGGTTTATCCGTTACCAGATGTGAATCAGCCGGATGTCCCAGCGTTGGATGTCATGGATTATATTTTGACTGAGGGGCGGAATTCTCGCCTTTATCAAGCTTTGGTAGAATCAGGTCTGGCTCGTGAAGTGACAGCATCAGTTACCAGTTTGCGGGAATTCGGCTGGTATGAAGTGTTGGTGACGGCTGCATCTAAACAAGATTTGAACAAAATTGACTCATTGCTCAACAATGTCATCGCCAATGTTGCAAAAAAAGGCGTGACATTAGAAGAAGTGGAACGAGCCAAAAATCAATTAACGGCGGATGTGATTTTGAGTAACCGCGATATCACTTCTCAAGGGATGCAATTAGGTCATGATGAAACCACTGCTGATGATTATCGTTATACAGACCGCTATTTAGCGGCTGTTCGTTTAGTAAAGCCAACGGATGTTATTGCTGTAATTCACAAATATCTGACAAAAGAAGCGCGTACAGTGGGCTTTTTTGAACCCACTGATAAACAAACCACAGAAATTGGTCATAAAGTAGATTTAACCCAAACCACAGAAAATTTCTCTGCTGTAGCACCTGTGCTGGTTACTGAGGTGGTGAAGTATTTACCAAGTGTAGATTTGGTCACAGATGCGTTGCTTGGGGTGGTTGACAAAGCATCTGATGGAGAAGACATAGCCCAAACATTACCACAGCAATTCCAATTTACCAATGGACTGCGGCTATTGTTGTTACAGGATTCTAGTACTCCCACTGTTACCTTGAGTGGTTACATACAAGGGGGAACTGAATTTGATTCAGATGAGCAAGCTGGACTAGCTGCTTTTGTGGCAGAAAATTTGCTGAGTGGGACAAAAACAAAGGATGCCTTAACAATTGCCAAAACTTTGGCAGAACGAGGTGCAAGTCTAGATTTTCATGCCTACTCTGAAGGTGTGCAAATTGAGGGTGATAGTTTAGCACCAGATTTACCGATACTCATGGAAATTTTGGCAGATGTTTTGAAAAATAGTACATTTCCCATCAAAGAATTAGAACTACATCGCCAACAAACTTTAATAGACTTGCAAATAGAATTAGATGAACCTTCACAAGTAGCTAGAAGAATATTTATTCAGTCAATTTATCCGCAGAAACATCCCTTAAACACCTTTCCCACAGAAAAGAGTTTACAGCGAATTAAACGCCAGGATGTTATTGCTTTTAAAACCAAACATTATCGTCCTGACACAATGGTGCTAGTACTAGTGGGAGATTTTGAGGTGGAGTCAGTCCGATCGCTCGTTGAGTCAAAGTTTGCTGATTGGGAAGTTAGCGGTGAACCACCTTTATTCAAATATCCTACAGTCTCTCTGCCAGAAAAAATAGTCAGTGTTAACCGAGTGTTAGCAGGTAAAGCCCAAGTAGTAACTTATATGGGTCATAGCAGTATTAACCGCTATAATCCTTTGTTTTATGCAGTTTTGGTGTTAAATCAAATTTTGGGAGGCGATACCCTATCAAGTAGACTAGGAACAGAAGTGCGCGATCGCCAAGGTTTGAGCTATGGAATTTATAGCTACTTTCTAGTGGGTAAAAATACAGGGACATTTTTCATCGAAATGCAAACTAGTCCTGAAGATAACACCAAAGCGATCGCCAGTACCCGCCAAATATTACAACAAATCCATCAACAAGGCGTCACTGCTCTAGAAGTGGAAACAGCTAAACACACCCTCATCGGCAACTACAATGTTTCTCTGGCAAATCCAGAGGAATTAACAGATACAATCCTGATGAATGAAGTATACGAACTAAACCGATTAGAATTGCACTCCTTCACCCAAAAAATCCAGCAAGTCACCCTTGAGGAAGTCAATCAAGCAGCTAGGGAGTTAATTCACCCCGATAAAATTGTCGTTGCTACTGCTGGCCCAGGGGCATCATAAGCATTAATCAAAATCTGGACAACACATAAATCCTTTGTAGGGATGTACAGCTGTACGCCCCTACCTACGTATCTGTATCACAACGTATGGGTAAAAAAGTAAATTGAGAATGGGACGATGGTCATGGATAATGAAGAAGAATACAGAATTCAGCAATATATCAGTGGGGGATTCAGACCCGCCACTGATAGCGTAGCTCCTTCGAGTCGCACAAAATACCCGACTGAATTCTGACGACTGACCCATGTATTCTGTTTGATAAACAATAGATAAAGTAGTTTTTCTGGCTACCTAAATTAATTATTCCTGCTCGCCAGTGTTACATTTTAAAAATTACTGATGAAACTTTACAAAAATTTATACAAAATTCCAATTTTATTGCTGACTTTCTCTACTTTTCAACTGCGAACTTTTTTTAATTTGCTAAAATTTTTCCGTCGTAATTTAGTAATCTTAACGTTGTTCTTCTGCTTGTATTTCATCAATGTAACTCCAGCAGTTGCAGCGAATTTGTCTAGTGATTTACTCAAACAACCAGCTACAGAAATTAAAGTTAGTTTGGGTAATGCAGCTAACGAACTCAAATTTGAGCCAAATCACCTAGAATTTGAAACTGGCAAACGCTACAATCTGCGGCTGACTAATCCCAGCCAACTGAAACATTATTTTACTGCCAAAGATTTTGCCGATGCTATCTGGACGCAAAAAGTTGAAGCAGGAAAAGTGGAAATTAAAGGAGCGATTCACGAAGTAGAACTTAAGCCAGGTGCAGAGGCGGAGTGGTTGTTTGTGCCTCTGAAATCTGGCAATTATAGTTTACGTTGTCCAATAGCAGGACATACAGAAGCAGGAATGATTGGAGAGATTGTTATTAGTAATTAAACACGAATTCTCCAAGTCAGTCACTCACAAAAAAATCCCAAAAACTAGGGATGACAATAGGGTGAGCGAAAAAAGGTGTCGGGAGTGTGGGGAGTGTGGGGAGTGTGGGAAGTGTGGGAAGTGTGGGAAGTGTGGGGAGTGTGGAGGGTCATTTTTTGGATACTTAGCTAGAAATCCCACACAAAATTTCGTTCACCCATGAGAATAGACTTTGACTTGCCTACTGGAGTTTTAAGAACTTATCTAAAGCCACCACCATACTATCAGGCCAACGACGAACATTCTTGACCCAGTTGATGTCCTTATAACGGCTATCCAGTCCATAAGCAGCTACCCAGTTACTTTCAGCATCCCCTTGTCTTTTATTTACCCAATAGGCAGCTGTGAGGGCGGCACGCATATCAGCAAATTTGGGATATTTGCGGACGATATTTTGCATTTCTTTGATTGCTTGGTTTGTTTGACCAGTTTCATAAAGTGCCAGGGCATAATTAGCGCGGGCAAAAGCAAAATTTGGGGCAATTTCCACTGATTTTTTATAGTCAGCGATCGCTTCTTCCCATTTTCCCAAACCACCTTTAGCATTACCGCGATTGTTATATGCCATCGCATCATTTGGATCGAGTTCTAAGACATAATTATAATCAGCGATGGCCTCTTGCCATTTTCCCAAACCTTCTAAGGCTGCACCCCGATTCAAATAAGGGTCTGTAACATTTGGAGCCAGTTCTATGGCTTTGTTATAATCCGCCAGTGCCTCTTGTAGCTTATTTTGACTGACCCGCGAATTTCCTCGGTTACTCCACGCCCCTGCATTGGTGGGAAATTGCTCAATAATCTTTGTCCAATATATTTCAGCAGTGGCAAAATCACCATTATTCGTAGCTTCAAAAGCTTGATTTGCCCACTCATCACCTTGTTTTAATTGCTCTTGAGTAACACTTGGCAATTGAGATTGTGCGATGGCTGGTGTACCCCAGCCAAACACAACTAACAAACTCAGAAAAATACAAATCAACTTCATCATCTGGATTTACCTTAAGTCAGTGGGCATTGGGGACGGGGCATGGGGGAGGCAGTGCGGTCTTGGGGTCTCCCCAAGTGGAGCAACTGCCGTCATTGGGTATGGGGAGATGAAGAGGTAGGGAGCAAGGGAGAAAATTTTCCCCTCAGCCCCCAATACTTGTCGGGTTTTGGGGAAAAGGGGCAGGCGAAAGGGGAAAGAAAAAACCTTTACCCTTTACCCTTTTCCCAAAACACAATTCCGAGTTGAAAATGCACAAAGCGAGCATTATTGCCTCTGCCCCCTGCTTCTTGCCAATGCCCCATGCCCAATTTATCGTAATTACAATAACGACAATTGTTCGCTAGGCGGCGTAAATCCCAAATGTTTGTATGCTGCTTTTGTGGCCATTCTCCCACGGGGAGTTCTGGTTAAATAACCAATTTGCATCAGGTAAGGTTCATATACTTCTTCAATTGTTTGGGTATCTTCACCTGTTGCGGCTGCCATTGTTTCTAACCCCACTGGGCCGCCGTTAAATTGTTCAATAATTACACTGAGCATTTGACGGTCTGTCCAATCTAAACCACAGGGATCTACTTGGAATAATTGCAATGCTTCGGATGCAACGCTTTCGTTAATCTCTCCAGATAACTTTACTTGAGCATAATCACGTACTCTTTTGAGTAGTCTATTAGCAATACGTGGTGTCCCGCGCGATCGCCTAGCTATTTCTGCGGCACCATCTTCTGTAACGGGCGTTTTTAGCAATTCAGCAGTTCGGAGTACAATTTTACTGAGTTCATCAACTTCATAAAATCGCAGTTTTTGAATTAAACCAAAGCGATCGCGCAGTGGTGAAGTTAAAGCACCAACGCGGGTTGTAGCTCCTACTAAAGTAAATTTTGACAGCGGCAAACTTCTGATGCGAGCGCTGGAACCTTTACCAATAGTAATATCTAAGCGATAATCTTCCATTGCTGGATAGAGTATTTCTTCTGTCATTCGGGAGAGGCGATGAATTTCATCGACAAATAAGATATCACCCGGTTTCATATTCACCAGTAGCCCGACAATATCTCGCGGACGTTCCAAGGCTGGGGCACTGGTAATTTTGTAATTTACCCCCATTTCCGATGCTAAAATCATCGCCATTGTGGTTTTACCCAATCCTGGCGGCCCATACAGCAATAAGTGATCCAGCACCTCACCACGAGACTTAGCTGCTTTGATGGCAATGTCTAATACATCCTTTAAATCTTTTTGCCCAATGTAATCGGCAAATCGCTGCGGTCGAATACTTTCTTCTTGTTTGTCTTGTTCGTCAATAGCAGCTTCAGGTTGCAAAATATCGTTTGTGGATGCTGCTTTCGCCGATTCCCGACGCTGTTTTGGTTCTCCGTTGGATTCTGGAGGCTGTTTTTTCGAGGAGATTATCGCCATAATTCAGCTGTCTACTTTTTAGGGGACTGGGGAGTAGGGAGATAGGGAGGTGGGGAGATAGGGAGATGGAAAGACAAGGGAGAGGGGGAAGACAAGGGAGAAAGATTCCTACCTTGTCCCCCTTGTCTTCCTTGTCTTCTTTCCATGCCCCATGCCCCATGCCCCAAACTCCATACTCGTGAAAATTTTCGTTTGCGAATACCCGCGCCAATTTAAAATTTAAATTCTGGTCAATTACGTAGAAGTACAAAAATCACTATGTTATCTAAAAGAATCTTACCGTGCTTAGATGTGAAGGCGGGACGGGTTGTTAAAGGAGTTAATTTTGTTAACCTCCAAGATGCGGGCGATCCTGTTGAACTGGCAAAGGTTTACAACGAAGCTGGTGCTGATGAGTTAGTATTTCTGGATATTACAGCCACTCATGAAGACAGAGCTATTATTTTAGATGTGGTCTACCGTACTGCCGAACAAGTCTTCATTCCATTGACTGTGGGTGGGGGTATTCAATCCTTAGAAAATGTTAAAGCTTTGTTACGAGCTGGAGCAGACAAGGTTAGTATTAATTCTGCGGCAGTACGTGAACCAGACTTGATAAATCGGGCTAGCGATCGCTTTGGTAATCAATGCATAGTTGTTGCTATTGATGCTAGACGCAGAATTAACCCAGAAAATCCAGGTTGGGACGTTTATGTACGTGGTGGCAGGGAAAATACAGGCTTAGATGCCCTACTTTGGGCACAAGAAGTTGAAAAACGGGGGGCTGGAGAACTGCTGATCACAAGTATGGATGCTGATGGAACCCAAGCTGGGTATGACCTAGAGTTAACTCGGACAATTGCTGAACTTGTGGAAATTCCAGTCATTGCTTCTGGTGGGGCAGGTAATTGCGAACACATATACGAAGCCCTCACCCAAGGTAAAGCTGAAGCAGCACTACTGGCATCACTCTTACATTACGGTCAACTCAGCGTAGCTCAAATCAAAAATTATTTGCGCGATCGCCAAGTACCAGTACGTTCTTTTTGACAAGTGGCTATTTATCTATCGATTGCATCTATCTGTAGTGAGACACACTTCCACAAAAGGATGTTAATATTAGTTTACATCTATTAATAAATATTAAGAAATATGTTGCTTCCTATTTTAATTTTTGATGTAGCCCTGGTTGCATGGTCGCTGCACCTCATGGAAAGAGCTTACGAAAATAAGGAATTCTCTTTAATGTTGGCTGGTACATTAGTGGCACTAGCGGCAGCTGCTATGTTAGTAGTCTACTTCTTAATGGGTCACTGTATGGCTTATTTGCTGCAAGTATCATAAACATTGCTAAGTAGCATTTAAAGATCATTAAAATTTCGTATCAAAAGATTGACAAAACACAGACGAGTAGGCTAAGCTAGTTCAGGCATTTAAGGGGTTATAGCTCAGTTGGTAGAGCACCTCAATGGCATTGAGGGGGTCAGCGGTTCGAATCCGCTTAGCTCCATTAAAATTTAAAATATTTGTTAAATCATGCTGCGACAACAACCATAAGTTGTCCTAAATGGTCACTTTATGCTTGTTGTTCTGTAACTTAAGGGATAATCTGGCCGGAATTAAAGGATAAAGTGGCCGCTCTTAAAACCCGGAATGCTTATTTTTGCATTGCCCTACTTTGGCTATACTTTACAAGCGATTGCACTCAATTCTCTCAAATCCGCTTGTATCATAGGTTCTGTCCTTAGGCTACTTTATGCTTGAAAAACAGCCACATTATCCTTTAAGGGGCATCGAACTGTTGCCTGTTGCCTATTCCCTGTTCCCTTTTAAAGTTTTACAAGCCTTTCTGGATTTGGAACTGTTGCGAAATTCTAGTGAATGCCTAACACTTCCATTGATTTTTCCAGTACTTCTTTAGGACGAAATGGTTTAGTCAAATATAAATCTGCACCAACTTCAATTCCCTTTTGTTTATCAAATTCTTGTCCCTTAGCTGTCAAAATTATGATGTGAATGTCAGTCATTTGCAATTCGTGTTTGACAATCTGACAAACTTTCAGGCCATTCATTTTAGGCATCATCACATCGAGAAAAACCAGGTTTGGTTTTTCAGTTTTAATCATCTCCAGAGCTTCTTCACCATTTTTAGCAGTTAAAAGTTCCACCCCCTCATCTTCTAAATCTTCTAGGGCTTGTTCCATCAAAGTCAAGATATTGGGTTCATCGTCAACAATCAGAATTTTTTGAGTCATAGGATTGGGGTATGGGGCATGGGGCATGGGGCATTGGGCATGGGGCATGGGGACAAGGGGAACAAGGGGGAAAAGGGAGAAAAATTGCTACCTTATCTCCCACCCTACGGGTTCGCGCTAGCGTCTCCCAAAGAGAAGCTAAAGCTACATCTCCCTCATTTCTCGCCTCTCCTCACTCCCTACGGTGTACACACAAGTATAGCCAGCATGGGTTTCAACTCTTCTAAGGGTGTTGTAGTGGACTGACACAGCTAAAATAGTGCATTAGTAAACTCTTGTGGCGTGGGCATCCTGCCCGCCAGGAGGGGTGAGGACACCCATCCCACAATAAAATCTATTGCAACATTTTAGCCTTGACACGCCAGTAGGGTGTGTTATCGCGCCAGCGTAACGCACCGCCAAAAATTTACGTTGCGTTAGTCCTAACGTCCATAACGCACCCTACCTTTCCTCAAATCTTTTATAGATAAGGTTTTTCCAACTTGTGTGTACACCATAGCCACTCCCTGCGAAATTAGCGATCGGAGAGCATAATGAAGAATACATTCTCCAAACCTTTCTCAAAGCGTAAGGTTTTCACCAAATCGGCTTCTTGAGAAAACATAGAATCAATAATGATCATGTCAGGTTTAGCTGACAAAGCTTTATGAATGCATTCTTGAGGGTTAGAAGCTTCAATTACGTTATATCCCTGAGTTTGTAGCACATCTGATAAGGTCTTTAAAGTAGAGGCATTTTTATCAACTACCAATACCTTTTTACTAGAAGTTCCTTGAGAAAGTAATAAGCCAATTTCATTGAGAAGTTTTTCTGTGTTAATGGGTTTAGTGAGATAGCGATCGATGCCAATATGGTAACCGCGTTCTTTGTTTTCTATAATTGACAAAATAATAATAGGAATATCTGCGGTGTGAGGATCGTTTTTCAGGACAGCTGCGACATCAAAGCCGTTGATTTGAGGCATCATCACGTCCAAAAGAATCAAATCTGGACGAGCTGTTTTGATTTGATGAATTGCATCCATGCCGTCTTTGGCTTCCCGAACGTTGTAGCCTTCGTTTTCTAACTGTTGACGCAGTAGTTCTCGAATGTTGGTGTCATCATCCACCACCAAAATGGTTTTGCGATTTTCGTTGAGTACAGCAGCTGTGGTGATGACGTGTTCTTTGAGTTGTTTGACTAAGGCATCTAAATTCAGTTTGGCACTGCTTTTGCGATCGCTGGTGTAGATGGGAATGATAAACGAAAAGGTACTACCTTGGCCAAGTTCACTTTCTACCCAGATTCTACCGCCGTGATGTTCAACGATTTGTTTGCAAATGGGTAGTCCTAAGCCTGTGCCTTTGGGTTTGTCGGTGAGGGTATCACCCACTTGTCGGAATTTCTCGAACACTTTCGGCTGGTCTTCGGGTGCAATGCCAACCCCTGTGTCAATAACGCTAATGCAAATGGCGTCGTTTTGTTGGTTGATGCAGCAGGTGATAGAACCGGATTCGGTAAACTTGATGGCATTGGAAATCAAGTTGATCAAGACTTGTAATAGACGATTGCGATCGCCAATTACTTGAGGTAGTTCTGGTTCAATATCAGTAATTAGCTTTAAGCCATTGGTTTCAAACAATGCTGCTGTGGATGTGGTTGCCCAATCTAGTAACTCAGTTAAATCGAGGGGTTGCATTTGCCATTCCACTTTACCTGCTTCCATCTTGGCAATGTCTAAAACATCGTTAATCAAAGATGTCAGCCGTTCTGCTTCAGACACAATAATCTTGAGATTGTCACCTACCCTTTTGATTGTTTTCTGAAGCTTGCGGTCTTCATTAGCCAGTATGGGAAACACATCGCTTTCTAACTTTTCTTTGATGATGGAGGCAAAACCAAGAACAGAAGTGAGTGGTGTCCGCAGTTCGTGGGAAACTGTAGAGATGAAATCCGTCTTCATCTTGTCGATTTCCTTTTCCGCAGTCACATCTCGAATCAGCAATGCCGAACCAAAACAGGCTTGAGGTTCATTTTCAGCAGTTCTTTTAAAGATGGCGGTGGCTACTACCTGACCTATACGTTCCTTTGCTAGGGCAACTTCAGCAGCAAACACATCGCTGGGATGGGACTGAGTTTTTTCCACTAAATCTGCTAAACCAAATATAGCTAGTTCTCGATAATCACCTTTGAGGGCGTTTACCGTCAATCCATACATGGCTAAAAAGGCACGATTGAAGTGGGTGATTTGTCCGGTGATGTCTGTGACTAATAAACCATCTGCTAAGTTGTCTAAAATTGCGTTTAAACCTTGGGCTTCTGCTAAGGTATTTTCTAAAGCAGCCGTCCGTTCTGCAACTCTGGCTTCTAGTTCTTGATTGAGTTGGCGCAGAGCGATTTCTGCTTGTTTGCGGGCAGTAATATCAGTGTTGATTTCTAAGACAGCACAAGGCTCACCAGAAATGCTCCGTTGCAGAGTCCATCGGCTTTGAACCATAATCAGCCGATCGTTGCGGCTGAGGTGTTGCACTTCTCCTTCCCAATTGCCTTGCTGTAATAATTCTGCGATGATTGCTTCTTTTGGTCGGGGAAAAGTTTTTTTAATCAATGTGTGAATGTGTTGGCCTTTTACTTCCTCACGCGTCCAGCCGTAGAGTCTTTGTGCGCCTTGATTCCAGTATAAGATTTTGTTGGTCATATCACGGACGATGATCGCATCGCTGGAATGATTTAACATATCCATTAACCGTTGATTTTCTGCTTCCGCTAGTTTGCGATCGTGGATATCAGTGCAAATGCCAATCCATTCCCGGATGCTGCCGTCTGGTTCCAAAATAGGAGTACCACAAACAGAAAAATGGCGGTATGTACCATCGTGACGACGTAATTGAAACTCGGTTTGATATAGACTCCGGTTGTCTAGGGCTTGAGTCCAAGCCTCTGCTGTATGGGCACGGTCATCAGGATGAATGACATCAAGCCAGCCCCATTCGTAATATTCTGCTTCGCTTTGACCAGTGTAGGCCATCCAGCTGAGCATTTCGCTAGCGATACCTGCTCCCTCAGGTGTAGCCACCCAAACAATTTGTGAGATAGTAGTCACTAGAGAGCGAAACCGTTGTTCGCTCTGTTGCAGAGTTTGTTCTGCTAGTTTGCGGTCGTGAATATTGGTGCAAGTGCCAATCCATTCGCGAATGCTACCATCTGCTTCCAAGACAGGAGCGCCACACACAGAAAAATAGCGGTATATGCCATCTTTGCCACGTAGTCGGTATTCGGTTTTGTAGATACCTCGGTTGGCTACAGCGGTATTCCAAGCTTCTGTACTGTGGGCATGGTCATCAGGATGAACGGCATCAAGCCAGCCCCAACCTTCCACTTCCTCTTCACTTTGACCTGTGTAGGTCATCCAAGTAAGCATTTCACTGCTGATTCCCAGCCCTTCTGGAGTCGCCCCCCAGATGATTTGGGAAGTAGTAGTTACTAAAGTGCGATATCGTTCCTTAAGACGCTGATTTTCGGCTTCTGCCAGCTTGCGATCGTGAATATCAGTGCAGGTGCCAATCCACTCGCGAACGCTACCGTCTTCTTCCACCACCGGGGCACCCCAGACCCAAAAGTAGCGATAATTACCATCTTGACCACGAATTCGGTATTCAATTTGATAAAGACTGCGGTTTGCTACAGCAGCACTCCAGACTTCTCCTGTATAAGCCCGGTCGTCGGGATGAACAGCATTAATCCAGCCTCCATTCTCAGCTTCTGCTAAACTTTGACCTGTATAGGCAATCCAACTTGTTAGTTCAAAGCAAATTCCTTCTGGTGTACTGACCCAGACAATTTGCGTATTAGTTGTTACTAAAGAACGGTATCGGGCTTCACTCTGTTTCAACATTTTTTCAGACTGTTGGCGTTCTAGGGAAGTACGCTTGAGGTCGCTAATGTCTTCCACAGTGGAGAAAATTACACGCTCTCCATTTTGCTCAACCAATACTCCAGAAAGTCTGACTGGAACTAAATGCCCGTCTTTGTGGATGTAATCTCCATCCCAAGGTTCACATCTACCAGTTCGTTCTAGGTTCTCTAGGATAGTTGACTTGGTGGCATAGTTTTGGGGCGTTATCTCCCAGTAGTTAAAATTCAGGGTTTCCAGGACAGTCCGCCCCGCGATCGCTGCATAAGCAGGATTCATGTCAATCAGTGTCCCATCGAGCCGACACAGTACCAAACCAACTGGGCATTTTTCAAATAGCTGACGGTAGTATTCATCTACTTGGTTAGACATGGTTAAAGTTTCCTCAGTGATTTATGTGGGTGGGATTATCACAACAGAACCAAGACAACAAGGTGGCATAAAGTTTTAGGGAAATTGGGTGGCGTTGGAACAATTGGTAAATTCGATCGGGTGTTGCACTATCAAGGTCTGGACTTTGTTGGGAAAGCCGTTGGATCAGTTCAGTGTGGCGAATGAGCAAATCCGCTGGTTTGAGCATTGGTATTGTTGATGGAATAAAGCCTTCAGGATCGGCACTGGGGCATAGTTCTGTTGTGCCAGTGGATGAAGCAGAATTTATCTGGCTTTGCCCTGCTGAAGCTTCTACCACTGAATAGTTCACTGGAATTTGAATCCAGAATTCTGTACCCTCACCCAATTGAGAACGACATTTGAGAATTCCCCCATGCCTGTCTACAACAATTTGGCGGCTGATTGCCATACCTAACCCAGTGCCTTTGCCAATCTCTTTGGTAGTAAAGAAAGGATCGTAAATGCGCTGGATGAAACTTTCTTTCATACCAGGGCCGTTGTCCGCAATGCGAATTACAATCCATTGGTTATCTAAGGCTTGGGTGCGAATGATGATTTGGGGAGTAGAGGATGGGGAAGGAAAGTGTTTCTCTTGGAGTTGTGAGTGTCGGCTGTGGCCGTCCCCACTTTTCCTTGTTCCTTTATCGTCTTCCTTGTTTACCATTCCTTCTTCCAGTGCATCAATGGCATTGGCCAAGATGTTCATAAACACTTGATTTAACTGTCCTGGGTAACATTCAATTAAGGGAAGTTTGGCATAGTCTTTGACAATTTCAATTGCCGGACGGTGAGCTGAGGCTTTTAAACGATGGCGAAGAATCATCAGCGTCCCGTCGATACCATCGTGGATGTTGACGGCTTTGATTTGGGCTTCGTCATGGCGGGAGAAGTTTTTGAGGGATTGGACAATTTCCACAATGCGATCGCTACCCAATTTCATGGAATCCAAGAGTTTGGGAAGATCCTGCATGATAAATTCCAAATCGATACTTTCTAGCTCTGATTGCAAATCCGGAGGAGCCACAGGCACAAATTTCTGATAATCTTGCAGCAGGTGTAATAAATCTTGGGCGTACTCGGCAACATATTTTAAATTGCCGCAAATAAAATTCACTGGATTGTTGATTTCGTGAGCGACTCCAGCAATCAGTTGCCCCAAGGAAGACATTTTCTCGCTTTGAATTAACTGAGTTTGTGCCAGCTGCAAGTCTTGGAGAGCTTGTTGCAGTTTTTGTGTCTGGGCTTTTGCTTCCATTGCTGCTTGAATGCTTTGCTCATAAAGTAAAGCTTTTTCGATGGCGATGGCTGTTTGAGAAGCAAAAATACTCACAAGTTTTAAGTGTTCAGCCCTATAGGAATCAGTTTTGTCTGTACCAATGGCGATCGCTCCTATTACCCGCTCTTTTGCTCTTAAAGGTACACAAATCAAAGCTTTAACTTTTTTATCTCCCGATAATCGAGAATCAGTTTCCACATCATTAACGAGTTCTGCCCTCCCTGATTGCACAATACTGCCAATAATTCCCTGGCCGGGTTCCGGCTGATCTTGACCAAAAAAGGCTCCAAATTCCGCAATGATTTCAAACTTGCCTCCATCAGGACTCAGCAGCAAAATCATCCCTGCTGATGACTCAATCAATTGACTCATTTCTTGAAGCACGAGTTGGGCAATTTGTCGCCTGTCCAAACTCGTTGTCAGCTGAGTGGAAATATCTTCAAACAAATCTATTTCCTGGTATCGCTCTAGCAATTCTTTCGCAAGTATTTTCTTTTCAGCTTCCTGTTTTGCCAAAAACGACAGCCAACTTGCTAGTAAATTTGCCTGTTCTTGACCAACAACCCAACCAATAATTTCTCCCGAAACCTCAATTGGATATCGATTTTCTAATACTGTCTTGCCAATACTAATTAGTTTTGTACCATCTACCAACTCAATATCAATTCCGATGTTGAGTTGATGCACTAAGTCGCGAAGAAGAGATGATAACTCTTGTTTATTCAGAATCTTTCTCAAGCTAACTGCCGACATGAAACACCTCATCTTGAGTGGGTTGCAAATTTCGTGCAATTAAAACAAGCGAGTAATTAATTTCATGCCCCTCCCTTGCCCTTAAGTTTCCCAAAGCAGATATTTTAATAATTTCCATAAAAATCTAGGGAAATATAATAATTTGCTAATAAGGCTAGTTTTCCCAGAAAGATTGGCGGCATAACAGTGATGTTCATGGGCAGCAAATAGCTTTAAAATCTGTAACAAAAACGCCCTTCATTAGTGGAATTCGCTTAAGTTTAGCGATCGCTGCTAATTATCTGTACTTCACAAAGTTGCAATTTGCTGTATCTACTTTTGAAATAGGTGTCAAATCGTTCAAACACAACATTCTCACTCCCTTATTCCCAGTGCAAATTACTATCTTTGATTGCAACTTAGTATTAACAACGCTGCCAAAACCTATCTCTGGGGGCATGTATCTACTGTTTTGAAAATACGAAGTGGGGAGTAGGGAAAATTAATTTGACGTTTAATTAAGTTGAACTACTTACATCATCGAAAGTTAAACTGATTCCACCGCTAAAAGGGAATGGGATAACACAAGAGACTGTTGACAGTTGACTGTTAACCGTCAACCATCAACCGTCAACTATGTCGGACTATCTTTCATCCGATTCATTGTAGTAGTCTGCCAACCCAAAAATGCGCTTGTGAGGTCTGGGGAAAGGTAAAGAGTAAGGGATTTAACACCTTTACCCTTTACCCTTTCCCCTTTCCCCTTTCCCCTTTCCCCTTTACCCTTTCCCCTTTACCCTTTCCCCTTTAAAGAGCCAAGTCACGAAAGCGTACTACTAGGGATGAAATGAAAGACACCTTTTTATAAGTCTTAGGAGAGATTAAGATGACATTTATTCACCCAATGTATCCTCCCTTCGTAGCAAACTGGTTATAATTGTTTTCCATCCCACTAGGAAATCAAATTCTCATCTACACAGTATTCATATGGGACGTGTTCGTTCTAAATCTGACCTACCTACAAAAATCTGTCCGGTATGTCAACGTCCGTTTACATGGCGTAAAAAGTGGCAAGATTGCTGGGAAGATGTGAAATACTGTTCAGAACGTTGTCGTCGTCGCCGTTCTGAAGCAAATCAGGGATTGGGGACTGGGGAATAGGGATTGGGAGATGGGAAAACAACTGAGGAGGGGAAAAGGTTAAAGGGAAAAGGGAAAAGGGAAAAGGAATAAATTTAATGTTTCCCCTTTCCCCCTTACCCCTTTCCCTTTCCCCATGCCCCATACTTTGGCTACGCTCAGTACAAGTGCCCCATGCCCCATTCTCCATGCCCAATCAAATCAACTGCAACACAGATGCAAATAACGCAAAGGATCGATGAAGTCACAGGTGCAACCTAAATTAATTATTCATGGCGGGGCTGGTAGTTCTCTCCAGGGTAAAGGAGGATTGGAAGCGGTACGTCGATCGCTCCATACAGTGATAGAACAAGTCTATTCTCTGCTATTGTGCGGAATAACTGCCTCTGAGGCGGTAGTACAGGGTTGCCAAATGCTGGAAGATAACCCCCGCTTTAATGCTGGTACTGGTTCGGTACTGCAATCTGATGGGCAAATCCGCATGAGTGCTTCCTTGATGGATGGCGCATTAGGGCGATTTAGTGGTGTAATTAATGTTTCGCGGGTGAAAAATCCCATTGACCTGGCACAATTTTTACAAAACTCCCCAGACCGAGTGCTGTCAGATTTCGGTTCGGCTGAATTAGCGCGGGAAATGCAAATTCCCAGCTATAACGCTTTAACTGATTTGCGATTGCAAGAGTGGATACAAGAACGCCAGGATAATTTTAAAAGCACAATGGCTAATGTCATTGCAGAACCCGAACTAGTAGAAACCAGTAATGCTGGACGGGGTACCATCGGCGTAGTAGCTTTAGATACTTTTGGCAAACTGGCGGCTGGTACTTCTACCGGAGGAAAGGGCTTTGAGCGTATCGGTCGAGTAAGTGATTCTGCTATGCCAGCAGGTAATTATGCTACTAAAGAAGCCGGAGTTAGTTGTACTGGTATTGGCGAAGATATTATTGATGAGTGTTTAGCAGCCAAGATTGTGGTGCGTGTTACGGATGGTATGTCTCTTAAGGATGCGATGCAGCGTTCCTTTGGGGAAGCGTACCAAAACAAACGCGATTTGGGAGCCATCGCCTTAGATGCTAGTGGGGCGATCGCTTGGGGTAAAACTAGCGAAATATTACTCGCCGCTTACCATAACGGCGAAAATATTGGTGACACTCTGGAATGGACTGGTAATGAATTCATAGGCTATTGCTGAATTAATTTCAGCGCTTCGGCTAAAGTTTCTTGCCCATCCACCATTGTGGCTAATTCTTCAGGTTCATAACGTCCCTTCCTGCGGAACGCTGCGCGAACAAAAGCTTCTAGCGCTGCTCTTTTAAGTGCAACTTGATATGCTTGTTGCAGAATATCCATTAATTCTGCCGAATTCAAGTACACACCACTAGATTTGCGGCGCTTGTTTATTTTGTTGATTTCCCGCACCGTGTTTTCAATAGAAACATCCCAAGAGCGAGTGGAACGTTTTTCAGCCTTCTGTTTAATTAAATGGATGAGCAGAATCACACCATAGCTATCAATATTTATTGATTTTGTCACTTAGGCTCATTTCTTCTAACTCATCCACCAACATCAGCGCCTCATGGATTTTCCCTTGTTCTAGAAGTTGCCTAAGTTCTAGGAGTTCTTCCATTACTCACATCGGCTAATTCGATGATTTAATTATCGCTTTAGTGACTCTTGCGACGCCAACCTAATTTAACTACCTGACGGCTACGGGCGATGGCCAAAGCATTATCAGGAACGTCTTCTGTGATTGTGGAACCAGCAGCTATGTAAACGTCATCACCCACAGTCACTGGAGCTACTAAAACACTATTAGCGCCAGTTTTGGCGCGATCGCCTATTTTAGTCTGGTGTTTCTTAACGCCATCATAATTGGCGGTAATTGTACCAGCACCAATATTTACCCGTTCGCCGATAACGCTATCGCCTAAATATGACAAATGTGCTGCATTGGTGCGATCGCCCAACTGTGTATTTTTCAATTCCACAAAATTTCCCACACGACAACCAGCACCCACTTGTACCTGACTGCGTAAATGAGCATAGGGGCCAATTCGGCTACCTGCTTCTACAGTGCTATTTGTCACCACTGAATATTGAACTATGACATTTTCAGCCAGTTGACTATTTTCAATTAAACTTCCGGGCCCAATTTGACTTCCAGTTTTAATTACGGTATTTCCCCGGAGATGAGTTTGGGATTCAATAATTACATCTGGCTCTAACTCCACTGTTTCATCAATGGTGATGCTTGTGGGATTGATGAGGGTGACACCTGCTAGCATCCATTTTTCCTTGATTCGTTGTTGCAAAATCTCGTAGGCTGTTGCTAGTTGCAGGCGATCGTTGATGCCAAGAATTTCTTGATCATCTTTCACATCCACAGCCATAACTTGTCCCACTTGAGTTACGGCATCTGTGAGATAGTATTCTTTTTGGGCGTTGTTTGCTTCTAGGTGAGGAAGTACCTTGGCTAAATTTTCCCAGCGAAAGCAATAAACTCCGGCGTTAATCCGGTGATTTTCTCTTTGAGCAGGGGTACAATCCTTGTGTTCGACCATTTCCTCGACGATATTTTCATCGTTACAAAAAACCCGCCCGTAGCCTGTGGGATCGGGTAGGTGTGAGGTAAGAATTGTGGCGGCGTTGTGATTTTGGGCGTGAGTTTGTAACATCTCCTGAAGGGTTTCGCTACGTATTAACGGTAAATCGCCGTTGAGTACGAGCAAATCCCCAGTGTAATCTTCTAAGTAGGGAAGTAATTGCTGAATGGCATGACCTGTTCCCAATTGCACAGTTTGTTCCACAAACTCCAAGTCAGGGATTGAACCCAAAGCAGCTTTCACTTCCTCGGACTGATACCCGACGATCGCAATTCGTCGTGAGGGTGAAAGAGGTTCTACACTTTTGAGAACTCTCTCTATTAGCGATCGCCCACCCAAAGAATGTAAAACTTTAGGTAAGCTTGATTTCATCCGTGTGCCGCGTCCGGCTGCTAAAATTGCTACAACTACCATAATTAGCTATTAGCTATCAGTAAAATTTTGATTAATGCTGTTGGTACTTCAAGATGTAGGCTCAAATCATACCAGCTGATCGTAGAACACTGAAATGGCCAAAAGAGTAAGAATTCAGAATTCTTACTCTCACTTTCTTAGGGACTTCCAAGTAAAAAAAATATTCCACAGAAGACTGTTAACTGTTGACCGTTGACGATTGACAGTCAACAGTCAACGACCCCAAGCGCAATAATTTCTTTTTTGGAGTTACTTTAATGCGTGAATTTTGAATTGGTGTGACTTCCTGCTTTCTCTATTTTTCTTCACAAGAGACAATAAACTCAGCAAACTGCCGCACTAGTTTGGGATTGCGCCAACCACAATCAGCTTCTTTTAACATGATTGAAATTGCTTGTTCTGTGGTCATGGCTTCTTTGTAAGGTCGTTCGCTGGTTAAGGCATCGTAAATATCAATTATCTGAAATACTTGCGCCAAATAAGGAATATCATCCCCTTTGAGTCTATCGGGGTAGCCTGACCCATCCCACCGTTCGTGGTGATGGCGAATAATGGGAATTACACCACGCATACTGCGTAGTGGCTGGCAGATTTTTTCTCCGATTAAAACATGCTGCCTCATAATCTGCCAATCTTCGGCAGTGAGTTGGCCTTTTTTTAGCAGCACTGCATCGGGAATACCCACCTTGCCGATATCGTGGAGATAACCTCCCCACATCAAATCCCGTATTTGATAGCGTGAGAGATTGAGGTATTCACCAAAAGCTTGTCCGAGTTTTACCAATCGTTCGCAATGGCCGCCTGTGTTGGGATCGCGGCTTTCAATAGACATAGCGATGGAAAACAGTACTTGTTCGGCATGATCTAAATCTTCGTTTAGACGCTTTTGCCGTACCAGGGACTTAACACGCGCTGCCAGTTCCACACGGTCAAAAGGTTTGGTGAGAAAATCATCTCCGCCAACTTCAATGCCTCGAATGCGCGATCGCCTGTCGTTTAATGCTGTAATAAAAATTACTGGTATTAATCTGGTTTGTTCATCTTGTTTCAGTAATTGACAGACTTCAAATCCATCCATTCCTGGCATCATCACATCCAGCAAAATTAAATCTGGTTGCTTTTGGGTTACCAATCCCACAACAATGGAACCACTGTCGGCCTCAATCACGTCGTATCCTTCCATCCCCAAAAGGGCAACAGCAGTCATACGACTGGCCGCATGGTCATCAACTACTAAAACCTTTGGTGGATCTAAATCAAACCCATTCACTTTGGAACCTTTGGCTTGTAGTATTTTAGAGACCAATGAACCTCGATCGAAATTAACATCATTTTTCATCCAAGAAGACGCTGGTTGGTCATCTTCTAGTATTAAATCTTCTTGAGACAAGCCTAAAGAATAACCCTCTATATTTTGCGATCCTACGGTATGATTTGAACCGATACTTTTCACTTTGCTTAGGGGGTTTAACCCATTAACAGTTTCTGTTCTCAAGCCTCTATGGTTGGATTTCCATTTAGTCACAAAGGCACTCCAATTATTTTCGCAAGTTAACAGTGTCAGATTTGAAAAGTAAAGCTAGTATTTGGCTGTATTTGAGTTATGGTTTCCATAGAGATGATGTGTAATGTGGAACTGACGAGGGTAACTTTTCACTGTATGTATTTTTTATGTTACGAATAAGGAGTATCTGGCGGTCAAATTTTTAGCTTCTAATTCCAGTATCATAAATTAGTACAAATGTTAAATCAGGCTTTTTACGGAGATTTTTTTACGTACCAGCGTTCAAAAAGCTTGTGATTTACCGCTTGAGATCGAAATCTTCATCTGGTAGTTGTTAGTGCTCATCGTCATCATCAGGTATAGACATTTTTACTTACTTCAGTTATAGCAATAGTTAAATACTGTTAACAAATTATGTAATATTAGCTACTTATCATAGTTTAAGTTATTTGGCTCGAAAAAACTCGTTACTTAAGTATTAAAAAAACAAATCACAAGTATGGAAATCGTGTCTAATTCGGAGAAATACTGGTAAAAACAGCGAATAGGGTAGGCAAAACCAGTAAAAAGACCAAATTACGTTATTTTTGCGTAAATCCTATAAATATCTAAGGTTTTCTGGAATCAACTACTGAGGGCAAGAACTTTAGTCACGTAGGCTTGGCTCATCGCGCACATTATTAGAGACTGCCAAGTAAAAAAATATTGCATAGAAGATTGTTGACTGTTGACTGTTGACGGTTGACAGTCAGTAGTCAACGGCAAGAACCGGAATAATTTATTTTTTGGAGTTCGTTAGTACACTGCGGCGTAAATCAAGCTACCCTTTCAAATAATCACAAGGCTTGATTGGTGAACCTTTTGAATAGACTTCTTGCATAAGTCGGGAAAAGGGGAAGGGGGGGCCCCCTCTGGGGATAAGGGGCAGGGGAAAGGGGTAAAGGGTAAGGGATTTAAAACCTTTCCCCTTTCCCCTTTACCCTTTACCCTTTAAAGACCCAAGTCACGAAAGCGAACTACTAGTTAACTACAAACTAGTTCCGATAAAATCCCTGCCTTGTGTTGCGGATAGCCACCTTTTGCGCCAATGGGAGGTAGGTTCCAAACAAGAGGTTTGTTGTTCTTGTTGTCGGCGCTTAAGTATAACTTCACTGGAATCGCTGAATTGCGGATCGCGGTAAGGAATGGCCGCACGAGTTAGTAAATGTTCCTTCTCAACTTCACAAAGGGCTAAAGAATAGGGGCATAGAGGAAATTTCTCTTCCTTACTCCCCTGTTCCTCTGCTTTGTATCCTCTGATATGCGCTGCTAAAGTACCAGGCGATCGCCTACCCATCGGTGGTGTAGAACCGATAGCCAAGCCAGCAGCCAACAGTGCTGTGCGTACAGCAGCAGCACAAGAATAGGTGGCTAATAAACCATCTTCATGTAAGCACAACGACAATTGTTTAATAAATTCAACAGTCCAGAGTTGGGGACACTGTGGTGGTGAAAATGGATCGAGGAAAATTGCATCAGCCAAAAAATTCGACTCACGTACTATTGCGATCGCCTTTCTAGCATCGCCAATGAGTAATTGTGCCTTGAGACAGTCCCTTTGTACTTGATGCTCAAAAGCCAATTGCGACAAAATTTCAATGTAGTTGCAGTTCCAATTATCAAACAAATGATGCGCGATGGCAGCTTGTGGTACTGCCGGATTTAACTCCAAACCAATTACTTCAACATAACAATTCGGATTTACTGCCCAAATTGTTTGCAAAGCAGCAGCAGTGTTGTATCCCAAACCATAACAAACATCTAACAGCCGCAAAACTGGTTTTTGCGCTACTTTCGTCAGTTGAGTTGGTTCTACAAACTTGAAAAAACTCTCCTGCTTAGCACCATAATGACTGTGAAACGATTCACCAAACTCCTGAGAAACAAAAGTGAACGAACCATCTGCCGTGAGCTTGGGTGTAAAATTTTCTAAGTTAGTCATTGGTCATTAGTCATTGGTCATTGATCATTAGTCATTAGGGAAACAGGGAGTGTTGACTGTTGACTGTTGACTGGAAAAACAGGATTTATTCTCCTTGTCCCCCCCATCCCCCCAT
>NZ_LAHA01000010.1:0-132500 GCF_002608075.1 Nostoc linckia z4
ATACCGCGATGGGAGCTGAAAATGCTAAGGCGTTGTAGGGACGAATTCCTACTAGCCGAGCAATTTCAAATTGGCGCAACATGAAGCCAATCAAACCAAAAGCTCCGTGCAACGCTACAAATGGCCACAACCCACCCAATTGGAACCAACGGGTAAGGTCGCCTTGGGCTTCTGGGCCCCACAACAGCAATAGTGAATGCCCTAAGCTGTCTGCTGGGGTGGATACTGCCACTGTCAAGAAGTTACAGCCTTCCAAGTACGACGAGGCTAAACCGTGGGTGTACCAAGAGGTGACGAAGGTTGTGCCTGTTAGCCAACCGCCTAGTGCTAGGTACGCACAGGGGAACAGTAGTAACCCTGACCAACCTACGAATACAAAGCGATCGCGCTTGAGCCAGTCGTCTACTACGTCAAACCACCCTCTTGTACTTGGGGCGCGTCCAACTGCGATGGTCATTGAGCAAATCTCCAAATGTTATAAGTACAGGTTGTATCTGTATTATAGATAGCTATTCAGGAGCTTCTCTACAATGCAGAAAGTTAACCGAGTTGTTAACTTAGTTTACAATTTTTTACTAACCTTTAATCATATTAAGTGCAAATCTCTAATTTTTCTAGATCTTTTGTCATAAAATTTAACTATTGATAGATATTACGGAGTGGAGAATAGGGCATAGGGCATAGGGCATAGGGGATGGGGAGATGGGGAGATGGGGAGACAAGGGAGATAGGGAGGTAGGGGAGACAAGGGAGATGGGGAGATGGGGAGATGGGGAGAAGAGTTTTTTCCCCTTTACCCTTTCCCCTTTACCCTTTCCCCTTTCCCCAAGAATCTGTCAGTGGACGTTAAAATAAGTGCTACAGTTAAATTTTGATTAATGCTAAATGTTTACCATCGACTTAAGCATCAGAAACACTGCTTTTCCGATCTCGGTACAACGTAAATCAGCCGAGGATGCTGAAGCTGTCTATCAGCTAATTTTGGCAGCTATGCGTTCTGGCAATCCTGACATAGTGGAGCTGAAGTGCGAGGGCAAAACAGAGAAGAAAATTGCTGTTCGTGCTAGTGAGATTTCTGGAGTGCAGATTGTTCAGAAAGATGGTGTAACCACTGCTAGTGGTAGACCACCTGGCTTTTTTGCTCTCGCTGCTGAATAAACAGGGTTGACAAATGTCTCAACTGGGCATCGAGGTCAAGGATTTAAACTTCAGTTGGCCTAATGGAGAGAAAGTAATCAAGTCTTGCTCTTTAGAAGTTCCTAAGGGTGAGTTTTGGATGCTTTTGGGTACAAACGGCAGTGGTAAATCAACTTTACTGAGGCTGGTGGCGGGGTTGTTATCTCCGAACTCTGGTGAAATTGGGGTTTTGCAACCTATTGGCTTTGTCTTCCAAAATCCCGATCATCAACTGGTGATGCCAACAGTTGGTGCTGATGTGGCTTTTGGATTGGTGGAAGAAAAGTTGCCCCCCGCTGCTGTGAGAGTCAGGGTTGAAGAAGCGTTGGGGGCGGTAAATTTGCTGACTTTACAACGACGCCCAATATATGCACTTTCTGGAGGGCAAAAGCAGCGAGTCGCCATTGCTGGAGCCATCGCCCGCCGCTGTGAAGTCTTACTATTAGATGAACCCACTGCTTTGTTAGATCCTGATAGCCAGCTGGATTTAGTTGCTGGTGTTCGCCGTCTCGTCAAAAGTCGAGGGATCACGGCTTTATGGGTAACCCATCGATTAGATGAGCTAAATTATTGTGACGGTGCTTTTTTATTGGAAAAAGGTTCTGTTGTTGATAAGGGTGAAGCCCAACGCCTTAAGCAACGTCTGATGCAAATACACAGTGAAGCGTCTTGATTAAGATTGGGAGTGTTGACTGGTGACTGGTGACTGGTTATAGGGCAAAGGGCAAAGGGCAAAGGGTATTGGGCATTGGGCATTGGGAAAAAAGTCCAGTGGCGGGGGGCAGAGGGGAAAAAACTCTTCTTTGCTGCCTCCCTATATCCCCTACCTCCCCATCTCCCCTATCTCCCCATCTCCCTTGTCTCCCTTTTCTCCAAACTCTCCAATCCCTTTTTATAAAACGCGCCTTTTAAACAAAGGCGCGTTTTATGTTCTTACCTCTGTCTTAAGGTCAGTTTTATAAAGCTTGGGTGTTTTTTGTTTGATGTAACATTATGTTACATACAATGCATCAATTATTATAAAAATTATGAATGAATTTTGCTAACTCTAGAAAATTGTGATTAAAAACCATGCCCCGTTCATTACTCCAAGCCGTTTTGTTAGTGGACGGCTACAATATAATAGGCGCTTGGCCTTGCTTAAAAAAAACCCGTGATAGCGTTGGACTGGAGGCTGCACGTAACGAACTTGTGGAAGCAATGACTGGTTACAGTGCGTTTCAAGGTTATGCCACTCAAATAATTTTTGATGCCCAATATCAAAATAGCTCTAGTAATAAAGAAATTATTACAGAGCTTTTATCTGTTCACTACACTGATTTTGGGCAAACAGCAGACACTTATATAGAAAAATCTTGTGCGTCTTTTCGCCACCAAATAGCTCAATCTTTAATTTCTCGTGTGATTGTCGCCACATCAGATCGAGCGCAGCAGTTGATGGTGCAGGGGTACGGGGCTGAATGGTTATCTGCACAACAACTCTGTGGTGAGGTGGAAGCTACGGTTTGTCGGATGCGACAAAAGTATCATACACGCAAACAATCTAAGAGTAGATTTTTAGCCAATGCCATCGATGCCAAAGCGCGCCAGCGTCTGGCTGAATTACGAATGGGGCTACAGTAGATATTAGTTCGAGAAGTCTTAGCTTAGCTTCTAGAGTAGGTTTTGCCTGCAAAATTCTTTAATAAAGCATCTCCTCAAAAAAAGTTAGCTAAAGTACTTGCCAAATTTGATTGATTAGGTTTAAGATTATAAATCGTGAGCGTTCCTCAGTAGCTCAGCGGTAGAGCGATCGACTGTTAATCGATTGGTCACTGGTTCGAATCCAGTCTGGGGAGTTGAAAAAATAATAGGTAATAAATTCTAACAGCAAACCAATTCTTGAGTTGTAGTCTTGGATTGATGGATTCGTATATCCATACATAGTGTGATAACTATTACTGGGAGGATCTCAATTTTAAAAAATTGGATGCTCCCAAAGGTTTTGCTATTAAGGCTGTGGTCTTATTGACACTCCCCGTCCTAAAGGAGCGGGGATTCTGTAATCTACCTCGTTACTTGCTCTAATAGGCTTTCACCTAAAAGAGTAGCGGCAACGAGTCCTACAGCGTTACTTCGGGATTGCCCATCCCTAGCAAGTCTAGCAAGATTTAAAATGTTAATTGCTGCGTTTTCATCCCTATGCAAATTACACCCACAACTACAAACATGGGTACGAGTTGATAGGGATTTTTTCACAGTTGTGCCACAATTTGAACATTTTTGTGATGTGTAATGTGGAGCCACAGCAATAGCTACCTTACCAAATAACCCGGCAAAATACTCAATCCACTGCCTAAACAAATACCAGCTAGCGTCAGCAATTGACTTAGCCAAACAATGGTTTCTCAGTAAATTACGCACTTGCAGGTTTTCATAGGCTACTAAGTCGTTAGACTTGCACACGTTACGCGCTATTTCAAGAGCGTGTTCATTCCGTTGCCTACTTATTCTCAAGTGCTTTCTAGCAAATATAGCTCTAGCTTTTTTACGTCCTGATGAACCTTTTTTCTTTTTGTAAATGCGTCTTTGAGCGTGTTTAACAGATTTTTCAACCTGTCTCAAAAACTTTGGATTAGATTCTTGATGTCCGTTGGAGTCAGTGTAAAAGCTCTCAATTCCAACGTCTAAACCGATTTCATTACCTGTCAATGGTTGAATGTCTGAA
This sequence comes from Nostoc linckia z4, assembly GCF_002608075.1. Classification (GTDB taxonomy): domain Bacteria; phylum Cyanobacteriota; class Cyanobacteriia; order Cyanobacteriales; family Nostocaceae; genus Nostoc; species Nostoc linckia. Next base: position 3,884 of record NZ_LAHA01000010.1, read on the forward strand.
ACCTCAACATTAATGCACAATTGACAGTAATACCCATCAGCACGACGCACCAATCTAACACGTTTAATTGATTTTACTGGGTAAGTTTGAATATCCCACTTGCCCAGCAGTTTTAACTCGCCTATACCTTTTTTATCAGTAATGGTTATTCGGCGTTTGGTTGGGTTTAGCTTCCAGCCTGATGTTTTGTACTCAACAGAGCGATTGTCATGCTGAAATCTTGGATATCCTTTTTTACCTGATACATTCTTTTTGCAATTTTCGTAAAACCTTGATATTGCTAACCATGCTCTTTCGGCTGATGATTGTACTGCCATTGAGTTTAAGTTAGCCACAAATTTAAACTCGTTGCGTAGTTCTGTTGAATATTTATTCAAAGCAAACCTATCAATTTTTACCTCTCTTGGTGCATCCATCCAATACCTCAAACATTTATTTCTAATGAATTGGGTAGTTTTAATGGCTTCATCAATGGCTAAATATTGAAGTTTTTTAGCTTTAACTTTGTACTCTAGAACTAGCAACTTTATCACCCCCTTGTTGTTTATAATAACGATATATTGAACAACAGCGTGATTGAAAACATGACTGAGGCGTAAACGCCTTAAAGCGGCTTTCATCCCTTGCCTAAAGTACGGAATACGGCGCTGTGCGCCTGTTCTTCAAGGGTTTTCAGCCTGCATTTTTATAAATTTTCCAAGTCTCTATAACTGAGTAGAGAGTTTTATTAAATTGTCTAACTCTTGCTGCATCTGACTAACAACTAATTCATAACATTCGTTGACATAGTGGCGATCGCAAGCTGCTTGCCGACCATACCGTTCAAATACAATGGCTGGACAAACCCGCGTGTATAATTTTACAGGAAAGGGAATGTTAGGCAAGGGGCCAATTGCTAATCCCCAAGGTAACCCTAGATAAATGGGAAAAACTTCCGGGTCAATTCCCAGCAGCCAAGGCATTCCCCATTCATGGAGTTGCTGCACAATTTTGTAGCAGTCAGCAAGCACAATCAGGGTATCGTGGGCACCCCAAGAAATCACAGGTACAATTGGCACATTTTCCCGCAAGGCTAACTTGATAAATCCCTGGCGTCCAGAAAAATAAATTTTGTTACGCAAATGATGAGGTCGAAAAACATCTTCTGCTCCCCCTGGGTACACTAGCACACTAGCTCCAGAGCGCAAGGCAGCGTAAGCCATTTTGGGATGAGCCATAATTGCTCCAGCCTTGGCAACCAATTGGGCTAATGGGGGGCTAACTTCCCAGGCTTTGGGATGCATTAAACCATAAACTGGTCTTTCGACACCAAAGCGTCGGAACCAGTCGTACATCATCATTGTCATATCTGGAGCTGCCAGTCCTCCATTATGCGAACCGACAAACAAGACTTTTTCTTCAGGTCGAATATTTTCCCAGCCACTAGTTTGAACTCGGAAATAGTATTGATAGAAAAAGCCAAATAGAGGCATCAGAGATTCAATGAACTTTGGATCTCGCTCATCCAACGACCAACCGAGTTTTTTGTTGAAAAGATGTTGCTTTTTTGACATTTATGCATTTTAACAGTACTGGTAAAGATGAAATCATCTTTTACCGTGGCAGCAAAACTCCAAAATTTTCGCCGCTTGAAAAGTAAATTAAACAACGTAGCGAATTTTGTAGCTACCGATCTATTTTCTCAGCGATCGCCACATTAGTCTTACCCACCAAAAGTTAAGGAAAAATATGGCAACTTTTGTTGGTTGTGATACGCTATCTGCTTGAGGAGTTTCGAGGTACTGAAAATGACTAAGCTGCGGGTGGGGTTATTATTTGGCGGTCGTTCAGGAGAGCATGAAGTTTCGATCAACTCAGCACGGGCGATCGCTAAAGCCTTGAGTGCAGAGCAAAATACTAGTAAGTACGAAATATTGCCTTTTTACATCCAAAAAGATGGACGCACTCTGGCGGGGGAAGCACCCCAAAAGGTTTTAGGAAGCGGTATCCCGCTATTGGAATCCCAAGAATCAAGTTCTGGAGGACATCTGATATCCAACCCTCAAACCCAAACTCTCAACCAATGGCAATCACCCTCTCAAGTTGCGGAAGTGGATGTTTGGTTTCCCATTCTCCACGGCCCCAACGGTGAAGACGGGACAATTCAAGGGTTACTCACCTTGATGCAAGTGCCTTTTGTGGGTTCTGGGGTGTTAGGTTCGGCCATGGGGATGGATAAAATTGCCATGAAAATGGCGTTTGAGCAGGCAGGACTACCGCAGGTGAAATACAAAGCCATAACTAGAGGGCAAGTTTGGTCTAATCCTTGTGTTTTTCCGAAATTATGTGATGAAATTGAGGCAACATTGGGTTACCCTGCTTTTGTCAAGCCTGCTAATTTAGGTTCATCGGTAGGTATTGCCAAAGTGCGATCGCGCCCTGAATTAGAAGCTGCTTTAGATAATGCCGCTAGTTATGACCGACGAATAATTGTAGAAGCTGGTGTGGTGGCAAGGGAAGTGGAATGTGCCGTTTTAGGTAATGACCAACCCCAAGCCTCTGTCGTTGGAGAGATTACATACGACAGCGATTTTTACGATTATGAAACAAAATATACTGATGGTAAAGCAGATTTACTGATACCAGCACGGATTCCAGATGCCATAACCCGTCAAATTCAAGACATGTCCTTGCAAGCTTTTGCAGCTGTTGATGCCGCAGGTTTGGCCAGGGTAGATTTTTTCTACGTGGAAGCGACACAAGAAGTTTTAATTAACGAAATCAACACCTTACCAGGCTTCACTGCAACTAGTATGTATCCTCAACTGTGGGCACATAGTGGAGTTCCTTTTCCGGAATTAGTAGATCGATTAATTCAACTGGCCGTTGAAAGACATTCTCCGAACTGACCACAAAAATCAGCAAACAAATTTCCAGATTGTTCCAGAAAAAAGTAGCAGTCAATACAGAATTTAGGCAAAAGTTCGTTGCATTTGGTAACCTTTGTTTTACAAAAAAGTTACTCAAATCTGAACTTTTGTTACGGATACCTGATGTTTAACTCCTCCAGTACAATTTATTCACTAGAGGGGTACAAATCTGAAAGTAATCATGGAAAAGAGTCAGAGTGTACAGCACGAGCCAACCCAACTAATAGGGGCCACTCCAGAGCTGACAAACAGGAAATCGAAATTAAGAAAAAGCTCAAATGGTCTGATATATTTGGTTGCACATCATCCTTGGCTATTGTTAACTGGGTCTTTAGCTATGTTTCTGGGAAGTGGGGCCTTTGCCTTGTATAGCTTAACTAATCCTGGGCAGGTAACATCAGAAGAAACAGAGGAAATTCCTCCAGTCATCGTAGAACAACCGATATATTCGCCTTCTGAGAATACTAATCCTACACCTTTATGGATGGTGGTTGCGATCGCCCTCAGTTGTGGTAGTGGTTGCTGGATTATTTTCCGAATGCTTAACCAAAAAGCACAACCACAAAAAGCCACAAAACAGGTCGAACGTCATCATGCACGCATAGCAGAAGCCCGCAACACAAGATTGGAACCGCGCCTTCCCAAAAACCAGCCAATTTTTGTGCCCCAGCCACAACTAATGCCTGTGATGCAGACAGTACCTAAAACAAAGCATTTAGTGACAGTTCTACCACCAGAACACAGACACCACTTGAGTACGCGCAAAGAATCGTTGGCAGACTTGATGGATCTTCGTAAAGATAGCTCGTTGTCTGCGATTTTACGCCAGTATTAAAATACTGTAAGGTAAAAACCCGTCGAATTAATATTTTTTGTTAATTAAGGTGACTAAGATTCCTGATTTCTTTGAGAAGTCAGGAATCTTATTTTTTAGGCTATGGCAATTCTCATTCTGGGGGGATGGGGAATAGAAATTTGGAAATTAGGTTTTGTTTTATAAATGCAAATTGGTATCAGCAGTTGTGAAAAATAAATTATCTAGTTAAGAAAGGGAACAAGGAGCAGCAAAGGCATACAACGATTTCAGTCGTTGTTCTGACCTTCCAAGAGGGAATGTGTGAATTTGGCATTGGTATTATTTAGTAGTTTCACCTTTTTTAAAAAGTTAAAAACCTGCCAAAATGGCAACCGAATTGAAATTAAGCAAGCTAAATTATAGTAGATAAACGACTTCAAGGGTGTTGTTATCAGGGACTACCAAGCAAGCAAATGTTTTGGCAAAAAACATTATTTCTTAAGAGGTTAATACAGAAAAAGCTGTTTCAAATAATTACGATAAAAGGATTTTTTGAGTAGAAAAATATCAATAATTAAGTTTGACATTTGCTACAACAGGAATATTTAGTGTATATGGGCGTTGTTCTTGAAGTACACATTAGCCCCCAAATCGCAAGGAACGTTTGTATACATTCCTGTTCACTTCAGTAGCAAATGATAGAGTGGGAGTTGGAAAGCTAATTGATATGCTTCCTCCCACTCTCTTTTTATGGAGAAGTTTTAGTTTGTTAACTGTTGACTGTTGATGGTTAACAGCCAACGTGTTTAAGGGGGAGGATGAACAATTGAAAATTCAAATATTTTCAATTTTTTAGAGAAATGCAGTATCTTGTAAAAATTTCAGAATTGCTGCATTCAGTACCTCAGAAGCACCAGTTGAGGCATCATGACGGCAGTTAGATAAAATTTGAAATTTGGAATTAGAGATATGCTGATGTAATTTTGCACCATGACTAGCAGGAAACCAACTATCTTGCTCACCCCACAAAACTAGTGTAGGACACTGAATTTTAGGCAAATTATTTTGAATTTTAGTGAGCATATTTGGTTTATTTGCTTGGGAATTCTCTATTTCGCGGGCTGCTATTTGTAACTCTTCGGCAACTTTAGCAATGGTGCCAGGTAGTTCAATAAACGGATAAGTTATCCAATAGATATCTTCCTGTGTCAGAATTGAAGGATCGAATAGTACTGCACGTCTTTCCATGGCCATTATTTCTCGAAATAACGGTGCAAACAGATACGCCAGACGCAATGAGTCTATTGTTTGCATGATTTCGAGAGGTGTTTGGGCGAGTAACCACATAGCCCAATGGGGTAAACCTTCGGTAAAGATAGGTACGTTTACTACTATCAATCGCCCAATTAATTGGGGATGTTCTTGAGCTAGAGCAAGGGCAATTAATCCGCCGAGAGATTCAGCTACAATCACTGCTGGTTCATCACATAATGCCTGAATAATTCTTTGAAATTCAATAACTTGATGACCGTTTTGTTCTCTACGAGACAATGGTTTTTCTGAAAAACCAAAACCTTTGGCATCAAAACAAATTACTCTGAAATATTTAGATAATGGAGCTATCATATAGCGCCAATTGTAGCTCCAACTGCCCATACCATGTAAGAGAATGAGCGGTTTGCCTTTACCTTTTTCGCCATATGCAATTTGTACAGGATACCCATGAGTATCAGTAATAACTAAATTTTGCCGCCCTTTAGGAAAAGTGGCTTGCCACCAATCTTTCATTCCTGGATATATCAATAATTTAAGGTGAAAAGTGAGAATTCAGAATTCAGGAGTCAGGAGTCAGAATTCAGGAGTCAGGAGTCAGAATTCAGAATTCAGGAGTCAGGAGTCAGGAGTCAGGAGTCAGAATAAATATAAAGTCAAGAGTACTATAGCTTGTGAGTTTTATTAAAATGATTGAGCTTGAGTTTTAAAATCTTCTGAATTCTGAATTCTGAGTTCTGAATTCTGTATTCTGTATTCTATTAATTTAACTACCGGTTAAGGCGTTCCACAATATTCTAATTAGAATGACGGGTAATGCGACTAAGGCAATGGAGATGAGCAACAATCCAATCAAAACGGCAATAATAAACCACTTATCTGCACTTTTTTGCTGGCTGGGAAATTTTAAGTGTTCTTCCAATAGTTTGAGATTGTGATTATTAGCTGTCCAGGCAATATCAAAAAAATCTCCAAAAATTGGAATAGCCCCTACTAAGCCATCAATAATTACGTTTACAACCATTCTGCCTAAGGTGGCTCTAGAGACACCAAGGCGTGCTGCTTCTAAAATAATGTAAGAAGAAAACATCACTCCCAAAAAATCGCCACCAATAGGTAGTAATCCGATAATTGGATCTATACCTATGCCGACTTTAGTTCCGGGAATTGTGATAGCGTTATCCAGCACCCGACTGATTTGACGGAGGCGCTTTAAGGTAGGTGCTTTGGCATCAGGTTCAATCATGGAAGACCGAAAAGAAGAATCAGGCATGAAAGCGATCGCTTATTTATATTCAATCGTTAGACATTTTACTCTTGTCTCGAACTTTTGCAAAAGTTTCTTCCAAGCAAGATTTATTTTTAATATTTTTTAATATTTTTCGGCAGATCTTGACTGTAGTTTGGAACGCATATCTTCCCCAACAATCACGTTCAACTGGTCGCCGATTAACATTACAGCAGCACTCATTGACAGCCAGAGCATCAAAACTATCACAGCTCCAACTGCACCATATACCTTATTATAATTGCCAAAGTTCGCCACATAAAGCCGAAACATAGCAGATAACATAGCCCAAAATATAGCTGCTAAAATCGCTCCGGGCATCATTGGTGTGCCTGAGTTCCAGACACTTGGGCCGTAGCGATAGATAAAGCCAAAAGCGTAAGCAACAATACTTAAAGCTAAAGGCCAGCGTAACAGTTGCCAAATCTCAAACAAAAAGATTAAAGAACCATTTTCGCGTGCTACCATGCCTAAGAGCCAATCGCTGGTAAACACTAAAAAAGAAGCTGACACTAAAAGCAACATTGTACCGATTGTTAATCCCAAAGAAACAAGCTTGGCTTTCCAAAAAGGACGTATTTGTTCTCTGGGAATTTGATGGATTTGGTCGAGGGCTGTCATTGCAGTATTCACCGCGCCAGAAGCAGTCCAAATTGCTAATAAAAAGCTGAGAGAAAATAAACCGCTGTTTTTGGAATTGGTAATTTCTGTGGTAGCAAAATCACGAATTAAAACCAAAGCTTCTTCAGGTAAAACTTGACTTAGTTGTGTGGCCAGTTGTTTAAAAGTGTTTTGTAAAGATTCTGCCAATAAGCCAATAGCTGTGAGCAAAGCAAGAATCGCTGGAAACAACGATAACATGGCGTTGAAAGCAATTTCTGAGGCTAGTCCAAAAAGTCTTGTTTCCATTGTCCTAGCGAAAGTTTTTTTCAATGTGCGCCAATTGAGGTGACGAAAAAAGCGAAGAAAACGAGGCTTAAACATAACTACAGCCATTAACAATTCAAATGATATTGGCACAGGCAAGTAATATCATTAGGACTTACGTACTGAAGCTTGAAACATAAATCTTCCCTAGCCCCTTCTCCAAGGCTACGGCGTACACACAAGTCTTCTAAAGTTGTTCCACAGACTTTCGATTTCCCCAACTGGCATTGATTTGGGGGGCAAAAGTTTTTCAAAGTCCTCCTTTTGAAGGAGGAAAATGACGCATCTACAAGCATTTTGGTTTTGTAGGCACTGCGTGTACGTCGTCCCAAAGGTAGGAACGTGTAAGGAACAGGGATGGTGTGAATCTGAAATCTCAAATTGTTGGATGCAATCAAATAGAAGCTTTGTGTAAGGCGATCGCTAACTTAATGCCATTAAGTATTGTAACTAAAATTGCGACCTTTGTAAGGGAATATTTGATTTAGTAAGGTGATTTTAGTTACAGAAGCGAATTTAACATTAAACGAATAATCAGCAAGAACCAATATCCAACCAACATTAGGGGTGTATTGTTCTGCTACAATCAGCGATTTTTTCAATAATCATCCTCAAGACAGAATCTAAAAATAGAAGTTTTATCTAGGTGTATTTTTCAGACAAAGTATTTGCTTAATCTTGCAACAAATTTTTCTGTGCATGGTAATTAACTCTGCGGAAAATGCAAATGACTCACATAGTTATTCACCGATATTGTATTAAACAAGCGGCAAGTTGAACAGCCAACCAACAGGCAATCAACTAATAGCTAACTCAAATTTCATTGAATCAAAACATTGAGGTTTCTAACTATGTCTAACGTATTGTTTACAGAATTATCCAACGAGCAATTAGAAGTTGTAGCTGGTGGTGTTGATTTCCAACTCGATGCAACTTTTTACGCAGGAAAAGAAAATATTCTCAATGGCGAAGCTAGTTCCGATCCTAATGGTAGCACTGCTAGCTCTAACGGTAGTTCTACAGAGATTGAGACTGCTGGACTAGCTTTCTTAGCTTTAGGTTCTCATGAAATTCCTGAGCTTCCTAAAGTTTAAACAGCAATTTAGTAGCTAAACAAGGTAAGGGACTTGCAAATAAAAAAATAATCAACTACTTCTTGTGGGGTGGAGAGAAGTCTGAGCGCAGGCTTCGGCAGAACTTCGGAGCGCCTCGCCCATCCCAAGCTAAAGACGGACAAGATGTCCATCCCACAAGTAATGGTAATTAATTTGTTGGAAGTCCCTACTTAACTAATACGTGAGTTCGTGGAAAATAGTTTGATGAAACAAGTTAGAGATAAAATCTCTAATACTAAAAAATCAACTTTTTACTTCTTAATCACGAACTGAAGTTAGTAATGTTTCAAGTTTTTCAAATCAAAATTACGAGGTTTTTAATGATGTCTAACGTATTGTTTACAGAATTATCCAACGAGCAATTAGAAGTTGTAGCTGGTGGTATTGATTTCCAACTCGATGCAACTTTTTACGCAGGAAAAGAAAATATTCTCAATGGCGAAGCTAGTTCCGATCCCAATGGTAGCACTGCTAGCTCTAACGGTAGTTCTACAGAGATTGAAACTGCTGGTCTAGCTTTCTTAGCCTTGGGAGCTAATCAACTTCCCGAAATACCAAGATAATCATATTAGGTTAACCAATTAAAAAAGCCAACTGGCTAATACGTGAGTTCGCTGAAAATAGTTTGATGGAAAAAATTAGAGATTTTCACTCTAATACGAATAAATCAAATTCTGACTTTTCAATCACGAACTCACGTTACCAATGATTCAATTTTTCCCAATCACAAATTTGAGGTTTCTGACTATGTCTCAGGTATTGTTTACAGAATTATCTAACGAACAACTAGAAGTTGTAGGAGGTGGTGTTGATTTCCAAATTAATGGAACTTTTTACGCTGCAAAAGAAAACATTCTCAATGGCGAAAGCAAGTCTGGCCCTCATGGTAGTACTGCTAAGTCTAACGGTAGTTCTACACAAATTGAAACTGCTGGTTTAGCTTTCTTAGCCTTGCAAGCTCATCAACTTCCCGCTTTAGAACCACGCTAATATTAGGTTACTCAACTAAAAATGCTAATGAACTAGTATAATACGTGAGTTTGAGTAAAAGAAATTAAACATCTTAATTCTCATAGCAAAAAATTAAATTTCTAGTTCTCAATGACAAACTCACATTATTAATAGTTCAAATTTTTTAAGTCCAAATTACGAGATTTTTAACTATGTCCCAGGTATTGTTCACAGAATTATCTAACGAACAACTAGAAGTTGTAGCCGGTGGTACTGATTTTCAAATCGATGCAAATTTTTATTCAGCAGACCAAAATTTTGTCAGTGGTGAAAGCAGTTCAGATGCCAATCATAGTGATGACTCTTCCAACGGGAATTCTACAGGTATTACAACTGCTGGAATAGCCTTTTTAACCTTGGATGCTGATGAAATTCTTGAGATTTCAAAGCAATATGGTTATTAAGCTAAGCAAGTAAAAGTAGTAATCAACTAATATGTAGTTTAGGAAAAGAATGAAATATAATTCTGACACCTAAACTGATTATATAGCAATCCTATGTACATGCTTTTTTTTGGTTCCCTGTTCTTTATTTTGATGAATAATTTTGCTACTCATTTAGGATTGCTATATTTTTATTACTAATACGAACTCATGTAGACAATTGTCAAAATTCATAGAATTCAAATTACGAGGTTTGCGGCTATGTCTGGTGAATTATTTAGAGATTTATCTGACGAACAACTTGAAGTTGTAGTTGGTGGTGCCGATCTTGCCCTAAATACTACTTTTTATATATCTAGAGAAAATATTTTCAGTGGTAGTAGTTATTCCGGGCCAAATGGTAGCATTGCTAGTTCTTATGGTAGTTCTAAACAGATTGCAACTGCTGGGTTAGCTTTTTTGGCTTTAGATCTAAATGACATTACCGACCTTTCAAAATTTAAATTAAGATAATCTACCGCAAACTTGACTAAAATATCAGCATCGGTGATATGAAATTATCGAAAAACTGGAAAAAAAGTTGATAGAAAATTTTCACATATGACCCATAATAGGATTATATGGGTCATATTTTGTTAGTTTTGATTGCCAAAAAATTCCAGGATTTAGTTAGCAAAAATTAACTCCCAAATAAATTTTAATAATTCCAAAAACATAACAACAGGCTGACGAAATTTCATAGCATTAGTACCACGTTGCTGGAATTCAAAATTGTTCAATTTTCGAGTTTTTAATTTTTTTGCGGTGCGGTACTAGTTGTCATTATGTAGAGTAATTTACCTATGAAATACCAGTTTGTGAAACAGCATAGCAAAGAAGACTGTGGAGCTGCTTGTCTTGCTGCGATCGCTAAATATTATGGACGTACTTTTACTCTCAGCCGCATCCGGGAAGCGGTGGGTACTGGGCAATTTGGAACCACTTTATTGGGGTTGAAACGTGGAGCAGAAACACTTGGATTTAATGCTCGTCCAGTGAAAACTTCACCGGAAGTTCTCAATCGCATGAATGAAGCGCCACTACCAGCAATTATTCACTGGAAAGGCAATCATTGGGTTGTTTTATATGGTAAGAAAGGCAAAAAATGTTTAGTTGCAGATCCAGCCGTAGGTGTGCGTTATCTTTCTCCACAAGAGATAGCAGAAGGCTGGACAGATTGGTTAATACTTTTATTGGAACCCGATCCAATACGCTTTTTTGCTCAAGACGATGATAAAATTGGCGGATTTTGGCGTTTTTTCAAGCGTGTTTGGATTTATCGTGCAATTTTAGCTCAAGTTTTGCCTTTAAATTTAACATTGGGATTGCTATCTTTAGCTTCTCCTTTTTTACTACAAATTCTCACCGATGATGTCTTGGTTCGGGGTGATACAAAATTACTGACTACTGTAGCGATCGCTGTGGTAGTGATGAATGTTGTTTCTCGTAGTCTTTCATTCGTACAATCTAATTTAATCGCTCACTTTGCCCAACGTTTACAATTAAGTTTAGTTCTGGAATTTGGACGGCAAATTTTAAGATTACCCCTCTCTTATTACGAAGCTAGACGTAGCGGTGAAATTGTCAGTCGCCTACGAGATATTAGCCAAATTAATCAGTTAGTTGCCAGCTTAATTATTAGTTTACCAAGTCAATTTTTTATTGCTGTAATTTCTTTTAGTATCATGGTTTTTTACAGCTGGAAACTTACGGTAGTTGCTGTATTTATTGCTATGATGATGAGCGTATCTACCATAGTATTCCAGCCGACTTTGCGACAAAAAACTCGCGAACTTTTAGTTCAAGAAGCTGAAGTACAAGGGGTTTTAGTAGAAACATTTAAAGGCGCTCTCACTCTCAAAACTACCACATCTAGACCACAGTTTTGGGACGAATTTCAAAGTAGATTTTCTCGTCTGGCTAACGTCACATTTAGTACAATTCAAATTGGGATTATCAATAATACCTTTTCTGGCTTAGTTGCGGGGATTGGTGGTGTAATTTTGCTGTGGTTTGGCGGTAATTTAGTGATTAATCCGGCAGAAAACCTTAGTATTGGTCAGCTGTTGGCTTTTAACTCAATGAATGGTAATTTCCTGGGTTTAATTGCTACTTTAATTAGTTTTGTCGAAGAATTTACGCGGGCAAAAACGGCTACACAACGCCTCACAGAAGTTATTGACGCCACTGCTGAAAATGAGGGCGATGAAATCAAGGCTTTTGCTGAAATACGCGGTAATGCAGATATAGTTTGTACAAATATTAACTTTCATTATGCTGGTCGGCTTGACTTAATAGATAACTTTTCTTTAACAATTCCTGGAGGAAAAGTTGTTGCTATTATCGGTAAATCTGGTTGTGGTAAAAGTACTTTAGCCAAATTGATTGCTGGATTATATCCACTGCAATCTGGAAATATTCGTATTGGACTTTATAACATCCAAGACCTTTCTCTTGATTGTCTACGTCAGCAGGTTGTTCTTGTTCCCCAAGAGCCTCATTTTTGGAGCCGTTCGATTGTTGAAAACTTTCGTTTAGGCGCACCACATGTTACATTTGAGCAAATTGTCAGAGCTTGTCAAGTAGCTGAAGCTGATGAATTTATTAATAATTTGCCTGAAAAATATCAAACTATTTTAGGTGAATTTGGTGCAAATCTTTCTGGTGGACAACGTCAAAGATTAGCAATAGCAAGAGCTATTGTTACAGATCCGCCAGTTTTAATTTTAGATGAATCTACAGGTGGACTCGATCCAGTAAGTGAAGCACAAGTTTTAGATAAATTGTTTCAACATCGCCGCGGTAAAACTACGATTTTAATTACTCATCGCCCCAAGGTAGTTAATCGGGCGGATTGGATTGTATTACTAGATCGAGGCAAATTAAAGCTTCAAGGTTCTTTGGAAGATCTGCGAACAAAACCAGGAGACCACATAGATTTTTTAATACCTTGAATCAGAATTCAGAATTCAGAATTCAGGAGTCAGGAGTCAGGAGTCAGGAGTCAGGAGTCAGAATTCAGGAGTCAGAATTCAGGAGTCAGAATTCAGGAGTCAGGAGTCAGGAGTCAGGAGTCAGGAGTCAGGAGTCAGGAGTCAGGAGTCAGGAGTCAGAATTCAGGAGTCAGAATTCCTAATTAAAGTTTTGTTTACTAATAAATCTGAGATTTGGTGTAATAGTGAATTTTTCATCCTTCTTGTCTTAAATCTGGTAATTGTACAAAATTCATTCTGAATTCTGAATTCTGAATTCTGACTACTTATTTAATTATTAGGAGAAATATGCTTTATACCCATAATCAAAAGTTTATTCCATCACTGGAAAAAGATGAATTTCTTCCTCCTATTAGTACTTGGACATCTTTAGCTGGAGTATTACTACTTGGAAGTATTGGTTCTGCGATCGCTCTTTCTTCATGGATTAAATACAATGTCATGGTGGAAACTGCTGCAACTATTCGTCCAATAGGCGATACTAAGCTAGTGCAACCAGAAATGGAGGGAACTATTGAAAGTATTTTTGTGAAAGAAAATCAAATTGTCAAAAAAGGAGAAGTCATTGCCCGTCTGGATACACGACAATTGCAAATCAAAAAAAGTCAGCTGCAAAGCAATATCGAACAAAGTAGAGTACAATCAATTCAAATTGATTCACAAATTGCTATTTTAGATACTCAAATATCAGCTGAAAAAAGATTTATAGAACGCAGTATTTCTTCTGCAAAAGCAGATTTAGAACGCAATCAACGAGAGTATCAAGAACAAAAAATTTCTACTCAAAGCGAACTGTTAGTTTCACAAGCTAATTTACAAAAAGCCAAAGCAAATTTGCAAAAAGCTCAAGCAGATTTAGACTTTGCTCAAATTGATAGCGATCGCTATCAACAATTAGCAGAAATGGGAGCCATTGGAAGGCGGGAATTTGAGCAGAAAAAACTAGTTGTTCAACAGACTAAATTAATAGTAGAATCAGAAAAAATATCAATTGAAATTGCTAAAGCTAAACTGCAATCAGCCGAAGCTGTAGTTAATCCTAGTATGGCCAAAATTGACATCGCCGAAGAACGCATTTCTCAAGAAATTGCTAGAGGTGAAGCAAGTATCGCCACATTAAACAAAGAAAAACAAGCTTTAATGCAGCGGCAAGTGGAAATGCAAAGCCAACTCAAACAATATCAAAAAGAAGTTCAACAAATTGAAACTCAACTGCAAAATAGCATTATTCGCGCTACTAGTGACGGTACAATTCTCAAGCTAAATTTGCGAAACCCTGGTCAAGTTGTGGGTGTTAGCGAATCTATTGCAGAAATTGTTCCTCAGGATGCTGCTTTAGTAATTAAAGCAATGGTTCCCAGCGCAGAAATTCAAAAGGTTGCAGTTAGCCAAAAAGTACAATTGCGAATTGACGCCTGCCCATATCCTGATTATGGTACTCTCGAAGGTGTTGTTACTAGTATTTCTCCAGATGTAATTACACCCATGGATGGGAAAACTAATACTGGTTATTTTGAAGCCATAATTCAACCCCAAACACTTAAGTTTGGCAATGGTAAGCTTAAATGCCAAATTCAATCAGGGATGAATGCAAAAGCTAATATCATCTCCCAAGAAGAGACAGTATTACAATTTATGCTAAGAAAGGCCAGATTAGCCACTGATATTTAAAAAGAAGAATTCAGAATTCAGGAATCACAATCAATTAGTAGAGGATTTTAACTCACTACTAATTATCAAGTCACTCAATTTCAAGAAAGGTGTGGTGTCTATCCGTCTACATTTTTTAACCTGTCAAAATTAACGCCACAGATTAATACCCAGTTTCAGATTTTTGTCTTTAACTCAAGCATATTGCTTTATCAGCTAGTTATACAACATACCCAAGTGAATTCTCGCAAATCAGGTTTTTATTCTCTCTTGTTAAGAAGTAAACAACTAAATCAGTATTCTTAAATACTGAATTTGAAGTCTTGAATTCTGAATTGCGTTTTATCTCTAGTATTTAGCCATCATAGCTGCTTCTCTCTTGTTGATGTGAGGAAAGAGAATTTTGTCTTTTTTAAAGGTAGCAAATACAGTAGATTTCATCTAAAATTTGCTAATAATACGTTGTAAATTTTTGATAAATTATTGTGGTTCTTTTTTGGCAATGATTTTATAAAGATTGGCATTTTTTTCTAAAAAATATGCCGTGGGTTGCATAAAACTTTTTTCTGATGCTACTAAAATAGCTGACATAACAATATTATGTGAGCCGTAATTTGTGTACGAAAATTATACTTTGAATTGTCTACGTTATGTCCCTAGTATGGTTTCTGACATCTTATCAGAGAACTCAACGTTCATTGCAATGGTGGTCTGCTAGACAATCAATGAAACTATTTGTGGAAGCAGAAAAAATTCGGGATGATTTGTTACAGGAATCTTTTACAATACGTCGCAATTTAGATTTATTGGCAGTAGATAATCTGAATTTATCAGATAATAAAATTCAAGAATGCTTAAAGCAAATTGATAGTTTTCATCACTCTTTAGTGCAACTGAGCGATCGCTTATTTCCAGCATCCCTGCAAGACAGTTTTCCATTAGCTATTGAGTACTTATTAGAACCTTGGTTAGTATCTAATCCCCAGTTATATTTTGAAATCGATTTGCCTCTTTATTGGCGGCATGAACCAGCAGAACGTAGCTTAGTTGTATTAACAGCTTTAAATGAGTTACTAACCATAACTTTAACAGAAGTCTTGGCATTAACATCAATTTATATCAATTTAAAGCAACAAAAAACAATTGGCAAATTAATTGTAGAAATCACTTATTCTAATGTATCTACATTCTTTCTTCATTCTACACTACCAGAATTAAACTATCTTTGTGAAAGTTTTCAATTATTAACTTCTGGTAAATGTTTTAGTAAAACTAATAATTTGAGAATTTCTTGGCATTTTTATTGGTAATTATTATATTTGTTCGTATTTTTAGATAAGTAATTAATTATTAGATTTTTTTAATATGTACTTAATCAACAGACTGTGAATTATGAAACAAGAAATGTCCGAAAAGTCGTTGCTGAAAATTTTAGTCATTGATGACCATGAGTCAGTTTTAAGTGGAACAGTAGATATTTTACAAAAACATTACCCTGGTGCTGAAATCGCCACTGCTATAAATGCTAATAATGCTCTCACTAAAGTTAGTACTTTACAATTAGATCTTGTAGTTATGGATCTTTCCATTCCAGAAAATTATGGAATCACAGCGCGACCTGACACCGGTGTTCAATTACTCAGAATTTTAATGAAACATTATCCTAATTTGAATATTCTTGTGCAAACTGCCCATGTCAGAACATTAGTGAGAATTAGACCTGATATTGATAGCCATAAAGGAGGTTTTACAGTCGCTGATAAAAGTCTTTCCACCCAAGAAATGTTAACTAGAGTTGATTGGGCATTACAGGGATTAACTCATACAAAAGATATTAAAGGAATTTATTCGGGATTAGAATTTAAACCAGAGTGGCTGAGAGTATTGACTTTAGCATTTGAAGAAGGATTACAAGACAAAACTATTGCCGAACGAATGTGTATATCTGAACGTATGGTGCGTCATTACTGGAGTAAGTTACAAGATGCTTTAAATGTTTATCCTGATGAAGGAAAAAATATTCGGATTCAAACTGAAATTAGGGCTAGAGAAGAAGGTTTAATTGATTAGCTGTTGATTAAAATTTCAGGGCTTTCTGTCATTAAATTTGAGTAATAAATATTTTTAAATTTAAAAAACTAGAAAAGAATTACTTATAGCTAAAGGCTAGGAGGAAAGCTTATGCAGCCTGGGCTTTGGAAAATAATCAAAGAAGAAATTCGTATTTGGCGTGTAGGTGTCTTCCCAGGAATTATAGTCATTGCATTGGTGATTATTGCTCGTCTGAGTGGTTCAATGCAATCTTTAGAGTGGCTAGCTTTTGATAGTTTCTTGCGTCTACGTCCTGAAGAATCCATAGATGAACGAATTATAATTGTGGGTATAGATCGAGACGATCGCCTGATAGATTCTTCAATATCAGATAAAGATTTAGCAGCTTTACTATGGAAACTACACAAGTGTCAACCTAGAGTGATTGGTCTTGATATTTATAGGAATTTTCCGGTTAATCCCGGTCATACAGAACTGTTGACAGCTTTTAAAAATATCAAAAATTTAATCGTCATTGAAAAAGTATTGCCCAAACAAATTGCTCCACCGCCCAATTTTTCTGGAGAAAAAATTGGTTTTAACGATCAAATTATCGATGCTGATGGCAAATTAAGACGAAGTTTATTAATAACACCAACATCCCAAGGAGAAAAGTTATCTCTATCTCTACGTTTAGCAGAAGTTTATTTAGCTCATGATTTAGCTCATGAAAATATTATCTACAAAAATAGTAGCAGCAATGGTACAACAATTCAGTTTGGTAATATTGCACTACCAAAGGTTTTCCCTAACTCTGGAGGCTATATCCGAACTGATGTTACCGGAGTTCAAGTACTGTTGAATTTTCGTAGCGGTCGAAAAAGATTTAGAACTATATCTTTAAATGATATTAAAAACAACAAATTTAACTCCCAATGGTTACGCGATCGCATTGTAATTATTGGCATCACTTCCCCTAGCCGACAAGACTTAATAACTACTTCAGCAATTACATCTAATCACTCTCTCAAAAGACCAATTAATGGCGTAGAAATTCAAGCACATGCTGTTAGCCAAATTGTCAGCGCCGTACTTGATGACAGACCTCTTTTAAATACTTGGTCAGATGAATGGGAATATCTATGGATTTTTGCTTGGGGATTTTTAGGAATTGCCATCGCTAGATTGAGCAAATCTCCTTTGGCAAATATCATTATTGTAATTACTACAACATCCAGCTTACTTGTAAGTTGTTATTTTCTCTTAACTTGGGGCTGGTGGGTTCCAATAATTCCTACAATTATCGTTTTAACTCTCAATGGTATAGAACTTACTGCTTTATATCAATGCGATAAAGCATTGCGATCGGGAATTAAAGCCAGACAAGATATTATTGAACGCACATTTGAAACAATTCACAATGGGCCATTGCAAAGTCTGGCTAAAGTTTTAAAAATGGTTAAATACGAAGATTTACCAATCAAAGAATTACTTCCCGAACTCGAAAAAGAACTTGAAAAACTAAACCACGAACTCCGAGGAATTTATGACTTTTTACAACGAGAACCCCCAACTCAAGACAGTAGCCTTTATTTAGGAAATACTTTAGTCTTAAATTTGCAAGATCCTTTACACGAGATTCTTTATCAAGTTTATAGCCATACCTTAGCGCGAGACTTTCCTTGCTTTAGAACTATCAAAGTTAAAATCCGTACTTTTGAACCTATAGATGAGCGATACTTAAGCATAGAACAAAAACAAGGACTCTGCCGATTTCTCGAAGAAGCTTTGTGCAATGTTGGTAAACATGCCATTGGAGTTACTCGCCTAGAAGTCACTTGTTTTGCATCCGAAGGCTGGTACACCTTGAGCATTATAGATGATGGTTTCGGCGTTAATTCATCTAGAGAAGGTCGCGGTACTCAACAGTTTAGAAATTTAGCAAAGCAACTTAAAGGTAAATTTCAACGAGTTCCTCTTTCTTCTAGAGGAACAATTTGTGAATTGTCTTGGCCTATAACTAAATGTTGGTATTTTAATAAATAATCATAGATATAATTAATGGTAAATTTTATAGTCATTCTATGTAAGAGAATGTATTTTCTAGAAATCAATTAGTTCGCAAATCTATCATTTTTTTTGCTTAATACTGTAATTGAGTCTTCCTCAACACCTAATGAATTAGTAGTGTACTAATTTCTATACTTAATAATAAGATTTCCACATTATTAATTAAGTGGCTAATCTGGCTAAAATAACTATTGATAGGGGTAAAAACATGGTAGAATTAACTCACTCATTTACCCAAATAAAGTCAGGATTATATTATCAAAATAGCCGAGAAAATAGCAAAAAGGCAGAGCCGCTAGCAGACACCTGGAATTATTATCTTCAAAGTTTACATCAAGCCATTGCTGAGTCAAATACAGCAAAGGAAATGATTCAAAAAGATTACGATCGCGTTCAAGCTTTGGCGGTGGCGTGGGAAAAAGAAATTCAAATTGCCTTGAAAAACTCTTGTGAAGACCGAATTCGTCAGGCATTGGCGTGCAAACAAAACTATACTGCAAGAGCGCGAGAACTAAAAACTTTAGTCGAACGGCATATTATCCACCTCAGCATTCTTCAAACCCGACTAGCCTATTGGCAAAATCAACTTTAACAGGGAAAAAATTGAGGTGGGCAGAGAAATCAATTCAAAATGACGCTCGCGGACACGGCGAATCGTAGCTCTAACAAAATTCATGCATTAAAGAACTTTTGACTTTTCAATGCCCAATGCCCCATGCCCCATGCCCCATCCTAATAAATTGGCCGTATTTTGCTCATTAACCGTGCCACTATAGAAACATAGAGCTGCAACTTGAGCAAGAGGAAGACTAGAGAAAGCTGTGCAGATAACATTCTTAGGGACGAGTTCCGGGGTACCCACGCGATCGCGCAATGTTTCCAGCGTCGCCCTGAGATTACCCCAAAGGGCAGAAATGTGGTTATTTGACTGTGGCGAAGGCACTCAGCATCAAATTTTACGGAGTGAACTAAAAATCAGTCAACTCTCCCGAATTTTTATCACCCACATGCACGGCGACCACATTTTTGGCTTGATGGGACTTCTTGCTACTTGCGGCTTGGCTGGTAATGTCGAACGAATTGATATCTACGGCCCGCCTGGATTAAACGAATACATTCAAGCCGCCTCGCGTTATTCCCACACACACTTTTCCTATCCCATCAAAGTCCATGCCATCCGTCCAGGGATAATTTATGAAGACGATGACTTCATCGTCAGCTGTGGTCATTTACATCACCGAATTACAGCTTTTGGGTATCGCGTAGCCGAAAAAGACCGCACAGGACGCTTTGATCTCGAAAAAGCCAAAGCTTTGCAAATTCCTTCAGGCCCCATTTACGGCCAACTCAAACGCGGTGAAACAGTAACTCTTGAGGATGGACGTGTGATTCATGGTGCCCAATTCTGCGGCCCTACAGAAATTGGGCGCAAAATTGCCTATTGTACAGACACAATTTTTTGTGATGGCGCAGTGGAATTAGCTCATGATGCAGATGTATTAATTCATGAAGCCACCTTTGCCCATCAGGATGCAGACATGGCTTTTCAGCGATTGCATTCCACAACCACAATGGCCGCCCAAACAGCTTTAGCTGCTGGCGCACATCGGTTGATTATGACCCATTTTAGTCCCCGCTACGCTCCTGGAAATAACTTAGAGTTAAAAGATCTGCTTCAAGAAGCCCGTGCAATTTTTAAGAATACTGATATGGCTTATGATTTCATGATTCATGAAGTACCCAGGCGGCGGGAAGTGGAGTTAAGCAAAGCAAGGGTTTAAATTTGGGATTTGATATCATGTCCGCCCACTTAATAGATGTAGCTTGGATTGAGGAACAAAATCCAACACCAACAATTCCTGGTTTTGTTGAATAATGTATTGCGTCAACCCAAGCTACAGATATTTTTTTCAGAGTAATAAGCAGGTAAGTAGGTCAACTTAATTAAACATAAAACAATGGTAGGGTGCGTTATCGCAAAGCGTAACGCACCTCAATTGCTATAGTACAGTCTACAGAGGTGCGTTAGCCTACGGCATAACACACCCTACATTTATTGACATCTACGTATGACGTTTTTTTAGGTTGAGCTACTTAAACATAATTAAATGTCAGATTAGAAGTTTGTTCGTAGTCAGCGATTTATCCCTGTTAACAAGGAGTTTAAAAGGGCTAAAGCCCATACTACGAACTTGAACGTTCTACTTAAAAAGAGCGTTAAATAACCACAAGATTGGTGTTATTCAAGGCAGGATTGCCAGACAAGGTGGCAATTTGTAGCGGTGCAGAGCCTCCTAAGCTGCCATCGGCATCATAGAATAAAGCTCCATTTGTCGTATTGTAAATGAAGCGCTGGTTTGCGGTGTTTGCTGTGGTAATGCCCGCGCCGGAACGAAAACGGTCTGGGGTGAGGTTACCTGCGACCAATCCGCCACCAAAACTGACGGCAGATATCTGAATTTTGTCGCCAGCAGCACCGCTGAAGCCAATAATTGTATCCAAGCGATCGCTTGGTGCTGTAAACCGATAAATATCTGCCCCATCATTCCCAGTTAAGGTATCATTTCCGCTACCACCAACTAATAGGTCGTTGCCAGAACCACCCGTCAGTATATCGTTACCGCCACCACCAGTAATTGTGTCATTCCCCGCACCTCCATTGAGGTTATCGTTACCAGTACCGCCAGCGATGGAGTTGTTCCCGGCATCGCCAGTGAATACTCGTCCAAGATCGTTGAGCGTTAGACGGTAGTCTCCCGTAGCCCCCGAACCTGCGACATCCCCAACACCCGTGACAGCGCTGTAATTCGAGTTCGGGTTGAGGGACGCGCCGACGTAGTATGTCCCCGCTTGACTAAATGTATAAGCCAAGTAGGAAAACTGGCTAGAAGTTTCACCCGGCGCAGCTCCATCGTTGTTGGCAGCCAGTTGTGTGCCGCTGGAGTTGAAGACCCTGAGGTAGGTGTTGAGGTTTGACCCATTGCGAGAATCGACATCAAACCCCACCCGTTGCCCAGCAGAAACTGTAAATTTAACTAGATCGACATCAGTTGGTACATTCAAGCTAAAGTCAGCGAACTCACCTAGAGTCTTGATATTCCCTGCACGATTTTCAACTTCAGCGATGGTGTCATCAGGATCTTGACTCGGACTGACGAACTTTGAGGTCAGGGTGTAGTTTGTGGAACCGTTAACTCCTTGGACGCGGGCAAAATAGCGCCCAGCCCCAAGTAGACGTGAGAGAGTTTCTGTAGGGGAGTTCAAGGCGTTTGATGTGGCTAAGATATCGCCGGCATCGATGACACCGTTGTTGTTGACATCTTTAATCAGTGAAAGCGATAAATCTTCACCAGCAACGCCTGTGGTGTTGAGTGTAACTTCGTAAGTGCTTGCCAAATCGAAGCGATAAAAGTCGTTGACATCGCTGGAAGCATCGAAGAATTGTTCGATGTAGTCCTGGAAAATTTGGTTGGGCGGTGTCGTCCCAGTAATGGCTGCTAATGGGCGAGCTGTACTTAAGGTATTTCCGGCATAATCTGACACCAGTCCCAGGTTGTAGGCGGACTGTTCGCCATTACCAGTGGCGTGGATAAAGTAGGTTCCTGCTGCCAAGTTTGCACTCAAGGAGCCAACAGTAAACGGCGTAATTGTTTCACCAGCGTCGAGCCGCTGATTATTATTTAAGTCTCGGACAATTGACAGAGTTGGATTCTGGGTAGTTCTAGAGTAGTAGGGGTTATTAAATGCTGAAGCTGAGAGTCGCCCCGCAGCGGTCATTGTGAACTTGAAGTAATCAGAGAAATCACTCGCACTGATACCAAACCCATCACCAAAATTAAAGGGCGTTTCCCCAATTAAATTACCAAGCGATCGCGCCTTTGATAGATTGTTGTACCCCTGTGGATCGCCAGGAACAGCATCAAAGTCTGAATCGATATCCAGTTGATAGTTGGTATAAGCTCCGTTTTGCACCACCTGAACGTAATAAGTACCTGCCCCTAAAGTGGTTGAGAGGCTATCGTCTCCTGGGTTGGACGATGAAAGGATAACTTCATCAGCTGAAATAAACCCGTCGTTGTTTGTGTCACGGGCGAGGCGTAAATTGGCATCGAAGGTTGGAGTCGGGAAGACAAAGGTATCAATATCCAACCGGATATCAATAGGTGAGGTTTTATCCAGTGTGAATTTGTAGAGGTCATTAGCATCTTCATAGGTTGGCAGCCCAAATGGGCCCCCTACCATATCGTACAAACGACGACTACTGCCACTGACGTTGCCTAAGTCTCGTGCAGTGCCAGTAACATCACCTGCGTAATCAGTGACAATACGCAGGCTGTAGGGGTCGGAGCCGGAAATTTGAGTGTACCTGACGTAGTAAGTGCCAGCAGGGGCGGAGTAGCGGTCAACATTCAGACCATCGCCCACCGTACCAGAGATGGTTCGCAATACGTTGCCATTGGAGTCGAGCAATTCCATCTTGGCCTGCAACCCACCAGTATAGGTGAAATCCTTCATCCGCAGACTGATGGTGCCAGGGGCTTCCATCTTAAACTTGACGACATCAACGTTATCGCGGTAGTCGAGATAGTCTTGCCAGTTAATCTTGTTGTAAGCCAAGTATTTATCGCTGCTTTGTCCCCAACTAGTACCGATATCCCTCGCTGTCGCTAAGGTCGAGCCAGAATAATCGTTGTATAAGTACAGCGAATAATTTGTGGGGTTTCCCGAATAATGGCGTACCTTTACGTAGTAGTACTGGTTACCTTGTAGCGAAGTATTAATTGTCTCGCTCAAGTTGCCGCCCTTGGTACTACTGGCAATTAGATTCTGGTTTTGGTCGTAGATAAAGAGATCGGCGTCGGCTGACAACCCAAGCATAGAAGCGTAGAGGTTCGATGGGCCGTAAAGCGTGTAGAACTTGTAGTAATCGTCAGTGTCAGTTGAACTCACCGAATCGATAAGGATTACATTCTGCTCAAGGTAAAAGTTTGAATCTGGTTCGATTGGTGTCGCGGTCAAGAAAGTATTATTAGGTTCTGCCATAAAAATAATTTTTAGCTAAGTGTATGCACAAAAAACCAGAAATAGGTTGAAAGTTTCGCAAAAGATATAGGAATCCGACTTGATAACTGAACGTACTTGTGTAGTCAGGGAACGGGGAACAGCGAGTAAAAGTGTACTGATTTTTTCTCCAAATCAAATATGAGTCCTATAGATAAGTTGTGAAAGTTTTACACAGTTGTGTAAAAGCTTGAAAGCACGCTCATTATCATACTTTTTCCATCTAGCAAAGATTAAATTTTAATAACTTTTACAAAGGATAGAAAAGACCATCGTCTTATCAAGTAAATACCTGAAATTCTTGGCAGATCATCACTTGAAAATTAGCGATGATTCTCTAGCTAACTCCGGAATTTACCGTATAAGTCCAAAACTGGAATCTTAGCCATTTGCAATTATCTTTTCAAATCAAGTTAACTGCTAGCCAAATCAGATCTTTTTTGGTGGTTATTAGAATCTTCATTGAAAGTTTGCAGTATTCCAGAAATAGGATCGATTAAAAATGACCTTTATTGTTACTATTTAGGCACAAATTAGGCACAAACATTTAAAAAAATACTTAGCATTTTGCTATACTTCGTTACTATGTTCAAACCCCGAATTGCTCAGCATCTTCCCAAATGAAGGGTTAAGCATAGTTGACAAATCCTCCATTTATAATTATTGATAAAGCTACCTTTTTATTGAGAATTAACCACGAACTAATCAGGATAAAAAAGGTGAGTCAATAATCTCACAAAAGTTGAGAAATATCTGGCTAATCAATATAGGACTTACGCAACACCGATATTGTCATTGGGATGGGAACGTAGTGTAGGAAAGCAATCCCATTGTTTTTGGCGATTACCTTTCTATGAGACGCTTCACTCGTAATCACGTAAAATCGTAGTTATTGCGTAAGTCCTGCAATAGTCTAGTTAGAAAGGGGGTTAGGTTTAGTGTTAGTTTTCACATAACCTGAAAAATCAGCCTGAGACTAAAATGCAGTGGCAAATTCCAAGAATCAGCTACTACCACTACGCAAAAGTTGATTTTGGGCTACTGCGCCATTTTGCAGACGCAAAGCGACTTACCGTAAGTTTTTTATTTACAAGTTAAAAAAATCACGTTTTTAGCTATTAGTAATGTACTAAATTACAACACCATATAGTTAAATAACTCAAAAAAATCATTAATTTTTTATCAAGATTTTTATTCTTTAAATAAAGATTTATTGAAAAAACGTTGTTTTAGTACTGATTGAAAATTTATATGCATGAATTCATGAACATGAAAACGTTAGTTGACATAAGATCGTTCCAAGTGGTTTAATTTTTGAACAATAATTAAGTATTTTTTCTATTTCGTAGGTGTAAAAAATCATTTCTAAAAATGTTTCTCACCATCTTAGATATAAATTCTTTCAATATTAGAGGAGTTGGATAGTGGTTAAAACAAGTCTGAATCAAGACCAACAAGTTATCACCTCAGTACAAAGCCGGTTTAATATCAGACAACTACCTACTATTTTGCTTCGTCAACGCTTTGTGATTTTGGGAGTTTCCTGTATCGTCATGTCAGTTGCCAGCTACTTTGCTGTCAATGCTAAATCTAATTATCAAAGCTCGATGCAGATATTGGTGAGTTCTAATTTATCTCAAGGGGCACAGTCAAACAATATCACACAAGGCGCAGATACTAAAACTATTGATTACAGCACTCAGATGAAACTCATGCTGAGTTCCAAGCTACTTCAAAAAGCTGTAGATTTACTTCGTGCTAATTATCCAGATATCACTTTAGAATATCTCAAAGGTCAAAAGGAATATACCAAACCAGCACCTTTAAAAATCACTCCAGAAAACACAAATACAGAAGCTGAACCAGTTCTTAATCAAGTATTTGAAGTTTCTTTTGAAGATAACGATCCCGTCAAAGCCCAAAGAGTACTTGAAGCTTTACAAAAAGTCTATCAAAATTACAACACAGAACAACAAAAAGAGCGTTTAAATCGGGGACTGGCTTTTGTGAATACGCGCCTCCCTGAAATCAAAAAAGAAGTGAGTCAAGCTGATAAAAATTTAGAACAGTTTCGCAAAAAACATAATTTAGTCGATCCGGAAGCACAAAGTAAAATTGTGCTAGAGTCTTTGGCTGAAATTCAACAACAGCTACAAACCACTCGCGCCCAGCTGCAAGATGTCAACGCCCGCTACGATAGCTTACAACAAGAAATAGCAGCTTCTTCGCAACAGAATGCTCAGCTTTCTTCTCGTTTAAATCAATCAAGCCGTTATCAAATACTATTAAATGAAATTCAAAAAACTGAATTAGCTCTGGCTAAGGAACGGTTGCGTTATACAGATGATTATCCATCAGTAGAAAAACTCAAACAGCAACGCCAAAACCAACTAACATTGTTACGGCAGGAAGTGAAGAATATTACTAACGGTGGCAAGGACGATAAACTTTTACAAGCCGGAGTCGTAGGAGTCGAACCCAAGCTATTGGACGAATTAATTCTGTTACAAACAAATGTTTTAGGGTTAACTGCTAATGAGAAAAGTTTAGTACAATCAGAACAGCGAGTTCGTTCGGAATTAAACAAATATCCCAACTTAACGGCTGAATATAATCGTCTGCGGCAAAAGGTAGAAACTAGTCATAAAACCCTCGAACAATTACTCCAGGCACAACAATCCTTAGGAATGAAAATTTCTCAGGAAGGGTATAACTGGCAAGTTTTGGAAGAACCTGCTTTGGGTACTTATGTGGAGAATAATAAATTATTATATTTGCTTGGAGGAGGAGTAATTGGCCCAGTTCTGGGTATTTTATTAGCCTTAATGTTGTCGAAGTTTAATGACACAATATATAGTACAGCAGACTTGAATAAACTGACAAATCTGCGCGTACTGGGAACAGTGCCAAAATTGCGATCGCTTCATAATAAAAAGCGCCTGTTAAATTTGTCTGGGAATCAGCGACGCAGTTTACCTCCTGCGATGGTAGAAGTCAGCACCAAGTTGCCTGTCCATGAAACTTTGGACATGATCTATCAAAATATTAAAATATTTAAATATCCCTTGACTTTCAAGTCATTAATGTTGACTTCGGCTATACCAGGAGAAGGAAAGACAACTTTAGTATTAGGACTGGTGGCTAGTGCCATCCGAATGCATCGACGGGTGTTAGTAATTGATGCTAACTTACAAAATCCTAACCTGCACAAAGTATTAGAACTCTCCAATGATTGGGGACTATCTCTGTTATTAGTTGATGAGACAACTAGTAATTTTCAAGATTATATTCAGCCCATTCACCCATTGATTGACGTTTTGACTGCTGGCCCCGTTCCAGAAGATGTAGTCAAGCTGCTGAGTTCTCAAAGTATGAAAGAACTAATCGAGTTCTTTGAAGAAAATTATGATTTAGTACTGATAGATGCTCCATCAATTTTAGCCACCGTTGATGCCAGGATCATCGCATCTTTTTGCAACGCCATCGTCATGGTAGAACGCATGGGTAAAGTCAAGCGAACTCAATTAATTCAAGCTATTGAAATTTTGAGCAAGTTGAATTTAATTGGTATTATCGCCAACGAAGTTAACTAGTAGTTCGCCAAGTCAACTGAGCGGGGTAAAGGGGAAAGGGGAAAGGGGAAAGGTTTTAAATCCCTTACCCTTTTCCCCTTAACCGACAAGTATTGGGTCAACACTGATCCCTTTAACTGGAATAATTGATTTTTTTCAGTTCTTTTAATAGAGTGTTACTCCCCGGTTATAGGCAATACGGTTCGGATAAGCAGTATGAACTTCCCTTGTGGTCTGGGAAAAGGTTAAGGGGTAAAGGGATTTGGATGTATTTGAAACCTTTCCCCTTTGCCCTTTCCCCTTTAACCAAACCGTATTGCGGTTATAGGCATCTTTAAAACTCCCATAATCGTACTCGACTTGAGTTGCATAGTCTAGAGCAAAGTTAACAATCTCATCTTTAAATCCGCTTTGATTACCGCTAGTGATATCAGCTACTTCCTTGTCAACGCTGACAGGAACAATGGCAGCATCGTAGTCCTTGTCTGAGATGGCATGATTTTTAGCAACCACCTTCCCTGCATAAGCCATTGCATCCATGAACTTTGACTTAGTAGTTAGCAAAGTATAGTCAAAATCTACTTCATAGGGCGATTTTTCATGCACCATAAAGGGAATGTCACTCACAGTAGCATAGCCAACTAAAGGATCGGTATCAGCAAGCATGGCTTTGGTGGCGATTGTCACCCTTGTTCCTTGATGATGATGGTAAACTGAACTCGGTAACAAACCTGGAGATGCGATGGCCACAGCGCTAGTGCTTTGTTGTTTCATCTCCAAAATTCGGTCATCGTTTGTTGCTGGACTTGGCCCTTCAATCAGCAAATAATACCGATACTTACCCAGACTACCAATACCGGAACCTAATTTGAGGCGAATATCTTTGAGGGCGTAGTAATTATTGCTGTAGCGCTTGCTGCTGGGAATTGAAGCGATGTAGCTGCTGATGGCAGTGGTAATATTTGAATAGGTGCTGTTAGATACAGGTTGGAGTTCCGAAGTTGTTTGAAAAAGGCGATCGCCACTGCTATTTAACAACGTGTACTTATTTAGTAAACTAGAACGGCTCTTACCTGCGGCCTTTTGAATCAAATCCTTAACCACACCGTTGGTATTGCTTTCTTCTAAACGGTATGATAGTTCATCGTTAGTGCCTTTAAAGTCCTTCATCTTGTTGAGATAAGCATCCAGGAAATTTTTGACAATATCTTGACCATCACTAGAACTAAAACCGTTTTCTTTAGCTGCTAAGAGAATAGAGACTGCCATACGTCGCAAATCCCAAACGTAGGGGCCGAGATAGCCTTCATCAAAATCAGTGGTATCAAAGACGTTATTATCGTTGCTATCTCTCATTCCTCCAAGATTCTGCATGTGCATGTCTCCCTCCAACCAAATGGCTGAAGTTGGAGAATTAACAAATCCTGAAGCTGCTAAAGTTGGCATATCACGATAAAAAATATGAGCCGTCCCTCGATAGAAGGCAAAGGGGCTAGCTGCCATCTTTTGCATTTTCGTTGCCAATTCTTGGGGCAATTGAGAAGCAAACTGATGGTTGTATTGGTAAATTTCATTTTCCACCCACATTGAACGGGGAGTTGCAGCTTCAGATGTGGATGCAAACCCCAAAGTTAAAATTAGGACAGTGATGATTGCAGATATCTGTTTAAGCATGAAAGTTTCTTAGGCAATAAAAAAATGGAGAATCCAGATGTAGAGACCTTGCAATGCAACGTCTCTAAAAGGAATTTTCATATCGCGATCAAATCAGCAACCCTAAAAATGTTGTTGCTATATTTTGCAGAGTATGAATGGTTTTGTTAAAAAACCTCAAAAAATAAACAACAGCTTAAGGTCGTTGACTGTGAACCGTCAACACTCAACAGTAAACAGTGTTTAACTAGCATTGGCGGAATATAATAATACTGATTTGGAAGTAAATTTCCACAAAAATTTCTATGAAAGCTGAAGCAGAAAACTATACCAGGCTGACTTGTGAAGTAGAAACTACACTCAAGGTGATTGGCGGACGCTGGAAGGTTTTGATTATCAGAGAGTTAATGACTGGCGTCAAACGATTCGGCGAGTTGCAACGGACTTTACCTGGAATCACCCAAAAGATGCTGACTCAGCAACTTAGAGAAATGGAAGAAGACGGTATTATTCATCGAGAAGTTTATCCCCAAATTCCGCCAAAGGTAGAATATTCACTCACGCCTCTAGGAGAAACTTTGCAACCAATTCTCTACGCTATGCATGAATGGGCTGTTCAACATTTTGGTCGCCACGATCGCCATTAATATTAAGTTGTGAAACGTTATTCGTTATTTCGTAAATATTCAATGGCGGCCTCTAATTTAGACGGATAACTTTCAGCAAATCTTTCAAACCAAAGTCCTTCAGGCGATAATGGATCTATTTTCGCTATCCATTCTTTGGCTTGAACTTTCAAAGTTTCTAGTTGTTTAGCTTTGAGTTGTTCTTGGCGAATTCGTTCCTGTTCTAATTCTTGCTGTCTTTTTAATTCCTCAGCAGCATCGATTTCTGCAAAATCAGATTTAACTTCTGCCAAAAGATTATCCATCAAAGATCCAGTTTTTGTTGATGGTGGAACAAAAGGTTTGGCTGTATTTAATTTTGGTGGCTGCTGTTTGGGTTTTTCTTCTTTGTATTCAGTTTTGAGTTCAGCTAACAGCTTATCAATAGAATCCATTTTCATAAGTCCTAAATAAAGCAAAAATCAAGATTCTATTTGGCATTTTTTCCAAAAGTCCAAAAAATATGCTTTTTTGTCTTTTACTTTTGCCTAATACTAGTCATTAATGGCGTTGAGTAGCACCTCTGATAAACTCAAATCTTCCATATCTTCCATAGTAATAGTGTCACAGATATCAAACTTTGCACCAGCGCCTTGGAGTTCGTCGTCTAAAACTTTGAGAAAACGAGTAGCTTGCTGATCTGTACCAACTTGAATGAAAGAAATGGCTAATTCTTCATCTCTATCCATACGGCGAGAAGCTTCAATAATTACCTTCATGACTGCTTTGCGATCGTCTGGTTCGCCATCAGTAACTACTAAAATTGTTTCACCATTTGGCTTGGTTTGACCTGCTCCTTTGCGTTGAAAGTAATCATCAGTTGCATGTTTCAACACACCAGCCAAGTCAGTTGTACCAGAGGGATCGTTTTCTCGGAAAATTTGTGCTACCCTAGAGGATGTCACATTTTCGTAACGCTTAAATTTACCAGAAAATACATAAACAGTAATACCGTCTGGGTCAAATTGCTCGCATTTACTAGCCAAAGCTAAGGTAGATTCTTGTGCTGTCACCCATCTGTTTCTACCACCTTTTTGATCTGGCGTGGCCATACTGCCACTTTTGTCAATAATTAAGGTATAATCTCGATTTTCTAGCATTGAAAACTTCCCCAAATATTTAGTTACAATTTTTATATTAAGAATCAATTTTTGACGATAGATAATATCTTCAAAAATTGTTGATAATTTATGAGAACAATCTGAAAATTTTAGGCATTATCAGTCAGTTATGGCATTAGTTAGTACATCTACAAGACTCATTTCTTCTAGGTCATCTAAAGTCACTGTATCGCAAATATCAAATTTAGCGCCAACACTTTGCAGTTGGTCATCTAAAGCTTTCAAAAACTTAGTTGCTTGGGCGTCTGTGCCTACTTGAATAATCGAAATTCCTAATTCTTCATCACGCTCCATCTGCCGAGTAGCATGAATGATAACTTCAAACACAGCTTTACGGTCGTCTGGTTCGCCGTCAGTAATCACTAAAATTGTTTCTCCGTTTGGCTTACTTTGACCAGCAGCTTTGCGTTGAAAGTAATTATTGATGGCATCTTGGAGTACACCTGCTAAGTTAGTTGTACCAGCAGGATCGTTTTCCAGAAATATTTGCGCGACTTTGGCCGAAGTTACATCATCATAGCGTTTAAATTTTCCAGAAAATACATAAACAGTAATACCATCTGGGTCAAACTGTTCTGCCTTTCTTGCCAAAGCGAGTGTAGATTCTTGGGCTATTTCCCATCTCGTTCTACCACCAACTTGGTCAGGTGTGGACATACTGCCACTTTTATCAATAATTAGTGTGTAATCGCGATCGGTCATCATATTTTACCTATAATTTCTTGCCCTGTTTATCTAGTTTAACGCCGTTTTTTTATCCTTAAGCAAGGGTTTAAGTTTTTGTATCAATTATGTTTTTCACACAACTGCGCTACAGCATATTAATACGGATAAATACTGATAAATACCTGGATTTGGTGTCTTTAGTTAGTCTGCTAGGCTAATATGCCTATATATCAATACAGTTGAGTTAAGGAATTTATCTGTTAAGACAGTTGTTGACAGATAGCAGCGAGCAGAGGGGAAAAAAGCTTAACTGAACTGTATTGGCCTATATATTGCCCTACTTTCTGTATAGATTTGTCATTAGTCATTTATCATTTGTCATTTGTGTTTCTAAGAACAAAGTACTTTCGTCTGTAGCTTGCTTCCCGCAGGGTGCGCCGGCTTGGGACGATGGCTTCTCTTCTCCTGCGATCGTCGCACAAGGGACGACGAATAGAACTTTGTAATAGAGTACAAATAACCAAAAACAAATGATTAAACTATTAATCTAAGTTTTTCACATTAGTACAACAAAATGAAAAACCAACCAGAAAAACAAAGAATGTAAAGCCGTAATCTATAAAATTTAAAGAATTTTTTGTAGTTATTATGCATACTAAACTAGTACACATCATTAAAACTCCACAAATAATTACAAAGCCACTGATTACAGTTGTTCTTAGATTGTTAACAGCTGCAATTAAATCTTCGCTATCCTTAGGCATAAAGAACACCATCGATTGTTTATAGCAATTTCCCTTTGATGGCATACAAAGTAGGAGCGCCAAGCTTGACGCCCATACAAATTTTTGCAACTCATATGATTGGGAACCGCTACAATAAGTA
This sequence comes from Nostoc linckia z4, assembly GCF_002608075.1. Taxonomy (GTDB): domain Bacteria; phylum Cyanobacteriota; class Cyanobacteriia; order Cyanobacteriales; family Nostocaceae; genus Nostoc; species Nostoc linckia. Next base: position 35,991 of record NZ_LAHA01000010.1, read on the forward strand.
TTTTAGAGCAAATAGAACAGCTTCAAACAGAAATAATCGCTGACACCAATCAAGCTATCAAAACGTTTTCAGAATTCAGGATTCTCCTGCTACAGTTTTTTAAGCAATTGGAATTTCAATAATAAACTTTGTTCCCTGACAGTGGGAAGAAACACATTTTAATTGACCACCGTGCTTTTCTGTCACAATTTGCTGACTAATTGATAATCCCATACCTGTGCCTTTGCCCATCGGTTTGGTGGTGAAGAAAGAGTGAAAAATTATAGAGCGCACGTACACTCTCTGTCATGCCAACACCATTATCGGCTATTGATATCCTGACGCCATGGCCTCCAACTATTTCAGTATGAATGGTAATTTGTGGCTGAGAAGTTAGGCAATCTTGAGCGCAATCAACATCTTCTAAAGCATCAATGGCATTAGCTAAAAGATTCATAAAAACTTGATTTAGCTGACCAGCATAACAAGTAATTAATGGTAAAACACCATAGTTTTTTATCACCTCAATAGCTGGATTTCCGAGTTAATTTTTAATCATTTTATCTAATAAAAATTCTAAATTTAATCCTTAAAAAAAGGGTTATGGTTTGAAACATCAGATTATACCCAGCCCATTGCAAATTTCCAGATTGCAGCCCGATTTTCTAACCTTCGTTGTTAATATAAACAGTAGTTTTAATGTGTGTTAACTGTGTTCATAAATTGATAAAATTAAAAAAGACGGTAGAAACTATGAATTTCTACTGTCTTTTTGTACCAATTCTTTATGTAAAAGCACTTAATTTTGATTAAAGGAAATGGAAAATACCAAACAAAGCAATAAATTCAAAATTATTCAGTGCAAGTTCACATTGAATTGTTATTATTTAGATTTTATTACTCGAAACTTGAGCTTTTGAGTCAGGATACTTTAGTGACTAGTCTTCTATTTTTCACTAACTAGTGTTGGTGGAGTAATAGCTGCATATTCTTTAGGTGTAAGCAGTGCCTCCTCAACATTAATCTTTTTGGGTAGAATTTTTTCTTGATAAAATAAATCTGCAACACTTTGTTGAACTTTCATCAATTCTGGGGTAATTCCTTTGAGTCGATAATTAGCACGTTCAGAAATTATTTCTTGAATAGGCAGATCGATTTTAAGTACGGGTGCAATTAGTTTGGCTACTTCTTTCCGATTTGCTTCTGCCCATAGGCCGTTTTTATCAATCTCTTCCAAAATAATGCGAACTAATTCTGGATTGTCCCTAGCAAACTCGCGCGTTCCTACATAGTATCCTCCAGGAGTGCCGATATTTGTAGCGTCTCGCAACACACGCGCACCGTGGAGTTTTTCCACTAAAGCTAAATGAGGATCGCCCGTTACCCAAACTGGAATAGTTCCTTGAATAAATGCACCACGGGCTTCTACATTGGGCATACTTAAAACTTTAATATCACTATATTTTAAGCCTACTTCTTTCAAGGCTTGAATAATAAAATAGTGAGAAGCTGAACCTTTTTGAAAGACTACTTTTTGACCTTTAATTTCAGCTAAAGTTTTAATTGGAGAATTGTTAGGAACAACGATCGCACTTCCTTTACCTGATGTTGAAGTAATGCGTCTACCAGCCAAATAGACTATTCTTGCACCTGCGGCTTGGGCGAATATAGGAGGAGTTTCTCCAACTGAACCAACATCAATTTTACCAACATTCATCGCTTCCATGAGTTGCGGCCCTTGGGCAAATTGTGACCACTCTACCTTTACTCCCAAAGGTTCCAAACGTTTTTCTAAAACTCCTCTGACCCGAACTAAATCACCAGAGCTTTGATACCCCATTCGCAACACTTTTGTTTTAAAACTAATCGTTTTTGTTGCTGCTGTATCTCCTTTTGATTCGTTAGCTGTATTTGTGTTATTGGTGCTGGGAGTGCAGCTGATTAAAGTACTAGATAAAGCTAAAAAACCAGGCATTACAAATAATGCTAGTTTTCTAATTATTGTTGGTTTAGTTCTTAAAGTATTACTAAACATTCTTACACCTTTTGGATAAAATTGACCTCTAATTACGATGTAATCAGATTTTCAATAATTGAATTTTGATTAATATTTTTAAAAAATGACTAAAATCAATTAATATCTATCCTTTGCTAGGAATAAAATAAATTTTATTTCAAGTACAAATTTTATCTATTTATTTGTTTTAAGAACGTATTTATGAACACGAATCAATACGAGAAATTTGAATATTTTTTAATACTTATAATTAGGTAAAAATTTCAGCTTCACTCTACGCTTTAATCTGCGTTTAAAAATATTATCTGTTGAAAATTAACTTTCAAAAAAGATGTACAACTCCAATACACGTATATCAAAATACATTATTCCCAATTATTTAAAAACTAGATTTTGCTTGCAAATACCAAAAATTAATTTTTTTAATAAATTTTGTAGAGACACAGTTATTCGCGTCTCTACTCTAAATACACATCCTAAAAAGGACGACTACCTGCAAGGCTAACTCGTTTTAATACTCTTCGTTCATTGGGATCGAATGCTTGACGGTAGTGCAAAGTAGCTTGATTATCCCAATAGACAATATCACCTACAGACCATTTGTGTTGATAGTAGAATTTGGGCTGATTTAAATGTTGACGCAATTGTTCAATCAATTTAGATCCTTCTTCAGGTTCTAAGCCGACAATTTCCACTTCAGTAGCAATATCTAAGTAAAGATGCTTCTTACCAGTTTCAGGATGTGTCCGTACTAGAGGATGAGGAAAGACAGGACTAATTAGTGGAATATTTTTGTCCCAACGATATAAGGGACGGGGTGCATTTCGGTTTTGTAAAAACGGATTGTAGGTAATTAACTGTAAATTAGCAATCCGTTTTTTGGTAGCTTCATCCAAAGCTTCATAAGCTAAATTGGTATTTAACCAATAAGTATCTCCACCTTGAGAAGGTACTTCTAGAGCGTAAAGAAGCGAGCCGCTAGATGGAGTAGGAGTCCATTTGTGATCGGAATGAAAACTTAGTTCGCCAGTACCAGTATAGCCACCATCGACATTAGAAATTAAAATCACCACGGGAGTTTCTCCGGGTTTAGAAGCTAGTACTGGAGTTTCATCAGAGGGTACAAAAAGTGCCCCAAAGTATAGAGAAAAATTCAAAAACTGGTCGTCAGAAAGTTGTTGATTTTTAAAGATGAGGATGTGGCGATCGCGCAAAGCTTCCTTAAGTTGTAATATAACTTCAGGTGCAATAGGTTGACTTGCATTTAGACCAGTAACTACTGCTCCTAAGGGAGCATCAATAGGAGTGATTTTTACTTCTGTTAACGTTGCAGGCGGCATAATATTCTCCTGTGTTTAGTCTTTTTTTGCAATTCCCAAACTAATTTCTCAATACAAAATTCAAAATTTCAAATCTGATGGCTATTTATTAGCTAAAACCTCAGCAGGAGTAATTTTTGCGTACTCTTCAGGTGTCAAAAATCCGGCTTTTACATCTACTTTTTTTGGTATAAGTCCAAGGCTGTACCATTTATCTGCAACCTCTTGCTGCTTGATAATAGTTTTCTCAGTAATTGGTAGCACCCCGTAATTATATTTACTATGCATAATTTCTAGAATAGGTGGGTCTAGTTGAGTTACAGGAGCAAGTAGTTGCGCTACTTCTTTGGGATGTTCTTTAGTCCAGATTTCTGCCTTTTCTAATTCTTCGAGAAACACTTTAATTACATCAGGATGTGCTTGATAAAACTGACGTGAAGTTGAGTAAAAATTGCCAGTATCCCGCAATTCACCTCCATCTACTAAAACACGACCGACTTTGTTTTGCACATTTCTAGTGACAAATGGTTCCCAAATAAACCAAGCATCTACTTTCCCTTGACTAAAAGCCACATTAGCATCTGGTGGTGGTAGAAAAACTGATTGCACATCGCTGAGTTTGAGTCCTGCTTTTTCTAATGCTTTGACTAATAAGTAGTGACCGATAGAGGCTTTTTGGAAAGCTACTTTTTTACCTTTCAAGTCAGCAACACTTTTAATTGGAGAGTTTACCGGAACTAAAAGTGAAATTGCTTTACCACTAGAGTATGTGGTAGCCAGATAAACAAGAGGCGCTCCTGCGGCTTGTGAAAATACTGGAGGTGACTCAGCTGTAGATGCGATATCAAGTGCGTTTGCATTTAAAGCTTCTAGCTGTTGCGGCCCTGCTGCAAACTCAGACCACTGTACCTTAAAACCCAGAGGTTCCAATCGTTTTTCTAAAGACCCTTGCTTTTCTAATACTGCTAAACCTGTGAGTTGTTTTGACCGGACAATTCGTACTGTTTGTTTTTCTGTAGTGTTAGATGAAGCTACTGAATCAGAAGAACTAGGAGATTGCTGAGCCGTATTTTTAGCTTCACTGCAACCCGATAAACTTGTTGATAATACCAAGCAATAGCCGAGAGCAAATAATAAAGAACGACGTGTTATTTTCTGGTTTTTCTTCAAATCAAATTTTTGTTTGCTAGCTGACATTGGTTGTTTTGTTTATTGTTCAATTAGGTATTTATAAAATTATGATTTATTGCGGACTTAAAAATAAAAAACAAAATTATTTATTAATTTTTGCAAAATTAAATTACTTCAAATACTAGAAATTAGAGTGGGTATAACCCCACTCTAGAAGGACTATAGGAACTTGAGTTTAACAGTTAGGAGAGGAAAAATTAGAAAATGGAGTGAGAATAACCCACTCCAGGGTTGTGCTAGTCGAAAGTTAAAATTTTTAGGAAAATTCGGCAGAAAAACAAGCCTTTATATTTGGCTTTTGAAGTTGCTATTTTTTCCAAACAACTAAGATTGTAGCTTTGAGTTCTTCTGTAAATTTTCCAGAGGGTTCTACTTCTAGCAGTGCTTCTTTGAGGTCTCTTTCAAATCCTGGAGCATTATCACCATAGAAAATTTTTAGAGAAAAAGCTGTGGTGTATAAATAGCCAAGATAGCTATCAATAGTCCAAGATTGTTCAAATGGCACTTCATAGACTTCTTGACGAGCAAAAGCTGAATTAGCAATCACAACTTCATGGGGAGGATCGACTGGCTTGCGAATACCTTCTCCTCGTAATCCAGTGCGGCGGCGATCGCCTAACCATTTCTTCACGACTCCAATGGCTGCTTGTTTCCAAGGTAAAGAACTTTCCCAAGGATTATCACCAGTATTCAGCAGTGCAATTCCACCATCATCACTCAGCAATTGATAAAGGCGCTCAAGCACTAATTCGCGTTCCATCCAGTGGAAAGCTCTACCAATGGTGGCTAATCTAAATGTTCCTAAACTAGAGTCGATGAACTCCGCCCCTTGTTGCAGCCAAGTGATGTTATTTACTCCCACTGCTGCTGCTTGCCGTTTAGCTTCCGCAAGCATATCAGGATCGGGATCGATGGCCACAACTTCTTCAAATCTAGTTTGCAAAGGAATTGCAATTAATCCCGGCCCGGTACCCAAATCCAGCAATCGTCCTTGACCATTGAGATTAAATATTTCAGCTATTTTGTCAAAGACAACAGGCGGGTATTTAGTCCTGTACTGAGCGTAGAGTTCAGCAGCACCCTCAAATAAAGTCGGGTCGTAAGTGGGAAGTGTTTTAACTTGAGTCATATCTATTTTGGATTTTAGATTTTGGATTTTGGATTAAGGGGATCGGGAGGTCTGCGGATAAATAGATGGGGAGGCTGGGGAGTTGGGGAGATGGGGGAGACGCGGGGACTCGAAGAATAAACAATTCCCAATGCCCCATGACCAATGCCCCATGCCCAATGCCCTAAGAATATTGCGTAATCACCGGTAGCTGGTCGTTGAGTAGCCAATCACCTATGGCTCGTAATTTGTAGTCCACGGGATCGTGGAGGGTAAAGGTTCGCAAATCTCGCCAGTAACGGTCAAATCCATATTTGGTTGCGGTGGCGCGGGTTCCGGTGACTTCAAAGATACGATTGGTAATATCTATACCTACGCGGGTAGCTAAGGCTTTGGCTGCGGAAACTGCGATCGCTACTTCTCCTCTTTCTTGATGAGTCAGGGCTATATCCTTGTCCCAAGCTGCTTGTACCTTTTCGGCTGCTAAATCCGCTAGAGCGATCGCACCTTGAATTTCAACCCAAAAATCACCGTAATTATGCAATATATATGGGTCTTGAGTCGCACTATTTACTCCTGATGTAATCCAAGGACGAGTATTAGTTTTGGTATACTCACGAGCCGCAGCAAAGGCTCCTTTAGTAATTCCTAGATAAACGTTGGTTTTTGTTAGTTGGGCAATAATACCAAGAAAAGTGGAGAAGGCATTATCAGCTGGTTCTGGTGGCCCTAAAATTTCATCTTTGTATACTAAAACATTATTAAATGTATAGCTACCACTATCAGTCCGACGTTGCCCAATATTATCCCAATCTTGATTAGAAATTAAGCCTTCTCTATCTTTAGGAATGATAAATATAAAGGGTAATTCTACACCATCTTGTAAAGCCGAGAATACCCGATAATCTGCAACAGCAATACCTGTACCAAAACTTTTAACACCATTAACTCGAAAATTTTCACCTTCTGGGCTAATTTTTAGCCTAGTATCCCGCGTATTAATAGCATTTGCCCAAAACAAATTATTGTTAGCAGTTTCAGTATAATATTTTTCCTTTTGCACTGCTGTGCCAGAAACATGACCCAAAGCCGTCAAATTCAAATGATTACCATATAATTGACCAATTGAACCATCAGCTTTTGACAGTTTTCTCACAATTTTTAAGGCATCAATCCATGTTGCACCAATTCCCCCATATTGTTTAGGCACAACTAATGGTAACAAGCCAGTTTCCCGCAGCCTATTAATTTCTTCTTCTGGAACTCTGCCTTTAATATCCCTTTCAACTGCCGATTGAGCGAGTTCTTTAGATAATGAAGCTGCTACATCAATATAATCATAATCCTTTGGTTTTGTAATGTCTAGCACCATAAAAAATTATCCTTTTATAATTCGTAATTCCAGCAAATATGGAGTCTTCAATTGATTGCTATGTCAACATTCCTATTCCTCACAATTTGCCATGAAACGCAGAATTTAGGAGAAATGTAGAGTGAGCAAAACTCACCCTACAACTAAACAGAGGAAATGGAACATGGAACACTTTAAAGATGGGCATGGGGCATGGGGCATTGGGCATTGGGACTGGGAATTGGTTATTCTTCGAGTCCCCGCGTCCCCCCATCTCCCCATCTCCCCATCTCCCTACTCCCTACTCCCTAAAAACTCATCTGCCGCTTTCTCAACACTTGTACCTTTGAAGAAGTCACGATTGAGGCTGGTGTACAACTCCAACGGGTGGATTGAGAGGAAGTAGCGGAGGTCTTCTTCGGTGATGATTTCCTGTTCTACCATTGAGTAGGCGTTGGCAGTCACAGTGGTGATATCGGGCACATCCCAATGACCAGAATCAGAACCCAAGAAGGCTTTAACTCTATCGCCAAAGGGATTAGCTGCACGATTAAAGGCTTGGGCTACACGGGTATCATCGGATTCTGTACCGAAGTAGAAATGATTCAAGAAGCGATCGCGAACGTCCTCTGGCTTCTCAATTCCCGCCAGTTCAAATTCATCGAGTTCGCCTGGATCTTCTGGAGCTAATAGTTGATGGTGGAATCCCAGTCCATCACCAATTCGATCTAGGCGTCCATGCACAAGTTCGCCACCGTAACGGGCGTACAACTCCACTAGTGCTTCCTTATCTATAATTGCAGGATTGTTATCTGACAACAAATGTTGTTTGTTGCGGGTTTCCCAATGCCAAATAATATCCGCATATAGACTAGCACCCCAATTAGAACCACCTTCTAAGAAGGCAAATCTTAAGGTGGGGAACCGACGAGTTACACCACCAAAGAAGAGAGATTTGCACAATGCTTCTGCTGCGAAGGCAAAGTGATTAATGTGATTGTACTGGGCATTGGTCACCGATCGCTGAGTCGTCCAACCTTGACTCGAAGCATGGGTTGTGGGTATAACTTTCAGCTCTACGCACTTCTCCCAAAATGGATCGTAATCATACTGGCTATCTAAACCAAAGTTATCGATCCAAACCACTTCGTTAGCCACTTCTGGGCCATACTTTTCAAAAGCCGGAATCGGACGGCGGACGTAACCAGGAATTTGAATTGCTTTTAATCCCAGGACATTAACCGCATATTCCAACTCTTCAATTCCCTCTTCGGGAGTGTGCAGTGGAATTGCAGCGATGGGTGTTAGCCTGTCAGAATATGGGCGGAAAATGTCAGCATGATAAGTGTTAACTGCTCGACAAACAGCACGCCGCATTTCTTGGTTACCGATATTCGGGGCCATCGTTGCCAAATTTGGGTATACCACAGCAAAGTCTGTACCAGCTTCTTGCAGACGTTCGTGCAGTAATTTAGGCAAGCTAATGGTAGCCAAATTTAAAGTATCTTTGGTTGGACGACCCCACCAATTAGGACGATTAGTGCGATAAGCAAAACGTTCTTCCCAAGTTTGCTTATACCACTTAAAGCGGGAAGACCCTGGTAAATTTTCTTTGAAGCGTTCAACAATTGCAGTTCCGCCTACTTGCTCCAAATAATCTAAGACTGCTGGCTCAAATTCCTGGGTATGTACATCAGTATCAATGATGGGATAACCCAACTTTTCCCGAATCTGAGCAGACCTAGTTTTTTTCGGACGTTCTAACGCAATAGTCATGATAGTTTACCTTATTCAAATGTTGACTGAGGAGTTAGGAGTTATGAGTTAGGAGTTATGAGTTAGGAGTTAGGAGTTAGGAGTTATTCTCTTTTTTGTCTCCCCATCTCCCCATCTCCCCATCTCCCCATCTCCCCATCTCCCCATCTCCCCATCTCCCTACTCCCTACTCCCTACTCCCTTTCCCAACCAAAAATTCATCCGCTGCTTTCTCAACAGCTGTACCTTTGAAGAAGTCACGATTCAAACTGGTGTACAACTCCAAGGGATGGGTTGATAGGAAATATTGCAAATCTTCTTCGCTGATAATTTTGCGTTCTACCATCGAATAGGTGTTAGCAGCGATCGCTGTAATATCAGGTACATCCCAGTGTCCAGAATCGGAACCCAAGAAGGCTTTAATACGATCGCCATAAGGATTAGCTTTGCGGTTAAATGCTTGAGCTACACGGGTATCATCGGATTCTGTGCCGAAGTAGAAGTGATTCAAGAAGCGATCGCGAATATCTTCTGGCTTACTAACTCCCGCTAAGGCGAATTCATCTAAATCCCCTGGTTCTAAGGGGGCTACTAAGTCGGCGTGGAAACCTAGACCACTACCTAATCGATCCAAACGACCATGTACTAATTCACCACCGTAACGAGTGTAGTACTCTAGCAGTTCTTCACGATTAATATTGTTGGGATTGTTATTTTCTACTAAATGGTCTTTATTCCGGGTATACCAATGCCAAATCAAATCTGTGTATAAGCTAGCACCCCAAGCTGCGCCTCCTTCCAAGAAGGCGAACTTCAGTGTGGGGAAGCGGTGAGTGACGCCACCAAAGAACAGAGATTTACACAGCGCTTCTCCAGCCGCAGCAAAGTGACCGATATGGTTGTATTGGTAATTGCTAATGGAACGTCGGTTTATCCATCCCATACCAGAAGAGTGGGTGGTGGGTACTACTTTGAGTTCTACGCACTTCGCCCAGAATGGATCGTAGTCATACTTGCTATCCAAGCCAAAGGTATCAATCCAGATAGCTTCGTTTGCTACTTCTTCGCCATACTTCTCAAAAGCGGGGATCGGACGACGGATATGGCCTGGAATTTGAATTGCTTTGAGTCCCAGGACATTGACTGCATATTCCAACTCAGCGATCGCTTCAGAGGGCGTATTCATAGGAATAGCTGCAATGGGCGTTAAGCGATCGCTATAAGGACGAAAAATATCAGCGTGGTAAGTATTAACCGCACGGCAAACAGCCAGCCGCATTTCTTCATTACCGATATGTGGGGCCATAGTTGCCAAGTTTGGGTACACAACTGCAAAGTCTGTACCTGCTTCTTGCAAGCGCTCGTGCAACAACTTCGGTAAACTAATGGTGGCTAAATTTAAAGCATCCTTAGTGGGACGAGTCCAAAACGGAGGACGTGCAGTCCGGTAAGCGCGGCGTTCTTCCCAACTTTGCTTAAACCATTTAGAGCGAGATGCGCCAGGTAAATGTTCTTGAAAACGTTCAGCTATGGCACTTCCAGCAACTTGCTCTAAATAATCCAAGAATGCCGGCGGAAATTCTTGGGTATGCACATCAGTATCAATGATTGGATAACCCAACTTTTCCCGAATCTGAGCAGACCTAGTTTTTTTCGGACGTTCTAAGGCGATAGTCATGATAATTTACTCTAAATTATTGAATTTATGGGCATAGGGCATAGAGGTTAAGAGTTAGGAGTTAGGAGTTATTCTCAAGAGTCCCGTTGTAAAAGCGTCTTTGCCTACCTCCCCATCTCCCCATCTCCCCATCTCCCTACTCCCCACTCCCTATTTCGCTTCCCAATCTTTTAATTGAAAATCGGACTTGGCTAAACCTTGGGAAACTAAAAAGTTTTTAGTCCCTTCTAAAAGTTTTACTCCTTCAGGTGGTAAAGGTTCTTCTGATACTTGTTTGAGTGGATAGGATACTTTGATGATATCGACGGGATATTTAGTAGTTTGAGCGTGGTACTGATAATATTCTTCAGAATTAGCTTTTAAATCTTTGGCTGCTTCTGTGAGAATTTTATTAAATTTATCTGGAAAATCAGGCTGTTTGGCGAGAAATCTTTCGGTTGCTACGATTAATGAAGTACCTGATAAACCTTGATGATTTGCTGAAGAGTCAATCACGGGAAAACCTTGGGATTTCAAATAAGGCCCCATATCACTGGAAGTTGCATAAGCAGCCACATCACCACGTTCTAATGCTGCTTTTGCTTCAGTACTCATCAAGTGAACTACTTTTACATTTTTAGCAAGTTTTGTTTCAGCTAACAAACCCAACAGGTATCGATGCATATAAGAACCTTTTTGAGTGGCTATTTTTTGCCCTTGAAGTTCAGCAAGCGATCGCGGGCCATTTTTTTTCGCCACTAGCCAAGCGGTTGTATTAAATTGGCTAATCCGCAGTAGTCGAGTTTGTTCGCCTCTAGCTCTCAAAACTATCGCTGGTGTATCACCTAAAGAACCAACATCTAATTGACCTGCAACAAGGGCTTCATTGAGATCTGGCCCGTTGGGAAATCGCGCAAAAGTAATATTTTCAAATCCAGCTTTTTTCAGTTCGCGCTCTAATATTCCCTTTTTCTTTGCCCAACCAAGGGAACCTGTAGGTTCTATACTACCTACATAACCTATACGCAAGGTAGATACATTATTTGATGCAGCAATGGAACTAGTACTATTGGCATTAATCGCCTCGATGGATTGAGCCGATTCACTTTTTCCTTGGCTACATGCTGTAGTTAGCAGCAGTAATAAACAAGCCACTGAAGTTGATAATCTTATACGGTGAGAGCTGGAGAAAGGCGAAGGAGTAAAGGGTAAGGAATTTAAAACCTTTCCCCTTTCCCCTTTCCCCTTTCCCCCACCAAGTTCACTTGGCGAACTACTAGACACCCGATGTCTAGGCTCACAATGCCGAACTTTTGTGTTTATAAGACTACCCTCTGCCTTCTTTAACGACAGCATGACTATTTTCTCCGCTGTACTATTTCATCTGCTTGAGAATTTGGAATGTTTGGTCGTCTTTTGCTGTTGATGTGCGTTTATATCCCCAACCAATGTTTTCACGGTAACTACCCAGTAAGCCGACTTCTAACAATTCTGCTTCGTTGACTGAAGTCTGCATGTCACTTTGGGGTGCTACATAAAGGGCGTCAACTGGACAATACAATTCGCACATATAACAGGTTTGACAGTCACTTTGTCGAGCGATAGTTGGCGGTGCATCAGGTACGCGCTCAAAGACGTTGGTCGGACAAACGTTGACGCAGATATTACATTTTATGCACCGCGATTCGCTGACCAACTCAATCACACTGCTGCTCCTGCTATTTTGGATTTTAGATTTTGGACTTCGGCTACGCTCAGTCGAACGATTTTGGATTGGAGAATTTCTGCTTTTGTTGTAGTGTTTAGTGGCTGAGTCTTTACCCAGACTCGATCTAATCCACCGCTAACTAGGTAATGTTGTTGATTCGGATCTTGTTCGGGATAGTCTAAATGTTTGTGCATACCACGAGTTTCTTTACGTTCAATGGCACTGCTATACATCCATCGTGCTGTAGCTACCATTGCCGCAGCTTCTCTAGCCCGAATCAGTTCTTGATTTGATGTTACCTGGCTACTGCGGATTTCTTGCCAGAGGTAATTTAGTTTTGCTAAAGATTCAGTTAGGCCTTGTTCTGTACGGAATAAGTTTTTTTGGTAGGGAAATACTTCGCCTTGGACTGCTTCAATCACTTCATCAGTTGCAAATTGCTGGGAGCGATCGCTCTGACTCTTTAATGCTACTTCTCCAACTCCCTTGAGGTGAGGTTGTGCTTTCTGTTCTTTTAAACTATGGACATATTCAGCAGCCGATTTACCCGACCAATAACCAGAAGATATTGCCCAAGCTGCATTGTGACTACCACCGCCAGTAAATCCACCGCAAATCAGTTCCCGTGTGGCTGCATCTCCAGCAGCGTAGAGTCCTCGCACGGAACTAGCACAGCTATCATCTATAATCCGAATTCCTCCTGTGCCCCGTACAGTTCCCTCTAGGCGCAAGGTAACGGGGAAACGTTGGGTAAATGGATCGATACCCGCGCGATCGAAGGGTAAAAAGAAGTTAGGCTGCGCCAGACGCATGGATGGGCGCATGGATTCGGCTGCTTTATCTAAAATGGCGTAAACTGGCTGTTCCAGTAATGTTTTGGCAATTACCGAACGTCCTCTTTGAGAACCAGCACCAGGGATCGCGGTGCCGTCTTCGTAGGTGAAGGTTGCCCAATTGTAGAACAGGGTTTTGGTAACTGAAGAAAAAGCTGGGGAGATGCCATAAGCGTTGGAGAACTCCATACCCGACATCTCGGCACCTGCTTCAGCAGCCATTAAATAACCATCCCCTGTCAGGACGTTGCATCCCAACGCTTTACTCAGAAACGCACAGCCACCAGTGGCAATGATTGTGGCACGCGATCGCACCATCCATCTAGCACCAGTCTGGCGGTTCGCGCCTGTAGCACCGCCAACAGCGCCATCTTCATCTACGAGTAGTTCTAAGGCTGGGCTGTGGTCTAGAATCTTAACTCCTGCCCTTTGAATCTGCCGCCGCATCAGCCGCATATACTCAGGGCCTTGTAGCGATCGCCGATAGGGTTTGCCTTCATCGTCGGTGGGAAAGGGATAACCCCATTCTGCTAGCTGATTAACGTTGACATAAGTCTGATTCAGTACCCGATCCATCCAATGGCGATCGGATAAAAACCCACCCAACGATTCCCGACTCGCCTTGGCCGTTTCCCGTGCTTCTGGGTCAGGTGGTACGTACCACACACCATTACCAGACGCGGCAGCACATCCAGTAGTCCCACAATATCCTTTATCTACAAGGATAACTCTCGCTCCACTCGATGCAGCACTCCAAGCCGCCCAAGTTCCAGCAGGGCCACCCCCAATTACTAAGACATCAGCTTGCAGGTCAAGTTCAAAATCAGTTGTTAACGTCTTCAGCATCTAAAATATTTCCCCCATCTAGCAAGTCCTGAGCATCAAATTTTCATGCTATCGATGCCACACGCTATTAAAAATCTTTTTGCCTAACTAGTTAAGGGTTCCCTACTACCCTCGATTTATGGCTTCTTTACTTCGGGTTGCCAGTAGATTAACTTTAATTAAACTACTTTAACTTTAGCGATTAACCGTAGTTTTATAACATAAAAAAGCTTTTCACAATTTCTGACAAAAAGCAAGTATTTTCACAGATAAATTTCAACATAAAGTATTGTTAACTGTTGACTGTTGACTGTGAACCGTTAACGCTCAATTTTTAACAGTATCCCTAAACTGCTGAAATTGGGTGTAAAGGTGTGGGATGTAAGGATTTTGAACACCGACACCCCGACACTGAATAGCACCTTCTCCAAATCTTCGATTTTTCTCCAGGACTTAGGCAAAAATGACGGAAAAGCTGAATTCATCAAACCGCCATCGCGTTTCGCGTCTCGCAGAGAAGACGCCTTCCTTCGCAAAGCATCTCGAAGAGAAGAACACCAAAGTGCATCGTCTCATAGAGCGTGCGTAGGTCTTACAGTCATCAGTCATCAGTCATCAATCAACACTCCCAATACGACCAATGACTAAAACCTATAGACGGTACGAATCCAACCAAATAAACTATCGGGATTATTATTATCAGAGTCTGGTGCAGTAATCCAGATTAAACCCGGCGTAATCTCAATATTATTTCCGATTTTATATTGGTAAAATGCCTCAACGTGTAGCGAGGTATCTTTATCTGCTTGTCCAAAACCTGCTCCCAAATTCACACTATTACTCAGACGGGTAAGTTTTGGCTCCATACCAACTAAAACTCCCCCTAAAGCGCCTTCCTTAAAAAGATCCGGGAATGCGAGTCCTACTGCCCAATCCATAGCGTTACCATCTCCACGTCCTATATAGCGATGAGATGCATAACTTACCCATCCATTGATTGCAAACTTAGGACTAAGTTGATAGAAAGCTTGTAGTCCATAGAGATTCCCTACGGTTCCGGCTCCAGCCACAGTGCTGTTTACTAGGTTACTTCCAACTGCTGGGCCGAAGTTTGTTCCGCTAAAACCTTGGGTATTTGGTGGGCTATAGGTATTGACGTAAGTTCCAGCGATGCGAAAATTGCGATTGGCAGAGTAGTATATTAGCTGTGCTAAAGCTAGATATCTACCTGTAAATAAGCCATTATTCAGTAGCGGATTATTACCGTTTGGAGCGCTAAATGCTACCCCAAGTTGAATTTGTTTACCTAATCGTTGGAGTATGGCAAGTCCAGGGCCGCTATCTCCATAGTTATAGACCAAAGACCGTCGTGAAAATCGTGAAATTCCATTAGCCCCAGTTGCAGAAGACGATTCAAAATATGGGTTAACTGGCCCAGAAAGACCTATCTCACTAGCTCCATCCGATAGAGCATAAATATTGACTTGAGTATCTGGAGTAGCTAAAAACCGATAGCGAACACCACCAAGAGTAATTTGATTGCGTGCAAAAGTAATACTGGCGTTATCAGCAGTTCTTCCCTCATAAGTTCCTAATAACCCAGCTCTTGTTTGTCCCAAAGATTCAATGCTTCCACCAGACAAAGATAAGCTGAGTGAGTCTTTACCATTAAAACTGGTGTTCAAGCGTAAGGAAGCATTGCCTTGCAGTGTAGGATTCCGAGGTGCAGGTGTCTTAGTCACGACATTATTACCTGCGAAAAGTGAGCCAAAGACAATCTGCGCTCTACCTATAAGTTTGGTTGTAGTGGTAAACTGAGTTGCTTCTAACTGTGCAGTGCGGGCTTCTAAGTTATCTACCCGTCCCCGGACTTGAGCAAGTTCTGGAGAAAATTGTTCTTGTAATTTTTTGATGGTATCTAAGTCTTCTCGTCTGACTAAATCTGTTGTTGATGTCCCTATGAGTTCATTGAGACGATCTAAAGCTGCATTTAAGCCAGCTGCAAATTCATAGCGCGTCAGGCCACGACTGCCTTTAAATGTACCATCTGTATATCCGGCAATTACACCATAGCGTTCCACCAAAGACTGTAGTGCTTGGAATGCCCAATCTGTCGGCTTCACATCTGATAGTTGCGAGACAGATGTCACTTGTTCTGCTGAATTAGTGGTGGGTTTTTTCTTAGTGGGTGGTGCAACACCAGATAATTCTGAGACAGGCGTAACTCGTTCTGGCTTTTTACCTTTTTTTCTAGTTAGCCCTGGAATTGAAGTTTCAACTGTTTGATTAACAACTGCTTCTGGAGGTTTGTTTGTTTCTAATTCGGAAATTGAAGTTTCAACTGTTTGATTAACAACTGCTTCTGGAGGTTTGTTTGTTTCTAATTCGGAAATTGAAGTTTCAATTGTTTGATTAACAACTGCTTCTGGAGGTTGGTTTGCTTCTAATTCTTTGGGTAGTTCGGCCCGACTTTTAGCCGGATTCAAAACTAAAATAGCTATAATATCTAGCAATGAAAGTAGAAACAGTATGGATCTATAATTCCAGCGAAACTTGGACATGACTCTTTAACTCCTCAACCTGAAAACGAATAAGCTAGCTCAAAATTGCACAAAACAACACCATAATTTTCTGATGTCATGTTTGTGCTCAACCATTAAATAGTGGATTTAATCAAGGTTTCATTGATGAAAAATTTACAAATGTCAGATATTGAAACCACCACTAAAAGTTGTTCGATGTACAATCCAAATTTGCAGTAAATTGTTAATTTTCCTGCTTGAAAGGATAGTCAAGACGATGAAAAGAAAGTTGATGAATGCTAATCAGCTATATTTTGACAGCATCAATTAATTCCTTAAATCCGATAAAACGATAGACTTAGCGGATTTTATTTAGAAATATATTTGCATAGAGGTTGCTACAATGCAAGACCTACTAGTCTGCCAACCCAAAAATGTTAGGTGGAGGTTGGGTAAAGGTTAAAGGGAAAAGGGGAAAGGATAAAAAACATGAGTCCCTTTCCCCTTGCCCCTTTAAAGAGCCAAGTCGCCTTGGCGTACTACTACCTGTGCTTTTTCATCATTATTATGATTTTATAGGTAGAAAGTTGTGTTTTGGAATACAGTCATCCAGACCACAAAAGTGGGAATATAAGAAATGCTAGCAATGCTATGTACTCATGTCTGCTCGCCATAAAGTCAGGCGGCAAACAAATATTTTTACCAATGGTTAAATTAGGGTTGATTTTTACGTAATATCGGGTAGAATTTCACCTATAAACTACGGTAAATCGATAGAAAAAGCGTAAATAAGGAATCTCATACCCTGATAAACATGCAAATTCTTTGGTTTATTCCTACTGGCTCTCGTGACGGACGCTATTTAGGCACAGATATAGGCTCTCGTGTTGCTACACCCGATTATTTGCAGCAAATTGCCCAAGCTGTAGATAGTCTGGGTTACACAGGTGCTTTGTTACCTACAGGGCGTTCTTGTGAAGATGCTTGGATTACTGCTGCGGCTTTCATATCTGTTACCAAGCAAATGAAATTTCTTGTAGCAATTCGACCAGGAATTACTTCTCCTGGTGCTGCGGCCCGTATGGCCGCTACATTCGACCGAATTTCTAAAGGAAGATTGTTGATTAATGTGGTAACAGGTGGCGATCCCGTACACCTTGCAGGGGATGGTTTGCATCTGAGTCATGACGATCGCTACGATCTAACCGATGAATTTTTAAGTGTTTGGCGGGGTATTGTTAGTGGGGAAACAGTTGATTTTCAAGGAAAGTACCTTGATATCAAAGGTGGTAAACTCCTATTCCCACCAGTTCAAAAACCTTATCCGCCTTTGTGGTTTGGTGGTTCATCTGCTGCTGCTAAGCGGGTTGCTGCTAAACATATAGATGTGTACCTGACATGGGGAGAACCTCCACAACAGGTTGCACAAAAAATTGCTGAAGTTCGCCGACTAGCAGCAGAACAAGGTAGAACGGTACGTTTTGGTATTCGTTTGCACGTAATTGTGCGAGAAACCGAGTCTGCGGCTTGGGATGCAGCCAATGAGTTGATTAAGTATGTGGATGAAGAAGCGATCGCCACAGCTCAAAAAGACTTTGCTAGTTCTGATTCTGAAGGGCAACAGCGCATGAGTCAACTACACAATGGCTCAAGGCAAACCTTAGAAATCAGCCCCAACCTATGGGCAGGAATTGGATTAGTGCGGGGTGGTGCCGGTACTGCTTTGGTAGGAGATGCCGACACTATAATCGCTAGGATGCTGGAATATCAAGAGCTAGGAATAGAAACCTTTGTTTTTTCTGGATATCCGCATTTAGAAGAAGCATATCGCACCGCAGAATTATTATTTCCACATCTACCTTTGCAAAACCAATCTGCACTGCCGACACCAGAAGTTTTGAGTCATTTTAGCCAAACAGCTGCCAATGAAGAACTTGCTAAACAACTCACAGCTGCCTCATAGGAATGGCAATTTTAGATTTTAGATTTGGGATTTTGGATTAAAAACACCAAGTTTCCAGTCTAAAATCATGGGAATTTAGAATGTATCAAAATTCAAAAATATGATGGCATTTATTTTGAATTTTGAGTGCTGAATTCTTACCAAAAATTTACTAATTTCGCCTTCTAGATTTCTCGATAGGGAAAATCTAAAATCCAGAATCTAAAATCCAAAATACTACTATGACTATCACCCTCAAACACAGCAAAAGTAGTAATATATCCCTAAGTGGACTGTTAAACAACCCCCAATTCGATAAGATAATTCCTTGGATTGTGCCTATTCTCGTACTAGTACTTTGGGAACTTTCTTCGAGAATTGGCCTGCTTTCAACTAGAATTTTACCAGCCCCTAGTGGCGTAATTGGCACAGCATTTAAATTGGCTTCCACTGGAGAATTGTTTCAACACATAGGAATTAGTGCTGGGCGTGCTATATCTGGTTTTATAGTTGGTGGCAGCATCGGGTTTAGTTTGGGTTTGCTCAATGGCTTTTCTCGTACAGCAGAAAAGTTACTAGATAGTTCACTGCAAATGCTCCGCACAATCCCTAACTTGGCATTAATTCCGCTAGTAATTCTTTGGTTTGGTATTGGCGACCAAGCGAGATTATTTCTAGTATCTATGGGGGTATTTTTTCCATTGTATCTCAATACATTTCATGGCATTCGTAGTGTCGATCCCGGATTGATTGAGATGGGAAGAGTATATGGATTGAAAACACCACAACTTTTGTGGCAAATCATTTTCCCTGGGGCTTTATCTTCAATTCTTGTTGGCGTCCGTTTTTCCTTGGGGATTATGTGGCTAACATTAATTGTTGCAGAAACCATTGCAGCAGATTCCGGACTGGGATACATGGCGATGAACGCTCGTGAATTTATGCAAACTGACGTTGTGGTATTGAGTATTGTTATTTATGCCTTGCTAGGCAAATTAGCAGATGCCACCGCCAGAGCATTAGAAAGAAAGTTTTTAGCTTGGAATCCTAATTACCAAAGCGCATAGTTTTCAGTCTTAAGTCAAATACTGAAAATTATCGCTTTTTGGAAATCATGACAAAAATTGGATATTCAAGATGCGTTTGTTCGCAATCAAAATTGTAGCTACTGTGTAAATACAAGGAGGTTTTTCGAGTGAGTTCAAATGTACAAGGTACACAACTAAGTATTTTAGATCTGACAAAAGATTTTGGCAAAAAAAATGTTTTAAATTCATTGAATTTAGAAGTTGCACCAGGTGAGTTTGTTGCCATTGTGGGACGTAGTGGTTGCGGTAAGAGTACCTTATTGCGTCTTGTGTCAGCATTAGATAAACCAACTTCAGGGGGAATACTACTAGATGGAGAACCACTGCGGAAACTCAATAGGTCTGTAACCGTGATGTTTCAAGATCCTCGTTTACTACCTTGGAAGCGAGTTATTGAAAATGTGGGATTAGGTTTACAAGGTAATTGGCGTGAAAGAGCTAAATGGGCGCTTCAGAAAGTAGGACTTGAGGATAGAGCTGAAGAATGGCCTTACGTATTATCTGGTGGACAACGCCAACGGGTATCATTAGCAAGAGCATTAGTGAGTCAGCCACGTTTATTATTGTTAGATGAACCTTTGGGAGCCTTGGATGCTCTCACTCGCTTAGAAATGCAAAATCTGATTGAAACCTTGTGGCAAGAGCGCAGATTTACTGCATTTTTAGTTACTCATGATGTAGAAGAAGCAGTAGCATTAGCAGACAGAGTGATCCTGATTGAAGCAGGACAAATTACTTTAGATTTACCTGTGAAACTTTCACGCCCGCGAGATAGAAGTCATGAACTGTTTATTAATATTAGAGAAACAGTTCTAGAACGAGTAATGAGCAATGAAAATACTCAAATAAGCAACCAACTATTACAGCTGAGTAGCTGAAGTATAAGCTTTTTGTAGCCAATCAATATTCAACTTGAGGTAGCTGCGGTAAATAGGCTACTTCGAGATTAGAAGTTACTTTGAAAAAGCAGATACAGCAATCAAAAATTGTTTGTAAACAATCAAAATTTATCTCTCAATTTTCTTATGTGAGCCTTTGGGTGATTTTTTTATATTCACGACATAGATAAACTAGAACGCGATAATTATTATTATTTATTAATTGATATTAATAGAATCTTTATTATTTTATTTAATGAAAATTAGAAAATTAACAAAGTACGATGCAGAAAATTATAGACAAATTAGATTAGAGGCTTTATATAAAAATCCAGAATCATTTGGCACAACGTATCATGAAGAAGTAATTAAGACGATAGAACAATTTCGGGATAGAATCTCAGTCGATAACAATAAGTTTATTTTGGGCTGCTATGACGATATAAAGTTAATTGGAATAGTCGCATTTCAACAAGAATCAAGAATAAAACTCAGGCATAAAGCATATATTACTAGTATGTATGTTCAACAAGAATATCGAGGAAAAGGTATAGGTAAATTATTAGTAAATGAAGTAATTGAAAAAGCAAAAGCTCTTAACGACGTAGAAATCCTATTACTGGATGTTGTTAAAATTAATTTTTTAGCAAAACACCTTTATTTATCATTGGGATTTCAAATATATGGAATAGAAAAAATGGCGTATAAATTTAATAATCAATATTTTGATTTGGAGTTGATGGGTTTACAGATTAAATAATAACTGAATTCTTATGAAATATTATAATTTGTGCCAAGGACAATGGCACTTAATTTGTTAATGAAACACAGGTAATTTTTAGAAATGATCCTGTAAATAAAGAAGAGGTAATCTACCATGAAGCTCATTTTGCCCCTTGATTTGGTTGCTGACATTGAGCCACATCTACCACCAAATACAGAAATTGTCAGAGTAGATATTGATGGTAATTTAGACGGCGATGCTAGCGATGCTGAAGTTTATTTCAGCTGGTTTTTATCCAGAAGTAATGTACTGCATAAAATACTAGAAGCTGCACCTGCACTGCGTTGGCATCATGCCCCGAATGCAGGAATAAATCACATTCTGACGCCAACTTATTTAGAAAGAGATATTATCCTCACAAATGGAGCAGGGGTGCATGGAATTCCCATTGCCGAATTTGTGATTACCTACATACTTGCTCATGCTAAGCATCTACCAGAATTATATAGTCTACAAACACAACGTCACTGGAAAAGAGGGTTTGCCATCAAAGAATTAACAGATGCAACTTTGTTAATTATTGGTGCTGGTGGTATCGGTCAAGAAATAGCCGCCCGTGCTAAACCCTTCGGCTTGAAAATTATTGGCAGTCGCCGTCATCCCCAAGAGCTACCCAATTTTGATAAAGTAGTGGGTGCTGATGAATGGCGATCGCTCCTCCCCACAGTAGACTATGTAGTAATTGCAACGCCACTGACACACGAAACTAAAGAATTTATTGATGAATCTGTGTTGCGCTTACTTCCTCCCCATGCATACTTAATTAATATTGCTCGTGGTGGGGTCATCGATGAATCAGCATTAATCAAAGCACTCACAGAAGGCTGGATTGCAGGTGCAGCATTAGATACTGTCAGCACCGAACCCCTACCACCTGAAAGTCCTTTATGGTCGCTACCAAACATCTTCATCACACCCCATACTTCCGGTCATTCACCAAAAAGTAAACAGCGTTCAATAGCCTTATTTATTGATAATCTCCAACGCTACCAAGCTGGCAAACCGTTACGAAATGTAGTAGACAAAGAAGCAGGGTATTAGGGATTGAGGACTGGGGAATGGGCAGACAAGGTAGACAAGGGAGACAAGGGAGAAAGATTGCTACCTTGTCCCCCTTGTCCCCCTTGTCCTCTTCTCATGCCTAATCCCTTTAAAATCTGGGAGTAGGAAATATCGTGAAACTAATTTTACCGGATCATTTGATTGCTGAGATTCAGCCACTATTACCAGCTGATGTAGAGTTTGTGGTGGTGGATAGTGAAGGCAACATCGATGGCGATGCTAGTGATGCAGAAGTTTATGTCAATGGATTTTATCTCAAGGCCTCTACCCTTGACAAAGTATTAGCAGCTGCACCAGTTCTGCGTTGGCAACAGTCGCCGAGTGCTGGGGTGAATCATATCCTAACGCCTAACTTTTTGCAAAGGGATATTATCCTGACAAATGGCGCAGGAGTTCACGCGATTCCAATTTCGGAATTTGTCTTGGCGTTCATGCTTTATCACGCTAAAAATCTGCGGAAATTACAAACTTTGCAAGATGAACACACTTGGGTAAGAGGAGTGTTTCTCGAAGAGTTGGCAGATGCGACATTATTAATTATTGGCACAGGAAATATCGGTCAAGCGATCGCATCTCGCGCTCAAGCTTTTGGTGTTCGAGTTTGGGGTAGTCGCCGCCATCCCGAACCTTCACCCCATTTTGACAAAATTGTCGGTGCAGATCAATGGCGATCGCTGCTTCCAGAAGCAGATTATGTAGTTATTGCTACACCTCTTACCCCAGAAACAGTAGGCTTAATCGATGAAGCTGCATTGCGTTCTATGCGTCCATCCGCTTACTTAATCAACATTGCTCGTGGTGCAATAGTAGATGAAGATGCATTAATCACCGCCCTCCGCGAAGGATGGATTGCTGGTGCGGGATTAGACACTGTGGCCACAGAACCTCTGCCGCCACAAAGTCCGTTATGGTCGCTACCCAATGCTTTTATCACGCCCCATTGTTCAGCACTATCACCACGACTGAGAGAACGCATAGCAGCATTGTTCATTGACAATCTTAAACGCTACCAAGCCGGTGAGCCATTGCGGAATGTGGTGGATAAGAAAGCAGGGTATTAGGGGGATGAGGGGCAGGGGAGAACAATAGACCTCTAGCAAAAGTGCTTTTTGCACTTTTGTGGGAAAAGGGAAAAGGTGAGCCAGCGCGGTCTTGGGGGTTTCCCCCATGAGCGACTGGCGAACCCCGAAGGGGTTAAAGGGGAAAGGGAAAACACCAAACCTTTCGCCTTTTCCCCTGCCCCTTTTCCCGACTTCTCTTAGAAGTCTAATAACTCCCCAGTCATCAGTCAACCGTCAACACAACATCCCATGCCTTTTTAATAATAATCAGTTGTCTGCTTCACCCAATTGATAACAGTGTTGTGATTAACGCCTATGGCTCGTTCAATAGCACGAAAACTCATGCCTTTAAAATAGAGTTCTAGACAATACTTTTTGATAGAATCTCGATATCCCAAAGTATTGTAAGACTCTAGAAATTGACGACCACAGTGACGGCAGATATAACTCTGCTTGCCACGGCGATGTCCGTTTTTGCTAATTTTGGTAGCTTCACAATTAGGACACTTCATAATGCTTTGATTGGTATTGGTATTGGTATTGGTATTGGGTATCGGGCATTGGGCAAAGGGCAAAGGGCAAAGGGCAAAGGGCAAAGGGTAAAGGGCAAAGGGCAAAGGGTAAAGGGCAAAGGGTAAAGGGCAAAGGGCATTGGGAAGAAACTCCAGTGGCGGGGGGCAGAGGGAAAAAACTCTTCTCCCCTGCTTCCCTACCTCCCCATCTCCCCTACCTCCCCATCTCCCTACCTCCCCATCTCCCCATCTTCCCCATCTCCCCATCTTCCCCATCTCCCCATCTCCCCATCTCCCCAGTCCCCATTCCCCAATCACTTAACTTTTAGTGCAGATTTTCCTAAAGACTGGCAAATGACATCATTTTGCGGTGTATGGATACGGCTGCACAAAACGTCACGGTAGTGTCGCTCTAAGGGGTTCTTTTTTAACATACCAGGATTACCAGTTAGTTCCAAGGCAATTTCTACAGCACGAATGGAGTTAGTGGTAGTTAAATATTTAACGCTTTGTGCCTGTAATCCTACGTTGAGTTCGTACTCGCCACGATCGCAATCTTGAGCTAAGCCATAAATCAATCTGCGGTTTGCAAATAGCAGTGCTTCTATTTCACCCACAGCTGCTTGAAAACGTGGTAATTTGGCTAGTGGCTCTCCTAAATTAGATGGCGATCGCTCCCAAAGATAGTTAATCAACCAGTCTCGCGCAGCAGTGGCAACGCCGAGATACAAGGCGCTGATTGTTAAACTTCCCCAAGTGGAAATCAATGGATCGACAGAAGGCATAGCAGAGATGGGACGAATATCAATGGCATATTCTGGGGGAATTAAGACATTTTCTAAGATGAGGTCGTGACTACCAGTGGCTCTCATCCCCAAGTGATCCCAAGTTTCTACTATTCGCAAGCCAGGTAAATCGCGGTGAACGAGAAAATTTCCAACTTGCGGTTCATCTTCTGTTGTCCTTGCCCAAACAACAAAGTAGCTGAGGATGGGACTACCTGTGGTGTATTGTTTGTGACCCGTTAAACGCCAGCCTTCTGTTGTCCGTTGGGCAATGGTGGCAGGTAATCCACCTCTGGCTGGTGTGCCTAATTCTGGTTCCACACGGGCAGCATTTAGTAGCGCAATGCCTTCCATTGACTCACGACATACCCGTTTATATACTTGTGCAGGCCAACGACGACTACGAGCTGCGTGGGCATGTTGGAGATAGTGCATTGTCAGTACCAATGCAGTGGAAGCATCGCCCTGCGCTATGCCTTCAATCACTCGACAGACAGTCTCTAAGCCCAAATCCTCACCACCAAATTCACGGGGGATGGTGAGGTTAAGCAATCCAGCCTCATGCAAAGCTGTAAAATTCTCAAAAGCAAAGGAAGCTTCTTTATCGTGTATTCCTGCACGACGGGCAAAGTCCTTAGCCAAAGCTTCAACTTGCTGAAAAATATTTGGGGTAGTTTCTAAGCTTTTGGCTATTAAAGTGTCTGGCGGGTCTTGTTGCAACTGTGACATAATATACTCCTTGCCGAAGGTAAACTTAAATCTTCTAAAGACGACCAGACATTCGTCCTGCGAAAAAAAAGTTGATGTTACTGCCAACTTGGGACGCTTTTATTATAAATTTGGCGATCGCAATTATTTCTACGTCAGTTCTTAACCTCGAATCCTAGATTTCTAGTGAATGTGATGAATAATACTAGAACTCGACTTGAATATTGTAATTATTTCAATTGAATAAGTATGACATAAACAGCTTTAAGACAGCAAGCTGACTATAGATAAGCTATTCGGCTTTTAATACTAAGTTGCAATTATATGTAGTATTTCTCCCCCTGCCTCCCCTGCTCCCCCTGCTTTCAATACGGCGTACCGTCTTTATGGGTAAACTGCCATTTATCTTCCACAAGCAAGGCTAGAAGATCGTCATCGGGATAAATTGCTTCGTCTCCTGGGGTGCGATCGCCGATTTCTAGGTACACAACCTCCTCTGAGGTCTCATTAATCAGGTTGTGTCCGTTCCCAGTCCCTGCCTTGAAACCTGCACACATACCAGGGGAGAGTTGAGTCCGACCTTCGTCAGTTTGCAGCGTAGGTTTTCCCTTCAAGATGTAGATAAACTCATCTTGTTTGGAATGAGCATGACGGAGAGCAGAAATCGCGTTTGGAGCTAATTTTGTTAAGTTGACACCAAAGTTTGTTAAACCAAACAGATCTCCCAGTGGTCGTTTCTCTCTGCCCGTTATGCGAGACGCAAACGGTTCTGGATAGTTTGTTGGCTTGGTACGCAGAGGTGCTTCAGCCGCATCGATAGCGATTGGGTTTGTTGGTACTTGCATAGCCCTAATTTAAATGCTAACACCTTTAAATACTAACTCCATCAAGGCTTGCAGGATAGCTGTATGGAACATCCTGCCCGCCCGGACGGGTGAGGACATCCATCCCACAATAAAATTTATTGTAACATTTTAGTCTTGTCACACCAGTACCGCACCAGTTAACTATTTAGGTGCGTTAGGCTACGCCATAACACACGCTACAGATACTAGAGCCGACGCTGCCAGAAATTGCCAAGATTTTTACAAGGCAAAAGCTCTTACAAGGAAGGCAAAAGCTCTTACAGGCTGCGCGTAATACTGAAACCTCAAGGCAGAAGCTCTTGCAAGGAAGGCAGAAGCTCTTACAGGCTGCGCGTAATACTTAAACGTCAAGGCAGAAGCTCTTACAAGGAAGGCAGAAGCTCTTGCAGGCTGCGCGTAATACTGAAACGTCAAGGCAGAAGCTCTTACAAGGAAGGCAGAAGCTCTTACAAGGAAGGCGGAAGCTAAATAAATGTGATTGCATATTACGAAAATATGCTGCATTTACCGTAGTATGCTTTAATATATAGAACCCTGTAGATTGCTTGTCACAGCAATATTATTGACGATTTGAATTTTCAGGCGATCGCTTTTTGGCGATCGTAGCTACACATTGTTATTGGCACTCATTACCCAGTCCCCAATCCCCAGTCCCTTTTACCCAAGGTAAAAAAGTAGAGTCAAGACGTTGATTAAGTTTTCTCCCACTCAATTGCTCAGTATTGTCATACCTGCGGTGAACAAAACCATCGCTTTGTTTAAGAAATGCAAGCAGCAACGAATTTACACTTTTTCCCTAATGTTTACACTGGGACTTGGTTTAACATTAACTGTCTTTGCGTGTTCTCCAACCACGAGCAACAGTGGAACTACACCAACAACCCAGGCATCAAACAACACCGTAGTTCGTATTGGTTATCAGAAAGCATCAACTATTCTTTATGCACTCAAAGCACAAGGAAGTTTAGAAAAAGCCTTTGCAGCCTCCGGTGCTTCCGTAACTTGGTCGGAATTTCCTGCGGGCCCTCCAATGTTGGAAGCATTAAACGCAGGTAGCATTGACTTTGGCTATACCGGAGAATCACCACCAATATTTGCCCAAGCAGGGGGCATTCCTTTAGTTTATGTTGCTTACGATCCCTGGAGTCCCAAAGCAGAAGCTATTATAGTTCCTAAAGATTCATCCATTAAAAGTGTAGCTGAACTCAAAGGTAAAAGAGTCGCCTTTGCCAAAGGCTCAAATGCTAACTATTTATTAGTCAAAGCTTTAGAAAAAGCAGGACTACAATACAGTGATATTCAACCCAAAACCTTAGCACCAGCCGATGCTCGTGCTGCTTTTGAAGGTAAGAACGTCGAAGCTTGGTCAATTTGGGATCCTTACTTAGCCGCAGCAGAAGCCGCAACAGGCGCACGTATTTTAACAGACGCAACGGGATTAGCTCCCAATCGTGGTTATTATCTAGCGGCGAAGTCTTTTGTTGACACCAAACCAAATGCTGTAAAAACAATTTTAGACGAAGTTAAAAAAGCCAGTGATTGGGCGAAAAACAATCCCAGTGAAGTTGCAAAACTTATTTCTCCAGCATTAGGTATTGATGTTCCCGTGTTAGAGATAGCTGAAAAACGGCGTGAGTATGATGTACTTCCACTCACAGATGAAGTCATTAACAAACAACAAGAAGTTGCAGATACATTTTATCAAATCAAATTGATACCCAAGGAAATTAAAGTTAAAGAAATTGTTTGGCAAGGAAATTAATTGAGAATTCAGGAGTCAGAATTCAGAATTCAGGAGTCAGAATTCAGAATTCAGGAGTCAGAATTCAGAATTCAGGAGTCAGAATTCAGAATTCAGGAGTCAGGAGTTAGGAGTTAGGAGTTAGGAGTTAGGAGTTAGGAGTTAGGAGTTAGGAGTTAGGAGTTAGGAGTTAGGAGTTAGGAGTTAGGAGTTAGGAGTTAGGAGTTAGGAGTTAGGAGTCAGAATTTAGTTATGGTCTGTGTTTTTGCATGAGATGAAAAATATATGCAAAAGACTCAATAAACACAGTCCATAAAAAAAGAATAAAAATATCTCTTTTCTATTCTCCACTCCCCATTTTCAACCCAAGTTTAATCCAAAATTGTATGGCTAACATAAACACACAGTGGATCAAAACAGATGTCCTAGTCATTGGCGGCGGTACGGCGGGGACAATGGCTGCAATTAAAGCCAAACAAGCCAATGGTGACGCCCAAGTGTTGATTTTGGAAAAAGCAAATATTCGTCGCAGTGGTGCGATCGCTATGGGAATGGATGGAGTAAACACAGCAGTGATCCCCGGACATTCCACCGCAGAACAGTATGTGCGTGAAGTCACCATTGCCAATGATGGCATTCTCCACCAAAAAGCTGTTTACCAAACAGGAAAGCTAGGTTACGAAACCATACAAGAGTTGGAAAGTTGGGGCGTTAAGTTCCAAAAAGACCCCCAAGGTAATTATGACCTTAAACAAGTGCATCGGGTGGGTAAATATGTGTTGCCCATGCCAGAAGGTAAAGACCTCAAGCAAATTCTCACCCGACAGGTGAAGCGCCATCAAGTTAAGGTCACTAACCGTGTAATGGCTACGAGAGTGCTAGTTAAAAATGGTAGAGCAATAGGCGCAGTTGGATTTGACGTGCGCGCTGGCGATTTTGTTGTCATCCTTGCCAAAGCCGTCATCCTGTGTACTGGAGCCTGTGGACGTTTGGGACTACCTGCATCTGGCTATCTTTACGGTACTTACGAAAATCCTACTAATGCTGGCGATGGCTACTCAATGGCCTACCATGCAGGAGCAGAATTAAGCAACATCGAATGTTTTCAAATTAACCCACTGATAAAAGATTATAACGGCCCTGCCTGTGCTTATGTTGCCGGGCCATTTGGAGCATATACAGCCAACGCCGAAGGACACCGCTTTATTAATTGTGATTACTGGAGCGGTCAAATGATGTTAGAAATTTGGAAAGAATTAAACTCAGGTAAAGGCCCCATTCAAATGAAAATGAATCATTTAGATGGGGATACAATTTCAGAAATTGAGTCTATTTTATGGGCAAATGAGCGTCCTAGTAGAGGACGTTTTCATCAAGGTAGAGGAGAAGACTACCGCACTCACGGCGTTGAAATGAACATTTCCGAAATAGGGTTATGTAGCGGACATAGTGCATCTGGTGTTTGGGTGAACGAAAAAGCAGAAACCACAGTTCCAGGACTTTACGCCGCCGGAGATATGGCTAGTGTCCCCCATAATTACATGATTGGTGCATTTGTCTTTGGAAGATTGGCAGGAGAAAATGCAATTACATATATTCAAAATCTAGAACATTTAGAACCAGACGCAGATGTTTTAGAAGCCGAAAAATCTAGGATTTATGCACCATTAAATCAGCCAAATGGCATTCCCCATACTCAAGTAGAATACAAGTTACGCCGATTTGTGAATGATTATTTACAACCGCCAAAATCTGCGAACAAAATGGAAATCGGCTTACATAACTTTGTGCGCTATCAAGAAACACTAGCACAAATGGGAGCGCGAGATCCTCACGAATTAATGCGCTGTATGGAAGTGCATTTTATCCGCGATTGTGCAGAAATGGCAGCACGCGCTTCTTTATATCGTCGTGAAAGCCGCTGGGGTTTATATCATTATCGTTTGGATTATCCAGAAAAGAATAATCAAGAATGGTTTTGTCACGTCAATTTGCAAAAGAATGACACTGGCGAAATGATAATTTTTAAACGTCCAGTGGAGCCTTACATAATTGACGTAGATTTACAAAAAGAGTTTTACGATGTAGCAGTGCGATAAAAAACGAACCACAGAGGACGCAGAGTTCACAGAGAAATGAGAGTTTGAGAAGATTTTGGTATTTTAAATCATCAATTAAGCATTTCTCCTTTCTCTCTGCGTTCTCTGCGCCTCTGCGGTTCGTTAAAAATTAACTCAATCTAATTCATAAATAATTTCAACAAGCAGGTAAAATATGGCTTTAATCACACAAAGAGTAGATGTCCCAGTCATCGTCGATGAATCTAAATGTTTAGAAAAATGCGTGGCTTGCATTGAAGTTTGTCCCTTAGATGTATTAGCAAAAAATCCAGAAACGGGAAAAGCTTATATGAAATACGATGAATGTTGGTTTTGTCTACCTTGTGAAAAAGAATGCCCAACTAATGCAATTACCGTGCAAATTCCCTTTTTGCTGCGTTGAGATGAAAAAATGACTGAAAATACAAAAAACACAAGCCTCTGAATTTCTGGACATTGGAGTAAAGCAACGTGAGTGCAGATACAGATTTGGAATTAAATCAATGGTTGGAAATGTTGCGATCGCCTGATGTCAGCGATCGGTTAGTGGCTGTCAAATCTTTACAACACTTGGGCGAAGATACCGCAGTTGAGGCCTTAATTACCGCCCTAGAAGATGAAAACACAACAGTACAAAAAATCGCTGTCTCTGCACTTTGGGAAATTGCTAATCCTGCTGCTGTTCCGGCTTTACTAAAATGTCTGGCTTCTCCCGACGCAGAAATTCGTACTGAGGCGTTATCAGCTTTAGGGGAATTAGTGACTCCAGATCATCTGCTGTTATTACTAGATGCACTACATCAAAAAGATATTAATGTCAATCTTAACGTACTCATTTTGTTACGCAAGATTCATGATGTTCAATCTCTACCTGCGATATTGTCCTTTTTAGAATCAGAAAATAGCCAGCTGCGGGAAGCTGCTGTCACAACCGTTCGTTATTTAAATCAAGTGGAGATATGCCCGCCCGTTTTATCCTTAATGAAAGATGCTGATAATAATGTGCGTCGTGCAGCCACTTTAACATTAGGTCATTTAGCAGATAAAGAAGCAGTGGAATTACTCACTCAAGCATTGACTTTAGATGCTGATTGGCAAGTGCGAAGAAATGCCGCCAAATCTTTAGCAATTCACGCCGATAATCAAGCAATTCCAGCTTTAAAATTTGCCCTGAAAGATGAAAATTGGCAAGTGCGAAAATTTGCCATTCAAGTATTACAAAAAACCCCAGATGCCAACTTGCTTCCTACATTAATTGAAGCCTTAACAGATGAATATTCTGATGTGCGAAAAGAAGCAGCGATCGCCCTGGGGAATTTAGGTAATGCCAATGCTGTAAATGCCCTCAAACAAGCACTAGATGACCCAGACCGGGATGTGTCCATTTACGCACAACGGGCAATTGACAAGATTCAACAACAGAAATGATTGCACTGGCATACACAAAATTATGGCGCACAATTCCATATCATTACATCAACAAATACAACCTTCTCCTGCCGATCCCCTAATCATTGGTCGCCAGCAACAAGTCGTGCAATTTCTCAAGCAAATCATCGAACCCAACCTGAAAAATGACATCGTTAGCTTAGGAATGGTGCGAAATCTGCGTATTGTTGATGACTACGTTTACCTACGCCTTTATATCGGTTCCCACCAACAGCAATTACAAACAGAAATTCAAAAAATATTATCCCAGTTATCTTGGTGCAAAAAAGCCTACATTCAACCTTGCACCATTCCAGGGGTAAAAACCACCTTAGCAATTTCCAGTGGCAAAGGGGGAGTTGGTAAATCTACAACCGCAGTTAATTTAGCCACCGCCTTGAGATTAGCTGGTGCTAAAGTTGGTTTACTCGATGCTGATGTCTACGGCCCAAACGTTCCCCAAATGTTGGGACTAGGTAAATCGGAAGTTGAAATTATTGATACTCCCGAAGGCCAGAGATTTTTACCTTTGTCAGCTTACGGCATTCAAGTCATGTCTGTGGGACTGTT
Source organism: Nostoc linckia z4 (assembly GCF_002608075.1). Classification (GTDB taxonomy): domain Bacteria; phylum Cyanobacteriota; class Cyanobacteriia; order Cyanobacteriales; family Nostocaceae; genus Nostoc; species Nostoc linckia. The sequence continues at coordinate 67,780 of NZ_LAHA01000010.1, forward strand.
AGCAGAACCGCATCGTCCCCTAGCATGGCGCGGCCCAATCTTGCACAAAATTATCACCCAGTTTATTCACGAAGTCCAATGGGGAGAGCTAGATTATTTATTAATAGACCTTCCTCCCGGTACTGGCGATGCTCAAATCACCATTGTGCAAGAAAGTCCAATTTGTGGAGCAATTTTAGTAACAACTCCCCAACAAGTTGCCATTTCCGATGTCCGCCGTAGCATTTATATGTTTCGCCAAGTGGGGGTTCCCGTTCTTGGTATTATCGAGAATATGAGCTATTTCATCAACAGTAATGGCGAACAAACATCGATTTTCGGTACTGGTGGCGGTCAAAAATTGGCAGATGAACTCAAAGCACCCCTTTTAGGAGAAATTCCCATCGATCCCCGCATTTGTAGTGGAGGGGATACAGGTAAACCCCTAACACTTGCTGACCCCAACTCCACAACCAGCCAAGCATTTGTCCAAATCGCCGCAGCCTTGGATACAACTTTTTTCTCCGTGTCAAATGCCCAAATGGCCTAACTCAACTAAATCAAATCAGTGACGCTGTAATCCGTGGCTAGCGTCAAAAAACTTACCCTCTTCTCCAAATTCCTCAATACATCAGTCCAAAAACTTTGCGTTCCTCTGCGTTTACCTTTGCCTTCCTCTGCGTTAAAAAATACATAACCCCGATACTAACAGATTGGATATGAGAAGTTTTTTTCCCTAAGTCCTGACTTTATCTGTGCATTTCATGGTAACATCAATAATACACCGGTAAAACGACCAGTTTTTAGATATATGCAATAAATAGAATCAGCAGACAAGGGAGAAAAGATAGACAACGTAGATGCAGCAGAGGGGCAGGGGAGAATAATAACTTCCCAGTCAACAGTCAACAGTCAACACTCCCCACTTCCTATTCCCAGGAAAAACTATGCCAGTGGAATTTATTGGATTAATTCGGACAAAACCTGTTTCAGAATTAAATAGTACAACAAGTACTCTCGGCGATGACATTATCGATGCGGCTTATGTTCGTGAATTTGCCAAAGCCCACGAACAAGCAGGCTTTGATAAAGTATTAATTGGCTATAGTTCTAGTAGCCCTGATGGTTTTACTGTAGCGAGTTTTGCCGCAGCTGCAACGGAGCGATTGGGCTTTTTGATTGCCCACAGACCAGGGTTTGTGGCACCAACTTTAGCAGCCCGCAAGGCGGCTACCCTTGACCATTTCACCAACGGTCGGATAGCAATACATATCATTACTGGTGGTAGCGATATCGACCAACAAAAAGACGGTGACTGGTTAGATCATGATAACCGCTACCGCCGCACTGATGAATATTTAGAAATTGTCCGTCGCACTTGGACGAGTGATACTCCCTTTGATTATGAAGGCGAATTCTACCGTGTCAAGGATGCTTTCTCTGCAATCAAGCCGCTACAAAAACCCCATATTCCCCTTTACTTTGGCGGTGCATCCAGTCCAGCAGTGAAAGTGGGAGCAAAACACAGTAATGTTTATGCTTTGTGGGGCGAACCAATCGCCGCAGTGAAAGAACGCATCGCGGAAGTTCGCGCCGCTTTACCACCGGGTGGTTCCATTCGGTTTAGCGTCTCCCTGCGACCGATCCTTGGTGCTACAGAACAAGAAGCTTGGGAAAAGGCGCATAGTATTTTGGCGAGAATTCAAGAGTTGCGAGGAGGGGCGAAAATAGCTTCCACAGCTAGACCCCAGGCGGTGGGGTCGCAACGTCTGTTGGATTTTGCAGCCAAAAATGAGGTTTACGATAAACGCCTATGGACACCCATCGCCGCAGCTACAGGTGCAGCAGGTAACACCACAGCATTAGTGGGTACACCAGAACAAGTTGCAGAAGCTTTAGTTGATTACTACGATGCTGGGGTAACTACCTTGTTGATTCGGGGTTTCGATCCTTTGGAAGATGCGATCGCCTATGGTCGTGACGTAATTCCTTTAGTACGAAAACAAGTAGCACAACGAGACCAGCAAGCAGTGGCAGCTAAAAGTTAACCATTAGGTTAATACACTAAAATTGAAAATTTATAAATCCCTAGCCATACGCTCACCAAACTACCAAGATATTGTTAGTATTTGGTGAGTTTCTTTTATCCTCAAAAATAATGTAAATTTTCTCTAGTTATCAGGTAAATCAGAATGATTAGTGGAATTTTTGAAAATTGTGTCGGCTCAAAGGATATTGAAGCTACTCTAAAATATTGGAATGAATTTGGTTATCGAGAGGTAAACAGAGGAGAATTTTCCGCACAACAGGCAAAATTACTCTACGGTCATGCCTCAGATTTAACATCACTGCGATTACAAAATGGCAACTCATCAGCTCATGGATTGGTGCGGGTAATGTGGTGGAAACAACCGCGCAATCAAGGTTTAGGTGATACCTTGCCAGTGGTGGAGGGTAGCCGCTGGTTTGCTTCTTTGACTCAAGATATTTATGCCATCGCCGATGCTTTTGCCGACGATAAAGCCAACGGTGGAGAGTGGATTTATACTGAACCAGTGCGGGGAATTGAGTTTATTGGTAACGTAGGAACAGGATTATATAACCGCTTTATTGGTGTCCGAGAAATGTTTGTCATTGGCCAAGAAACGCGACAAGCATTTTTTCAGCGATATAACTACGATCGCCCTGGCTACGGTACTATTAATCGCGATTCTGGGCTATTAGTTAGTGAAGGGACTCATTCAAGTTTCATTACTTCCGACCATAGCCTCACCTCATTTTACACAGAGGTTTTTGGACTCATACCGTCAGAGAATAACCCCAAATTATCTGGTTATAAAAACCCCTCAACCAAGCAGATTTTGATGCTTGAAGAAGGCCAAGAATTTTATCTTTCAGTTTTTGCTTCCCCAAAGACCAACGTCGGAGTTTTTCAAGTTTATAGCCCACTTTATCCTACAAGCGATCGCCGCGAATACGCTCAACCAGGTTCCTTAGGCATAAGCCTTTTCACTTATCAAGTTGACGATATTGCAGCTTTTCATCAACGCGTCATCGCCAGCAACGCCACCAACGTTACACCCATCGTCCCCAACGAATTTAGCGAACCTTCCTTTGGATTAATTGCCCCAGATGGGATGTACTGGGTAATCGTTGGCTAATGTGTTGATTGTTGACTGGGGAGATGAGGGAGACAAGAAAGCAGGGGAAAAGGTTAATGGTTCGACAAGCTCACCAACCGGGAAAAGGGAAAAGGAATAAATTTAATGTCTCCCCATCTCCCCATCTCCCCATCTCCCAATGCCCCATGCCCCATGCCCAAATTAAACCTCTCTACCCCCTGTATGCGAGGAATTAAAGGTCAATATGTAGCCATCCGGCCCAGTCAAGGTAAATGAACTGTGGATTCTCCCTGGTTCGATTTCGGAAACAGTTAGTCCCTGCTGTGTTAAAGCATCTCTAGTGGCAAAAACATCATCTACCATCAAGTCAAAAGGTGCTTTGGTTCCAAAAGTAATTGGCTCTGGTGTTGTTCTCAAAACTAAGTGCGTTCCTCCCCGTAGTTCTAAAACAGCTACATGTTCTGATTGTGTAATTAGCCGCAGCCCTATTTTGACAAAAAATTCGCTAGCCTCAGGCACATTACTCACATAGAATCTCACATGACCAATGGCCACAGGAGGACGAGTATCTTTTTCTTTAGCAATAGTTTCTGATAGTGGCATGGATTCGATCCAAAATATTTACTTAATACTCGGTATGCCATCTCCCAAATCAGCTTGGTCAAATTCAGCAGTTTTGGGCAAATTTATCTCAACATCTGACAGAGTATCAATCTCTACTTTAGCATTTTGAAACTGCCCATCTAAAATATGTCCTCCAGTTTTCCGATTTGCAGTTAAAAAATGAAAATGATATCCCCTGACATTTACTCCTTCCATATATTTGGGTGTACGAAATCCTATTAAAGTGCCATTTACGTTCCTTAACTCGAACACTGATTGTTCTTTGAGAGCATCTGCCAAAAGTCGGTAGGGCGGGGTTTGCTTGGGAACGCTTCTAAATTTTACATAAGGAAAATTACCTTGAATACGAATTGCATAAGGATAATTTTTAGTGGATAGGCGCTGATCCAAAGAAGCTTGCAATTGCTGATAAGTCATCTGTCCTTCTAAACGAATTAATTTTTCTGGTTTAAAAAAGGTAATTGTGGCAAAAGGACTGGCAACGTCATCAGGAATAACAGAGGCAACACCGTCAGCTTTAACTTGGTAAAATTTACCATCTAATCCAATCATTTCTCCATCAAGATAATTGACTGTACCCAAACCAAAATTACCGTATTTTTTCAACTGCTGAAAATTAGTTTTTCCCTCATAAATTCCTACTGAAAAGGCGCTAATTGTAGATGTTTGAAATAGTGTATTGGATGATGTATGCGCCTGAGTTTTTTCTGATATCATCACGCTTAGTAAGGTAATGATGGTTAAAATAGCTATCCAAAAATAACGCTTGAGTTTCATAAAATAAAACAGATAAAGGGTATTGGGCATGGGGCATTAAAAAGTCACGCATTTAAAAGTCAAAAGTTCTTGAATGCGTGAATTTTGTTAGAGCCACGATTTGCCGTGTCCGCGAGCGTTATGCAAGAATTTTGAATTGATTTGTCTCCCCATCCCCCTGATATGCTTGTTCTGCGATAATTGTCGTTCCTTAACAGACATGATATGATGCTTATTCACCGTGTATTAATTGTTTGAGTGACTTTTTTTCAGCAGATACTAAGGATGCAAACTTTCTGTTAATCTAACATTAAGCAAAGTTAACTATTGCTTGGGACTTGTAATGTACAAGGGTGGCTGACCTTTATCAAAAACATTCTTTCTGAGGACTTTGTATAAGTCTTCGAGATTCCTCATGTTGCTGATAACAAGAGGATAAAATTGTTGTCTTTTTATTGGGAAGACTATAAAAGCATTGGGTAATGCATCTTGGATTGATGATGCATCTATATCAATCTTGGATTAGTTGTAGAAAAACATGGTTAGAAACATTGTCAAACAGGGAAAAGCTGATGTTACCAAGTAATAGAGAAAAATTTTCAAAAGACAAATTAAAATTTGTGTCTTTTGAACTTCCACCGGCTCTAAAATCTCCGAATGTTGCTTGTTTTGTTATTGGTGAGAGCTTATCTTTTTTTGGCTCTTGGATGACACAAATTGCTTTAGTATGGTTAGTTTACCAATTAACTAATTCAGCTATCTTAGTAGGTATCGCAGGATTTACAAATCAAGCTATGGGATTGATTATTACACCTATAGTAGGAGTCCTATTGGATCGTTGGAACTTAAGATATGTTTTACTTACTACTCAGCTAACATCTATTGTTTTATCTTCTACATTAACGTTTTTAACTATTAGCGATCGCATTAATGTCACCTGGATTATTATCATTGGTACTCTTCAAGGAACAGTGAAAGCTTTTGATTTGCCAGCACGTCAGGTAATTATTCCCAGACTGGTGGATAAAAAAGCAGATATTTACAGTGCTATGGCCTCTCATTCCTTTTTAATTAACACTGCTAAGTTTGTCAGTCCCATGATTGGGGGTTTACTAATTGCAACTTCTGGAGCAGCTTCCTGCTTTTTGGTGGATAGTATTAGCTATTTGCCGTTTTTATCTGCTATTTTAACCATCCAAGTCAAGCCTGTTCTCAACAAACTATCAGATCGCAAAGCTAAAATCTGGCAAAATCTCAAAGAAGGCTTTGTTTTTGCGTATGATTTTTTTCCTATAAAAGCTGTATTAGGATTACAAATCGTCATTTGTTTTATGGCAATGACACATGTAAATCTAATGCCTATATTTGCTAAAGAAATTTTGCATGGCGATGCTAAAACTATGGGGTTTTTGATGACAGCTTCAGCACTTGGTTCTATAATTTCAGGATTTTATTTAGTTTTCCGAAAACAAGCCATAGGTTTAGAAAATATTGTCGCCCGATCGGCGGCAATTTTAGGATTATCTTTAATCATATTTTCCCGCATCCAAAATTTAGAAACTTGTCTAATATTTATGTTTATTATAGGGATGAATACTAGTTTAACTCTAGCTTCAATTAGTAATTTTATCCAACTAGTTATTGTTGATGAAAATAAAAGAGGTAGAGTCACAAGTATATTTACAACAGGTTTTTTAGGAATTCTACCTTTTGGTAATTTATTCTTTGGAGGACTGGCCGATCGCATCGGTGTAACTAATGCTTTATTATTTGGTGGTGCTTGTTGTATTATCGGAGCATATTTCTTTAGTAGGAAACTCGACATCATTAAAAGAATAGTACATCCAATTTATGTAGATATGGGCATAGTTAGTTAGTCAAAGGCAATGGGTAATAGACTTCTAAGAGAAGTCGGGAAAAGGGTAAGGGGAAAGGGGGAAAGGTTTGGTATTTTGCCTTTCCCCAATAAAGATGCATCCCTTTTTCCACAAGAGTGCAAAAAGCAATTGATTGCAATAGGTCTAATAGGCAATAGGTAATGGGCAATAGGCAATGGTTAATCGCCTGTTACCTGTTGCCTTTTGGCTTAAAAAACAACTTGACTTTTCAAGAAAACTCAAATTACTAGCTAAATTGTTGTCAAAACTACTTGATTTTCACAGGTGTTTGTGAGAAAGTCTGATTTAACAACTACAAACATCTGTAAATCGATAGTTTTACAGTATATTAGCAATTTAATTGGAAAAAATTGTGGTTTGAACTGTGCGATCGCTGCAATAGTTCAACCACAGCGTATGCTATTGATTCCATGAAAGCTGTAGGTGTAAAAGTTATGCCATCGATTGTTGAATAGCATAACTAAAGACTCAAAGTCATAACTAAGAGTGCAAATTACTTTCTAGTAAAGTGGCTCTAGGTTTGATAAGTAATTCACTAAAACTATTCTCTCCTTAAATTGGTGAGTGTTTCAAATACAACAGATTTCAACTTAGTCAAATTACAGCATTAGGGAACTCCAAAAAATAAATTGTTCCGATTTAGGTCGTTGACTGCTGACTGTCAACGGTCAACAGTTAACAGTCTTCTGCGGAATATTTTTTTATTTGGAAGTCCCTTAAGTGTGTTTTATTTCTGAATTCTCATTTCTGTTGTATACCACCTGAAACTAATCATTGGTTCGCTCACGGCTGAATTTTTGTATTGTTTTTGCCAGTGGAGATATCTTCTAATGCAACTAGATCCCAATTCCGATCAAAATTTTGGTCAAGATGGTCAAACTCAAAGTGAAATCAAGCAGCCTCAGGAATCCAAACTAAGTCGCACAAGACGCTTCTTTTTTAGCCGTAGTAGACGTTCATTTCTTGGTCGCGTCGGTTTATTTACAGTCGCCAGCACCGTTGGAGGAGTTTTAGGTTCAACTGTATCCTCCAAAAAAGCAGGAGACATTGCCCAAGCCACTAATCCTTCTGATGGAAAACTAAACTTCAACTATCAGAAGTTTGTTAATAAAGCTTTTCAAGTGCGTGTTGAAGCAGCAAGGCTAGAAAATAGTATTCCCATTCCGCCGCATCCCACCAATGGTGATGAGAGGCGATATGCCAACAAAATTGGCTCCGACAGTAGGGGACTACCTCACGATGCACGGGGTGAAGTCAAATTGGATGCTTACAACTCTTTGACTAAAGCACTGACAACGCTAAATCCAGATGATTTTGAAAAAATTATCTTGGGTGGCACCAGAAAACTAGTAAATCCCCAAGGGCCTCTAGCAATTAGCTTGGAAGGTATCAATGCAGCTCAGATAGCAGTACCACCACCACCAGCTTTACTTAGCGCACAAAGAGCTGCTGAAGCTGTTGAAATCTATTGGCAAGCCTTACTGCGTGATGTACCTTATTCCAAGTTTCAAAACAACACAGACGACCCAAAAGTTTTGGCAGCTGTGGCAGACCTCAATAAGCTTTCGGCGTTCCGAGGCCCAAAACAAAATGGCCTTGTGACTCCTCAAACTTTATTTCGTGGTAGCGTCAACTATGTCGATCGCAGTGATAGCTCTGGTAAAAAGATCAAATATGTAACTCCCCCAGGAGTACTAGACGGCCCTTACATATCACAATTTCTCCTGCGGACTATTGTTTGGGGAACTCAGTTTGTTTCTCCACTAATTCGTACCGCCCTTCCTGGCAATGACTTTCTGATTGATTTCAATGAATGGCTGACTGTGCAAAATGGAGGTAGTTCAGGGAAATCAATTAACTACGATCCTGTTAGCCGTTACATAGTCACGGTTCGCGATTTAGGTGAATATGCTCATATTGGCGGCCCTACCTACCTGGGAGCCTCCTTGATTCTTGGTAGTATCGGCACACCATTGAATCCAGGCAATCCCTACGTTAATTCCTTGACGCAAGTTGGTTCTGCTGCCACCTTTGCTGTTGGACAAATACAAGCCTTGCTCAACTTGGGTACTTCCCGTGCCATTAGAGCATCATACTGGCAGAAGTATTATGTACACCGCATTCTCCGCCCAGAAGCCTATGGTGGGCTAGTTTACAACAATATTGTCAATAATACTCAGTATCCTATTCATCCTGAAGTCTTAAATTCCCAAGCTTTAGCTTCCACCTTCAGAACCTTCGGTACTTATTTGTTACCTCAAGCATATCCAGAAGCAGCACCATTCCATTCCTCCTATACGGGTGGTGCTGCGGTTACTGCTGCTGTCAATATCACACTCCTAAAAGCATTCTTTGACGAGAACTATGTTATTCCCAACCCAGTCATACCCGACCCCAATGACCCTACAAAAGTAATTTCCTACACTGGCGCGCCTTTGACCGTAGGCGGTGAGTTAAATAAACTAGCAACAAACTATGCCATTGGTCGTGGTAATGGCGGTATTCATTGGCGTTCCGATGGTTCAGCTGCCTTAGCTTTGGGAGAAGAAGTTGCTATTAGCCTGCTTCGGGATGAAAGACTCGGTTACAACGAAAGATTTAGGGGATTTACCTTTACTAAATTTGACGGGACAAAGGTCACGGTGTAGGGGGAGTGATGAGTAGACCTCTTGTAAAAGTTACTTTTGCAAGAGGGGGGAAAGGGAAAAGGGAAAAGGTTAAAGGGAAAAGGTTAAAGGGTTGATTTGCCCTTTCCCCTTTACCCCTTACCCTTTTCCCCACTTCTAAGAGAAGTGTAGTGATGACTGGGAGTTATTCGCCTTATTTCTTTGTCTACTCTGTCCCCTGCTCCTTTTCCTCTTCGTTCACAGTCAACAGTCAACATACTTGCAAATCTTTTTGTCAGATGCTTGATTGTTATAGGTTTCTGTGATAATTTTCCTTTTACGTACTAAAAACTACGGTTAATCGATATATTTATTGTAGTTTTAGATATGATTGGCCTAGTTGCAGAAATTTAAAGCGAAGAAAAAATAAGTAACCTATCAAGTCAATCTGTCGATGTATTGCAAGCGCTAAATTGGAACCAACGATCTAGAAATTAACCTCTAAGCCAGGGGAACCTTATGAGCAAAATACGTGCTGTAATTGTTGACCCCAATGTGCCAGGGCGTTTGGCACTCAGTGAAGTGACTGCACCACAGCCTGCTTCAGATGAAGCTTTAGTACGGGTAGCAGCAATTTCCTTGAATAGGGGTGAGGTGAAGCGTTCAACCACTGCTGAAGCTGGCTGGCAACCTGGCTGGGATTTGGCTGGTGTTATTGAAACTCCTGCCATTGATGGGTCTGGGCCTCCCCAAGGAGCGCGTGTAGTTGGCTTACGTCGTAGCGGTGCTTGGGCAGAACTTGTGTCTGTTCCTACCAGCGCTCTAGCAGAAGTACCCCCATCAGTATCCTTTACTGAAGCTGCCACATTGCCCGTAGCAGGTTTAACTGCGTATCATGCCGTACTCAAAGGCGGTTCAGTTTTAGCTAGGCCTGTTTTGGTTACAGGTGCATCCGGAGGCGTTGGTTACTTCGCTATCCAATTGGCACGATTATCAGGGGCGCAAGTCGTGGCACACATTCGTCAAGCTGGCTATGAAACTTTAGTCAGAAAAGCAGGGGCACAGTCGGTGGTGATTGGTGAAGACCTTTCACCGGCAAGGGAATACGGGCCTTATCATCTGATTGTAGAGTCCGTAGGTGGCAAGACTTTGGGTATAGCCCTTGGCCTATTGGCTCAGGATGGAAAAACTGTGCTGTATGGAGTATCAGGGGGAGCGGAAGTAACCTTTAACGCCGCTCAATTTTTCGGGACTGGTGGCGTGAGTTTGTATGGTTTACGTCTGTTCGATGAACTGAGATTTGAATCAGCAGCAGTGGGTCTAAAACGGCTTTTGAGTTTAGTAGAAGCAGGTCAGTTGCGTCCTCACATTGATTTAGAAGCTTCTTGGACAGAAATAGCTGACGTAGCCCAAAAATTACTCGATCGCAGTTTTCCTGGTAAAGCTGTATTGCACATTTCCAATTGAGAATTAGCGAATAATTCCTAATGGGCTACGCTAACGTAATTCGTAATTATTTTCTTTGCTTAGAACTAAATTAATGTATGGAGTAATAATTATGAGTTACGAATTAGCAATTAATAATTCTGCTGATTTTTGGTTAAAACTAGACCAGCTTGTAACTACTAGTAAGCTGAAGATAGATCGTCCAAAAGGTACATCACATCCGCACTATCCATCCTTAATTTATCCATTGGATTATGGATACTTGGAAGATACTCGTTCTGGAGATCGAGATAACATAGATGTCTGGCTAGGAAGCCTGTCTGGCAAAGCAGTCACCGCCTTCATATGTAGTGTTGATTTAGAAAAGCGAGATACAGAAATCAAGATACTTTTAGGCTGTACATACCAAGAAAGTCGAGAAATTTTGAACATTCATAATATAGGTTTTCAATCAGCAATATTATTGGTTCGGGATGAGGTAGTTGCAGTTTAGAAAATAGTTGATTTGATAAAATCACAACTTCTGAGCCTGAAAAAGGATTCTGAAAAAAAATTACTAAACAAAAATTTACCAATTCGATACCAAATATAAAATCCAAAATCCAAAATCTAAAATCCAAAATCGTATGAGTTTAGAACTAAAACTATCAGGTAAAACAGCGATTGTTACAGGAGGAAGTGCGGGGATTGGCTTAGCGATCGCCAAAGCTTTGTATAGTGAAGGTGTGAACGTGGCGATCGCAGCTCGTAACCCAGAACGACTAGAAAATGCCGTTAGTGCCATCCAATCCTTACCCACCACAGGGGCAAAAGTCATCTCCATCAGTGCTGATTTGACTCAGGCCGAAGATGTAGAAAAAGTTGTGTCAACAACTCTGGCACAGTTTGGTCAGATTGATATTTTGATCAATAACGCCGGTTCAGCCCGTGCCGGCTCATTCCTCGAACTGAGCGACGATGTATTGTTGGACGCTTGGAACTTAAAACTATTGGGCTATATTCGCTTAGTCAGAGCCGTTGTACCCCATCAAAAAAATCGAGGTGATGGACGCATAGTCAACATCATCGGTGGTGCAGGACGGACACCTCGCCCTGGCTTTGTTCCTGGTGGTACCACCAACGCCGCCCTACTCAACTTTACGAGAGGAATTTCTAAAGAGTTAGCCCAATACAACATCCGAATCAATGCCATTTCACCTGGTGCTACCGCCACAGAAAGAGCCGAACGCTTGGCACAACAAAACGCCCAAGCACGTGGCATCACCGTAGAACAAGCCAAGGCAGAAACCATTCAAGGCATTCCATTAAAGAGAATTGCTCAACCAGAAGAAATTGCATCCTTGGCTCTATTTTTAGTTTCAGACCTTGCGGCATCGATTACAGGAGCAGAAATTCTTGTTGATGGTGGTTCTACGCCTGGTGTTTAGGGACATGGGGAGATGGGGAGACAAGGGAGAGGGGGAAGACAAGGAGAGAAGTCTGAGCGCCGGTTTCCGGCGCTCAGACTTCGGAGAGAAAGATTCCTACCTTGTCCCCCTTGTCTTCCTTGTCCTCTTTCCATGCCCAATGCCCAATACCCTTTAATAACAAATTAGGAGAAAAAAACAGATGAGTTCCGAATACTTTGACATCAAACCAGTTACCGGACGTATCGGTGCCGAAATCATTGGTGTGAATTTGAGTAACAACCTCAGCGATGAAGTTATCAGCGATATTCGCAAGACTTTAGTTGAATACAAAGTAATTTTCTTCCGAGATCAACATCAACTCGATGCCAATGGACAAGTAGCTTTCGCTCGCCGCTTTGGTGAAGTTACTACAGCTCATCCTACCGTTCCCTCACTTCCAGATCATCCAGAAGTCCTGGATTTGAATTACGGCAAAACCACTTCCCGTGCTAACAGTTGGCACACTGATGTCACATTTGTAGACCGTCCTCCCCTTGGCTCTATTTTGCGGGCACTGGTTATTCCTCCAGTTGGCGGCGATACTATCTGGGCAAACTCTGTAACTGCATACCAAGATTTACCAAATCATTTGCGTAGTCTTGCAGATGAACTCTGGGCAGTACATAGCAACGCCTTTGATTATGCAACTGGATTTGACCTGCCTGAAGACGTGAAAGCTTACCGAGCAGTTTTCACCTCGACGGTATATGAGACCCTTCATCCAGTAGTACGGGTTCATCCTGAATCTGGGGAACGTGGGTTATTTATTGGTGGCTTTGTTCGCCAGTTCCGCGGCCTATCAACAACTGAATCGGACGATATTTTAAGACTGTTGCAAGCTTACGTAACCCGTCCCGAAAATACAGTTCGTTGGCGTTGGCAAGTTGGTGATGTGGCATTCTGGGATAACCGCGCCACCCAACACTACGCAGTTGCAGATTACGGTAACCAACCCCGCCATGTCCAACGAGTGACAATCGTCGGCGACATTCCAGTAGGCATTGATGGTAAACAAAGTCAAGCCGTCAAGGGTGACTCTTCTGCGTACAACCGACGGGAGGCAGTTGCAGTGTAAGGGGGAGTGGGGAGACAAGGTAGACAAGGGAGACAAGGAGAATAATTCTTAACTCTTGTACAGACGCGATTCATCGCGTCTATACTCCTAACTCCTCAGTCAACACTCCCCAACTTAATAAGTAAGTTTTTGTAGAAATAAAAAATGAGTCAGAAAAAACAAATTAAGCTAGGTGCATTTTTACCAGGTTCAGGTCATCACGTAGCGGCTTGGCGACACCCCAACTCTCAAGCGGACGGAGGCCTGAATTTTCAGCATTACAAGCGACTGGCACAGACAGCCGAACGCGGTAAATTTGATATGCTTTTTCTTGCAGACGGTTTAGCTGTTTGGGATCAAGGAAAAGGAAGAGAGGCTTTTAGTCGTTCGGGACAATTCAGCGTCCACTTTGAACCGCTAACTTTATTATCAGCACTATCTGTAGTGACAGAGCATATCGGTTTGGTGGCAACGGCATCAACTACTTATGATGAACCCTTCCACCTTGCCCGCAAGTTTGCTTCGTTAGATTACTTGAGTGGTGGGCGTGCGGGATGGAATGTGGTCACTTCTTCTGCTGAAGCCGCAGCGAAAAACTTCAGCCGAGAAGAACATTTAGAACACTCACTGCGTTATGAAAGAGCAAGGGAATTTTTAGAAGTTACTTCCAAGCTTTGGGATAGTTGGGAAGATGACGCTTTTTTACGCGATAAAGAATCGGGTATTTATTTCGACCCTGATAAGCTACATATCCCCAACCATAAAGGTGAATATTTCTCAGTGCGCGGGCCGCTGAATGTAGCCCGTCCCATCCAAGGGTATCCAGTGATTGTGCAAGCTGGTTCTTCTGAGGCTGGGCAAGACTTAGCAGCACAAACGGCAGAGGCAATTTTTACAGCCCAACAAACTCTTGCGGAAGCCCAGGTTTTTTATTCTAGTGTGAAAGGTAGACTGAGCAAATACGGGCGATCGCCTGACCATCTGAAGATTATGCCTGGTGTATTTCCGGTAATTGGCAGAACTGAGGAGGAAGCTAAAGAGAAGTACCAGCAACTTCAAGAGTTGATTCATCCATCGGTAGGATTAGGGTTACTTTCAGGACTTATAGGCGGACACGATTTATCGAAATACCCCTTGGACGGGCCACTACCAGATTTGCCAGATACCAACGGTGGCAAAAGTCGCTTGCAGTTAATTACCGACCTTGCACGGAGAGAGAATTTAACTATCCGGCAACTATATTTGTGGATTGCTGGGGCACGGGGACATCGGACAATTTTGGGAACACCAGAGCAAATTGCTGACCAGCTCGAAGACTGGTTTATTAACGATGGTGCTGATGGATTTAATATTATGCCACCTTGGCTACCTGGTGGTTTGGATGAATTTGTCGATTTGGTGATTCCAGAACTGCAACGCCGGGGTTTATTCCGCACCGAATATGAAGGGCGTACCCTGCGCGAGAATCTTGGTTTACCTCGTCCAGTCAATCAGTTCACCAAAGTTGCATCGTCTGAATTAGCGGGTGCTTTGAGATAATTTCACTAAAGGGCGATCGCACTTTTTCATGAAACTCTTTTATACACCTAACTCTCCCTACGCACGCATAGCACGGGTAACTGCGCTAGAACTGAATCTGGGCGATCGCATTCAAATGCAGAAAGTCACTGTACGAGATTCAAACAGCGATTTACTGCATTACAACCCTACAGGTAAAGTTCCAACCCTAGCGACTGATGACGGATTTATCTTAAGTGAAAGCCGGATAATATGCGTTTATCTAAATCAGTTCAATCCGGAAATCAAAGTAGTTGCTGACATTTCTAATGGCTTTTTACAGCAACTTGAAGGCATAGCTGGTGGGTTTATAGATGGCATTGCTGTTTGGGTGCGGGAGTTACGGCGTCCTTTAACAGAGCAATCTCCAGGGGTAATTGAGTTAGAGCGATCGCGTGCTTTGCGAATTCTAAACTACTTCGAGAAGATATCAGAAAAACTCGACCAAACTCCTAAGTTGGCTCACATCACCATCGCCTCTGCACTGGGATTAGAAAGTCGTCTCCCCCAATTGCAATGGCGGCAGAACTATTCCAAACTTGCTCAGTGGTATGATGAATTTTCTGGGCGACCCTCCTTTCAACTGACAAAACCAGAATCATAGAAACTGGGACTTTTTAATTTTTTACTTTTGTTCTTGATTTGGGGATATGGCAGTTTGTTATGAAACTCTTTTACACACCAAAATCTCAATACGCCCGCATAGCCAGGGTTGCTATTATTGAGCTAAATTTAAGCGATCGCGTGGAACTGCAAGAAGTTACGGTGCGCGATCCCAATAGCGAATTACTCAATTACAATCCCACAGGTAAAGTTCCAACTTTAGCGACTGATGACGGATTTATTTTGAGCGAAACGCGAATCATCGTCAGTTATTTGAATCGCTTAAATCCGGAAATCAAAGTTGTTGCTGATGATTCTGACGGATTTTCACAGCAGCTTGAAGGCATCACAACTGCATTTATTGATGGTATTAGTATTTGGGCACGGGAGCGGATATTCCGTGCCGAAAGCGAGCAATCGCCAAAGATAATTGAGTTAGAGCGATCGCGTGCTTTACGAATTTTAGACTACTTCGAGAAGATTTCCGAAAAACTCGACCAAACTCCAAAACTAGCTCATATAACCCTCGCTTCTGCACTTGGATTAGAAATTCGCCTGCCCGAATTGCAATGGCGACAGAAGTATCCCAAACTTGCTCAATGGTATGATGAATTTTCTGGGCGACCGTCCCTACAATTGACGAAACCAGAGTCTTAAAAACTCAAATTTCGTTTGGTCTGTCAGTCCAGTGATTTCAACAATACAATCGGGTTTCAGAAAACCTTTTTTGCGTGTTAGGCATCCTGACAGTTCTTCTATCGTCCTTTGTTTTGGCGTTTCACAACATTACCGTGCGAGTTTTGTTTTCAGAACATCTCGTACTCAATTTATTTTTACTTGGTGGATACGTTAAACCGGATTTGCAGAATTCATTTTTGTTGATGTTTATGCGAATGCTACTCGTAGTTCCACTCATGGCATCTTTGGCATTCAAACTTTATCCATCTGCTTTTGTAGAATTACGAGAGTTATTCACTCGTCAATATCGGAATGTTCTGATTCAAGCCCTTAGCTGTGGAGTGCTGATGTTTGTCTACATTGCCTTAATCTACATTGCTATTGGCTTAATTCCCACTGGAATCGCTACAACCCTTTTCTTCACCTATCCCGTATTTACGGCTTTGCTTTCTTGGAAGTTTTTTAGCCAACGCCCTACATTCTTGCGTTGGTTGGTGATGGGGATCATTTTGATAGGTTGCGTTCTTGTTATTCCTCAATCTTCTGGAAACCACAGCAATCATACTATTATGGTTGGCATTTTGGCCAGTGTTAGTTCTGGCGTTGTTTATGCCTTCTATAACGTGATTGCCCAAAAATGTTTAGAAAAATTTCATCCAGTTCCCTTTACTTGGATCAGCTTTGCTTCCACCCTCGTACTCTCTGGTATTAGCTTACTGTTCTGGCCAGTTCCTACTGCCCAACTTGACTGGACGCCTCTGTGGATTGGTAGTATATTTTCGGGTTTAGTTAGCTTTATCGGACACATTTTGAACAACTTAGGAATTCGGATGATTGGTGCAACTACCGCATCAATAATTGGTTCTAGTAGTCCAGCTTTAACGGCGATAGTAGCCTGGATAACTATTAGTGAAACTTTAAACTTGACTCAAATTATGGGGATTGCTGTTGTTACGCTTGGCATTGCTTTGCTGAGTGGAGAAAGCTTTTTTCAATCACTGAAAATTAGGAGGACTGGGGGCTAGGGATTGGGGATTATAAACAGTTAATTGAGTAAACAAACTTTTGTTTTTAAACGCAGAGGGCGCAGAGTAAAACGCAGAGTTACGCAGAGGTTTGCCCAGCAAATATGATTGTTAATACTATTCTTTTCGATTTAGATGGAACATTGACAGATCCTAAGCTTGGTATTACTCGCTGTATTCAGTATGCCCTATCTGAACTCGGCTACCAATCACCAGATGCTGAGGAATTGCATTGGTGTATTGGGCCTCCACTCAAAGATAGTTTTTCGCAGTTACTTAAGACTTCAGATATTGCATTAGTTGAGAAGGCGCTTTCACTTTATCGGAGTCGCTTTTCCACGATTGGATTATTTGAAAATTTGCTTTATCCGCAGATTGTAGAAACTTTAAAAGTAATTAAGTTTGCTGGATATAAAACTTTTGTTGCTACTTCCAAACCACAGGTTTATGCTACACGGATTATTAAATATTTTTCTTTGTCATTGCTTTTTGATGGCATTTATGGTAGCGAATTTGATGGCACTCGGAGTGCAAAAGCTGACTTGATTTCTCACATTTTACTCGCAGAAAACCTTTCACCTTCTAGTGTGGTAATGGTTGGCGACCGCCAACATGACATAATCGGAGCCAAGCGCAATCATATTGCTGCAATTGGTGTTACTTACGGCTATGGAACTGAGGAGGAATTAAAGACTCATGGTGCTGATTTTATAGCTCATTGCCCAGAAAATATTCCAGAACTTATAATTCATAATTTTTAATTTATCACTCAAAAAAATGCCGCCATCTTTAACATTTATTCATAGCTTACTTTTGTTCATTACCGCTTTTATTGCAGGCGGGCTGAATGCTGTAGCAGGCGGCGGAAGCTTTATTACTTTTCCAGCCTTGATATTTACTGGTGTGCCGCCCATTGCGGCTAATGCTACAAATAATACTGCTATTTGGGTAGCATCTTTAGCCAGTGCCGGAGCTTATCGTAAAGATTTAGGCATCAAAAAAGAAGTTTTCTTGCTTTTATGTGGCATCAGTCTTATTGGTGGAATTATCGGCTCTGTGGCTTTATTATATACATCATCAGATGTGTTTAAAAAGCTGATTCCCTATTTACTACTACTGGCAACATTAGTGTTTACCTTTGGCGATCATCTCAGAAATTGGTTGCAACTTCAAAGCAAAAAATCATCACCTGACTCTGTACCTTTATTTCATCTAGTGCTGGCTCAATTGGCGATCGCAATTTATGGCGGTTTCTTCGGAGCGGGTTTAGGAATATTAATGCTGGCAACTTTATCATTTTTAGGCATCAAAAGTATTCATACAATGAATGCCTTTAAGACATTTTTAGGCAGTTGTATCAATGGAATTGCAATTATTCCCTTTATTTTTGCAGGTGTAATTGCTTGGCATCAAGCAATTTTAATGGCAGTGGGTGGTTCTTTAGGTGGTTATTTAAGCGCTCACTACGCACGTAAACTGGAACCCCAATTAATTCGGAGATTTGTTTTAGTTGTTGCCTTCAGCATGACCATCTACTTTTTTGTTACTGGCTAGATTAGGAATTTTAGATTTTAGATTTTGGATTTTAGATTAAATTCCAAAATCCAAAATCCAAAATCCAAAATTGAATTTCCCAATCCCCAATCCTATGCTTATTTTCCCTGTTGGCGGCTGGTTTCGGATTTATTTTGCAGATAATTACCGGACGCACTTTGCTGCAATCGTTAGTTACTGATGAAAATCGCGGTCAAGTCACAGGACTTTACGTTATGACATCAACAGGTGCAGTACCTATAGGCAATCTCATTGGCGGCGCACTCGCAAGTTATATTGGTGCTGCCAATAGTGTCATTCTCGCTGCTAGTGTTTGTGTTGTCGGGTCATTTTTATTTATGCAACAAGTTTCTAGCTTCCGTGATTTGGTTCGTCAAAAAGTTCATAATTAGTTTTACAAGCAAAAGTTGGTAACAACAATGACCACAGTAAATGACCCTGGCATTGTAGCTGAAGTGACTGAGTTATATCTTCAATATGAGGAAGCGCTTTCTAATAATAATTTAGAAGTCATGGATAGCTTATTTTGGGATGCGCCTGAAGTAGTGCGGTTCGGGGTAACAGAAAATCTCTATGGTAGCGATGAAATTCGTAACTTTCGCGCCTCTCGACCAAATCCAAAAATAGAGCGAGAAATTTCAAATCTTAAAGTTGTCACATTTGGAAAAGACACAGCCACCGTCACTTTAGAGTTTCGTCGCATTATCAATGGTGTTGAGCGTTTCGGGCGACAAAGCCAGACTTGGTATAGATTTACTCAAGGATGGAAAGTAGTTTCAGCACACGTTTCTTTGTTACCTGTGTAAATTTTAAAATTATGACAACTATTACTGAAATCGCCCCGGACATCTATCGTATCTCAACCTATGACCCAAACATAGATTTGCAATTTATCCAGTTTTTAGTTAAAGACGAAGAACCATTATTGTTTCATACTGGTCTTAAAGGAATGTTTCCACTAGTACGTGATGCAGTGGAAAAGATTCTTGAGCCATCAAAAATTCGTTGGATTAGTTTTAGTCATTTTGAAGCAGATGAATGTGGTTCTCTTAATGAATGGCTGGCTATTGCGTCAAATGCTCAGACAGTTTGTAGTCCTTTAGCAAGCTTTGTGAGCATAGATGATTTTGCCATTCGTCCATCCAAAAGTATGCAACACGCTGAAGTTTTAAACACTGGTAAATATAGTTTTCAGTTTTACCATACACCACAAGTTCCCCACGGCTGGGATGCCGGATTATTGTTTGAAACTAACAATAAAACACTGTTTTGCTCAGATTTATTTCACCAATTTGGAGATTTAGAGGCAATAACTGAGTCTGACGTTATAGACCGATTCCGTCAAACAATAGTCAACTATGAAGCAAGTCCTTTCCCTAATTACATACCATACACAACACATACCACTCGCATTCTCCAAGAATTAGCTTTACTCCAGCCGCGTACCTTAGCAACAATGCACGGGACAACGTTTGTTGGAGATGGGGAACGTGCATTGCAGGATTTAGCTGTGACGTTACGGGAAGTTTTGGTGAAGGAGTAGAAATAATGAGTTATAGTGCGATCGCTTCTATTCCGTCATTAGTACAACAGGCTCAAGTACTGGCCGCAAAACTCCAATTTTCCGAATCCTCACTCCCAGAAGTTGGTCGTTTGTTGCAAATCCTCACCAACCAAATCGCACAAGGTCAAATTGCTGAAATTGGTACTGGCTGCGGATTTGGCGCTGCTTGGATTGTGAGTGCATTACATCCAGATAGTACATTTATAACGATAGAGAGCAATGGCGATCGCGCCACAGTTGTGCAACAGTTATTTGCAGATAACTCTAATGTCCGCGTACTTCAAGGCGATTGGCACGATTTACTTGACTATGCTCCTTTTGATTTGTTATTTGCTGATGGTGGAAACGCAAAAGTTGTTGAACCTCAGATATTAATAAATGCTTTAAAGGTTGGAGGTTTGATTATACTGGATGACCTGACACCAGAAGAATACTGGCCACCGGAATGGCAAGGACGCATAGATCCAGTACGCGAATTTTGGTTGAAAGATCCCCATATAATTGCTACAGAAATTAGAGTCACTGCCACACATGCGGTGATTCTAGCAACACGCATTTATTGAATTACAAACGTAAGTTATTTGAAAAAACAGCGTGCAAAGATTAATTCTAGTTAGACATTCACTTCCAGAAAAAATAGAACATATTCCTGCTAAAGAGTGGCGTTTGTCATTAGAAGGGCAACAACGCTGTCATTTATTAGCGGATAAATTAGTAAATTTCCACCCTGGAATAATAGCTACCAGTAGAGAACCAAAAGCTATAGAGACAGCCCAAATTATTGCCCAGAAATTTAATTTGGCTGTGGAAATTGTTGAAGGATTACATGAATGCGACCGTAGCAATTTTGGTTTCGTAGAAGAAAAAAAGTTTTTTGAAACTTTAGAAGCATTTTTCGCCACACCAGATAAACTAGTCATGGGATTAGAAACAGCAACCAGAGCTTTTCAACGTTTTCAACAAACTATAAAAAATATTCTTGCCAAAACCCCAGATGGCGATGTGATGATTGTCTCCCACGGGACTGTGATGACCCTATTTGTTGCTGATTGTACTGGTCAAGAACCATTTCCGTTTTGGCGACAGCTTGAACAGCCAATGGCGATAGCGCTACCTTTACCTGAGTTAAATTCATTAGAAATAATTACTAGCTATTAACTAACATGGATTCGCTTGATTGGACTCTATTAAGTTCTAAATATTTGGTACAAGATAAGTGGCTAAAGCTGCGGGCTGATACTTGTCAAATGCCTGAAGGAAAAATCGTTGAGCCTTTTTATGTTTTTGAATATCCAACTTGGGTAAATGTTGTTGCAATTTAAATGAGGAAGTTGTTTTAGTCAAACAATATCGTCACGGTATACGAAAAACAGTTTTAGAATTACCTGGCGGTTCTATGGATTTAGAAGATAGTTTTCTAATGGAAGCTTTAGCTCGGCTTTTATAAGCCTGGTTTATTATTTCCTTTACAAATCAACTTTTGTACAGTTTCTAAAAAACTGTATCATAAACTACTATTTTTTAGCGATCGCTACGCCCGCCATCGGGGTTCGCGTTAGCGTCTCTTAAAGACAAGCTACCAGAAGGCATTGCAGAAATCTTTGGTCTAGCGACTTTCTAAAGATCCTCTGGAACTGCGATCGCCTTCATTCTATTCAATTAATTACTCAATCTTTGTCTTCTAAATCACTATTTTTTTGTTAACAATTCTTAGCTGAAAATATCAAAAGGTAGAACAAAGGTAAAATCTAGTTCCACCTTTTGACTTATGAACTGAGGACAAAATTTTCTTATAGTCAAGTGAAGGTGATAATCACCTTATCAAGTAAGTGAGGTAATTAATAATGTCAAAGCTAATCAGTACATTGGATTTACTTGTGGAGTTAACCACAGAAGAACAGCAGCTTTTATCTGGAGGTCAAAGTAGTCCCGATCAACCTCCTATAGACGACGGAAATAGAGACGGAAATGGTTTAAAAAATCTAACAAATAGACTATCTATTGCAAATCCAATTCCCAAATAATGCTAGGTAGGTCAACTAAGTTAAACTAAAGACCTCTCCCGTTGTAGATAAGGGAAATATTTCCATTCTTTTATACAGAAGGGAGTTAGTCTGTTTTTTTTAGATTGACTTGCTTCTGCTTCTACTGCTAATAGTAGATGGTAGAAGTACGTTTTTGACTTTGGAAATACTTGTCATCATGTCTTGGTTCTAGGTAATAGTAGTAGATCGTCCTAGCCTTCTTCTGTCAGATCGGGAGAACCAAATTCATGAAAGCCTTTTGAAGCTTTGTGTTTTACCATTTGGCTGAAAACTTTAATTCATGTTAGAAAATAAAGCCTCAAACTTTGGTTCTATCAAAGCTCCAGAGTCTGTATTCGTTTGTTGTTTTCCGAAAGTGACAGAAGCGTTCCAGGAAAGCTATGTCTGACGAAAAGCCTATGCAGTGTCTACGCATTCCTAATGAATGTAAAGAAACAGAAATATTTCTTGAAAGAGGGTTAGACTCAAAAAACCTAGAGCAGCTACAAAAAGACAAGAAGAGCTATTTAGCTCATTCAAGAGCAACCAAGTTTTGAGAAATTTGAGTTAATCTCTTCTGTCTTTTGGGAAATTTAATACATTCCTACCAAAGGAGCGCTCAAAATGATTACTAACTTTTGTTATGTTGAGGAACTTTCTCCTAGTCAAACTGAAACTATTTCGGGAGGCTTCCCAGCAAAAATTGGAAATGCAAACTACGATTTTAACCTTACTGACACAGCGTCACCGGAAGATGATTGGACTGTTACCTTTGTAAGAGGAAAAGGGAGAGGAAAAGGTCGCGATGTCTTTACCTATTCAGCGCGATATGTATAACTATTGAGTCACAATTTAACAATTGCCAATCAATCCCTTATTGCCTGTGACGGATGAACAAATGCACCAGAACTACAGGCTTCTTCAAAGAAGTCAGTGCAGAGATCAGTTGTTAGAGAAAAAGGCGATCGAGATTGCGATCGCCTTTTCATTTGAGTCAAGAGATTCTCTGGCGCGACATACCACGCTATATATAGATAGTGCAGTGTTAAGAAAATAAAGTTCTTGAACAAGCAATTTTTCAGAAGCAGAGAAGTCAAAATTTAAGGTGTAGCTGAGGTTTTAGGCCTTTCCTTGCTGTGTCACTAGTCCCCAGTCCCCACCAGATAAATCAGCGCTTCCACTAAAGCCTGATTTTGTTCATCAGTGCCAACAGTGATGCGTAATTTATCCTCTAATCTTGGCTGCTTAAAGTAGCGGATTAAAATTCCCTGTTCCTTGAGTTTTTCATAGAGATATTCTGCGTTTCCTGCTGGAGGTTGTGCCAGCAAAAAGTTAGTTTGGGAATCCCAAATCTGAAAACCTAATTGTTTCAAATCTGCTGCTAGCTGAGTGCGCGATGCTTTAATTTTTGCTACGCAAGCATTTTTATAAGCTTGGTCTGTAATTGCAGCAGTGCCAATTGCACAGGCGATCGCATCTATGTTATAGCTATCTTTAACTTTAAATAATCCATGTAACAACTTGGGATTCGCTACCCCAAATCCTAATCGTAATCCAGCCAATGAGTAGCCTTTAGAAAGTGTCCGAATCACAATCACATTTTCATATTCGTTGACTAAAGTCAATGCACTCTCTTCTGTAAAATCTACATAAGCTTCATCAATAACTAAAACTCCAGATAACTGGCTGGCTAGTTTTCGTAAGTCATCTATTGGCACTACATGTCCCGATGGGCTATTAGGTGAAGCAATAAATGTTACAGAGCCATTGACAGCAATCAATTCTTCAAGGGGTAAAATATAATCTTCGCCGTATGGTATTTCAGTAATATCCGCATCTTGCATTTGGGCTAACGTGCGATACAGCACGTAAGTCGGCATTGGATACACTACTTGGCGTCCAGGTTCAGTACAGGCTCGAATCACTACGCTTAACAATTCATCACTGCCATTTCCGACAATTATCCAATCACTAGGAACTCCCAACACTTTACTAGCAGCTTGGCGAAATTCCTCCCCGAAAGGTTGTGGATATCGGCGCAACCATTCTCCATTAATATTTTGCAGCACAGCTAATGCCGCAGGGGAGGGAGGATAAGGGTTTTCATTACTGTTGAGTTTGATAATCTGCGTCCCACGCTGAGGCTGCTCGCCAGGAACATAGCTAGCCATTGCATCAACATTGGAGCGGAAATACTTGGTCATGCTAATTCATAATTCTGAATTCATAATTTACAATCTACAGTAGATTTCTATAGGAATCCGATTGGCGATCGTTCTGTGAACAAAAAAATATTTTTAAAATTTTAATTCGGGCTACCACGATTATTTACAGCAATTTCCATCTATTTGAACCACATCTGTCTTAAGGGCGCAAAGCCTTGCACTCCTAGCACGTGGTATATTTACCTGAAAATTGCTGTAAGCTTACAAATTATTAGGTTTTCTTTTAATTTATGTAGTTTAAAATAATACTTATTGATGTCCAAAATGTGGGCTATAAGTCAATACGGTTCAGTTAAGGCTAAAACTCTTGGTCAAATTCAATTTTTTTAACGTAGACGCGTAGCGGCTTGCCGCAGGCTACCGCCAAGGACGCATTCGCGCAGCGTCTCGTCAGAGAAGGACGCAAAGAGAAGAAAGAAAGAAAGGCTTAACTGAACTGTATTGGGCTATAAGTTAAAACAAGCGGTGCGTCACGCCTTTGGGGTAACGCACACTACAAAAATCTCTGAACGCTATTAGCCCATAATTGCCCCAGTCGCTAATCCCCAGTCCCCAGCTTAATTAGATGCTGCCTTTTGTGCAACATTATGAATTATTTCTTCCAAGGTTTGCAGTAATTCTTGTTCGTTATACGGTTTAGAAAAGTAGGCTCTTGCACCTAATTGCATAGCCAGTTGTCGATGTTTATTACTACTACGGGAAGTTAGCATCGCCACGGGAATATTTTTTGTTTCAATGTCTGAATTAACCTTACCTAAAAAGCCATAACCATCAAGACGAGGCATTTCGATGTCACAAATTACTGCTTCAACTCTCAAACCATTTTGGAGTTTTTCTAAAGCATCTTGACCGTCTTTGGCTTGTTCTACTTGATAGCCTCCTTTTTCCAAGGTTAAAGCTAAGAAGCGGCGAACATTAATTGAGTCATCTACAATCAAAATTGTGCCTTTAAATTTGGTAGAGGCTGCTGATATTTTTTCTTCATCAAATATCAAGAACGGTGTTTTTAATCTTGCTGATGGTAATTGAGTCCCTCTAGGAGTCCGCTGATTACTAGCAATCCAATACAGCAATTCATTGATATTAACTAATGGTACTACTCGACCATCTCCCAGAATTGTACAGTTGCTAAAGCCTTGAGGTAGAGGTATATTTCCTTCAATTTGACGAATAGCAACTTCTTGTTCGCCCCAACAACGGTCTATTTGTATTGCTACTGTTTGATTATTACCTTTAACTACTAAGACGCTGTTAACATTAATTGCTGCTGGAGTTTCTAGTTCTGCGCTATCATAACGCAAGCAATTAAATTGTAAGTAGCGACTCAAGCGAATTAGTGGTAACATTGTTCCCTGCCAATTGAGGACTTCACTACCCGCCATTTGGAAAACTCGCTCGTTTTGTAGTAGGGATATTTCGGAAATCACATCTGTGGGAAATGCCAATAGCATTTTGTTAATTTCTACTAGCAATACTCGTCCTACAGAAAGTGTAAATGGTACTGAAAGAGTGAAGGTAGTACCAACTCCCGGTTCGGTATCAACTTTGATATCTCCTCGAATCAATTTCAAATTGTTGCGAACCACATCCATGCCAACACCGCGACCTGATAATGTTGTTACTTGGTCGGAAGTGCTAAAACCTGGTTCAAAAATTAGTGACAACAGTTCATCATCACTAGCATTAGTAATCAGAGAAGCATCTAATCCCATAGCTAAGGCGCGGGTGCGAATTTTCTCTAAAGAAATGCCCCAACCATCATCGCGTATACTAATCAGGGTGCGATTACTATGGTGAGTTGCTTTAATTTCAATTAATCCTTGTTCTGGTTTACCAAGGAGGCGACGGGTAGCAGCATCTTCGATTCCATGATCGAAGGCGTTCCTTAATAGGTGCATCAAAGGCTCATTTAATGCTTCTAAAATGCTGCGTTCAATTAAAGTATTGCCGCCTTCAATTTTTAATTGTACATTCTTTCCATATTCTACATTTAAATCACGTATAGCTCTGGGAAAACGGTCAACTAAATCAGACAGCGGCCGCATCCGGATATGATTCAGTTTTGTTTGTAATTGTTTTGATGTTTTATTTAACTTGCGAGCAATTTGGTCTGTATCGTCTACACTTAATTGCACGTCAGTTGTGACTTCTTGCAGTTGAACAATGGTTTCCATAACTTCCTGCGATCGCAAGCTTAAATCGTTATGGCGATCCATGCCTAAACTCTCTGTTTCTGGTACATGATTGCCATTTTCAACTGGCAACTGTCCACCACCAACCACGGCAAATTGAGTTGAAAATTTTGCGTAAGCTGTACGCAATTCTTGGTTTTCTCTATCGAGAATTTGCACTCGTTGGTTAAGATTTCGCACGAGTTTGCGTAATCTTTCTAATTGGGCATTTAAACCGTTACGTTGAACAATTAATTCCCCAAATAAATCATTGATTTGTTCGAGTTGTTTGCTGGGGACTCGAACGGTATTTTCTTGAATTTCTCGTTCTTTGCCAACAGTTAATTTACCGTCTGTAGTATGATTTTCTCTGGCAAATATAGTATTTTGCTCTGTAATATTTACAGCATTGACATCCTCACTAAATTCTGCATCTAAAAATATAAAATTGGCGGCGACTGTTTCATCTTTATTGCTAGTTTCTGTAGATGATGACAGAATTTCTGTTTCTAGGATATGTGTGTCAGTTGCATCTTTGGCGATAAATTTTGGTATTTCTTCTGTTTTTAATATTGGCTGAGATTGAGTATAATTACTGAATTGAATTTCTGTAGGTAAATTATCCAATTGATTTGTCAGTACCAAAGCTTGCGATCGCCGCCATGCTTGCAATGCTAACTGAGCAATTTCATAAATGCGTTCCCCAAAGGAGTTGTCGGAGACATCGCTGCTTGCAGTGGCCAATTGCTGAGTTACTGATTCACAAAGTTTGCTAAAAGCCGGTAATTGCAGCATTTCCCCCAAACCGCCCAATTCCGCCGCCATCACCGCAAATTCTACTTGTAAATTACACTGGTCGCTATTTGCCAACGCAGATTCTAAGCGCTGCAAACATTCCTCTACTTCTGTTTCAAATAGCAAAGGAATAACATCTTGCCCATCTTCTGGAGATAACATGGTTGTTGCATCTTCAGGACTGGGGTCACCCAAGCGTTCGTGCAACTCATCAAAAATTGGGTAACAAAAAGTTGCTAACCACTGTTCTTCAACTACATTGCCTTGTGCCAGCAATTCCACAATTTGACGCAACCAATCAACACCAGAAAGCAATAAACTTTGTAACTGAGTATCAATTTCTAAAGAATTTTTTCGAGTTTTTAAAACTTTAAAAGAATCTTCTAAACGATGGGATAAATCGCTGAGGGATTTAAATCCCATCATCGCCGCACCACCTTTAATAGAATGAGCAGCCCTGAGAGCAGCATTAATTTTATCTAAATCAATGCGGTTACTAGTATCAATTTCCAGCAATACTCCTTCGAGAGTATTCAAGTAATCAATTGCTTCTTCCAGAAACTGCATCTGAATTTCTAATTCTTTGTCATTTAGCATGGTTTTTATTTTGGGGCATGGGGCATTGGGCATGGGGCATTGGTTATTAACTGATGACTAATGACCAATGACTAATGACTAATCACAAAATTCAACTAACTTTAAATGTTCCTACAGTCTCTTGCAATTGCTGGGAAATCTCCACAGTTTGTTGCAGAGATTGGGAAATTTGTACAGAAGAATCGCTAGTACGTTGTGATACTGCAGCGATGTCTTTCATCAATTGGCTGACACTTTGTGATGTTTCTACTTGAGATGCTGTTGCAGTGGAAATCGACTGCACTAAGAAGTCAATTTGACGCGATACATCCAAAATCTGACTTAGACTTTCTTTTGCCTCCTCTACAATTCGAGTACCTTCTACCACTTGGGTAGTGCCGATTTCCATCGCCTGCACCACTTCGCTAGTTTCTCGTTGAATATTCCCCACAATTTCTTCAATTTCTTGGGTTGCGGCGGCACTGCGAATTGCTAATTCCCCGACTTCTTCTGCAACTACAGCAAAACCCTGACCTTCTTCACCCGCGCGGGCTGCTTCAATACCGGCGTTAATGGCAAGCAAGTTAGTTTGAATGGCGATTTGATTAATTAATGAAACCACGCGAGAAATTTGTTGTGAAGATTCACCCAGACGCTTAACTTTTTTGGCAGTTTCCGCGACTGTTTCTCGCATAGACAGGATATTTTGTACTGTCAAATCCATTGCGTGCCCACTTTGAGTGGCGTTGTGAGCAGCATCGTTGGCAATAAAAGCTGCTTTTTCGGCACTTTCGGCTACGGCTTGCATAGATTTGGTCATTTGGTCAACAGCATCGAGAGTACAGTTGATTTGAGTTGCTTGGGTGAGTGCTTCTTCTGCTAGTTGGCGAATAGCTCCTTCGTTAGAGCCGATGGCACTATTTACTTGAGTAGCTGCTTGTTTGACTTGGGTAACAATGTCACGCAGACTTTCCACAATGGAGTTGAAAAAGTCGGCAACAGTACCGATTTCTCCAGCAGTCACGTCTGCACGCACTGTTAAGTCACCTGTGGCTGCACCTTCGATGTCATCGAGTAGTTCTAAAAGTTGTTGTTGCAGTACTTCTTTTTCTTGCTGTTCATCATCAGAACCTTTGAGTACAACATTTTTGGTTTGTTCTATTTGTTCTAGTAATTTCGCTTGTTCTAATGCATAACCGATTTGAGTTGCTATCTGTTGAAACAAATTAATTTCCGGTTGTTGCCAAACACGAGAAGTTTGGCAATTATGAGCGATTAATAAGCCGAAAATTTGTTCTTGGATAATAATTGGTGCAATCAGATAACCTTTGACGGCAAATTTATCTAATAGTTGAATATAACTATCAGCATTTTTCAAGTTTTGGTCTAAATAAATGTTGGCAACTGCTTGCAATCGGTTATCTTGATAATTTTCTACATGGTGTTCCCAAAAATAAGGATCGTCGATTTGCACTCCCATAAGTTCTGGCCAATTGCCACTTAACGATTCAGCAACAACGACACCATTTTTAGTATCAGAGTTTAAACGATAAACAATTACCCGGTCTGTTTTAATTTCTCGATGAACTTCTTTAACTGCTGTTTGATAAATCTCTTCAGGTTTCAGAATTTTACGAATTTTTAGGGTAATATCTGTTAGTAAATTTGTGTCTTCTACATCTAGTTCTTGTTCCTGAGATAAGACCTCTAATTGTTCGGCTATCTGGTTAATATTTGCACTTAATACCCCTAATTCATCTCCTCTTGCAGTGTCTAAACGGGTATTTAATTTGCCTTGATTGAGCTTTGTTAATGCCGCAGTTGCATTCAGAATGGGCTGTGCAGTTCGTTTAGCTAACCAAGATGCGATCGCTGCAACAATCAAAGCTGTTAATCCCGTACCTATGCCTATAATCCATAACAATTGTCTTTGCGGTTCAAATACAATTGCTGTGTCTGTAGATAATAGTACCTGCCAATTTAAATCAGGCAGTCCATTGAACTTAGTTGATGGAACGTAACTAACTAATTGTTGTTTTTGATAATTTTTAGGAACTTCAATAAAACTATCTACTTTTTTTGCGGTTAGCAGTTTAGCTAAATTGCGATATTCTGTTTTTGCTTGTTTACCCAATAATTTTGGTTGCGGACTTAAAAAAATTGTCCCCGCTGCATCAAGCAATTGATATTTTTGTCCATTGACTGCGTAATTTTTGATGACTTCATCTAAAGATTTACCGGGCAGCTGTGCCCTAACTACGCCAATGGTTTGACCTGTATATGTATTTTTAATCGGTGCTGCAATATAAATATTCACTGCACCAGTATTGGTTATTGTCTCTGGATTACTAATAACAGGAGCATCTTTTTGCAGAACCTCTTGAAAATAACTCTCGTCTTTTTGGTTTTCCAGAACTTCGCCTGTAGATTGAACAATTAAGTTGCCAAGGCGATCGAAAATAGCAACACTATCGTAAGCTTGGTAAGCTTCCACAATGCGATTTAATACTGCTTGCTTTTCTTGATTAGTGGTGGTGTTGCTAGCTTGAGAATTTGTCAAAAATGGCAAACTAGATATTACTTGAATATCTCCATAACGTTCCAACATGAAACGGTTGATTTTATCGCTTAAACCAGTGGCTTGGGCTTGTTGAGACTGGGTGATTTGCTTGGTAATGGATTTGTTAGCAAAGCCAAAAGCCACAGCACCTATGGCCAATACTGGTAGTGTACCAATGGCGATCGCCAAAATTGTTGCTTTCTTAACTAAACTCAGTCTTGTGAAATAGCCAAAAGCTTGATTACCTGAATTACTAGCAGTTTCAGTGGTAACTTTATTGGGCAGCTTCACTACACTTCCAGTAACTTTTTGAGACGAAATCAGCGATGTCCTATTTTGAGGACTACTACCATTATTAGTGTTAGTTTTATTAAACATAAGATTATTTCTCCAACATGTGAATAAGTACGCTAAAATTTATTTCTTATAAAGAATTTTGAATTTTTACTCCTGATTTCTGAATTCTACATTCTGATTTTTTACCTAATCACTGCGAAGAATTGAAGACTGCACAATAGCCTGGGAATCTAACACCAGTAATATTTCTTTTTGTTGCACTACACACCCACATAAATAAGGAACTAAACTCGATGCTACTTGTCCTATGGGAGAATGAATTTCATCAGCAACAAACCTAATAGTACCTTTGATTTCCTGTACAACTAAGCCTAACAAAAGTGATTCTACTCGGATAACGATCGCACTATACTGCCGCACTCGATAATCAAGAGATTCTAAATTCAGCATTCTTGGCAAATCAACTACCCAAATTATCCGACTGCGCCAATTCATTAACCCTAATATACAAGGAGGCATATTAGGCATGGAAGTCACAGACTCAATAGGCACAAGAATTGCTTCTTGAGTATGCTTCATTGATAAAACTGCACCAGTCTGTTGATTTAGCTGAAATTTTAAATAACCGTCTGCTAAGTTATTTTCGGTTGGTTTTGGGGAAAGTGTAATGTTTGTACTAGTCATTGATTCAAACTACCACTGATTTAATAGTGCGTAAAAGATGTTCGCGGGTGTAAGGTTTAGTTATATAAGCATCTGCACCTTGTCTCATCGCCCACAATCGGTCAATTTCTTGATTTTTAGAACTACAAATTATAATCGGTACTTTTGCCGTAATTGGATTTCTTTTCAAAGAACGGCACAACTCAAATCCACTCATTTCTGGCATGACAACATCAGTAACAATTACATCTATTTTTTCTAAAACAGCTTTTTCCAAAGCTTCTTTTGCACCAGTAGTTTTAATTACGTTATAACCACTTTCTTTGAGATAATGGCTCATTAATTCCAATTCGCTGGGAGAATCTTCTACAATTAAAATTGTGCCAAGTAAAGTTAGGCTCACTATAAAATCTCCTACAAATAAATGGTATAAGAATTCAGGAGTCAGAATTCAGAACTCAGAATTCAGGAGTCAGAATTCAGGAGTCAGAATTCAGAATTGAATTAGCATAGCTTGTTAGTAGCTTACTAACTTCTTCAAATTGAAGTTTTAATGCTGAAATATCACCATATTCTAAGTCATTTGAAAGAATTAGATAATAACGACATTCTTCTAAAGAACCTTGTGCAATATTCAAAAAACGTACTTTATCTGCTAGTCCTTTTTTCTTAAATCCTTCTGCTATATTTGCTGGTATAGAAATTGCTGCCCGTCTAAATTGAGAAGTCAGACCATATATTTCTGATTTCGGAAATTCCGCAGTAAATGGATACACTAATAAAATAAATTGATGAGCTTTCTGCCAAACTATCAAGTCTTGAAATGTCTTCGCCCTCTCTCTCATATCTCCTGACTCCTAAATTCTGACTTCTGACTCCTGAATTCTGAATTTTGAACTCTTAATCAAGATATTTAAAAACCATTTTTAACAATTCTGACTGTGTAAATGGCTTGGTCAAATAACCTGATGACCTAACCATTTTAGCCTTTGCCCTATCAATAAATCCTGTTCTGCCAGTAACCATAATGATAGGTATATTTTTAAAAGCAGAATGCTTTCTTAATAACGAACATAGTTCATAGCCATCTAAAGAAGGCATTTCAACATCTAGCAAAATC
The DNA here is from genome assembly GCF_002608075.1 of Nostoc linckia z4. Lineage (GTDB taxonomy): Bacteria > Cyanobacteriota > Cyanobacteriia > Cyanobacteriales > Nostocaceae > Nostoc > Nostoc linckia. The sequence goes on from NZ_LAHA01000010.1 coordinate 100,125, forward strand.
AAATCGGGTTTACTCCGAAGAATTTGCATTAAAGCTTTTACTGGATCGTTAATCATTACAACTGAAAATGTGTTTTCATCCAAAAAATGCTTGATGGAATTTAACACTGTTTGACTATCATCAATGCAGGCAATTGTATATGTAGTTTTGCCAACAGGTAATTCAGTGACTAAATTATTATTCTCAGAAATATCAAAATTGATTTGTCTGGGGGATTTTTGCCCAAGTTTAATTTGCAATTGTGGCAAAACTTGAGAACTAGCACCAGCAGGAATTGATGACTGGATATTTTGCCGATTTCTTAATTGCTTTTGACAATGTTCCACCAGTAACCGTAAATCTAGGCGACAGAACTTTGGTAGCTCATTCAAAGAATTCTCCGGACTAAATTCATAGCTACCTTCTTTTAAGCACAGAAATGATTCCAGTACTTCTTTTGCTAATTCGTCTATTAAATTTCCCGCCTGCACAGGAGTAATCAAATCCTGATTTACTAACCAGCAAATAGCTTGATAATCCGCATTTAGTATTGATTGATGTTCATTTTTCGTCTCAAACATCAGCCGCATCTGAATGCGAGTTGCGCTGTTGAGAGCAGGAATTTGCTGGCTCAAGCGCCGCAAATGACTATCAAGTCGCTCAAACAGTTTATCTGAATAGGAGGCATAAGTAAGTTTACCGTCCTCTAGATAAATTGACCAATAAACTATCCCAGTAAATACGCTTAAGCAACCTGTAGCACGCCGACTAGTTAATTGTGCCAACAGAGATAGCGGATGTAGTTTTTGGAACAACTTGTAGCTACCTATAGGAGTTGTGCTCATTTTGCTTTTACTCAGCTAAATACAGTATGTGTAAGCTAAATTCGTAGAGAGCTTGTCCACAATTCAAATTAAGTAAAAGGCGACAAAATTTTGTATTTTAAAGTACACAAATTTGACCTCTCGATTTGTGGTGAAACTCAACGAAAAGGGCGTTATTCTCAAATGCTCAAATCTCAGTAAATTCGTAAATTGTGATTAATTTACTTCCTGTTACTGAGATTTATAGACATTCTTGAAAAATAAGACATAGAAATGTCAAGACTAGATGAAGCCACTTTCCATTGAGTAACCCCATTCTGACCACAGAAATAATACTGATTTTATTAAAACAATATCTTTGAACTACTGTATTTACACTTAAGTAAAATCAAACTTTTAAATATATCAGTACTATATAAAGCCACTTTTGATTAAGTACTACCGTTGTGACCACAGAAATAATACTGATTTTTTCTGAAAAAAATAAAACAGAATTCAGAAGTCAGAATCTAGGAGTAAGAATCATGTAGGTAAAATTTTATATTAATAAAAAAATTTACTGATTACAGTTGGTTGTCCAAAAAATTTGTCCGATGGCACAGAGTAACAGCCAACAGCGATCGCTTGATTTTCAAAAATATGCCTTAGCGTAGCCCAACCCAGACATCGCCCAATAGCGGTTTCAGGCAACGCGAGGATGCGATCGCTACATAATTATGAATTACGAACATCGATGGCAAAAATTCAATATTCTCATTTATGTGCAGTCGTGCCTAGATTTGCACATCTCCTGCTTGAAAAATCTGTTCGACAGTTAAATTCAATTCTCTCAATGTGGGTGAAATAATGCGTTCGCTTCCACGAAACTGGTCGATTTGGTACTCTCCATCAACCAATGAATAGACTGATATTGTCGGTTGTTTGGGATTGCCAATAAACCGCCTACCACCTAAAGCCGCATAATCAACAATCCAGTATTCCGGGATGCCCACTGTTTCATAAGCAGCCACTTTTGTAAGATAATCATCACGCCAGTTACTACTAACTACTTCAATCACCAATGGTATAGATTTAGCTAGGCTTACTGTAGAGTCTTTTTTCCAGAGTGGTTCATTGACTAAATTGGAGCGGTTTAATACCAGCACATCTGGCGAGTAAGCTGATTCACTCTCAAGCGGTTTCACTAATGCTGTTTTGGGAATGAAGTAGGGAAGTTTTAGTCGCCCAATTTCTATAGATATATTCAGTGCCAAAAAACCTATAACTTCTTCATGTTCACCTGTTGGCTGAGACATCTCTGTAACTACTCCATCATGCAGCTCATAGCGTTTTCCAGAGTTGTCTGGGTATTTAACAACGAATTCATCGAATGTAACTAGTTTGCGTAAGGCTTGAGTCATAAAATTATCGCTTCCAGTAGTTATTTCGGCGATGCCTACGGTTGGCTACGCCTACGCATTTGTTATTTTAGCGAGTGCAATTATGATTTCGGCGATGCCTACGGCGGGCTAAGCCTATTTTTGCGATCGCAAGCAAGCTTAAAAAACACAGACAATAATCTCTAACGCCAGTAGAATCTAGCTCTACTGACTCTCTTGCTTGGAGTTGACGATAAATTAACTCATAAATTTACTGCATGAACTTGTTAGCTCATGCAGTTTTCGGCGATTAGATTAAAAATGCGGATGAAAGGACTTGAACCTTCACTCCTTTCGGAACTAGAACCTAAATCTAGCGCGTCTGCCAATTCCGCCACATCCGCATAGACTATTATCGTACCATAAGAAATTATTTTTGGGAATAGGGAGATAGCAACGCCTTGGGGAAAGGGCAAAGGGCAAGGGGCAAAGGGGAAACAAAAGATCCTTCCTTTTCCCTTTCCCCTTTCCCCTTTTCCCTACCCAAAGGGTTTTGCTCCATGCCCCATTACATAATCGCAACACGAGGTAGACGATGTTTGAAGCCGCAGAGAATTTCCCAGGAAATGGTATTTAATTGTTCTGCCCAATCGTCGGCGGAAATTTTTTCTTTTCCCTGTTCTCCAAGTAAGGTAACTACCTCTCCTTCTTGAATATCAGGTATGGCACTCACATCGAGCATCAATTGATCCATTGTAATTGTCCCGATTTGCGGCACTCGCTGACCGCGAATCAACACCTGAATTTTGTTAGAAAGATTACGAGGAACACCGTCAGCATAGCCAATTCCCACGACAGCCAGACGAAGTTCGCGTGGGGCAATAAATTTATGTCCGTAGCTGACAGCAGTTCCTGGGGCAATTGTTTTGACTTGAGTAACTCGTGCCTTCAGTTGTAATACAGGTTTGAGGTCGATGGCATTTTGTAAATGGGGTGCTGGGTAAAGTCCGTAAACTGCTAAACCTACTCGCACAATATCGTAGTGTAATGCTCGGTCTTTTAGTGCAGCTGCTGAATTTGCCAAGTGCAAGCAAGGCGGTTGGATTCCCATTGCTTTGATTTGAGCGATCGCTTCCTCAAATCGTCTATGCTGTTCCTTCATCACAGTAGTATCAGGATCGTCTGCCGTTGCCAGATGAGAATAAATGCTGGCAATAGCAAGATGTGGTAACCGCTGTACTAATTGCACAAATTCACCAGCTTGCTGCCAATTAGTTCCCAACCTAGACATTCCCGTGTCTAATTTGATATGTACGGGTATGTTAGAACCGTAATTCATCGATTCTAAAGTATTGGAAAATACTAAAGCTTGTTTCGGACTACACAGTGTGGGCTGGAGTTGCCATTGAGCGATCGCATGAATTTGCTCTGGTGTATGAGTCGCCCCTAAAATCAAAATCGGGGCTTGAATCCCCCCTTCTCGCAATTGAATCGCCTCTGGAACCGTAGCGACTCCCAGCCAACTAGCTCCCGATTGAATTGCAGTTTGAGCCACCGTTACCGCCCCATGTCCATAGGCATCAGCTTTTACCACTGCCATCAATTGAGTACGTGGCGATAAAAATTGCACTATTTGTTGTATATTGTGCGACAACGCCTCTAAATCAATTTCTACCCAAGCTCGTTGCGAAAACCACGCGTAGGTATCGCATTGCTCATTAGGAACTACACCAGGGATTTCCTTGCGACTTAACATTTGTACTGACTCCTATCCACCGTAGCTCAACTTCCAAATTATCTATACACCCTCTAAAGAGCGATATCAGATTAAACAGGAAGTTTAACTCTGACTTGGAATTCATACAAGATGCTATTAGGGCATGGGGCATAGGGGATTGGGCATTGGGAGGTGTGCGTGGTGTCAGAGGAGGGAGAAATATAAATTCTCTTTCCTCCCACACTCCCTACACTTCCCCATCTCCTTATGCCCGATGCCCGATGCCCCATACCCTATGCCCTACTTTCACGAAAGTATAATTTCTTATCATCTCCCTAGAAGAGTATATTTGTGTTAATATATGTAAAACTAATACCCTAAACGCAGATCAATGGGGAAGGTTTTAGTATTAAACGCCTCTTACGAACCTCTCAATATAACGAGTTGGCGTCGCGCCGCGGTTCTGTTAATTAAGGGCAAGGCAGAACGCGTGGAACACAACGGTAAATTCCTTTATTCGGATTTCCCGCTGCCAACTGTAATTAGGTTGCGTCATTATGTCCGCGTTCCTTATAAAGAAATTCCTCTCACTCGCCGAAATATATTGCATCGTGACGGTCATGCCTGTCAATACTGTGGTTACACAGGAGACGAATTGACCTTAGACCATGTAATACCGCGATCGCGCGGCGGAGGGGATACCTGGGAGAACATTGTTACAGCTTGTGTCCGTTGCAATGTTAAAAAAGGTAGTCGCACTCCCCACGAAGCTCACATGCCTTTGCGCCATCTTCCTCGCCAACCCTATAGCAGCCTTTATTTTGAGGTCAGTAAACATCTCAAGAGTGGACTGCACGCAGAATGGCAAAAATATGTTATAGGACTTTGATATGACATAGCCCAGTAGCCCGAAAAGCATACAGCAATAGTCACAGTTTTGCCTTTGTGCTTGGTTTGCAAATAAGGCTAAAGCCGAGTCGCACAAATTTGTATTTGACAAATTGTGTGCTGAGTTGTTTATGTCCAGACATTGTGAGGGACATCCTTCGGCAGAAGCTAACATACTAGTTTGGCTAAATCCAAGCAAAAAAAGACAACAGCTTCCTAATATACCGCATAAAAAGCTAAAAAACTAGGGTGCGTCGAAAAAAACATCAGAAAACAGGCAATTAGTTTTCCTTGTGTTTCCACACTCTCCCATCTCCCGATTCCCAAAAGACCGCGAGAAAGCCCATTCCTGCCAGAGATGGGATGAATTGCCGCTCGCCGTCTTAGTCATTGGCTATTAGTTACAAGTATCATTAAGTACAAATAATAAGTATTATTACTAATGACTCGAAATCCTCGCTGCGTCAAGCGGGGGATAAGTTAACCCTAATCCACAGCCCAGTTGCCTTTTACACAAAACACAAAACAAGCTCTGTTGCTTGAAGATATAATTATTAATTGCTCAATAGTCAAAATAATGAGACTATTGAACATAAGATTATCTTAAATATCAAAGGCTAAGTCTAAAGTATTAGATGGAAAGTATACCCTAAGTTAGATAAATTTTAAAGTTCGGTTATCAATCTGGAATAAAAACCGCGATCGTTCAAATTTTAGAAAAGAAAAAAGCCATAAAATTCGTTTATGCTCGAACATCAACCCAGATATAGAAAACTTACTTTTTTCCAGCATTCTCATACATTGTAATCAAATGTAGTTAATTGCTGATGGCTGTCACTGACAAAAAATATACTTAGGTATATAGTGTCATATCTGGATATTTTTGCGAAGATCGAAATAATGTGGCTAAATTCGAGTGAATCGCTGATTGTAGTGTTTCTAAATAAATTGAGCCTCAGACTTTAAAAAAAGTTCCCTATGTACATAAATTCTCCCGTTAATGAGTTCGAGAGTTTGTCATTGACCGCAGAGCCAAACCCAGAGGAAGCTGAAATAGAGAAAGACCCAGTGGAAGTTGCACTTAAAAGTCCATCATTACAACCATCGCTAAGTGAAGGAGCTATCTATCTTAGTCAGCGTGGTAATTCCCTGACACAACAAAAGTCAGAAGAACTGCAAAAAACTTTACTAGCACACCGACACGATCGCCAACTAGTAATTTTGCAAGATTTTCCTGACCCAGACGCTCTTTCTTGTGCCTGGGCTTATCAATTAATTGCTCAGCAATACGATATCAAATGTGAAATAATTTATGCTGGCGCTCTGAGTCACCAAGAAAATATTGCCTTGGTTAGACTCACTAATTTACCTATCCAACGCTGGACGCAGCAAACCTTGAAAACCAAAGATTTGTCATCTTATCAAGGTTTTGTATTAATTGATAACCAAGGAACTACTTCACAGCTAATATCAGCAGTTCAGCAAGCAGGAATTCCATTAGTTGCGCTGATTGACCATCACAGTTTACAAGGCGAACTTGAATCAGAGTTTGTCGATGTTCGTCCTTATGTACGAGCGACAGCGACAATTTTTACTCAATATCTGCAAGCGGGATTACTAGCATTAGATAGCAGCATCAATCAACACGTAAAATGTGCTACAGCATTGATGCATGGCTTACGTTCCGATACCAATCGGCTGATGCAAGCGCAAGAAGAAGATTTCATGGCAGCTGCATATTTAAGCCGATTTTATGACGCTCAGCTGCTGAACGCTATTTTACAGGCGAATCGTTCTAAGCGGGTGATGGATGTGATCGAGCGATCGCTCAAAAACCGCATCGTTCAAAATAACTTTTCCATTGCTGGTGTCGGTTACCTGCGCTATGATGACCGCGACGCCATCCCCCAAGCAGCTGATTTTCTCGTCACCGAAGAAAACGTCCATACTGCTGTAGTTTACGGCATTGTTCACGATGAAGACGAAGAATTAGAAATAGTCATTGGTTCCTTGAGAACCACCAAACTCACCCTTGACCCCGATGAATTCATTAAAGAAGCCTTTGGTCAAGATAGTACAGGGCGCTTTTTTGGTGGTGGAAGAACAAGCGCAGGCGGCTTTGAAATTCCGATGGGTTTCTTGTCTGGCAGTAACGAAAATTCCGCCTATGCGAAGATGAAATGGGAAGTATTCGACGCTCAAATCAAGCAAAAACTACTGAGGTTAGTTAACCCCAAAGATAACCCGATTCAGTCGGAGTAGTGGAAGGAGAGGGAGATGTGGAGAACTCCTAACTCATGTACTAACCAAAGTGTGTTTCGTTACATAATATCCCTTCCCGACTTTTAAAAAAAGTCGGGAATTTAGTTTTTATTAATGAATTAGGAATCTAGTTCGTATCTAAATCTAAGTAAACGAAGGTACATCTTTCCCCTGTTTTCAAAAAACTGAATATAAAATAATCGATGGAAAAGAACTACAAGTACCAAAAGATGAAATGTGCCGTCCCAATCAACAATTTTTGAAACAGAGATTTCAGCAGTGTGAATGGTGCCAAAATATTTAGCTTAAATTAATTCAGCTATTTTAGTCGGAAGTCCTTGTATATTTAAGTTAGATAATGACAAGCTTGATTTACCTAGATTATGAGTAGCCTAGAGTAAATCGAATTCGCTGTTAGTCAACTTTCACCAGAGGAACTTGCGGCTTTTCGTGTCTGGTTTGCGGAATTCGATGCAGCAGCTTGGGATAAACAGATTGAAAAAGATGTGGCTGAAGGTCGGTTAGATGCATTGGCACAGAAAGCACTTAAACATCTGCGAGAAGGGCGTTGTACTGACCTGTGAAACATCGAGCAACCCCTGATTTTTGGTATTACTATCGCCAGTTACCAATTGATATCCAACAGCTTGCTGACCGATGTTATGAGTTGCTTCGGGAAGATCCCAAGTATCCATCATTACATTTCAAAAAAGTTGGTCAGTTTTGGTCAGTGCGTATTGGTATCAATACTGCTCGCTTTGTGCATTTTCAACTCGGAATTTGGTTTTGGGAAAAGGTGAGCCAGCGCGGTCTTGGGGGTTTCCCCCATGAGCGACTGGCGAACTCCGAAGGGGTTAAAGGGTAAAGGGTAAAGGTTTTTTCTTTCCCCTTTCCCCTTCCCCTTTTCCCCTTAACCGACAAGTATTGGTATTGGTATACATTATCGGGCGCTTGCTGTAGAAGAAGATGGTAATTTTGTCTGGTTTTTGATTAGGTCACATCCAGAATATGACAAATTGCTCAGTGGTAAATAGCGTTTTAACAGTAATTCTGTTTTTTGACAACGATCGTTAAAGTTAGGATAGATAAATACACAATAAGAGTAACTAAATAACTCAGCACAAGGTATGCTAATAAAATTCAAAATATGGAACTGTATCTATTTCGTCATGGCATCGCCCAAGATAAAGATTTAGGCATCAAAGATGAGGAGCGCAGCCTTACCAAAGAAGGAAGGCAAAAAACTGAGAAAGTTGCTCAAAAACTTTTGAAATTAAATTTAAACTTTGATTTGATTGTTACCAGCCCCTTAGTGCGTGCGCGACAAACGGCTGAAATCTTGATAGAAACAGGATTAAGTTCGCACTTAGAGGAATCAAGTCACTTGGCTCTTGGAGGTGAAATTTCTAGTTGGCTGGTAGATTGGTTAGAGCCAAGAAATTATTCCCAAAATACCCGACTGGCCTTGGTTGGACACGAACCAGGTTTAACCAATTGGGCAGAAATTCTCCTCTGGGGGGAAGTCAAAGCCAGCCTAGTCTTGAAAAAAGCAGGTATGATTGGGATAAAACTACCAGAAAGTGGTTCTCCTCTGGGTCGTAGTCAGATGTTTTGGTTGACACCACCCAAGTATTTGCTATAGCAGTTTTTCAACATTTTCGATTGTTGTTAGAAGGGCTACTGTTATGGCGATAATAAATTTCTGGTAAGTTAACTTGATCGGATATTTCAAAAATAAATGGTGTTGCCATGATGGTGTGCGAATACAAGCCTGGTCTAGAAGGCATTCCCGCCGCCCAATCCAGTATCAGTTATGTTGATGGGCAAAAGGGAATACTAGAATATCGTGGCATCCGGATTGAGGAACTAGCAGAAAAAAGTACATTCCTAGAAACTGCTTATCTCTTAATCTGGGGTGAGTTGCCCAGTAAAGAAGAACTCCAAGCATTTGAACATGAAGTTCTTCACCACAGGCGAATAAAATACCGCATTCGTGACATGATGAAATGCTTTCCAGAAAGCGGTCACCCAATGGATGCTCTACAAGCCTCTGCTGCCGCTTTAGGGTTGTTTTATTCGCTCCGGGATTTACATAATCCTGCCTATATTCGAGATTCTGTGGTGCGCTTAATAGCAACCATTCCCACAATGGTGGCGGCGTTCCAACTGATGCGAAAAGGCAATGACCCAGTACGTCCCCGCGATGACCTAGACTACTCTGCCAATTTCCTATACATGCTCAACGAGCAAGAACCGGATCCTTTGGCAGCCAGAATTTTTGATATCTGCTTGATATTACATGTCGAGCATACAATGAATGCTTCTACCTTCAGCGCCAGGGTAACAGCTTCTACCTTGACCGATCCTTATGCTGTGGTTGCCAGTGCTGTGGGAACCTTGGGAGGCCCTTTGCACGGTGGAGCCAATGAAGAAGTCATTCAGATGTTAGAAGACATTGGCTCTGTGGAAAATGTCCGTCCTTACATTGAGGACTGTCTGCAACGTAAATCTAAGATTATGGGCTTTGGACATCGCGTCTATAAAGTCAAAGATCCACGAGCCACAATTTTGCAAAAATTAGCCGAACAATTGTTTGACAAGTTTGGGTATGACAAGTACTATGACATTGCCCAAGAAATGGAACGAGTGGTAGAAGAAAAACTCGGTGCCAAAGGGATTTATCCCAATGTTGACTTTTATTCGGGTTTGGTGTACAGAAAAATGGGAATTCCCACAGATTTGTTTACACCAGTTTTTGCGATCGCCCGCGTTGCCGGTTGGCTAGCACACTGGAAAGAACAGCTAGCAGAAAACCGCATTTTCCGTCCCACCCAAGTTTACAACGGTCATCACGAAGTTCGTTACATTCCCATTGACCAACGTTAACTTAATATTGGGGCATGGGAAAGAGGACACGGGGACGCGGGGACACGGAGACACGGGGAGGAAAGAAGATGAACAAACGATTTGTTGCAAGTTGTCCCTTTGTCCCCTCATCTCCATCATTTCCCTGCGTCCCCCCGTCTCCCATACCTCCCGACTCAATAGCCAACGTCAATGCCAACCATAAGTAGAAGTTCTCATCTCGCTTCAGGGTGGTAAAACCATCCAAGGATATACTAAACATGGGAATTGGCAACAAATCTTCAATCAGACCTCATCTGGGCAAAACTTATTAATTAGTGAATTTACAGATATTAATTTAGTAATATTTGTAACTCACTTAGACTCATGTCTTAAAGAGCGGAAACATGAATTCAGGAATTGACCTCCAAGGAACTTTTATTCAATCCCTCACGGATTTAGGAGTACCAGCAGGAACAGCCAAAGCAATTTGGATGCCACTGCCAATGGTACTAATGCTGATTGGGGCAACAGTGGGGGTATTAGTAGCTACCTGGCTAGAACGAAAAATTTCCGCCGCCGCACAGCAACGAATTGGCCCAGAATACCAAGGGCCTTTTGGGTTACTGGTGCCTGTAGCGGATGGTCTGAAGCTGGTATTTAAAGAAGATATCGTGCCAGCTCAATCTGACCGTTGGCTGTTTACTCTTGGGCCAATTATTGTTGTGATTCCGGTGTTTCTGTCGTTTCTGATTGTGCCCTTTGGACAGAACATCGTGATCAGCAATGTGGGTATGGGTGTATTTTTGTGGATTGCTTTGTCCAGCATTCAGCCCATTGGCTTGTTGATGGCTGGTTACGCATCCAATAACAAGTACTCCCTTTTAGGGGGCTTGCGGGCAGCAGCGCAATCCATTAGTTATGAAATTCCCTTGGCGCTGGCAGTGTTAGCGATCGCTATGATGTCTAATAGCCTCAGCACCATTGACATTGTGAATCAACAATCCGGCTACGGCATTTTGGGCTGGAATATTTGGCGTCAACCAGTCGGTTTTCTGATTTTTTGGATAGCTGCCCTAGCTGAGTGCGAAAGATTGCCCTTTGACTTACCCGAAGCAGAAGAAGAACTCGTAGCAGGTTATCAGACTGAATACGCAGGCATGAAATTCGGTCTTTTTTACCTGGGTTCCTACGTTAACTTAATCCTTTCTGCCCTACTAGTAGCAATTCTCTACCTCGGCGGTTGGGACTTTCCCATTCCCCTCAACCTCATAGCTGGTTGGCTAGGAATCAGTGAAGCCGACCCCGTGTTACAAATAGTAACTGCTGCTTTGGGCATCACCATGACCGTGTTCAAAGCCTATCTACTAGTGTTTATCGCCATTTTGTTGCGCTGGACAGTACCACGGGTACGGATTGACCAATTGTTAGATTTAGGATGGAAGTTTTTGTTGCCAGTTGGTTTGGTTAACTTGCTATTAACCGCCGCCCTGAAACTAGCCTTTCCTTTCGCCTTTGGTGGGTAAAGGAATTTTAGATTTTAGATTTTGCGAAAAGTTAGAGCGCCGGCTTCCGGCGATCTAAACTTTTCAAGACGGATTTTAGATTAAGTTTGAAATCTAAAATCCAAAATCCAAAATTGATGAGATTTGGGATTGAGTTTGAAATCCAAAATCCAAAATCCAAAATCCAAAATTGATAGAGAGTGAGACACAATGCTGAAGTTCCTGAAACAAGTTGGTGATTACGCCAAAGAAACAGTACAAGCTGCGCGTTACATTGGCCAGGGGCTTTCTGTTACCTTCGACCACATGCGGCGGCGTCCGATTACCGTACAGTACCCTTACGAAAAACTAATTCCTGGCGAACGGTTTCGCGGTAGAATTCACTTTGAGTTTGATAAGTGTATCGCCTGCGAAGTTTGTGTTCGCGTTTGTCCGATAAATCTGCCTGTAGTAGATTGGGAATTCGACAAAGCCAGCAAAAAGAAAAAACTCAAGCACTACAGTATTGATTTTGGAGTTTGTATCTTTTGCGGTAATTGTGTGGAATTTTGTCCCACTAACTGTCTATCTATGACAGAAGAGTATGAACTTTCCACTTACGATCGCCATGAATTGAACTATGACAACGTAGCCTTAGGCCGTCTGCCCTATAAGGTCACAAATGACCCAATGGTGACACCACTACGCGAACTGGTTTACCTACCCAAAGGCGTCCTCGAACCTCACGGAGTGCCTGCGGATGCCCCACCTGCGGGTGCGCGCCCACAAGACCTGGTGGAACAAACCGAAAAATAAATATCAAACAATTTTAAATTTTGGATTTTACGAAAAATTAGAGCGCCGACTTCCGGCATAGACCCGAAGGGACTTGCCGCAGGCATCTAAACTTTTCAAGACGGATTTTGGATTGTTCTTTCAATCCAAAATTGGGAATCTAAAATCCAAAATTAATTGACCAATGACCAATGACAATTGACTGAGGACAAAAACAGTGAATCTAGCGGAAGGAGTACAGATTGTATGCCTTGGCTTACTGGGTGTGATGATGATTGGGGCAGCCCTTGGTGTGGTGCTGTCGCCTAGCATCGTCTATTCTGCCTTTATGCTAGGGGGTGTGTTCATCAGCATGGCAGGAATCTACCTGTTGCTGAATGGTGATTTTGTTGCAGCCGCGCAAGTGCTGATTTATGTTGGGGCGGTTAACGTGCTGATTTTGTTTGCCATTATGTTGGTGAACAAACGGCAGAATTTCGCACCATTTCCCAACTCTTGGGTGCGGAAGGCACTCACAGGTGTAGTCAGTCTGGGATTGTTTGGGCTTTTGAGTACGATGGTGCTGGCGACTCCTTGGGCTTACTCAACTGTTCCTCCCAGTAGTAAAGGTTCCATAGTTTTAATTGGCGAACATTTCTTCACTGACTTTTTACTACCTTTTGAACTAGCTTCGGTTTTGCTGCTGATAGCGATGGTAGGAGCGATTATTTTGGCACGTCGCGAGTATTTGCCAGACCTGACACCATCTGACTTACCACAAACCATTTTGACTTTGCCAGAACGCCCCAGAGAACTGGTATCAAGCAGCAGTGAAACAAGAGAGTAAAGAATTCAGAATTCAGAATTCAGAATTGGCAAATTCAGAATAACTGCTGGTGGGGATTGGAACTCACTACTTGCAAGCACCATCAAATGAAAAAACCTCAAGGCTGCGCTGCTTCAGCAGTGGAACTGTAATTCATTGAGAATTCTGAACGGCAGTTGCCGATCGAGGAAACCCCCAAAACCGCACTGCCTCCTCCAGAATTCTGACTCCTGAATTCTGAATTCTGAATTCTGTTTTCATAAAAAGTGGTGTTTTTTCAGAAGGAATACTCAGATTCATGCAACTCCAGTACTTTTTATTATTAGCAGCAGCTTTATTTTGCATCGGTATCTACGGTTTAATTACCAGCCGTAACGCTGTGCGGGTGCTGATGTCAATTGAGTTGTTGCTCAATGCTGTTAATCTCAATTTAATGGCATTTTCCAACTTCCTCGACTCAACATTAATTAAGGGTCAGGTTTTCACCGTGTTTGTGATTACTGTGGCCGCAGCCGAAGCGGCGGTGGGTTTAGCAATTGTGCTTGCCATTTATCGCAACCGCGACACCGTCGATATGGAGCAGTTTAATCTCCTGAAGTGGTAACTGTGCGTGCAACTCAAGCAGGTAATCATTGCTTATAAAGCGCGGGATGCCCGGAGTAAAGAATGGGCAGAAATGTGCGCTAAACAACTCGAAAATCGCCAGTGCCAAGTGTTGATGGGGCCTAGCGGGCCGAAAGACAATCCTTATCCGGTCTTTTTGGCTTCAGCAGGTCAACCAATCGACCTGGCTTTGGTACTTGGCGGTGATGGCACTGTTTTAACTGGTGCGAGACATTTAGCCCCAGCTGGCATCCCAATTCTGGGAGTGAATGTGGGAGGTCATCTGGGGTTTTTAACTGAGTCAGTGGATGAGTTTGAGGATACGGAAAAAGTTTGGGATCGACTGTTTGAGGATCGCTATGCAATCCAACGACGGATGATGTTACAAGCTGCCGTGTATGAGGGTCATGGGTCTAATTTGCAGGCAGTCAGCGAACGTTACCTGGCTTTGAATGAATTTTGCGTCAAACCCGCTTCCGCCGATCGCATGATTACCTCGATTTTGGAAATGGAAATCGATGGTGAAGTAGTCGATCAATATGTGGGGGATGGGTTGATTATTTCCACTCCCACGGGTTCCACTGGTTACACCGTTTCTGCTAACGGGCCAATTATGCACGATGGTATGGAAGCGATTACCGTTACTCCCATTTGTGCTATGAGTCTTTCTAGTCGTCCCCTCGTTTTACCGCCTGGTTCTGTGGTGAGTATTTGGCCTTTGGGGGATTACGATTTAAGTACCAAGTTGTGGACTGATGGAGTGTTGGGGACTTCGATTTGGCCTGGACACCGCGTTGATGTGCGGATAGCAGATTGTCGAGCTAAATTTATTATTTTGCGCGAGAACAATTCTTACTATCAAACACTGCGAGAGAAGTTGCTGTGGGCTGGTACAAGGGTTCGTTACAGCAATAATCACCGCAATTGAAGATTTGAAAGCGTTTTTGTTGAAAATGGCGATCGCAACGCCCAACTTAACCATCGCAATCAAAATTATTCCAGCCTCTAGATTCATCTAGGGGCTTTTTCCCCTGAAAAAGTTTATGTCTTGCAAAAATTTTTGCAAATAGTATTACTTGCATTTATACCCTATATCAAAGGAAAATTTTGTATCTTATTGCCAGATTTTTTTGCTATTAATGTCCATAATAAAAACACTATATCTATAATTCAAGAGAAACAAAAATGTCCCTAGATTCAATCCCACTTAAAGGCGTTAATACATCCTACAAGATACAGCAGCTTTCACGTAAATGAGGTACAAATTTTAAAAACAAAGGCATATAATCAGAGACTTTCAACCCTGTTCACTGCTGTATTTACAGCGTCTAAATTGTAGTAGGATATTTTCGCAAATCTAATACTAATTTGAAAAATGAATGCGACAGATGGATTCACAGATAACTTGAAGACAAAGAAATTCTCAATCCAAAATCTCAAATCGAAAATTTTATAAGTAGGAAGACAGATGGAAGTTTCTAGTCGCAACATTAATTACCCGCTGAATCCTCCTTCTATTGAAGATTTTCCTGTCGTTGAAACTCCAAAATATATCCTACGACTTGCCTCAAATGCAGAAGAATTAAAATCAATTTTTAGATTGCGTTTTGAAGTTTTTAATCTAGAGCTAGGATTAGGGTTATCTAGTTCTAACTTTACCCACATGGATGAAGATCGGTTTGATGAAGTTTGCCATCATTTGATTCTCATCTGCAAACAAACGGGTAATACCATTGGTACTTATCGGATGCAAACTTATAAAATGGCTTCTCAAAGATTAGGTTTTGATGCTGCCGATATATTTAATCTTAATGCAATTCCTAATTCTATACTTCAAGCATCAGTGGAAGTTGGGCGTGCATGTATAGCTAAAGAATATCGCAATGGTCAGGCACTATTGTTACTCTGGGAAGGTCTAGCAAATTATCTTATTTGGACTAAAAATCAATATTTCTTTGGCTGTGCCTCATTATTAACACAATCTCCTTGGCAAGCTACTTGCGTTTATAATTATTTTCGACAGAATAACTTGATGCATCAAAGTATTTTAGTTTATCCAAATTCCGAATATTGTCTAGAATTACCTCAAAATTTTTCAGATTTATGTGATGTGGAAATTCCGAAGATTTTGCAGGCATACTTGAATATTGGTGCTAAAATATGTAGCTTTCCAGCCATTGATAGACAATTTAAGACTATTGATTTTTTAACTATATCTAATAGTCAAGACTTTGGTAGATGGGGTTATCAAATTTTTTCAACCTGACAAACCGCAACCCTTGACAGGGAGTTGAATAAATTTGTTTACCTTTGGCTTGGCTCTTTTAGTAAGATACCACTCGTCATTCAGGCGTGTTACCCCTCACACCACGATTGATTTTTTAAGGTTAAATCTAGCATATCTCAAAGGCTGTTTTACGGGAAAATAAGAGATGTACCAAATGAGGGGTGTAACCCCCTAAACCTCTGCTGTATCCTACCACGAGAGGATTTCAAGCCTCTGTTCCAGAAGAAGAGAGGTTTGAAGAGGGAAAAGTTTGAGTGGAGGTTTGATTCATGACAGCTTTTTGAGACACAGGTGAAATCATCTTGCTCGAACTTACATGAGTTAATGTCTCGCTAATGTCTACAATGAGTTACCTCTGGACACCTCATCCAGCCAAGCAAACTGGATTGTTTGAGATAAATTTTTAGGAAAATGACTTATGTGCAATGTCAAATTTGCGCCAAGTTGGTTGCGACTTTTAATTATTTTTTTGTTGACCATGAGTATATTGTTTCGGTTTTTTAACCTTGATGGCAAGATTTATTCTCATGATGAAACTCATACTTCACTAAGGATTTCTGGTTTTACCGCCACTGAAGTCAAACAGGAAATTTTTAATAATCGTGTCGTTACTAAAAAAAGTTTTACGAAATTTCAAGGTGCAAATTCTTCAAAAAGCTTAAATGACACAATTATGTCTTTAGCAAGAGAAGATTCTCAGCATCCACCGTTGTATTACATAATTGCGAGATTATGGACAGAAATCTTTGGTAATTCGGTGACAGCAATTAGAAGTTTATCTGCGTTAATGAGCTTGCTAGTGTTTCCCTGTGTTTATCGGCTATGTCGAGAATTATTTGATGTGCCATTACCAATTTCTGGTGTAGCGATCGCACTTATGACTGTATCGCCAATTCAGTTAGTATATGCCCAAGAAGCGCAAGAATATATTCTCTGGTTAATTACTATCATACTATCTAGTGCTTCTCTACTACGAGCAGTGCATTTAGAATTACAAGATAAAGACGAACTCACAAAGCAACCACCAGATCTTTTTACTGCTTGGAGTGTTTATGCAATCACTTTGACTATTAGTCTTTATACATTTCTTTGGAGTGGATTTGTTGCACTTGCTCACGGAATTTATGTGATTGCTATAGCCAAATTTAAATTAAATGAAACAGTCAGAAATTATTTGATAGCATCACTGGTAAGTTGCTTAGCTTTTATGCCTTGGATGACAGTTGCCGTTGGAGATTTTTTTCAATTTCTCATTTCTGGAGAAAAAGCAACAACACAGTCTTATTTAATAGATATACTTCCCTTTTTTCTCATCCAGAGTAGCCGGATTTTTTTTGATATCAATTTAACCTTAGAAAATCCTGTAACTTATTTAATTACACCAATTTTTTTAATTTTAGTAGGATATGCAATTTATTTTCTTTGTCTTACCACTAGTTATAAAATATGGTTGTTTATTATTACATTTATTTTAGTGCCAACACTCCCCATAATACTACCAGCTTTCAGTACTGGGGGTATACAATCTTTTACCGAACCATATTTAATTCCATTTTATTTAGGAATTCAAATAACTGTTGCTTATCTAGTGGCTACAAAATTATATAATAGGAGCTTGCCACGCCGAACAAGTTGGCAAATAATCATGGCGTTGTTAATTATTTGTGGTTTAATTTCTTCCAAGGTGAATTCCCAAGCAATAACTTGGTGGAATAAGGGCATTAATCATAGCAATTTCCAATTTGCCCAAATTATCAATCAGAGTAATAGCCCACTTTTAATTAGTAATTCTTTGGATAATTATGAATATGTATTTTCTTTAAGTTATCTCCTCAAACCAAAAGTCAATTTTTTATTGGTCAACAATCAAAAAATTCCTAAAATATCTAATGAATTTACTGATATTTTTTTACTCAATCCTTCAAATAATTGGCGAGAAAAAATAGAGCAAAAATATAACTTTCAAACTAATATTATTTATGGTGATAATTATTATTCTGTTTGGAAATTAACAAAACCTCGTAATTTACGACGACGTGATATGCCATTGAATAATAAATTATCTGCTAGTTTGTATAGTAATCCTATTTCAGTTGCGAACAATATTGGTGTTAACGACTGTTAACAGTACCACATAATATTTCAAAAATTATTTAGGATTGCTATAGTTTGGTAATGTATTAAATATACTTGCATTTGAGCGCAAAGATAAAAAGTAATTAGTTAAAAATTATTTATTGTGAAATTTAATTATGTGGCATCTCAAACTTGCTCAAAATAAGTTAAGATTTTTTATTGTTATTTTATTAACAATTGGTATTTTTTTTCGTTTTTTTCACCTTGATAATAAAGTCTATTGGCATGATGAAACTTTTACTTCATTGCGGATTTCTGGATATACGGCAAATGAAGTAAAACAGCAAATATTTAATGGTAGTGTAATTACTAAAGAAAGTTTTGTTAAATTTCAAAGTTTGAATCAAGAAAAAGGTCTAATTAACACAATTAAGTCTTTAGAAGTGGAAGATCCACAACATCCTCCACTATATTATATAATCGCTCGGTTTTGGGTGGGAATTTTTGGTAATTCGGTGACGGCGATTAGAAGTTTATCAGCATTGATTAGCTTGCTAATTTTTCCCAGTATTTATTGGCTATGCCGAGAATTATTTAGAACTCAATTATGGGTATCGGAGATGGCGATCGCCTTGATGGCAATTTCTCCTATTCATCTAGTATACGCCCAAGAAGCACGAGAATATATCCTTTGGGTAGTCACGATTTTATTATGCAATGCTTCATTTTTACGAGCCTTGAGATTGGAATCTACACATCCACATTCACGCATATTCAACTGGGGAATTTATGCCGCCATTATTACAATTAGTCTTTATACATTTTTGTTGAGTGGATTTGTAGTTGTTGCTCATGGAATTTATCTAATTATCACTGCCAGATTTAGATTTACTCAAACAGTCAAAGCTTATGTTTTAGCATCTCTGGCAGGATTTTTAGCCTTTACACATTGGATATTAGTTGTCATTACTAACTTGTTGCAATTTAATAGTTCAACAGCCTGGACAAAAATCCCATCTTCTCTAGAAACTTTAATTAAATCTTGGCTTTTACAGTTGAGCCGGATTTTTATCGATTTAAATTTTGGTTTTGAAAATTCCTTTACTTGTATAATAACAGCATTATCTTTAATCTTGAGTGGATATGCAATTTATTATCTTTGTAGAAACACTAACTATAAAGTTTGGTTATTTATCGTGATATTAATTCTGGTTCCTGCACTTCCCTTAATGCTACCAGATTTAATTTTTGGAGGTATACGCTCACTTTCCGAACGATATTTATTACCTTCTTATTTGGGCATTCAATTATCTATTATTTATTTATTGGCTACCAAGATAAAAAATGAGAGTGTTGGACATCGAAGAATTTGGCAAACAATTTTCGGATTAGTAATTATTTGTGGACTAATTTCTTATGGGGTGAATTCCCAAGCAAAAACATGGTGGAATAAGGTTATTAGCTATGGTAATCCACAAGTTGCTAAAATTATTAATCAGGCTAATCGTCCACTTTTAATTAGCGATGCTTCTGGAATCAATTATGGAAATGTCTTTTCCCTCAGCTATCTTTTAGATCCAAAAGTCAAGTTTCAGTTAATACAAGACCAATCTATTCCCCAAATTCCTGATGTATTTACTGATATTTTTTTACTAAATCCTTCAGATATCTGGCGTAAAAAAATAGAAACAAATTACAAATCTCAAACAGAAGCTGTATATAGCGACAATCATTATTTAGTTTGGAAATTATTTAAAACTTTCACGAATAATCTCAAACATTAGAAACTTTCATTGGTGTTATTTGTATTTTTTTATCAAATAAAATTCTTGGTCTCAACAAAATTTTTAATAACAAAAATAGAGAATATAATTCTCCTGGTGTATTCTGGTGCTTCCACTGTCCCGGACGACAAAATAACATTTCTACAAGACGACGGTATTGATTTAAACTCACTGATTGAAAGCGAACACGCACGATTAAAAAATCGTCTTTAATACCAGTACTTACAATCTCACCTGCAAGCTGTAAATTTTCCTCTACAATTTTTATATCTATTGGCTGATGAAGAAATAAATGAACAGGGAACTTCTGAGCGATCGCAATTTCAGCACCTCCTTCAGAAATCATTTTAGTCACACCCCATAAATTATCCTCGCCAATTTTTAACTGCGTTACTCGCCGTAAATCAAACCATTCATACATATCTGCTTTCGGCGCATCTAATAAAATCAGCAGGGTAATACTAATTAATACCAAATTATAAATACTCCACAGCCAACCCAAACTGATACCTGTAAATTGTGAAACCGTAGCATAGTAGCAGGCTTGATAAATACAAATATTTAGACTTCGCCAAAAAGTAACAGCATTAACAACAAACAAAATTATTAGAGGTAGTGCTAAATTCCAATTAAAACTGTAGCGATTATTTACCATACCTTTCGGCGTGACTTTAAATCCTTTAGCGAATGGAAAAATCATGACTTGGATAAAATTTAATGCCAAGGGAAAACAGATAATTAATGAATAAATATCAGAAATAAAAATGGAACAAGAACGGTAATTTAACCAGGAAAATGTGGCAATATTTAATAAATAATAAGGTAGTAAAAAAAATATCAATTCTGCTGGGTTTGAGCGGATAGGAATCACATCAAAAAATGAATATGCTAATGGTATAAGCAAAAAATAAATTCTAGATAAATTACTACACCAATACAGTACCCCACCTAAACCAGCTAATCTTTGCATAAAGTTTAGTCCAGGTATTTTTAAAGGATTAGTTTTAATAAATAAGGCTTGTACTGTACCTTGCTGCCATCTTAATCTTTGAGTTGCATAGGCAGGAATGTTTTCTGGTGCTAACCCAGCACTTAACTTTTCATTTAAATAAATTAAACGATAGCCTTGAGCAGATAAGCGAATTCCTGTGAAATAATCTTCACTTAATGACTCAGTTACGAATCCGCCAATTTCTTCTAAAGCACTTCTACGAACTACAAAGGATGTGCCAGAACAAATAGCACTACCTGAAGGATCGCGGCTTGTTTGAATGTGTCGATGAAATACTTCTCCTTCTGGTGTGACAATATTTTCTAAACCTAAATTACGAGCTATAGGGTCACTATTATAGAAGCTTTGTTGTGTTTGTATTAAACCAATTTTTTTATCTTGAAAAAAACCAACAGTGCGGGTAAGAAAGTTTTTTGTTGGAACAAAATCAGCGTCAAAAATTACTATTAATTCGCCATGAGTTTGAGCGATGGCATTATTTAAATTTCCGGCTTTTGCATAACTATTATCAGGTCGTGTTATGTAATAACAACCTAATTCTTCAGCTAAGTATTTCATTTCTGGACGATTTTTATCATCCAACAGATAAATTTTTTTATTGGTATAATCTAGAGCTTGACAACCAATAATAGTACGCCGCAAAATAAAAGTTGGTTCGTTATAAGTTGGTATGAAAATATCAACAAATGGTAAAAAACTACCACGCACTACAGCTTGGGATTTTACATCTGCTTCCTGGTGACGCTCTTTGATATCAAACATAAATAATAGCTGAATAATGTTATTAACTATCACCAGCATTTCAGCAAAAAATAATCCTAGACTAAATACTCCATTTAACGGATCTATTAAATTTAAAGTGGAGAGCGATCGCCACAGAACATATCGCAAAGTTACAATGATTAAAATTATTACCACCAATCTTTGCGACCAAATACGCGGTTGTGGAGAGATTTTCATCACCAAAAACACAGCTAATAACAATCCAATTGTGGGTAAGAGCAAATATTTATTCTGTGTTATTGGCACTTCTAACCACATCGGTGGATACATTTGCCAATCATGAATTAAAGCAAAAAGTTGACTAATTCTGTCTTCACCTGCAAACCAAGCTACTACAACAATGGCAGATACAAAAATAATCCCAAATAGAACCAGAGTTACTGCATGTAATCGATTAACTCTTTTATCAAAAGGAGTTTTAGATGGTTTGTAGCTAAAATTTGATTCTGACATTTTGCCCTTTTTGACCTCAGATTTTTCTACGAAAACCTATCAAATATGAGATGATGGACTATTTTTTGAAAAATTATAACAGAAAATTTAATAATTTTTTAATTTTTTATGATTAATAGTCTTTTGACAGCAGATTTTTTGTTAATCAAGTACTCCAGCTAGCCTGAAAGCTAGACCCAGAGATGATTTTAATTCTGAATTCTGCTGCCTGTATTTTTGGTTTTAGTTCTAATTTTCTAGAAAATATCCAAATAAATATATATTTGTTTGCTGAAAATCAGCTGTAAATCATAAAAATAAATATTCAACAGATTCTCATCTGAAATTAATTTAAATAATGGTATAATACGTAAAATTTAATTTACAGATAAATTTTGCCACAGCAAAGCTATGAAATTACAGTATTTAGCCAAGATGATGGATATGGGTACTGCAATTAACACAAAAAATCCTGTAATTGAACAATTATAAATTTTATTAATATTTGACTCTTCCAGGCATTAATAATTCATCAAAAGGTGTTCTATGCAGATAGCAGATATTTTCGCTATTTTACATCCAGCGATCGCAGTTATCTTTGTATTTCCGCTCATTGGTATCGTAGTTAATTTTGCTTGGCAAACACGTCAGCGTCGATTGCAAATTTTAGCCGGAAATAAAAGTAAAATTCCTCCAGTGGTAGGCCCAGAACACAAGCAATTAGGTGAATGGTTAACAAGTGCAGTTGTGGGAGTAACTTTAATAGGATTATCTTACCCAATTGGTAAAAATATTATTAAAAATCAATTGTGGAATCAAACACCTTTTCAAGTTATTTTTATTCTGTTGATATTTGTGGGAGTTATCGCTTCTTTAGTCCTACTTTATCGCGCTCAACAACGAATATGGCGAGGAATTTTTGCCACTTTAACCGGCACAGGGTTAGTGATTCTTGGCTTTCAAGATGGAGTATTTCGGCGCGACAATGAGTGGTACTGGTCACATTTTTATATTGGCATGACCGCAGCATTATTGATGATTTTTTCCCTAGCAATTGTTCAAGATATTTATCAAGATAAATCTCATCGCTGGCGCATTATCCATACAATTTTAAATTGTATTGCTTTACTGTTATTTATTGGTCAAGGTATAACAGGAACGCGAGACTTAATAGAAATTCCCCTGAGTTGGCAAGAACAGTACATTTATCAGTGTGATTACGCCAATCAAACTTGTCCAACAGCAAATCCTCAAACGCCAAAATAAACCAAGGGATTGGGTATGGGGTAATACTTGCGCCCTTTGCATTTCGTTATTTTCAATTTGGAATTGCTATTATGTATTTATTTCTTTCGTGGCAATGTTACTGCTAGCAGCCAGAAATCTTTAATCAACTGTAGAACTTGAATAAACTGGTAGACATCAATAGGTTTTGTGACATAGCAATTAGCATTAAGATTGTAAGAATATGATATGTCTTGCTCATCATTTGAAGTGGTCATGACAACAACAGGAATAAATCTGAGATTTGGGTCTGATTTGATTTCTGTTAACACTTCGCGTCCATCCATCCCTGGAAGATTTAAATCCAGAAGGATTAAGTCTGGACGCATAGCATCAGCAAACTCTCCTTGCAAAAGCAAGTAGTTCATAGCACTTTCACCATCTTCAACCCAGTGCAAGTTATTGGCGATTCTGGCATTTGAGAAGCCTTTGATGGTTAGGTTTGCATCGCTAGGAGAGTCTTCAACTAGCAAAATTTCAATAGGTCGGAATGCCCCATCGTCAATCATGCAGTTACTAGAAAGTTATTAACATTAATAATCTAGTATATATCTTTGAAAGATAGCTTAATCTGTATTGAGAGTAAAATAAAATACAGTTCCTACACCAGGCTCAGACTCAGCCCAAATGCAGCCACCATGCCGTTCGACAATTTTTTTACAGATAGCCAGACCAATGCCTGTACCAGGAAATTCTCGACGAGTGTGAAGGCGTCGGAAAACTTCAAAAATCCTCTTTAGATAACGAGACTTAATACCGATGCCATTGTCCTGTACCCAGATGAGCCATTGTGAGTCGGGAATGGGAAATGGCGAGTTAGGAGTGAGGAATTCTCTCGCTACCTCTCCTGTTTCCCCATCTCTTCTGAGAGCGCCAATATGAATTTTGGGCGGCTCTTTTGGGCAAAACTTGATGGCATTGCCCACCAAATTTTGGAATAGTTGCACCATTTGGGTTTTGTCTGCGAGTAACTTTGGTAAAGGGTCATGAGTGATGATAGCTTTACTTTCGGCGATCGCTACATGTAAATTACTCAGAGCTAGACTCAGGGCCATATTACAATCAACAAGCACAAATTCTTGAGTGCAAGTTCCCACACGGGAATAAGCTAGCAAGTCTTGAATCAACTGCTGCATCCGCTTTGCCCCATCTACAATGTAAGCTAAGTATTCTTGAGCAGAATCATTGAGACGGTGTTGATATTCCTTCTCTAATAATTGGGTATAACTTGTTACAGATCGCAATGGCTCTTGTAAATCGTGGGAAGCTACATAGGCAAACTGCTCTAATTCTTGGTTAGAGCGTTTTAGATCTTCATTTAACTTTTGTAATTCTGCTGTTCGTTCCTGAACCTTGATTTCTAGTTCATCGTTGATTTGTTGTAGTGCCTGTTGTGCAAGTTTGCGTTCTGTAATATCAGTACAAGTACCTATCCACTCTTGAATTTCGTTGTTGGTATTTAAAATAGGAACTCCACGGGCAGCAAAAAACCGATAGCTACCATCTGCAACTCGCACGCGATATTCACTAAAGTAAAGATTTTTGGTTTTTACTGCCTCAGTCCACAACAATTCTGTCAATTCTCGATCCTCAGGATGAATTGCATTTAGCCATTCCCCTTCCTTGATTTGGACATCACTTTGCTCATTTATCATCCCATTTTTATCAGCTATCCAGACAGCTTGAGAAGTAGCAATTATTAGCGAGCGATAGCGTCTTTCACTTGCTTCTAAAGCAATTTCCGCCGATTTGCGGCGAGTGACATCTTGAAAGAGAATTGATACTCCTTCTGTTGAGGGGTACATACAATATTCAACCCAGCGATCGAAGGGTGCATAATATTCTTCCATGTGAATGACTCGCTGTTCTGTCACTGCCTGATGGTAAAATTGATAAAATTTATACTTGCAAGTTTCCGGAAATACTTCCCAGATACTTTTACCAATCAAATCTGTGGTGTGGCAATTGAATATTTGTTCGGCTTTGTGATTGATGTAGGTGTAGCATGAATTGGGATCTAGGGCAACAAAAGCATCTGTAATGGTTTCTAAAATATCTGCTAGTTTTGCTTTTGCAGCTTGCTGTTCCATACAAATAGCTTCTTGTGATAAAACCTTGTTCATCTGAATTTGCTTTTGTAGCAGTGAGTAAACTACAATTAGCAAAACTAAACTGAAAATATATCCCAAGCTGACTATAATAACGATTTCCTGAAAAAGATCTTCAGTAGCTGATGTTTCCCCTTGTAATAAGGTTTTTTCCTTATTTTCTATTGCTTGGCTAATTGCTTGGATTTGTTTGCCAATTTCTACGCTGCGATCGACAATAGATCTTTGAGTTGCCTTATCTAAACTTTTTTCCTTAAACAAGTCAATGGACTGCTCAAGCAGAGAAAATTTCTCCGCTACTAGAGGTTCAAGTGTATCAAGTCGCTTTTGTTGATTAGGGTTATCACTGCTTAGCCTCCGCATATCTTTAAGCAGTTGGTAAACTTTCTGCTTCTGCTGTTTATAGGCTTCTCGGTAAAGTGTATTTTCTGTGAAAATATAGCTATTTTGTGCGCTCTCAGCGTTACCAAGGTGAATAGGTACACGAGCTATCGATTCTGTAACTTGTTGGGTATGAACTACCCATTGCTTTTGTGCCGTTAACCTTTGAATACTTAAGTAAGAAGTTGCGGCGACAACAGAAATTAGCAGTAATGCCAAGCTAAAACCACCGCCAACAAATTTTTCTGATACTTTATTCATAGAATATTCGTACAACCATAGCTAATAACTAAATCAGTTTTAGCTCTCACGGCAAACTCTGGCTATTATAGAATGAAATTATACTAGTATAATCAGCGATATTTTATGATAAGATTATAAAAATTGAGTTATTGATTTTAGCTGTTGACAACCTTGTAACTAATTAAAATTGATGACATTGTGTTCAGCTCAACCCTGATAAATTGAGTTTTTCCAGCGTTTATCTTCATCTGGAATTTCTCCATTATATTTAAACTTGCCATCGTCTTATTCTACATTGTGAATGCCTTTAAAAAAAAGAGTGGATATCTGTGGGGATTACACCACATATCCACTCTCAAATTACGAGATTAAACTCATTAAAAACCGCCACAAAATAAGTAAAACTTGGGAAGGTTGAAATTAATTAACGTGACTCAGTTCCTTGATTTGGGCTGCCTTGTACGGTATCATTTTGTGGTGCTTCTGGGGTAGCAGAAGTTTTGGCATCACTTTTTTCAGCATCACCAGTTTGGCGGTTAGCTTCGTCAAGGGTAGTTTGGTAGCCACCAGAAGAGGCAGTTGTATTATCTTGCTTAGTAGATTTTTGTTGTTCAGACATTATTAGATTCCTAATCATTTACTCTTAGTAGTATCTTAAGAAAACTAGGGCTGTATCCTTATCTATCTAGAATATAGTTATTGCTGAATCGCCCCTCTGTCGAAAGTATTATTTAGTAATAATTATCTATAGTTATGAAAAATTAATATATAAAAAGCAATAGAAGATACCCTAGTAATTGGGTACAGAGCAACTAATTTCAACTATGGATAAAATTAAACATTTCAAACCAGGTGGCCGATGGCAATGTTTTGATGTGTCTTTTTTTCAATACCCTAATTTTAATTATCAAGATTTCCCTCCTTTATAATTTTAATTTATGTAATAATTTTAACAATTTACTGAAGTATAATTAATGAATCAAAATAATGTATCATTACCATCTGGGTGTGTGCTTCGCAAGGCAACATCTAGCGATCGATGGCCGATTCGATTGCTAGTGTTTTCAGCGAAACTCGACCCAACCCAATTAAATTGGCGGCAATTTTGGGTAATTGAATGCGATGCCTACGGCGGGCAAAGCCTACGCCATCTGGTAGCCTGTGGACAGCTGCGTAATTTCTCAGGGGCACAAGAACTTGGTAGTTTAGTAGTTGCACCATCTTGGAGAGGTCGTGGTTTGGGTACTTTACTCACCCAGCATTTGATTAACACAGCAACGCAACCACTTTATCTTGAATGTTTGGGTCAGCGATTGGCAGACTTTTACAGTCGCTTTGGTTTTGTACCAATATCTTTTGCAGACCTCCCAGAATTCCCCAAGACAAAAGTCTCCTCTGCACTCAAGGATAAATTTAGATTCTCACAATTAGCTAAAAAACTACTCAAAGTTCCTGTAGTCTTTATGGAGTATCGTCCTAATTCTTAATTACAGCGTTTTTCAGGTAAATGAAGTGTACCGTAGGGGAAGGCAAAGGCTACGCCCTTACAATTACCTGTACCTCACAAAGTTGCAATTTGCTATAAAATATGCGTTGACCTTTGACAGATGAACAGTAAACAGTCAACGCTTTCAGCTATTGTTTATTTTTTGGAGTTCCCCAATACCAGGTATTTCCAATCCTTGAGTTTCCACTTCAAATCCCAGGTTTAGCAAAAATCGTGAGCAACACAGGCCCTAATAAATAATGGTGATTCAAACACGATAATCCAGCACAAGCAGCTAGAACCTGACGTTCTTCGGGGCTGTAGAATCGAATTCCAGCCAAAGAAATTGGCAATAGTTGAGTTTGTACCTGTTTTTTGAAAGTAAAATCAACCAAATAAAAGCATCCACCGGGAGAAAGTACCCGTGCTATTTCACTAATCACCTGTTGAGGTTCCAAATAATGCAAAAAGCTGATAGTGCTGAAAACAGCATCAAACTGACCATCAGCAAAAGGAAGAGACTCAGCTTTGCCCTCAACAAAAATCAAGCGCGGATGGTGGCGGTTGGTGAGTCTTGCCATCCGCAACATATTAGTAGATAAATCTAATCCGGTACCCCGCAAATCGGGGAACTTAGTGGCAAGGCGTCCGAGTAAACGTCCGGTACCACAGCCAATATCGAGGACATTAGCTTGCTCTGGTAAATTGACGTACTCTAGCAAGCGCTTGTGGATGGCTCGGTAAAATACTGAAGGAAGCAGCCAATCGTAGCTTGGTGCCCAGCGATCGAAAAGGAACTTTTTGTTATTAAGAAAGTCATAGCTCATGAGTTTCCGCAGTTTACCCAAAGCTTGATGCTTTTTGAGGGTAAATAGCTGCGCCTCCTTTGAAGTTGATTAACTAAGGTATTAGGCTTTTAAATTGCACAATGGGTGATGAAGTTAGTTGACTGCTGACGGTTGACTCTCAACAGTTAACAACCAACACGAAAAGAAATGCTCTTGAGAGCTTATAGCTTTGCAATCCGGCAATATCTAGCCTAACCTTTGCCAAAATACTTATGCTCATCTCGGCAAATTATCTGGAATTTTGGCACTTGAATGAGTAGTTAATAGTGTTCCTAGAGAGTTTAGCTATCTCTCATGGAAAACTAAAAAACGAGCGATCGTTGCATAAAACTATTAGACCCGACCGTATGTATTCATAGAGATTCAAATTAAGCAAACCCAATCTATTTTAAAAATATCAAGGAGAGCGATTATGTTAAGCTTTATTCCAATCCGGTTACACCAAGATCTATTGCAACCAGTCCGCCAGTGGTTGGAAGCCTTAGAAATTCACAACTCCAAATTGGCACATTTCCTCTGCAAAACTATTCCTGCTCAGTGTCCATTTGAACGAGATATTACTGTGTTTGGTCGCAAGCTATTTCATATTCCACCAATGTGTAAATTAAATCCTTTGTACGAGGAAGTGGTTGGATTGCGTTTCAGAGCGCTCTGTTATCTTGCCGATGAATGTGGTGAAGATATCACGGCCTATTGTTAATAGTTAGTGGTATCGTTGTTTGATTTAGCAGTCATCGATAATTAGAGATTTACGGTTGTTACTCACTCAGATTTATACTAAGCTAGCGTACATCTAATTAGATGTCTGGCTATTTAGTCGCTGACACCTCCAAGACAGTGTTTTCAAACCGGATTGTTGCTTACCGTACCCTGCTGAAATCATTAACATTATCATGACGCACATCTTACTGATTGAAGATGAAGTCAAACTGGCACGATTTATTGAATCTGAATTGAATTATGAAGGTTATCAAGTTAGCATCGCCTACGATGGATTAACTGCACTGACAGCAGTACGGAAATTGCATCTAGATTTAGTGATTTTAGATTTGATGCTACCTGGTTTGCCAGGGTTGGAAATTTGCCACCGTCTGCGAAGTATTGCTAATGAAGTACCAATAATCTTACTAACCGTCAAAGATCAAGCGAGCTATGGCATTGCAGGCTTAGACGCTGGTGCTGATGATTATGTAGTTAAACCCTTCAACATTGATGAATTATTAGCCAGAGTCCGCATTCATCTGCGAAGAAGACATCAAGCAAACACCGTAGATATTTTAGAATTTGAAGACCTGAGTTTAAATCGTCGCACACGCCAAGTCTACCGATGTCAGCGGTTAGTTGAATTAACAACTAAGGAATTTGATTTACTGGAATATTTTCTCATCCATCCGCGACAAGTAATTACATGCGATCGCATTTTAGAAGAAGTCTGGGGTTACCACTTCATGGGCGATACCAACGTCATCGAACCATACATTCGCTACCTACGACTAAAACTTGAAGCTAATAACGAAAAGTGCCTTATTCAAACTGTCACTGGTGTCGGCTACACATTATGTGGTTAGGGGGCATTGGACATTTGTCTTTACTGCTTTCTCTGCCCCATCTCATCTGTCCACTCGAATTTTAAATATTTTAAATAGTTTAAAAACCCAAATTTTTCTATGTTAGGAGAATTTGGGTTTTTTGGCAATCTCAGCAACAACTCATGCAACTGAGAGTTAATTATATTAGGATGCACAAAGCTGTAATCGTTCAAAATCTCAAGTAGCATGACCTATTTAGAAACAGCAGCCCAATTTTACCGCGAAGTCGCCCAAACCCCAGAAGTTGGACTTTGTTGTGTGCAAAGCGCCCCCCTGCAACTACCGGGATTAAAAATTCCTTTGCCAATGCAGCAAATGAACTATGGTTGTGGTACTACTGTTCATCCCACTGAACTAGGAAATCAGCCAACTGTGCTGTATGTTGGTGTTGGCGGTGGCTTAGAAGCTTTGCAGTTCGCTTATTTTTCCCGTTATGCAGGTGCTGTCATTGCCGTTGAACCAGTTGCGGCTATGCGAGAAGCTGCGGCACGCAACTTAGAAATTGCTGCTCAAGAGAACCCCTGGTTTGACACCAGTTTTGTAGAAATCAGGGAAGGCGATGCTTTCAACTTACCTGTTACTGATGCTAGCGTTGATATCGTCGCACAGAATTGCCTTTTCAACATCTTTGAACCAGAAGATTTAACTCGTGCTTTAAAAGAAGCGTATCGGGTATTGAAACCAGGTGGACGTTTACAGATGAGCGATCCTATTGCTACTCGTTCAATTCCAGTGCATCTCCAACAGGATGAGCGACTCAGAGCTATGTGTTTATCAGGGGCACTCACCTATGAAGAGTATACTGAACGGATTATAAATGCAGGCTTCGGTCAAGTTGAAATTCGTGCGCGTCGTCCTTATCGTCTACTAGATTCCCAGACTTATAATTTAAAAGAAAACTTACTTTTAGAAAGTTTGGATTCTGTTTGTTTTAAGGTTGCTATTCCAGAAGACGGTGCTTGTATTTTCACTGGAAAAACAGCGATTTATGCTGGTTCGGAACCTTTCTTCGATGATTCGGCAGGTCATTTACTTCAACGGGGTATTCCCGCAGCCGTGTGCGATAAAACTGCTGCTAAATTAGCAGTTATTAAGGCAGTAGAAATAATTATTACTGATTCTACTTGGCATTACAGTGGTGGCGGTTGCTGTTAAATCTCTGATACAGCACTTTGCAAATAAATGAGGTACAAAACTGGATAATTAAACATAGAAATTCTTCTTTTATTTCCTACTTTTTATACTAGTTACTCTGTACCTCATAGAAGTGAAAACTGCTGTAATTCAGTTGTGAAAAGTAAGTACTATCGTCTTAGACTTTATACGTTGCTCTGTACTTTAGGAAACAGGAACGACTTCCCTAGACAGCAGGAAACCTTCCAAAAGCAATGGTTCCCCAAGTAGAGTAACTCTCGTTCAGAATTGAAAATCATTATGTGCAACTGCAAAAAGGAATATAAAATTTGAATACTTGATTAATAAAATTCTGAATCCTGAATTGAGACTTTTTTATTTATAAATCCTCAAATGTTGTTAATTAATTTATTTTTAGTCACGCTTTTTTTAGCATATTGTAATGGTGGAAATGATAATTTTAAAGGTGTAGCAACGCTATTTGGCAGTCGTACATGCAGTTATCAAACAGCAATTTTATGGTCAACTTTTACAACTTTTGCTGGTGCTGTAACTGCAACTTTTTTAGGAAATACATCAATTAAAATCTTTTTAGGAAAAGGACTAGTACCAAATACCATTGCCAATGCACCAGAGTTTCATTTGGCAGTGGCGATCGCTGCTGGTTTAACCGTACTAATTGCCACTTTCATGGGATTTCCTATTTCCACAACTCACAGTTTAATCGGTGCTATTGTTGGTGCTGGATTAATAGCGATCGGACTCAAAGTTAATTTTGCCGCTTTGGTGGGTTCTTTTATTTTGCCCTTATTAGTCAGTCCAGTGATTGCTATTCTCTTGGGAGGACTAATTTATAGTATATCAACTTATATCAACTATAAATATAACCTGATAATTAACCGGAAAATTGCCGATACTTGTCATTTTATTAGTGCAGGAATTATTAGTTTTGCTAGAGGATTTAATTATACTCCCAAGGTTGTGTCACTGATTTTAATTATTGAGTATTTTTCGATTCAGGGAGCAATGATTACCGTTGCGATCGCAATGGCCCTTGGGGGTTTACTCAACTCCCAAAAAGTTGCAATAACCATGAGTGAAAAAATTACTTCAATGAATCATACTCAAGGCTTATCAGCAAATTTAGTAACAGGACTGCTATATATTACAAGTAATTATTTTGGGCTTCCAGTGTCTATCACTCATCTTTCTGTCGCTTCTATTTTTGGAGTCGGCTTGATTGGTAAAAAATCAAATATTCGTGTTTTTTACCAAATATTTTTATCGTGGATTTTAACTTTACCGACCGCCGCAGTTATTGGTGGAATAACCTACAGATTACTACAAGGCTAGAAGCATTCAATAGATTT
>NZ_LAHA01000010.1:137500-151460 GCF_002608075.1 Nostoc linckia z4
GCTTCCATGGTGTGACGGGCGGTGTGTACAAGGCCCGGGAACGAATTCACTGCAGTATGCTGACCTGCAATTACTAGCGATTCCTCCTTCACGAAGGCGAGTTGCAGCCTTCGATCTGAACTGAGCCACGGTTTATGGGATTAGCTTGCTATCGCTAGCTTGCTGCCCTCTGTCCGTAGCATTGTAGTACGTGTGTAGCCCAAGGCGTAAGGGGCATGCTGACTTGACGTCATCCCCACCTTCCTCCGGTTTGTCACCGGCAGTCTCTCTAGAGTGCCCAACTTAATGCTGGCAACTAAAAACGAGGGTTGCGCTCGTTGCGGGACTTAACCCAACATCTCACGACACGAGCTGACGACAGCCATGCACCACCTGTGTTCGCGCTCCCGAAGGCACCTCTTCCTTTCAGAAGAGTTCGCGACATGTCAAGCCTTGGTAAGGTTCTTCGCGTTGCATCGAATTAAACCACATACTCCACCGCTTGTGCGGGCCCCCGTCAATTCCTTTGAGTTTCACACTTGCGTGCGTACTCCCCAGGCGGGATACTTAACGCGTTAGCTACGGCACGGCTCGGGTCGATACAAGCCACGCCTAGTATCCATCGTTTACAGCTAGGACTACTGGGGTATCTAATCCCATTCGCTCCCCTAGCTTTCGTCCCTCAGTGTCAGTTGCGGCCTAGCAGAGCGCCTTCGCCACCGGTGTTCTTCCTGATCTCTACGCATTTCACCGCTACACCAGGAATTCCCTCTGCCCCGAACGCACTCTAGCCGTGTAGTTTCCACTGCCTTTACAAAGTTGAGCTTTGCTCTTTGACAGCAGACTTACACAGCCACCTGCGGACGCTTTACGCCCAATCATTCCGGATAACGCTTGCATCCTCCGTATTACCGCGGCTGCTGGCACGGAGTTAGCCGATGCTGATTCCTCAGGTACCGTCATTGTGTTCTTCCCTGAGAAAAGAGGTTTACAACCCAAGAGCCTTCCTCCCTCACGCGGTATTGCTCCGTCAGGCTTTCGCCCATTGCGGAAAATTCCCCACTGCTGCCTCCCGTAGGAGTCTGGGCCGTGTCTCAGTCCCAGTGTGGCTGGTCATCCTCTCAGACCAGCTACCGATCGTCGCCTAGGTAGGCTCTTACCCCACCTACTAGCTAATCGGACGCGAGCTCATCTTCAGGCAGCAAGCCTTTCACCTTCCGGCACATCCGGTATTAGCCACCGTTTCCAGTGGTTGTCCCAGACCTGAAGCTAGATTCTCACGCGTTACTCACCCGTCCGCCACTATGTCCGAAGACACCGTTCGACTTGCATGTGTTAAGCATACCGCCAGCGTTCATCCTGAGCCAGGATCAAACTCTCCGTTTTGATGAATCGTTTGCTTTTAGCTCTTTAGCTGCGCTTTTTTAACCCCAGCTTGGTTCTCTTATTTACTTGACGCTAACCACTTGTTGTATAATGGCTTTCAAACTATAATATTTTCATGGTTCCGTGTCCCAACAGCGTCGCTCTTTCGCTTCGCTCTCTCTGGCACTTATTCAATATAGCTAACCATTCTTAGAGTGTCAACCTCTTTGACCACTTTTTTTTGACCTTTTTTTTGAGATTCCTGTGAGCCTTAGATGGTAAGGGTTTTCGGCTATATTATTCCTGAGGTCTCAAGATAAGGAATTGAAATTGTGACAAAATTTGGTGTTTTGCCGCCCTGGCTAGTTTTAGATCCACTGTTGCGTGGTTGGTTATTGGAGGATATTGGAAGGGGCGATCGCACCACAAACACCCTACTCGTCGAAGGTGTCACATCAGGAACAGCCAAATGGATAGCGAAGGCTCCAGGAATTATCACTGGTTTACCAGTTGCAGCTAGGGTATTTCAGATTTTGAATGAAAATGTGAGTTTTACTGCTGTGACGCCTGAAGGTGCAAGATGTGAGCCAGGACAGGTAGTGGCTAAAATTCATGGTTCGCTTGATGCATTACTAATGGGGGAACGGGTAGCGCTGAATTTGGCTATGCGCTTGAGTGGAATTGCCACGCTAACTAATATATATGTAGAGAAAATTGCTGATTTAACTGCTCGGTTGGTGGATACGCGCAAAACTACACCAGGGCTGAGACTGTTGGAAAAGTATGCGACTGTTGTGGGTGGGGCGATTAATCATCGCGTGGGATTGGATGATGCAGTGATGATTAAGGATAATCACATTGCGGCGGCTGGGGGAATTGGAGAAGCTATTGGGCGCGTTCGTTCTCAGATTCCTTATCCTTTGACAATAGAGGTAGAGACAGAAAGTTTAGAACAGGTGAAAGAAGCTTTGCAGCACCAAGCCGACATCATTATGTTGGATAATATGCCTTTGGATATGATGCATCAGGCGGTGCAATTGATTCGTCAGCAGGATAGCCGGGTGAAAATTGAGGCTTCGGGGAATGTGACTTTGGAGACGATTCGAGGTATTGCAGAGACGGGTGTGGATTATATTTCTAGCAGTGCGCCGATTACTCAGTCAAAGTGGTTGGATTTGAGTATGAGGATTGTACTTTAAATATAATGGGGCGAATCATCCTACTGCAAAGTCGGTGTAATGTCGCATTTTTGGAGGATCAATGCCTAAAACAATGTCTTCCTTGGGAACACCGAGTTCAACCAACTGGTTTGCAATTCCAACTTCGGTTCCATCTTGTTGAATCCAAATCTTACCATTGATGATGTCGAGGTGAAGGATGGTGCCGTACAGTCGGCTTGAGTCGCGCCAACCAACGTAGACTAGTTGGTAGTGGTCGCGTTCGGTATCGAAAATAGTTTGGGCTTGGATGCGATCGTCCCACACGAGTTTGGCGCGTTCTGTTAGCAGGTTTTGGATGTGTTGTCGGTATTCGTTGACGGTAGCCATTTTTGAATTACCTCCTTATCAATATCGTAAATTAACAACAGAAGTTGGTTTTGCTGAACGAGTCCCTGAATAAATGGACTTATAAAAAACCGCTCGTAAATATCGCTGGAGACTGCTAGATATACTTCTGGATAGAGAGCCTGATATTTGTGACAATAAAGGCAATGTAATACGTCCCAATGATTTAGTTGTGTACCTCTGTAAAGATGAGAAGGATAGAGATTATGAACACTATGGGGTTGTTAGAGCGACCCCAAATGGTTACAGAGTTGCACACTTTTTCACAAGTGAGACGGTGAAGCCAGAAGGTAAAATTGTCAGGGTGGGAATCGGATATGTTCATTTAGCTCATTACACAACAGACTGGCTGTTTAAAGAACGTCCTGAAAAAGAACATCCTGAAAAAGTTTCAGACATTCAAATTGAGGCGCGTATTCAAAAGTCGAGAGAAAAAATTCTCAGTGCAAAAGATCCTCTTTGGAATTTACTGAGTTACAACTGCGAACATTGGGCTAGAGAAATGGTATACAATGAACCTAAATCTACTCAGTATGAAGAGACGAGACTAGGAAATAATTTTAAAAACTAACAATAGTAGATAAAAAATGTGCGATCGCACCAGTTTATTTTATTTGTATAGATGATAGCCAAATGACCGTACCGACCAAACTCTGTATTTTGGTTAGACTACGATATGAAATAAGAACAGCAGGAAAAGCGATCGCTCACCCATCTCTAACAATCACCTGAGAATCATCGCAATGGTTACACAGCTACCATCTTCTACACCAAAAAGCATTATCTACCCTGACAGCGATGGACAGCCAATGGCAGACAATACTAAGCAGTTTGAATTAATTGTCTGGATTAAAAATAATTTAGAACTGCTGTTCGCCAATGACCCAAATGTGTTTGTCGCTGGGGATTTGTTATGGTATTCGGTGGAAGATGATAACAAGCTCCGACAAGCTCCGGATGTAATGGTAGTATTTGGTAGACCAAAAGGATACCGGGGTTCTTATAAACAGTGGGTTGAAGATAACATTGCTCCGCAGGTGGTATTTGAAATTTGGTCGCCTGGAAACCGGATTTCTCAGATGGCGAAGAAATTCGAGTTTTATGAGCGCTACGGTGTGGAAGAATATTATTTGTACGAACCTGATGTAGTTGACTTGACAGGTTGGCAGCGTCGTAACTCACGATTAGAAGTTATTGACCAAATGGTTGGTTGGGTGAGTCCTAGATTGGGAGTGCGTTTCGAGTTGAGTGAGGAAGAACTACAAATTTATCGCCCTGATGGCGATCGCTTTCTTACCCATTTGGAACTAGACCAACAACGAAAACAAGAAAAAGAACGAGCCGAACAACAACGCCAGCGAGCCGAACAAGCCGAAGCACAATTAGAAGCCCTACATACTCTACTAAAAGAACGGGGAATTAATCCAGAGCAATTGTGAGGAAAATTAATTTACAAGTATAAAAAATAGCTAAAGTTACAAACGTATTGTAATATTCCTCATTCTCAACTTGAGTAAGTGGTTTTTTTGAATCAAAGTACGAGATAATTTTCCCAAAACACAGGGTGAATTCCATTGGTTCAGCAGCCAGAACTCCAAGAAACATCGTCAATGCAATCAATCCAACGCGTCCTGGTTAGTTTGAGTACTTACCGATGGACTTCGTTGGGAGCTTTAGTCAGCCTCTTGCTGTTGACCATCGCTAATGCCGTTACTCCACAATTATTTCGCTGGGGAATCGATCGAGGAATTAGCGAAAGAAATTTAGAAATTGTCTTAATTAGCGCCGGCTGGATGGTAGTTGCGGCCATTGCTCGTGGTTTATTTAACTTTGGGCAAAGCTATTTAGCAGAAGCGGCCTCTCAAGGTGTGGCTTACGATCTGCGAAACAAAATTTTTAGCAAAATTCAAAATCTAAGTTTCAGCTATCACGACCAAGCGCAGACTTCCCAACTATTAACCCGTGTTACCAGTGACATTGAGCAAATCCGTACATTTATTGGCACCAGCCTGATTCAGGTTATTGGTGGGGTTGTGACATTGGTGAGTGTTGCAGTGATTTTGCTGGTAATGAACTGGAAATTAGCACTGATTACTCTCACAGTCGTACCATTAACAGCATGGTTAATGGCACGATTTGTCACTCGTAATAACAAACTTTTTCGCCAAGTACAAGAGCAACTCAGCGACTTGAATGCTGTATTACAAGAGAACTTAATCGGAATACGGGTGGTGAAAGCGTTTGTACGAGAGTCTGCGGAAAGGTCGCGTTACACGACGTTGAATGATGGCCTAATCAAGGCAAATATGAAGACCATTAGTGCTATTCGTAATACCTTTCCGTTTATATTTTTGTTAAGTAATTTAGTAACACTGGCGGTTTTTGGATATGGAGGAGCAGAGGTAGTTGAAAATAGATTCTCCATTGGTGAACTAGTGGCCTTTAATTCCTACCTAGCTTTGATTTTGCAACCAATTTTGGTAATTGGTTTTGCTGCACCAGCCATTGCTCAATCAGCTGCTTCGGCAGAAAGGGTTTACGAAG
This sequence comes from Nostoc linckia z4, assembly GCF_002608075.1. Classification (GTDB taxonomy): domain Bacteria; phylum Cyanobacteriota; class Cyanobacteriia; order Cyanobacteriales; family Nostocaceae; genus Nostoc; species Nostoc linckia. Next base: position 142,954 of record NZ_LAHA01000010.1, read on the forward strand.
TTGTGGACGCAGAGATCGAAATTGGCGATCGCCCTAATGCCATGCCTTTTGATACCTGCGGTGGTAGAATCACCTTTGAAAATGTTTCGTTTCGCTATCCTGGAGCAAGTGCCGAAACTCTCAAAGAAGTTTCCTTTGAAACCAAGCCCAATGAACTCATCGCTGTTCTAGGGATGACTGGCTCCGGGAAAAGCACAATTATGAACTTGATTCCCCGCTTTTATGATGTTACACAGGGAGCAATTCGCATTGACGGGCGGGATGTACGAGATTTTAACCTTAAAAGCCTCAGGTCTCATATCGGGATTGTGTTTCAGGAAACCACACTCTTTTCTGGGACAATTCGTGAAAATATTACCTATGCAAAACCCAATGCAACCTTAGAAGAAGTAATTGAGGTGGCAAAAAGCGCACAAATACATGATTTTATTATTAGTTTGCCTGATGGCTATGAAACAATTGTCGGCGAACGTGGTGTAGGGTTGTCTGGCGGTCAAAAACAACGAATTGCCATCGCCCGTACCTTACTCACTGATTACAGTATTTTGATTTTGGACGATAGTACCTCTGCTGTGGATGCTAAAACTGCTGCCCAAATTCAAGCTGAGTTAGATGGTTTCATGCGCCAAAAAGCTTGCACAACCTTTGTCGTGGCTCAACGCATTAGCACCGTCAAAAATGCCGATCGCATTTTTCTCATGGACAAAGGACGATTGGTAGCACAAGGTACTCACGAAGAATTGATGCAAAGTAGCCCGCTTTACGGCGTAATTCTGGAATCTCAGGTAAAGCAAAAGGAGAATGCATGAGAAGTACATCTGCTGTTGTTGTATCCCAGGAAGAAGGTACTAAGCAAGTCTCTACCTTAGGGCGCTTTTTGCAATACCTAAAACCATATCGCAAAGAAATTCCCATCGCCATCGGATTAGTTTTCATTGGTGCTATTACCCAAGCAATTGGGCCATTTTTTATTGGTTGGTCAATTGATAATCTAATTGCCAAGGGAAATTTACAGGGATTACTGCTGTTATTAGGGCTATTAGCGCTGAATTATGGAGTTGGTGTCTTAGCAATCCGGGGTCAAATTATTCGAGTGGGCTGGATTATGCAGCGATTATTGGCTCAACTCAGGCAAGACATTTTCATTAAAATCCAAAGTTTACCCCTGAGCTTTTTTGACCGTAGCGAAGCAGGCGATTTAATGAGTCGCTTGCTGAATGATGTCAACACCGTGAATCAGGCTTTCGGACTGACTATTGCCCAAATGTTGGGTAATACTTTCAGTTTAATCGGCATTGTGGTTGCCATGCTCTCAATTAACTTGCAACTGGGCTTGTTAAGCAACCTCGTAGTACCACTAATGATTTTTACAACAGGCTTGTTTGCGCGTTGGGCTAGAGCCAGATTTCGTGTCACGCGACAAACCATTGGGGAACTTTCCGCCAAGTTAGAAGAAGATATTGTGAGTGTGCGAGAAGCACAGGCATTTAATCGCGTACACCTGAACATTGCAGAATTTGAGATTCTCAACGCCGCCAATCGAGATGCTAACGTCGAAGCTGTGGCAATTACTTCAGCTTTTTTGCCGTCTATTGATTTTCTCAATACATTAGCAACCGCAGGTGTGTTGGCCTATGGCGGTTATCTGGCGGTGACCGGTGGTGCAACGGTGGGTGTAGTAACATCCTTTTTACTTTATGTACAGCAATTCTTCCGCCCGATCCAAATTCTCAGCCAGTTTTACACCCAAGCTCAATCTGCATTCGCTGGATTAGAGCGAATCTTTTTATTATTAGATGAACCATCACAACTCAAAGACGCGCCTGATGCTAGGGAAATGCCACCAATTCAAGGTGAGGTAAAATTTGAGAATGTCAAATTTGGTTATACTCCAGACCAACTCGTTCTTAAAAAAGTAAATTTGCACGCCTACCCAGGACAAATGGTTGCCTTAGTAGGGCCGACGGGTTCGGGGAAAAGTACAATAGTTAACTTGATTTTGCGCTTCTACGATGTGTCCGATGGTGCAGTGAAAATTGATAACATTGATGTGCGTAGTGTTACTCAAGCAAGTCTACGGCGTCAAATTGGTATCGTCTTGCAAGATAATATTTTGTTCAGCGGTACTGTTGCTGAAAATATTGCCTTTGGCTGTCCCTATGCCACCCAAGCTGATATTGAAGCAGCTGCACAGATGGCCAATGTTCATGAATTTGTTACCTCACTACCACAAGGCTATACCACTCAATTGGGTGAAAAAGGCGCTCCCTTGAGTCAGGGACAACGACAACTCATTAGCATTGCTCGTGCGGTATTAATTAATCCCCGCATTCTCATACTTGATGAAGCCACAAGCAGCATTGATACTCGTACAGAAGCTTTAGTGCAAAGTGCGATCGCTCGCTTATTGCAAGGTCGTACAAGTTTCGTAATTGCCCATCGCCTCAGTACAGTTACTCAGGCAGATAAAGTATTAGTAATTCAACAGGGACAAATTGTAGAGCAGGGTACTCACACAGAACTCATCCGTCAACAAGGTGTCTATGCAAACCTCTATGCCCTGCAATTGGGTGTAGAAGACAGTGTAAAAGGGAGATGAGGGAGATGGGGGAGATGGGGAAGATGGGGAAGATGGGGAGAATAATAACTCCCCAGTCAACAGTCAACAGACCCCATACCCCATATCCCATATCCAATGACTAATTATGAAAGTTACACTTTATATTGCAACTAGTTTAGATGGCTACATTGCTCGCAGTAATGGAGAAATTGATTGGTTATCAATGTTTGAAGCTCAAGAAGAAGATTATGGTTATGCCGCTTTCTACCAATCTATAGATGCTATTGTTTTGGGTAGTAAGACATATGAGCTAGGGCTGAGTTTTGACCAATGGCCTTATCCAGATAAGAAATCTTTCGTATTCACCCAACGGCATTTCAAATGCGATCGCAACGACGTTGTATTTATCTCTGATCCAGTGAATTATGCATTATCAAGTATAGAGGCAGAAGGCTTTAAAAATATCTGGCTAGTTGGTGGTGGAGCGTTAATTAATTCCTTTCTTAAACACAGCTTGATTGACGAATATATTATTTCAATTATTCCAATTATTTTAGGTGACGGTGTACGCCTTTTTCCACCACCTACCCCTGAAGAAAAATTAGAGATGATGAACTCAAAACAATATCCAAGTGGATTAATTCAGGTACACTATAGACAAAAACAAAACAGTGATAAATTCATAATTCATAATTTATAATGAATCCATTGCCATAATAACAATTAAATTCTTTTGAATTACGAATTACGAATTACAAATTAGTTAAAGAAGTTTGTCAATAGCATTGGTAAACTGTTCGTAAGGAGAAACTCCTACAATAGTTTCTGCTAAAACACCATCTTTAAAAATTAAAACTGCTGGAATGCTGCGAAGACCAAATTTTTTGAACAGTGGTTTGTTGCTGTCAACATCTACCTTCACGACTTTAGCACGACCTTTGTATTCTTCGGCAAGTTGTTCGATTAATGGACTAATCAGACGACATGGGCCACACCAAGTAGCAGTAAAGTCAACAACAACAACTTGCTCTTCGCTTCCATTTAAAATAACATCAAACTCGCTTTCTTGAACGTAAACAACTTTGTGAGTCTCAGTAGACATATTTTAAGTCTCCAATGTAAAACTAAAATTTGATTACAAATCTGACTATACAAACTATACATTGTTATGTCTATTTAGATTCATAAAATTCTGAGATGGGGAAATTAACACAGGAATGTTATTCCTAGTGTTACTCTTGGATAAAGTAAATGCAACTGGCTATATTTTTAATGGATTTTTGTAAGGTTTGGATAGTCAAGACGTACTGAAACAGAATAATGCAAGGAAGCAATAAGTAATGGTTTATGATTATTATTGCCTCTTTGCGCTTGTGTGGATATAGTGTATTTAATTTTACATAAATACTTGGGAAATCAGCTTTTAGCGATCGCCTTCCATATTTATTCTGTAGTTATGCTACTGGCAAAGATAACGATACTTCGCTTAAGCGCCCTGTCTACTTACGTAATTAAATACTTTATATCGCAGTTTCAAGGTTTTTCTTGAGTATCTGGTATTTTTTCGATCTGTATTAAATCAATCTTCAAAATAGGTTTATTTGGAGATAGTTGTCTGTCTCTAAGCATTTGAATTTCTCTTTCAAAGGCATTAGTACCTTGTCTAAAAAAGTCTTGAGAGTTAGATGGAACTAAGTCACGTGATAAATTTTGAGCTTGTGTTGGAGTGAGATTAGGAATAGTGGTTTGAGCATTACCAGAAGTTTCGGCAGCCACTAAAAAAGCTGTTGAAAAAATTAGTATTTGTAATTTTCTAGAAGGAATAGATTTGAGACTGAACATAATTCAAATATCTATTGTGTGAATTTGGCGTATTATCAAACCGTTTTATTTTGGTTTGATGATATCTAAAATACAGCGATCGCCTGACAAATTACCTCCTACAAATGGGTTAATTTATTTCTATGATTTACATTAATAAGGGACTTCCAAGAAAATAAATCTTCGACAGAAGACTGTTGACTGTCAACACATCGGTAGACCTATTGCAATCAATTGCTTTTTGAACTCTTGTGGTCAAAGGGAAAAAGTGAAAGAGAAAATACCAAACATGCACCCCCTTGCCCTTTTCCCCACTTCTGCAAGAAGTCTGGTATTGACTGAACGCTCGTTACTCAGCTAGGGTTGAAAATATTCCTAGTTTTTTGTATTTAATAGTTAAATTTTTACTATGTGGAGTTTTAATCATGTCTAGTGATGCAATTATTGAAACTGAATTCTTAGAAAACGAAGTTGATAAGCAATATAAGCCCCGCCAAATTCTTGAGATGCAAAAATTAAACGTTTTGAATCATCGCTACAACTGGAAGGGTGTAGTTCAATTGGCTGGACATTTAACCGTTATGGGAATTAGTGGTTATCTATGGGCAATGAATTTTGGCAATTGGTTGTTAGCAATACCAGCACTGGTGATTTACGGCTTTTGTATAGCTTCTATGTTTGCACCTATGCATGAGTGCGTTCACAAAACTGCTTTTGCGAACAATCGGTTGAATGATATTGTCGCTTGGTGTGCGGGTTTACTTTCATTTTACAACAGCACATTTTTCCGCTACTACCACAACTGGCATCACCGCTATACTCGCGTTCCAGACAAAGATCCAGAACTGACGGATCTCAAACCAAGCAATTTAGGTAAATATTTATTAATAATTACTGGTTTGCCCTGGTGGTTAGGCAAAATTCGCGGACATTTTCAGATTGCTTTTGGTCAACTTGATGATTGCCCATTTATACCGCAAACAGCACGAGCTGAAGTTATTCGCTCAACTCGTTGGCAATTAGCTGTTTATGCAGTAGCGATAGCTATTTCCATAGCAGCAAATCAGCCTTGGTTTTTTCTGTATTGGTTGCTACCATTGCTTGTTGGTCAACCAATTCTGCGTTTTATTTTGTTGGCAGAACACACAGGTTGTACTCTTGATGCAAATTTGTTAACAAATACTCGTACAACCCTGACGTTATTTCCTGTAAGATTTTTGATGTGGAATATGTCATTTCATGCAGAACATCATTTGTACCCATCAATTCCGTTTCACGCTCTAGCTACAGCTCATCAACAGTTGAGTTCGCACTTCACCCATATCCAACCGGGATATATAAAAGTTAACAGGGACATTGTCAGTAATTTTGAGCGATCGCCATTATGACAAAATCTCTGAATTTTTACAAAAATCTTTTTTTGCGGCTAATTCTTCTTCCCATTCTCTGTTTCCATATCCGTTGCAGTCAGGTCACTCAAATTGTATCTGGATTAATTAAAAAATAAGTTCCCAACTCTTTTATTCTCTCCACCCAACCTTTGATTTCATCAGCCACTTTATACTTCCATTGCAGTTGCAACACTTCTCTAGTGTGAGAATCATCAAATATAACTTTGTCTTTGTTTTCAAAGACTGGTGCAATGAATTCTACTCCAGCAGCTTGAGCAAACAAAGTTGATATCTGACTAATACTCAAATTTTCTGGCGCAGCTAGGTAATGTCCTCCTTTAGTACCTTTTCGTGCTGCGGCAATGTAGCATTCTGCTAAATCCTCAACATGAACCCACGCAGTCATAAAATCTGGCGGAAATGGCTGATAGCCTTGGTATGGTTCACCTGTAATGAATTGCTGAATTGCAAAATCCCAGAAACTGCCACGAGTCGGTGCCGCACCATACACTGATGAAGGATACACAATGGAAGCATTACCTCCATTATTGATATATTCTTCTACTAGCCCATCTTTTAAGACATTTACACCCACTAGTAAATCTATACATACCAAATATTCGGGCAGTATATAACCTTTTGGCGGAGGTGTTTCGGTAATTCGCCCCCCATCAGCAGTGATTAAAGAGAAATTGCCACTGGTTGTAATTACATGAATATCTGGTGAAACTGCCTTTGCACCCTCTAAAGCAGCTTCTAATGCTATGCGGTCTTTGGCAAATTGAGCTTCTTTAGTTGGTTCTGGAGGCATGTGCCAAGCAACATTAATTACTGTTGTAATGTTATGGTTACGAATTGCTTGGATAACATCGTTGCTGGAAAAGTTGGCCTCTTGAGAGCGGATTATTTCTTGACAAAAAGGCTTTATGGCTTCAACATCACTGCTTGGACGCACAAGACCGAATACCGCAAAATCTGGTGTCTGGTAAAATTTACGGCACAGCTCTCCGCCAATGTAGCCGGTTGCACCTAAAATCAAAATATTTTTAACGGAAGAACTTTTTTCTGACATAAATTTTTAATTTGTAATAGCTATCTTACAAGGGTTTTGTTGATTGAATTTTACAATGTGCGATCGCCAAAAGTAGGGCATCACTATCTATTGATAGTGCCTTAGTTAACATAGCTTACTATGTAATACATATATTTTGCCGCAAAAAAGCATTTATAATCAAGATTTTAAACGTTGTCCATGTTGAAACCTTGAGTTTGGAATTATTCTGTTTTGTCATTGCGACGAAGCAATCCCAAAATTTTGGTAGAAGGGAGTAGGATGTTTCGGGAGTTAAGTAAAAAATAATATGAAAATTTACTTAATTGAATGTACAACTATATGGCTATATAACTTTAAAGTTGATTTGCTTTTAACAACGATTAACCTCGGAGTTAAACATTATAGTAAAAAATATTTATCTTGTTAGTGACGGCAGTGGTAATAATGACGGTATCGTAATAATTAGAGCGAGTCAGCTATTGGGCTAATTGCACGTTGAACGCCACTTGCTGCATTTGAGGGAACTCCTACGTACCCGTCAGTGACTCCTGTTGAGGGTTAACTAGTCAACCACGAACATCAAAAGATGTGCAAGTTAAATACGTGACAACTTAGCAATAGCTTCAGTGAATATCTTATACTTAAGAACCTATTTAAATACTGATAATTTTCAGAACACAATGAGACTTATAGATTTTTCCCGATCCAAGTATTTTTCCGGTTGTATATTAATACTAAGCTAAAGGAAATCTGTAATTTTACTAAATGTTTAACTTTTTATAACCGTGGAAGAATTGCTAGACGCTGTAGAAAAAATTCTCCAAAACAGGCCTCTCGATTCCATTCAGTGGTTTGTGCTTTATCAATCGTGGTTAGGTAAAACTTACGATGAGATGGCACAGGGTACAGGTTATGGTAGCAACTATATCAAGCAAATTGGCTCTCAGTTGTGGCAAGACTTGTCCCAAGCTGCTGGAGAAAGAATAACAAAAAAAAATCTACATCTAGTCTTAAGCAAATACTTACAAGGGATAACTGAACAGCAAAATCAACCACAAGAACAACAGCCAGACACAAAATTCAGATTCACAAAGCTTTATCCAAACTTATTTTCACCCGGCAAGATGGAATTTCCCAGTGGCCCTTTGCCGATAAATTCTAGTTTATACATTAATCGTCCGCCATTAGAAGAACTGATTTGTAGTGAATTGATACAACCTGGTTGCTTAATCAGAATTAAAGCGCCCAAGAAAATGGGCAAAAGTTCCTTGCTCAACCGAATGATTGCTTATGCTAAAGAGCAAAATTATCAAGTCGTCTATTTGGATTTTCAAGAAGCAGACGAAGAAGTTTTTGTTTCTCTGGATAAATTTTTGCGTTGGTTCTGTATTTATGTCACTAGGCAGTTAAATCTCTTTCCCTGTCTAGATGATTTTTGGGACATAGAAATGGGCAGCAAAGTCAGCTGCAAAATTTATTTTGAAGCTTATCTATTACAATATATTGCTGAAAATCCTGTAGTTTTGGCTTTGAACGAAGTGCAGCGAGTTTTTGAACATCCAAATATCGCCCAAGATTTTTTACCAATGCTGCGATTTTGGCACGAACAAGCAAAGCAAGATTGCATTTGGCAAAAACTACGAATGGTGGTAGTTCACACCACAGAAATTTACGTTCCCCT
>NZ_LAHA01000093.1 GCF_002608075.1 Nostoc linckia z4
TCCCCATCTCCCCATCTCCSCATCTCCCCATCTCCCCATCTCCCCATCTCCCCAAACGCAGCTATTACGCGCTAAATTCTGTAGCTCTTTTCTACTATCCCTTTGAGAAAGCATTTCATAAAGGCGGTGTTTTCTGCCATTGTGTGGGAATGCTTAGTCCCTTCTCGTAAACGAATATCTAAATGGCTGCTCATAGTAAATACCTAATTGCTGAAAAATGTTGTTATTTTTGGGCAAAAGTCCCATTTAACCAATCGTGAGGCTGGAGAAATATCTGGCTCAGTCTTGCTTCTGGTGTGTCTGGTTCTGGTTCGTAGCAATATTCCCAGCGTGCTAAAGGTGGTAGAGACATGAGAATGGATTCTGCCCTTCCCTGGGTTTGCAAACCGAAAACTGTGCCTCTGTCATAAACGAGATTAAACTCTGCGTAACGACCCCGACGGTATAGTTGAAATTGGCGCTGGCGATCGCTATACTCTGTGTGCTGTCGCCGTTGCACAATGGGCATGTAAGCAGGTAAAAATGCTAACCCGCATTGATGCACAAAGCTGAATATGTCCTTCCAACTGCGAGATACTTGCCCTACTTTTTGACTGTAGAGTGCTGCGGGACTATCTGTGTGCTGCCCAACATAAAGTTTTCCACTTGCATCTTGATAGTCAAAAAATATGCCACCAATGCCTCGTTGTTCTTGCCGATGCCGCAAATAAAAATATTCATCACACCAGTGTTTGAAGACTGGATAATACTCTGGATGATAGGCATCACAGGCACGTTTGAGGGAAGAATGAAAGTGAATCGCATCTTCTACAAAGGGGTAGTATGGCGTTAAATCGGCTCCTCCACCAAACCACCAAACTGGGCCAGCTTCAAAGTAGCGATAGTTGAGGTGTACGGTTGGTACGTAGGGATTACGAGGATGCAGTACTAAGGAGGTTCCGGTAGCAAAAAAATCATGTCCAGTTGCTTCTTTTCGCTGACTGAGAATCGCAGGAGGTAAAGTATCACCCCAAACTTCTGAAAAGTTAACACCCCCTTGTTCAAATACCCGCCCTTCCCGAATTACACGGGTGCGTCCTTCACCCCCTTCTGGTCGTTGCCAACGGTCTTCTCGAAAGTGGGCTTTCCCGTCGAGCTGCTCCAATACAGTACAAATTTGATCCTGTAAGCTCTGCATAAATTGTTTTACACGCTGGCGTGAATCTGCGGGAGGTTTATTGTCCAAAGGTGTAAGTAATTGTGGTTGATTCTCACAATGACGCCCCATACTGAATACCTCGGAATCTCTCAATTTATTTATTTTTATAACTATATAGCTATAAAAACATTAGCGTCAGAATTATACAAAAGTTAATAAATTGCTTTTTTCAAATTTTCTTTACTTTGCAACAGTTTTAGATGAGTAATGTGAACTTTGTTGAAGAAATCTAGAAATTTACCTCGTGAATCTAGTCAGAAAGCAATAACTATCATAACTTTGTAGTTATACAAAGAAATAGTTGATTAACAGCGCAATCATGGTCAATACCCTACCTCAGTCTGCTTCCAAGCAATCAAAAGACGGAATCAAAGACCCAAGCCAAGAAACCATTCTGACTCCCAGGTTTTACACCACAGACTTTGAAACTGCTGCCAATCTGGATTTGTCTGCTCAGGAAACTGAGTTAACAGCCATGCTTGAAGAAATGCGAGCAGACTACAACCGTCACCATTTCGTTCGGGATGAAGCCTTTGAGCAGTCGTGGGAACATATTGATGGAGAATCCCGCCGCGCCTTTATTGAATATTTAGAACGTTCGTGTATTTCCGAGTTTTCTGGGTTTTTGCTGTTTAAAGAACTATCGCGAAAACTCAAAGGGCGCAATCCGCTTTTGGCAGAAATCTTTCAGTTGATGGCGCGTGATGAAGCCCGTCACGCTGGATTTCTCAACAAAGCAATGGGGGATTTTAAAGTTTCCCTGGACTTGGCTACTGTAACTAAAACTCGCACTTATACATTTTTTCCCATAGAGTGGGTGATTTATACAGTGTATTTATCAGAAAAAATTGGTTACTGGCGTTACATTATTATTTACCGTCATTTACAAAAACATCCAGAAAACCAGTTTTATCCTATCTTCCGTAAATTTGAAAGTTGGTGTCAAGACGAAAATCGCCACGGGGATATATTCAAAGCACTTTTACGTTCTCAACCACAACTGTGGAACAACTGGAAAGCTAGACTTTGGAGCCGTTTTTTCCTGTTATCAGTATTTGCCACCCACACGCTGACTGTTCACGAACGCGCTAGTTTTTATGATTCTCTAGGAATCGATGCCACGGATTTTGATCGCCAAGTAGTTCGCAAAACCAACGAAACTGCGGGACGGGCTTTTCCTGTAATGTTGAATACCGAACATCCCCAGTTTTTCGTGCGTCTGCAACGATGCTCAGGCTATAACTTAAAAATTGCAGAGATTGAAGGCAGTTGTGTGCCAAAATTGGTAAAGCAAATTCGCAAACTACCTTTAATAGCAGCGATCGTTTGGAATCTGCTCTTACTTTACCTCATTAAACCAATTGATGCTGAAGCTTTGCGGGAAACTGTACGTTAGGACGGTTATCTGTTGAGATTGTGTGTAAGTGAGTCAAACAAGTCAAAAGTCAAAAGTCAAAAGAAAAATCTTTTGCCTTTTAACTTTTGACTTTTATGTAGCAACCCTAAATCATTTGTGAGACATAACAAAGGACAAAGGACAGTCAACACCAAAATTATCACTAATCAAATAGGATTGCTATAGTTATTTGTCAATAAATTCTTGGACTAAAGCCATAGCATTAGGAGGAATTTGGGTAATTAGGCGAAATGGAAATGCAGAAGTAGATCTAGAGTTGACATAATCTGATGTGAGAAACACAGCGTAGTTTTTAGCTTCTGGAGTTAGTTGTGCAGCGAAGGATAAAGTTAAAGCTTTAACTAACTGACGAACATCAGCCGCTTTTTCGCCGACAACTTCATCGCCACTGATGGGTGTACTGATTTTTCCTATTTGATCCTGAGTGGTACTTGGGTCTTTGACACTCAAATGAGTACCTCCAACTACACCAACTAACCATTTGGGGGATGGGATTTTATCAAATCCAAGAATTTGTTCGGTTAAAGCCGGGGTGGTTTTATCTGCTGAACTTGTTAACACCAAGGTAGGAACCTGTACCTTGGTTAACCCAGTTTCACCAAATATTAAAGAAGTTGTAGGATTGAGAGCGATCGCAGCTTTAATTCTATTATCCCGCAATTGATAGCTATTTTCTGGCAGTTCTTCAGCGATACACTGCATAGCTTCCCCTAAACTCAAGATAGCCAAGTTCCCTTTACAGCGTTGTTTGAGGCGTTGTAGTTGTAACTCGCCGCCAGCAATTGTCAAAGCCGTACCACCACCAAAAGAATAGCCAACAATCATCGCGTTCTGAGTCGCAAGTTTACCCACAAGAGGGTTATTAGCTGTTTGATTCAACTTTTCTAACTCGTCAAGAACAAAACTAATATCTTGAGGGCGATTTAAAAACTCCTCTGGCTTAACAAGTCTGTTTTTCCCTTGTAAAGCTGAGTTAACATTATTTCCATTACTACCAGGATGTTCTAAAGCTACAACTACATAACCGTGGGATGCTAGATGTTCCGCCAGATAACGCAAGTCCGTGCGGACAGAACCGAAGCCGTGAGAAAACACAATTACAGGTTTTTCAGGAGTTACAGCAGTTGACCAGTAAACATCAACTGGAATATTGCGATTGCGCTTTTGGTCATTTAAGTCTAATTTGAGGATTTCTACTTTAGCGGTTCCTGGTTGCGAAGGGTCAAAAAGATAAGTAACTTGGGGTATTCTCGGCTGTGGGTTCAAAAGGTCGAGTTGAGGTGCAATTGCCAACATAAATTGTTGGGTACGCCAAAAAGCGGTATTTAAACTCCCTGCAACTTTAAAAGCCTGCGGTACATTAATTTCTAAGCGTTTACTCGGATAAGCTGCAATAAAACTGAGTATAGAAAGACCTTGTGGTGTAGTCGATCCTAGAACTAATCCTGCCCTGAGTGCTTGTACTCCAGCTTTATCCTCCCTGGCTAAAGCCGTAGACAAGTCATTGAGAATACTAGTACCAATTTGCGTATTTACTAACCTATTAATAGTAACAATATTTAACGGTAGATTCGTGTTTAACGCCCCGACAAACAACTGGCGTTGTTGTTCCGATAAGCGTTTAGCATAAGGCTGCAAACTTCTGGGTAATTCCCCAGTTTTTGCAGTCTTTTGCAATTCAGCAAGGGTGATAGTTTCCGTAAATAGACCAAAACGGACAACAACTGTGTCAGCTGCTTTTGCAGAAGTATTTGTACTGAACTGCGTCAGTGCAATGGCGCACAAAAAACTACCAAGCTTTTTCAAACTTTGCCAACTTCTAGCCATGAAGATTTTCACCAATTCATACTTACGTGAATATAGCGGATATTCGTGTATTTGACTACTTCATTCACCGCCGATAAATAGACGCAGATTTTCTTTGAAAGTTAATAGCGATCGCTCCTATGTCAATACTGCTCGCTTTGTGCATTTTCAACTCGGAATTTGGTTTTGGGAAAAGGGTAAAGGTTTTTTCTTTCCCCTTCCCCTTTTCCCCAAAACCCGACAAGTATTGGCTCCTATGTGGTAAATGTATTTGCTAGGGCGATGGCGATCGATCAAAAACATCACAAAAACAAAAAATTGTACAATTAATTACAGCTAAAAATTTGAACAAAAATCGGTGTTAATAGCCACAAAAAACCGATTGTTTATCAATTAAGTTTAATACTGCAACAAATATCCTTTTTCATTAGTCATTAGCCATTGGCTATTAGTTATTAGCCATTAGTCTTTTGTTCATCCCCAATGCCCAATGACTAAGGAAACTCCAAAAAATAAACAACGTTTAACTGTTGACAGTTCACAGTCAACAGTCAACAGTCAACAGTCTTCTATAGAATATTTTTTTACTTTGAGTCCCCAACCTGTTGCATGTAGATAGTTTTATTTCTGTTGCTGCACTACCATTACTCTTCAAATTGCGCCAGTAGCACCAACATTTTTTTTAATTTTATGCTTCCTCGAATGATTTATATTTTTATTTTCCTGCTTTCCCTAAGTATTATTACATTATGGTGGCCTGTAAATGATTCTGTTTGTAATTCTGAAGCTTTTTTAGCATCAAATACTACAAAATTCCAAATACAAGCCACTAAAGTTGTTGTTAAACCGTGGCTTGGTAAACACAAATCATACGGAATCTTTATGATTCCTGATGAATACAAACAAACTCCCTATTTTGTGTTAACAGTCAAAGGTGCAGGAAATTACTGTTCAAAACAATTCGGCTATCGAAAAAAAATTGATGACATTGTTGCTCAGCCAGATACTTATCTATTAAGAAAATTTATTAGAACACGAACATCTGTACGATTGATTCTTCAAGGTTTATACTTCGAGATTAACGATAAAAAAAATTGGACATTAACTTTTCCTCTCATCTCCTCTGACAGCGAACAGGGAAGAGCAGATGGTGGCGTGCAATAGACGTGCAAAAATAGAGAGTAGGAAGTAGGGAAAACAAATTTTCATTATATAGGACTAGTATTTGATTTCTGAAAAAACTCCGTACATCTGGAGAGACATAAAATCAAAGGTAGTGTTACGGATAAACCACTCAAACATCCATTTTAAATGGCGAAATGTTGGAACTAAAGCACAAATGACCGATGACTAATGACTAATAACTAATAACTAATAAAATCCTCATTTTTTTCTAATAAAGCAGTGGTAGTATTCACCACAATCTGTGCAGAACCGATAAAAAACGATCGCTCAATAGTGGCTGGAACGTCGCTGGGTTGATGATAATGGGGAGTACGTAAATTTGCGGTATCTGTCACCAGTACAGCACCCGCTCCTTGATACCAAAAAGGTGCATGATCGCTGCGTAAAGTATCTGGTGTCAGTAGACCTTTAAGGGGAATTGGCAATGTTAAAACTGCTGGCAAATTTGATTCCTGCTTATTCTGAGCAGTTGGGGGAATATTCTGGGAGTTTTTAAAGGCATTTAATAAAGGTAAATGCTCTGTATCGCCCACTACCACCAAAAAATCGCCTTTGTTACTAGGTGGGGTAACAGGTAATCCCGCAGGATATTTTTGACACCCTGGTGTGTAACAAGCATAACCTACCATATCCATAACGATCGCCCCGCCTAAATTTTCCAAGCGTGCTTTGTGAGTAACAAAAGCCTTACTACCTAAAAGTCCTGCTTCTTCTTGGTCAAAAAACGCTAATTGTAAAGTCCGTGTTGTGGGACGGGAACCCAATAACCTTGCAACTTCCAGCATTACAGCTACACCACTGGCATTATCATCAGCACCAGGAGAAGAAGCAACAGTATCGTAATGCGCCCCCACGAGAATTGTTTTAGCCGTTTTGTTGGTTCCTGGACGTTCGGCAAAAATATTTACACCGTTGTCGAAGTTCTCTAATTTAGGTGTCCAGCCGAATTTTTTTAATTCAGTTGTGATATAAGTGCGAGTACGCGATCGTTCTGTTGTTGTGTAGCGCTGAAAATTCAACCGTTGGATATGGGTTAACAGTCTTTCACCAGAAACTTGTAGGTTCGTGTCAACTTCCTGAAACTCTGGCTGTGGTTCTGGTATTTGTACTGGAACACTCTGAACAATTTCTGGTGAGGGAGGCTGTTGAAAAAACGTGCTACCTCTGCTACCCACTACCACAACTGTCATCACCACCAACACCATCAGCCAGATCCATTTTTTCATGTGATTTATCCTTGGCTTCCAGACTTAGGGTAGCGCAAATCCCTAATAAGCTGTAAAACATCCACAAAGCATGTTTTATGGCTGATGGGGAGATGGGAAGATCGGGATATGGCCAGAGGAATTGAGCAATTAAGCAATACTAATTATTTAAATTAAATATTATAAAATTTGCGAACTTAATATGAAGAGGAAATTTAAATACTAATAATCAATAGCTTAGAGCCTATTTATAAATTAAATATTAAGTAGTGGCGTGACAAGCCTTAAATGTTGGAATAGATTTTATTGTAGGATGGGTGTCCTCACCCGTCCGGGCGGGCAGGATGCCCACCCCACAAGAGTTTCCTAATGCACTATTTTAGCTGTGTCAGTCCACTACAATTTAAGATTTACTTTATAAATGGTCTCTTAATAAACTTCATAACGCCGTTATTTCTAACGGTACAAGACAAATAACGAAAAATGGTGCAATTTGAAAATAGTATAAATATCGTAAATTATGGACGCTGCCAAACGCCTTGCTACTCTAAATCGCATCCGCAAACTCAGCCGTTTGATGGATACATCTATACGCATCCCTCTAACAGGTTTTCACATTGGACTAGACCCAATTATTGGTCTAGTTCCAGGTGCTGGTGACTTAATTAGTACAGCGTTTTCAGCTTACATCATATTTTTAGCTACTCAGTTTGGCATCCCAAATCGAGACTTAGCCAAAATGATTTTTAATGTTGGTTTAGAAACAGTGCTGGGTACTGTGCCTTTTGTGGGTGATTTGTTTGATGCTTTTTATAAATCCAACATTAGGAATTTAGCGATTTTAGAGCAACATTTGACAGCGGTTGAACCAGAACTTAAAGAAGTGTCCGATCAACTTTACTCTCGTCAATATCAAGTTTGACAACTTGTCTTTTGACAGAGAGCGCAACTTGACTTAAAGTCCCCCAATGGAGGAGTGCTAAGTACTCAGTACTAAGCAAAAAGCAAGAAAAAAAATTTCTTTTCTTCAAAATCTTTATTTTGATACTCAGGATTCATAACTCACAACTGTCGGACTTTTCTTATGGTAGATTTATTGCCGATCGCAATCCTGGGGTTTCTGGGTAGTTTTGGGCATTGCTTTGGTATGTGCGGGCCGCTAACAGTGGCGTTTTCCCTGTCTCATCAGCCAAAAATTTCCTACACAACTTCCCGTGGAGGAACCTCAACCTTAGAAAAGTCCAACAGTTGGCAACAGCAATTAAAGTTTCATATCTTGCTCAATCTCGGACGGATGTTGAGTTATGCTCTAGTGGGTGCTGGTATTGGGGCGCTGGGTTCGGTATTGCTGCAAGGCGGACAACTAGCAGGTATTGGCAGTGATTTCCGGCGTTGGATGGCAATTATCACTGGTGTGATGCTCATCTGGTTTGGTCTAGCACAAATAAAACCAGATTTGCTACCCCACATTCCTGTGCTGCATCCTTTACTAAAAGGCGGTTTACACCATCGCCTCAGCACAGGAATGGTCAAACTTTCCTTAAAAACCAAATGGTGGACGCCATTACTGTTAGGAATGACTTGGGGATTAATGCCCTGTGGTTTCCTATATGCCGCTCAAATTAAAGCCGCTGGAACTGGTAATTTATGGATGGGTACAGCAACCATGCTGGCTTTTGGCTTGGGTACTCTACCCACGATGTTAGGTGTAGCCGTCTCCACCTCTTTGGTGAGTCAAGACAAACGCAGTCAGTTGTTTCGATTGGGTGGCTGGGTTACCCTCGTCATTGGCGTCATCACCTTGCTGCGGACTGGCGACACAATGGTAGATTACACCGGACACGCCGCTTTATTTTGCTTGATGCTGGCCTTAATTGCCCGTCCCATTAGTGGCTTGTGGGCGTCACCACTGCGTTACCGCCGTGCTTTAGGTGTGGGAGCTTTTGTGCTTGCAGTGGCTCACACCATCCACACCATCGCACACTCATTCCAATGGGATTTGACTCGCTTTTCTTTCCTGCCACCACAATTTCAGTGGGGGATGGCTGCGGGTGCTGTAGCATTGATATTAATGTCCCCCGCCGCTTTCACGAGTTGGGAATCATTGCAAAAATCTTGGGGCAAACGTTGGCGACAGATTCATCTATTAAGTGTGCCAGCTTTGCTCTTGAGTGCTATTCACACTGTGTTGATTGGTTCCCATTATCTGGGTTCCTGGCAATCAACTTGGGGAAATAAATTAGCGGCAGTACTGATGGTAATTGTTACCCTTGGAGTTTTGTTAGTACGTTCCCGCTTTTTTTGGTCAAAGTTAGCCCTAGAAAAGTTTTATGTTCCCCCAACTAAATCGCGGTAAATCATTGTTATCTTCTGCCTCCATTCCCACGAGTTTAATCAACAAAGGAACGATTCAGTATTTATTATTCCTGAGTTGCTTAGCCATATCAATAACTAATCTTTCCCCTGCTGCTGCTCATAAAGTAGAAGTCTCTGGAGATGTGGGTGGCACACTTCACATTGAACCAAACGATAATCCTCGTGCTGGAGAACCCTCCCAAGCCTGGTTTGCCCTTACCCGCAGAGGTGGAAAAGTAATTCCCCTAGCCCAGTGTAATTGTCAATTAGCTGTTTATGCCGAACCCTACGCAGCCGGAGAGCCAGCACTTTTAGAACCAACATTAAAACCTGTGGCTGTTGAGCGTTATCAAGGCATCCCAGGTGCAGAAATTGTTTTTCCCAAGCCAGGGCTGTATCAGCTGGAACTAAATGGTAAACCAGCCTCAGGAGCAAGATTCAAGCCTTTCGAGTTCAAATTTGAAGTCACCGTAGCCGCTGGCTCGACAACGAATTCACGAAATATCCAAAATGTCAATACAGATGTAGCCCAAAATGAAAATCAAAGCTTACCACTTTGGGCGATCGCTCTGCCAATCCTTGGATTTATAGCCATCTTATTTGTTGCATTCCGAGGGATGAGAGGAGGGAGTGGGGAGTAGGGAGATGGGGAGATGGGGAGATGGGGAGATGGGGAAAAGGTTAAAGGGAAAAGGGAAAAGGGAAAAGCAATAAATTTAATCTTTCCCCTTTCCCCCTTACCCCTTTCCCTTTCCCCATTCATTAGCCCCATGCCCTACTTATTTATTGATGTCGCTTTTGATGCCACTGCCACGCATGAGCCACTATATCTTTGATAGATGGATATTGAGGTTTCCAGTTTAAGATGGTTCTGGCTTTTTCGCCGCTACCAATGAGAATTGGGGGATCGCCAGGACGGCGTGAGCGTTCTTCGACTTTGATGCTAACTCCTGTGACTTCTTCGGCGGCTGCGATGGTTTCTCTGACAGAAAAGCCGCTACCGTTGCCTAAATTAAAAACTTCGCTATCGCCACCTTTTAATAAATATTCCAATCCTAAAATATGAGCATCTGCTAAGTCATTCACATGAATATAATCGCGAATACAAGTACCATCGGGGGTGGGATAATCAGTACCGAAAATTGAAATGGACTCTCGTTTGCCTAAGGCTGTCAGCAATACCAAGGGAATTAAATGCGTTTCTGGTTCGTGATCCTCACCGAGTAAACCATCGGGATTAGCACCAGCAGCGTTAAAATAGCGAAAACGCACTGATTTAAAACCATAAGCCGCATCAAAATCAGTGAGAATTCTTTCTACCATCAGCTTAGTGGCCCCATAAGGATTAATGGGATTTTGGGGATGGGTTTCTGGAATTGGTACGAATTCTGGTACACCATAGGTGGCGCAAGTGGAAGAAAATACAAATTTCTTTACAGAAGCCGTTAACATGGCTTCCAATAGTGTGAGAGTCCCAAGGACGTTATTGCGGTAATATTTGGCAGGGTCAATTACTGATTCTCCCACGTAGGCATAGGCAGAAAAGTGCATGACAGCGGCGATATCGTGGGTTTTGAATAGGTGGTCGAGTAGAGAGCGATCGCCTGTATCGCCTACTATAAGTTCTACTTCTAATACCTTTTCTACTAAATCGCGATGTCCGTACACCAAATTATCAAGAATCACAACGTTATAACCTGCTTGCTTGAGAGCTAGCACTGTATGAGAGCCAATATACCCAGCTCCCCCTGTTACCAAGATGGTAGGCTTTCCAGACAACATAGTTTTTCCTTTTAAGTTCATAACTACTGAATTAATTTAACTAATTCCGTGAAATTCCCCACAGCTCAATAGATAACTATAGAGTGGCGATTGTGAGAGCCTACGCGGTAGGCTAGTTTACTTTACTGGTGCTACATTACTCTTCTGGAAATTTATAAATAATAGACGCAGTGTCAAAAAATTGCACTAAAATCACTACGACGGTAGTCTTTCGGTGTGAGGTTTGAGGTATTTCAAGTCAAATGGTGCAATTACAATTTGACGATAGAATAAATCCATTTCCCGAAACCTCTAGGCTAAACTCTTACGGGTTAGCTAGTTGACACCTGTGGCTCATGCTTAGACAGTACCTTTGGTGGGTATTTTCCGACCAATGCATTGTCTTTACAAGATCCCACTGTTGTCGGGAAAAATTTCGGTAGTTCCTTGGAGGGAAGCCATAACTTTGCTGAGCAATGCTCAAGTCAAAAAAATGGCACAAAACCCCAATCAAAGCGGACTGCCTCACCACCGTACTGGCTCACCGCACCAGAAAATTTGAGAGTTAATCTATGTTTCTATTGCTAAGCCGGGTACTGTTGTGGCTGCTGATTGGCACAATCGTATATTCTCTGTTCCAGCGATTTTATCCTTCTGGAACTTTTGTAGGGCGATTAATCTTAGTCATTATGTTGGTAATCGTAGCCCTATCGTTTCTCAACCCCAATGAACCAGCTGTGGCCTCGTTGTGGAGGATGATATCTTTTCCACTCAAGCCTCTGGGAGCCTCTGTGTTAATGATGATTTTTGCGGCTCAAAGAATCAAAGGAGGCGGGATAGACAAACCAGGAGGATACTTAGTAGGCTGGGCACTAACGATTTTGCTGTTGGCGAGTACACCAGCAGTGGCTTATTTTCTTTATAGAGCGCCTTTAGGAGCAACTAATGTATCAACACCAGAAACATTAGTAGCTTTAGGACAACCAACCAGCACAGGCAATGTTTCAGATGTGACGGGGAATAACATTCTTTCTTATAATTTGAGAGTGCCTCCATACTTAATGCAAGGAAATCCTCAAGAAATTCGGACACGCGGTTTACGACTTGAAGACTTTGTACCTAATGCAGAAACCTTGCAATTGACCACAAGAACTTGGGAAAGTTATCTCACAGAAATTTACAGGTTCTTGCGTGTTCAGCGGTAAAAAAGTAAAAAAGAAATACTCAAAAGGTCGCAACCCACTTTCTAGTACTGCTTTCTTTAATAGGTAGCAGTACTAGTGAGCAGAATAGTTTAGGCTATGATTGCCGCCAAGCATTATTCCCTCAGCTGCCTTGTGGGAATAGCGGTTAATTTAGGATGATAAAGTTGCAAAATTGCTTTAATGGCAAAATCTCGAAGACTCGCTAAACTCGGTGCTTACCTTCGACCCCATTGGCGGGAAGCGTCTTTAGGCATTCTCGCTCTGTTGTCTGTGAATGCCCTTGGCGTTTATATCCCTTGGCTGATTCGTGATGGCGTTGACAAACTATCAAAAAGCTTTAGCTGGAATCAGATACTACATTACGTAGTTATTATTGTATTGCTCAGTTCCGCAATGTGGCTAATGCGTATGGCTTCACGCATTTGGCTATTTGGGGTGGGGCGTCAGGTGGAATTTGACCTCAAACAACGGATTTTTGAACACTTACTGAAGCTCGAACCGTCTTATTTTGCCAGTAATACTGCTGGCGATTTGATTAGTAGGGCTACCAGTGATGTGGACAATATCAAGCGGTTGCTGGGTTTTGCCGTGTTGAGTTTGGCAAATACAGTTTTTGCCTACGCTTTGACACTGCCAGTAATGCTAAGAATTAGTGTAGATCTGACACTAGCTTCTTTGGCAGTGTACCCTTTTATGTTCTTGTTGGTGAGTTTGTTTAGCGATCGCTTACGCAAACAACAAGCAGCAGTGCAAGAGCAACTCTCTGATATCAGCGAACTCATCCAAGAAGATATTAGTGGTATTGCTCTAATTAAAATCTACGCCCAAGAAGCCAACGAGCGCCGAGCTTTTGCCCAGAAAAATCAGCAACTATTAACTGCAAATTTGGAACTGGCAAAAAGCCGCAATACACTTTTTCCATTAATTGGCGGTTTAGCTAACGTCAGTTCCTTAGTAATTATTTGGCTAGGTGCAACGCGGATGTCTTCTGGGACGCTTCAGATTGGGGACTTTCTCGCACTCTTAATTTATGTAGAGCGTTTAGTGTTCCCTACTGCTCTTTTAGGGTTTACAATTAGCACCTACCAACGAGGTGAAGTAAGTATAGACCGGCTGGAATCTATTCTCAGTGTGACACCGCAAATTCAAGACACACCCGATGCGATACATCTAGAAATGGATGAACTCAAAGGAGAAGTGACGGCAAAAAATCTCAGCTACACTTATCCTGGTTCCGTGACTCCAGCCTTAGCAAATGTTAACTTTACCATTGCTCCGGGGGAAACCGTGGCAATTGTTGGGGCAATTGGTTCGGGAAAATCTACTTTAGCCAATGCTTTACCGCGTTTGTTGGATATTGAACCAGAACAATTGTTTTTAGACGGACACGACATTACTCACATAGCCTTGGCAGATTTACGGAGTGCGATCGCCTACGTTCCCCAAGACAGTTTTCTTTTTAGTACCACAATCAAAAATAATATCCGCTACGGTGACCCAGTTACCGAACAAGAAAGGGTAGAGTTAGTAGCTAAACTAGCTCAAATTGATGCAGAAATTAATAATTTTCCCCAGCAATACGAAACCATCGTTGGCGAACGTGGTATTACTCTTTCTGGCGGTCAACGCCAACGTACTGCTTTAGCTAGAGCTATGCTGGTGGATGCACCAGTATTAATTTTAGATGATGCCCTCTCCAGTGTAGATAATCAAACAGCTACACAAATTCTCAAAAATCTGTCTGGTGGTACGCAGAAAAAAACGGTGATTTTCATTACTCATCAATTATCTGCTGCTGCTGCTGCTGACCGGATTTTTGTTATGGAAAAGGGAAAAATTGTGCAGATGGGAAGTCACTTAGAACTTGTGCAACAACAGGGACTTTACAGAAATTTGTGGAGCCAGCATCAAGTTGAGGAATTACTGCATTAACGGGTAACTCTTAACAGGGAACAGGGAAAAGGTTAATGGTTCGACAAGCTCGCCAACAGGGGAAAGGGAAAATAGCAAATCTTTCCCCCTTTCCCCTTCCCCTTTTCCCGACTTTTGCAAGAAGTCTATTGATCTGTATGAAAAAGCTTTTGTTTCTTTGTAGCCAAAATAGATTGCGAAGTCCTACCGCCGAAGCTGTGTTTGCTGAATATGAAGGCTTAGAAACCGATTCCGCAGGTTTAGACCGCTACGCCCAAGTACCAGTTTCTACAGAGGCGATCGCCTGGGCTGATATTATCTTTGTTATGGAAAAATCGCATAAAAATAAGCTATCAAAAAATTTTCAGCGCTGCCTTCAAGAGAAAAAGATTATATGTTTAGATATCCCAGATGAATATGAATATATGGAACCAGCTTTAATTGAGTTGTTAAAACGGAAGGTGCTACCGTTATTAAAAATAAAACACTCAGTATGAAAAAAAAGATTTTAATTGATACAAATTATTTAATAAATAAAATAAATATACGGATTTATCTATTAGCAATCTGATTTTTTGGTTATATTACCAGCCAGTAATAAAATATTATACAAAATTGACATAGCAAGTATTGTTTAAAATTTTGGCAATAGCTTTGTAGCAAAAGCTTTGAATCCAAAATTCTTTCACCTAAAATCAAAAATGGGTATTACCAGTTATCAATGTTTGCTGATAACTGTTGGCTGTTGACAGATTTATTATGGTAGTTTTTAGTTTTTCTCTCAGCATAGATATAGTAATGCTATGCCTTTATCTTGTTTCTGGAGTTTGTTGGAGAATTAATAAGGTATTGTATACCTCCCGTTTTAAATTATTGTTATTTTGCAGTTCTATAGTAATTTTGTTGAAGCGATCGATGCTTAAACCATTATCTTCGACAATTTTTTGAGAGCGGGTACAGTAATTGACTGCAATATCTTGAGCTTTCCTGGGAAGACCATTAATGCTGTTAGAATCATTACAAACAATCTTAGGAATTTCGCCACTGCCAATAAGTTTTTTAATTTCTTCAAACGCGTTTTGACGTGCTGGTTCCATTGCTAGCACAGCTTGGGCATAGCTTTTGATTTCTGTATTGTTAACTGGTGGAGTTTGACCGTAAGCTTTTGAACTTGATGAAAAACCGTTGGAAATCAAACCCACAGTGGCTACAAAACCAAAAAAGAATGATTGGGAAACGATTCGCTTTCGGTTAGATTGAGAAAAGAAACGGGAAATTTTCTTCATATTGGGTGTAACACAGAACTACATTAGGGATCTTATAAGAACTTTGAATTATTTTCTGATTAGGAAGTTCCAGTAACTGCCTAATATATCAAGCTTTTATATTTATTGTGAACTTCCTCTACATACTTGACAAAGTTCAATTACTTTAGTTTGGAGTGCTGACATTTCTGATACTCCTTGTTTGAGGCTCACTTCTAATTCCAGTAGTAGAGGTAAGCAAGAGATTAATTGCTCCAAAGAAAGGAGCTTGATTTCTTGCTGTAGGAAGTAGATGCGTTTGGGGTTACCGATATCAGCAGCTTGAGCGATCGCTTCTTGATTTCGCTCACCACTTTCCATCATAATCTTTACCCATAGCCAAGTGCGAAATTGTCCAATTAATGTAGCAACTATCCGTAATCCTGGTTCGGCAGCATTGATGAGATCGGCTAAGGTAATCAAAGCTTTTGCGGTGTCTCCTGTTCTAATTGCTGCTGCTAATTGTAAACTATTTTGGGTAGTATTTCTTACTAACTTACTGACGATATCTACATCTAAAGGTTTGTTACTACCTTGGGCATATAGACGTAGTTTTTCCATTTCGTTATAAAGAAGGCGTGTATCATTTCCTACAGATTCAGCCAACAATTCAGCAGTTTTCGCAGTCAGTTTTACCCCCAGAGTTTGAGCTGCTTGGTTAACAGATTGCACCAATAACTCGGTTTTCCAAGGAGGAATCAGTGGAAATTCTCGGAATTCGGTAGCAAATTGTTTTAACAATTTCGTAGACTTGAGGCGTTCATCTGGTTTATTACGGGTAGTGAGTAATAAAAAAGAATTTTCAGGGATTGCTGGTAGCGATCGCTTGAATTCTGCCAACACATTCTCAGGACAGTGCTGACAAACAGTAGTGTTAATCAGCCAAACCAACCGTCCACCAGCGCCAAAAGATGGCGTCATCGCCTGATTTAACCCCTGGATTGCAGCATCAGCTTGTTCTGGTGGAAATGCAGTGTAGTTAAAACTAACCCATTGGGCATCGAGGACACGATGGCGCAGCATAGCGATCGCTTTTTCCATCGCAAAATCATCCTCACCCCAGTAAACGTAAATTGGCATAAATTAATCTCCTAATGGGCATTGGGCATAGGGCATAGGGCATAGGGCATGGGCATGGGAAGAGGACAAGGTAGACAAGGTAGCAATCTTTCTCTCCGAAGTTCTGATGGTCGGAAACCTCCGCTCAGACTTCTCTCCTTGTCTCCCTTGTCTCCCCAACCTCCCCATCTCCCCACCTCCCCATCTCCCCTGCTCCCCACCTCCCCACACCCCATAAAAACTAAATACTTTTGAAATCATTCTCTGAATCCTGATAATTTTCCCTAAAATCTATCAAGTGAGAGCGTGAGGCTATAAAGATTGGACGACAACTATCAAACTTACTTAAATCGGTTGGCACGCTTGACGTTGCCGGAAGCCTACAAATCCCAAGCCCAGCATATCCAGGAATCTTCTAAATTTCAGATCAACTCTGGGGTGAGACAAGCAGCTGCCTTTCCTGGCTATACGTTAATTACACCGCCTGCTGAAGAAGAATCAGAAAACTCTGTTTTCTATGGCAAATTACAGATTTACCAACAGGAACTTTTGCAGTTACCTGTAAATCGTGATTTGATTGTGCCCGTACCTCCTGCTAGCTTCCATCTGACTTTAGCGGATTTAATTTGGGATAATGCCTTTCTTGACGCCCGCGAAAAAAATCCTCAATTCGATGAAGAGTTACACTCTCGTTTAGGTGAAATCTTCCAGCAATATCAACAATCCATGACAAATAGGAATCATCCTATCAAATGGGAAATGCTGGGATTGATACTGATGCCAAGAGCTATAGCTGTTTGTTTAGTACCTAAGGATCAACGCTCCTATGATGAAATTATTCAATTTCGCCGAACAATTTATCAAAATCCGAAGTTAATCGCTTTGGGTATTGAGCAGCACTATCACTTTACAGCACACATTACATTAGCCTATTTTGGTGAAATTCCATCTGATTTAGACCGTACAAACTTCAGTACGCTTCTTTCTGGGTTAAATCAACAATGGTTGTTGAATTTGCCAGAATTTTCCATTGACCGCGTAGAGCTGCGTAAGTTTGATGACATGACACATTACGATCGCCAACCAAATTGGCCGGTTTTACAATTTTGACCTGACACTAGTATTTTTCAACAAATAAACTTGTCTTGAAAATAGGGTATTGGGCATCGGGCATTGGGCATTGTAAAAGAATTGTTTAGTACTGGCGTGACAAGTTTTAAATGTTGCAATAGATTTTATTGTGGGATGGGTGTCCTCACCCGTCCGGGCGGGCAGGATGCCCACCCCACAAGAGTTTAATAATGCACTATTTTAGCCTTGACACGCTAGTACGGTGCGTTATGCCCAAGGCTAACGCACCGTTTTATTTGATTTTTATGATGAACCGTCAACAGTTAACGGTTAACAGTCAACATAGCTAGCTAATCCCCAGTTAAACTGCGGCGATCGCACTCGGCAATGCGGTATTGTATTATCACCTAAGTTATTTAGCAAAATAATTCCGTCTCAATTTCTCAAAAATCCAGGCTAAACATTGCACTTTTAAGAAAAATCCTTTAGCAATCAGTATATAAGGCTGGGATGAGACAACCCGAAAGTCAAAAGAGTATCACCTATACCCGCGTTATCCACTTAAGCCATGTCATTGATTTGGATATTCCCCAATGGCCTGGCGATCCTCCAGTAGAATTTGAAACTGTGGCTGAATCCAATAACGATGGTTATTACCTGCGGCGTTTTTCCTTGGGGGAACATAGCGCCACCCACATGAACGCCCCGAATACTTTTTATAGTCATAGTATCGGAATTGACCAATACCCAGCCCGTTCCTTGGTGGTATCTGCGGTAGTTATAGATATCCGGGAAGCGGTGAAAGTTAATTTTAATTATGCCCTAACAATAGCCGATGTTGTGGCTTGGGAAGCACAACATGGTGAAATTCCCGCCGACTGTGTAGTTATATTGAATACTGGTTGGCAAAAAAAGTGGTTTGATAAAAATGCCTTCTTCAATCAGGATGCTGAAGGAATCAGCCACTTTCCAGGGTTTGGTAGCGATGCCACCCAATTTTTACTTGAACACCGGCAAATTGCTGGAGTTGGAATTGATACTCATGGTGTAGACCCAGGACAGGATACCAGCTTTGCTACTAACCGCTTGGTATTAGAACAACCGCGCATTGTGCTAGAGAATCTCACCAATTTAGATCAACTGCCACCATTAGGTACTACTCTAGCGATCGCACCTCTGAGATTACGTGGTGGTTCTGGTTCTCCTGTGGGGGTTTTGGCCTTCGTACCTTAAAGCAAAGAATTCAGACTCCTGACTCCTGACTCCTGAATTCTGAATTCTGACTCCTGAATTCTGACTCCTGAATTCTGACTCCTGAATTCTGACTCCTGAATTCTGACTCCTGACTCCTGAATTCTGAATTCTGACTCCTGAATTCTGAATTCTGAATTCTGACTTGACGATAACGTAGAAAGTAAGCAAACTTAGTACCAAAATCCACTGAATTATCAGTCGGAGGTCTTTGTGATGATAACTCCGCTTTCTTGCCGCAATTTCATAGACGGTGAATGGTTGACTGCTGTAGGGGAAGCAACTCTCGAAAGCCGCAACCCTGCTGACAGAAACCAACTGGTTGCTACATTTCCCCGTTCCCAAGTTAAAGATGTAGATACAGCAGTAGTAGCAGCCCGTAAAGCCTACCAAACTTGGCGTCAAGTCCCAGCCCCAGCCAGGGCAGAATACATTTTTAGGGTTGGAGAAATATTACTCCAACACAAAGAAGAACTTGCCCAATTAATCAGTCGAGAAATGGGTAAACCCCTGACAGAAGCTAGGGGAGATGTGCAAGAAGGTATTGACTGCGCCTTTTACAGTGCTGGGGAAGGACGGCGACTGTTTGGGCAAACTACACCCTCGGAAATGCCGAATAAATTCGCCATGACGGTACGAATGCCCATTGGTGTTTGCGCCTTAATTACCCCGTGGAATTTTCCGGTGGCCATTCCTTGCTGGAAAGCTATGCCAGCATTAGTTTGTGGTAATACAGTCATCCTCAAACCTGCTGAAGATACACCTGCTTGTGCAACTAAATTAATTGAAATTTTCCAACAAGCAGGTTTACCGTCAGGAGTAATTAACTTGGTGCATGGCGTGGGAGAAGAAGCGGGAAAAGCTTTAGTGGAACATCCCAATGTTGATTTAGTGTCCTTTACTGGTTCTTCCCAAACCGGGGCTTTTGTGGGGGCGACTTGCGGACGCACTCACAAGCGGGTTTGTTTAGAAATGGGCGGCAAAAACGCCCAAGTTGTAATGGAAGATGCCGATTTGGAACTGGCTTTAGATGGTGCGGTGTGGGGTGCTTTTGGCACAACCGGTCAACGCTGTACCGCTACCAGTCGCCTCATTTTGCATCGGGATATCAAAGAAAAATTTACTGCTATGCTTTATGAGCGTGCTAGTAAGTTACGCTTGGGTGCTGGCAATAACCCCAATACAGATATCGGGCCGATAATTAATGAAAAGCAACTTCTACAGGTAAGCAAATATTTAGATATTGCCCGTGAAGAAGGAGCAAAAGTTTTAATTGGTGGGGAAATCGCATCTGAAGGCGAATTAAAAAATGGTTACTTCTTTCAACCGACTATTTTGGATGAGGTAACTCCCAACATGCGCGTTGCCCGTGAAGAGATATTCGGCCCCGTAGTGGCATTAATTGAAGTGACTTCTTTTGCAGAAGCGATCGCTATTCTCAATGATACCAAATACGGTCTTTCCTCTTCTGTTTATACCCGCGATATCAACCGCGCTTTTACTGCCATGCGCGACATCGAAGCTGGCATCACTTACATTAACGGCCCCACTATCGGTGCAGAAGTACACTTGCCTTTTGGTGGCGTCAAACAAACCGGCAACGGCCACCGCGAAGCCGGCACCACTGCTTTAGATGTATTCACCGAATGGAAAAGCGTTTATGTTGACTTTTCTGGAAATTTGCAACGCGCCCAAATAGACAACAGAAATAATNTGGGGCATRGGGCATGGGGCATAGCGTATGAGATCGGGGGAATAATTCTTAACTCCTCACTCCTAACTCCTCACTCCTAACTCCTAACTCCCACATGCGTTAAATCATCATTAATTCTAAAAAACTATGTTAAGTATTCCTATTAATTTAAATTTACCCCGGACACCGCGCTTAATAACTTCTTTGCCTGGGACTCGCGCTCAAGAAATTATACAACGCGATCGCGCTGTGACTTCCCCTTCTTATACCCGCGATTATCCGTTAGTTGTGGCTCGCGGTGAGGGTTGTATGGTGGAAGATGTAGACGGAAATGTGTTTCTCGATATGACCGCAGGTATCGCCGTCACTGCCACCGGACACGCCCATCCGCAAGTTGTTAAGGCAATTCAAGAACAGTCAGCGCGTTTGCTGCACATGTCGGGGACGGATTTTTATTATGAACCGATGGTGGAATTGGCAGAAAAGTTAGCTATTCGCGCGCCGTTTCCCCAACCAAAGGATCGTGCTGGATTTCCGGCCAAAGTATTTTTTACCAATTCTGGGGCAGAGTCTAATGAAGGAGCGATTAAACTAGCTCGATATTACACCAAGCGATCGCTCATCATCGCATTCTTAGGCGCATTTCACGGACGCACTTATGGGGCAATGTCTCTGACTGGTTCCAAAGTAGTGCAAAGAGCTAATTTTGGCCCTTTAGTTCCTGGTGTAACTCATATTCCCTACGGCACTCACGCCAGCTTAGATTACTTAGAAAAACAATTATTTACCACAACTTTACCAGCACAAGAAGTAGCAGCAATTGTAGTTGAGCCGATTCAAGGAGAAGGTGGCTATATCGTACCAGACGACGGCTTTTTACAACGGATTCGCCAGATATGCGATCGCCACGGTATTTTAATGGTAGTGGATGAAGTCCAAGCGGGTATGGGGCGCACAGGTCGCTTATTTGCCATCGAACATTGGGGAGTGATGCCTGATATTATTACCACCGCCAAAGGTATCGCTAGCGGTTTGCCCTTAGGGGCGATACTTGCTAGACCAGAGTTAATGACTTGGCCTCCTGGTTCCCACGCTACCACATTCGGCGGTAATCCCGTAGCTTGTGCGGCTGCTATTGCCACTCTGGAACTACTAGAAAGCGGTTTAATGTCCCACGCAACCGAGATGGGAGAATTTTTACAAGCTGGACTGATGGAATTACATAAAAAATGCCCTAGAGTATCGATACCACGAGGTAAAGGTTTAATGGTTGCGGTGGACTTATTGGATGAAGCTGGTAATCTCGATGGTAAATTGCGCGATCGCATTATCCAAGAATCCTTTTTACGAGGTTTATTATTGCTCGGTTGTGGCAAAGCCGCAATTCGTTTTTGCCCACCTCTAGTCATCGACAGCGACCAAATTCAAATCGCCCTCCAGATTCTCTCAGACATCCTCTAAGGGACTTGGTATTGTTCGTGGTTGACTGTTGACTGTTGACGGTTCACAGTTAACAGTCAACGCTTAGTTTTGAGAACCCTCTTTAGTTATAAAGACTTTTATTTTGCGTCAAGACAATTTCAGCCACTTGATAGTTATTTTCACAGAACATTTTTTTTACTATGCAAACTACACTTCCAAATCTAAAACCGAAACCAACAACAATATTTAATACAAAATTCTCAAAGGTAAGTGCTTGTGCAAAATAAATTATCTATTTAGACAAAGAAACGATAAATCAAGCATTTTAGCGTCTAATCCACACAATCCGTAATTACAGCGTTTTTCATCTATTTAAAACACAATCCCTTGTAGGGGCGAACGGTTGTTCGCCCTAAAATCAACGGTTGTTCGCCCTCAAACGTGGTTTATTTACCTAAAAATTGCTGTAAAAATTACAAACTATACCAATTTGAAAAAAGAATGCTACAGATGGATTTCCAAAATCAAAATACACAAAACAATTCCTAATCCAAAATCTAAAATTTAAAATCCAAAATGGTATTAAGAATTAGTATAAATTCATAAAATGACAACAATCGAAACGCGTGGTATCTGGCTGACCACTACTGATAGTCAAGTTCTTAGATCTAAGGAAAACATTGCTCAGGCAATGGATCTTCTTGCTGAAACTGGATTTAATGTTGTGTTTCCCGTTGTTTGGAATCAGGGAGTAACTTTATACCCCAGTCAAACCATGCAGCAGTATTTTGGGGTTGAAATTGACCCCAAGTCTGTAGGACGCGATCCTTTAGAAGAAGTGGTGGTAGAAGCGCGACGAGTGGGGTTAAAAGTTATCCCTTGGTTTGAATATGGTTTTGTCAGTTCCTACAATTTGAATGGCGGCGTTCTTTTACAGAAAAAACCACAATGGGCTGGGCGGGATTCTAATGGTAATTTACTCAATAAGAACGGTTTTGAGTGGCTCAACGCCCTAGATCCGCAAGTGCAGGAATTTATATCCAGCTTGGTGCTAGAAGTTGTTAAAAATTATGATGTTGATGGTATCCAAGGTGACGATCGCTTGCCAGCATTTCCTTCTGAAGGTGGCTACGACCAACTAACTTTAACACGCTATCGCCAAGAATTTCATCGCGACCCGCCATTAAATCCCAAAGATAGACAATGGCTACAGTGGCGTGCAAATATTCTCACTGATTTCTGGGCACATTTGTATGAACAAGTTAAAGCAGTGAATTCTAATTTATTAGTGGCGATCGCACCTAATATTCATGATTGGGCTTTTGTGGAATATCTGCAAGATTCGCCCACATGGCTCAATCAGGGAATTGTCGATATCATCCATCCGCAGATTTATCGCCGTGATTTTAGTAGTTATCAAACCATCGCCAATAAACTAGTAACTCAACAATTCACTGACACGAACTTGTCAAAGTTAGCCCCAGGAATTTTAATGAAGCTTGGTAATTATTGTATTAGTCCAGAATATTTGGTGCAGGCAATTGAATACAATCGGCAAGTAGGCATTCCAGGTGAAGTATTCTTTTTTTATGAAGGGCTACGAAAAAATAATAATGCCCTAGCGAAAGTTTTGCGAAACGGCCCTTATGCTAAATCCGCATCATTCCCTACTCTATCAGATTTGAGTCGGCATAGTGAGAGTAAGATTAAATCAACTTCAATTTGGCAAGGAGTAGCGAGGTTTTTGAAAAATCTTTAGCAATAGACCTCTTGCAAAAGTTACTTTTGCAAGAGGGGGGAAAGGGAAAATGGTTGTTATTTGCCCTTTCCCCTTTACCCCTTACCCTTTTCCCCATTCCCCCTATAAGTCTAATCAAATCAGATTTTTATACTGACAATATTTTTTCTGAAATTCTTCTGGAATTTTAATCGGACGACCATTTTGTAAACTAATAAAAGCACCCTTTTGTGTAGCTACAGCCGCTAATTTTTCGTTAGATAAAATTTCTGCTTTCACAGTCCATTTCAAACGACCTAAGTTACTCAACCATAAACGACCAATCACGCGATCGCTAATTTTTATCGAACGTTTATACTCAATTTCAGTTCCAGCTAAAACAGGTGCATATCCCTGCTCAAGTTGTTGATTCAGTTCCCAATATTCATCTAAAAATTTTAACCGTAAATCCTCTAGCCATCTAATGTAAACAATATTGCTCACAATTCCCACAAAATCTATATCATACGTCCTTACAGGAATTGCTAATACTACTTCAAATGGTCTATGTAATTTCTCATCTACTACTATCATAATTTTTCCTGAATTCAAGATTTTTTAAGACCAATCGGTCTGTAAAATATTACAATTATCCATGTCATAAAATTGCGGTTAATTCCTGAAATTGAAGTAATTAGGATAATTTTAAACTTCTACTTTGTAGTTTAAGACTAACTCATCACCAAGTAAACCTCTAATACCCCAGTTATGCTTAGGCGTTTCAAAAATTGTAATTTCAATATCTGTAAGAGAAATATTCAATTTTTCATGGATATTTTGAATTAGGTGAGTAATTAGTTGTTTCTTAGTTTCCACCGTTCGCCCCTCAAACATACTAATTTCAATGATTAGATAATTTACAGTTCTATCAGGTGGATAATAGAAATCTGATTTATCAAGTGGAAAAAAACGGTGAAATTTCTTATCAGGAGGAAGCTGTAAAATATCAATCATAGAGGTATGGATGATATTTGAAAGTTCAGCCTTAATACTATTTAATTTATCTGCTAAGCCATACACTTTGATTTGTGCCATATATTTAAAATTAAAAGGTAATAAATAGATAAATCTCCATTTTGAAAAATCAGCGATTTTTATAATGGCGTATTATTTTTCGCCTTTCCCATCTATAAAGAAATATTTTTGTTTTTATCAAATAAATTTAGTTGCTCTATAGTCCAAGATTTGAAAATAATTCATGACTATTGCCTGTTCCCTATTTCCTATTCCCTATTCCCTACAATTTGATAAGTCTCTATATATTGATTGAGATGATTAATTACTCTGTGCATATGAATTGAATCTCCATAAAGCTTGCTGAGCATGATGGCTCCTTCTAGACTTGCAATGATGACAGTAGCGATTTCGTCAGCATCGGTATCAGGACGAATTTCACCTTTTGCAATTCCCGTTTGAATAACTCGATGAATCAGATTCAGCCAAGAATTCATCGCCTGTTGAGCGCAATGGCGCAAAGCAGGATGAGTATCATCACTCTCAACAGCAGTATTTAGCAATGGACATCCTCCCTTAATTGGTGGATTTTCTGCAAAACTGCTAAAAACTCCAATAATTGCTTGCAAACGTTCCGTTGCATAACGCTTGTTTCGCAGAGCCGCTCTAGTATGCTGTTGGATACGAGCGATCGCAAACTCAAAAGCTTGTAGTGCTAAATCATCTTTGCTTTGGAAGTGATTATAAATTCCCCCTTTCTGCAATCCAGTGACACGCATAATGTCAGACATAGATGAGCCTGCATATCCCTGCTGGTTAAACAGTTCCGCTGCTTCCTGGAGAATTCTGCTTTTTGTTTCTTCACCTTTAGACATTAAATTATTACAGACCAATCAGTCTGATTTAAAATACCATTGTAATTTTTAAAAGTCAACTATTTTTCAATGTTGACTGATGACTGATGACTGTTGACTGATAACTGGGTATTCTCCCCTACCCCCCCACCTCCCTACCCCCCTACCTCCCTACCCCCCTCCCCCATGCCCAATTCCCTATACAAAACAAATACAGTAGACGTTGAATCGTAATTGCTATTAAAATACGGTAAGCTAGTCGGATTACCGGATTTTATGTGTGAAACTGCGAGCAAATTAGTCAGGAGTAGTAATT
>NZ_LAHA01000094.1 GCF_002608075.1 Nostoc linckia z4
TTTTGTACGACTGGCGGATAGCGCAGCTAAGCCGTGTCCGCGAGCGTCTGAATAAGTGGGTTTAAGACCCCCACCAAATTTTCAATTTGGTGGTCTTCTCCCAAGGGGAGACGCTACGCGAACAATCAATGGCGGGTCGGAATCCCCCACTGATAGCGCAGCTAAGCCGTGTACGCGTACCCCTGCTCTTAAGCAAGCTACGCGTAGCGTCTCGTAGAGAGCGTCTTGATTCTGAATTCTGAATTCTGAATTCTGTATTCTTCTTCAACTGATTTCTCTGTCTAAAGTTTCATTATTAGCTTATAATCTCTCAGTATTCGGCACTGGCTGAACGCCTCGTTGGCGCAGCCTCTCGTAGAGAAGAAAGCTAACAGGACTCAGGATGCCCTCTGGTCGGACGCACGATCGCATTACTCTATATACTCTGCCATTTGTGGCGGGTGTAACTTTTTGGCAAACTCGCAGTAGCAATGCAACTTTGTTGGTTGCAGGTGGGTTTCTGTTCGGCGGATTGATGTTTGGCCCGGATTTAGATATTTATTCTGTGCAGTACCAACGCTGGGGTTTGTTGCGTTGGATTTGGTTACCTTATCAAAAAAGTCTCCGCCATCGCTCCTTTTTATCCCACGGGCCGATTATTGGTACAACCCTACGGGTGCTT
The DNA here is from genome assembly GCF_002608075.1 of Nostoc linckia z4. GTDB lineage: Bacteria > Cyanobacteriota > Cyanobacteriia > Cyanobacteriales > Nostocaceae > Nostoc > Nostoc linckia. The sequence goes on from NZ_LAHA01000094.1 coordinate 662, forward strand.
TATCTGGGATGCTTGCTAGCTATTTCGGCTATTTTTGTTTTGGCAATTGCCCAAAAGCTGTGGAATTTTAATTTTACCTGGCAAGATTTGGGTAGGACTGTCGGGCGATCGCTCGTGAATTATGATACTGAATATGTAGCTCTGTTCTTGGGTTTAGAACTCGGTGCTATGAGTCATTCTCTCAGCGATTGGAGCGGTTCGGCATACAAGCGGTTTCAAAAACAAGGAATTCGGGGGTTGCTTCCCAATAACAAAGTCAAGAAGCGTTCAGTTACAAATCGCACTCAGCGTCAGTCTAAACCCAAAAATCCTAAAAGTCGTTGACTGTTGACGGTTGACAGTTAACCGTGCAATTTAAAGCTTAATAGTCTAACTTATGGAATCAAATCAAAAGCATAATGATACTTTGGCAGCCATACAAGAATTAATAGAGGTAGTGGCAAAATTGCGATCGCCCGATGGTGGTTGTCCGTGGGATTTGGCACAAACCCCCGAAAGCTTGACACCTTATGTCATCGAAGAAGCTTATGAAGTGGTGGACGCAATTAAAAATGGTGATAAAGAAGCGATCGCTGAAGAGTTGGGAGATTTATTATTACAAGTAGTATTACAAGCTCAAATTGCCAGCGAGTCTGGGCAATTTTCCCTCAAAGAAATTAGTCAAGGCATTTCCCAAAAGTTAATTCGTCGCCATCCCCATGTATTTGGTGATGTCTCAGTGCAAAGTGTCGATGAAGTGCGGCAAAACTGGGAACAAATCAAAGCTGCGGAAAAAGGTGAATCCTCCCCAGAAACTCAAAAACTCAGTACCAAACTCAGTCGTTATGGGCGTACCCTTCCCCCATTAACTGCGGCCATGAAGATTTCCCAAAAAGCCGCGGCTGTGGGGTTTGAATGGGAAAACATTGATGGAGTCTGGGATAAATTCCACGAAGAATTAGCCGAATTTCAACAAGCTGTAGCACAGGAAACACCAGCACGACAACAAGCAGAATTAGGTGATATATTATTTGCACTCATTCAGCTAGCTCGTTGGCATCACCTCGATCCTAGTGCTGCTTTACAAGGTACAAATCAGCGATTTGTGCAACGCTTAGAAAAAATGGAAGCAGTTGTTGACCGTCCCCTGAGTGATTATAGTTTGGATGAGTTAGAAAAATTATGGCAACAGGCAAAAATTAAACTTGCACAACAAGGGAATGGGGAATAGGGCATTGGGCATTGGGCATGGAGATTAGGGAGTTTGAGATTGAAGCTTGAGCTATTAAGATTGGAAATTGCACCTTTAACCTAATACAGTCCAGTAGGGATGAACGGCTGTTCGCCCTTACCAATTTAAGTTATAAATCTCCCTCTCCCCAATGCCCCATTCCCCTACTCAAGATTCTTTGCCTTCAAACCACTTATCATACAAAGATTGATAAGTGCCATTTTCTCTGAGATTCAGCAAAGCTTTATTAATTGGTTTGCGATAAGGACTGTTATTGGGCAAAACGATGCCGTAACTTTCTTCACGCAAGACACTACCAACAACTTGTACTCTGCCTTTGCCTTCATTGGCTGCATAAAACAGAAGTACGGGTGCATCAAACACCACAGCATCAACTTTTTTGGTCATTAGCGCTTTGTAAGCTTCCTCGATTTTAGGGACTTGTAAAACTGAAATATGATGTTCTCGCAGGTATGCTGCGGCTGTGCTACCGGCAGTTGTGGCTACTATCTTTCCTGGCAAATCGTCGATACTCTTGATATCGCCTTGAAGTTGCTGCACTGTTAATGAAGTGGTAGCGCTGGCTGTAAAGTAGGCGGCGAAAAGCACTCCGATGAACATCCAAACAATACCTACTAAGCGTCCTACGACTCCCTTGGGCATTTCATCGGCTTGGGTTGCTAATGTGGCAGCTGCCCACCAACAAGCTTTAAAAATGCCAGGAAAGTACGAGTGGGGAACCAATCCTTCTTTATGATTGCGCTCAGATAACCAAATAATATGGGCTGCTACGGCAATTAGTACTAGGGCAATTCCTATTACTTGCAAGAGGCTGGCGGAAAAAAACAGTTGTAAAATATTAGGAGCGCTGCTGTTTTCGTTTTCTGGGTTTCTCACCAGAATTTGCAGTCCTCCAGCAAAAATTGGTAATGAAAAGTCAAAATACTGCTGGCGTTCGGCTGTAATGGAAATAGCTGCAATTCCCAGTTTGGCTTTGTTTTCCTGAATAGCAGCAAGTAGTTCCGATACAGTGGGATATTGAACAAATTTAGACTCTACATCCATTTCCTTAGCGATGCTACGCCAGAGGTCAATACTGAATCCCGATAGCCTGTCTTTATCTTCTTTATCTTGTATGACAAAGGGTGGTATGACTCGTGTAGCTACTACTAAGGGTTGTTGGGATTGTGGTTGTTGAGTGAATCCTGGAGACGCGATTAACAACAATGCCAGAGTTGTACCCACTAATCCTATACAGATATACAGTACTAAGGAAAGTCTGGTTTGGTTTTTGCGTTTATGCCCGTGAAAATAGGCAATTTGGTTTTTCCTCCCAGCCATCACTTGGCGAAATTTAGTAGCGATCGCATTTATCATCGGAATTATCTTGGGTTGTGTGCTATGTCGTATTTATCATGCCCAACCCATACTCAATATCACATTATCGATGGCCAAAATATCGATTTTTTTCTGATTTTGGCAGAAAATCGGGGTTATTTCTGCTGACTGATGACTGTTCACCGTTAACAGTCAACACTAAAACTAAACTAGACCTGCCTTGCAAAAGTGACTTTTGCAAGAGGGGGGAAAGGGAAAAGGGAAAAGGGAAAAGGGAAAAGGATTTTATTTGCCCTTTCCCCTTTACCCCTTACCCTTTTCCCCACTTCTCTTAGAAGTCTACTGTAGTCAAATTACAATTTAATGGTAACTGTCTTCACTTCGGTGTATTGCTGCAAGCCATACTCACCTAGCTCTCTACCAATACCCGATTGCTTGAATCCACCGAAGGGGGCAGCAGCATCGAAGACATCGTAGCAGTTTACCCAGACTGTACCAGCACGAACGTTGTTAGCAATGGCATGGGCTTTGCTGATATCCTGAGTCCACACTCCGGCCGCCAGTCCGTACATGGTGTTATTCGCCCGTTGAATTACTTCGTCGATATCTTTGAATTTGATGATGCTCATCACTGGGCCAAAGATTTCTTCTTGGGCAATTTTCATTTCATCGCGGACATCGGCAAACACTGTGGGGGCGATAAAGAAACCCTTGTCACCAACTTGATTTCCACCGCATAGCATTTGGGCACCTTCGCGCATTCCCGATTCGATGTAGCTCATGACTCTATCGAATTGTTCTTTGTCTACTTGCGGCCCTTGTTCGGTGTCGGTGTCGAAGGGATTACCAACAACGCGTTTCCTTGCTCTTTCAACACTTTTAGCAACAAATTCGTCGTAGCATTTTTCTTCTACGAACACTCGCGAACCAGCGCAACAGCATTGTCCTTGATTAAAGAATAAGGCTTCATGGGAAAGAGCGATCGCCTTGTCCATGTCAGCATCAGCAAACACGATGTTGGGACTTTTGCCACCAAGTTCCAAGGTAACGCGCTTGAGGTTGCTTTTAGCCGCAGCTTCCATAATTAAATGGCCGACTTCAGTGGAACCAGTAAATGCCACTTTGTCAATATCCATGTGACCGGAAATTGCAGCCCCGGCGGTTGGCCCGTATCCTGATAAAATGTTGACCACACCGGGTGGAAAACCAGCCTCAACAATTAACTCACCCACCCGCAATGCTGATAAGGGTGTTTGTTCTGCGGTTTTCATGACTACAGTGTTACCAGTTGCCAAAGCAGGTGCTAACTTCCAAGCCTGCATTAACAGTGGGAAATTCCACGGGATAATTTGACCAACCACACCCACGGGTTCGTGGCGAGTGTAGCAAAAGTACGGCCCATTAATGGGAATAGTTTTACCTTGAACTTTGTCAGCCCAACCTGCATAGTAGCGGTAACAAGCAATGACTAAGCCCAAGTCACCCAAAGAGTTTTGTAGTGGCTTGCCATTGTCAAGAGTTTCTAGCCGTGCCAACTCATCAATATTTTGTTCAATTAAGTCAGCTAACCGATAAAGTAACTCGCCGCGACGGGTGGCAGAAATCTTTGCCCATTCTCCAGAAGTAAAGGCGGTACGGGCTGCTTGTACTGCTTTATCTACATCCTGGGCGTCTGCTTCTGAAACTTCGCAGATTACTTCACCTGTAGTGGGATTGATTGTTGCAAATCGGCGATCGCTGATACTATTTACCCATTCATTGTTAATCAGCAGTTGCGTTGGGCCGACTTTGATCTGTTGTCCTGGTACTATTGCTGTAACCATAAGACTTCCTTAAGCTTTAGAAAAAATTGCTTAAATCTATTTCTTATGTTTGTTGCTATACAGCTCTTGTCTAGATTATTTTATAAAATCTTTAGTTTTGCTTTACAATATTATTTACATTTAAATGTTATATACGTATCTGAAATTTGAATTTTCAGATGACAAATAATAGGAAAAATTTCTTTCAACAAAGATTTTTCTATAGGATTCGTATTTGATTTTTGAAAAAAACTCAGTACACTTTGATTCCCTATTCCCTGTTCTCTGTTCCCTCTGTGCGCCAATAATTTCAGGAATCAAAGCGGATTCCTACATTAGACCTCTTGCAATCAATTGCTTTTTGGACTCTTGTGGTCAAAGGGATGCATCTTTATTGGGGAAAGGGAAAATACCAAACCTTTCCCCGGTTGGTGAGCTTGCCTGTCCTGAGCTTTGTCGTTGGCGTTGGCGTTGGCGAAGCCTCTCGTAGAGAAGCCTCTCGTAGAGAAGCCTCTCGTAGAGAAGGGTCGAACCATTACCCTTCCCCTTTTCCCGACTTATACAAGAAGTCTATTGATTTCCAGTATTCTATCAATGGCTAGTTTCAGTTGTTTATGATTTTTGCGCGATGACAAATTTAACTTAATTGAAAAAATGATTGGGGGAATACGCTAGATGTCCGACCCGACTGTATTGGATACCAACTCCTTAAGCTTGTTGTCTGCCGATCCTATTAGCAATTCTCATAGTGTTATTTCTTTTAATCCATCAGATCTAGCGTTGTTATCTATTTCGCCAACCATACAGCCCGAACTTTCTTTGAATTACGGGTTTGACATTGATGCCATTGACCAAGCACTAAGTAACTTGAGTTTTCCAGAAACCCCAGATGCAACAGACCAAACAATAACCGGAGTTGATTCTTTAACTGGACTGCCAGAAGATTATGTTAGCCCTCCAGATATCAATAGTTTGAGTACAGAATCTGTTTCTTTCTCTCTGAATTCAGAAATTGTTGCCACTGTTGGCAGTAGTTTTATCAATGGACGATGGGCAACAACACAAGGGGAATTTTGGAATGAACAAAAATGGTTAACAGGTGACTTTAATGGCGACGGACGAGACGATTTAGCAAACGTTTTTCAAAATGGTAGACGAGCCGATATTGATGTTTATGTCTCCAATAATGGTAGTTTTACAAATCAGCGCTGGGCAACTCAACAAGGTGGATTTTGGAATAATCAAAAATGGCTAGTTGGTGATTTCAATGGCGATGGACTAGATGATTTAGCAAAAGTTTTTAATGACGGCAATCAAGCTAGTATTGATGTTCATCTCTCCAATGGTAGTAACTTCACAATTGGACGCTGGGCGACTCGGCAAGGTGGATTTGCGAATAATCAAAAATGGTTAGTTGGTGATTTCAACGGTGATGGACGAGATGATTTTGCCAGTGTTTTTAATGATGCCAATCAAGCTAGTATTAATGTTTATCTCTCCAACGGTAACAGCTTAGAAAATGTGGTCTGGGCAACTCAACAAGGTGGATTTTCAGAGGATCAAAAATGGCTAGCTGGTGATTTCAATGGCGATGGACGAGATGATTTAGCCAATGTTTTTAATGAAGCCAATCAAGCCAGTATTGATGTTCATCTCTCCAACGGTAACAGCTTCACAAATCAGCGATGGGCAACTCAACAAGGTGGATTTTGGAACGAGCAAAAATGGTTAGCTGGTGACTTTAATAGCGATGGACAAGATGATTTAGCCAATGTTTTTAATGAAGCCAATCAAGCCAGTATTGATGTTCATCTCTCCAATGGTAACAGCTTTACAAATCAGCAATGGGCAACTCAACAAGGTGGATTTTGGAACGAGCAAAAATGGCTAGCTGGTGATTTTAATGGCGATGGCAAAGATGATTTAGCCAATGTTTTTAATGAAGCTAACCAAGCTAGTATTGATGTTCATTCTGCCAACAGTTTGCCAAATTATAGCTCGATCAATGGTTATGGCTTAGTTAATGCTTCTGCTGCTGTTGCTAAAGCCATTGGTCTACCTACCTTTGCAGGTATTCCCGATTTAGGTGGTAATAACTGGGGGGCAGATTTAATCAAAGCTCCGGAAGTCTGGACAAAAGGCTATACAGGTCAAGGAATAGTTGTTGCGGTATTAGATTCCGGCGTGGACTATAACCACGCAGATTTAAATTCAAACATCTGGACAAATACTAAAGAAATCCCTGACAACGGCATCGATGATGATTTCAATGGATACGTTGATGATTTCTATGGCTGGAACTTTGTTAGTAACAATAACAATACTTTAGACGTTTACGGTCACGGTACTCATGTAGCTGGTACCATTGCAGCAGCCAACAATGATTTTGGAGTTACAGGTATTGCCTATAACGCCAAAATCATGCCTGTGAAAGTGTTGGGTGATGATAACAAAGGCACTTATTCTGGTTTTTCCCAAGGAATTTATTACGCTGTCAACAACGGGGCAAAAGTCATTAACATGAGTTTAAATGGAACCGTTCCTGACAGTGGTTTAGAAGCAGCCATTCAATACGCCGCCAGTATGGGTGTAATTGTAGTCATGGCAGTAGGTAATTCAGCAGGTTTAACTCCTTTATACCCTGCTTACTATGCTACAAATTGGGGTTTAGCCGTTGGAGCTGTTGACAGCAATAAAAACTTAGCAGATTTCTCTAACCGAGCCGGAAGTGATTTCAACATGGCTTATGTGACTGCGCCAGGGGTTAGCGTTTACTCTACCCTACCAAATCAAACCTACGGCTTTTATAATGGCACCTCCATGGCCGCTCCCCACGTAGCAGGAGTAGCAGCCTTAATCCTCAGTGCCAATCCAAGTTTAACCGGTAGCCAAGTGCGGGAGATTGTTGCCCAAACTGCGGTTAATGTTTAGGGAATGGGGAATGAATGGGGCATGGGGGAGATGGGGAGATGGGGAGATGGGGAGATGGGGAGATGGGGAGATGGGGAGAGGGGGGAGAGAAGGGAGACAAGGAGAGAAGTCTGAGCGGAGGTTTCCGACCATCAGAACTTCGGAGAGAAAGATTGCTACCTTGTCTACCTTGTCTACCTTGTCCTCTTCCCATGCCCAATGCCCAATGCCCAATGCCCAATATTGAGTAGTTGAAGGTTTTTTCTAATATGACCGAAACAAACTCATGATAAAAGCTCCATTATTTATTTATGGGGATTATTAATTTGGAATTTTGAATTCGGAGGGAAGCGACGTGACTACTTTTCAAGTTGGGTCTTCTTTAATTGACATTGCAGCGCAAACTCGGCAAGCTGCAAGTAAGCTGGCAATTCTCTCTACTGAGGCTAAAAATTATGCGATTGAAGCGATCGCTCTGGCTTTAGAATCAGCTAAAGATGAAATTATCGCAGCGAATATTGCTGATTGTGAAGCTGCTACTGCCCAAGGAATTGCTAAGCCGCTTTATAAGCGCTTGCAGTTGGATGAACATAAATTAAGAGATGCCATCACCGGGGTACGAGATGTTGGTAAGCTAGACGATCCTGTTGGTAAGGTGCAAATTCACCGAGAACTCGACACCGGTTTAATTCTCAAGCGCATTACTTGTCCTTTGGGTGTTTTGGGGATTATTTTTGAAGCGCGTCCAGAAGCAGCGATTCAAATTGTTTCTTTGGCAATTAAATCTGGTAACGGTGTTATCCTCAAATGTGGCAAGGAAGCTGTGCGTTCCTGTGAAGCCATAGTCAAGGCAATTAAACAAGGATTATCTCATACTGCTGTTAACCCTGATGCAGTGCAGTTGCTCACAACTAGAGAAGAAACTTTAGAACTTTTAAAGTTAGATAAATATGTAGATTTAATTATTCCTAGAGGTTCTAATTCCTTTGTGAGATTTGTCCAAGAAAATACCCGCATTCCTGTACTAGGTCACGCTGATGGCATTTGTCATTTATATATAGATAAAGCTGCTGATATTTCCCTTGCCGTTCCCATTACAGTAGATGCTAAAGCTCAATATCCTGCTGTTTGTAATGCTATTGAAACTTTGCTAGTCCATTCATCAATTGCTGAAGAATTTTTACCCAAAGTTGCTGAGGCTTTAGCACAACGGCATGTAGAGTTAAGAGGCGATGCCAAGACTTTAAAAATTTTACCGCATATGGCAACGGCAACAGAAATTGATTGGAAAACAGAATACAGCGATTTGATTTTGTCGATTAAAATTGTAGACTCCATTGAAGATGCCATCGCTCATATCAATGAATATGGTTCCCGTCACACAGATGCAATTATCTCTAAAGATGCTGCCGCTGTGGAAACTTTCTTGGGACTGGTGAATTCAGCCAATATATTCCACAATTGTTCCACCCGTTTTGCTGATGGTTTCCGTTATGGTTTCGGCGCGGAAGTGGGAATTAGTACCCAACAAATGCCTCCCCGCGGCCCTGTTGGCTTAGAAGGATTAGTGACATATAAATATCAAATGACTGGTGAAGGTCATATTGTCGCTACCTACACTGGCGCGAATGCCAAACCCTTTACTCATCGGGATTTGGAATAAATTAGTTTAGGTGACTTAAACTAATGCTTTTAATAAAGCCTGAAGTTTAAGTTGCACTTCTGCAAATTCCTTGTCAGGATCGGAACCAGCAACAATACCAGCACCAGCATACAACCTGGCGCGATCGCCATCTATTAAGGCTGAGCGAATTCCCACAATAAATTCGCAATTTCCCTTAGCGTCTATCCAACCTAGAGGTGCAGCATATAAACCCCTTTCAAAATTTTCATAACGACGAATTTCAGCACATGCTACATCTCGTGCCGCACCAGCAACCGCTGGTGTAGGATGCAATTGGGCAACAATCTTTAACGGATGGATGTTAGCAGGAACTACTGCACTAATTGGCGTCCATAAATGCTGGATGTTGGATAATTGTCGCAGACGAGGTGCTAATATTTGCGGTAACAAACCTAGCTGGCATAGCCTTTGAGTGATGAAGTTCAGCACCAGTGAATGTTCGTGTCTTTCTTTTTCACTATTAAGCAAACGATTGGCCTTAGCTGCATCTTCAGCAGGGGTTTTTCCTCGTGGTGCAGAACCAGCCAAGGCGTCAGTGATTAGCTGCTGATTATTAATACTAATTAATCGTTCCGGACTAGCACCGATAAAGTTTTGTCCTTTGCCATTACTTGTAGAAAAAATATAACAATTAGGATGTATTTGTCTGAGATTATTTAATGATTTAACTAAATCAAAATGATTGCTGGATTTGACATCTAGTATATCTGCTAACACAATCTTGCTTAAATGGCTAGATTGGATTTTTTCTAAAACAGAAGCTACTGAATATTTAAATATCTCGGCGTTGGCGAGGGATTTTTGGTAAAATTTGGTGGGAAAATTGATATCTAAAGAATAATCTTCTAAAGATTGTAGAAATTCAATTTTTGTTTGTATGGTGTCTAATATTTTGGGAATATTGACATCAGCATTTATCGTTAAATTTGTTACTAATATACAACGCTGATTTTTCACGGCTACTTGCCAGCGGGGGAGAAAAATGGTAGCCGAGGGAAATGGATAATCTACTTGGGAATTTTGATCGAAAAAGCTGAAATAACAAAAAAAATGAGGCCCAGAAAAAGGCAAGTTAGAGTTACCAAAATAAATTATATTTTTTAGGCAAGATTTGATAAAATATTCGCTTTTATTAAAACGGTCTGCGCCATCAACTTGTAACTTTTCTACAGAATCAATTGCGGCGATCGCTTCTCCTTTGCCTTTATCCTCAAAGTAAAAATTTATTTCATTTGCTTGTGTAAATCGATCCAATACAAGTAAAGGGTCAACTAAATCGATCTCTTGGGAGATACTGACAATTTGCCTGTAATTATTTTTGATGCACTTTTTTTGCACTGCTAACAGAAATTGATATAAATCTTTGTGCTGTACAAACAAGTTGCTAGGACATGGTGAAACTGTCATGGATCTATCGATAGTAAATTTTTTTTAAGTTAACTTCCTAAAGTGTAATTAATCGTGGTCGTATTTTTACAGGTAACATATTAAGTTGCCATTTCACCAGCGTAAGATTTGCCTTTTGATGGTGTTCCGAGAGCCTAAGAAGCCAGTTGTAGTCAATACTGCAACTTCCACCTCAGAGTGGGCAATGGAAACCCAAGAGCAAAAGGTAAGAATTGGGCATCCAAGATTCATAATTTATAAAGAGTCTAGTATGATTGGTACAGCATAATTCAGAAGTAAAATACGCTATTACTTTGTAAGAAAGTAGCGGGTGTAAATTACCCGCTAAAAAATTGCTGATATTGATGAATTCTGAATTAGTGAATTCTGAATTTTTAATTAATCACGACTGATGACTACCAAGCAGATTTTATATCCGAACACCAAGTTATGGATGGCAGCCATTAAACCGCCGATGTACAGCGTTGCCATTATGCCCATTTGGGTAGGAACAGCAGTAGCATTTGCCGAAACCAAAATTTTTAATGGTGCAATATTTTCTACTTTTCTAGCCGCGGCAATTTTAATTCTTGCCTGGGAAAATATCAGTAATGATGTTTTTGATTCGGAAACAGGTATCGATGGAAATAAACATCATTCTCTGGTGAATTTAACAGGTAATAAGCCATTAATATTCTGGTTAGGAAACTTGTGTTTGGCTTTGGGATTGCTGGGGATAGTAGCGATCGCTTTTTGGCAACAAGACCTAACTGTAATCGGTATAATTTTGCTCTGCTGTGCTTTGGGCTATATGTACCAAGGGCCTCCCTTTCGCTTAGGATATCAGGGTTTAGGCGAAATTCTTTGCTTTTTTGCCTTTGGCCCCTTAGGAGTGGAGGCAGCATACTACAGTCAAACTCAAACTTTCTCAATCACCGCAGGTTTAGCAGCCTCAGTAATTGTTGGTATCGCCACAACTTTGATTTTATTTTGCTCCCACTTTCACCAAGTTAAGGATGACATAGCCGCAGGCAAGCGATCGCCCATCGTTCGTCTCGGAACCGAAAAAGGTGCCCAACTTTTATTTTGGTTCACTGGCAGCATTTATCCCCTGACTTTAGTGTTCGTACTGTCGGGAATTTTTCCAGTTTGGACGTTGCTAAGTTGGTTAAGTTTGCCCTTCGCCGTCAAATTATGCCGCCACGTCCAAGAAAATCATCATCAACCAGACAAAGTGAGTAACTGTAAATTCATCGCCGTAGCCGTGCATTTTTGGAGTTGCTTGCTATTGGGTTTGGGATTTGTGTTTTAGTCAAATGACTAATTTTAAATTTCGTCCCTATCGGCGAAGATTTGTACGAACAGTTAGTACAAGTCATGGTAAGTGGGATATTCGGGATGGAATTATTCTCTGTTTCACGGACGAATCAGGTAGAGTTGGCTGGGGAGAAATCGCGCCTATTAGTTGGTTTGGTTCAGAAACCATAGAACAAGCATTAGATTTTTGTCGCCAACTCCCAGCACAAATTACAGAGGAAACGATTTTCTCTATTCCAGATGAGTTACCCGCTTGTCAATTTGGCTTTGAGTCAGCGTGGGAGGAAGTGGGGAGATGGGGAGATGGAGAGATGGGGAGATGGGGAGATGGAGAGATGGGGAGATGGGGAGATGAGTTTTTACCCTCTGCCCAATGCCCCATGCCCAATGCCCAATGCCCAATGCCCAATGCCCAACTTAGCGCCTTACTCCCTGCTGGCAAAGCGGCTTTAAATCAATGGGAAAGTTTATGGCAGCAAGGATATCGCACGTTTAAATGGAAAATTGGTGTGGATGTCGTTGCTAATGAACTGAAAATTTTTGAGTCGTTGATCCACACTTTACCAGCTGGTTGCAAACTGCGATTAGATGCCAACGGTGGACTCAGCTATGAAGAAGCTAATTTATGGCTGTGGACTTGCGACAATTTTAAAGCAAACGGGAAACAAGCCCCAGAAATTGAATTTATCGAACAACCGCTACCTGTTGAACAATTTCAGGGGATGTTGGAATTGAGTATGTGTTATGGAACAGCGATCGCTTTAGATGAATCTATCGCTACATTAACGCAACTGACAGCTTGTTATCAACAAGGTTGGCGACAAATTTTTGTCATCAAACCTGGGATAATTGGATCGCCATCTCGCTTGAGAAAGTTTTGCCAAGAAAATAAAATTGATGCTGTATTTTCATCGGTATTTGAAAGTGCGATCGGTAGAGTTGCAGCACTCAAACTAGCAGCAGAATTATCTCTAAATAACAGGGCAGTTGGTTTTGGCATTGACCACTTTTTTGAACAAGAAGATACCTGGCTTCTAAGTCTATGGAAAAACCTCTAGACTATCTTAATAATCTCGTGGAAAATGATTGGTTGATTGGTTACGATAGCCGTCAATTTAAGCAAATATCTCAAGACTTATATTTAGAACTTACAAAGTTATCAACGCCTCAAACACCACCAAAAATTATCTTAGCCGAACGCGAACCATTAAGATTTTTAGCAAGTTTTCTTGCCGCTTGTGCAGCTAATTGCCAACTTTTTCTTTGTAATCCCGACTGGGGAACCCAAGAATGGCAACAAGTCCTAGATTTAGTACAGCCAGATATGATTTTAGGAATGGCGAATAGGGAATGGGGAGATGAGGAGATAGAAAGATGGGAAGATGTCCGAAACTACACTCACCACCTCACCACTCCACTACCCCACCCTTTTCACACTCCCGATGCCCAATGCCCACTCATCATGATTCCCACAGGTGGTTCATCAGGACAAATTAAATTTGCCATCCACACTTGGGAAACTCTCATAGCGTCTGTCAAAGGATTTACAAAATACTTTCAAGTAAAACAAGTCAATTCTTTTTGTGTATTGCCGTTGTACCACGTCAGTGGTTTAATGCAATTTTTACGCTCTTTTACCACTGGAGGTAAACTAGCTATTCTGCCATTCAAAACTTTAGCATCTGGTACAATATTAAATATTAAACAATCAGAATTTTTCCTATCTTTAGTACCAACTCAATTACAAAGGCTTCTACAAAACTCCCAATTAATAGAATGGCTAACGGAATTCCACACCGTGCTTTTAGGAGGTGCGCCAGCATGGAGCGAACTATTAGAAAAAGCCAGATTTCACGGCATTCGCTTAGCACCAACTTATGGCATGACAGAAACCGCTTCTCAAATTGCTACCCTCAAACCAGATGATTTTCTCAATGGTAAAAATAGTAGTGGTGGAATTCTCCCCCATGCCAAAGTAAGTATTTGTAACCAGCAAGGCGAAATTTTAAATTCCAATCAAATAGGAAATATTACTATCGAAGCTCAATCTCTAGCCCTTGGTTATTATCCTAGAATCCAACCAAACAATGATAATTTCCGAGTAGATGATTTAGGCTTTTTAGATGACGAAGGATATTTAAATATTGTTGGACGTAGCAGCGAAAAAATTATTACAGGCGGAGAAAATATTTATCCAGCAGAAATTGAATCAGCCATACGAGAAACTCAACTCGTTACTGATATTTGTGTGATAGGTATTCCAGATCAACACTGGGGACAAGCCTTAACAGCAATTTATATTCCTAAAAAATCAAATATCTGTAGTTTAAAAATCCAAACATTACTTAAAGACAAACTCAGCAAATTTAAAATTCCAAAACATTGGATTCCCCAGCAAAACTTACCTCGTAACTCCCAAGGTAAAATTAACCGCCAACAACTAGAAAAAATCGCAATAGAATATTTACAAAATTCCCTCAAATAACTTCCCTTGCCCTTCTTCTCTCAGCGTCCTCTGCGCCTCTGCGGTTCGTTTCCAACCACTGAGTTATCTCATCAGGTAATTCCTGCTTAACTCTACTACTCACATCAATACAAACATGCCTAGTAATCGCCTTCGCAACTACCACCTCACCCACAGTAATTTCATAAGTAATTTCAAACTTATCAACACCTAATTTCTGGGGAATTAAATCAATTGATAACTTGTCCCCTACAAACATAGGACGCAAAAAATCCACACTAGCGTGAACAATGGGGAAAGCTAGAGATGGATTATGAAAAAAATCTTTGAGATTAATACTTGATGCTTCTAAAGATTCTTCATACGCTTCATGACAAATACCCAAAACATTGGCAAAATAAACTACCCCAGCAGCATCAGTATCTTGAAAGCGAACCGTGCGGTTATAAGTAAAAGCCATTTTTGATAATTTGATATTCAAAAAGAAAAATACTAGACAATCAGCCTGTTTTGTTAAATTGGCGATCGCTTCTATATTAACCGCAACTATGGAACCTGAAAATCATTAAACAAGCAGATATTGTAAGACGAAGTACTTAAAGCTTTCACTAGCTTAGCGTCGAGAGTCAGCAAAATAGCACCTACCTGCTGTGAAAGCGCAACATAAGAACCATCATATGCAGAGATTTTATGAGTCAAGCCAATACTAACAGCATCAGCCATCAAATCAGCCGTAGAGACCACACGCAAGGGAAAACTTTTGAGAGTTACTAAATCTGTCTGTACTTCAGCAGCAGTGTACATCCTTGCACGGACGTACTTCAATAAAACGTTAGTACACTCGATGTAAAAAAGGTCTGGTACATAAATTTCAGTCTGTGGATTGGCAAGATGACCCAAGAGTTGATTAACTTTAGTAGTTAGTGGGTCAGCAATAAAATACTTTATGCACACACTGGTATCAATAACGCATCTGAGAGGATTACTCATCTATCGCGGTCTTCTCGAATTAGTTCAGTACTATCAGGTAATCCAAAGTCTGCTGGATTCAAGCGACGACGGTGACTAATTTCCTCTAGAAGTTTTGGGACATTTTTTCGCCTTTCATCTTCCGTAGGTTGCATCTTTGCCTGCAAAGCATTCTGCAAAATTGTAATAACTTGAGCATCAATAGAATTATTTTCCGCTTTAGCTAACTCTTGCAGCTGTGCGTATAACTCATCAGGTATATTTAGTGCATGAAGGGTAGCCATTGATTGACCTCCCAAAAGAATTTATTGCTAATGGTAGCACGATGCGAACAGGGAGGGACTTTAGAAGAACTGTTGACTGTTAACCATCAACAGTCAACAGTCATCTACAGCGGTTCTCAGTTGCGTGCAATTCTAGTAACAGCAGTGCATGAACCAAATAAATTATGCAGGAACAAACTTGAGCGAAACACCGTTCATGCAGTAGCGCTGACCAGTAGGTGCGGGGCCGTCATCAAAAACATGACCCAGATGACCACCACAGCGACTACAATGCACTTCAATTCTGGTCATAAACAATGACCTATCTACAGTAGTACTGATAGCACCTTCAATTGGTTTATAAAAGCTAGGCCAGCCAGTACCGCTGTTAAATTTGGTCTCAGATGTAAACAGTGGTTGTTCGCAAGCAGCACAATAGTAAGTGCCTTCATCGTATTGTTTATCGAGAGGGCTAGTGTGAGCGCGTTCAGTCCCGTGTTTACGCAAGACACGAAATTGTTCTGGCGTTAAAATCTGACGCCATTCTTCTTCAGGTTTGCTAATTTCAAATCTACTGTTAGAAGTTGTCATTTCTTCTGACCCCCATTTGATATACCTTGATAATAAAGCTGTGCCAACTATTACTGCACTAGCCTGTAAAAAATACCGCTTGTCCATATATCTATTATTTTCTATTTCCTGCCTCACTGGCCAATCACTTCCAGTACGGTATTCCCTGCTTTAATTATTCAGCATTAGCGATCGCTCTGAATTACTGCTGATAGTCTCATTAGAATTAGATAAGAAACAATAAATTATCGTTAAATCAAATACTGGGCGGAAATCCGAATCCACTAATCCACTAAATTCCGCATTTCCCTTTAATCATCATTTTCATCATCAGAACTTGTTAATTCCTGAGTACTACCGTGTTTACCCTGACCGGTCAGATACATAAGCGAGCGATTGAGCCGCTTCACACCACTAAGGGTGACTAAAGTCAATAACCCTCCTAATAATCCCATTTGCCATAGACCGCAGCCAATAGCAGCCCCCAAACCGGCTGCTGTCCATACACAGGCAGCTGTGGTTAACCCCCGTACTTTTGGTGTCGCAGATTTTCTAGGGGACTCTTGTAAAATTAATCCAGCTCCGAGAAATCCTACTCCCGTAGCTACACCCTGTATTGTCCGACTCAGTGCATTGGTAGCAGCATAGGGACTATCACCCTCAGCTTGCAAAGGAATCATGACGAATAATGCTGCACCCATACTCACTAGCATAAAAGTTCTCATCCCTGCTGGTCTACCTCCTTGCTGACGGTTAAATCCAATCATGCAACCAACCACCAGCGCTAAAGACAGTCTTAACGCTATATGCGGCCAATCATTGGCAGTAATAAACATCGGCCCCATTGTCTTATTCTCCTGGAGACAGAACGAAATTGGACGCCTATTGCTAGTTGACTGGATAAGTACCCACGTCTAGAGATAAAAACTTAACTACAATAAATCAATAGGTTTGTCGTACATTAAGAATAATTTAACAAAAGGTAAGCAATAAGCAAAATAATATACGCAAAGCTGTGATTTCTTGATTCTTACCGGTCACTGGGAAGACCAGGAAGATGTGGCAGAGGGGCAGAGGGCAAGGGAAAATAATAACTCACCAGTCATCAGTCAACAATCCCCACACCCCGTGTTTCTCAAAAAACTTCTTGCTTAGTAAAGTTGAATATGTAATACTCTAAAGCTGTAAATAAAGTACGGTATTTTTATCAATCTACCGTAGTTTAAAAGGATAAGATTCATGCAGCTACTATGGTTCATCCCAACCCACGGAGACGGACGCTATCTTGCAACTGCTACAGGCGGAAGGGCAGTGAGCTTTGCCTATCTGCGGCAGATTGCCCAGGCGGTGGATGACCTTGGTTATACGGGAGCTTTATTGCCAACTGGTCGCTCTTGCGAAGATGCTTGGATTGTAGCGTCAACGTTGGTATCACTGACGCGGCAGATGCGTTTTTTGGTGGCGATTCGTCCTGGTTTGGTATCACCCGGAGTAGCAGCACGGATGGCGGCGACATTCGATCGCCTTTCTGGTGGACGTTTATTGATTAATGTGGTTACAGGCGGCGATCCCGTAGAGTTAGCCGGAGATGGTTTGCATTTGGATCACGATCGCCGTTATGAATTAACAGATGAATTTTTGACAGTATGGCGAGCCATTGCTAGCGGCGAACAAGCCAACCTCCAGGGAGATTACTTCAACATCCAAGATGGCAAACTGCTGTTTCCACCAGTGCAAAAGCCACATCCGCCGTTGTGGTTCGGTGGTTCCTCTGCCATTGCCCAAACAATAGCTGCCAAACATGTGGATGTTTATTTAACTTGGGGCGAACCACCAGCGCAAGTAGCAGAGAAGATTGCAGCAGTGAAAAGACTTGCACAAGCACAAGGTCGGACATTGCGGTTTGGTATTCGCCTACACGTGATTGTGCGGGAAACCCAGAGTGAAGCTTGGGACGCGGCCAATCAATTGATTAAATATGTAGATGACGAAGCGATCGCCAAAGCCCAAAAAGCCTATTCCCGCATGGACTCAGAAGGACAACGGCGCATGACTCAACTACATCATGGTAACCGGGAAGCATTAGAAATCAGCCCCAATTTGTGGGCGGGAGTTGGCTTAGTACGGGGTGGTGCCGGAACAGCCCTAGTAGGCGATCCCCAAACGGTAGCCGCCAGGATATTAGAATACGCTGCTTTGGGTATTGAATCCTTTATCCTCTCTGGCTATCCCCACCTAGAAGAAGCTTATCGAGTTGCAGAACTTTTATTTCCTCATTTGCCCTTAACGAATCTACCCGTAGTCGAGAAACAACACGTCTTGAGTCCATTTGGCGAGATTGTAGCAAACGAAGATTTTCCTCAGCAGCATAAAAACAAAGCTACATCCATATCCTAGTAAAGTTTAGGGTATTGGGGACTGGGGACAAGGGAGATGGGGGGCAGGGGAAAAGGTTAAAGGTTTTTTCTTTCCCTTTTCCCCTTTCCCTTTCCCCCTTAACCGACAAGTATTGCAATGCCCATTAATTTAGGAGTTTAATTAAATGACAAAGATTTTAGCGATCGCTGGTAGTCCAACTCATCCTTCTAGAACTTACGGTGTTATCGAATACGCCGCTAAGCTTTTACAACAACAAGGCTTGCATGTAGACATTATTTCAGCTACGGATTTGCCTGCGGAAGATTTAGTTTTTGGGCGATATGACAGCCCTGCTTTAGAAGAACCAAAAGCCTTACTTGCAAATGCGAATGGTGTGATTATTGCCACTCCAATTTACAAAGCTGCTTACACAGGAGTACTGAAAGCATTTCTAGATTTGCTTCCACAAAAATCATTAACAGGTAAACCTGTATTACCAATTGCCCTTGGTGGGACGATCGCTCATTTATTAGCAATAGAATACGCCTTAAAACCTGTGTTATCTGAATTAGGGGCCCGGCATATCCTAGCTACTGTTTATGCAGTAGACAAACAAGTCCAACGACAACCCGATAATAGCGTCATCTTAGATGAAGAAATTGACCAAAGACTCAAAGACGTTGTTAAGGAATTTGTGAAAGCTGTAGAATATGATGCCGCAGCCCCTGAAGAATTGGTTCATGCCAATTAAATAATCAAGTTTATACCTCCGTTAATTCGTAGCAGTAGGGTGATTTTTACCCATCTGCTACCTTTTTTTAATTAGCGATTTGTTGACTGTTGATTGAAGAATCATTTTTCTCCTTGTCTCCCTTGTCTCCCCTAC
>NZ_LAHA01000095.1 GCF_002608075.1 Nostoc linckia z4
TGGTCTGGGAAAAGGTGAGCCAGCGCGGTCTTGGGGGTTTCCCCCATGAGCGACTGGCGAACCCCGAAGGGGTTAAGGGGTAAGGGGTAAAGGATGTATTTGAAACCTTTCCCCTTTCCCCTTTCCCCTTTAACCGAACCGTATTGGCAGGTGTGGAAGGAAGCAGAAGAGGGAGAAGCATCAATTCTCTTTCCCCCCAAACTCCCCACACTCCCCCCATCTCCCTATTTCCCCATCTCCCCATCCCCTCATCTCCCCCAGAGGAGTATCTTAAAGATAGAAGTTTGATTTTTGTTGGGTGGCGATCGTGAATACAGAGGAATTCTTGCGATTGATGGAAAAACAGCGCCCATGTCCTCAGACATTGCCAAAAGCGCTGCAAGCAATGTGGTATGAAAAAAAAGGTGATTGGAGCAAAGCTCATGAAATAGTTCAAGATGCCGGCGATGCTGATAGTGGTTGGGTTCATGCTTACCTGCACCGCAAAGAGGGTGATTTAAATAATGCGCGTTACTGGTATCAACGCAGTGGACAGCCAGAGTTTACAGGAGAGTTAAGCCAAGAATGGGAACAAATAACTTCTATATTGCTGAGAAAGGTGAATGTGATGCATGGATGCTGAGGAATTAAAAAGGCGTTATGCGGCAGGGGAAAGATATTTTCCAGCCGTCAACTTGAGTAGGAACAAGTTTATTGGAGCCTACTTACCTGGAATTAATCTATGGGGATCTGATTTGAGTGGAGCTAATTTAGCTAAAGCTAAACTCTGGGGTGCGGATTTGAGTAGAACTAACTTAGCCAGAGCGAATTTGACTAGGGCGAATTTGAGCGGTGTCAAACTCAATGAAGCGAATCTCCGGGGAGCTAAACTCAAGTATGCCAAGTTGTATGGAGCAAATCTGGCTGGTGCTTACTATGATGAGAGTACCCGTTTTTCTAAAGGTTTTGACCCCGTTAGTCAAAATATGCGGAAGGTCTAAATAGGTTGATTTATGCTACCTGGGGTAATTTCACCACCTGGTTGTCTGTAGTTTGGTTGACTAGGAGGGAAAGTAGGAGGTGATGACTGCAAGCGTTGAATTGCGTAGATTGCTTTTTGGTAATTAGCGGTATCCCTAGCTTGCTGGAATAAGTCAGCTGCTCTTTGTAAATCGGCAAATGCACCTTGACGATCGCCAGCATCGCGTCGGAACAAACCACGTTGGTAAATGGCTATGGCATTATTTGGCTCGTAACTCAGCACCGTATTTAAATCCTGAATCGCTGCGGGTAACTGTCCCAGACGGCGCATTGTCAGGGAACGATTGATGTAGGCATTGCTAAATCGGGGGTTGAGAGCGATCGCTTGAGTGAAATCAGCAACAATTCCTTGGCGATCGTTAAAAAAGGCACGGGCTAACGCGCGGTTATAGTAAGACTCAGGCAGATGAGGTGCAAGGCGAACAACTTGGTCAAAATCGGCAAAGGTACCGCGTCCGTCTCTCATAGTGCGGAATACAGATCCCCGGCTATAGTAAGCCAAAATATCGTTAGGAGAGAAACGCAGGGCAACGGTAAAGTCTGCAATTGCACCTTGCTTATCGCCGAGATAATATCGCACTACCCCTCTGTTATAGTAAGCATTGGCATGATAGGGGTTAGAGCGAATGGCCTCATTATAGTCAGCAAGCGCCCCTTGTTTATCGCCCATATCGTAGCGAGCATTACCACGATTGTAATAAGCAATACTATTTTTGGGGTCGAGAGCGATCGCTTGGCTAAAATCATTAATTGCTGCGGTACGATTATTGCTTGTTTGAGACAGTCCCCGTGCTAAAAAATCATTGGGTTCTTGAGGATTTGTTATTCGTTCCTTGGGGTTATCTGTACTGGCAGAACTGTCTATCTTCAAACCATAAATTCCAATCTGCTGAGATAGAATGATTGCACTTTCAATGGGAACTGCTGCACTAATTCCTGATTTAATATCTGTTGTTAATTGATCCCCCGATTGGAGTTGCTTCACATCTGTTTGTGTGTCAGCCTTACCATGAACTCCAATTACTTTAGCATCCACATCCAACACTGGCCCCCCACTCATACCACCTGCTGTTTGAGCCGCGTATTGCAACGAATAGCCACCGTCGCTCAAACTCGCATCTTTGGATTCCCAAATCGTTCCTGATTGGAAATCATAAACACGATTTTCAGCAATTCTGTTTAAATCATTGTTAACTGGATAACCAAAAATAAACGCCTTACTGCCCAATTTTGCTTGATTAGGACTTCTTAATTCTGCAACCGCATAGTCTTTGTCACTATTAAAAGTAAATAAGGCTAAATCGTTACTTCCTTTAGTGTTAGTTCCTAAACTTTTCACGCTTGTGGGATTAATGATATGAGAAAGTCCATCGTTGGTACGAATTCTCACTGGTTTTGGGCCGTTCGATGGATTAATAACATGATTGCACGTGAGGACAATGTAAGTGTTTCCCTCACGCTTGATAATAAATCCAGAGCCATCACTTGCTAAACCAACACCAACTCCAGCAGGTCTGTTTACTTGTACGGTAATGGTGTTAGCATATTGGGCAATTTCCTGAGCAGATTTAGCAGCAAAAGCGACAGATTGAACGAATACTATTAATGCAAAACAAGCAGATCCACTAATTAGAGTATCAGCAAACTTAGAGCTAATAAATTGTAGATTCATTGATAAAAAAGCCTCAGCAATAAGAAATTAAATCAGCACTTGCGGCACTGCCACACGCTATATAGAAATAGACTAGGGATTGGGTGACAAGTCTTTTTATGTCTAAGTTCGATCGTCCGTTAACGTCCTGACCAACTGCTCATTCTGGGTTCAATCTGGAGCGATCGCTGACACCGATTTAGCAATAGTAGTTCTCGTTTCTGGATATTGAGCGTAGACCGCATTGCCACAGCCATCGCCGGATAATTCTGATGCAGAGGCTGATTATCCGCGAAGTCTGGGTTAGCTGCTAAAGAAGGCGATACGAACAAGACGCACCTAACTGAACAGCTTACAAATAGACTGGACTTAAAAATAGCGATCGTCAAGCAAGTTTGTAGAACTTACACATAGTTTCTACCCGGATTTACTTAACCTAGATGGGGCCACCACCAGGAGCAGGATAGCTTCCAGGAGCAGGGGCAGGAGCAGTATAGCCTCCAGGAGCAGGGGCAGGAGCAGTATAGCCTCCAGGGGCAGGAGCAGGAGCAGTATAGCCTCCAGGAGCAGGGGCAGGGGCACTAGGCATTCCCCCGGATTCATTGACTAGTTGATTAACAGCTTCCTCAATGCTGACAGTGGTCGGAATAATTTCTCCCTCACCTGTAAAGCCACCGCTTTCAATTACATTTAAACCAGTACCGTATCTACCAAACCGGATAATTCGGGTTAACACGTTACCAGGATTGCGAGCATTTTCCCTTCTGAGCAAGGTCATGATCACGTTGTTGGAGTTGCAACTTTCGTAAGTATTAACAAAACAAATTACGTTGTAACCATTGAGCTTACCAGTCATCAGCAGCAAGTTATTTAATTTGCCACCATTTTCTGATACTGCTCTTGTCATTCGCCAGGAAACTATCTGACACCGTTGTTCGGGTGACATATCATAACTTGCCGTTTCCCAAATGATTAGGGGCAATAGTAGTGTCTGACCGTTCACTTGAACAAGTGTGGCTGGTAAGCCTCCTATTTGACCGCAGACAAAGGAAGTGGAAGAAAATACTGGTTGGTATATCCCTGGAGACACTGGAGGTGGTTGTATTGGTGGATATATTGGAGTTACTTGTACTCCTGGATATATTTGAGGTGATTGTACTCCTGGATATACTTGAGGTGATTGTACTCCTGGATATACTTGAGGCTGTTGTATTGGTGGGTATACTTGAGGCTGTTGTATTGGTGGATACTGCGCCATTACGGGAGACACCATAACACCAGAAAGCGCGATCGCACTCATCAAAATTTTAGAGGGCCACTTAAATTTCATAAATAAACCTGTGGTATGTCCCAGGATTATTTTATTTTTATAGCAAGCGCCAAAGTGTTTAGGACAAACAGGAAAATATATGACTAAAGTAAAACTGGATACAGATTAATCAAATTTCGATAAACAACACCAAAAAAATAGGCTCAAACGTATATTACAAGAGACTTTGAAATCATTGTATTAAACTATATACTGATTTTTGAAGGTTTATCAAAACAGAATTCAGGAGTCAGGAGTCAGAATTCAGCAATGTTTTTTGTACGACTGGCGGATAGCGCAGCGTTAGCGAGTACTCGAGCGTCTGAATAAGTGGGTTTAAGACCCCCACCAAATTTTCAATTTGGTGGTCTTCTCCCAAGGGGAGACGCTACGCGAACAATCAATGGCGGGTCGGAATCCCCCACTGATAGCGCAGCGTTAGCGAGTCCGCGAGTGTCTTGATTCTGAATTCTGAATTCTGAATTCTGTATTCTGTATTCTTCTTCAACCTTTTGAATTCATGCGTCCTCGCCAGAACATTTCGGAAATATTTTCGACTTTCATCCAATTTGAAGCCGATCGCTTCAACTGTTGGGTATATGATGCCAAACTACGCCGCAGTATCCAAAATTGCTTGGTACAAATATCTGAAACGAAACACTCAGAAAGTTTTTGGGCAATTTACTGGCATAAAAACTGGCAAAATCAGCCTAACTCTCTAGCTGAGGCGCATCTTTCGGCTTATCTGCAAGAAACCTGTTATTGGTCAGCGCAAAGGACGATTCCTCAAATTGCTAGTGTGCAGTGTACCTTGTCTGACTGTTTTCAAATAGCGATCGCAGAAGTACCAAAAATCCTCAAAGCTTGCGATCCCGAACAAAAAGCCAGCCTCAAAAGCTACAGCAATGTGGCTTTTGGCAATGTGATTCGGGATGCTTTGCGGCAAAAACAAGAAATCGATTTTTGTAACGATTGGGCATTGTTACTCAAATTGAGCCGCAAGCGACTACAGGAATCTTTACAAAATGCTGGGTTAGCAGATGAAACTATTGCCTGTTACTTGTTAGCTTGGAAATGTTTTGTAGATGGTTACATTCTGGGTAAATCGCCACAAGTGCGGAAGTTGCAAAGACCCGAACAAGATACATGGGAAGTAATTGCTCAACTTTATAACCGCGATCGCTTAACACAACTTAATCCACCACGGACAGAATCCAACGCCCAAACTCTAGAAAAATGGCTGCTGTTATCTGCAAAACACGCACGTTTTTATTTATATCCTGTGGTTTCTTCACTCAATGCCCCAAAAACAGGTCAAGCAGATAGTGAATTACAAGATGATTTACCAGATATTACTCAAAATGAATCTTTATTAGCAGATTTAATCGCCAAAGAAGAAGCCGAAACTCAAAAAAATCAACAACAGGAAATTCAAAATTTATTAATTACTACCTTGGGAAAACTTTCTCCCCAATCACAACAATTACTGGAATTGTACTATCAACAAGGACTTACTCAACAACAAATTGCCAAACATCTGCAAATCCAGCAATATCAAGTATCGCGGCAATTGGCGAAAACAAGAGAATCTTTATTAATGGCGATCGCCAAATGGAGTCAAGAAACAATGCATATTTCTCCAACTTCCAACGTGGTTAAATATATCAGTGCAGTATTAGAGGAATGGTTACAAAATTATTTCGGTAATTTAGAACCTCAGACCTCAAAGGAGCAGTAGCCATGTCATCATTTTGTGTTCCGCCGACTCAGCTATGGTTGGAAGTATCTCCTGAAGTTCAAAATCAATCTTGGCAGCAAAGTCAGTCTAGTGTTAGTCCCCGCCATCGTTGGAATGCCTTTTTGAATCAAGTATGCCTCAGTACTTTTTTACCTTGGTTACAAACAGAGTACGCACCAGAGGCTACTGTTCATACATTGCCAATCACTTGGGAATTAGTCAACGGTACTGCGATAAATATTGATACAAAACGCTTGATTTTAATTCCAGATAAAAACCTAGAAACTAGAGAATTTTCTGTACCCCAAGAATGGATAGATATTCCTCAATGGGCAGGAGATTATTATTTAGCAGTACAAGTCAATCCCGATGGTCAATGGATAAGAATTTGGGGTTACACCACCCACGAACAATTAAAAAATCAAGGTAGCTACGATTCCCAAGAGCGGACTTACTCCTTAGATGCCAATCAAATGATTGAGGATTTGAATGTGCTTTGGGTAGTCCGTCAACTATATCCTGAAGAACAAACACAAACAGCGATCGCTCCTTTGCCTATATTATCAGCTACTCAAGTAGAAAATCTCTGGCAAAGATTAGCAAGTTCAACAAATCCTCGCTTGGAATTGCCCTTTGAAATTTGGGCAGCTTTGTTAAACAGCGAAGACTGGCCGCAAAGATATACACAGAAGCCAGCACTTGTTAACTTGCGTCAGTGGTTCCAAAATATAGTTGCAGATAGCTGGCAAACAATAGAAACCTTCCTGGGGACACAGCCAGATTTCGCCTTTAGCTTTCGCCAGGTTGCTGATGTGGTTGAGCAATCAATCCAGCGAGTCAAAGAAATTGAATTAGCAAATAACAATCAAGCTGTAGTCTTAATGTTGACATTGACAGCAGAAATAGATAATAGAGTAGGAATTCGTGCCCAACTATATCCTAAAGAGCGCAATTTCCATCTACCTAGAAATACTAGTTTGGCATTGATTTCTGCTTCCGGAGAAATTGTCCAATCAGTGCAAGCAAGGGAAACAGATAACTCAATCCAACTCAAGCGGTTTAAATGTCCCCAAAACACGCGATTTACTCTTCAGATTGTTTTAGATGATTTCAACTTTATCGAGGAGTTTGAAAGTTAGGAGACAATTGGGTATTCTATCACGCAGAGGCGCAGAGGCGCGGAGAGAATAAAGAGTTTTGACGTTGCTCAGAAACTCAAAAATAAACTCTCCTCAACTCTTACTCTCTGCGTCTCTGCGTCTCTGCGTGATATAAATTATGAGCAAACTCATCGTCCTCAACTTAGGAAAAGGAGATTTCAACCAAGGCTTCCCCACAGTCATTGCTCAACTTTGGCAAACGGATACTCCTACTCCCATGCAATTTACAGGTGGATTACCTGCTGCACCACAATTGGAGCATCTTTATCAACGTTGGCAACAAATGTATACAGCTTTGTATGCTAGTTTGGGTTGGCGCAGTCGCAACATTGCAGATTTTGAAATTGATGAGGAAGACGTTACCCATATTTCCCAAGGCGAGTTTGACAACCTCTGCGAAGAATTACAACAAAGTTTAAATACATGGCTAAATAGTTCACTGTTTCTCAATATTGACCGGAAACTACGTACTCAACTGTTACCCACAGAAGAAATTCGTTGCATAATTACTGCCCAATCGCCACAGGTTTTAAAGCTTCCTTGGTGTCTGTGGCAGTTTTTTGGTGATTATCCACAAGCGGAAATCGCCCTGAGTCCGCCAGAATATGGGCGTTCTGTGAAAACAAATCTAAAAAAGGCTAAAGGTAAAGTCAGAATCTTAGCAATTTTAGGCGATCGCCACGGCATCGATCTCGAAAAAGACCAAAATTTATTGCGGCAATTACCTAATGTCGAACTCAAGTTTTTAGTTGAACCCAACCGTTCCCAACTCACAGAACAATTATGGCAGTCCGGCTGGGATATTCTGTTTTTTGCGGGGCATAGTTCCAGCCAACGAAAAGGGCGAATGCTGCTGAATTCTGGCGAAAGTTTAACCATTGAACAATTAAAGTATGGTTTACAAAAGGCGATCGCTCAAGGGTTGCAGCTAGCAATTTTTAACTCTTGTGATGGTTTGGGATTAGCACAAGATTTAGCTGATTTACATTTACCCCAAGTAGTTGTCATGCGCGAACCTGTACCAGATCGGGTAGCGCAGGAATTTTTGAAGCATTTGTTGGCACTTTTTTCGCGGGGCAAAACTTTATATGCAGCCGTCAGGGAGGCCAGAGAAAGATTACAATCTCTAGAACATGATTTTCCCTGCGCCACTTGGTTACCTGTTATTTGTCAAAATCCAGCGGAAATTTCCCCCACCTGGCAGGATCTCTGCGGTGGTCGGTTGGGTTTATATCTGCCGCGTCCGAATTTCAAGCAGTTACCAGCAGTTTTTTTAAATAGCTTCAGTGTGACTTTAATTATCGTATTAATACGGTTATTCGGTGGATTGCAACCGCTAGAATTAGAAGCATTTGACCAATTAATGCGACTGCGACCAAAAGAACAGCCAGACTCGCGGATTTTGGTAATAACTGTTACCGACCAAGATATTCAAGCCCAAGGAAAGGAACCGCGCCAAGGTTCTTTATCCGATAAGTATCTCAATCTCTTACTAACCAAACTGGAACAATACCAGCCAGCAGCTATTGGTCTAGATATATACCGAGATTTTCCCGTAAGTGCTAAGCAACCAGAACTAGCCAAGCGGATGCAAAAAAGCGATCGCCTGATTGCAATTTGTAAACGTGCCGATCCAAAATACGATCCCACAGGCATTTCACCCCCGCCAGAAATACCAGAAACACGGCTGGGTTTTAGCGATTTTCTTGAAGACAACGATGGTGTAGTTCGCCGTCATTTGTTGGCAATGACTCCCAACCCGATTTTGTCAAGTTGCACTCCGGCTTATGCCTTTAGTGTGCAGCTAGCATTTCTTTATCTGAAAAAACAGGGAATTACAGCCAAATTGACCCCAAATTGGGATTTACAACTGGGAAATCAAACTTTCCCACGGTTACAAAATCAGACTGGCGGTTATCAGTCCATAGATACCGAAGGTAGTCAGATTTTACTAAATTATCGTTTTTCGCCCTCAGTGCAAGCGATCGCACCCCAAGTCACCCTCAGTCAAGTCTTGAACGGACAAATTAACCCCAATGCCTTGAAAAACCGGATTATTCTCATTGGCGTTACTAGTAACAGTAGCAGCGATTACTGGTATACACCAAATGGAAAAAACCCCTCACAAATCATCCCAGGTGTAATTATTCAAGCACAGATGGTAAGTCAAATACTCAGTGCCGCTTTAGACCAAAGACCTTTATTATGGGTTTGGCAACAATGGGTTGATATTTCCTGGGTTTTGGGATGGTCTTTCACGGGTAGTTTACTGGCTTGGTATCTCCGCAAAATAACTTACGTCAGTATTGCTATCACCGCAGCATCATGTATATTATTTGGACTTTGCTCCCTCCTGTTGACTCAAGGCGGCTGGATACCTTTAATACCACCGATGATTTCTTTGCTACTTAGTAGTACTATATTCATCTTTATCAGCAAAAAATTACAGAAATCATAGCGATCGCAAGTGTAGTAATAAATTAGTTATAAAAATTCTGAATTCTGAATTCTGAATTCTGAATTCTGAATTCTGAATTGCGATCGCTAATTTATTTCCCCTATGAAAAAGCTACATTGGTTTCACACTACCACTTTGATATCTGCGCTAACCTTGAGTGTTGTTAACGCACCTGGAAATTGGAACGTACAGGCTCAAACCCTAACATCTACAAGCAAAATCACCTATGTTGCGCCAACAGCACAGGAAAAGCCAGGAGAACCCGCAGGAAGGCGTAGAGGAGGAGGTAGCCGTGGTTCCTGCAAGCAGTATGAAACTCTCACAGCTTTAGTACCCATAACCAAAACAGCAACTAAAGATGTAGTCTGGGGAAAATCAGCATCTCAAACCCCAACATTTTGGTTTTTTGTACCCGATAAATTAACGCCTCAAGTTCCTGTTGAGTTTGTAATTCAAGACGAAGCAGATAATTACATTTATCATACAAAATTTAATCCACCAGAAACGCGATCGGGAATTTTCAGCCTAACCGTACAACCTACAAAACCCTTAGTAGCTGGTAAATCTTATCGTTGGACTTTTTCCATTTATTGCGATCCTGACAAACCATCTGCTGCTGTTTACGTCCAAGGTTCAATCACACAAGTGACTCTCAATGCATCATCACAACAACTTGCAGCCGCTAAAACCCCATTGGAAAAAGCTAGTTTTTTTGCAAAACATGGTCTTTGGTATGATGCTTTAACAACTTTAGGAGAAAATTTACAAAATACCAAAGACAAAGATCCAAAAATTATATCGGCTTGGATCGAGCTACTCAAACAAGGCGATTTAGCTCAGTCTGGTACAGATGCGATCGTACCCTGTTGTATTGCAAAATAATATGATATCTGCTTAATGCATAAGTCCTATATACTAATACAATTCAGTTAAGCATAAAATTATTCATGTAAAGACGTGATGAATCGCGTCTAAAAAACCAGTTTTTTACCAATAAACCTTAAATAAAGGTGTTGTCCTATATTCCTGAAAAAAGATACCCGACTTAAAAAAAGTTGGGTATCTTGTTTTAGAAATATTTTTACATTTCCATTAATTCAACTTCCGAAGAAGCTAAAAGTCTGCCATTATCATCTCAATTAGTAAAGAGAATTCAAGGGTTTCCATTAATTCAACTTCCGAAGAAGCTAAAAGATCAGTATGTCTTTCAGCCGTACCTGGATTTTGAACTGTTTCCATTAATTCAACTTCCGAAGAAGCTAAAAGACCCTAACCCATGAAACTTTCAACGAGTTTCAGTTAAGTTTCCATTAATTCAACTTCCGAAGAAGCTAAAAGCTGGACTGCTTCGACTTTTGTCAGAGAAGGAACGCTCTAGTTTCCATTAATTCAACTTCCGAAGAAGCTAAAAGAGGTAGCTTATGGCTTAGTTTTTTCCTTTTTTCTCAGTCGTTTCCATTAATTCAACTTCCGAAGAAGCTAAAAGCATCTGTAAATGTTTGGGGAACATCTGGAACAGATCGTGTTTCCATTAATTCAACTTCCGAAGAAGCTAAAAGGGTAGCCTTCTAGAAGGCTTACCATCACTGGATTGTACACCCTCATTTTTGCGGGGGTCAAGATATTGCTCCAATAAATAGGAATTACTAGCAATAAACGCCAGATAAAAACCCTCAAACCCTTACCCAGAGAGCATTTGCGGGGGTCAACGATAGAATAAGGGTTTCAGCCATTGCTTACCCCCCGCAAATTTACATTTCTTTACATTATCCGAACTATTTTTTCCGAGTCAAAGGATGATACATCCATCTTAAAAATCACTACTTTCTTTGGCTTGGCAATTTTTCACAACATTCAAACAGCCCTAGCAGTTTTGCGAGGGCTAATTCTATTGATTAGAGTGGCTTGCCGTTGAATAAACCTTCAACTTTTTTATTGGGATAGGCTTTCTTATAGCGTTTCCTAGTGGTCTATCGCATTAGTTCTAAGGGGTAAAATAAGTTTGTAGTTAGGACTTTAGTCCTTGATTTTTAAGCACTGAAGTGCTTACTACAAACTCAGCAAAATTAATGGGACAGAACACTAGTCTGCTGAGGTACAAATCTCTGCGTACCTTTGCGCTTTACTTTGCGCCCCTCTGCGTTTCAAAATATTATCTGTACCTCACTTAACTGGGAATCGCTATAAAAACCAGCCGTTCACCGAAATAAGGGCTGGTTTTTAAGATGATGAAATTGTCAGACTAATCTCTACAAAATTTTAAACAAGCTGGATATCTGTACTAATTGCAAAACCAGCCGGTCTATTCTCAATTGTGGCAAATTGAGTTCCTTGGAAGAACAAAGCACCAGTAGCATCGTTGTAGCTGAAATTGTTGAAGTTAGTGATACCACCAAAACCAGCTTTAGAAATCTGAATCTTGTCACCTTCAACCCTACTGAAGTCTTTGATGATGTCTAAGCCTTCTAGGTTCGAGTTAAACACAAATTTATCTGCACCAACACCACCAGTGAGAATATCGTTGCCAACACCGCCTACTAAAGTATCATTGCCAGCATTACCGCTTAAAGTATCATTACCAGTACCGCCAACGAGGTTATCATAACCAGTTCCACCAGTTAGGTTATCGGCTCCGTCACCACCGAACAAGAAAGTCCAGGAGTTCGATGCTGTTAACACATCATTGCCTGTACCACCCGTGAGGACTGCAAAATTTCCGCCTTGTGCAGTAATGAACTCTACACCAGTGAGGATGTCGATACCTTCGTTACCATTGGTGGTGACATTATCAATAACCTGTAAATCCCCATTGTTGAGGAAAGAGATTGTATAGTCTGTATAATTTCCTTCATAGTTAACGACATCATAACCACTACCGCCGTTGAGGATATCATTGCCAGTACCGCCTTTGAGGGAATCATTGCCAGCATCGCCATTGAGGGTATCATTACCAGCACCGCCTTTGAGGGAATCATTACCAGCACCGCCACGCAGGATATCTGCATATTGTGTACCTGTAATGTCAAATTTTTCAATACCAGTGTAGTTGAGTAATTGACTACTATTCAGGCGGCTGAAGATGGCATTTTGCTGGTTGTATCCTACATCTACACCAGCACCATTATTCAAATCAGTGTAATCGGCTATTAGCGTATCAGTACCAGTACCACCATCTACAAAACCATCTGAATCAATAAAAGTATCATCTCCAGCTTCACCATAAAGATAATCATAGCCAGCACGACCTTCAATTTGATCGTTACCAGCGCCACCATACAGGCTATCACTGTCAGCACCACCACGCAGGACATCTGCGTATTGTGTGCCTGTGATTTTGAATTTTTCAATGTTACTATAACCAAGTACGCCAGTACCAGTGAGGCGACTGAAGATGACACTTTGCCCCAAATATCCTACATCTATACCAGCACCATTATTCAACTGACTGTAGTTGGCTACTAATGTATCAACACCTGCACCACCATCTACAGAACCATCTGTATCGATTACAGTATCATCACCAGCCTCACCATAAAGATAATCAAAGCCAGCACCACCCTCAATTTGATCGTTACCACCACCACCTTTGAGGCTATCACTGTTAGCACCACCACGCAGGACATCTGTGTATTGCGTGCCTGTGATATTAAATTTTTCAATACCAGTGTAGTAGAGTACTGGATTGCCAGTCTGACGGCTGAAGATGGCATTTAGTCCTAAATATCCCACGTCAATACCAGCACCATTATTGAACTGACTGTAGTTGGCTACTAGCGTATCAATACCTGCACCACCATCTACTGAACCGTCTGTATCAATTACAGTATCATCACCAGCCTCACCATAAAGATAATCAAAGCCAGCACCACCCTCAATTTGATCGTTACCACCACCGCCAAACAGGCTATCGCTGTTAGCACCACCACGCAGGACATCTGTGTATTGCGTGCCTGTGATATTAAATTTTTCAATGTTACTATAACCAAGTACGCCAGTACCAGTTAGGCGACTGAAGATGACATTTTGCCCCAAATATCCTACATCTATACCAGCACCATTATTGAACTGACTGTAGTTGGCTACTAGCGTATCAATACCTGCACCACCATCTACTGAACCAAATATATTATTTAGGGTGTCATCGCCCTCATCACCATACAAGTTGTTATTTCCAGTACCGCCATACAAGTTGTCATTTCCAGCACCGCCATACAAGTTGTCATTTCCATCATCGCCAGAAATTATGTCGTTACCAGCAGCACCAAGCAAATTGTCATTCCCAGTTCCACCATTAATAGTGTCATCTCGATCTGCACCAGCTAAGTAGTCATCACCGCCTTGTCCGTTGAGTGCCCAAGATTCACCATTAAGTCCCAGGAAGGTGTTATTGTTGTTGTCGCCATTATAAATTCCCATATTACTTTAAACCTCGTGTTGTGTGTGTAATGAAGTCTGGTGTTAGCCTTTGAACTTCTTGTTGAGTTACACGTTGGACTTTTGAGGTTTATGCACTCAAATGAAAACAAAGCCAAAAAAATCTTAGGCATAGGGGATGGGGAAAGGGGAAAGGGGAAAGGGGAAAGGGAAAAGGGGAAAGGGGAAAGGGRAAAGGGRAAAGGGAAARGGGGAAAGGRGAAAGGGGAAAGGGAAAAGGGGGAAAGGGGAAAGGAGAAAGGGGAAAGGGAAAGGGGGAAAGGGAAARGGGGAAAGGTTTCAAATACATCAGACCTCTTGCACAAGAGTGYTTTTTGCACTCTTGTGGTCAAAGGGATACATCTTTATTGGGGAAAGGGAAAATACCAAACCTYTYCCCTTTACCCCTTCCCCCTTCCCCTTTACCCCTTCCCCCGTTCATCTATCAGAGCCAATTTCCCAGTAAGACGTAAGCTGCCCAATGTATGGGATGCCGATAATCTGGGTCTTTTAAGAGAGAAAGTTGGGCTTGGCGCAGTGCTTCTGCTTTTGTGACTTGTTTTGTGGCCAATTCTTTGTAAAATTGACCGATGAGGCGGGCGCTAGATTCATCATCTAAGCTCCAAAGCGAGGCTAAGGTACTGCGTGCGCCTGCTTGAATTGCTATCCCAGCTAGTCCTAAAGCGGCGCGTTTGTCTCCTTCGGCAGTTTCGCAAGCACTGAGAACGAGTAATTCAATTGGCTCAGGTGTAGTTTGCTCTCTGCTGCTGAGCAAATTTTTCAATTCGTTGAGTTTAATCGGTTTATCCCAAGCCAACACAAAGGTTTCATCGGCGTTGGAACTAAATTGACCGTGAGTTGCGAGATGCACCACAGAAAAGGGTACTGAGTCAATTTGTTTGCGTAGCGCTGAACTAGTGAATGTTTGATTGAGGAGAACTTCGCTAGGGACTTCCGACTCAATTGTTTTTAATTCCTCGCTGACATTTGGTAAGGAACTAAACCCGTGTCGTGCTTCTGTGAGTCCAGCCACCAAAGTTTTGAGCTTGGTTTGACGCAAAGGACGCGGCCCTAATAGCTCTAACCCAGGCGTGAGGGCAATGCTGTATTTTTCTACTAAATAATTATTACCATCATAAAGGGCTGCGATCGCCACGTTCCGCAATGCACCATCTAAAACGAAAACCAATGTTTTCACCTGACTTTCAGTTAGTTCTGCCTCCATAGGGCGAATTAACCAGTCGTAAATTTTTGCAGATAATAATTTTCCCTCTGGAGTTGTGAAGGGTTTTTCTAAATTTTCTCTCAGTTGTTCTATGGTTTCTTCTACTTCAGCTTGACTGATTTTCGTGCCATAGTGACGTAGTTGCTGCTGAGGTAAACTCACAATTACTTCTAGCCGGTCTGGCAAAATAATGGGATAAATTACTGCTGCTGCTGACTGTTGAATTTGCTCAATGGGTACTATCTGTCTTTGTAGACAAGCTGAACGAAAGAAGTTGTCAAGTTCTGCTAATTGTAATGATTCAATTACCTGACGGGCTTGTTTTAGTTGTTCCTGACTAGGTTCTGAATTTAACAGTAATTGTACGTATTCACGATATACAGGCTCTACAGCTTCCCTAAAGGAAAATTGAATGTCACTGTTGATGGCTACTAAATCGCTACGCAGAGATTTTAATGTTGTAAAAGCGACTTCATAAGCTGATGTTGCAGACTTGATGGCTCCTTGGGCTTTTAAAATTCTTCCTAATTGCCATTGCCATTGATAAGCAATATGTGGAGCATTAATGGCTTGGGCTATTTGTAAAGCCTGTTGGGTTAAATCTTCAGCATTTGACCACTGCTGCGTTTGTTCGTAGAGTCCGCCGAGATAACCCAAAGCATAAGACTGTGCTTGGCGATCGCTTAAATTTTCAGCTTCTTCAATTGCTGTGGCTAATAGTCTAGCAGATGTAGTGTATTCTTTCGTTCCCAATTTCACCAAACTTTTAGCAAAGTTGATGCGAGCGTAAATTGTTGAGCGACTAGAAGATAAATTATTAAACTTTGGTTGCAGTTCTAGCGAGAGATTTTCAGCTTTTTTTGTTTGTCCAGTTGCTATTAATAGTTGAAGTTGATTAATTTGAGCTTGGATATGGGTGACCGAAGAGGCGGAGGGGCAGGGGGCAGGGAGCGGGGGGAGCAAGCCCTGCCCTGGAGCCGTGGAGCGGAACGGAACATGGGTATCAAGCTCCGTTCTTCTAGGACGCTCTGGATTGGTTGGAGTACAAAATCCGTTACTACCTCCCCCCTGCTCCCTGCTCCCTGCTCCCCTGCCTCCGGCAGTGACGCTGTTGGCAGAAACAACATTTGCCGCTCTTTCGTAGTATGCCAATGCTGCATTTTTATCGCCTTGGGCATAAGCTGTATTACCCAAACTGAGTAAAGTGGCACTCAATTCTTGTGAGAAATTAGGGTCATTTTCTAACAATTGCAAACTTTGTTGCAAAACTCTGCGAGAATCAGCAAAAGCACCCACAGATTTGAAAACATTGCCCAGGCTACGCAAACCTGTTGTTTTTAACTGTTGGTCTGGTTGATTTTCTAATGTTTGTTCTACTTGTGCTAGAGTTTTACGAGCTTGGAGGTAAAGACCTAGAGCTTGCTGGGCTTGAGCTTGATTAATTAAACTGCCAATTCTGCCTTGTGTATAACCTGCTGCGGTATAAATATTAGTTGCCTGTTGCCAAGTATTTAGAGCTGCTTCTGGGTTACCTTGGGCTAATTGCAAACTTCCTTGGGTGTTGAGTACTTGGGCAAGGATGAGTTTTGTTTGTGGTGTTGTCTGTTGCAAGTTTTGAATTAAATTCAAACTAGAGCTAATTGTCTCATTTGCTTGCTGCCATTGTCCCAACTGCTGGTAAGCCAAGGAGAGATAATTTAGCACCGTAGCTTGAGACGATGAATTTGTTTCTGCTTTGAGTGCCAACTGCCAAATATTTATTGCTTCAACGTATCGTTGTGCTTGATAAAGTTCTCTGCCTTGTTGAATTAAATTTGATTTCTGTGCAATTTTCTCAAGTCCGTCTAATTGTTTCTCAAAAAAAACTCCCCGCGTCCCCGTGTCTCCGTGTCCCCGTGTCAGTCCTAATGACTTCAATTCAAATACCAGAGTTAGACTCACTCCTAACACCACACAAAGCACAAAAGCCAAAGCTTGATGCCAAAATTTCGGCAGTTTTTTTGCCATGCGAAAGTGCAACATTAGTTTTGGGTAACTGGACAACTAACAGATGTGAGTGAAGAGTTGTGAGGGGTAGTAGTGGGAGCTTGAGCTACCAGAGTAATAGTACCATCAGCGTTAGTTACCCATCCTTGAGCTTCTGCGATCGCACTTGGTGTTTCTGAAATTAAATTTACCTGTTTTTGGGAGCCAGTCACCTTTTCATTGGGCAAAGCATGGGTTTGTAAATCTTGCCAAATCACATCGCTGCTCAATGGCTCAATGGGGTTAGGTGGCAAACCACCTCTTCCAGTGACTATAAATTCACTTTGTTTATTGGCTGTTGCTTCGCCACCAGTTCTACAGGTTTGGGCAATGAGTCGGGAAGCATCTACTATATCTGTGGGTAAATTCACAAGTCCGTTACTGGGGTTGACATCAGGTGTGTTAATTTCCACAACTCCATTAATTCCCAATTCAGAACTCGCGTTAATATCACTTAAGGGAGTTAAAGTTTCACTCAATTGCAATCCAAAGATTCCTTGAGCAGTAATATTAATTCTGCCTCCCGAACCTTCAATAGCATTAGCAATGATGTCGCTATTTTCGTTGGGGTTAGCAACCACAAAATTTGTATTAATATTGATATTGCCGCCATCACCATTGTTGGATGCTTGAGCATTGATTACACTATGGTTTCGCATCAAGATGAGGTCAGATACTTGTAACTGAATATTGGCATTTTTACCAGAAGAAGTGAATGCTTCAACTGTACCCCGATCTAAAAAAAGGTTGCCCGCCTTAACTTTCAGGTCTCCAGGATCGCCCGACCCTAAACTGCTAACAGATATTTTAGCTCCGTCTTGAATCAGTAATTGCCCTGTTTCAATTAGCAAGCTTCCAGCTTTACCCCTAGCAACGCGTCCCGATCGAGCAGTCAACGCACTTGAATTTTGACCATCAGGAGTCATACCAGATACTTTCACTGATTCCGAAGCCTTTATGACTATATTTCCACCCTGACCTGTGCTAAATGTAGCAGTGGACATCTGTGCGCCATCCCCAACAATCAACCGCTTAGTATTAACGGTGATAGTCCCTCCATCGCCTGTAGCGTCTTGGCGTGATTGAGCAAACAAGCCACTTCCAAACTGGCTGTCTAGGGTTGTGCCAATAAGTTCTACTGATTCTAATGCATTCACAATCAAGCTACCACCTTTACTTGCACCTGCGGTGGTAGCTGCGATGTATGCGCCATCCCGGACAATTAGTCGGCTAGTGTTAATTATTACACTGCTTCCCTCTCCAGAACCAGAGTTGGAGACATTTATGAGGCTATCTTCGTTGATTGGAGAACCTCCTAACAGTTCCACCAAATTGGAGGCGTTGACAATTACGCTTCCTGGCTTTCCAGAACCCGTGTTGCGGTTAAAAATTCCTGATTCCTCGCTGAGGGTAACTCGCCTACCTTGGAGATGAACGCTACCTATGCTTTGACTAATGCTGTCAGAATTAGCAATAATTTCAGCCCTACCAGACAATTGGATATCTCGATAATTTTCAATGCCTTCATAGCTTAATGTCAAAGGAATAGCATCAGAGGCAAATGACCAATTCAAGCCCACAACACCATTGCCAAAGACAGACCCTAATTCTATCTGTCCTCCATCAGCTTTTATCCTACCTTGTTGCAGAAAAATATCACCACCTACAAGTGCAAGGGTTCTTTGCGATCGCACCTGGAGTCCGACAATTTCACCATTACTATCTCGAACTGTGGATTGGTTGAGAATACTACCAGGATTTGCGGCAAATTGCAAACCAAGGGGTACATTGATAGTCAACAACGGAGGACTTTGGGGATTATTAGCACTAAAAGCAAAATTATTATCAAATCTCAAACTATCAGCTGTACTTCCCACAAAAGAACCTGCAACGTCTAACCTTGCATTTCTTCCAAATACGATGCCGTTGGGGTTAATGAAAAACAAATTCGCATTACCCAAAACCCCCAGCGTCCCCAAAATATTCGAGGGGTTATTACCTGTAACTCGCGTGAGAATATTTTCTATTCCTGTAGGATTATAAAAGTAAACCCTTTGTCCATCACCAATGCTAAATTCGCTAAAACTGTGAAATAGATTAGCTCCTCGCACTGCACCCCCATCAATGCGATTTCCTATTTCCCCTTTAACATCAACACCTGGAATTAAAATTGATGATTCACTACCCAACGTGCCATCGGCTGTAATTTCAGCGAGGACACAGTTGTTTCCAAAAATCAAACAACTGAGCGCCAAAAGTGATAACCTAAAAAGTAACAATTTGTTAAAAACTTTAAACAATTTTTTGTCAAAAAAATACTAGTTATTGTGATAAATCTTACTATACCAATCCTATCTGAGTTGTCACACTAGTCGTGGAAACAGCGAATAGGCAATAGGGAGGTGGGGAGATGGGGAGATGGGGAGATGGGGGGATGGGGAGATGGGGGGATGGGGAAGTATTTGAACTCCATTAATGAACCCCTGAACTCCATTAATGAACCTTTGAACTCCATTAATGAACCTTTGAACTCCATTAATGAACCTTTGAACTCCATTAATGAACCTTTGAACTCCATTAATGAACCCCTGAACTCCATTAATGAGCCTCTGAACTCCATTAATGAACCTTTGAACTCCATTAATGAACCTTTGAACTCCATTAATGAACCTTTGAACTCCATTAATGAACCTCTGAACTCCATTAATGAACCTTTGAACTCCATTAATGAA
>NZ_LAHA01000096.1 GCF_002608075.1 Nostoc linckia z4
CAAGAACAACAGAAAGTTGTCCAACTCTTCTTCGGTCAACTGCAAGCGCGATCGCACCCCGTAATACTTCTGCAAATGCTCTCTTCCCTGGGCTACCGTCCAGCCCAGTCGCTGCATCTGGGCGTTGGTCTGGTTGATTAGTTGGGCTATCTTCTCATCTGCGGGGTCAAGCATAGGGCACGGCTGAAGGTTTCTGGTTGTTCTCGGAAGAGGTCAGGGAGTCCGGCTATTAGCTGAGCGGCTAGGATTTCGGCGTGTTTGTCGCAAATGCAGGGGATTTGAGTTTTGATATAGTCCACCAGGGGGCGGATTGATTGGCTTAGGTCTTCGCTGGGCATTGGGCATTGGGCATTGGGTGTTAGTTGGCAGGGGTGAAGTCAACGTAGTAGCTAGTGCCCACTGCAAATTGAGCAGAGGCCTGTGGGTTGGTGATTTGGAGTTTTATTTCTCCGGCTGGGGTTGCGTTCCAGAATGCCAGGTTCTCTTCACTGGGTGGGTTGGTGGTCACTGGGCAAAGGATGACTTCTGCTGTTTGGGTTTCGTGGTTAAGGATGTTCTGTTGGCAGGTGAATTTAGCTCTAATCATTGGTTTTATTCCTTGGTGGTCAGTGGGAAAGATTAGGGAAGGCGGATGAAGTTCGTAGCTTGATCCGCCATGTTGTTAGCCGAAAGAGAAAATCAAAATGAATATCGAAAGATTTGGCTTAGATCCTGACGGTAAGTTGGGGTTGAGCAGTGACGATGTTGTTACCCTTGCAGCAACAGACTATAACTTGGAGACGATGACCAAACTTGGTCGGGTAATTGAAGCAATAGAGCGATGGTCAAGCAAGAACAGTAACAACAAGGGCAGTGAGTATGCATGGTTTCTGGAGGAAGGGCGACAGTGTGAGATTTTGCGTACTGAAGGAGGAGGTTGGCAGAAGGGAAGATTTCGCATTCGGCTAGAATTCATCCCTGACAATCCAGAAGCTTTTTTAAAAAATTCTTCTCTGGAAGACGAAAAACCAAAGTCGCCCTTAGACGATCTGCGGTCAAGCCTATAAGTCACAGATGCGTCGCCTGCTGATGGCAGTAGGCGACATATCCATGAGAAAGCCGTTCTACCTATTGGTAGGACGGCTTTACTCTTTGAGAGGATCTTCTTTTGAAGACCCTACGTTTTCTAATAGATTTGTCAATTGAACTAATCGTTTACGCAGCTTATCAGACCTAGCCTCAGACTCTTTAAGCTCTTCTAAGGTTTCGGCGATGAACTGCTTAATCGTTCCCCCAGCAACAGATCCCCCTCTCCCGTAAAAGTCATTTCGCCCCTCGCTATCATTTCGACCGCTTCGGAACGACTGATTCCTAGATTGTCTGCCAACTGATCGAGCCTCTGTAGACTTGTGTCCGACAAGCTCATGCTGACTGTTTTCTTGACCTCTCCTCGTTGGAGATGCTTGGCCTTGGGCATTTGAAAATACCATGATCGATTTCCTATTAGGATAGCAGGATTCTAATTGTAATTATTCTATTAGGATGTTATCATCAAATCCTAATAGAATATTCTATACACTGCAAGCAAAAATTGACAGAGATGGCAGCCTGTAGCCCGTAGCGCACCATGTAAAGACCTGCCACTGCTTGGGTAGCTAGCATCCCAACTGATACCAATCCCTAAACCAGGCAGAGATAGCAGCCTGCCGGCATTGAGCAATAGAAAGACCTGCTAGGGGATGACYGATARCCGACAACCGACAAACATCAACACACAACTAAAGCATGTCCAAGAAAAACAACATCATTCAGCAAAACAAACGCCGCAAGAAACGCGGACTCAAGCCACGCCGCTCTGGCTGGTTYYTRTCCGTGATGCTCGTACCTTCGCTTCAACCAAGAGCACAATCAGTGCCTCATCCGATGGCAACATCAACACCCCAGGAGTAAACAATGGTCAACAAACCTTATCTAGTCCGCATAGACGACAACACGATAGTCAACCTCGAAAACGTTTCCGCTATCACACGCACGGGGAGTGAGCTTTCTATTTATTTAGTTTCAGAGCCACATGACCCTTCTTACGTCCTCTATGGCGACCAGGCAGAAGCTATGTGGCTTTACTTCTCTTCCGCAATGATGAGCTTTCGTCCATTGAAAATAACAAATCCAGGGCGAGAAACCCTGGATAAGACCC
The DNA here is from genome assembly GCF_002608075.1 of Nostoc linckia z4. GTDB lineage: Bacteria > Cyanobacteriota > Cyanobacteriia > Cyanobacteriales > Nostocaceae > Nostoc > Nostoc linckia. The sequence goes on from NZ_LAHA01000096.1 coordinate 2,177, forward strand.
AAAATTCAACCGACGCAGATTAACGCAAAGGCTAAACCTTATGAACTTAGCAAAAACCCCAGCAGAAATCATCAGCGACATCGCAAACAGCCTTACCCGCACTCAAGCCACGGGATTGAACGCCCTCATTTTTCTTTCATTGAGGGAAGAAACCAGCGTGGCATACCAACACAAAGAATGGGGATTCCTGGATATTCCGGGGTTCATCGTCGCTTGGTGCGATTACTTGGGCGAGGACGATCTACTTGAACTGGCAACAGAAATAACGTCTACAACCCTTTCAGATGAGCTTGTCACCAACCTCAGAGGTGAAAATACAACGGCTGCGCTAGAGGTAGAAAACGCTCAAACCATTGCTATACAAGCGATTGAGCAAGAATCACGCCTCCATTGTTGAGCCGCATAAGCGGGACTATAACCCCAGTATGCACAGACTTAAGTGCCGCATAAGCGGGACTATAACCCCAGTATGCACAGACTTAAGTGCCGCATAAGCGGGACTATAACCCCAGTATGCACAGACTTAAGTGCCGCATAAGCGGGACTACAACCCCAGTATGCAAGGATTATGGAACTACTAGAAGGCAACAACGGCGTCAAAGGGGCAAAAACCGAAGAGAAATCTGAAGAAAAGCCCAAAAAGAACAGAGAAAGGCAAGAAAAAAGGCGATACCTACCATCGCTACCCAGTGCCATCTCCGCCGCAGACATGAATACCGTCGAATACTCAGCCCTAGCAGACCGGACAGCTGTAGAGTGGTCATCTTTGCAAAATTACGAAATGTTCAGTCTTGCAGCAGACGGTTCATTTCCCATGATCAAAGTCAGCCGCTCAAAAGCAGTTCGCATCGCCGACCGCCAAGTGTTGATGGTCGGTTCTGGCCGCTGTTTTCGCGTCTCTCTATCAAATCACCCAACACAAAAAAAGCCCCAGTCGTTACCTGGAGCTTGATTGACTCGGCGGTGTTAACCGCCTCTATGAACTAACCAAATTTATCATGGCTACCAATAGACCCCTAACACCCAAAGAACAAAAAGTAATTGAGCAATTTGAATCAGCCCGTCCTGGGCTGGGAGCTATTGCCCAAAATAACATCCTCAACAATGACAAAACCGGCTGGGCTGACATCATCGCCGACACCCCAGAGGAAGAGTTAGTCGTTAGTGAAGGCTCTGCTAGTAACTCGTTTGTTTACCGGAGGATAGGCTGATGACATTTAACGAGCAACTTTATCAAGCCTCTGTCAAAGCCCTAAAAGACAATGGTGTCCCCTGGGAAATAGCAGAAGCAGCATCGGCAGTAGTGGCGAGGGACGATACAGACAAGCCCAATCTTGGGCGAACCCCCGAAGACCAAGAAGTTGTAAACCAGGCAGTAGTTTATCTCAATGCCCACGTGGAGGAGGAATGAGGGAATTGATTATTTTCATCCTCACCATAGCAGCCCTACTTATTGGCATCATCGCGCTTTGTAAGCAGCAAGCCAATGGGACTTTCTACCTCAAAATTGAGGTGCAGTATGGCAAATGATTTGATTGACATCAAAGTTGCAGCCCCACCCAAAACCGCCAACGCGCACACTTGGGTAGAAATGCACTTGCCCGATGGTAAAACCTTGTTGCGATACTGCGCTTGGGGAGTGGGCAGGGTAATGTTTTCAGTCTCGCTTTTTACTGTTAATTTGACCCGCGCCACTTTTAAATTCGGTGTTTGGTTGTGCGACGGCTTTGAAGCTGGCGTCAAGCGCTTACTGAAAGTCTACGATGCTCTTCCTTACGCTGGATCTCCCATTACTCAAGTCATTGAAGCAAGCGCCGCAGTTGTTGAGGAACCGCTAGAAATCATCACCGATATCATCAGTGCGATTGACGGCAAGCAGGTGATGATCATCGGGGAAATGGGAACAGGGAAAAGCACCCTAGCCCAATACCTTGCTTACACCGTGGGCGGAAAGGTGAGAGTGTATGAGTGCGAGGGTACACCAACTGACTGGCAAGGGCTTGAGGTAATTGGCAAGGGTGAAAACTGGTCGGCGATTGAGTTGGGCATGGCTGAAGACCTGGAAGACTTGAGTAACCAGATGAAGCTGCGTAACGAAAAGGGTGACGCTGCTTTAGTTGGTACTGAACGGGTAATCATCGCAGAAGAGTACCCCGAACTAGTTTCAAAAGTTGCCAGTAGCAGCGAATGGCTCGAACGCCACGCCCGGAGGGGACGAAAGGCAAAACGCTTTACTGTGCTACTTAGCCAGTACGACCGTGTAGCAGCCTGGGGACTAGACGGTAAAAGCGAYTTAGCCGATGCTTTCTTCCGCATTCGACTAGGTAAAAAGGCTCTAGCCCATGCTAAATCCTTGAAAAATGAGCAGTTGATTAATTGGTTGAAGCTCGACCAAAGTCACTGTCTGCTTGACGATCAGCCGCTCAAACTCCCCCCATACCGCGAGATGAAAGCCGCAACAGTTCGGTATGGTTCGACCATATTCCAACCATACACAGACAACGCGAACAAGCCCGAAAAATCGGCTGAAAATGCCCTCAAACCCGCTCCAGAAGCGGTTTGTGACGAAAATTTTTTAGATGGCGATCGCGTTCTTTGGCGGCTAATTCAGCGTTTTGGGGAGGGAAAAAGCGATAGCGCTCTGGTGACTGAGGTTCTCGGCTTCACTGGCAAACGCTACTCGGAGGGAGTAGTACTCCTGGAGCGGTTAAAAAAGCAGTTCGGGGGATGACAATGTTAAATCGCTTTTTTGATTGGCTAGCGGATAGAGATCCTGAAATTCAGGAATTGGATCGCCGAATTGAAGCGGCTGATACCAGAATTGCTCAAAAACAAAAATATCTGAAGGAGTTAGAGGAAAATTGCGCCCAAAAACGCCAGCAGGTAGAAGAACTTAAAGACGGTCTAAAGCGGCTCCGAAAGTCGTCCCATAGGCAGTCAAATTAATACAAAAGCGATCGCGGATGCGTTAACGCGATCGCTGTCCATTTACTAAATTCAACAATAGGAGAAAACAATGCCTACTACTCAATCAATAACAGTTAAGCGCACTGAAAATTTGGGGAATTTTTCTAACAAAGTCATTGAGGAAACAATATTACTCAATGAAGGAGAAGACCCAGACGAAGAACGCAGAAAGTTAAGTTTAAAAATTGAACGTTCCCTACATGAAGATACAAGACAACAGGTAAAGGAAGAAATTGGGGAATTACGTCAAGAGAAATCCAAATTAAATTCCGAACTCAGGGAATTGCGCGAGCGAATAAGGAAATACAAAGTTGTGCTTGAAGTGCATCAAGCTTTTATAGAAAGTGCTGGCGATATTCTCAAAACGGATTTTGACGACAATACAACAGAAAACGATGTTGACCCTTTACTTGACCCCGAAAACAAATCTGATTCAATAATCGACACCTACGATGACGATGATAATGATGACGATGATGATAATGATGACGATGATGATGATGATGATGATGATCGGTACTAAGTATTAATTGCTTAAAAACGAAGCTAATAAATTAGCTTCGTTTTATTTCATCCGAAGAATTATGAAACGAACACAGAAATATTCTAAAGCCTGCCAAATATTAACCTTCCCACACCAAATACAAGATGAACTTTACGCAGAATTAAACCGCTTGGGATGGTACTGGCAGGCTGCAAAAAAAGAATGGGAACGTGATGATACCCCAGCAAAGGAAGCAACCAAACTAATTAGAGTTCGTGTTTGGGCTGCAAGGGAAATAGTAGAAAATGCCGCAGATTTATTTGCTGAAAATGTTGAAGGGATGGGATTAAAACTGTTGGAGCGATCCAATCCATACCCTTGTAGACCACCCAATCAGTTGGAAAGCAGGATTTATTTAACTTTTGAAGATTTGGAAGATGCCTGACGATAAATGGATTAGTCGTGATGCGCGGACGGGTAAACTAATTATTCGTTTTCGCGTGCCTGGGTTTATCAAACAGTTCTACTTAAATACAGGACTGCAAGATAGTGAAACCAACTGGAATGTAGTCCGTTCCCGCAAGGAAATCATAGAAAGAGATATTGCACTGGGGCGTTTTGACTGCACCCTTGAATCATATAAATTTTGCAACTACAAAAATATACCAGCCTATGTCACGAAACCATTGTTACATGAGTTGTGGGCTAAATTCGTAGTTTTTCAAAGTCAGCAACTAGAACAATCAACAATAGAAGGCAGTTACAAACAAATAAGTAACATTGTCGCTCGACTGCCAACCCAAAGTCTTGATGATGCTGCAATAATCAGAGATGAATTGCTAAGTAAATATAGTTATCACTCAGCATACAAAACACTCTTAGCCTTTTCTAAATGCTGTCAGTGGGGCGTTGATTCATCTTGTATTGATTACAATCCGTTTGAAAAGATTCAGTTAGCAAAACCAAAAAGAAGTAGCAAGGACAACGAGATAAAAGCTTACACATTAGACCAGAGAGATCTAATTATTGAAGCTTTTGAGTCTCATTCAAAATTTTCACACTACAGTGGCTTAATTAAATTCTTATTTTGGACAGGATGTAGACCTGGGGAAGCCTTTGCTTTGACATGGGATGATGTTAGCGACGAATGCACCCGGATCTCCATATCAAAGTCCTATGCCTCCCGTGTTCATCTTCTCAAGGGAACCAAGAATAACAAGCGACGGGTGTTTCCCTGCCGCAAGGGGTCAAAGTTACAATCCCTGCTTTTGAATATCAGACCCGACTCTCCAGACCCACGACAACTGATTTTTGAAGCTAAATCCGGGCAACGGTTGAATTTACGCATCTTGGAAAAATGCTGGAGGGCCCACGATATGCCAGGCTACAGGTATAACGGCGTAGTCACGGAATTAGCCGATCGCGGTTTAGTACCGTACCTGAGCGCTTACAGCACCCGGCATACTTTTGCAACTTGGGCCATAGCATCTGGGGCGTCACCCGAAAAAGTCGCTTACTGGATTGGGGATAACGTCCAAACAGTTTTGACATATTACTGCCACCCAGACGTTACCAGGGCTGAATGCCCAGATTTTTGAGTGCTACTCAACCGCTACTCAAAAATTACCGTAAAAGCCTACTTGTTAATTAGGTGGTATTTCTAAACCTATTTCACCTAATAATCCTTTGCGAAAATCTGTTAAAAGTTGCCTTGCAGTTCGTTCGACATCACCTTTGTAACGATGCTCTGCTAAGGCTTGCAAATATGCTTCTCCGGTTTGAGATATGGAATCGAGTTGGTAGCGAGACTCTAGCGGTTTTTTTGGTAACAAATCTGTGGCTACAGCTTCTAAATAGTTCAGTAAATCCACTAGCGCTGCTGCTACTAATTGATTATCGTAAGATGCCTCACCGATATCATCACAAATTGCTAATTTCAATCCTGCGTCTTGGTCTTCTAATCTAGCAGGGATGACACCAGGAGCATCAAGCAATTCCAAATGTTCTGAAATTCGCACCCAGCGTAGTTGGCGAGTTACCCCAGGACGGGCTGCACTTTCTACTACTCGCCGCCCTAAAAGACGGTTGATCAAAGCTGATTTACCGACATTGGGAAAACCAATCACCACAGCCCGCACTGGACGGGGTAACATACCGCGATCGCTTCTTCTTTTATTGATTTCTACTCCAGCAGCTTGGGCTGCCCGTGCCACCTCTGCTATACCTTTGCCATGCTGAGCATTGGTAAAATAAGGGGTTTCTCCTTGACGTTTAAACCAATCTATCCATAGCGATCGCATTTGCGGCGTAATCATATCTACTCGGTTGAGTATCAACACCCGTGTCTTACCCTCCACCCACTGAGGTATTTGAGGATGGTAAGTCGATAAAGGAATCCGCGCATCTCGTACCTCAAATACCACATCTACCCGTTTTAGTTGTTCTTTGAGATTCTTCTCGGCTTTGGCAATGTGACCTGGATACCATTGAATGAGGTTTAATTTATAATTCTGGGTTATTGCCATAATTTTTTATTAACTATCGATTACTAAATTTCTCAATTTGGTAGTGTTTGTTCGTAACTGATAACTGCTCAGGAGTGATTATTCTCTCTTATCTCCCATTTCACCACTTTCTTTGGCTTCGTGTAAAATCAAACGATTGCCATCAGGGTCATAAGCATAAATTTCTCTGCCATGAGAAGCAATGGAAATCTTTCCTGGTGGGGGATAGCCCAAAGCACTTAAGTGGGCAATGGCATCTTCCAAATTACTCACCTCTAAACATAAACTTATCTTACTTTTGGCAAAAACAGAAACCGGCGAATCAAAAGATATCACTTCAAATTCTGATTTATTGGTGTCTTTTGGTTGAAAAATACCCAATCGCATACTCGGCAAATGAAACTCAGCATATACATTCGGAATAGAAATATCTGCCTTTTGGTTGAAGATTTTTGTGTAAAAATTGACTAAATTTTCAAAGTTAACGGCAGCTATAGTAACAAATACATCAATACACACAAAAGTCATATTTATGTAATGCGTAAGTGGATATAGGAATCCTATTTGATTTTTGAACAAAATTCCGTACACTTTACTCTTTTATCACCCTGTTGCCTATTGCCTATTACTTCTTGCCTGCCTATACAGATTCAGTTCATTAATCAAATGGGACTGCTACATAATTTAAATTTCAAATGAAAATGAACTAAATCACCTTTGTAAGTAGCTTTCAACCCATCCCTTCAAGAGAATTGGCTTTTAGCGATCGCTGTTCGAGCTTTTTGTGTAGGTAGCATAGGCAGTGAATATGTCCACTTTACAAGAACTTTATTGTAATACTCGGTGGAAATGATGGTACAGTACACGTATTACACGTATTAATTGTTTATGACGTATCAAAGCAGTCTACTGCACGAATTGTTGATGAATTGTTTTAGTTCAGAAGCTTGAAGATGGTAAATTTTAAAACCAGTATTTTCCTCATTGCCGTTGTCTGCATCATCGCCACAGGCTTGGTGACATATCTACTAGGTGGCGTTAATCCAGCACAAATTCAAGCTTGGCTAAACTCTGTCGGCATCTGGGCACCAATTATCTATATTCTGCTGTATGTCGTAGCAACTGTACTAATTCTGCCCTCAACGGCACTTAATTTGACTGGCGGTGCAATTTTTGGCCCGGTATTAGGAACTATCTGGACTAGTTTAGCTGCGATTATTGCTGCAATTGTTTCTTTTACTTTTACCAGGACTATTGGACGTGAAGCAGTAGCCAAAAGATTAGCAGGAAAATGGCAAGCAATGGACGCTGAAGTGCGTCGGGCTGGATTATTTTATATGTTTGCTATTCGCTTAGTCGCAGTTATGCCCTATGGTTTAGTAAACTTCACTGCTGGGTTAACTTCAGTCAGCTTTAAAGATTACGTCATCGGTACAAGCTTGGGTACAGTTCCTGGAGTTTTACCCTTTGTATTATTAGGTAGTTACGGTTTAAAAGCTTTTAGTACAGGAGATTTTTTGCCTGTGATATTTGCCTTGTCACTAACTGGAATTTTAGTGGCAGCCGCTACATGGTATCGGCGTCGGCGCACCTTTCCGTCAAAGAATATAGATGTCTTGAAATCATCAAATCATGACACAGATCGTCAAGATGACTGAAATTTATTCTTCTTAGAAGATAAAAATTAATTTCGTGTCTCTTTCTTTCAGAATCAAGTCAAGTATGAGGTTTTCTACATGCTTTTAAACAATGACAAGATAGAGCTTTCTGTAGTAGTTCCTATGTATAATGAGGAACCAAACATAGACTACCTGTTTGAACGATTAGTCTCAGTATTAGTTCGTTTAAACATCAAATATGAAATTGTTTGTGTGAATGACGGTAGTAAAGATAATACCCTCAAATGCTTGATTCAGTATCATTATCGTAACCCTGCAATTAAGGTCATTAATTTATCTCGTAACTTTGGCAAAGAAATTGCTCTCACAGCTGGTATCGATCACACAACTGGTGCAGCAGTAGTCCCCATTGATGCCGATCTTCAAGATCCACCAGAATTAATTGAACAGTTAATTACTAAATGGCGTGAAGGTTATGATGTAGTTTATGCAACTCGTCGATCGCGTCAAGGAGAAAGTTGGACTAAGCGTTTCACTGCTAGTGCTTTCTATCAAACTATAGGTAAATTGAGTCACATTCCAATTCCCCCAAATACTGGGGATTTTCGTTTATTAGATAGACGTGTAGTGAACGCTCTCAAACAAATGCCAGAACGCAATCGTTTCATGAAGGGTTTATTTGCTTGGGTTGGTTTTAAACAAACTTCAATACTATACGATCGCCCCCAACGTTATCAAGGATATACTAAGTGGAATTATTGGAAACTTTGGAACTTTGCTATTGATGGAATTGCTGCATTCAGTTTAATTCCCTTAAAAGTCTGGAGTTATCTTGGTCTGATAATATCGTTAATTTCATTTTCCTACGCCTGTTTTTTAGTAATTCGGACTTTGTTATTTGGGATTGATATTCCTGGCTACGCTTCTTTGATGATAGCAGTGCTTTTTTTAGGGGGAGTGCAACTATTAAGCCTGGGAATGATAGGTGAATATCTAGGACGCGTCTATGATGAAGTTAAAGGACGCCCACTTTATTTGGTTCGAGATTCTTATGGCTTCGTACCTGAATCTGTCAATGAAAAATCTCTTTCTTGTAGTCCATAATTGAATTTTATTTCCAGTAGAACCTACTTTTGAATTTGAAGTCAAAAAATGAATATTCACATTGCCAAATCCAAGCGATTTAGAGAAAGTTCTAGTTTATTGCTGCTCTTAATCGTTATTATACTCATTTCATTTCCTCTGTCCCTTTATGGAATGAACTGGTCGGATACAAGTCAAATATTTCATTTTGGTAATAGAATTTTGCATGGCGATTTTCCCTATAGAGATTTTGATTATCAAACTGGATTTATCGGGATTGGGATAGATGCCTTTTTTCAAAAAATCTTAGGAGAAAATTACCTAAGTAGTTTAATTGCTAGGTTGTTGGTGAAGACTACCACCCTATTTTTCTTTTATTTATCTTGTAGACAATTTGCTTCCAGGCTCATATCCTTCTCTCTTTGTAGTGGATGGTTATTCATGCATCCTGTACTTTACCGTGGAGGAAATGATAACTATGTAACTTTGTTTTTATCGATTACTAGTTTTTTTATTATTATTGGCCTGAATAATTTAACGAAAAAGGCTTCATTGATATATCTAACTACATCCGGATTTTTTCTCGCTTTAGTAATGGCGGCACGCCAGAGTAACGGTACTATTTGTATAGCAGTTACTTTAACTGTTCTTTTCATCTATGTTTTCAGAAATATAAAAAAATATTTGTTGTCTGTTTTAGCTCCATTTTTAACTGGACTTTTTTTAGGTTTAGGATTAATAGTAGGATTTTTATTGTGGAATAACAGCTTATCGCAAGCACTTTATCATCTTTTTATTGGTGCTTCCGAGAAAAAAAATATCAGTACTTTTTTAAGTTTAATGGATGCTTTATCAGGTGGAGCAATTTACCATAATTCTTCCATAGTAGAAATTATTGTATATTTTATTTTGCCGTTATTGTTGTCTGTAGTAGTTTTTATGTTCATTGGCAACCCAGAAAAATTTGTCTTTCTTCAAAAGTCCAATTCCAATGAACTGACAACACCAGATAACAAAACATGGAAAAATAGAACAAATCAAGGAATTAAAGTTTTTAATAAATATTATATAAAACCTATAATAATAGTACTAATTTTGTTAATTATTGCGGGATTGGTAGGCAATAAAATTTTAGGTGAGAATAATATACTTTTTTATGACGTTCCAAGAACATTCTTTAGTTTAGCTTTGCTTGCTAGTTGTATTTTTCCTGAAAAGAGTAAACAGTTTTTCGGATTGCCATATCCAATTTTTCCCCTGCTGATGGCTCTCACACTAGGGACAACTTGGGCTATGCAGATGTCTTGGCCTGGTAGACCATATACAGATGACGATGCTTTAATTTTCTTAGCAACGCTGACTATCATAATGTCAACTAAAATTTCCATTAACTGGAAAAAAGGCTTAGCATTGGCATTTTTATTGATTACAGCCAGCATATTTTCTGTATATGTGATTCGTGATGCCATTGGCGTAGAAGCAAAGTATTACATTCCTGGTTTTTATCAGAATACTCGTTATCCTCTAGACCACCCCATGACTAAATTTGTAAGGGTAACAAAAGAAAAATCACAAGCTTTATCAATGCTACAAGAAAATATTAAACCTGGGGATTCTTGTTTTATATACGGCTCAGCATCAGTTCTTTATACTCTATTAGATTGTCAAAATCCAACACGGATTGATATTACCAACTCAGATGCTCTGACTTTAAAAATTGCACGCGAGACAGTTGCTGTTTTAAAAGCAAATCCACCAAAATGGATTGTAGATACAGGTAAAGGTAATTTCTATATCCAAGATATTTATGATGGTTCGCCAAATTTTTATGGCTCTTTCAATCAATTAAGTCCAAAGGAATTACATACAGAGTTACAAAGCTTGATAGGTGATTATCAATTTGTCACCAGCGTTCAGGATCGATTTCCTCAAGGAGAAAAATTAGAAACTAGAGACCAAGATAAAGTATTTAGGTTTCGATTATATAAGCATTCAGCCAACAAGGTAGGTTGATTGTTGTCAAGTATGGGTCGAGGCAATACTGCTCGGTTAAGGATTTTAAACTGGAATTTGGTTTGGGGAAAAGGTGAGCCAGCGCGGTCTTGGGGGTTTCCCCCATGAGCGACTGGCGTTAGCGTCAGCGTTAGCGACGAAGGAGCGTCACCCCGAAGGGGTTAAAGGGTAAGGGTTAAAGGTTTTTTCTTCCCTTTTCCCCTTTCCCTTTCCCCCTTAACCGACAAGTATTGCGGGTCGAGGAACTGGTCAGTTTCAGTCGCAATAAGCAAGCATATTATCAGCGTCAGGATTTCTGCTCAATGATTATCTCTACCAGTTGTTCTTTTGATAACTGGTTCAAGCTTTCTCGGTCTAATTCTTGAGACGCGTTTTGGTTGATATTTGTGATACTCTCCCTCAACTGTCTTCTTTGTCAATACTCTGCTACCTGAATCCTTACATTAGACTTCTAAGAGAAGTGGGGAAAAGGGTAAGGGGTAAAGGGGAAAGGGCAAATAAAAACCCTTTTCCCTTTAACATGAGTCCCTTTCCCCCTATGAGCAAAAGTTACTTTTGCAAGAGGTCTATTGATGTATCAAGTATTTTTCGATGTATCAAGTATTTTTCTGATTCCTGAATTCTTACGAATTATGTACAACCTGAGTTACCCTTAAATCAATGGAAATAAGCTGTGAAACTAATCAAACACAGGCGGTTAAATTATATTGAAAAGCATTGCTCTCATCAAAATGCTTAACCGTTTACTAATGAACGCTAGTTACTTCAACGGGGGGGAACCCCAACGCGAGTTGTTCATGGGGGAAACCACGCCAGTTCCTACAACGGATAGCGCAGCGTTAGCGAGTCCTCGAGCGTCGGGAACCTCCGCAACGGACTGGCTCCCCAAGACCACACCGCAACGCACTGGCTCCTGTTAACTGATAACTGTCAACCACCAAGTATTATGTATAATTACAATCCCTTAGACTGCCTACCTTCATCGGCGGAATTACCAGATTCCGATGATACCCCTGTGGATAACGAACTACAAATATTAATTCCTAATTTATTGTTAGCCATCTTAGCCTCGATTTGGCAAACCCGTGATGACTGGTTTTTCGGTATCAATATGGGAATTTATCATACAGCATTACAACCTGCTATAGTGCCCGATGGGTTTTTGAGTTTAGGCGTTGAACGTTTTGTTGGAGAAAATGGACGTTCTAGTTACGTTCTCTGGGAAGAAGAAGGGATTACGCCGATTTTAGCTTTAGAAGTGGTTTCTCAAACCTACAATGGCGAATACGAACAAAAGAAAATAGACTATGCTCAATTAGGTATTTTATATTACGTCATTTATGCACCAACGCGGCTACGTCGTAAGCGTCAACGTTTAGAAGTTTATCGCTTAGTTGAAGGTAAGTATACCTTACAGCTCGGCGATAAAATTTGGATGCCAGAAATTGGTTTAGGGATTGGACGAGAACAGGGTACTTATCAAGGTAGAACACGAGAATGGCTGTTTTGGTATGACCAAGATGGTAACAGATACCAAACTCCAGAAGAGATAAATGCACAACAGCAACAACAACTAGAACAAACTCAGCAGCAGCTTCAAGAACTTTTAGCCAGATTACAACAACAAGGAATTGACCCAAATTTACTATAAAATACCCGTGGCTCAAACTTTCGCACTGGGAAAACATTGCGTCAATTTCGGTAATTTTTTTGAGGTTTTCTTCGCTACTACTAACAGGTGAATCCAAAAGAGGAATTTGTTCGGCGGTTAATGTAACAACTTGACTGTTTCAGTCGCAATAAGCAAGCATATTATCAGCGGGATTGAAGGACTATGAAGTTTATACAGCAAGCTCTTTAGCTCGCTTGTAGCCCTTGAACAGTCAATGTTACATAGTTTTTATTCTTTCCCAGCCAGTGTAAACGTTAAATCTTTCTCCCCGCAAGAATCCAATTAAGGTAATTCCGAATTCTTTGGCCACAGACACCGCTAAACTACTAGGAGCAGAAACAGAACAGACAATGGGAACTCCAGCAATTGCAGATTTTTGCAAAATCTCAAAACTAGAGCGTCCGCTAACTAAAACAATATGATTATTGAAAGGTAACTCGTTACTGAGGAATGCTGAACCAATCAATTTATCTAAAGCATTGTGACGCCCAACATCTTCGCGCAGATTTAATAATTGTCCTTGAGCATCGAAGGTGGCCGCAGCATGTAGACCCCCTGTTACAGTGAAGATACCTTGAGCAGCTCGGAGTTGGTCTGGTAAAGTGTAGATGATTTCAGGTGTTACCGTTAGATTAGCAACCATCGCTCGACATCCCCGCAGATGCAAAGCTTCAAGGCTGGCTTTACCACATACTCCACAAGCGCTACTAGTATAAAAATGACGCTCTAAAGGCTGCAAATCTGGAATTAAGCCGTGCCGCAGTTCTACGTTTACAATGTTATATCGTTGCTCGCCATCTACTGACTCGTCTACACAATAACTAATACGTTGGATATCTTCTCTACGATTAACGACTCCTTCAGCATAGAGGAAACCAGCAGCCAATTCAAAATCTGCGCCTGGTGTTCGCATGGTAACAGCTACAGTTTTTTGCAAGGGAGCGAGGCGAATTTCTAATGGTTCTTCGGTGGTGAGATGATCTAAACGCGATCGCATTTTACCATTTTCCACAACCCAAACTTGTCCTTTGGTTTTGCTACCAATTTGTCTATTTTTAGATACCATTAATTTTTATAAATTTTCCGGATCTATATTTAATTCTCGCAGTTTTGCTGCTAAGCGATCGGCGCGTTGCGTCTGTTGTTCCAAAGCTTCCTCAGGGGGCTGCAAGTTTTGGGGTGATATAAGTTTAGCGTAGCAATAGAAGTTAGATATGTTGTTAAAACTAGGAAATTTAGATTTTTTGTAAGTAGGCGATCGCACCTTCAATACATTAAATACGATAAATGTCAAGGATTATGAGTGCGATCGCTATGAATGAAAAATTTAGATTTTTTCTAAGTAGGCGATGGCATTATAATCAGGAACACCTTCGAGCGATCGCTTACTTTTATCTAATAGTACATTGCCTTCCGGCCAATGTACTTGCAAATTACCTAATTGAATAGGCGCAAGATAAACTTGTCCTTGTAATTTGCCTAACTCATTTTTGAGAATTACTCGATCTCCATCTTTTAAACCCAACTTTGCTGCATCCGCAGCATTCATTAACACCGCTTCTCGTACTGCGCCGGTGATTGCATCTCTGCGTTCTTGCACCATACTATTAAATTGTTTGCCTCGGCGGGTTGCTACTAAAAAACAGCCTTCTGGTAATTTTCGCTTGGGTGGCAATACAACTCCAAAGTGTGCTTTACCATCGGCTGTGGGGAAGTTCCAACCAAAGCACAAATGCGAACCGCCATATTGAAACTGGTCGCCTGGTTGCTGTAAATGTTGAAGACCTGCATATTGTGGCACGACTTGGGCAATTTCTTGACGCATTGCAGATGTATCAGTAAAAACTAACTTCTCTGCTAAATCTGGCCGGACACGCCTTGCCAATTCTAAAAACACTTCCCACTCTGGACGTGCTTCGCCAATACGCGGCCCTGGTATTTCTGGGCTGAAAATTACCCGGCGTTCGGTGTTCGTTTCTGTGACTCCCCCCGGTATTTCGTAGCGAGTTGTGGCAGGTAAAAGCACCACAGTATCAGCAGGTTCCACTAACATTTGGCTGGAGAGAACAATATCCATATGTACCCGCAGTGGTATTTGCTTGAGGGCATTTTCCACGTAATCTGGTTCTGGCAGTACTTCGAGAAAATTTCCCCCCACCGAAAACAACACATCTAATTGTCCTTGATGTGCGGCGTTAATCATTTCTGGAGCAATTAAACCTTTAGTTGCTGGCACTTCAAAGCCCCAACGCTGACTTAATTGGGTAGCATTTTCTGGGGTGATGGCTTTACCGCCAGGAAATACCGTAGCGTAACATCCCATTTCTGCACCACCCTGGACTCCAGAGTGACCGCGAATTGGCATTAAACCGCAACCCTCTCGACCGACAAAACCCTTAGTCAAAGCTAAGTTGATAACACTCCGCACATTATCTTCACCGCACTCATGCTGAGTTATGCCCATACTCCAAACAAATACTGCTTTGTTGGCTTCCCCCACCATTTTGGCAAAGGCGTACATTTCTTCACGAGATGCACCGGCAAGTTGTTCTAATTCTTCCCAACATTGGCTTTCTAAAGATGCCTTGAGTTCTGCAAAACCTACTGTGTATGAATTAATAAAAGATTCGTCTACCCAATTGTTGGCAATTATGTGTTTTATTGTGCCATTTAAAAATGCGATATCGCCACCCATGTTAATTAAAAAGAAATCTTCCGCAAACTTAGTACCGAAAAGGGCACTTTCCACAATTGAAGGCACCCAGTAACGCTCCATTCCTGGCTCGCGGTAGGTGTTAATCACTACAATTTTAGTGTCGGCTTTTTTCGCATAATGCAGATATTTAACGGTAACAGGTTGATTATTAGCAACATTTGAGCCAATAAATACTAATAAATCAGTACCAATCCAGTCTTTATAAGAACAAGTAGTAGCTGCTGCACCAAGGGCGGCTTTTAACCCTGCTGTGCTAGGAGAATGACAAATACGGGCAGCGTTATCTATATTATTACTGCCCATTGCCCGCACAGCTTTTTGCGTGGCGTAGTAAGTTTCATTAACAGTGCCGCGACTGGTAACATAAAAGCTGAGGCGGTGTGGTGTGGTGGCACGGATACGATTTGCAATGACCTCTAAAGCTTCATCCCAATTGACACGGCGAAAGCCTTTTTCATTGCGTTGACGCATCATTGGGTAAGGAAGTCTTCCCAAGTCTCGCAATTGGGCGCTTTTTTGCTTTTGCAACTGCGAGACATCCTCTAGCACCACGGGGTCAAAAGCTGGCATGGTATTCATTCGCAACAACCGCAACCGGACATTACACAAATGAATGCCATCTAAAGTCCAATCTTTCATCCCGGTTGTGCCGAGAGCGCAACCATCGCAAACACCTTGATTTAGGATATTCCACGCGTAGGGCAGTTGGTCGCGAGAAAGCCAAATTGCCCGAAATACTTCCCAATAGTTATTCGGGTACTGTTCGCCGATGCCGAAAGGTTTCCAACTTGCCCAATTTGCAGGTGTCCAGTGTTTTTTGGGTTTGGGTAACATGAGGCAATATATGTAAGTTGCTGGATTCTTTTAGGCTATCGTTTTGATTCACAAATGAGTAGCAAACAGCTTTGATTTTCTTCAAAGCTGCTTTGGAAAAAGTAATTGCGGATTTTTATTTTTAGAGGATGTTTGAAAAGTAATGATTGATGTATCAAATATTTTAATGTGCCGGTAGTCTGGGATTTGTTGTAGTTGCTCTATCAGATTCATACTGTAAAACTATAGATACTTAAATACCTTTATTAGTATTTTCATTTTTCTACGCTTGTATGAAACCACCCTGAGGGAGACAAGCACAGAAGTCACGACTCGCCGATTCTTCTCCCGTGCCTCTAAATGATACAGCAATTTAGTAGCAGTGTATACATAAAATACATTAGTATCAAAAGTCGCGATTAACTCAGTGTAATTTCTATTGGCTACCTTTGTACCACACAAGGTAATACTGACTCATAGAATACTAAAATTTGGTATGGAGTCACTTGCAATGAACGCAATATTGAATTTAACTTGCTCAATTCCTGGATACAATTTGGTCGAGGAAGTGTATTGTGGTTCTAGGACAATAGTATATCGAGGGATACGAGAGTTAGATAGCCAACCAGTGGTTATCAAACTCCTGAAACGAGAGTATCCCACTTTCAATGAACTCTTACAATTTCGCAATCAATACAATATCACTAACAACTTAGAGATTCCAGGAATTGTGCGTTTCTTGTGCTTGGAACCATACCACAATAGTTACGCTCTAGTGATGGAGGATTTTGGTGGTGTTTCCTTAAGAATATATACCCAAGAACAATTACTTTCCATCGCTGAAGTTTTGGAAATTGCTCTACAACTAGCAGATATTCTTCAGGATCTCTACTGTCATCGTGTGATTCACAAGGACATTAAACCTGCTAATATTCTGATTCATCCCCAAACAAAACAAGTTAAACTGATAGATTTTAGTATTGCTTCTCTCCTACCCAAAGAAACCACCGAAATTAAAAATGTTAATGGGTTAGAAGGAACATTAAGCTATTTGTCGCCAGAACAAACAGGAAGAATGAACCGGGGTATCGATTACCGCAGCGACTTTTATTCGTTGGGTGTAACTCTCTATGAACTGTTAACTGGGGAACTTCCTTTTGAATCTAACGAACCAATGGAATTGGTACATTGTCATATTGCAAAACTGCCAAATCCATTAGTAGATAAAAGCAAAGAAATTCCCCAAGTTTTATCAGATATTGTCATGAAATTGATGGCAAAAAATCCAGAAGACCGCTATCAAAGTGCCTTGGGACTAAAATTTGATTTAGAAAATTGCTTAGTGCAATTACAGCAAACGGGAAACATCGATCCCTTTATTATCGGTCAACGGGACTTGTGCGATCGCTTTATCATTCCAGGGCGAACGCATCTAAATGTAGTACATGCTTACTAAAAAAGCTTGGTCGCGTGTGTCAGGGAGGTTGAGCGATCGCTCATTGATGGTAGAGTCATAGTAAAAGTAGAACCTAGCCCCAACAAAGCGTGAAACTCAAGGCTAAAATTACCATTGCCGACCATTTTGCTGTGATGTCAGATCCAAGAATAGATCGCACGAAGCGGCACAAGTTAATTGATATTTTGACTATTGC
>NZ_LAHA01000011.1 GCF_002608075.1 Nostoc linckia z4
CCCAGACTACAAGGGAAGTTCACCCAGACTACAAGGGAAGTTCATACTGCTTATCCGAACCGTATTGAGACGCTAGGGACTTCCAACCCACATAGAGTCAAAACCGGGTTTATAGTGAAATATATTCTCAAGTTTTAGCAGACCAATAGTAAGCTGCTAATGACAATGCACCGACAACTAAACCCCAAAAAGCTGACCCGATGCCGAATAATGTAACACCAGATGCTGTTACAAGAAATGTAATGAGGGCAGACTCGCGTTCCCCCTCATGACTTACCGCGGTTGCAAGACTATTTCCGATAGTACTTAAAAGAGCCAGTCCAGCGATCGCATGGACAAGTTCTTCAGGGAAGGCTGCTAAGAGTTCACTTACGGTAGCACCAAACAATCCAATGATGATATAAAAGATACCCGCAGCGATAGATGCTACATAGCGCTTTGTCGGATCTTCATGTGCTTCTCGCCCCATACAAATAGCAGCCGTGATGGCTGCCAAATTCAAAGCAAATGCACCGAAAGGTGCCAAAACGAAGGTTGTAGCTCCTGTCCAACCAATTAATGGGGATATTGGTACTGAGTAACCTGATGCACGGATTACTGCTACTCCAGGCACGTTTTGTGAGGCCATGGTAACTACAAATAAAGGCAATGCCACCCCAATAAGTGTAGGAATTGAAAACTGCGGTACTGTAAAAACAGGCTTTGCTATTTGTAAGCTGACTAAGTCTAAATGTAGCAATCCTTGTACTTCTGCAATAAATATACCTATGATTAAGGCAAAAATAACAGCATAGCGCGGCCGTATACGCCGTGTAATTAAGTATATACATAACATCGCGAATGTCATCACGAATTGCGTCTTCATCGCAATAAAAGTATTGAGTCCGAAACGCAGTAATACACCAGCCAGCATCGCCGAAGCGATGGACATTGGAATTCGGTCAATTATGCGCTCGAACCAGGCACTAAAGCCACAAAGTGTGATTAACCCCCCTGAAATCAGAAAGGCTCCGATGGCCTCCGCCATTGGTACCCCAGATGCAGTAGTAATTAACATAGCTGCACCTGGTGTAGACCATGCTGTCACTATCGGAACGCGGTAACGCAGGGATAATACAATGCAAGTAATACCCATACCTAATCCGAGTACACACATCCATGAGCTAATTTGATTAGGTGAGGCATGAAGAGTTTCAGCTGCTTGGAAAACAATAACAGCAGAACTAGTAAAGCTCACCA
This sequence comes from Nostoc linckia z4, assembly GCF_002608075.1. GTDB lineage: Bacteria > Cyanobacteriota > Cyanobacteriia > Cyanobacteriales > Nostocaceae > Nostoc > Nostoc linckia. The sequence continues at coordinate 1,240 of NZ_LAHA01000011.1, forward strand.
GTACAGTGATGAACCCTGCTATTACCGCAGAAATAGAAAAATCTTTAAATAAAACCATGCATGTACCTAAGCTCGAATATTAACTAATCTTAAAAGTAATGAGAAAACTTGCTTACTTACTTTGATTAATTTTATGCTTATTCAGAAAAATTTGAGCAGCGATCGCCTTTACTGATTTAATTTTAGTAGGAGCGATCGCTAGTTATTTACAGGGGTTTAAAAAACTAATGAAAATAGAAGTTATTAAAATAGATGAATTACTAATTCATGAACATCATTTAGACATAATATACAGTGCAGATAAATTTAAATTTTCCACCAAAGTTTTTTATCACGATATATCTTTTTCTGTACTTCAGGAAAAATATTCTCAACAATTAATAGAACGCATTGCTGCTCATATTGCCTTATTTGAAGGCATGAAATTATGTTCGTTATTCCCTAAATACTATGATATTTCTAGAATTGCTGAACATTTAGCAAAGCCTGTTTTAGATTTATTTATCAAAATATACCAAGGCGTATTTGCTCAACATTGGTATGAAAATAAAATTACCGATTATCAGCAACCAGAAATTATCTATTCACAGCTGAGTTTAGCAACAAGTAATCCTGTTCCCATTTTAGGAGATAACTCTACCATCCTCGCTGGTTGTGGCGGAGGCAAAGATAGTATTCTCGCCATGAAAATCTTAGAAGAATCAGGTATTGCTTTTGCCTCAATGCAATATTCTCATAGCGTTTATGGTAAAGCTGATATTCAGCATAATTTAATTAGTAAAGTCTTACAACACGTTCATCCAGTTAAAAATTATAAAATTTCCATTTACGATGACTTTATTGACTACTCCTTTTTTCAATTATATTTTCCCGAAAATTCAGGAATAACTGCACCCGAAACTCCAGTTTCTATCTTTGAATCCTTATTTATCATGCTGGATGGTGGATACAATTACTTATCTTTAGCTCATGAAAAAAGTGCCAATACTGGAAATTTGTTTTGGGAAGATTTAGGTAGAGAAGTTAACCATCAATGGGGTAAAGGTTTTGAAGCTGAACAAATTTTAGACGCATTTATTCGAGAAAATCTCTTATCTAACTTTAAATATTTCAGTCTCTTACAACCCATCTACGACTATCGGATATTTAAAAACTTTAGTAAATATCCCGAAGTTCTACCAAAAATCCATTCCTGTAATATTCAAAAGCCTTGGTGTAAAAAATGCCCGAAATGCGCCTATGTTTGGTTAGGCTTAATGGCTTTTTTCAAACAGGATATTGTCGATGCAGTTTTTCAAGCAAATCTATTTGATGATGCAGATTTACTACCTATTTTTCGGGAAATGCTTGGCTTGTCCCAGCATACACCTTTTGAATGTATTGGCGAAATTGATGAAAGTCGTTTGATGATGAAAAAATGTTTTGAGAAAAACTTATCAGGTAAAGCCTTGGATATATTTGCTCAAGAAATTTTGTCAGACACTACAATTGATTGGCAAAAAATAGAGCAAAAATATAACTATGTTTACGACAAAGAACATGCCATTCCCAATTGGGTATTTGAGCAGATTCAGGAAAAACTATGAGCGATTAATAACATTAATGGGTAGCAAATTCAGTAAATTGGCGCATATAAGGGGAGTGAAATGCTAATACTATATCTTCTTTGGGTATACCTCGTTCCAACAGTAGTGTAGCAATGCCGATTTCAGTACCATCATGCTGTATCCAGATTTTCCCGTCTTTGATATCAAGGTGGATACTACATCCATGTGTCCGATGATTATTGCGCCAACCAGTATGTAATAGAAGGTAGTGGTCGCGCTCAGTATCCAAAATGGCTTGAGTCTCAATTTCCTCTGGGTAAAATTGGCTCTGCGATCGCTCTAAAATTAAATTTTGGATGATTTGACGATATTGTTCTACTGCCATTGAACAATTTTCTCCTCTTTTTCATCATAAACAAGTAGATTAATTTTAATTCTCTTGATTACTGATTGTGTAAAACGACGTTGAAAAAACGATTGATAAATTGAGTCCGGAACAGACAAATAAAGTTTTCTTTGGGGATCAAATTCTTCAAGAGCAAATTTATAGTTAAGAAACTGTCCTAGAGCTGTATGAAATTCTGAAACATTTGACCCTCCAAGAAAGCTTTTGATTTCTACAGCAATTTTTTCACCTGCTCGTTCAGCAGCTAACATTTCTGCTGCTAGGTCGATTTCAAAATCTACATCCCCAACGCTCACTTGATAAGGGTCAGCTGTAATTGTCCACCCTTCTTTTTCTAGAGCATTTCTAACTGCATTGTGAAAGCGATCCCTAGCCATTCAACTTGTTTTGACTATTAATCTTAAATTGTAACTGTCATTTCCATTTTAGTCTAAAAAATAAAATATAAGTCTTACGTTCCCATTTCATTTATCAGTTTTTTAGACTTCAGCCAATCGCTAACAACTTGTTCAACAGGAACAGATTGATTATCCACTTGATAATTCATCTTTTGAATTTCTTCAGTTGAAATTAAACCAGCTAGTTGACTAACAGCTGCTCTTAGTTCTGGATATTTTTTCAGTGTTGCTTGATTGAACACAGGGATAGCTTCATAGGGAGGAAAATATCGCTTGTCATCTTCCAAAATGACTAACTTAAGAACAGGAATCAAGGCATCAGTAGAATTGGCTGCGATTATATCTACTTTTTTTTCTGCTAAGGATTTATACATTAATCCTAACTCCATTTGTTGAGGAGGATTACTAAACTTGAAACCATAAGTCTTAGCTAAACCTGGGTAGCCATCTTCTCGTGCGATAAATTCATACCCAAATCCTGCTCGCCATTGTGGAGTATATTTAGCTGCTTCAGAAAGAGTTTTGATTTGCAAACGTTTAGCATCTTCACCTCGAATAATCATGGCGTAGGTACTGTTTACTCCCAACGGTTGCATGACTTCTAATTGGAATTTTTGCTGGTAGTCTTGTTTAACTTTTTGATAGACTATTTGCGGATTATTAATAGGTTTTTGTTTTAAAATAGATGTAAAACTCGTTCCGGTGTATTCTACATATCCAGCAATTTGACCTGCTTTTACGGCTTCATGACAGATAAAAGTTCCGCCTAAATTTAAGCGTCTATCAACCCTTAATTTAGTATGAAATTCAATTTGTTGAGCCAGTAATTCTCCTAAAATAACTTGCTCAGTGAAATTTTTGGAACCAATAATAATTGTTGGTGGTGTCAGCCAATAAGTAAAGCCAATTAATCCTCCAATCAGTAACGTTACTATAGCTAAATAAATGGCATTTTTGCGATTAAAACTAAAACTTTTTTCTCTTTGCTGCGTCAGTTTTTTTTCTAACCATCCCAAACTCAAATCTGCACTTAACGCAATCAAAGTGGCGGGTATCGCTCCAGCTAAAATTAACTGATTATTCAGGGTAGCAATCCCTCGAAAAATAAACACCCCTAAACCGCCACCGCCAATTGCTGACGCAATGGTAGCAATTCCCACAGAAATAACTGTTGCAACCCTAACTCCTGCCAAAATCACGCCTAAAGCTAAGGGAATTTCTACTTGAAATAGTAATTGGCGGTCTGTCATTCCCATGCCTCGTCCTGCTTCTCTAATTGCCGGCTCAACACCATTAATACCGATATAAGTGTTGCGAATTACCGGGAGCAAAGCATAAAGAATTAAGGCAACAATAGCAGGAATTTTGCCGATTCCTCCCAGAAATGGTACCCAAATCAAAAAGCCAAAAATAGCTAAACTGGGAATAGTTTGAATGGCATTACTTACACCGATAATAGGTTGAGCGAGTTTCGGTTGGCGAGTAATGAAAATACCTAAAGGTATTCCAATGGATACCGCCACCACCATTGCAATTACAACTAATATTAAATGTTCTCCGGTGCGGAGGATAATTTCTAGCACATATCGGTTAGAAAACAAAGTTATCTCCCAGTAAAATTTAGTTATTTAAGTTAATTATATTTATTAACTGTGTTTATGCTTGATTTTTTAATGTTAGGAGTATGTTAACGCAAAACTTTTCGGTCTACGGTTTACTTGTATTTAGAATTATTTTACTGTTACCTCAGTTAAGTCGGCATCAAAATTTGTAGTTGAAATAAATTAATAGACAATCAGCAAGTTAGCAATAGGCAAGGGTTTTAGCTTTATTATTATTCTTTACATAGTTTTGTTTTATTATGCTGACTTACTTTCTCGCTGACAGAATTTTTGTGACTATAGAATTTTTTTAGTTACAAATCTTAAATGTTGCATAACAAATGATACAATTTGGTTGGAATTAATTTTTAGTTGCAACATCGAAAAAACATGAAATTGCGAAAGTCACATGACTACAACTTCCCCAACTAAAAATGGATTTATAGAAATATTATTGAATCAAATGGTTTGATGCAAATTGAAAATACGTTGCGTTTCAAAGGATTAATGCTGCTTATCCTTGTTAATGTAATTAGTGCTACAACTTTTCCATTGATTAAAGACATCGTTAGCAGCCTTTCACCAAGTACATTAATTGCTACACGTTTTGTCATAGCAGCTGCGGTTTTAGCAGTAAATTTACGTAATTTTAACGCAGTTTTATTTCGTGATGGTACAGTACTGGGGCTTTTCCTGTTCTTGTTTTTAGCTATAGAAACAATTGCACTAAAGACTATACCAGCAAACCGGGCTGCATTCATCGGCAGTTTGAACGCACTCATAGTCCCGTTGCTCGCATGGCTGAGTGGTCAGCGCGTACCGTTGAAAGCTTTTCTAGCTGCTGGAGTAGCTGTAATTGGTATTGGTGTGATGTTTTGGGAAGGAGGAGAACTAGGAATTGGCGATGTGTTAATGTTCGTTGATGCTTTTATCTATGCAGGTTACATCATTTTTCTAGACCGAGTTGCGCCCCGTCACTCTACCTTGACACTCACCAGTGTTCAACTTTTGTTCATTGCGGCGCTAGGGTTACTTTGGAATAACACGCAAATTCTTCACCAATTTGAGGTCATTCAGCAGCACTGGGGAGTGATTCTGTACTTAGGGCTGTTGGCGACGGCTGCTGTCATCTGGCTTCAAACATTAGCACAACAATGGGTTTCAGCGGAAGAAACGGCTTTACTTTATACACTTGAGCCATTGTTCGCTACAATTTTCTCGTTTTGGCTACTTGGAGAGCATTTGGGAATACGCGGTTTAATTGGCGCGATTCTTGTCTTAGTTGCTCTGGTTCTCAGTCAAAGTCCTGAAAAGATTGAGCCGGAAGCAAAAGTCGAGGTACAGAGCAGTTAACAAAGTTGTACCTCGAAAGTGAAATTTAACTAATATCATGTCCGGTTAATTCAATTCAATAAAAAAATGTTTGCTCGTAGTGTACCCCTACGGGGAAGCAAGCTACGCGTAGCGTCTTGCAGAGAGGACTTTAGTCCTAGCTTTGAGGACTGAAGTCCTCACTACAAACTTTTTATTGTCGATGATTTGGCGGACATCATATAAGACGCTGTTTGAAACTTAGAAGCCAAAAAAAATTTAAATCCAGTGATTTTTTATCTATGAGTACAATAGAGTCGATTTTAGCTGCAAAGCTCAATTCTCATGTGACTATTCAGGAAACAGCAAAAGGACGAGGAGTATTTGCTAGAAAGAAATTTGTCAAAGGGGAAACCGTCGTGGTGGGTATTCCAATTGAAGAAGTTTCCCAACGAACAATTTATTCATTTCAGATGGATTTTAATTTGCATGTCAACTTAGATGAGCCTGCTGTAGTCATTAACCATTCTTGCTATGGAAATACTGGTGTCAAGAACAATCAGTTTGGAGGATATGACTTCGTTGCTTTGTGCGATATCGAAGCAGGTGAAGAAATTACCTGGGACTACGAAACCACTGAATATGAATCAATTGCTGTCTTGGAGTGCTTGTGCAAATCTCCATACTGTAGAGGGAAAACATTAGGATTCAAATTCCGAGAACAAATGTTGCGCGATCGCTATGGAGAATACATTGCAGATTATCTCAAAACCAAAAGAAAATAATGTTTGGTAATGCATCTGTGCTATGCATTAAATCACATCTGTAGGTAATTTCAAAATCATTGTAGAGAGAGACGTTGCAATGCAACGTCTCTACATTCTGGTTAGGCTTTTTTCAACCAGCTAAACATAGCGCGTAAATCTTTGCCAACTTCCTCAATTTTGTGTTCGGCTTCTTTGCGACGCAAGGCGGTAAACCCTGGTTTACCAGATTGGTTTTCTAGAACAAATTCCCGTGCAAATTGTCCAGATTGAATTTCGCTGAGAATTTTCTGCATTTCGGCTTTGGTTTGTTCGGTGACAACCCGCGGCCCGCGGGTATAATCGCCGTATTCAGCGGTATTAGAAATGCTGTCGCGCATTTTGGCTAAACCACCTTCTACAACCAAGTCAACAATTAATTTGACTTCATGCAGACATTCAAAATAAGCCAATTCTGGTTGATAACCAGCTTCTACCAAAGTTTCAAATCCGGCTTTAATTAAAGCACTCAAACCACCGCACAATACTGCTTGTTCGCCAAATAAATCGGTTTCAGTTTCTTCGCGGAAAGTAGTTTCCAGAACCCCAGCGCGAGTCCCGCCGATACCTTTAGCGTATGCCATTGCGCGATCGCGTGCCTGACCAGTGGCATCTTGATACACTGCAAACAGCGCTGGTACGCCTTCCCCATTTTCATAAGTCCGGCGTACCAAATGCCCAGGCCCTTTGGGTGCTACCATCACCACATCTACATTTGCTGGTGGTACAACTTGCCCAAAATGAATATTGAAACCGTGGGCAAAGGCTAACACATTACCTTCTTCTAAATTCGGTTCAATCTCGTTTTTGTAAATCGTTTTTTGGACTTCATCAGGTAACAAAATCATAATGAAGTCAGCAGCATTAGCCGCATCAGCAACATTTTTCACAGTTAACCCGGCTGCTTCGGCTTTGGCCACTGACTTACTGCCCGGATATAGTCCCACAATCACATTCAAACCACTATCTTTTAAATTGAGAGCGTGGGCATGACCTTGGGAACCATAGCCAATGATAGCAATAGTTTTTCCAGCCAAAAGGTCTAAATTGGCATCTTCGTCGTAATACATCCGGGCCATAGAAGCATCTCCTGTCAGCAAGCATCATTAATTGGCAGGTTTATGATTGTACCTTAAATTGAGTAGCTAAAAACTAGCGATTCGGGATTGGTGATTGGGAGTTGAGAAAGTTTTCTCTAGGAGACTTCCAAGTAAAAAATATTCCATAGAAGATTATTGACTGTTGACGGTTAACAGTTAACAGTTAACAATCAACGGTCAACACTTTAACCGGAATAATTTATTTTTTGGAGTTCTCTAGTCGCGAGTCCCTTTGTTTTTCAACTTACATCAATACGTGATGAATTGTCAGTAAATCTACATAATCAATATTTTTCTGTATTTTTATGAAATAAAAGTTACTTTGTTAACAAAAAGTTTCTTTTCCAGTGTCCACACATACATCTGGAGTTTTAATTAACTAACTTATTGAGTAAATGTAAAAAACAACACAAAATTTCTGATGACAGTTTTGATACAAATTTGTTAAGAATAGTTACAGCACTGGTCAAACAGAGAAATATTTTTTATGGTAAACTCACTTGACAATAAACCAACCCATCAAGTTGTCATTGTTGGTGGTGGTTTTGGAGGACTTTATGCAGCAAAAACACTTGCTAAGGCAGCAGTAAACGTTACTTTAATTGATAAACGTAACTTTCATTTATTTCAACCCCTGCTTTACCAAGTAGCTACAGGTGCTTTGTCTCCGGCTGATATTTCATCGCCGTTGCGTTCTGTACTGAGTAAAAGCAAGAATACAAAAGTGCTGTTGGGAGAAGTGAATAATATCGATCCAGAAGCACAAAAAGTAATTGTGGGGGATGAAGCAATACCTTACGACACATTGATTGTGGCTACGGGTGCGAAGCATTCCTATTTTGGTAAAGACAACTGGGAAGAATTCGCTCCCGGCTTGAAAACTGTAGAAGATGCTATAGAAATGCGTCGCCGGATTTTTATGGCATTTGAAGCAGCGGAAAAAGAAACCGACCCAGAAAAACGCCGTGCTTGGTTAACTTTTGTGATTGTTGGGGGCGGCCCTACTGGTGTAGAGTTGGCGGGAGCGATCGCCGAATTGGCAAACCAAACCCTCAAAGAAGATTTCCGCAACATCGACACCTCAGAAGCCCAAATTTTGCTCTTAGAAGGACTGGATCGAATTCTGCCACCATTTGCACCAGAGTTGTCACAAGAAGCCGAAGCATCTCTGAGAAACTTGGGAGTGGTTGTGCAAACAAAAACATTAGTAACCAATATTGAAAATGATATTGTTACCCTCAAACAAGGGGATGAAGTTAAAGAAATTGCCTCAAAAACGGTATTATGGGCAGCAGGTGTGAAAGCTTCGGCAATGGGAAAAGTGCTAACAGAACGCACAGCTGTTGAATGCGATCGCGCTGGACGCGTTATCGTCGAACCAGACTTGAGTATTAAAGGATATCCGAATATTTTTGTTATTGGGGACTTGGCGAATTTTTCTCATCAAAATGGCAAGCCACTACCCGGTGTTGCTCCTGTAGCAACGCAACAAGGAGAATATGTTGCCCAACTAATTCAACAGCGTCTAGCAGGTAAAACCTTGCCAGCCTTTGCTTATGTAGATCGCGGTAGTTTAGCAATGATTGGGCAAAATTCAGCTGTGGTGGATTTGGGTTTCTTCAAGCTCAAAGGATTCTTTGCTTGGGTATTTTGGCTATTAATTCACATTTATTTCTTAATTGAATTTGACAACAAATTAGTAGTGATGATTCAGTGGGCGTGGAACTATTTCACCCGTAATCGTGGAGCTAGATTAATTACAGGCCAAGAATCAGCCATACATTTAGGAATTGGCGATCGCCACACTTACGACGCATCAGAAGCTAACAAACAGCCAGTAAATGTATAACCAATACGGTTCGGTTCAGGTTTTTTGATTAAAATTCTAAATTCCAAAGCGATAAATCGGCGTCTCTACGAAAAAATGATTATTGTAGAAACGCCGATTTATCGCGTCTGTTGCCTTAACTCTACTTACAATAAACATCTCCAGAAATGATGTTAGGCGAACGGCCGTACCCTACGGGGAGGTAAAGCCTACGCCCCTACGAATGATTTCGGGCAATGCAGAATTAATATTGGAGATGTCTAATTTTCTTTATTGATATATAAAGTGGTTGCAACCCTTTGATGGATCGGCAGATACAGGTTAGGATAATCCATCAATTAGAGGAATATCTCGAAGCAAAGCGCGATTAAGCGCATCGCAACACAAAAAATAGCCTAAATTCTAGTTTGGGCGGGTTATTTGGGGAGGTTGCCACTCTACTATTTTTGTTTTTTAGTTAGAGAAAATTTTCGACTCACTAAATTAAGTTATCGAGCCTTGAATAAGCTACTCTTTACAGGTAAATCTTTGAAATTTATGGCTTTTGTCCTGCCGCTAGTGATGTGGTGGGGATACAAAGAAGTACAAAACCTATTTGTACAGCCGCAAGCCGTTATAGTTTTGGGTGGTTCAACGAGACGTTTAGAGCGAGAAAAGTTTACCGCAGAATTTGTCCGTAAGCACCCAGACATCCCAATCTGGATTACAGGAGGTAGCCCAGCAAAGTATACACAACGGGTATTTAGCAAAGCTGGTGTCGATCCTAAACGCTTACACTTGGACTATGAAGCAGTGGATACAGTTACCAATTTTACAACTTTGGTAGATGATTTGCAAGCTCGTGGTATCAAGAGTGTTTATTTGATTACTTCTGACTTTCATATGCGTAGGGCTTGCGTCATCGGCGAAATTATTTTAGGTAGCCGTGGTATTTATTTAAAACCAGTGCCAGTTCCCTCAGAAAGTCCTCCTGAATCTATTGAAAAATCCATTCGAGATGGTGCAAGAGCCATACTTTGGTTAGCAACTGGTTACACTGGTGTCGATGCAGCTAAAAGGAAACAGTGAATATAATTCGGGAAAAAAACGCCCCAACTTTCCCCACAATTTGATACCCTAGCTTAAACAGATTTGAGAAAAGTTAAAGCGTGGAAATTCAACTTGGGCGGGGAAAAACAGCTCGCAGAGCTTACGGAATAGATGAAATTGCTCTAGTCCCCGGTAACAGAACACTAGACCCCAGTTTGGCAGATACTAAATGGCGTATTGGCAATATTGAGCGAGAAATCCCAATAATTGCTAGTGCAATGGATGGCGTAGTAGATGTTGGTATGGCTGTGCGTTTGTCGCAGTTAGGAGCATTAGGTGTCCTCAACTTAGAAGGCATTCAAACTCGCTATCCTGACCCAAACCCAATATTAGATCGTATTGCCTCCGTGGGGAAAGATGAATTCGTTACCCTGATGCAAGAACTCTATGCCGAACCAATAAAACCGGAATTAATAGAAAAACGTATTCAGGAAATTAAACAACAAGGTGGCATTGCTGCTGTGAGTGCAACTCCAGCCGGAGCCAGCAAATATGGAGAGGCAGTGGCAAAAGCTGGGGCAGATTTATTTTTTGTCCAGGCTACAGTGGTTTCTACAGCGCATTTGTCACCAGAGTCGTTAATACCACTTGATTTAGCAGAATTTTGTCGTTCAATGCCTATTCCCGTGGTGTTAGGGAATTGTGTAACTTACGAAGTAACTTTAAATTTGTTAAAAGCTGGAGCCGCTGGGGTACTAGTGGGAATTGGCCCTGGTGCGGCTTGTACATCTCGTGGAGTGTTGGGTGTGGGTGTGCCACAAGCCACTGCGATCGCTGATTGTGCTGCGGCACGAGATGATTATTACAAGGAAACTGGTAACTATATCCCCGTCATTGCTGATGGTGGTTTAATCACCGGTGGCGACATTTGCAAATGTATCGCCTGTGGTGCTGATGGTGTGATGATTGGCTCACCCTTTGCCAGAGCCGCCGAAGCCCCAGGACGAGGTTATCATTGGGGCATGGCAACTCCCAGCCCAGTTTTACCGCGTGGCACTCGCATTCGCGTTGCCACCACTGGCAGCCTAGAGCAAATACTCATTGGCCCAGCAGTACTAGATGATGGCACTCACAACCTTTTAGGAGCCTTAAAGACAAGCATGGGCACCTTAGGAGCGAAAAATATCAAAGAAATGCAGCAAGTAGAAGTTGTGATTGCTCCCTCCCTATTAACCGAAGGCAAAGTTTACCAAAAAGCTCAGCAATTAGGAATGGGGAAATAGGATTGGGGCGTGGGGCATGGGGCGTGGGGCATGGGGAGATGGGGAGATGGGGAGATGGGGAGATGGGGAGATGGGGAGATAAGGGAGTGTGAACAGGGGGAGAATAACTCCTAACTCCTAACTCCTAACTCCTAACCCCTAACTCCTAACTCCTAACTCCTAACCCCTAACCCCTAACTCCTAATCCCCAACAAATTATTAAAGAAATTTTTCCAGGCCCCTAAACAATTCCTGGAAAAATCCTATCTGTCGCCTACAATAGAAATAGCGGAGACGCATGTTTCCGTTCACTCCTCACACCACACTCCGCCCGGACTACTGTTCGGGCGGTTCCTTATGTTTATGAATAAATTCTAAAGCTTCTTTGCAAATGTACATCCTCTACTCCGAAGCAATGTTTTTGCTATGGTAGAATTTTCACGAAGCTCAGATATATTTGGCGAAGGTTTTAGGCATGTCAGCAGCCGCACAAGTTACAGATTCTACTTTTAAGCAAGAAGTTCTCGACAGCGATGTACCCGTTTTAGTTGACTTTTGGGCACCCTGGTGCGGACCATGCCGTATGGTAGCTCCTGTTGTCGATGAAATCTCTGAACAGTACAAAGGTCAAATCAAAGTTGTCAAAGTCAACACGGATGAAAATCCTAATGTTGCTAGTCAGTACGGCATCCGCAGTATTCCAACATTAATGATTTTTAAGGGTGGACAAAAAGTGGATATGGTGGTTGGCGCTGTGCCTAAAACTACATTAGCTACCACTCTTGAAAAGTATCTTTGAAACTCAATTGGCAAAAAAATCCTCCTGAGTTATATATGTTGTTGTAACTTTAAGTTAATTTTTGCAAACAAGTTTGAAAGACTAAAATTCCTAGTCTTTCAAACTTGTTTATATTTTTAGGTAATTTAAGCATGTTTTAATATTTTCAGGAGTTTGCTAGTTGAAAAACAACACCCAAAAATGCTGGGTAAGGTCTGGGGAAAGGGAAGGGGTAAAGGGTAAGGGATTTAAAACCTTTCCCCTTTCTCCTTTACCCTTTACCCTTTAAAGAGCCAAGTCACGAAAGCGAACTGCTAGTGGAGTAATTGCGATATCCCGTCCTTCTTCAATAATCGGTCTACTTAATTCTCCTTGCAGCATTTGTAAAGCAATTAACAGTAACAATAGTCCTCCTGTTACTGGTAAAGAGCCGATACTGATTTCTAGATAATTCAAAATTATTTGTCCAGCAAAAGCAAACAACAAAAGAACTGCGATCGCAACGATAATTGCTTTATCTATCACCTTATTTCTTTCTTCTGGCATCATGCCCTTGGTTAAAACTAAAACAATCGGTATATTGCCCAGAGCATCTGCCAAGACAGACACAGCAATAAATGTCTAAACCAGAATCGAAATATCCACAACAGCTAGCTATTATTAAGGTTTGCTCACAAATTAATCGCAATCCTGGTGAGTTTGCCAGAAGCCAGAGGAGGATTAAAATAAGCGATGGGAATAATAAGTTTGTTCAAGAAAAGCAACAAGTCATCGATTTTTAATTAAGTTTCACAGATGCTGAAGTAGCGATATATTTTGATAATCTATTTTCCATAAATCAACTATTCGTTGTTGAATCTATGAAGTCTTATTTAGCCGCCGCTATTCAATTAACCAGTGTGCCGGATCTGCAAAAAAATTTGGCACAGGCAGAAGAATTAATAGATCTTGCCGTGCGTCAAGGTGCTGAATTGGTAGGTTTACCAGAAAACTTTTCTTTTATGGGAGAAGAAAAAGACAGACTTGCCCAAGGAGATGCCATTGCTATTGAAAGTGAAAAATTCTTGAAAAAAATGGCTCAGCGTTTTCAAATTACCATCTTGGGCGGCAGCTTTCCACTTCCGGTAGATAATACAGGCAAAGTCCACAATACTACTCTACTCATTGACCCAAGCGGCCAAGAACTTGCCCGCTACTACAAAGTACACTTATTTGATGTGGATGTCCCCGACGGTAACACCTATCGCGAATCCAATACTGTTTTGGCTGGTAGGCAACTACCCCCAGTTTATTTTTCAGAAAAACTTGGTAATTTAGGACTTTCTATTTGTTATGATGTGCGCTTTCCAGAACTGTATCGTCATTTAGCAGATAAGGGAGCCGATGTGTTATTTGTTCCCGCTGCCTTCACCGCCTTCACTGGAAAAGACCATTGGCAAGTATTATTACAAGCAAGAGCCATCGAAAATACTGCTTACGTCATTGCTCCGGCTCAAACAGGCAACAATTACAGCCGCCGCCAAACCCACGGACACGCCGTGATTATCGACCCTTGGGGAGTAATTTTAGCGGATGCTGGCGAAAAACCGGGAATTGCGATCGCTGAAATCAAACCCACCAGACTTGAACAAGTCCGTCGTCAAATGCCCTCTTTGCAGCATCGGGTGTTTTAGGGGCAGGGGAGGCAGGGGCAGAGGGGCAGGGGAAAAGGTTAAAGGGTAAAGGGTAAAGGGATAAATTTAACCTTTCCCCCTTACCCCTTTCCCAATGCCCAATGCCCAATTTTCATGAATCAAACAAAAAAACTGGGTGAGCTTAATGCACCCAGTTTATTTATTTCAATATTAAAATTCTCATTTTTTTAGGAGCATAGAAATACTTTTGCCCCTATTTATGAATGAAAGAAATTGAGAATTAGGAAGATTCTAGTAAATGGCTATCTTAACCCAGTCCCTAGTCCCCAATCCCCAGTTTCTTTAATTATTAAACTTTGGCAGCTGCTTTGGCGATCGCTTTAAGTTCACCCTTGGCATACTTAGTTGCAAAATCATCCAGAGAAATCTGCTTAATCTTGCTAGCATTACCAGCTGTGCCAAATTGCTCATAGCGTTCGGCACAAACTTTTTGCATGTATTTGATAGAAGGCTTGAGGAAGTGACGGGGGTCAAATTCCTTAGGAGCTTTAGCCAAAGCTTCGCGCACAGCGGCGGTAATTGCCAAACGGTTGTCGGTGTCGATGTTCACTTTACGAACGCCGCTCTTGATACCTTTTTGGATTTCTTCTACAGGTACACCGTAGGTTTCAGGAATAGCACCACCGTACTCATTAATCAAAGCGATTAAATCTTCGGGTACGGAAGAAGAACCGTGCATTACTAGGTGAGTGTTAGGCAGACGACGGTGAATTTCTTCAATGCGGCTGATTGCTAAGATTTCTCCAGTCGGCTTGCGGGTAAACTTGTAAGCACCGTGGCTAGTGCCGATGGCAACTGCCAAAGCATCTACTTGGGTTTGCTCTACGAAGTCAACAGCTTGGTCGGGGTCGGTTAGCAGTTGGGAGTGGTCGAGTGTACCCTCAAAACCATGACCATCTTCAGCTTCACCAGCACCAGTTTCTAGAGAACCCAAGCAACCGAGTTCGCCTTCGACGCTGACGCCCAAAGAATGCGCTACATTTACAACTTCGCGAGTCACATTGACGTTGTATTCATAGCTAGCAGGGGTCTTGGCATCAGCTTCCAAAGAACCATCCATCATCACGCTGGTGAAGTTGTTCTTAATTGCTGAGTAGCAGGTAGAAGGAGCATTCCCATGATCTTGGTGCATGACGATGGGAATTTGGGGATAGGTTTCTACCGCTGCCAAAATCAGGTGACGCAGGAAGTTTTCTCCAGCATAAGCACGAGCGCCACGAGAAGCTTGCAAAATCACGGGGCTATCTGTATCTACAGCAGCCTTCAGGATCGCTTGAATCTGTTCCAAATTGTTAACGTTGAAAGCTGGGATGCCGTAACCGTTCTCAGCCGCGTGATCCAACAGCAGCCGCAATGGTACAAGCGCCATAGATAGTCCTCCTAATGTGGTTGTCAGCTAGTCGGTGTGAGAGAAGCGTAATAATCACGCTAAATCTTAAGAGTTTTTTCAACTTATAGGAAATTATAACTAGTGTTGTGTGCTTATGTTGAAAAAGTTTAAGTTAAAGTTACTGTCAATATGGTCTATGGTGCTGTAGAGTCAGCTACTCCCAAAGTCAAGGCTTTTGTAGCCGTGTATGCTAAATCATCGAGTAAAGGCGATCGCTTCAGTCTAAATCTACTAATTGCTGTACAAATTCTGCGTGTTCGGGAGATTGCAAGCCTGTTTGTAAAATAGTTAACACAGACTGCATATTCCCTGCTAACAACTCTGCAACCGCTAACCACAACCCTGGAAAAACCCGACTTCGCAAAATTCCACTGCTATCAGTGGCTAACTCTAGATACTCACCCTGTTCCAAATAAAACCAACTCAATTTTTCATCGAGTACTTGCCAAACGATGTATTCTTTGACTCCATTGCGGCGATAGGCTTGTTTTTTGGCATGGAGGTCGATGGCAACGCTACTGGCAGCAATTTCGACAATTAGCTCTGGTGCGCCTTCAATATAATCATCTTCACTCAGCTTTGCTTGACCACCTGCTTTTGGGTCGATCAGGAGAACTGCGTCTGGTTGAGGTTCGTTATCTAAGTCTAGGCGCACTGTGGGTTCAACTCCCAAAGCTACACCAGGTGTAGCTGCTTCGTAAGTAAATAACCAACCAATAATCCAACCATGTGGTTGACCGTGACTTCTAAAACGCAAAGCAGCAGGCATAATATAGACAATTCCCTCTATCAATTCCGCTTTTTTCAAGTTAGGCGTGGCGTTGTAGCGCCGCTCGAATTCATAACGTGTGAGTTTGTCGCCATTTTCCAACAAGGGAATTGTCCAATGCTGTGGAGGTGTTTTTACCATAACGATGGTATTTTGGTTGAGCCTATGCCCATCTTACCGAACTAGGGAAATTGATGGTAAGTGTTTTGTAGTAACTAAAGCGATCGCCAAGGTCAATTTTGGAATTTTTCGAGTTCAAAGCTTGTTTTGCTGAATTTGAATCAAGCTATCAAACAAACTTTAAGCACGAGAACCGTTTCTTAACATACTTTGTAACCATTTTAGAGCGTTTTTAACTTCTCCGTGGGCAGGGTAAAGCAACTGCTGACTCAGGGCGTTTCGATAAGCTTCGATAGCGCCTAATTCGTCTTTCAATTGCTCTAAGGCTCTTGCTTGCCAATAAAAAGCCGTAGCTGGATCGAATTCCATTATTTTTTGGGCTTGCAGGCAAGTTTCTTGCCAATACCGCCGACTGACGGCATTATTTCCTAACACTCGATAACTCTCCCCAAGCCAAACTAGTCCAGGTAGAGATTGTAGATAAGCTCCTTTTTCTGGTAAAAACTGCCATCCTTGTACTAACGCCTCTACCGCTTCTTGGTGTTTTCCAGCCAACGCCAAAACTCGTCCATAACAAAACCAAGCATCAGGTAATTGGGGTTGAAGTTGCGTTGCTCTAGCACAGACACTACACCCCCACTCAATTTCTTTGAAGCTTTCCACCAGCACTCGCCCTGCTGTAGCCCAAGCACTCCAGCGTTCGGGAAAACGCCGCAGCATCTCTTCTGCTAAGGGATACAGTTCATTTAATTTCCCCGCAGCAGGCAAAATATCGCACAACCCTCGATAGATTTCACAATCATTGGGATACAAATGATAAGCCTTCAAAATCGCCTCGGCAGCTGGTTTGTTTTCGCCTGTGTCGGCCAAACACCGCCCATAATAATACCAACCAGTAGGATTATTGGGGTGCTTCTCAGTAAATTGTGCTAATACTGCTACCCCTTGTACCCAATCTCCTCGAAATATGTGATAATACGCTAAAAGTTTGTGGAATTCGGGTGCATTTGGCGCTTGTTGCAAAGCAGAACCGATCATATTTTTTGTCTGTTTGCCTTGTTCGCCTAATACCAATCTCATGCGACAACGCTCCTCCAACTGTCGTTGAAGTACTTGGAAATCATCAGGAGCTAACTCTATAACTTTGCTCAATTTTTGCCCAGCTGCTTGAACGTTCCCCAATGCTATTAAGGCGTCATAGCTGAGAATCAAAGCAATGATATCATCTGGATCGATGGACAACACTGCATCAAAGGCTTGCAAAGCTGCAACAGTATTTTCCATTGCCATATGTACCTGTCCTAAAGCAAGCCAGTGAACTACTTTGTCAGGCTCCAAGAAAGCAGCAGATTCAAGAGCTTTAATTGCCTTTTGGTTGTTACCTTTGCAAGCTTCAATCAATCCACTTATGTGCTGCCGATTTGCTTCATGATGCGACAAGGGCAACATGTTTTCATAAACTTCTATAGCCTCTGTCTGTCGTCCTATGAGATGCAAGATTTTTGCTAGTTGTAGCCGCGCGTCAAGCAATTGGGGTTGCCGTTCAATCACTTGCTGATATTCCTCAATAGCTTGCTCCCATCGGCCCATTGCATAAAACAACTTAGCTAATTCGAGGCGTTTTTTCCATCCTTGGGGATACTGCTGCATGTACTTACTTAATGTTTTGAGTTTCTGAGCTTGTTTAATTGGTTTTTCATCTAAGAGTAAGCAAGCATTCATCTCCACCACAGAGGATTGGGAGAACTGTGCCAAGAGTGTGGCAAGGTTTTTAGACATATAGCGGTTACTTTATAATTAATTTCATCAACAATATTTGGGGTTGCGATCGCTACTTCCCATTCAGATGTCACTGTTCGATGGCATCATTAACATTGCCTCCCATCCACTGAAGACAGCGATTGATAATCTTGATATTGTTGCCACAAGTGCCAAATTTCTGTATGTACCTAGGCATAGCCCATCGTAGATATCACATTGGGGCGCTTGCCTAACACTTTCGGCATTGAAGTTACAGCTCATCAACCCATTGGGCATATCAAAGCCGTCCTCATTTAACTCTTGGAAGCTTTTAGAAGTATTTTTCATAGGTTAAATTAACCTAATATTGGAATATATTGTGTAATCTCAAGGAAAATTCTCTTCAATATTGAGCATACTCACTGAAACTGTGATGAGTGTCTGGAAAGAAGTGTTGAGTATAGTAAAAGTTACTCTCCCAACTGGGGTTAACTATATTTCAATGTAGTCCTTTGTGTTCAAAAATGAAACTAATAAATCTCATACAGATTTCATATACTTGTACTTAACTTTTGAAGAAACCCTTCCTGTTGGCAATGAGGTGTAAGTAAAGAAGGTCTAATGGCTACCAAATGGTGGGTATCAGTATATCCGCTGTCAAGAAACACTTTTAGCCAAGTTTGAGAAAGGCATAGTTGTCAACAATCTAAATCGCATACTCTGATTTATTCAGGACTTACGCAAAAATAAGGTAATTTTGTCATTAGGAGCGATCGCGTACTCCTACACAGAAGTAAGCTACGCGTTCGCGCAGCGTGTCGCAGACAAGCATCTCCTAGAAAAGTAATTCTCCTGACGCTGGGATTGCTTCCCTACACTCTGTTTCCGTCGCAATGACAATATCAGCGTTGCGTAAGTCCTATTATTATTTGAGAAATATATAGCAATCCTATTTATAAAAAAAATTAAGTACTTGATATAAAAAGGTAAAGGGAGATTTACAAGAATCTAAAAATTTTGATACCAAATTGTCTGGATATTAGTCATAATTATCAATACAGAATTGAACACGATATTCAGCATATATTAGCAGTAAATTTTATTTTCTAAAAAAATAAACACGTCTAGTAATATTGAAAGTTTGTATCTCTTGCAGTTTATAATTTTGTTACAAACCAATTTGATTCTTCGATAATAATTCCTAGTTTTGTTTGCTAGAGATTAGAGATTTTTTTAGTTTATAAAGTAATTTTATATTTAAATTAATATATATTAATTTAAATATATTTAATATAATAACTAATAAAAAAGGGTATGATTTATAAACTAAGTAATACTCAGAAAATTAGGGCGATTTTCAGATTAGTAAAAATATCTGCGAAAAATCTAAAAGATAACAACTCTAATTTCTTAATTCATCCATACAAAAAAAGAGTAAAATTGATTTTTTTAATCATTTTTATCTCTAATTTTAAAAGAAAATTTTGAGTATACAAAACTAAAAATTACTACAAAAATAAGTTTAGAAATTCCTCTGGTGCGGGTCTAATTTCAGAGTTTAAAATTTCCCAGGTTTGATTTTAGAGAAAGTACAATGATGTTTGAAACTTTATGGCAATAAATTCGCTCGTTGATATTGTTAACCGTAAGCTAGTGGAAATCCAAGAAGACCCTCTCCATTCTACAGAAATTATAGTTTTACAGGGTGTGTATGACAACAAAACCTATGAACAAATAGCTCAAGAGGAAAGATATAGCTGTGGCTATATTACCAATGTTGTTGCTCCACGCTTGTACCGCAAACTTTCTTTGATTTTTGACAGACGGGTTAATAAAAAAAATTGTCGAATCCTGCTGGAATCTTACATAACAGAACAAACTACAGCCACAAAAAAATCAATTAAACTATATTCTCCAGAATTAGATTTGAGTATACAGGAAGATGGACTACCTTGTTATCCCAGTGGTTCAATTCCTCTGAAATCTTTCTTTTATATTGAACATCCTAATATTCAGAAATCGGTTTATGCAGAGATTACCAAACGAGGAGCATTAATACGCATTAAAGCTCCAAGAGAAATGGGTAAAACTTCATTGACACTGAGAATTTTAGATTATGTAGAACGTATAGGATATCGCACGGTTAGCTTGAGCCTTGAGCAAGTAGATCGGACAATTCTCAGTGATGCTAATCTATTTTTGCGGTGGCTATGTGCTAATATTACTCAACAGCTTCAAATGGAACAAAAATTAGATGAATATTGGAATAAAGATTTTGGTAGTAAATTGAGTTCTACTTTTTATTTGCGAAATTATGTACTAAATCAAATTAACACTTCCTTAGTTTTAGCATTAGATGAAGTCAACTATATTTTTGAGCATCCCGAAGTAGCAAAAGATTTTTTTCCCCTGTTGCGTTCGTGGTTTGAAGAAGCTAAAAGATGTAAAATTTGGCAGAAACTACGCTTAATTGTGGTGCATTCAACAGAAATTTATGTTCCTTTGCAACTCCAGCAGTCTCCTTTCAATATTGGATTACCAATTCAGTTACCAGAATTTGATTTAGACCAGGTGCGGGAATTAGCTCAACGTTATAGTTTGAAGTGGTCTGACGAAGAAGCAAAGCAATTAATGGCAATAGTTGGGGGACATCCAGCATTAATACACATTGCACTTTATTACCTCAGTTGTCAGAAAATAACTTTAGTACAACTACTAGAAACTGCTCCTACATCCAGTGGAATTTATGCTCACCATTTGCAGCGCCATTTAACAGTTTTGCAAGAACAACCGGAATTAGCGATCGCTCTTTATCATACGATTAATTCTAGCGAACCTGTACCCTTAGAGCCAATTATTGCTTACAAGTTAAACAGTATGGGATTGATTAAATTAGATAACAATAAAGCAATACCTAGTTCTCAATTATATCGACAATACTTTCAATCTCTTTCTGTTGATGACAAAAGACAGGTAGTATTTATTAATCAGTAATTAAACTAATTTTAATTTAATTTTTGAAACAAATAATAATTAATTTTATTTATTCATAATAAAAATCCAAAAAAGTTAGAGCGCCGACTAGGGGCGTTCTAATTTTCCAAGATAGATTTTGGATTAATGAGTTGCTCTCAAACAGAATATTTTTATCCCCCACTCCCAGGCCAATTTATACCAATTTTGGATTTTAGATACTTCGACAGGCTCAGTACAAGTTTGAGATTTTGGATTAAAAGCCTTTGCTAGAAAGCTGTTCTCAAAATTTCAAACAATACTTCCTATAGCAATTTTGTATTAGTATCTTTGATTGCAACTAAGCATGAACCAATGCCTATTAGTACATTCACCCTCTTTTCCACTATTAGAAAAGTCATTTTTGGCGTTCTCTTTTTTATGCCTTTTTTGCTTAGTGAGTGAGATAAAAAAAGATTTATTGATGTCATATTTTTCTCTAAATAAAAAATTTTATATTGCATCAACACAAAAATTTATATTAAAGGCGATGCTTTTTATACAATGTTAAGCTTATAATTCAGAATTGTTTAATGCAAAGTCTGAAATTTAAAATTCATCAGTTTTTCTATCCTTAATGGATATCAAATTATTGATGCCGTGTTACCTATTGCCTATTGCCTCTTGCCTGCCTATACAGTTCAGTCCATTAATCAAATCGGACTATTATATTGTAAAAAAAGTTCTAGATCTGAAAGCACAATTATTTCAAAAAATAGTGCAAAAAATTGTTTGGAATAAACCTCAGACTTTTTAAAGTTTGGCTTGAAAATTTACCAACTTTGTTAATACTAAATCCGAGGACATATTATCATTATGGAAACAAGCTTGACATCTACAGATCTACTCAAACCAGGACAGTGGTATGATGATGAAACATATTACCAGATTCTCTTGGTTGCTCCTCGTCAAAAAATAACTGAAGGTAAATACATAGAAGCAACAATAGTAACTAAAAAAAGAGGAGAATTTAAAAAACATTTACTTGACAAAAAAACGCAACAAAATTTAAGAGATTATAGCCCAATTGATGACGATATTAATCATCAAAGTATAGCTTGCTATCTACCTTCTCTTGGAGTAGTTTTTCCGAAAGTATTTATAGATGCTTTATTTATAGAGAAGTCTTCACAAAATCACTCAATTGAAATCAATAATTTTTACGAACCAATCCGAACTCTATTGCATACCCGCAAAATATCCCAACTAATTGCTAAGACATGGCATTGTTACATAAAAGCGAAAACAAGTGACCTGTGGTATGAATTTGTTCATGGAAAATGGAATGACATTGATTCTGATATTTTAGATGGTTTAATAGCCAGAGAAATTTTCTTTTTTGCTCAAAAATCTTCTCCTGATAATTTTGTACCAAATAACCTTGATACCTACTATCCATTAAATAATAAATCTAATCAAAAAACAAGATTTTTGATTTTACCCAGTAGTAAAGCATGGCAAGGAATTACCTTGAGTCTGTTGATGGCAGGTCAAGCATATTATGAAATAGAACAAGATGGAGAAACATACTATCATCAAATTTGTCAACCTATTTTGAGTACGGGTGAAATAGTTCACAAGTATGGTATTGAGGTAACTTTTAATAAATTTGAAGGTGATATAAAAGAGCTAAAAGTAGACCCAGGAAACTCTTCTATTGCTTATCAAGCTACTATTCCTTATCCTCCCATACCTTCTGAGATTAATCTATCTCTTGAAAATATTACAAAATGGTCTCAGGCTAAAGATGAAGATGGAGACTTTCCCTTTTATCAAAAAAACGAGGACGATCAAAGTTATTTAATAGGTGTGGAATATTTTTCACCTCCCTATCCTTACATACCGCTAAGTTGCACTTGAGTAAAAAGTAACCAAATTCACAACACTAACAATAGTCCTTTGAATTATCAATGAAGCAATACCAATGACACAACAAACAAGACCATTACGTATCTGGCAACAAGGTAAACAACTTTCTCAAATTATTGCCTATATATGGCGATGGGCAGATGATGAATTAGAACCAGATAAAAAGAAAATTGCACAAAAATTAAAGACGTATTTTATGAGAGATGACTCTGAACTGGGAGTCGAAAAAGTTTTAAAAAGGATTGGAAATAGATATGATAACAAATGTGACGCAAATTTAAAGAAATTGTTCAGGGCTAATCCCAGAGAATGGCTTAGTCAAGGTAAACCACCCTTTGATGAAACAGCAGAATTACTGGTGGCAGTCTTTGGTGAAGAGAGGATTAACAATACAAACAAATATCTTTCTCCTATGTTTGATATTGTTGAACTTGGAGATGATGAAACTATAATCAGTCCTTATTATGAATTTCATATCGATCCAAGTTCCTTCATTGGTAAGCTTTGCGATCCAGATCTAGAAACCCCTTTTGCTTTTAGGTATTACGTTTCTTTTCCTCCTCGCCCACAATTGGGAGAAGCAACGGTTACTAAAGAGGAGTTGGAAGATTGGATACAAGATGATAAGAATGAACATCCTTACCCTTCCGTACCATTTATTCCAGTAACTACAACTTAATAGACATCTAGTAGAGACGTAGCACTGCTACGTCTCTACAAAGGTTATAGATAACGCATATTTGATTTGCAAAAATTGGCAATTAATTTTCTGTCACTGTGACTGATTAAATACTTAACCCATGCTCATAACAATGGCTGGGTTTTTATTATAGTTTACAGCAAGCATAAAATATTTCTTTCCCAGTTACTCAGTTAACTAGCTAACATTATTTTCCAAACAGGTCTAATAATGATTATCAAAGATACTCAAAAACTTTTACCAAAACAAATACAAATTGATTATGAAATGCCAGATATGGTACTTGAGATACCACCTCATGGTATTTCGTTACATCCAAAAAGTATAGAAAAACTTCTAGCAACAGCTAAATCTACAAAAAGACCAGTTGCCTTTAGACCTACCTTATCAATTTTAGCAGAATTAGGTTTACCTCCATATCCCACTCTTGCTTATTTATATCGCCATGAGTTAAGCAACAGCTTGCAGCAACCATTATGGGGATTAGAAACTCAAACTCAAGCTAATTTTTCAGGACTAATACCATTTACCTATATTTCCCAAATTGATATTGATGAGCAAATACATTATTTTGCCGATTATTACGCAATAGCTATCAAACCATTATATATCAGAGCAATTATTGGAAATAGCTGTAATCTCAAATGTGTAATGTGTCCCTATCACAGTCCTTTGCTCAAGCCAACACATACAACAAACTTCTTCAAAGACAAAAAAATGATGTCTTGGAAGATGATGGAAAAGTTAGCAAAAGAATGTGGAAAAGCCGGAGTTGCAATTAGTGTTGGTAGTGTTGAAGAACCAATACTTCATCCCAATATTGTTGATTTTATTCAACTTTCTAAGGAATCTGGAGTTCCCAAATTTCATCTAACTACTAATGGTCAATTACTAAATGAAAATAAAGCTCAAGCTTTATTAGAAGCAGGATTAACTAGCCTTGATGTTAGCATTGATGCTGCTGAACCAGAGACATACTTGAAAATTAGAGGAGGTAATCTCAACACAGTTGAGTCAAATATTTTAAACTTTATAAAAGTGCGCGATCGCTTGGATATTTCTTGTGAAGTTAGGACATCTTTTGTTCGCAATTTAAATGTTACACCAGAAGAAGAACAAAAATTTCAAGAACGTTGGTTAGCTAAAACTGATGGTGTATTAATCCTCAATTTAGCTCAATATCAAGAGACAAATATGCGTTTAAAAACCACTAATAATACAATCGACAATTCACTCCAGTATTATATTAATAAAGCTCAAGGACGTTGGCCTTGTTTATTTCCGTTTACAGAAATGGCAGTTTTACCAGATGGTAGAATCTATTACTGCATTGAAACTTTATTTAGGCTTGGTTTTGATGGTAGTATCGAAAGCCTGGGAAATTATAATCAACAGAATCTGCAAGAAATTTGGTCTGGAAATCTATTTCAAAAGCTTAGAAGTGATTTAATCCTTAACCAGTTATCTAATCGTTCAGTTTGTCAAAATTGTGATATGTGGAAATCACAGTTTTATTTCAGGTCTTCTACTAATAAACTCCAAATTATAACAACAACAGTAACCGAAATTTATCAAAAAATTGATTCTAATAACATTTAGAATTCAGGTTGAAAAATCATGAACACTATAAAAAATTATCAGATTATTCAACAAATTTATGAAAGTGATAATTCTTTAGTCTATCGAGCTATTCTTAAGGCTGATAATCAACCTATTATTTTGAAGATTCTCAAAGAAAACTATCCTAATCCTTCAGAACTTCATCGTTATAAACAGGAATATGAAATTACGCGCTCAATCAATGCTGATGGAATTATTAAAGCCTATGGATTAGAGCGATATCAGAATAGTTTAGTGATGTTTTTAGAGGACTTTGGTGGTAGCTCCTTAAAAATTTTAATATCAGAACGGCAGTTTTTTTTAGAAGAATTTTTAACTATTGCTTTAAAAATAACTGATAGTTTAGCTGTTATTCACAACGCCAATATTATTCACAAAGATATTAATCCTTCAAATATTGTCTACAACCCAGAAACTGGTCAGGTGAAGATTATTGATTTTGGCATTTCTACTCGTTTACCGCGAGAAAATCAGACGATTCACAATCCAAATCAACTAGAAGGAACTTTAGCTTATATTGCTCCAGAACAAACTGGTCGAATGAACCGGGGAATAGATTATCGTAGTGATTTTTATTCTTTAGGCATCACATTCTATCAATTGTTAACCAATCAGTTACCGTTTGAAACAACTGATGCAATGGAATTAGTCCATTACCACATTGCACAACAACCTGATGCACCTCACCAACTAATACCCTCAATTCCTTTGATAGTTTCTAAGATTGTGATGAAATTATTAGCCAAAACTCAAGAGGAACGATATCAAAGTACTAGAGGGTTAAAATTTGATTTACAAAATTGTCTTTATCAGTTACAAAATTCAGGACAAATTAAACAATTTTCTTTAGCGCGCCAAGACATTTCTGATAAGTTCCAGATTCCCGAAAAACTTTATGGACGAAATCAGGAAGTAACTCAACTATTAAATACTTTTGATCGAGTTAGCAAAGGCACAACTGAGATGATGCTAGTTTCTGGTTACTCAGGTATTGGCAAATCTGCCTTAGTTAATGAAATTCAAAAACCTATATTGCGCCAACATGGTAACTTTATCAATGGCAAATTCGATCAACTAAAGCGGAATATTCCTTATGCAGCAATTAGTCAAGCTTTTCAAAGCTTAATACGACAGATTTTAACTGAACCTGAATCTGCACTACAAACATGGAAACAACAAATTTTAACAGCTTTGGGAACTAATGGTCAGGTAATAATTGATATCATTCCAGAAGTAGAACAAATAATTGGTAAACAGCCATCGATTGAGCATTTAGAAGCTACTAAAGCTCAAAATCGGTTTAACTTATTATTTCAAAAATTTATTAGCGTATTTAGCAAAAAAGAACATCCATTAGTTATATTTTTAGATGATTTACAGTGGGCAGATTTATCATCTTTGAAGTTGCTTGAAGTATTGATGTCTGCTCCTGAAAACTTAACTTTATTAATTATAGGAGCTTACCGAAACAATGAAGTTAGTGTTACTCATCCATTAATCCAAACTATAGAGCAAATAAAAAAGGCTGGTACGCTAGTAGATGAGATAGAGCTTAAACCTTTAGAAATTAAAGACATTAACCAACTCATTGCTAATACCATAAAATGTTCAGAATCAAAGTCAAAGCCCCTAGCAAAGTTACTAACTGCTAAAACTCAAGGTAATCCTTTTTTCTTAACTCAATTATTGCATTCACTTTATCAAGAAAAGTTATTGATATTTGATAAAAGTTTAGGTTGTTGGCAGTGGGATTTAGAACAAATTCAAAAAATTCAAATAACTGACAACATAATTGATTTAATGATTAATAAAATTACTAAGCTAGATAGTCAAACACAGAAAGTTATCAGATTAGCTGCTTGTATTGGAAACCAATTTAATTTAGATTTTTTATCAATTGTCAATAAAAAATCTCAAGCATTGACATCTCAAGAACTTCAGCCAGCAGTACAGGAAGGTTTAATCGTACCACTAAATAATAGTTACAAGATGCCTCTACTTTGGAGTCCAGATGAAATACCGAGTGATTCTTCCGAAATAGCTGATGCTTTTATTCCCAAATATCCAGAATTAATCCCATATAAATTTTTACACGATCGCGTTCAACAAGCTGCCTATTCTCTAATTCCAGAAGTAGAGAAAAAAAAGCTACATTTACGAATAGGCTACTTGTTGTTAAAAAATTTTACAGAACATCAAATAAATGAAAATATTTTTAAAATTGTTAATCAACTCAATGAAGGAATTGAATTAATTACTAAACAGTTACAAAGAAATAAAATTGCTAAATTCAATCTTGAAGCCGGAAAAAGAGCAAAAGCATCAACAGCCTATGAAGCATCTCTCAGGTATTTAGAAATCGGTCTAAAATTATTGGATAAAAATACCTGGAAGTCTCATTATATATTAAGTTTAGAAATCTATACAGAAACTATAGAAGCTCTTTACTTAAACGTCAAATACGAAGAAGCGGAAGAGTTGTCTGTTATTGTTCTCCAGCAAGCTAAAACTATTCTTGATAAAGTCAAAGTATATCAAACCAAAATTCTTTTGCATAATGCTAAACTTCAGGAACAAATTGCCATAAATATTGCAGTTAAAGCTTTAGCAGAACTAGGAATAAATATTGCTCAACATCCCTATGAAATAGTTAATAAAATTATCCAAGAACAGGAATTTTTACAGTCTTATTTAAAAGAAACTTCGGTTCAGGCTCTTTTGTATCTTCCCCAAATGACCGATCCGTATAAGCTTGCAGCTATGTCAATATTGCAGCAAATTATGACTTCTACAATAGTGACAAATTTTCTATTATATCTTGAGGCTGTATTAATACAAGTTAATCTTTGCATTCAATATGGAAATTCTCCTCATGCACCTTGCCCTTATTCTCTTTACGGAACATTTATATGTAAGGGAATGAAAGGACTTAATATAGATAGAAATATTCAATTAGGATATGAATTTGGTCTACTCTCTATTAATTTAGTAGAAAAATATAATCTTGTTAAATTAAAAGCGTTAGTGATACATGATTATTATGGCTTTATCTGGCATTGGAATTATTGGATTCGCGATACGACTGCACAAGAAAATTTACTAGATGCTTTCCAAACAGGAATTGATGTTGGCGATTATGAATATGCTTTTTTTGCTTCTCTCAGTTATTGTTTAATCAGATTTTTTGGTGGATATCCTCTCGAAGAAATTGAAAATAATTTTACTAATTTTATTCAATTAATGGAAAAGGTAATGCAAGAGTATTCTGCCTTTTATGCCAAAAAATGCCGACAGATGATAATTAATTTAATGGATAATTCTTTAAAGCTAGATCGTAGATTTAAAGATGATAATGATTCGATAAATTTTAATACTTGGTTATTATTCATTAATTATTTTACAAAATTAATGAATTTTTATATTTTTAAAGACTTTAAGCAAGCTTCCCAAAACGGAATTCAAGCCGGAGAATACGTTGAAAATATTAGTTCGTACATAACTTTACCACATTATATTTTTTATTCTTCCCTTGCTTTGCTTGCTAATTATAAAAATTATTCTAAAAAAGAGCAAACATTAGTAATTAGACAAATTAAAATTAATCAAAACGATATGAAAAAGTGGGCTAAGCATTGCCCAGATAATTTTCAGCATAAATACGCTTTAATAGAGGCTGAAAAAGCGCGAATTTCAAAACAAAATTGGCAAGCTGAAAAATTTTACGAACAAGCTATTCAAGGTGCTAAACAATATCAGTTTATTCATGAAGAAGCCATAGCATATGAGCGTGCAGGTGAATTTTATCTTGAAATCGGTAGAGATAAAATTGGTTATTTTTATTTAAAAAATGCTCATTATTGTTATCTTCAATGGGGGGCGATAGCCAAAGTAAAAAATCTGGAAGTCGAATACCCACAATTGTTGGTAAATGTCAAAAATAAAACAGATAATCAGGATATCAGTAGCACTATCTCTAAAAGTAATAATGATAGTAAAAAACTTGATTTGATAACTGTTGTTAAAGCCTCACAAACCATAGCTGGTGAAATCACCCTTGATAAATTGTTAAAAAAACTGATGAAAATCTGTATTGAAAATGCAGGCGCTCAAAGATGCTTTTTAATTCTTGAAAAAGACAAACATTGGGTCATTGAAGCTGAAGGAGGAATGGATGATGATAATGTTACGGTTTTACAATCTATCACTCTCGATTTTATTGATACTGTTAGCAATTTACCTCTTCTTCCCACTACAGTTGTTAACTATGTCCTCCATAGCCAGGAAAATGTGGTTTTAGATGATGCACAACATGAAGGGCAATTTATTACCGATCCTTACGTTACTGTTGTGCAACCTAAATCGATTCTTTGCATTCCTTTACTTAATCAAGGTAAATTAATCGGCATTCTATATTTAGAAAATAATTTAATTACACACGCATTTACTCCAGAACGCATTGAAATCTTAAAAATTCTTTCTGCTCAAGCAGCTATTTCTATTGAAAATTCACGTTTATACAAACAACTAGAAAATTATAATCGGAATTTAGAAGAAAAAGTTGAAGAACGAAATCGAGAACTGTTAAAAACATTAGAAGAACTAAAAGTTACTCAAGAAAAACTGAAATTTGAAAACGATTTACTTAAAAGTTCAGAAAAACTCTCAAACTATGATTATCAAATTGGCGGTAGTTTGCCAATGGATGCTCCCACCTATGTTGTGCGTTCTGCTGACCGCGACTTTTATCAAGCACTGAGGCATAATGAATTCTGTTACATCTTAAATGCCAGACAGATGGGTAAATCAAGCTTGATGGTACGGATGATGCATCATCTTCAGCAAGAAGGATTTAGTTGTACGGCAATTGATTTAACCCGCATTGGTAGTGATGATATTACCACGGCTCAATGGTATCTGGGGTTAGCAGTGGAGTTATGGCAGAATTTTGATTTGTTAGATAAGGTAAATCTTCCAATTTGGTGGAATGAATACAAAGATTTATCGCCCACCCAAAAATTGAGTCAATTTATTGAAAATATTTTACTGAAACAAGTTCAGAGTGAAAAAATTTATATATTTATTGATGAAATTGATAGCGTTTTAGGTTTAAACTTTTCTGTAAATGATTTTTTTGCTTTGGTGCGCTTCTGTTACAACCAGCGTAGTCTAAATGTAGAATATAGACGTTTAACTTTTGCTTTCTTTGGCGTAGCAACACCCTCAGATTTAATCTCAGACCATAAGCGAACGCCATTTAATATTGGTCAATCAATTCAACTACAGGGTTTTAAAGAAGATGAAGTTTATCCTTTAGGTGAAGGTTTAAAAGAGAAAGTGAACGACGCGATCGCCATTCGTAAAATAATCAGAGAAGTATTACACTGGACAAACGGACAGCCTTTTCTGACTCAAAAACTCTGTAAGCTGATTCGTAATTCTTCATCTATGATTTTGGCAAATACTGAAGCCGAATGGATAGAAAATTTGGTCGTGACAAATGTGATAGATAATTGGGAATCCCAGGATGAGCCTGAGCATTTAAGAACAATTCGCGATCGCATTTTCAATAGCGATTTACAAGTTAACAAACTCCTAAAGCTTTATCAACAAATTTTACAGCAAGGGGAAATACCTTCTGTTGATAGTCCAGAAGAAAAAGAATTGCTCTTATCAGGACTAATTATTAAACACCAAGGTTCTCTGAAAGTCCAAAACCGTATTTATCAATTGATATTCAACCAAAATTGGATTGAACGGTATATCTCTTAGCAACCTCCAACCCAAAATATACATCAAATTTCAACTTAATGAAGTACACTACCTAACCTTACTCGCTAGGTCAATAGACTAACCTAATTCTGAATTCTGACTCCTGAATTCTGAGTTCTCTTTTATGGGTCGCCCGGGATTCGAACCCGGAACTAATCGGTTAAAAGCCGAGTACTCTACCGTTGAGTTAGCGACCCTTTCTTTCATTTCGCAACTTTGCCATCATAGCATAGACATACATGGATTTGTAAAGGGGCTTAGAAAAAATTTGCTGTCAACCTTACAGATGCCGTGTAGCTGCCCCCTGGATCTAATATAGTTAGATTTTCGCCAGTGTTCAGAGAGTTGCGAGGAGCGCTCCAGGGTTCGAGACAGTAGAAGTCTTTGCCCTTAAGCGTCCAAAATACCAAAATGGGATATTCATCGCCATAATCTAAAGTCAGCTTCAGCTTGCGGTTATTGTCAGTCACACTTGCTGATTTACTAGTTAGCTGCTTAAAGGCAACATCAATTTCATCTTGGTTGAAGTCGAAATTGCCCTTAAAAGGGTGAATTTCTTTGGTTATTTGGTCTTGATACTCCTGAGAGGGAATTTCAAATTCTAGCCCATTTTTATCAAAGGTCAGAAAATAGGGGTGAAATCCCGAAGAAAAGGGCAATGGTGCGCTTGAAAGATTTTGATACTGCTGGTGAATTTCTAAGGTATTACCTTGGAGTTGGTAGGTGAAAATTACCTGAAACTCAAAAGGATAAACAGCCCGTGTTTGCTCGTTGCTGCAAAGGACAAGGGTGAGGCTAAGTTTATCTTGAGTTACTTGGTCGGTGACTTGCCAAGGTAAATCACGGGCAAAGCCATGTTGTTTGAGAGTATATTGTTTCCCGTCGTGAGTGTAAACGTTATCTGGTAAATTGCCACAGATAGGAAACAAAATCGGATTTCCGCCTCTGACACTCAAATCAGGGTTAGCAAAGCGTTCAGTATCCAAATAAAAAATTTCTTGCCCCTGTATCCGCCAACGGGTAATAATACCACCGCGTTCTGGGACAACTTCCAATTGAGAAGCAGCAGCTTCATCTGAAAGGATATAAGTTTTGTACTGTTGCTGTTGAACTGCAATGGTAAACACAGGTTTTAGTCCTAATGGGTATTGGGGACTGGGCATTGGGCATTGGGCATTGGGCATTGGGCATTGGGCATTGGGCATTGGGCAAGCAGGAAGTGTGGGAGGTGTGGGAGGTGTGGGAGGATGAGGAAGAAATCTTTCCCCCCACACTCCCCACACTCCCCACACTTCCCTATCCCCTCATCTCCCCATCTCCCCATCTCCCCATACACCATGCCCCATGCCCTAAAACTTACTCGTCTTCTGCAAAAACGAAACGATACAATTCGCTTGGGTCTGGTTCGGGGCTAGTTTCAGCGAATTTCACTGCTTCGTCGATTAATTCTTGAATTTTACGGTCGATGCCTTTGAGTTCTTCTTCGGTGGCTAGGTTGTGCCCCACTAAATAAGCTGCCAACTTTTTAATTGGGTCGCGGGCAAACCAAAATTCTTTCTCGGCTTTGCTACGTAGTTCGTCGGGGTCTGCTAAGGAGTGACCGCGGAAACGGTAGGTCAATGCCTCAATTAATGTCGGGCCTTCTCCAGCACGGGCGCGGGCTACGGCTTCTTGGGCAACAGTATGCACCGCCAACACGTCCATACCGTCTACTTCCACGCCCACCATGTTAAATACGCTGGCTTTTTTGTAAATCTCTGGTTGGGAAGTTGCGCGATCGTGGGCCATACCAATTGCCCACTTATTATTTTCTACCACAAAAAGAATTGGCAATTTCCAAAGAGCTGCCATGTTTAAGGTCTCAAAAAACTGACCGTTGTTGGCTGCACCGTCGCCAAAAAAGCAAGCTGTCACTTGGTCGGCGGTTTTGTCTTTTAGAACTTCGCGGCGGTATTTGGTTTGAAAAGCGGCTCCGGCGGCTACAGGAATTCCTTCTGCGACAAATGCATAGCCCCCCAGTAAGCGATGTTCGGCGGAAAACATGTGCATGGAACCACCGCGCCCTTTGCTGCAACCCGTGGCTTTGCCAAATAATTCTGCCATGACTTCTTTTGCTGGTACTCCCGCACTCAAAGCGTGGACGTGGTCGCGGTAGGTACTGCAAACGTAATCTTCACCAGGGCGCATTGCCTGGATAATGCCGCTGGAAACAGCTTCTTGACCGTTGTACAAATGGACAAAACCAAACATTTTGCCCCGATAATACATCTCAGCGCATTTGTCTTCAAATAAGCGCCCTAGTACCATGTCTTCATATAACCTTAACCCTTCTTCTTTAGTGATGCGGCTAGTGGCAACATCAAATGCGGGTAAAGTACGCTCTTGAACCATTATTTTCCAGTATCCCTGTTGTACAACTTAAAGTTACGGTCTTAAATAAGTCGATCTGATAACGTCTAAGCCTTTAACAGGTTAGCGTTTGCAAGAGTCAACAATCAAGCTTTATTTATGCACCAAAAAAGGACTTTGGGGAATAGGTGGATTTTTACTTTTTGGGAAAGTAGGTGGTGTCATTTTAGATACAATTGAATTTTTCAAAGGAAATTTTAACTTTTGCCCCCATAACCCTGTAGGATGTGACTCAAAATGGGACATCTGCTATTTGGGGTTTTTTTGTCTCACCATTCCCCTTAATACAGTACCAATCAAGATAGACTGGTTTCTGCATACCCATTAACAATTTAAAAAAAATGAGGCAAAAGTTTCTATACCTAAATAGGTAATTGTAATTAAAGGTTAAATATGATATGATTTTTGTCTCCTGTTATCAGGGTCAACCACCAAAAGTAGTAGTTTACTGACTGCATACTAGGGAAAGTCCCAAAAAAAAATCTATAGATTTCTGTAACCACAACATTTATGCCCTGACAACAGCGGTAGTTGTGGTTTATGGTATCGAAGATTGTATTAATCAAAAAATACTAAGAATTAAGACAAAAAGCTTAAGCTTTCTAGGCGAAGGCAAAAAATTAGTACTAGAATGTGACTCAAAATTTCGGGAACGTACAAAACAAGTAGTTGCAATATACACTTGTAGAGTAGATTCTACACGGCATTATTATGGCACGGTTTTACTGGCCTGGAACGCTCTAGGTGAATTATGTCGATCGCGGTGCAGGGGAAGTGGACTGTGCGAATTCCGCTAGATTACTACCGAATTTTAGGACTACCGTTAGCGGCAAGTGACGAACAATTGCGGCAGGCATACAGCGATCGCATTGTACAATTGCCAAGACGTGAGTATTCAATCGCAGCAATTTCTTCTCGTAAACAACTTATAGAAGAAGCTTACGTGGTTTTATCAGATCCAAAACAACGCAGTACTTACGATCACCTTTATCTCGCCCACGCCTATGACCCCGATAACGTTGCTGCTGGCACAGTAGCAGGAGAAAATCCCAAAGAAAGCCAAAAAAGAATCGTTGATGTTCACAATTTGGGCATTGATGTTTCCCAAGACCAATTAGTTGGCGCTTTGTTGATTTTGCAAGAATTAGGGGAATACGAACTCGTACTCAAACTAGGTCGTCCTTACCTAGTGAATAAAAACGGTGTTTCCGGTAACAATAAAGGCAATAATCTAGCAGAGGCAGAAATTCCCGAAAGTCCAGAACGTCCCGATGTCGTTCTCACCGTTGCCCTTGCTTGTTTAGAACTAGGACGCGAACAGTGGCAACAAGGTCACTACGAAAATGCTGCTGTATCTTTAGAAACTGGTGAGGAATTGCTAGTTCGGGAAGGTTTATTTGCCAGCGTACAGGCAGAAATTCAAGCAGATCTTTATAAATTGCGGCCTTATCGAATTTTAGAGTTAGTGGCACTACCTCTAGAACAGACTGCCGAACGACGCCAAGGCTTGGAATTATTGCAAAATCTTTTAGAAGATCGTGGTGGCATTGATGGTACCAATAGCGATCGCTCTGGTTTAAACATAGATGATTTTCTACGTTTTATCCAGCAATTACGCAATTACTTAACAGCCGCAGAACAACACAAGTTATTTGAAGCCGAAAGCAAACGACCCTCTGCTGTTGCCATTTATTTGGCTGTTTATGCTTTAATAGCCAGAGGATTTACTCAACGACAACCAGCTTTAATTCGTCAAGCAAAACAGATGCTAGCGCGTCTGGGCAATCGCCAAGATGTACATTTAGAACAGTCATTATGTGCATTACTTTTGGGACAAACCGAAGAAGCAACTCGTGTTTTAGAACTGAGTCAAGAATACGAAGCTTTAGTTTTTATTCGGGAAAAATCTCAAGATTCTCCAGATTTATTACCAGGGTTATGTTTATATACAGAACAATGGTTACAACACGAAGTATTTCCCCATTTTCGAGATTTGGCAAACCAGCAAGCTTCTCTCAAAGAGTACTTTGCTAACCCCCAGGTGCAAGCTTATTTAGAAGCATTGCCAAACGATGCCCAAACAACTAATGAATCTGGTGTAATTAATCCCCAGCTATTTCAACAGCCACAAACAAATAATCCGCGTTTTTCTCAAAATTCCACTGGGACTTTTCGACAATTCGATCGCCATTCTACAGCCAACCTAGATTTACCAGAAACACCAACACAAGAAACACCAGAATATTCCAACTTCTCGCCACCAAAATGGAATTCATCTGAAAGTGTCAAACCAGAAGTAACTGCTGCACCACTTCCTACTGCTGAACGTATGACCACAGGTACTAATCAGTATTGGAATGGTTCGGCGAGGACTACAGCACCGAATCAAAACCAAAAGCGTAGGCGAAGAAAACCTACTCAACCTGTTAGCCGAGAACGTATACCTGATAATCGTCCTCGTCCTCGTCCACGGCGGCGGCGGCGAACTTTTGCTAACACAATAGAAGGTAAAACACGGCTGGTGTGGAGAGTGTTTATTTCCCTTGTGACTCTATT
This sequence comes from Nostoc linckia z4, assembly GCF_002608075.1. Lineage (GTDB taxonomy): Bacteria > Cyanobacteriota > Cyanobacteriia > Cyanobacteriales > Nostocaceae > Nostoc > Nostoc linckia. Next base: position 36,951 of record NZ_LAHA01000011.1, read on the forward strand.
AGTTTTCTGGGTGTTAGCTACAACAGCTTTTGGATGGATAAAAAATCTATTTTTCCCCACACCACCCAAGCATGATTTACAGTTATTCGTACAAATAAATCAACCACCAGTATTTATTCCTGAACCTAGTAAACCAGAATTATCACAAGGAACTTTAACAAATGCAACCGCTGAAGAAGTAATTCAAACTTGGCTATCTACAAAAGCCGCAGCTTTAGGGCCTAATCATCAAATTAATAATTTAGACAACATTTTAACTGGTTCAGCTTTGTCTCAATGGCGGCTGATTGCTCAACAAGATCGCTCAGATAACCGCTATCGTAAGTACGATCATAGCCTGAAGATTGAATCTGTAGAAAATGGTGAATTATTTAGCGATCGCGCCGCTGTGGAAGCTACAGTTAAAGAAGCTACACAGTTATATGAAAATGGTCAATTTCAAGGTTCTTCTAATGAAAAGTTGCGAGTCCGGTACGATTTGATTCGATCCGGAGGCAAATGGCGTATTCAGAGTATATCGGTTGTGGTTCAAATAAGTTGGAATTTTTAGATAATATCTACGATTTTCTTGTCCTCTAAGCATTTGAGGTTAAAGATATCATAAATTCTAAGAATCCTTAAGAACGCTTTTTACAGTTAAAGTTTTTCCTTATAGCTTATAGTGCTGATACCACACAAGCACCGAATAATCACACTCAAAAGGTTGGTGAGTTAGTTCTTGTTTACAATGAAAATTTGGAGTTTGTTGATGAAAATTGGCTTTTAGATATCGATTCTCCAATGCTTATGAAATAATATGGCTCACTTTAATACTTTAGTTATAATTCTAGGATATCTCTTATAAAGATGATAATTTAGTTCAAATTTGTATTCATGCCTTGATAAGACGAAATTCTACAAGAGGCATAGCTATTCTCCCACTCCAAAATTTTTGTAATACTTGTTCTTCTAAACGCCTTGCTCTCAATTCAGAAACTTGATATATGACTTGGATATGATATGATGTACCAGCTTTCAGGTTAGAAAAATAATAAAAGCCAATTTCTCCATTCAAGCTATGAGTTTTACTAGAAATTGCAAATTCAAGTTGACAAGAATTCCAAAAAAGTTTTCCACATAAATCCAAAAACATTTTTTCTCCTGGTTGAAGCAAGTAATAATTTTGTTCGTTGTTTTTCCAAGCAAGTTTAGTTGGGTCGCCAGAATAATTTATTGGTTTACCATCATCGCTTATTAAAACTACCTCAATAGAGCTTAATTGGTAAAAGCAAATAGCGCTTAATGTATTATTTGTAATATAAATACCTAGTTTGACATCAGTTTTGGCTTTAAATAATTTAAAAGGTATGGTCAGTACCGATGGCATATCTATTTTAAATAAGACTCCATCTACTTCTATTGCATTACTATCAGTTGATAAGAGTTCAACAAGACGAAGATTTACCCACGGGGTTGCCAATGTGTCTGAACTAGTTTCTCGTTCAATTGCTTCTTGGTTAATGTTAGAACTTGAAACATCTCTATCTCTCACATCAGTATTTAAAATAAATCGAAGCTGATAAGTTTTCGTGTCAAGTGCATCGAAGTACCAAAAGTAATTAGACCTAAAATTATCAATAACATAGTCGGGAATAGTAGGAATTTTTAGTTGTAAAGAATTATCTTGCCAAAAAAGCTTTGCAGTTACAAAAAAAGTTGTACGGCATTTTGGTCTAATTCTCCACCAATCTGATTGTCTACTTTGACTACTACCTGGCTGTTTATTTTGTTGATTAGTAACGGGATATTGTGTAAATAAATGTCCCTGTATTATTTGTCCATTTGATGTTAAAAGCTCTGGAATCAAAGCTTGTAAATGGTTAAGATAAAAATAATTTGAAGTATAGTTATTGATACTGATGCCGAATTTAATTGGAGCATTAATTCCAATTTTTTTGTTGGGAATGGGATATCCTACTGTGGGAAAGAGTATTGTATTAGGATTAATAATCTCTATATGTATGCCATGTGTTTTAGAAGTATTTATACCATTCGTTCCACTCAATGCCATATTGACTTTAAACCCACATAACTATGGCAAGACTAGAATTCAAAAATCATCAAGTCTTGTTTTAATTAACCAACCAAAATTCTACCGATGGTGTAGTAACTTTACCAGGCCAAAGTTTTTCTATAACTATAGGACAAAACAAGCTATTCAAATCAGATTGAGTTGAGTTTCTATAATTAAAACTAATTCTATAGTTTCCTAAACTAAGATTGCGGAAATACCAATAGCCGCCTATATTATCCTGTCCTTGCATTACAAGTTCATTATTATGTAAGTACCAACGTAGTTCACCATCTATAAAACTAGTCAAGCTTTCTCCAGGTATAATTATAAAAAAATGTGATTCATCAAGTCCAACAGTTCTGTTTGTGTGATAAATTCGCTTTAACAATATTCCTTGACTGTTTCTAACTTCCGGCTTCAATCCAAACAACTTGAAATTATATGGATTAGATGAAAAGTTAGTGATACGCAAACCAAATCTTACAAAAGTTGTGATGTTTTCTTTTTTTTGAGGAATAATTAATCTCTGCTGAGGTACAACTGTTTCAAAATGAATATTATTCACTTGAACGGTATTATTATCACTAGATCCAAAAGATGTCATGGCAATTAGATGGTTATTCCCCAGAACTTTCTAACACCTCTAACAAACTCTTCAACATCAAATAAGCAGAAGTCCCTCCCGGATCTTGGTGTCCAACACTTCTTTCTCCTAAATAACTAGCCCTTCCTTTTTTCGCCTGCATTGGTATAGTTTCCTCCAACCCTTTTTGGGCAGCCACTACAGCTTGTTGCATAGCTTCCACAGTACTTTGGTTTTCTTCTACAGCTTGCCTAAAAGCCGCCACAGCTGGAGACAACACATCTATCATTGTCTTGTCTCCTAGTTGAGCTTTGCCACGTTGCAGCACGCCGTCTAAACCTGCTTGCAGTAGTTGTAACAACTCTTGTTTTGTTAATTGCTGTTTAAGAACTACCACAGCACTAGCTCGCAAAAACCAAGTGCCGTAAAGAGGGCCGCTAGCACCACCAATGGAGGAAATCAAGGTCATACTGACGGTTTTGAGAATGCTGCCAATGTCCTTGTCTGCAACATTGGGTAACTGAGCGATCGCTTTTTTAAATCCACGATCCATATTTATCCCGTGGTCAGCATCTCCAATTGCTGCATCTAATTCTGTTAAATATGTTTTATTCTGCTCTATTTCCAATGCAAATGCCTGCAACCATTGTAATATCTGCGCCTGAGTCACCATATCAAACTCCCCACCGCCAACTCGGTGTTTTTACTGGTGCATCCCATAACCTGATGATTTCATCATCTAACTTCAATAAGGTAATGGAACAACCTTGCATTTCCAAAGATGTAATATAAGACCCGATTAAGTTGCGGACAATTTGCAATCCTTGTTGCTGGCAGATTTCGGCAAGTTTGCGGTAAACAAGATACAATTCCGAAACTGGAGTGCCACCCATACCATTGACAAAAGCTAATAAGCGATCGCCTTTTACCAGTGGTGGGTCGATGAGTTCCACATCTGTCCATTCTCCTTTGTCTTCATGCCACTCGCGCACTGTACGAGTGTATGCTGTATCTTCAATGAGCGATCGCGTCAAAATTTCGGTAATCTCATCTACTGATTTTATATTTGTACGTTCTATTCCTGGCTCACCGTGAATACCGATGCCTAATTCAATTTCGCCATCGCCCAATTCAAATGTCGGCGTTCCTTTGGCCGGTGTTGTACAAGATGTTAGAGCAATTCCCATACTTCGTCCATGCAAATTTACTCGCCGACACAAATTTGCTATTTGTGATAAATCATACCCTTGTTCGGCTGCTGCACCGCAAATTTTTTCCGCCAGTACTGTTGTTCCTACACCCCGTCGTCCTTGGGTATACAAACTGTCCTTGACTGCCACATCGTCATCAATCAAAATATTTAGCGATGGGATGCCCTCAGAACGCACTAATTCCGTTGCCATTTCAAAGTTCATCACATCGCCACTGTAATTTTTGACGATATAAAGAATACCAGCCCCTCCATCTACTTGCTTGGCAGCTTCTAGCATTTGGTCAGGAGTAGGGGAAGTGAAAACTTCACCAGGACAAGCTGCATCCAGCATTCCTCTGCCCACAAAGCCAGCGTGCATCGGTTCGTGACCGCTACCTCCACCAGAAATAATTGCTACTTTTCCTCGAATCGGTGCATCAACTCGATAGACAAAAGTGGGGTCATAGTTGACTTTTATTAAATCAGAATGAGCAACTGCCATACCCTCTAGACTTTCGCGTACAAAGTCTTCTGGCTTGTTGATCAGCTTTTTCATGGTTTGGTCACTTCTGACAAACAGTATTTAGAATCAGTCAACAGTTAACATTCCTCAGAGCTGATGCTGCCATCGTAATGCTCAAAAAAGCATAAAGACCAACAAATGCAGGAAGCCTTACCCAACGGACGAAACTGATAACTGATAATAAAGATACACGATTGCAGACCATTTAAACTTTATGTATGGCAAACCTCTATAGCAGACTAAGATTTTAGAATAATATACGAATCATTTTCATAGACTTTATTCAAGGTGATTTTCTTTTCTGGGAAAATATACGGTGACTGAAACTCAAATATTGATTTTGTTTGGTCTTTGGGAGTTAAATATTTTCGGATATAGTTTCTGCCAAATCCTACTGCATCCTTAATTCTGGGATAATTTTCTACTTTTGTATACAAAGAATCACTAGCGATTACAAAATACTGAGGATTTTTAGCATAAATATATGCATGGAAAATAGCGGTTCTTCCCTCCACTGTTGATTGAGGTGCAGGAACCTGGAATTCTTTGGGTAATAAAGATGTAATCTCTGAATCAATTTCTCGTGGAAAAGCAGTCCATACAAGGGAAAACTGTGTAGCAGTTGTGGTTAATTGCGGATCTGACAAGTACGCCGCCATTCCATATTCTTGCCACTCTAAAAAATCAAATGCTATTCGAGTCTTTGGGGGTTTATTGAGAGAAATAAAATTAATAACTTCCTTGATTGATGGTGGTATCTTTTGAGCGCTGACACTACCACTTGCATAAGGAAAACTAAACGTACTAGAAAATAATATGACTAGTGTAAGGCTTGCAATAACTAACTGCTTTCCTAATCTTTTATTAATTACAGAGAAAGCATCGACAGTTTGAGCAATGATGATAGCGATCGCAGTGGTTATAAAAATATTAGCTAAGTACAAATATCGTGATAATGGATCGATCGCACCTTTTAAAGCTAAAAGAATTGGCAGTGTTAATGCAACCAAAAAGAAAATCGCCCAAATAGTAATGGGATAATTCACTATCCATAAATTAAAATTATTGTAAAATTTAATAATCAGAGCTTTGAAATTTTCTTGCGTTTTTGCAACCTTATTAGACTTTACATGTCCATGCTCTTTTAACTTTAAATAAGCTAAAGGAATAATCCAAATTAAAGAAAAGACAATAACTTTTTTGCTAGCATTGAAAAAATAAAACAGTAGAGTTTTAGCATATTTTAGTCTGTCTAATCCTTTTCCTCCCCATAACTCTCTGTCATAAAGATGAGTTCCTTCTATTAAAAAAGGAGTTCCTAATATTTGAGCAACTGCTACTAATATTGTCATACATACAAGCAATATTGCTGATTTCCATTTTTTATGTCCTATCAGCAAGACTCCAGCAACCAAGGAAAAAAATAGACTCTCCGAACGACAAAAATATGCTAAAATAAACGATAAAGTGGAAATTATAATATAAACAAAGTGTTTTTGATTTTTTACATAACTAAATACATTATAAATACCAAATGCAATAAAGAAAAAAGCGTATGCTTCAGCCATTGGAGTATGGGCTAAGTTCATCATTAAAGGCGTGCAAAAACACAACAACAAAGCTAAAAGCCCTGTGAATTCATTAGTTTGCACAGCCACAGAACGACCAATAAAAAAGAAACCTAGCAACACAAAAGTAACGCTAGTTAATTCAACAGCTTTGATACCTACATTAATATCCGACGCCATTGGAGAAAGAACCAAGCGTAGAATTAAAGACTGAATGATAAAGGGAACTGGCGGCCATGCTGATACCCAATATTTTAGATCTAAAGCTTTGCTTGGTTCATGAGCAAACTGCATCGCTATGGAAAAACGACCTCCTTTATCACCTTCTCCTAAAAATAATTTATCTGAGAATATTGAATAGCTATAAATATAAAAAATAACTAATAAAATTAAAATTCCTATATAAAAAGGCCAATTTAATAGAAATTTGGAATTGTGTTGTGGAGATTTAGACATAGTTTTTTGTAAATCGAGCCTAATGCTTTTCATCAACCAAAACTCACAAATTGCAATGAAACGATATAAACGCAATTACTTCAAAGCTGAGAGCAATTAACAGTGTTGTAACTTGTTATATTACACGTTACCATGCCACTAACTTAATAGCTCATATTTCAATCTTGGCATCTCTTGTTAAGAGTATTTACGATTACAATAGCTATAACATGCTTACAGTAACAATGAATTGTAAAATTTTCAATCTTTAAAAACTCTTTATTTATTATCAGATTCGATTGAATAGTTATAATTAAGACTGAGGCAAAGACAAGGGAGAATTTTGAATTACAAGTGTTATCCGAACTTGATATAAGACATAAGCTGGACTTGATAGCCAGACATCAAAAGAAGTTAAAGCCTTTTGCTTATTGCTTGTTTACTGCTATAAGCCTTTGCTTCAACTTCTCGTAAATTTATAAAAACATCGTTGAATCAAGAATCCCCATACATTTAGGGCGGGGAGTGTCAAGCATGTTCAGCCATTATTTGTTGATTGTGGTTTGCTGACGCCATGCAATTTAATAAAACTATCAAAAGCGTACCATGCCAATACATACCAGGGAATAATTTCAAATTGCAAACCCTTAGCTAGTAACTGTCTAACAGCAAGGATACTCAATCCTAAGGGAAAAATCACCCGCAAGTCAATTTCTCCTTTGGTTGCAAGTTCGACTTTTTTATTTAAGTTAACAATTGCATTTGTAATGCCCACCGCAGCTTCAGAGTTACCCTCAGTAATATCAGCGAAAATAACTCCTAAATCTGTGAGTGTGGCAACTATATTTTTCAAAGTGTCATCTTTAGCATCGTGCTTGATGGCAATACTACCGTGATGAATATTAGTCTGCACCTGGTTAATATAAGGTTGCGCCGCTAGTGCATTAGCAATGCGTTGAATTTCCCCATTTTCACGATGCGGTGGAGCAACTCTCAAGCGTAGCCGTCCTGGGGTGTTGCTGACAATTTTTGTGGATATTCGTTTGGATGAATTGCTTAAAGCCGCTTGCTGAATAATTTTAGGTATTTCGGTCAGACTACCATGACTATTTGTCAACACACAACTGCCGTCCTGATTTTGAATTGGATTTTAAAGAAGGGAGTGGGGAGATGGGGAGGTGGGGAGGTGGGGAGATGGGGAGATGAAGAGATGGGGGGACACCAGACACAGATAATGACCAATGCCCCATGCCCCATGCCCTATGCCCTATTCCCCTTTTTGAAAATTTTACACACCATTATCTGAGGTGTTGTCAACGGAGCTATTTGCGGCTTCAAATACTGGAGTTTGCTTGTCTTCAGCTAGTTCTGCTCTGGCTTCAGCTACAATATCTTCCCAGCTTTCACCAAGTTCTGCAAAGGCTCCTCTGCTTTTTTCATAGGCTAGAAGTCCGCCTTTGATTACGGACTTGGCTATGGGTTTACCAATTCCTGCAACGATGGGAATTAGGACGGGGGCTAGGATAACTGCGCCAATTCCAGCTACAATTCCTACAGGGCCAGCATCTTCAATGAAATCGGTAATTTTTGGTGCCATAATTAAAATTCCTCCTGTTAAGTTGAAAAATTGTCGTAAAGCTTTCTAGCATACTCTACTTAAAAGAGTTATCTCATCTTGCTGATGGTAGAGCTTTTTTTGGTGAAGGTTTGAGGATCGGACGCAAACCATTGACGCCTGCAACTACTGTTGAGCCGTTGTTGACTACTGTCGCCGCTAAGGGGTTAAGACCAAAGAAGACGGCAACAATCATCGCTGCGATATTAGGAAGGGCAACAATACTGGTGTTTTGATGAATTATTTGCTTGGCTTTACGAGCGATCGCGATCGCTTCTAATAAACCATGCAGATCATTTTGCATTAACACCACGTCTGCTGTTTCCCGCGCAATTTCCGAACCGTTAGCGAAGGATACTGAAACATCAGCATAGGCTAAAGCTGGCGAATCGTTGATGCCATCGCCTACAAATGCAACTGTTTTGCCTTGTTCGTGTAGTTGGCGGACAACTGTCGCTTTTTGTTCCGGAAAAGCTTCGGCATGGGTATGCTTTGGTGCGATCCCCAGTTGAGCAGCCACCGCATTAGCTGTTCGCTTGTTATCTCCGGTGAGCATGTGAACTTCTACGCCATCAACTGTCAATAACTGGGTAATTACTTCCTGACTTTCAGGACGCAGAATATCACTATAGACTATTCTACCCTGAAGTTGATTGTTACTCGCGACGTAAATCACTGAGTCTCCTGGCTTATGCCCATTGAGAGGTTCCATGTCTATGCCTTGCTGACGCAAAAAGCGCTCGCTACCGACGTAAACAGTCTCACCGTCTATCTCGGCTTGTACCCCTAAACCCAATTGGTAATCCCATTTACTCCGGCTGGGGATCGCTATTTGCTGGGCTTCGGCATAGCGAATCACTGCTTCCGCTACGGGATGTGTCAGTCGTTGTTCCGCCGCAGCAGCTAGTTCCAACACTCGCAAGTCTGATGTTGCAGCATTGAGACTCTCAACTTTGACAACTGATACTTCACCTTTTGTGAGAGTCCCCGTCTTATCAAACACAACTGTATCAACTGCTGCTAGTTGTTCTAATGCCCGACCGCTACGAATCAAGATGCCGTGCTTGGCTGCATAAGTCAGTGCTGCCAGAACTGTTGTCGGAATTGATACCCTAATTCCAGTGCATAAATCTAAAGTTAGGACGCTAGCTACCCGTGCTGGGTTGCGCGTTGCGGCAAATACTCCCGCACCAAGTAATAAAGTTGGCACAACAGCTTTTTCGGCAATTTTGATGGCATAGTTTTCCATGCGGGTGTCATGGACTGGTGCTTCTTGCATCAACTTAATGCTTTGTCCGGCACGGGTGTCATTACCTACCCATTCCGCCAAGATATAAATTCGTCCCTCACGCATCAAGGTAGAGGCAAAAACTGGCTGTCCTTTTTTCTTTAACACAGGCATGGATTCGCCGGTGAGTTTTTGCTCGTCTAACAAGGCTTTACCCCGGAGAATAGTACCATCAACTGGAACCTGTTCCCCAGGATAGACAATGACTGTATCGCCACGTTGTACATCCTGAATTGGGATTTGTTCCTTGACGCCGTTGCGTTCCACCCAGGCGAATTGCCCTAAAGAACTGAGTAAATCTAGGGTTTGCAATTTAGAAGAACGGGCGGTGCGATCGCGGATGTTTTCACCAATTTCAATTAAGCTCAACATCAACGAGGGTGTGAGAAATTGACCTTGGACAGTGGTAATGGCGATGGCCAGAAAATCTAAAAAGTCAATGTTGAGTTTGCGTTCCTTGACGATGCCTTCCACTGCCCTTTGGAACACTGGTAAGGTTGCAAGGGCAATGGTTCCCGCCACTATTAAAGGGGGAATTGGTAGTCCTAACGGCCCTCCGAGTACGGCTAAACCGGTGGCCATAGCTGAAAGTTGCATCCCAGGCCAGGAATTCTCTGCATCCTCTGTTGGTTGAGTAGCTAATGAATTGTTAGCTTTTGGTACAACTATTGCGACTTCAGTGGCGGCCCCAATCAAATAACTCAAACGCGATCGCACCTCCGCATCTGCAACTGAACTGACTGGATAATTCACAACTAACGCCGCCGCCGCCGGTTTGATTCGGACATTACTAAAGAGGGGATCGCCTTCCACTAAAGCTAAAAGACGTTGAGCATAGTCGGCATCATAACGCAATCGAGGCACGCGCAACCTGATCCTTCCCTGAATTTGATGGACAACACTGTAGGAAACTTGAGCAGTATGTATGCGGGAATGTCCATTTTTCTGACCCAGAGAAATTTTGCCATTCTTTTGTACTAAAGGAATGATCTGAGTCTGCTTCTCTACAATCTGGTGAGATTTTTGAACTCGTAGGGATGGTGGTTGGACTGTGACTTGTGCCATTCGTTATGTCTCATATAAGGTTTACAAACTTGTTTTTTGAGGAAAGTGGGGAAGAAGATGTTCTTCCTTTTTCTTTGCGTACTTTGCGTTCTTTGCGGTAGCCTGCGGCAAGCCGCTACGCGTCTACGTTTCTTTAAACCCTCATAACTAATGCGATGAACAAGTAGTGGTATGTCCCAAAACTTTTGAGAGGTTAGTAGTAAGCACTTTAGTGCTTAAAAATCAAAGGACTAAAGTCCTGACTACGAACATTTTTTCCCTACAAAATTAATGGGACACACCAGTAGTGGTCTGTAGCATTAATTTTGCTTGTTTGTGGGTTTCAGATCCCCGACTTGTTTAAAAAGTCGGGGATCTATCAGCCCCGTCGCTAATGCAATGAACCAGTAGCCTCTCAAGTTAATGAAACAGGAGAAAATTCAAGGAGAGTAAAAACTCTTTCCCACTCCCACCTTTAACTGAGTACTAGATTTTAATGTCTGAAATTCTGTTAAAGACCATCGCATTTGCCATACCTACGTTATTTTGGCAGGTCGAACGCATCGGCTATGCGATATTGCCGCTTCAAAGCCGCTTTATTTGTAGCAACTCGATGAGATGTTGCTGATAGTCTAAATTTTCAGCGTTCCCAGGCACACATAATGTGACTCGTCTGTTATGTGTATGGGTAATCCTATGAGCTATGCCTACAGATTGTCTGTAAGTGCGATTATTTGAATCTAGTTGTGAGCTAGAACCCTCCATTGTTATCCTCCTGTGTTCCTAAGGTATGGAACCGTCTATAACGGAAAGTTCGCCATCATGGCTAAGGAATAAGACAAAGTTGCAGGCTTCAAATCAGCCCATAAATTTGATAAGTTCAGAGTTGTATTCTCTACTTCTGTCGTCCGACTCTCTTTTTGGGTTGTGTCTTCTAACACGTTGATGTTGTCTGATTGTGCCGTATGAGCCACATTTGAGGTTGTGTTCTCCCACACAGTTGTAGTATCTATTTGTGTTGTCTGACTAGCTTGTTCTTGAGATGTTTGTGGCTGTGCAACTTTGATGGTATCGCTGGGCGGATTAGTTTGCAAAGCCAACTCCATGAGATTTACCCAATGGCTGACGCTAATCTGACTCGGCTTGTAAGCGATGGCGATGGATGCTGCATCAATATTCACACGCACGCTCATCGTTTGGGGATCGTTATTAAGCAATTTTTCTAGCCGCCGTCCATAGGCACGATCTTCCGCTAGTCGGGGGAGATGAAATCTGATGCGTCCTGGAATTGCATGGACTACACTGTAAGCTATTTTGGCTGGCTGTGTTATTGAATTTTTACCTTTCAAATCTCGCACCTGTTGGTTCTGACCAAAAGCATTTGCCTTATTTTTGGAGTCTGCGTCTTTCTTGCCCTTTGATTGTTGTAACTTTTGCGATCCCGAAGTTTCTACTTCCAAAGAATCTATGACCTTACGAGTTGCTTCTGCGGTAATCATATAAACTGGAATCGATACCAAGCCGCTGATCCCCAGTCCACCCGTCACTGCTAACCCCGTCATTAAAGGAATCAACGAAATAGTTTGTTCCTTCCAAAAATCAACAGATTTCCATGCTGCAAAAGGATCTGTCTGGTTATTTGAGTTTGGCAAAACTTGAGCTTGGTGAATATTAAATTGTTGCAATAGTCCCAAAACTTCTGGTAGTGACAGTTTTTTTTCATCAAAACTGACAACTATACTATTTGTTTGCTCATTGGTAGCAACTTCCTTCACCCCATACTGCTGCCGTAAGCCTTGGGATATATTTCTGATTGTTGATTTGGAAACACCCTCACTAGCGCGGATTCTTACCCGCCCAGCAATCGTATGAACAATTTCCAATTTCTCTAAAGGCAGTTGCACTTTTGACTGTGCAGCTGTATCTGTAATACTAATATTTAGTTTTACTTCATCACTTTGATGCTGGTGAGGAATTAAGTCAGGAGACATACTATTCTGCGGACTTAACCCCTCCTGACTACTAATAATATTGGTCATTTACCCGATAACTACACCCAACCAAAGGTTAACGTTAGGTTAAGTATACCTTAAACTTTCTGTGAACTATACATTCTAAAGAATTATTTCAGATTAAGTCTTATTAACTACTCGTTGTTGGTATTCTTGCTCAGTAATCATATCGAGAGTGTTTTCTAGGCGGTCTACAAATACGATGCCATCGAGGTGGTCATATTCGTGTTGAAATATACGAGCGACGAAATCCCTTAATTCTTGCTTTTGGACATTGCCTTGGCGATCGCTATATTCCACTTCGATATTTTTATACCGAGGAACCAACCCCCTAATGCCAGGAACACTTAAACAGCCTTCCCAATCTTTGACAACTTCCTTTGAGTGACCAATAATTCTAGGATTAATCATAGCAGTAGGTTCCATTTCTGGGGCATTAGGATACCTAGCATTAGGGCGGGAAGCCACAATAAATAAACGATAGGATTGTGCAACTTGGGGTGCAGCAATTCCCACACCGTTGGCCGTGGCAACTGTGGACATTAAGTCATCAATTAATTTTTGGATACTTGGATCTTGAATATTATCAACCCAAGCGGCCTTTTGGCGGAGTGTGGGATTGCCTAATTGAATGATTGATTGAGACATGAAAAACTCCTTTGGTAAATGGGGCATGGGGAATGGGGCATTGGGCATTGGGCATTGGGCATTGGGCATGGAGAGATGGGAGAGGGGGGAGACAAGAAAGAAAGATTGCTACGTTGTTTACTTTGTCTACCTTGTCTACCTTGTCTACCTTGTCTACCTTGTCTACCTGGTCTACCTGGTCTACCTTGTCTACCTTGTCTACCTTGTCTACCTTGTCCTCTTCCCATGCCCCATCCCCTATGCCCCATGCCCAATAATATTTATCCTTCACGTCTTACGGGTAAAGGAGCAGGTCGGACTGCTAGTTGGAGGATTTGTCCATTGCGTTCTACTTGTATTGGTAGGTTGCTACCAATTTTGCTATTTTCTACTAGCTTCTGTACTTGTTCAATTTTAGTCACAGGCTGGTTGCTAATGCTTTTAATTACATCACCTGGTCTTAGTCCGGCGGCGGCGGCGGGCGATCGCGGCACAATTTCCACGAGTAAAACGCCTTCATCGGCTGTAAGATTTAAGCGATCGCCTGCAATATTTTTGAGTCTTTCTTTGTTTTCTGGTGTCAGTGTCACCATTTGCACGCCCAAATAAGGATGATCTACTCTGCCTTTGGCGATTAGTTCTTGGGCTATTCTTTGCACGGTGTTCATGGGGATGGCAAATCCCAAGCCTTGAGCGCCTCGGATAATGGCTGTATTCATAGCAACTACTTGACCGCGGGTATTGAGTAGCGGGCCGCCAGAATTACCAGGGTTAATGGCAGCATCCGTTTGGATGTAATCAACTCGCTTATCACTAGCGCCGATATCGCTACCAGAACGACCTGTAGCACTAATAATCCCAGAAGTTACAGTATTATTCAAGCCTAAGGGGTTGCCAATGGCGATTACTGCCTCTCCTGGTTGTAAAATATCTGAGTTGCCTACAGGCACGGTTGGTAGGTTATTGGCGTCAATTTTGATTACAGCTACATCTGTTACCGCGTCTTCACCTAAAACTTTGCCGTCAAAAGTCCGACCATCTTTAAGTGTAACAGTCACCCTATCAGCACCATCTACTACATGGGAATTGGTCAAAATTTGACCAGAGGAATTAATGATAAATCCAGAACCACTACCCCGTTCTACTCGTTGTCTCTGCTGGGGTATTGTGTCTCCAAAAAACCGCCGAAGTAAAGGGTCGTTAAATTCTTCTGGTAGGCGAGAAGTAATTGTTCTAGAAGAATCAATTCTAACCACCGCAGACCCCGCACTTTGCACGACTTTCACCACAAAATTAGGGTCTCCAGACGATGCAAGAATTCGTGGAGGAGCGATTACTGGATTAGCCTCGATTGTTTTTTGAGTTTCAGGAGTGCTTTGTTGATTCTCAAAAGTTTTGGCACTTAGAAGAGAGCAGCTCCCCAGCAACACCACTATTGAGAGCATCCACAATCTGTTGGGCAAAACCCTAATATTAATATTTTTGAATGTTAAGTCATGGTTTGTTGTCTTCATTTGTCGTTGCTTCTCCCTTGTCAGTCAGTGGGTGTTAGGATCTTGCCTACCGGGTATGTCCCAAAAATGGTTACAACTTAAGAGCCTATTCTGGGTCTAGTACAGCATCAATATTCCGCAGAAGTCCTAAATACAATTTTTTTGACTTTTGTACAGACGCGATTAATCGCGTCTCTACTTTTGACTTCCGCAGTGCGGTAGCCTGGATGCTAAATTGGTGCTTTCTCTTCTATTGTGACGATTAGCAGCAAAGGTGGTGGATCGTGGAAATTTCGATAGAAAATTTGTGGACTCAGGTACTAGAGCGTTTAAAGCTTGAGCTATCCCGACCTACCTTTGAAACTTGGATCAAAACTGCTAATGCGGAGCGATTAGAAAATAATTGTTTGGTGATACGTACTCCTAACCCATTTGCTCGTAATTGGTTACAGAAGTATTATGTCAACACCATTGCTCATGTAGTACAAGATATTTTGGGTCATTCTGTGGAAATTTACATTACCGTTGCTCAAGGTGATGAAGTTTCTCATGTTAGCGAACGAGGGGTTTCTTGGGAATCACCAAATCCTAGCAGTATTTCTGAACCTGTTTCTCATAACATCCAAAAAACTACTGAATTAAACTCTAAATATGTTTTTTCACGCTTTGTAGTCGGTGCAAATAATCGTATGGCTCATGCTGCTTCTTTAGCAGTTGCAGAATCTCCTGGGAGGGAATTTAATCCTTTATTTTTATGTGGCGGCGTGGGTTTAGGTAAAACCCATCTCATGCAAGCCATCGGTCATTATCGCTGGGAAATTTCCCCCGGTTGTAAGATATTTTATGTTTCTACTGAACAATTTACTAATGATTTAATTACAGCGATTCGTAAGGATAGTATGCAAAGTTTTCGCGAGCATTATCGAGCCGCTGATGTTTTATTAGTTGATGATATTCAGTTTCTAGAAGGTAAGGAATACACCCAAGAAGAATTTTTTCATACTTTTAATACTTTACACGAAGCAGGTAAACAAGTTGTCATTGCTTCTGACCGTCCCCCGAACCAAATTCCGAGTTTACAAGAACGTCTTTGTTCTCGCTTTTCTATGGGGTTAATCGCAGATGTGCAATCGCCGGATTTAGAAACGAGAATGGCGATTTTACAAAAAAAAGCTGAGTATGAAAATATTCGCTTGCCTCGTGATGTGGTTGAATATATTGCTTCTAACTATACTTCTAATATTCGAGAATTAGAAGGAGCTTTAATTCGCGCACTGGCTTATATTTCTATTTGGGGTTTACCGATGACGGTGGAAAATATTGCACCAGTTTTAGGGCCGCCCAATGAAAAAGTGGTGGCTACCCCAGAAACAATTTTGAAAGTTGTCGCTGAGAATTTTGATCTTTCCATTGATGACCTCAAAGGTAACTCACGACGCCGAGAAATTAGCTGGGCGCGTCAAATTGGTATGTATCTCATGCGTCAACACACGTCTTTGAGTTTGCCGAGAATTGGGGAGGAGTTTGGCGGTAAAGACCATACAACGGTGATCTATAGTTGTGACAAAATTGCCCAACTCCAAGAGAGCGATCGCACTTTAGCACAAACCCTACGCCAATTGAGCGATCGCATTAATATGACTAGTCGCCCTCAAAAATCATCGTAAGTCAGAATTCAGGAGTCAGGAGTCAGAATTCAGGAGTCAGGAGTCAGAATCCAGGAGTCAGAATCCAGGAGTCAGAATCTATTAAGATTTGGAAACTCAAACTTCATAACTTGAAGAAAATCCACCACCTCACTATCCTTGATTTCCCTACCATACTGAATTCACCAATCCTGACTCCTAAGTTCTGACTTTGAAGTTTTCCACAACTAGCACTTTAATTGTCAAACCTTAAAAGTTAGACAATTGGTCAAAAATATTAAGTAACGTATAAAAATTGATTAAATTTTACTTAGCTTGTGGAAAAAATCTTACTTTTTGGGGAAAAATCTGTGGAAAACTTGATTTTTTTTTAATTAATCTTAATTAAGTATAATTACCTTGTGGAAAACCTAGCGTGTTTTTCCACAAGTTTTCCACAGGTAAGCAACTAAAAGTTAAAGCTCAAAATTGGGCAATTTTGACAATCTAAAATTCGGTTAACAAAAGGTTATGTCACCTTAACTACTGTTCTATAATTCCCTTTAACTACGATATTCCGCCCAATTTATCGCAGTTTAAGGAAAAAAATTGATGAAACAGTGGCTAAGAACTTCTCATTCAGTCAGACGCTTAATCAAGTTAGTTCAAATTTATACTATCAGAACTGTGCAAGCTACCAAAAATTTGCACCTTCGTTTAATCAGAAGTTGTCTGCATAGGCGTTATTCCTGGAGCTTGATTAGTCTATTTTTAATCGGAGTTAGCTTGAGCGTAGCAATGACAGCCTGCTCGTCACAAAATACAGATAACGCAGGTAATGTTAATTCTACTGCCAAGGATAATGTAAAGCTGACGCTTGTTTCTTACTCAGTTACCAGTGAAGCGTATAAGCAAATTATTCCTAAATTTATAGAACAGTGGAAGAAAGAACATCAGCAAGATGTCACTTTTGAGGAGAGTTATGAAGGTTCTGGTTCCCAAGCATTAGCTGTAATTGATGGGTTAGAAGCTGATGTAGTGCATTTATCGCTTGCTCTTGATGTCCAGAAACTAGTTGAGGCAGGTTTGATTCAACAGGGTTGGGAAAAAGAAGCCCCCAATGATGCAATAGTAACTCAATCTGTAGGAGCGATCGCAACTCGTGAGAATAATCCCAAAAATATCAAAACTTGGACAGATCTCACACAAAATCAGGTGCAGTTAATTACACCAAACCCCAAAACATCTGGTGGCGCTCGCTGGAACTTTATTGGACTTTGGGGTTCAGCCATCAAAACTGGTAAAAACGAGGCTCAAGCATTAAACTTTATTTCCGATGTTTATCAACACGTACCTGTGCTACCAAAAACTGCTCGCAATGCCACTGAACTGTTCTTTAAAAAAGGTCAGGGTGATGCTTTAATCAATTATGAAAACGAGATGATTTTATCAGCACAAAATGGTGAAAAATTTTCCTATGTAGTTCCTGATGTCAATATTTCTATTGACAATCCTGTAGCTATTGTAGATACAAATGTCGATAAACATGGAACTCGTCTAGTTGCAGAAGCATTTGTAAAATTTCTTTACACTCCAGATGCACAAAGAGAGTTTGTCAAATTAGGATTTCGTCCTGTTAATGTCACAATTGCCAAAGAAGTAGAAAGCAAATATCCAAAAATCAAAACTCTTTTCAAAGTTGAAGATTTAGGAGGATGGGAGAAAATTCAAAAACAATTCTTTAATGAAGGTGCTATCTTTGACCAAATAAAAACTAAGATTCGGTTGAAAGAGGTATAATACAGCAGAGTTCAAAGCTAAAAAAGTCAAACAATCTTAATGCTTGCTTGGCTTCAAGAGCTAGTGTATGTACTTCATTAACTTTAAATTCGCTGTATCATGTTCGGTCAATAGTTGTAGTTAAGACTGACACGAACAGCGGAATATCTTTTTATCTACACTTTAGATTTTAAGTCTATGAAAAATTATGAACGCGTACAAAAAATACACCACAATTACAGATTCAAAGCAAGTAATTTTATCTGATTGCGTTATCGGACAGTGCAACACACCATCAAAAATTGAAGGTGCGTTAGCCTACTAGCGTGTCAAGGCTAAAATGTTGCAATAAACAATGTTTTTAGTTGCGCCTTAGCACCTCCCAAACAATAAAGCTAATGCACAACTTTAGTCTAGACACGCCAATAGTGGTAATCTTCCTTTGCATCATGACTTGGTTCGATAGGAATTGGCTCAAAAACATGTCCAATTAACTGATAAGAAGCTTCATCCATACAGATGAGTGGTGACAATTCACTATGCAGTTGACTATAAAGATCCAAGACTACTTCCATTTGGGAAATAAAACGTGCTAAGTCTCGTTCTGGGATACAAAACCTTTGTATTTTCCACGGACATAGCTCGTTTTTTTTAATATGCTTCTGACTGTTTCTAGAGAAATTTCTGTGATGATATTTCTGTTTTTAATTTCTTGAGTTAATAGTCTCAAACTCCAATGCACTCGTCCTGCGGGGGGGTCAGAACAACACAATGCGATAATTTGAGCTTCAGTATGACCATCAATTTTTGCCGGTACTGGCGGAGTTTTTCGTTGACTACGATTTAGGGCTGGTTGTTCACCTTGCTCCAAAAATCTTTTCCTAATTCTTCCTACTGTATTGCGATGCAGGTTGAGAGCGGAACTGATTTGTTCATCTGTCCATTTTTTCGTTGCACCCTCACCTTCATCACACATCAGTAGCACTTGTGCGTGCAAGATTTTTTTCGCTGGGGCATAACCGTTACGACTTATCTGTTCTAGTTTTTGCCTTTGCTCTGTATTTAAAAGCACTTTATCTCTACGACCTTTACCCATCTACTTACCCCAATTTTCCGTCTTTTATATTGTGGGATGGGTGTCCTCACCCGTCCGGGCGGGCAGGATGCCCACCCCACAAGAGTTTACTAATGCACTATTTTAGCTGTGTCAGTCCACTACATTAGTAATTATGAATTACGAATCATTAGAGACGGGACTGGTGCGACTTGAACGCACGACCTAGCGCTTCAGATTTGTGTGATTTTATTGTGGGATGGGTGTCCTCAGCCGTCCGGGCGTGCAGGATGCCCACCCCACAAGAGTTTACTAATGCACTATTTTAGCTGTGTCAGTCCACTACATTGGGAATTATGAATTACGAATCATTAGAGACGGGACTGGTGCGACTTGAACGCACGACCTAGCGCTTCAGATTTGTGTGAGTTTCCCCACTCTCTGGACTATACTTTCACCATAGGTTTTAGCCTTTAGGTGGTGGCTACCTAGTCTCTACACCTTCTTGAATTTAATCAAGCTTGGCTCGGTATTCCCGTGGAGTGTCAACACTGTGGTAAACACACAACCACTCCTACTTTCTATCAATAGCTATGAAACTTTTTACGATCGCACAAGCATTTTGAAAGAAGGAAATTTTCACTCTTTAGGCTTCACCGAATTCAACCACATTCACTCATAAGGTTTCCCTTATGGTGCCCGATTATTCAGGAGGCGCTCGCTCTATCCAACTGAGCTACAGCCCCAAAAAAATGCCATGTTGCAGATTATAGCATTTTTACTGAGACTGCCAACATTGATCCCAAGGCTGACCCCCCACTTCTAAACCACAGAGAAAACTTTGTGCTTTTAAGATGATTTGAGATTTTGTGCCATTTATTTTTCGTAATTCTAAATTTAGCTTTCCTTGCATTGTGTCTCGGCAACAATATCTTAAACCTCCGGCTGTGGGCGCACGTAAGGGTGTACCAGATAAATCTGTGGTTCCTGTCAATTCAATTTCATAGTTGCAGTTAGTAGCTTTCATTTGCCATCTACCCCAAGGCTGAATTTCCCAATCAACTTGCGAATTCCAGGGAACAAATTCATAAAACTTGCCTTGGTAGTGCAAACCAATCATAGCTACAGATTCCATCCACCACAAAACACCACGCCGTCCGCCGCCAGCAGTTAAGGCTAAGTCTGGTTCGTCCTCAAAGCAGTTGCAGTTTAGCCAAAACCATTTTTGGGGAAAAGCACCACCCCAATTTTTTTCACCGTAAGCTGGGGCGTTGCTGAATTCATAAATTTTGCCATTCCAGTCGATTTTGCCGCTAGCTAAGCCGTGAGCCATCAAAATTTGCCATCCTGGCTCAAAAATTTGCAAAAATGATACCCAGCCTGCGGTTGACTGCTGAATGTTATTTTGGTTACCCCAACCGTATATCGGTTGAATTTCGTACTGCCAACGGCAATAATTGTTAGTAGCGCGATCGCGAATAATTCCCTGATTTAATGTTGCCGTGGCTTGATAGCCTTCTCGAACATAATACTCAAACTCTGTTGGTAGAAGATACAGAGGAGAAATTTGTAAATCAGTCTTACCCCAATGTCCTAAACCCAAAACATCACGACTACCCCAGAATTTCTTTACGTCGGGAAAAGTACGGCATAAATACTCATCATCCGGGCCGAGGATTTGGGCTGCACCACCACTGTAAGGTTTATTTCCTATGGGGTCTTCAATGGAGTACATAAAGGCGAATGTTTGTCCAATTTCCGGTAAAGTAACGCGGTAATACCAGCCTTCAAAAAAGCGGCGACTACTTCCATCCCAGTGATAACCAGAATGGGGTGTTTGGGTTGACGAAAGGAAATTTAGAGGAATAGTTAACATGGATTTACATAGTTGCTGATTTTTTCAGTATGCGCGACGATTTCGACATTAATCATGCTTATGAAATTTTGCAGTTGGAACCTGGTGCATCGCCGGCACAGCTGAAGCGAGCTTACCGTAAACTGGTGAAAGTTTGGCATCCCGATCGCTTTTTCGATGAAACGGAAAAACAAAAAGCAGAAGAAAAAATCAAAAAAATCAACGCAGCTTACAACAAGCTCAAGTCTGAATTGTCATCCGAGCCTCCCACTACTGTAAATCCATCCTCATCTTCACCAAAAAATCCCACAAAAGTATCTGTCAAACGTTGGGATGCAGAAGCTTTTTATACTTTAGGAGTAGAGAATGCTACTAATGGAAGATATGAAGATGCGATCGCAGATTTTACCCATGCAATTCGGCTTAATCCTCAATATATCGATGCATATAAATATCGTGGACTAATTTGCTCTCAATTGGGATATGAATATAGAGCCTCTTCAGATTTAAATAAAGCTAGAGAGTTAGAACAAGAGATAACAAATCCAGGTTTTGCGCGTAGTTCCTCATCACCAAGACGCGTATCAAAGCCTAAGCCTCTGCTAACAAGATTTTGTCAGGGAATCAAATCTTTACTGCGGCTAAATCGGCGTTGGATATAAGCACTCGTGGTGGTTGTTGACTGTTGAGTGTCAACGGCGAACAGCCTCCATGAGTCAGATCCTGTGCGTTTAAAAATTTATCATTGACAGTGACGCGGGGATACACCAGACACGGGGACGCAAAGAGATTTTAATCATAAGTGATTAGCCGGACATGACATCAATAGACTTTTTGCAAAAATCGATTTTTCACAGAGATAAAAGTCAGGAATCAAAAGTTATTCTCGTTGTCTATAGAGCAAAGTTGATAAATAAAATCACACTCGAATATCAGCTAACAGCATAATAACGTCTATCGCTAGGATACTCTTTCTTTTGATGAAGTATTAACTCACTAGAGATAGAGCCACTTTTTTAATCGCAGAGGTTATTCTCAAAATTACCAACGGTTGGGTAGCTAAATAAAACTCAATTTTTATCAGCAACACACATTTTTCACATCATCAAAATCCTTTGTTTTTATAAACTTTAGTTTCTAAATATCGTATCGAGGAGTGAAATCAAAAGCTATGTCTATTCCCAATGAACGCGAAATCAAAAACAGTGAAGTTAGACAAGAAACTTACACTGGCACTAATGGTAATACTCATACCCACCTGACACGAACCACAGAAACAGTTAACAACAACGCAACTAACCCCAACTCTTACCAAAACGGTTACGTACAAGGTCGAAATGCTGAGCGTAGATACCAAGAAGTTAATTTAGCCGAACGGGATGACAATAATACTAGTAATGGTTTGCTGATGGGTATTATCATTACGTCCTTGGCTGGCTTAATTGTTGGTGGCCTATGGTATTTTAACCAGGCTAATAACGCAGCAGTTGACAATAGTGCGCCTGTTACAACCCCTGCACCGAGTAATAGCACCGCAACACCTACGGAATCTCCTCAACCACAAACGACAATTATCGAAAGAACTAGAGAAGTACCTGTTCCTGTTCCCGTTCCACAACAACAGGCTGTACCTCCATCTGCCCCACCCCAACCGGATATTAATATTACAGTTCCACCCCAGCAAACAGCGCCTTCTGGAACCCAGCCAACACCCAATGCTACCCAAGGCCAAACTACTAGTCCAAGTACCAATACTCCCACTTCCCAGAACGATAGTTCTACTAATACTGCTACTCCAGATACCCAAGGCGACAACTCTAAAGTTACTACACCTCAAGGTATAGAACAGCCAAATACTACGTCTAATAGCAGTTCTACAGGGAATTCTGCTCAATAGCAGTTTTAAAGGCAACAGGGAATAGGGAATAGTAAAAGCTACTAGTAAGGGGATTTCAACCACGCCCAATGCGATCGCCCCCTTGGGACGGGGCTTCTGAACTATTGGCTATTCGGTGAATTTTTCAGCCCACTTGCTAATGTTGGTATTCACACCAACAACAAGTGGGCTAATTTTTAAGGAATATTTCAGAATTATTGCAATAAATTAATGGTAATAAATATTGGTAAATATGTAATCTAGTTCAATAACTGTGGTGCTAGATTAAGAACAAGGTACAAACAGGTTAAAAGTTAAGTGAAACTTTTAAGTTAGAGCCTGTACCTCCTGCTCTAATTTTAGGGCGATCGCTCAATTAGTTGTGGCATCCGTTGAATGTGTTTTAGCCTTGTGTTCATCGAGTTATTTGGAGGTTTTAGAACGCACAGCCAGAAAATGCCTGCCTAGTTGGAATATATTATGTAAGGATGTCAACATTTGTGTAAAGCGATCGCGAGTAGTGTCCACCTTTAGTTGAATTAGTTACCTCTGAATTATCCAATCTTCAAGAAACCGCCCAAGCTACCGATATCTATCCATCGTAGCTTCAGGCGGTTTCTGTTTTAAGGTCAGAATTCAGGAGTCAGAATTCAGGAGTCAGAATTTAGGAGTCAGAATTCAGGAGTCAGAATTCAGGAGTCAGAATTCAGGAGTCAGAATTCAGGAGTCAGAATTCAGGAGTCAGAGAAACTAAAAAATCGTGAAAATATTTGATGAATGAGTATATCAAGGATACTAAACTGCCAATCAATTCTGAATTCTGGATTCTGAATTCTGAATTCTTTTTAATCACCAATTAACGTAATTACAGTCACTTCCGGCGGACAAAATAGGCGTCCTGGTTTATAAGTTCCTAAACCACGATTGACATATAATTGATTTTCTTCCACATTGTGAAATCCTTGCGCCCATTCCCAATATCGCACGACTTTCGAGCAGTCTCCGAGTAAAAGTGTTACCCAACGCCGTAATTTTTTGGGAATTTTTTTGAGAAGCTTTTTATAATAAAATACCAAAGGCCCAATGCCGGGGATTACGATGTGACCACCGTGGGTATGGCCAGATAATTGCAAATCTACCCGCCATTGTTGCAATATCTTAGCTGTATCTGGGTTATGGGATAAAACGATACGGGGTGTAACAGAATCTAATTGATTCATTACTGGTGCTGGATGAAATTCCCGCGACCAATAGTCAGCTAGTCCTACTAGGGGTAATTGTTTTCCTAGTGGATAAGCGATTTCATTCCAAAGCACATGTACGCCAATGCTATTTAACGCCTTTGTCACTTCTGCTTGGGAGTGGCTGTAATAAATATCATGATTACCCAAGACCGCGTAAATACCACAACGACTTTGCAGATGTTTTAATCGCAGCACCAATTGATGAATCGGCGTTGGGTCATCAGTTACGTAATCACCAGTTAATACTATTAAATCTGGTTCAGCTTCGTTAGTAAGTGCGATGGCCTTTGCTAACATATCTTCCGATAGCCGCAAACCATCGTAATGAAAATCTGACAGCTGTACCAGTTTGATACCTTCTAAAGATGTGGGAAGTTCCGCAATCTTAACCGTGACTTTATCTACTCTTAAATGTCCTGTAAATAACCAATGCATAAGCTAACCGATACTCCTCATACCAGCGCTTACAGCTTACCAAAAATCAAAATGCAACTTGATAAATTGCAATAATTTATGTCATCTACTCCAAATATAATTACAGCAGTTTTCAGCTATTTAGACCTGATTAGTAAGGGAAATAGGGAAATAGCGAGTGGAGAGTGGTGTAGTTAAATTAGTGGAAAAGCGCTGTAATTAATTGTTTTCGATTATCAAGCTCAACTAAAGCGCTTTTAGATTTAATTTGTCGCTAGTGGCGAGTTAGGATAGTGACTAGAATTGCCACGTTTGATGTTGAATTGAGAATTTCTCACTCACTTTCTAGCGTAATTATAGTAACTTCTGGACGGCAAAATAAGCGTCCAGGGAGGTAAGTTCCCAAGCCACGATTGACGTATAGCTGATTTTTTCCTAAGCGATGGAAACCTTGGGCCCATTCCCAATGAGTTACTACAGAAACATTTTCTTCCAAAAATCGCGCTTTCCGTCGTAGTTTGTGGGGTATTTTTTTGGCAATTTTGCTGTAAACCAAGGCTGCTGGGCCAATTTTGGGAATCACAATTTGACCGCCGTGAGTATGACCAGATAGTTGTAAATCCACTCGCCAGTTTTGCAATATCTCCGCAGTATCTGGGTTATGAGATAAAACAATGCAGGGTGTGTTTGGGTCTAGCTGGTTCATAACCAACTTAGGATTGAATTCCCGCGACCAAGTGTCGGCTAGTCCAACAATTGGTAATTCTTTTCCTAAAGGATAGGCAATTTCATTCCAAAGCACGTGAATTCCAATGCTAGTTAATGCCTTTGTGATTTCTGTTTTTGCGTGTTTATAATGAATATCATGGTTGCCAAGAATACCACATATTCCAAAACGGCTTTCCAGATGCTTGAGTCGAAGTATTAATTGGTGAATTGGTTCGGGATCGTCAGTTACATAGTCGCCTGTCAATAAAACTAAGTCTGGTTCAGCTTCATTGCTAACTGCGATCGCCTTCTCTAGCATACCTTCCGACAGCCGCAAACCATCGTAATGAAAATCTGATAACTGCACCAACTTCTTACCCTGTAATGATGCAGGCAATCCTGCAATCTTAACCGTCAATTTCTCTGTACTCAACGGCCCAGATAACAACCAATGCATAAGACGTTCAATAAACCATAATCATAGAGCTTATAGCTTAGCTGAACATCGCCGAATTGTGTGTAGGAACCAATAGAACTTGTTGAAAATTTCATGAAAACTAGAGATTGTGGCGTATTTATACTAGGACTTACGCAAGGAATATTTTGTCATTGCGACTGGAACGTAGTGTAGGGAAACAATCCCAGCGTCATACCATTTCACGAAATACCTGATACAGATGGATGGGTAGGGGTGTACAGCTGTCATTGGTGTCAACTTAAGCTCAAACTCTTGTAATAAAAAATTAGCGCTACCTTCCCTTGAAGATAACGCTATTATTTTGATTTAATTCAAAAATAAAATATTTAAATGACTTTGCTAAATCTTCTTGGTTGATTGGTTGCAATCTTGCTCCTATACAGCACTGCGACGAGTTAACAAGTTCCACAAGAAAACTGCTACAAGTGCGCCTAAAACTGCTACTACGACACCGGGTATGCTGAGAGTGGGAGCTGCTAGAGTTAACGTTCCCGTACTAAAAAAGATACCCAAGCTACCACCAACAAAAGCACCGATAATTCCTAACAAGATTGTTCCGAGAATTCCGCCGCCTTGATGACCGGGGTAGATGGCTTTGGCGATGGCACCAGCAATTAAACCTAAAACAATCCAAGCAAGAATATTCATGATTATTAATTTGGTAAAGGTTTTTTACTTACAAATTAATATTAGCAATCTGAGTATTAGTACTCCATCCATCATCCGAATTAATTATTAATATCCACAAGTAGTACTTAAATAAGTGTTAATTGATTTCATATATCCTCCTATTGGGGTAGATAATCCAGAAAAAAAAGCTCCTAGTTGGTCTTTAACTAGAAGCTATCAAACTATTGCTTGGTAATAACAGTATATTGATTTTCAATGGGCTATCTCCTCTACTAGAAGTGTCATTTATCATTAGTCATTGGTTATTAGTTATCAGTCATTAGCTATTTGTCTTTGAAATTTTCCTGGTAAAAATGCTGTTGTTAGCTTGTTTACCCATAAGGGATAGCAAAGTCAAAAGCTAGCGGACTCGGCTTAACATACGCCGCACTCAGCCAACTTTGTTGTTCCCTAATGACTAATAACCTATGATAATTACTTTCATTTACTACTACTAATCTTCCATCGTTCTTGATGCATAGGAACTCGTAACAAGTTACTTAAAGACCAATGGATTATCAAGTAAATCAAACTACTCAAAGTCAATAACATTACAGTCAAAATCGTCTTATATGCGTGAATATGCCACCAAAAGACCTTGGCTTGTGTTGTACCTAACCGTACAAACTTCAGCCAATTCACTACATTAACGCTATTGGAATCGTGAAACGATGCTACTGTGTTTTCTCGCGCAATTGTCATTGTAATCACTCCTTGAGTCCCAAGCATTGAAGTTATTTTCTTATAACTACGATAAATCTATCGGTTTACCGTTATTTTATTATATGCAATATCTCATAGCTTGATGCAATAAGCAAGTGTGGGAATGGGGCATAGGGCATAGGGCATATTAGTATTGAAAATTAGGTATTAGAAAACTAGTTGAGACTGCCAAATCCTAGCTTTCAATGCCCAATACTTCGACTACGCTCAGTACAAGTGCCCCATGCCCAATGCCCAATCCTATGCCTAATCAAATTTGGTTATCACAGTTAC
Organism: Nostoc linckia z4; assembly: GCF_002608075.1. Taxonomy (GTDB): domain Bacteria; phylum Cyanobacteriota; class Cyanobacteriia; order Cyanobacteriales; family Nostocaceae; genus Nostoc; species Nostoc linckia. The sequence goes on from NZ_LAHA01000011.1 coordinate 64,082, forward strand.
AAAAACATAAAGCGATCGCAGTTATTCGCGCTGCTAAAAAAGAATGGGGACGAGAAATGGCTATGGCTGTGGCGTCTGGGGGAATGCAGCTAATTGAAATTACCTGGAATAGTGATGGTGCTGAGGAATTAATCAGTGAACTACGTTCGGAATTACCAGGGTGTACTATTGGCACTGGTACGCTGTTCAATATGCAGCAGCTCAAGGAAGCCATCACTTCTGGGGCGCAATTTTTATTTACACCCCACGTTGACTTAGCAATGATTCAAGCCGCACGAGAACAACATGTGCCCATTATCCCAGGAGCGCTAACGCCCACAGAAATTGTTACCGCTTGGAGTCATGGTGCTAGTTGTGTAAAAGTATTTCCCGTGCAAGCAGTGGGCGGGGCTGATTATATTAAAAGTTTACAAGGCCCCCTGGGTGAGATTCCCTTAATTCCCACTGGCGGTGTCAGCGTAGAAAATGCCAAAGAATTTTTACAAGCAGGGGCGATGGCCGTGGGTTTGAGCAGTGAATTATTTCCCAAAAACCTTGTTAGCCAGGGTAATTGGGAGGCGATCGCAACTAAGGCAGCAAAACTAATGCAACATTTGAGTTAATTTAGAATCAAATCATCAAAAATTTATGTCTATTAAACTAATAGATATGGAAAGAAAAGTGAAAACTGGTAACTTTCCTAAAACCAGATAATTTGAGTGTGAGTGTATCTAGTATGAAAAGGCAGATTTATCCTAACTGGGTGCGTAATTTTAAAATCCTCCTCGCTGGTACAGCACTATCTTTAAGTGTTTTTACTACTACTGAAACCAGTGAAGTTTGGGCAAATTCTCAAAATCCAAGCTTTACCCAAACAATGCAGAAATTACAAAAATCGGATAAACGTTGGATTCAAATTAATCTTACAAAACAACGATTAATAGCTTGGGAAGGCGACAGAGTTGTTTATGGGAGTGCCATTTCTTCTGGTAAAAAATCCACTCCCACCTTAGTTGGTACTTTTAATATTCAATCCAAGTTTAAAACTACAAGGATGAGGGGAACAGGCTACGATGTTCCTAACGTTCCCTATGCCATGTTTTACCAAGGTAACTACGGTATTCACGGTGCTTACTGGCATAAGAGATTTGGTACTCCAGTAAGCCACGGCTGCGTAAATCTTGCACCTAAACATGCTAAATGGCTATTTGGCTGGGCATCAGTGGGGACACCAATAGTCATCCATAAATAGTAAGTGAAGCCACTCCAAGCTTATTTCGGTAAAAAATTTATAAATAACAGGAAATCAAGACAATTAGAAGATTTCCAGCAACATTTTATGCTGGGAATCTTCGGAATCGGAATTATTCAACTTCAAGTAAAATGTAGGGTAAGGCATTAATACAAATGTTGGATTTTAGAGTTGAGATTTTGGATTGAGAGCGTGTTTCATAAATCTCCAAAATCCTATCTATGCCAATTTGTGATGCAAGTATTTGCCTAAAATCAATAGACCTCTTGCAAAAGTGCTTTTTGCACTGTTGTGGTCAAAGGGATGCATCTTTATTGGGGAAAGAGAAAATACCAAACCTTTCCCCTTCCCCTTTTCCCACTTCTGTCAGAAGTCTAATAAGCGTAAATCCTGACAATTTATCTCTCAGAAAAAATGCAAATAATAATCCGGGGAGAGTTTGCATTTCATCTTGAAATTACAGATTTTTGCTCATTATCGATTAATTATTCATCATTAGTTAAAACCGCTCGTTTAACTAAGGATAAATAACTAATGACTAATGACTACTGACTAATGACTAATTAGAAGGTGAGGCATAATGCAATCCTGGATTCGCAGTGGTGGAATTCGTTCCTCAAAAACTTTTTGTACAGGCGTGGTGTTAACAGTGGCGACTTTATTTTCTTGGTCGCCGCCGTTAGCGGGTAATCCCAATTTTGCTACAGCTAAAGCCACGTCAGCTAATGAAAACAGCATCACTGTATCTAGTATCAGCCAAACGTCCCAACCTCGCTGGATTGAAATTGACTTGTCAGAACAACGGTTACGTGGATGGGAAGGTAAAAAACTCGTTTACTCATATCGAATTTCCGCAGGTAAGCGATCGACTCCTACACCCATAGGTAAATTCCGGATTAATTCTAAGTATCGCACTCACCGGATGCGAGGCAGGGGCTACAACATCCCTGATGTTCCTTACACAATGTATTTCTATAGAGGCTATGCCATTCACGGTGCATACTGGCATAACCGTTTTGGAACTCCAGTCAGCCACGGTTGCGTGAATTTACCTGTTAAGCAAGCTCGCAATCTTTACAACTGGGCTGCAACGGGAACTTTAGTAGTGGTGCATAAATAGGGCTTGCGACAGTTACCCCTCCCCTTGCCAAGTTACGGTATACACACAAATCAGCTGATTAAGCAAAGTTTTACCCCACCTTGTCAAGGGAAGGGACTGAATTTCTTTTTTCCCCCTTGACAAGGGGGGATTAAGGGAGGTAAACAGAAGTCCTCAAAAAATGATTTGCTAGGGTAATACCATTTTGGATTTTAGATTTTGGATTGTGAAACAGTTAGTAGTAATCGCTTTTGACTATACATCTGTCGCAATCATTTTTCAAATTGGTATAAGATATTCTCTATGAAAATCAATCGCTTCAGCAAAAAAGAAAATGCAATTTCTACTTTGGTTTTTTAAGGAAGTGTTGATATGAGCATTCCACTTTTAGACCAGCCGATAGAAGAAAAACTCGTAACTCTTAAAGATATTTCTTGGCAGCAATTCAAAGGGATTGAAGCCCAGCTATTAGACAACCACAATGTCCGATTGTCTTATTTGTCAGGAATGCTAGAAATTATGTCTCCGATTGGTGAAGAACATGAATTCGTGAAAAGAACTCTCGGTTATTTGCTAGAAGCTTACATGAGAGAGTTGGGTATCCGGTTTTACGGTCGTGGTGGGTATACCTTGGAAGAACCGGGGTATGCTTCTGGTACACCAGATGAGTCTTACAGCATTGGCACAAAAAAAGAAGTTCCTGACATCGTTATTGAAGTTATTGTCACCAGTGGAACTATCAATAGGAAGGAGTTATATAAACCCAAAAAAGTCCCTGAGGTCTGGTTTTGGAAATCTAACTCTATAAAAATATTTCGTCTTAATGAGGGGGGCGAATATTCAGAAATAGACCGGAGTGGATTTTTCCCTGATTTAGACCCCGCCCTACTACTGCGTTATATTGCTATGCCTGACCAGTACGATGCTGTACAGGAATTTATTCAGGCTATCAGAAATTGCTAAGTCTGGTTGTCCAATGGTCGTTTTGTTATGTCCCAGAGAACAGGGTTGAAAGTATATTTTCTATGTCGAAATCACAACCAATTGCCAATTAACACATAGGAAGACCAAAAGCTTGGTGCTTTATAGTTAGGATGTTTCAAGAGTTTTAGCTGGGCACGGTGAACAGCTTCAGCTTTGGTGATGTTGCCACTTTTGAGTTCTTGATAAAAGCTACTAACAAACATTGCAGTTGATTTGTCATCAATTTGCCAGAGTGAGGCAATGGTGCTGCGTGCGCCAGCTCGTACAGCTGCACCTGCTAGGCCAAGGGCTGCACGAGTGTCTCCTGTTGCTGTTTGGCAAGCACTCAAAACTAATAGTTCCACTATGCTTTTATTTTGATTGCGAAAAAGAGTATCGAAATCTTTGACGTTAATCTGACCATCAAAATCCAAAATAAAAGTGTCCTCAAAACGAGAACTGAACTGGCCGTGGGTTGCCAAATGTACTATGTTGAATGAAGTTTCTGAAATTTCAGTTTCTAAATTCTTTTTCTTAAAATCCCCATCTAACAGACGAGTTGTGGAAACTCCTGCTTTGGCAATACTGTCGAATTCAGATTTAATCCCCAGTAATGGGGCAAACTTGGGAAATCCAGGTGGGGGCTGAGTTAATCCTGCGGTGAGAGCTACTAATTTCTGTTTTAGCAGCGGTTTCGGGTCTAGGAGTTGCAGACCGACACTGAGGGCAACTGCGTATTTCTCTACTAAGTATTGCTTGCCATCGTACAGCGCGGACATTGGTATATTACGTAATACTCCGTCCAGCACAAATACTAGGGTCTTTACCCCACTTTTTTGTAATTCTGATTCAATGGGTTGGAGCAGCCAGTTATAAACTTGTTGTGATTGGGCTTGAACAGTTTTGGTAGCAGTGGGATTAACAAGATTTCTTCGCAGTTCTACTAAAAGTTCTTCTACTTTGGTTTGGGAAATCTTGTTACCGTAGTTTTTCAGGGGTTGGTTAGGAATTTTGACAATTACCTGGAGTTGTTCGGGAAGAATGATTGGATAGATAATGGCAGCGTCGGAACGATCTCCTTTGTCTACCACTTGGTCGAGGGTTATTCTCTGACCTTGCAGACAAGCTTCCCGAAAGAAGTCGTCTAATTCTGCTAGCTGGAGTGCTTCAATTCGCAGACGTGCTTTTTCTAATATTTTCTCGTCTGTTTTTCCATGTTGAGATTGCAGCAATAATTGTACTGACTGTCGGTAAACGGGTTCCACGCTGTCCCGAAAGTTGAATTGTACATCTTGATTAACTACGTCGTTATTTACTACTAAATCTCTGCGGAGAGATTGGAGAGTTTCCACAGCAGCATCATAAGCGGCGATCGCACCATTAATATCATTTTTTGCCCAGAGTAATCTACCTAACTGCCATTCCAATGCATAGGTAATTTCAGGTGCATTACTGCTCTGTGCTAAACCTAATCCTTGCATAGTCAGACTTTGCGCCTCTGACAACTGTTTGGTTTGTTCGTACAAACCACCTAAATTTTTGAAGGCGTAGGCCTCTGCTCGCTTATCTCCTAAACTCCGGGATTTCTCAATGGCACTGGCGAGTAGGAATGCTGTTTGCCGTAGCGGCGCGTTTAACTCCTGTTGAATGGGAAATAGGGAGGAAAAATTTTTAGTTAATGTTTGGGTTGGGAAATCAACATTATTCTTGACTTTTGATAAACTTTGTGAGTAGTTAACCAGAGCGTAGATACTAGCACGACTGAGTGGGAGTCGATCGAGTTGAGATTGAATCGCTGGTAAAAGAGTTTTAACTTCTGCCCATTGTTGGTCTTCAATAAGTAAACTCAGGTGATTGAGTTGAGCTTGGACTTTTGTGAGCGGTGAGGGAGATATTGCAACTGTTTGTTGATAATAGGCGATGGCTTTTAGTTTATCGTTTTGTTTGAGGGCATTATTTCCCAAGCTGAACAGACTGGCGCTAATATCTGCCTGTGATTGCAAGTTACGAGCAATTGTGAGACTTTCTTCTAAGACTTCCTGTGAGTCTTTGAAATTGCCTATTAGCATCAGGGCATCACCAAGCGATCGCAAACTCACTGTCTTTTCTATAGAATCGCGTTCAGATTTTAGCTTTTGACGAAGTTTATCTAGAGTCTTGATTGCGCGCGGGTAAAATCCTTGAGTTTGCCAAGCTTGTGCTTGATTGATTAGCGATCGGACTACACCATTTTTTTTATCTGCTTGCTGATAAATTTCTTCTGTCTGCTGCCAAGTTGCTAAAGCCGCCTCCGGTCGTCCCGTTGCCAATTGCAAACGACCTTGGATGTCTAAGGATTGGGCTAATATTTGCAGATTTGGGTTTTGCTCCTCGGCTTTAAGCAAATTTAGGCTTTGTGTAATTGCCTGTTGTGCCTGACTCCATTTACCGAGTTGCTGATAAGCTAAGGAGAGATTACTCAATGTCACTGCTAATCTGAGATTCTCCCCTTGCTGCTGATAAGCCTCCACAGCTTTTTGCAAAACTTCGGCGGCTTGAGTATAGTTGCCAGTATCATATAAAACTTTGCCTTGTTCCACGAGTGAAGCGGCGTCAGTAGTTCCAACCACAGAGGTAGTACTGTTAACAGGCACTTGCGCTAAAGAATTGAATGAGTTAGGAACTTTTGCCAGTACAGGTGAACTGAGAATACATAACAAACCCATTAAAAAGCATAAAAACAAACATATTGCTTTTTGCCTTTTCACTTTTAGAGAATTTCCACCACTAGGTTTAGTTGCTTGAGTTATGGGCATGGCAAATGGTAGATGATAACTGGGAATTGTACAGGACTAACTCTAGGTGCTTGGACTACCAGGGTAATGTTACCACTTGCATCCATCAACAATCTGCGAGCTTCTACAATCTTATTTATCAGCAGTAGGATCGGGTTTTATTCGATTTTTCCCAGTTTTCAATAAAGACAGGACTTATACAAAAATCATGTAATTTCGACAAGAGTGCAATCAATTGCTTTTTGCACTCTTGTGGTCAAAGGGATGCATCTTTATTGGGGAAAGGGAAAATATCAAACATGCACCCCCTTTTCCCGACTTATCTTAGAAGTCTATTGATTCAAGAAGGCTGTTCACTCCTTCAAAGTGAAGCTAGGCACAGTCACTAAAGCCAGTCGCTCATAGGGAGAACCCCCTGTTCTGGGCGCTGGCTCACCGTTGATAGTTAACACTCAACAACTAACAGTCAACAACTACTTTTGTTAGTTATGCTTTTTTAGCGTGCATTAGCTTAACAATCCCTCCGATTCTGCGAATTTACGTAAACGCGGTAGACACTGACGTTGATAAAAACTGCTCAATGTCGGAATTGACAGCCCGAATTCCTCAGATAACTCTCTCCAACTAACTTCTGGAGGTAGGCGTTTGAGGATTAACACCTGACAATTCACATCTGGACGCCCTTTGATATAAATACTACGGAGTTCTCCATCAAAGTCTGCCTTCGCCCAGTTTTCCAATTCCTCTAGAATTGGAGGTGCTTCAGGAACAGCCGGTAGGTTATCTACAGGATCGATAGTTTCACTTGTTCCACCAAATTTAGACTGACGAATTTTAAGAGGGACTGTTGTGGCTTGTTCCCGGTTTTGATTCAGGTAAAAGTCTTGTAGTCTCCGTTTTAAGTAAGCATTCAGCCAGGTGATTACAGTACCATAAGCAGGGTCATATTTTTGGCCTGTCAAACCTTCACAAACATTACGACAGAAATACAACCAAGTTTGTTGTAATGCGTCTTGATAATAGGGAGTACTTTCCCTCCAGAGTCTACTTGCTGTCAAACGAATAATCTGTGTGAGCAGCTTCTGACGCTGAGGGCTTCCAGGTGGGTATCCACAGGCTTCGGTAACTAAGCGGCGTAGCTGTTCATCGAATTGAACCATGACAATCTTGAGGAACAAAGCAAGAATATCTTAGTATTGCCTATAACAACGCGTTAGAAAATTACCTTTCATCAAGAAATTGGGGTATGGGGAGATGGGGAGATGGGGGAGATGGGGAGATGGGGAGATGGGGAGATGGGGGAGCAGGGGAGCAGGGGAAGAATAACTCCCAACTCCTAACTCCTAACTCCCAACTCCTAACTCCTAACTCCTAACTCCTAACTCCCAACTCCTAACTCCCAATGCCCAATGCCCAATGCCCAATGCCCAATGCCCAATGCCCCATGCCCCATGCCCAATCCTAATTAATACAATCCAAACCAAGACAGAAAGTTTTCCCACCAAGACAATCTCAAATTACTGAGACTCAGTTTCATTTTGTTACGAATGTCTTGGATATTCCAGTTGGTGAGTTTGGCTAGGGTTTGGGCTTCTTGTTCAAAACGCTTGGGTAAAGAACGTTTATATTCTCTACCTGCTTGGCACTTGAGTTCTCCTTGGAAGGGATGTTGCAAAACATAACGTCCTTGGAAAGATTCACGATTCCCTGTTTGTTGAAATATCAAGTCTTCGGGGAATTTGTCGCGGGTGTAGCGTACATGCAACCGGGAGATGAATACATCACTTCTAGGCAACGGACGACGAAAGTTGGGCGGCACTGTTACATTATTTGGAGAATTATCGTCTAGCCAAAATACGCCTGCTTGCTTGAGTTCTTCTGGGGTTAGGGGATCGGCAGAACAGGGATCGCAATTACTCATGTCCCAAGCGTATTCCAAAAAACCAACTTTCTTGTCTTCTTTGGTGTAGACAGTTTGAAACATGGATTTGTAAAATTCACCAAATTCGTTTTTCACAAATACAGGAATGTTGGCATCGGAGGGAATTTTCACCGTGCGGTAATTAGTGATTTCTGCCTGTCCTTCGGCGGAAAGGATGTAAACAATTAAATCCTGTTCGGTGGTGGCGTTAATCATGCCCAAACGAATTGGCAACATGAATCTGGGTGACTGATAGGAAATTTGTAGCGGGCGAAGAAATTGGTAGCCAGATTTCTCGAATTTATCTAAATTGACTTTAGCAACAAAGAATTTCATCGAGGAGCGGACGTAGGGTTTAAGTAACTGTTTTGCTCCTCTGGGAATTTTATAACCATTGCGTTGCAGCCAAGTTTCCAATCCACCTGATTCTTTAGCACTGAGAATCACGATGTCATATTCACCGACATTAAAACGTGCTTCTACAGTCACACCCAAACTAGCATCACGGCCTCTTGCACCTGCTGATTCATTGCTTGCTGCTGGTGCTGGTAATGCTAGTGGTCGGTCATACTCATAAAGCGGGGCACAAGGATCTGAATCGAAATATTCCACTAATCGCGGTGCGCTAAAAGCGTCCAAACGTTCAATAATTTTGGGTTCAGTGACGCGGACTTGCTCTTTTTGCAGTACCGTTGGCACTGGTACCACCATTGCAAAATCTTTGACTTCACCTTGAAAATCATTTGCCATCGTGAGGACAGTGCGATCGCCATTCCGTGCTATTACCACCTGAGACGCTTTGTTATACAGCTTTGTATCAGCCTTGGCAACATAAAATCCACAAAATGCCCAAGCTCTCGGCGCAAAGCACAAAACAATTACAATTGCTAATAATAATGGTCTCAAAAATCGAAAAAGTTTCATTGTTATACCTCAATATTTAATGGTGACTGGGGCATGGGGCACTTGTACTGAGCGTAGTCGTTGGCGCAGCCTCTCGCAGAGAAGTATTGGTCATTGGACAGAAGAGGCTCCAGGGGCAGAGGGGAAAAACTCTTCTTTGCTGTTCCCTCCAAAGTTCCGATCAAAGGAAGCCTCCGCTCGGACTTCTGTGTACTCCCTTGTCTCCTCATCTCCCCTTTGCCAAGAAAACCTTGGCGCTGACCAAAGAAAATCTATCAAGATGGTCAATGGTGCAAGGATAAACAGTGCCCAGAAAACTGCGGTGGAAAGAAAGAAATAATTTCGCAGGATAAAAGTTAATCCGGCGATGCACATTGCCCAAATTACGCGCCCGATGCGAGAATTGGGCATCGATCGCGGATCGGTAATCATAAATAGAGCAAATAACAGTAAAGATCCGCTCATCAATCTGTGCCAGTAAACATCCCAAGTCCAACCAAGCCATAAATTACGAATCGCCTCTAGTAGGGAGTAGGCACCCAAAAAAGCTGCTGTGGTGTCCCAACGTCCAATTCGTTGCAAAACCATACCGCCAGTACCAGCAAATACTAGCCCATACCACCACTCTTCACCCCACTGTCCCGGTGATACCCAAGCGTCGCTGGTGAAAATTAAGACACAAATAATGCCAAAATTCCCAGGATTAAAGAAATGCTTCTCACCGACTCGCAAGAAAAATTTGCTGGCGATCGCACTTGCTACAGCTATTGCCATTGTTGTCCAATGGTCAGCCCGCAACAGCAAGCTCAATCCTAAAGCAGTAATTAAAGCACTGCGAAGATTTAAGCTTTGTCCTTTGTCGTTAGTCGTTTGTCCTTTGCAAATGACCAATGACCAACGACCAATGACAAATGACAATACCAATTGAGTTGAAAGACTTGTGGCGATCGCTACTGCAATCAATTCTGGCCGCAGCGTCCAGTCTCGCGTACCGATTCCCAAGACTAGGAACAAGCCGAGAAATAAAATTTGATAGTCTCGTATATCTTTGAGCAACATTACCCGTTAATTCAGGGATTCCCCGTAGATTTTTCATCAATTTAGACGAGTGTTAGCTCAAATAGCATTGCTGTTACAGATTTTGTTACAAAGCATTCCTACTCTCTGCATCTTATTGGTAAAACGGAGAGATGTTTAGTATAGAAGTATGTCACAAGTTCGTGAACTCAAATCAGACCAGCATCAAACACACTTGTATTGACGGTCAAAAAATTTTATTCCCCAGCCAAGAATATTGGGAAACTTTGCGATTAAACGCCTTCATTGATAATATGCCACTGGCTATTTTAGATTTGCTTTGGCCAGCACTTGAGTTTACTCATAAATACCCTGAGCTTCACTTGGGACTTGGAAAAATATCGATGAAGAAGAAGAAATGGATGCCATATATTTTTGTTGAAATAGAATCAAACTTCCAAAGAATCCACTTGGAAACGTTAACCTGTAATTCTTGTAATTGGCGAGGAAAAACAGCTAATCCTATGGTTATCGATCCATATTTTGGAGATGGTATCAATCAAGATCATTTCACTCTTATGAAAGCTGCTGAAAGATATCCTGTACTTCCTTGCCCCTCCTGTGGCAATCGCTTACCAAGGCATCCAATTTGGGTAGAATATTGAGGCATTGTATTGGGGTAGGATCGCAATTTCGCCAGCAACACCTACAAAAACTTTTCAGCAGCAAAAAAACGCAAAATGCAACTAGCTCCCCTGTTCCCGATTTTTTACCGCATTCTCCAGCCAAGTTTTCCCAATTGCCTTTGGATGGGCAATCCCCATAGTAAAGCCATCGCTTTGACATTTGATGATGGCCCTCATCCGCAACATACACCGGAAGTGTTAGCAGTTTTAGACCAGTATAAAATTACAGCGAGTTTTTTTTGGTTGGGTGTTTGTGTCAACCGTTCGCCAGACATTGCCAAAGCTGTTAGCGATCGCCGACACTGGATCGGATTGCATGGTTACGATCATCGCTCTTTTCCCATGCTTTCCCCCAATGAACTCAAGCTGAGTTTAGAAAAAACCCAAGTTGCTATCTATGATGCTTGCAATCTGCAACCCGAACAAGTGCGGGATGTCCGTCCCCCTAATGGTTTATTTACACCTGCTACTTTAAAATTATTTCTTGAGTGGAATTATCGCCCAGTAATGTGGAGTGTTGTACCAGAAGATTGGGTGCGACCAGGAGTAAACACTGTGGTGAGGCGAGTTATGCAGCAAGTTAAAAATGGTTCTTTGATTGTTTTACATGATGGTGTCTGTGGCGGACAAGACGTTGCTGCCACAATCAAAATTCTCATTCCTCAATTGCTACAACAAGGCTATGAATTTGTAACTGTTGATGCCCTATGGCAGCGTTCAGAGCAAACAGGGAACGGTTAACCGTCAACTGTCAACAATCAACAATCAACGGTTAACAACCCAACAACATTTCTATTCAAAACCGGGCAAATTATTGGGGTCAATTCCTTGCGACTGTAAATAAGCAATTAATCTTTCTTTTTGTTGACGTTCTTGTTCTGCACGTTGACGTTCTTGTTCTGCACGTTGACGTTCTTGTTCAATTTTTTCCACTGCCCAAGGTAACAAGTTGCCATCTCGATCCCACCAACGTAACCAATAACCACTATGAGCTTCTTTTGTTCCTTGCCATGTTCCCAAAAATAAGTTCATTGCTTCTATGAAATGATGACCACTTTCATCTGGTAATTTCAATTCATAATGTCCATTTTCCAATTGATAACATTCCAATAATCCCCCATTAGGTTCAAAAATTATATAAATAGGAACTTGCAGTATTTGTTCGTAAAAAAACCATCTACCTGGTGGGTAAGAACGCTTAACAGAATATTCTCCACCGTCAGTATCAGAAACAAATTCCATCACAATTAATGGGATTTCACCTTCTAAAATTGGTGTGTAACTTTTGCGATTACTAATAATTTCTTTCACTGTTGGTACATACACCCAATCTGGTGCTTTAATTACCAGTTGTTCGTTAATAGTTGCACATAATCCCAAGTTAGAGGCGATTAACATTTGGGGTTGGATGAAGCCACTAATTTCTAAACTTTCACGCAAAGCACCAGCTAATATTGGCTGACCTGTATTCTCCACTGGCTCATCCTCTAGTTGAAAATCTTTGGGTAAGGGTTCCCAGGTTATTATCAGTTGATTTGATGCTTTGCTTTCACTGATTTGGGCTACCATAAATCAATTCCAAATTCAAATTGAAATCTATTTTCTAGCCGGGGATATCAGCTTTTAGTAGCTAATATTCCCGCTAATTTTACCAAGCCCCTTCTCTAGGAGAGGCTACGCCAACGGGGCAAGAACACGCAACAGGAGAGGAACTAGCCCCAGATGTTGATTTAAAACCTCGCCCCTCTCTGGAAGACGCTACGCGAACGTGGGTGAAAAAATCTTTGTATACCGTGGAAGGTGAAAACCCCGCCCCTCGTGGGCGACTTCTGATTCTGTTAGCCATTCCCTGTTCCCTGTTCCCTTTTATTAATTCCTAAAGTTGATTTGTGGCTAAAAAAGCTTCGACTTCGGCAGCTGTGGGTTGAGAAGCGATCGCACCTGCTTTAATGGTAGTCAGTGCCCCAACAGCACTAGCGTAGGTAACAATCCGTTTTGCCGTTTCTGCATCCCGCAAGCTGTGGATACCATACTGCCTCAGCTGGTGGACAAATCCTGCTAAAAAGCTATCCCCTGCACCAGTTGTGTCAACTACAGGAATGGAAAATGAAGGTAATTTGCCTTCGTTTTCACCCAAACAGTAAGTGCAACCATTTTCTCCATCTGTGACTAATACTCCCTCAATGGAAGCCAGACGGTAAGTTATGGCTCCCGGATCTGCGGTTTCAAATAGCCATTCGGCTTCTTCTTTGGAAAGTTTCAGGAAATCAACTTTATTAAATAATTCTGGAATTTTTTGATGAGCGATGTTTGGATCGTGCCAAAATACAGGACGCCAGTTGACATCCAGCACAATCTTCAGATCGTATTGTTCTGCTAGTTCTAGGGCGCGGTAAACTGCCTGTTCGCTTTCGGGATAAGCTAATTCCAAAGTGCCCAAAACTAGAAAATCTGCCTCTTGAAACAGTGAAGAAGGTAAGTGTTTGGCAGACAGGCGAGTATCAGCAAATTCAGAGGTATCGTATTGACCAAATCCAGCAAAAGTGCGATCGCCAGCCAGATCCCGTGTCACATATACTTGCCGTGTTGGTGCTGTGGGATGACGCTGCACCCCTGTTGTCTCTACACCCACATCCTCTAATAGCTTCACCAGTGCATTTCCTGGTTCATCTTCACCAACAGCACCAATAAAGGCCGTTGGCGTCCCCAACTTGACTAAAGCGCAGGCCACATTAGCTGGTGCCCCTCCTGGGTAGGGAGTCCAAGATTTCACTTCTTCCAGCTTTAGCCCCAATTGATCGGCTAAACAATCAAACAAAATTTCACCAAGACACAAAACACGGGGATTGCTCATTTCATTTTAGATTTTAGGTTTCGATTTTGGATTACGAATTTCCAGTATAAAATCTACAATAATTGTTGCTATCTGTCGCCAGTCCTTCATAGAATTCAATAGCAATTTTTACTACTCTAATAATAAATATATGCCCCTAAGACATACTTACTTTTCTCAGTATTTAAACCATATTGATTTAGATAAATATGTTACATGTTTTTGACAAGTTAAATTAATAGTTAAATTCCGAGCAACTTCAAATCCAAAAAAAATATTGATAATCGTATTACTGCTAACACTTGAAACCCCTGCCAACAAAAGAATCTTCTAGAATTAGAAAGAGTGATTAAGTACATATACCAAGGGAGGAAAGAAATAGTCATGGCTGGTGGCAAGTCTGAGACCCCTGTTAGTCTGTCAGACAGAGAGCTGCAAATTATCGACTTAGTGGCCGCTGGCTTAACTAACCAAGAGATTGCAGTGAAACTGGAAATTAGCAAGCGTACAGTTGATAACCATATCAGTAACATTCTCACCAAAACCGAGACAGAAAATCGAGTAGCTCTTGTCCGCTGGGCTTTACAGTGGGGCAAAGTCTGTTTGAATGATGTCAATTGTTGTCCTCTGCCGAATCAGATCGAATAAACAATTGACTCGTGGTAACACGATTTCTCGGATGTAGTATGCTAAAACGCTGATATGGAGTTTTACTAATTATTCCTCTCCTCGCACATTAATTACAGGGGAGATGGGGAGACAAGGGAGACAAGGGAGACAAGGAGAATAAAAGTCAACAGTCAACAGTTACCACTCCCCAGTCACCAGTCACCAGTCAATACTCCCTGTTAGGCCAATCCCCCATGCCCCATGCCCCATACCCCATATCCCATACCGGCCCAATAACAAAAATTAGCAACAATTTAATGGTGCAAGCGCTACATTTGAAAGAAATCTGTATTGCTCTATCGGCTTGGAGAGTAGTGTTCCGATGAATACTTCTGCTTCTTTTCAAGGTGGTTCTTTTCCCTTTGAATTTTGGAATTTTGATTTGACAACACCTCTGTCAGGAAAAGTTCCAACCTCAGAATCACAACCTTCAGACTTTCCGTATCCTACGCAAGATACGGACTTACTTAGGCAACTGTCGTTTATTCCAGGGTTAAAAGAAATTTTAATGTTGCGGCAAGTTCACGCACTAGAACATGCCACTGTTTGGGTTCTCAGTGAATCAAATAGTGCATACCACACCACAGGAGAACCCAATAAAGTTCAACTAGATAACGAACTGTTAGGTGGTTTGTCTACGGAACAGGGATTCTACCTCTATGGTGAAGTGAACATCAGTGATTTACGGCGTGCAGTGGCACTTGCCCGACATCGCATTACCAGTGGAGAGTGGGATTTAGCTGTACATCCCCGTTGTGGCACAAATTTATCAGTAGCAATGGTCTTAACCGCCGGATTAGCTATGGGTGTACATTTATTGCTACCATTCCGACCTGTAGAGCAAATTATAGGTTTGGGGTTAGCCGCAACAACAGCCGCTGAAATCGCACCTGATTTAGGTTCTATGGTACAGCGTTACTTAACAACCGCTATTCCTTTTAACCTCACAATTGAAAACATTATCCGTACACGCGACCTCTGGGGACGTGAAGCGCATTTTGTCAAAGTGAAATGGCAAGAATGAAGAGAGTGAAGGGTATGGGGCATTGGGCATTGGGCAGAGGGGCAGAGGGGAAAAACTCATCTCCCCTGCTCCCCTGCCTCCTCATCTCCTCACCTCCCCACTTCCCTAGAAAAATAAATTATGAGAAAACTTTACTTCTTACTTCCTGGTACAGATGGCAAATTTGCCTGCGGTGGTCTTTGGGCAGAATTGAAAACAGTTAATTTGGTTCAGCAAATTTGTAGTGCAGATGTTGTCACTTATCGTCAACGGGAAACAGGTAAGCAATTCATTGATGATTTGCTTCAACAAAAAAATCTCAATGATGCGATTTTTGTAATCAATTGGGGATTTGATGTACCTCTACTTGTTTCTAAACTGAAGCAATACAATGTTGTTTACCACGCACATAGCCCAGGTTATCCATTTAAGCTACCCGCAAGTATTCCGATTGTTGCTGTTAGTCGCTATACAATGGGATATTGGGGAGAAAAATCACCTCATTCTTTGATTTATTATTTGCCAAATCAAATTTCTGATGAATTTAAAAATTTAGCTCAAGCACGAGATATTGATGTTTTAGTTCAGGCTCGAAAATCTTCTGAGTATTTAATCAAAGAATTGATTCCAGAATTACAAAAGCATTGTAATGTTTTCCTTGTCGATTCCTATGTCGAAGATTTACCTGGATTATTTAACCGAGCAAAGGTTTACCTTTATGATTCTGCTGAATACTGGGCACAGCAAGGTGTTAGTGAAGGATTTGGACTACAACCAATGGAAGCTCTTGCCTGTGGATGTCAGGTATTTTCTAGTGTGAATGGTGGATTGTCAGATTATTTAGATCCTGGATTTAATTGCTATAAAATCGCTGGATATTCACTAGAATATGATGTGCAACGTATTCTCAAAATACTTGATTCGTCAGTAGCAGTTACATTGAATCAAGAATTTTTTGCTGAGTATCGAAATGAAAATATTATTAAGCGTCTGCAAGTAATTTTGGATGAATTAAATGTATTTTTTGACCACAAAATACAGCAGCCATCTAATATTAAGAGCTTGACCAAAATTCGTCTGACTAAATTACGGGCACAGAGGATATATGGTAAGCTGAAAAAACAATATTTAAAGTTTAAATAAGCTAACCGCAACTAAAGAAGAGAGGAAACTGGATGAGTCGACGATTATTGGTGACGGGGGGTGCGGGGTTTATTGGAGCGAATTTTGTACATCATTGGTGTCAAGCTTATCCAGATGACCAAGTGGTGGTGTTGGATGCTCTAACTTATGCAGGAAATCCTTTGAATTTGAAACCTGTTGAGGGAAGGGAAAATTTTCGGTTTGTGCAGGGAGATATTTGCGATCGCCCCCTCATAGATAATTTATTATCAACGGAAAATATTGACACCATCGCTCATTTTGCGGCTGAATCCCATGTCGATCGCTCGATTCTCGGCCCTGGTGCTTTTGTGCAAACTAATGTGGTAGGAACTTTCACTCTTCTCGAAGCTTTTCGCCAACATTGGCAAGCAAAAGCACAGCCATCAAATTATCGTTTCTTGCACGTTTCTACTGATGAAGTCTACGGTAGTTTAGGCCCAGATGATGCAGCTTTTTCTGAAACTACGCCCTACGCTCCCAACAGCCCCTATTCTGCTTCTAAAGCTGGTAGCGACCACTTAGTCCGTGCTTATTATCATACATATAAACTGCCGACAATTATTACAAATTGTTCTAATAATTATGGTTCCTATCAATTTCCAGAAAAGCTGATTCCCTTAATGTGTATCAACACCTTAATTGGTAAACCATTACCTGTTTATGGCGATGGTAAAAATGTCAGAGATTGGCTTTATGTAGGCGATCATTGTCGGGCCTTAGATGTAGTAATAAATTCTGGTAAACCAGGGGAAACATACAATATTGGTGGCAATAATGAGGTGGAAAATATCACCCTCGTGGAACTTTTATGCCAAATGATGGATGAATTAGCACCCAATTTACCAGTGCATCCAGCCAAACAGTTAATTACTTTTGTGAAGGATAGACCAGGACACGATAGAAGATATGCAATTAACGCCAATAAAATTAAAACTCAACTTGGTTGGACGCCTTCAGTTACAATTGCCGAAGGTCTACGTTTAACTGTTGAGTGGTATCTCACTCATCGTGATTGGTGGGAACCTTTATTATCTGCGGAATACCAAGCTTATTATCGTAAAAATTATTCTGTAAAATGACCTAAAAGTGGGTTAATTTTGACGAATAATAATCTTAAGTTTTTATCTTACCACAAGATAAAGTCGATACTTGATTGATGTGATTCACTCTGCGGGTGGATGGATAATTTTTTGTGGTGTCAGGCAATATCCGAGTGCCCTCATAATTGAATTGACGTTTTCAAGGCGAGGGTTGCCATTGCTGGATAAGGCTTTTTGCAATCCCCAGCGTGTCATACCTATTTGTTCGGCTATCTCACTGATTCTCTGTACACGCACAATGACACGCAAGGATGCTAACAATGCGCCGGAATCATTGTCTTCTGAATATTCTTCAAATATCTCAGTCAAATAATCGTAGATTTCTTCGGGGTGATTGCCGAAATACTCTTCTTCAAATTCATCGAGTGTTCTAAATTTTCTCACGGCTGAGGTACTCCTTCCAGTAAAGTTTTGCGTCTTCAATGTCCTGAACGGAATCTTCAAGTGCTTTCAATAAATTATCAGTTTCGCACAGTTTCTCTAGATAATGACTATCCTTGAATAGTAAGGGAAGAGATTAGCGTAAATTGCCAGCAGGTGTCAGATGCTGCAAGTAGAACAGATATTACAAGGGCGTTATCAAATTCAACGCCAACTCGGTAACAATGGAATTCGCCAAACTTGGCAAGCATTGGATTTACAAGCTGAGACTGAAGAGAATTCCACTGTTGTGGTCAAACTTTTGGCCTTTGGTGGTACTGTGCAGTGGGATGATTTGAAACTTTTTGAGAGGGAAGCGCAAATTCTCAAACAGCTAAATCATCCGCGCATCCCTCAATATATAGATTATTTTTGTATTGACGATCGCACTCTCTGGTTTGGCTTAATACAACAGTATATCCCTGGTGAATCACTCAAGGATAAACTTGCCAGTGGTAAAAGGTTTAGTGAAAAACGAGCTAAAAAAATTGCCGTTGAAGTATTAAATATTCTTACGTATTTGCATGAGTTGAATCCAGGAGTATTGCATCGAGATATTAAACCAAGTAATTTAATTTGGGGCGAAGATAATCGAATTTATTTAGTTGATTTTGGCGCAGTTCAAGATAAAGCAGCAAAAGAAGGCGTTACTTTTACTGTTGTTGGTACTTATGGCTATGCGCCAATGGAACAATTTGGCGGACGTGCGGTAGCAGCTTCCGATCTTTATGCATTGGGGGCGACTTTAATTCATTTGCTAACTGGAATTCCCCCATCTGATTTACCCCAACAGGATTTACGATTGCAATTTGCAAATCGTGTTAACCTCAGTCCCAGTTTTATCAGTTGGCTAGAAAAATTGGTAGAACCCGCACCAGAACAACGATTTACTAGTTCTCGCCAAGCCCTAAAAGCTCTCAAATCTGGTTTGGTTGTCAAATCTGCAAACAAGTATCAGCTTTTGCCGCCAAAAGAAATTATTAACAACTCTGGATGCGGTATCAACAATCACAATGAAACAGTGCCAGAGGAAATTCTCGGTTGGAATTGGGGAGCGTTTCTCATGCCTTGGTTATGGATGTGGACTAACCAAGTGTGGTACGGATTATTCTGTTTTATACCTCACGGTTGGTGGGTAATGGCCATAGCTCTTGGTGCCAAAGGCAATGAATGGGCTTGGAAAAGTAGACAGTGGCGGAATATTGAACACTTCAAAGCGCACCAAAGAGGCTGGGCGATCGCTGGCATTTTAATTGGTGCGCCCATTAGTATTATGTTGTGGCTGAGAGCGATCGCTTTAATTAAATCTGCATTTTAGTGGGCATGGGGCATGGGGCATGGGGCATTGGGCATGGGGTGTAATTTCTCCCCATCTCCCCATCTCCCCATCTCCCCATCTCCCCATCTCCCCATCTCCCCAGTCTTTATTAACCAGTCACTTGGGATTCAACTACACCAATGGGACAAGAAACATTTGTTCCTCCTAAACCGCAGTAGCCATTGGGATTTTTCGCTAAGTATTGCTGATGGTAGGCTTCGGCATAGTAGAATTCTGGTGCATCTAAGATTTCTGTGGTTATCTTGCCGTAGCCTGCTTTATTGAGGGCTTGCTGATAAGCTTCCAGCGATGCTTGTGCTTGCTGTTTTTGATTTTCCGAGTATACATAAATTCCCGAACGGTACTGAGTGCCAACATCGTTACCTTGGCGCATACCTTGGGTGGGATTGTGGCTTTCCCAGAAGACTTTCAGTAATTCTGAGTAACTAATTACTTTGGGATCGAATACAACCAAAACCACTTCGTTGTGACCGGTTCTTCCACTACACACTTCTTCATAGGTGGGATTTGGTGTGAAACCGGCAGCGTAACCCACTGCGGTAGTGTAAACTCCTTTGAGTTGCCAGAATTTGCGTTCTGCGCCCCAAAAACAGCCCAAACCAAATAATGCTTTTTCTAATCCATCAGGGTAAGGAGGTTTTAGAGGATTTTTATTGACATAATGATGAGCTGGTACTGACATAGACTGCGCCCTTCCTGGTAAAGCTTCCTCAGGTGTGGGCATATTTTGTTTTTTGCCAAATCCGAATAGTGCCATTGATTTTGACTCTGAATATATATCTTTACCTTATTTAATATTTTAACGCTGTAAAGATTTTGGCGATCGCTTGGCATTTTCGTAGAATCCTCACCAGAGGTGTAGTGGTGAAGTGGGGATGAGGGAGACGCGGAGACGCGGGGACGCGGGGACACTGAGAATAATTTTTAACTCCCAAATCCTAACTCCTAACTCCTAATTCCCAACTCCCAACTCATAATCTAAAATCTAAAATCTAAAATCTAAAATCTAAAATCCCAAACGGAATTATGGATAAAACACCGAAAATTGACCGACAAAGGGAGCATCAAGCCAACGAACGAACTTTTTTAGCTTGGCTACGCACTTCTATTGCCTTAATTAGTTTTGGAATTGCTATTGCTCGATTTGGGATATTTTTGCGCCAGCTTAATGTTGCTATTACTCAACAAGAAGCTAAGGTAAATCCATTAACTAATTCCGAAAATTTGGGTTTGGCTTTGGTAATTTCTGGAATTTTGACAATTGTGTTAGCTGTGTGGCGATACAATCAAGTTTTTTGGCAAATTGAACGCGGAAATTATAAACCAAGTAGATTAATTGTTTGGATTATGACTGGAATCGTAATTGTTTTAGGGCTATTCTGTATTCCTTTGATTTTGTGGCGTAACAAAATACCTCCTCGTTCTCCTACTCCAATTCAACCACAGTCCCGAAATTTACATTAAGTAAAGTCAACAGTCAACAGTCAAAACCAATATTTTTCACAACTAAAATAGAATTGCTATATGTATCCTCCAATCAAACTATATAACAGTCCAAACAGTACAATTAAAGTCACAATAATATAAGTAAAATCTCTTTGACGTACATAGGCGAATAACGAACAGGCTACTCTGATAACTGGAGTGGCAATTAATACTAACAATCCCAGTTGAATAATCCCACGGCGACGACCGGATTCAACAGATTTGACTACACCTGATGGACTACGAAATTCTGGTAATTCTCCGCGAAAAAATTGATAATTGGGAGCCTCAGTACCGTGGCGAATTAAATACAAAGTTCCACCTATTAAAACTAAAGCAGTGGCAATAATTACTCCAATTCTTAATAGGTTGCCCAAAAATTGCTCAAAACGTTGCTCTGATTTACTACGCCTACTTTTCACCATTTTTAAAGTCTCCCTGTTAGCCCTTTGTAAATCATTTCCACCGCTAACACTAAAATGACAACGCTGAAAATATTTCGCAAAAGCTTAACTTTAGCTCTGACTAATATCCGCGCTCCCAGTAAAGCACCAAATAACACTCCTAACATCACAGGCATTGCTAATCCAGGATCGATGTAACCACGGTTTAGATATATGCCAGCGCTAGCCGCCGCCGTCACTCCAATCATGAAATTGCTGGTGGTGGTTGACACTTTAAAGGGAATATGCATAATTCGATCCATTGCCAGCACCTTGAGTGCTCCAGAACCAATACCAAGCAACCCTGAAAGTACGCCAGCTATAAACATTAATCCAAATCCGTAGGGCACTCCACGCACGTTATAAGATTGTTCTCCGGTGGGAGTGGGATAAGTACCATTGAGTTGGAGACGAACTGCTAAAGAATTTGGCGGCAAATTGTTGAG
Organism: Nostoc linckia z4; assembly: GCF_002608075.1. Classification (GTDB taxonomy): domain Bacteria; phylum Cyanobacteriota; class Cyanobacteriia; order Cyanobacteriales; family Nostocaceae; genus Nostoc; species Nostoc linckia. Next base: position 85,578 of record NZ_LAHA01000011.1, read on the forward strand.
GTGTTCGGGTGGATTTTGGCGGGACAAATAGGCAGAGTAAAGTAAAACGATTCCAAACACAACAGCAAGGAAACCTGTAGAAATTTTAGCTGCTACAATTGCTCCGACTATTGCGCCAAAGGTGGTTGCGACTTCTAGAAACATTCCTAGCCGCACATTTGTGTAGCCTTCTTTAACGTAAGCGGATGCGGCTCCACTAGATGTAGCAATTACAGATACTAGTGAAGCACCGATGGCATAATGAATATCAACTCCAAATACCAATGTTAAAAAGGGGACAATTACAACTCCACCGCCTAACCCTGTTAGCGCTCCTAAAAATCCAGCCAAAAATGAGCCTAACCATACTAATAAAGAAAATTCTAGGATGTTCAAATTGCTTCCCCCGCCACAAACTTTTTGCTTGAGACTAGAAAGCGAAACTCAACCTCATCTGTTGCTTGGTTGATTTCACCCGCGAATATTTTAGGAAGTTTCGCTCAGAGAAACAAACACTTTTGTTTGTTAAATTAATAATTAAAAGTGATGAATAAGCCAATAAGTAACCCTGTTCCCTATTCCCTTGCCTAAATAATTTATTTTTCACGACTAATTAACTATTAACTGTCAACCGTCAACAGTCAATAATGAACAGTCTTCTATAGAATATTTTTTTACGTGGAAGTCCCTAATTCTTGACTAGTTTCAGAAATCACTGTGACACAGGCATTTACTAGGGGTAAGAGCGGCCCTAGTTGCTCTTGTCCATTGACGGCTAAATCACTGTGACACAAATAAACTCTTTTGGAGACACGAGAGAGCAAATCTGCCAAAATGCGGCGCAATCTTTGTTGTTCTGCTACTTTTTCATTTTCTGCTGTCCAAGGTTCGCCTAATCTGTCTTGAAGGAAAAACGGCGCACCAAACAATGTTGCGGCTCCACCTTTAGCCCATAGAGGCGAACCAGCGTCGAGCCAAAAATGCCAGCGATGCGATCGCCTACTAGACCGATATTGAAATATAGTTGCTAAAGTTACAGCTTTTCTGGCTCCACCAATGGGACGCACTGGGTAAGGGTTGGCGGTGATGGTACCGCGTCGCAGTAGTTGAATGAATTCGGTGATAGTGGCTGCTGACGCAGATGAAGAAGACAGGGAGAGGGGGAGACGCACTGACGCGGGGAAAGAACTCTCCGCGTCCCCGCGTCCCCATGTCCCCGCGTCCTCTTCCCCTATTCTTCCAGAAGATGTTTGTCGCAACCTTGTATCAATTTCCCAGTAGTGTTGGGCAGTTTCCAGTAATTCCCGCAGTGCTGCTAGTTGTTCGTAGGGGAGATTGCTACCATTCCACAAAAAACGCACAATTGCTCTATCTAACAGGGAAATGGGGCTGGGAATTAAACGCTGTTCTTGTTGCGATCGCTGTTGTTCTAACCACTGTAATATCTCGTTATAAGCTGTGCTGGCTGCATAGCCGATTCTATCCCAGCGCTCGAAGGCTGATACTGGTAACAAGTTGGGGCGGTCGGGATGGGGTACAAAGCAGTAATCTGCGATTAAACCAGCGCGTACCGGGTCAATGTCAGTAATGAGTGCTGAGTGAAGAGTTAGGAGTGAGGAGTTAGGAGTGGTGAGTGGCGAGTTTTCTGATGGTTTTTGTTTTCTGCTCAAGACAACCAACATTTCTGCTACGGCATCCCTGTCTACAAGGCGTCCCAAGCCGGGATAAACTAGTGCCAGCATGGTGAGTAATGCCCGAATTACTGGCGAACTAATTAACGGACGTTGGTCGTTGAGGGATTCTATTTGGATGTTTTGCTTGACGAGGATTTCTACTAAGGTATAACGAGCGATGGCATCCAAACCCGGTGCTATAATTGCTACTTCTTCTGGTTCCACTTGCCTCGATTGGATGGCATTGGCAATTACTTGTGCTGTTAGCCGCAATAATTGGGCGCGGGAGGTGGTTTGAATTGAGTGGACAATTTCGGGTAAGCTCAATGGCATTATGGAATGTGTGACTAATTCCACCATTTGTGTCGCTAATTGTTGTCCTAGTGACTCTGGAGGCGGCCCCGTTAAGGTTTCTACCCGACAACGGTCTGCTAAACCTTCAAGGTAGTTTGGATCTGCTCCCAATCCCAATCGCACTGCACCATCGGGATTATAGCTAAAGGCCCCCACTGCACCTTGGTCTAGAAGTAACTCAAACAACAGACGCGCTACACCAGGATAATCATCGACATCATCCGCTAGTACTGCTTGATAGCGTTTTGTTAAGTGCTTTTGGTAATTGCGATCGCTTAATAAATGCTGGCTATAAAGTTCAGTAATAATCCCATAAGTTAGTAATCCCCTCTCTAAACACCAGTTACGCCAATCTAACAGCAATGAGGCCAAAAATTCCGGCTCTAAGTTTGTACTATTTTCCCCCAGACCCCTAGCTAAAATCTGGGCGATTTCTTCACAAGGTACACCGCTATAAGCTGCTAATTGAAATAAGTCTAAGATGCGACGCACTAAACGAGACTCATTCACACCCGCAAGACGTAAAATTTCTGCGTCTAATTGGGAACGCCATAGTTTAGTCGCCAACTCTTGTTCGGTTTCCGGCCGCAATCTCACTGGAAACTGTGCCTTAAGGTTCAATGAATTAATTAGCAACGGCCAAAATAAAATAATCTCATCCTGAAAAAAACCCAACGGTGTCTTACCACGAACCGGATATTTTCCTGATGTTGATGTAACAATTTTATCTCCTAATTCTCGACGATTATCATCATTAGCAGCTAAGACTAAAACTCCTGGTTCTGTTGGCTTAAGATATAAAAATTTAGAGACATTATCACCTTTTTCATGTCCTTGGCTTTTAGTATAAAATGAATCAATATACGTATTTTTAGGTTTTACCCAACTACAAAATTCCTCTACTAAGCGAGTTGTCTTACCACTGCGGCTAGTGCCAACAATCCAAATCGAATGAGAAATCACAAATTTTCTCCTTGTAGATTTGCTAGTATACCTCGTGCGTTAACTTAAGGTTAAGAATCACCAAATAATCCTGGATGATTGTCTGCAATGAAAAACTTTGTTTTTAGCCAAAAAATCTATTCTTTCTTGCTTGCTGCTTATCGATGGTACTTACAGACTCCCGAACGTTCTTTACATCAAGCGTATGATGCAGCATTAAAGATCAAGGAAATAGAAGATAAGCATTTCAATGGTAATAAAATAGACACTGGCTCAGCCATGTACAGTAACAGCGTCATGGATTATTTCGAGTCAGACTTAAACAAACTATTAAAAACTGCCAGAATGCGGCTGACAGAGTTTAGGGCCAGCCGCTGGTTTCTCAATGAAGAAAATCAAAAAGCTGCTGATAAAGCAGGTATAGAATTTCTCAGTCCTGCTTTTGTTCTAGAAAGGCTGAATTTTATCGATGGAGTGATATCGAAATACACAACTGTTACCGAAGAAATGACTTCTAAAGTTGTAGCAGTCAAATCTCCAACTCCACAAATTGACTCTCCAATTACTCCAGTGTTACCGCCGAAGATAGCAACTAAGGATATGGAGAATAAATCGGATAAAAAGCCAAAGGGCAAAACCGATACAATGGGTGTTTTACCCCGCTCAATTTTAAGTACTATTAGTCGGCTGCAAGTTGAATTAGACCCAAATTCCGAAGAAGAAGTAATTCAGAGTTTTCGTCAAGCTCAAAGAAGAACAATAATATCTATCAGATTTATTTTGCTATTAATTATAGTACCACTTTTAACGCATCAAATAGCAAAAGCTTTTGTAGTCGGCCCTGCTGTTGATAGATTCAGAACCACTGAAGAAGCGCAGGTATTTCTCAACTCGGAGATGGAAGAGGAAGCTTTAGGAGAACTACAAAGATTTGAAGAAAGAATCAAGTTTGAAAATTTGGTTAGTAATGCACCGCCATTATCAGTTGAGAATATAGAACTTGAGCTAAAAGATAAAGCAACAGAAATTGCTGAAGAATTTCGTCGAGAAAGCTCTAATTCCATTAAAAATGTTTTTGCTGATATGTTTTCTGTGGTTGCTTTTATCTGGTTGATGGTGACTAGCAAGTCTTCCATTGCTGTGCTGAAAGATTTCTTCGATCATATTGTTTATGGACTCAGCGACAGCGCTAAGGCATTCATTATCATTTTGTTTACCGATATATTTGTCGGTTTCCACTCCCCCCACGGTTGGGAAGTACTTTTAGAAGGTGTGTCTCGCCATTGGGGATTACCAGCAAATCGAGATTTTATCTTCTTATTTATTGCCACATTCCCAGTGATTTTGGATACCATTTTCAAATACTGGATATTCCGATATTTAAACAGAATATCACCTTCAGCAGTAGCTACTTACCGGAATATGAATGAATAAATAATGGGCATGGGGCATGGGGCATGGGGCATTGGTTAATGTGGTAAATACAAAGTTTTGGAAGCTGTCAAGACTAATAATTGATGCGATTAATTTTGATGGATTATGCAGATTTTGGAATTTTAAAATGCCACTGTTAGCAAATCCTTGATGTAGAGACGTTGCAATGCAACGTCTCCAGAAATAACATTTTTAATTGCGATGAAAAAGATATTTTCGGAATTAGGCAAGTTTCACAACTTTATTGCTATCAGTGGGCTTGTAGTTTTATTAATTTCTTTGTTGAGGATGCAATCTTTGGCAAATCCAAAACTCAGTCCGCCAGAATGTCGGGTGAAAAAGTGGGATATACCAGTGTCGTTGACGAGTGAAAAAGAAAATGCATCTGTTCAACAACAAAAACCAATATTAATTCCCAGGACACCAGTTACTTGTTGTCAGAGTGATGCTTCTTGTTTAGATGAGGCTATTTATGGAGAAATACCAGATAAAAAGGCATTATTAACAGCTATCGATCGCAGTTTACAATACCTACAAACAAAAGCAGCTGCAAATGCTTACCAAAATTATCAAGTGAGTGGAATTAGCCGCGATCGCATCTTCAAAAGTTTACAAAGATTCCGCGAAATTCTCTTAAAAACTAATTCCCCAACGGAGTTACATCAAGCCATAGAAAAAGAATTTATTTATTATCAATCAGTTGGTAAAGATAACAAAGGCGCTGTTTTATTCACTGCTTATTACGAACCACTTTACGCAGCGAGTCGCGTCCCCACAGCAGAATATCGCTATCCTGTTTATCGATTACCTCCTGATATCAACTCCTGGCCTAAACCTCATCCTACACGCCTACAATTAGAAGGAGCAGACGGCTTACAAGGTGCAAAGTGTAAATTACGAGGCTTAGAATTGTTTTGGTTTCGCGATCGCCTCGAACCATATATGATTCAAATTCAAGGTTCAGCGAAACTTAAACTAACTGATGGCACTCAAACAAGTATAGGTTATGCAGGTAATACTGCTTATAATTACCAAAGCATTGGGCGAGAATTAATTAATGATGGCAAATTACCGCAAGAAGGTGTAACTATGCCCATGATTCTCGATTATTTCCAAAAACATCCCCAAGAATTAGATATTTATATTCCCCGCGATCGCAGCTTTGTTTTTTTTCAAGAAAACCACGGCGAACCAGCCCAAGGTTCTATCAATGTACCACTAACAGCAGAGCGTTCTATTGCTACAGATAAATCTCTCATGCCCCCCGGTGCTTTAGCATTAATTCGCGCCCCTTTTCCCTTAGTTAATTCTACTGGAAACATGGAACAACGCATTATTAGCCGCTATGTTCTCGACCAAGATACCGGCGGCGCAATTAAAGGTGCAGGTAGAGTGGATTATTTTTTAGGTACTGGTAAAATTGCAGGCGATCGTGCTGGCGTGACAGTTAGTAATGGACAATTGTTTTATCTATTACTGAAGTAGAAGTCAGAATTCAGAATTCAGAATTCAGAAGTCAGAATTCAGAAGTCATACCAATTCACCAAAATATTGATACACATACAATAACCTGTAGGGGCGAACGGCTGTTCGCCCTGAATTCAGAATTTAAAAGTTACGGCTGATGTAAATTAAGAGGAGGTTTAAATGATTTAGTTATCTGCTTTACTCGTACCGTAACCCATTCATATTAAACATAACTTATGTTTTGTCTTTATCTATTATCTCGTTAAAATTACTATTGGTAATCAAGCTTATACATGATTTATTTTTACTAATCACACAGTATTTTAACGAAATTAAACTACGTAATCTAAGTCTCAAACCCTTGGCACAGAGATTATTTGATTTCTGAATTCTGACTTTTGAATTCACCAATGATAGTTAATAAAAATTTTTAGTAATTTGCCAGATAATATTTTTTTGAATGCTAGGATATAAGACTATAGATCAAAAAAAGTGCTGTACCTGTGAAACAAAAGCCAAAACCAAGGATTGCTTTGCTTCGTGAAAAAGCAGGGCTAACCCAGCTTGAGTTATCGCGTCTTGTTGGTGTGACTGAAAGCACTATTCAAAACTGGGAAAGTGGTAGAACTGGGACAGATCATATTGAAAGAATTATTCGATTTTGCAAAGCCTTGAATTGCCAAGTAGAAGAGTTGATTGAATTTGTCAACGACTCTCCACAAGAATCTACTAACCCAGATTCCTTAAGCGAGATACATCATTTATTGGGTACTAATGAGAAATTTTCCACAAACAGTTCTGATACAACGGGAAAAGCAACAATTTAAGATATAGGACTCATATTTGATTTCTTTAAAAGTGAACAGGGAACGGACAACAAAAAACAGTTCGATACACCTAATTAAATAGGGTATTTGTTAACGACGGATGTATTTTTTCTTGCACTACGTGTTCCCTTAAAAATTTTTTTACCTCTTTTCATAATTCTTCTTCAACTAAATTTACCCACTCCCAGCCCAAGTTACTATCTTTGGCTACAACTTAGTATAAATAGATAATTTTTACTATTTTTTATCCAACATTAACCAATTTTTAAACATTTGGAATATCAGAATTGTCTTTGATTTTTGAATTTATTTACTCAGGACGCAACTGAGTACAGATGCGATGAATAGCATTTGTGTGAGAGTAGAGAATAAGGCTGGAGGCTTTGCGAGTTAAGGGCGAGTTTTTTTCTGCAATCAAATAGAAATCCTGTATTTCAAAGGCGGCCTACTTAGTGCTAGTGACGGTAGACTGATTAACACGGGTGTAAATGGTAGTGCTAGTATAATCTCTAAAAGTATTCCCAAAAGTCTTGGCAAATGGGATACAGCAGCCGCTTGCTTGATTTGTTTGCCAAGTCTGTAGCAAGTAAGGAGGTGTAGCACTTCAGTACTCAAGTCTAAGGAGCAAAACTAGCTTTGAACAAGGAATTCGTTGACGGTTCCCAGTTAACAGTTAACACTCAACAGTCAGCGACTTGAAGCAAAATAATTTATTTTTTGGAGTTCCCTTAATATTTTGTTAACTAAAATTAATAAAAAATCGTATTATGATGTATAACTTTGCTGAACTTTATAATTTTGGGAAAAATAAATGTTGAATCATGTAAGATTGTCTCATCTGTAAAATTTGAAACACCAACGCCCATAGTAAACCATAGGAAAATTAGCAAATGTTTAGACAAAGTTCTCACCAGAGAAACTTTTTCCAAGCTTTAACTGGTAGTGTAGCCACATTAGGTCATAAATCAAGACTGGCGTTGAAATCCAGTTTGAGTATTTTGGTTGAATCTGTACCTTTTTTGATTGCTTGTGCTGTATTTTTAACAGTTATCAGCTTCAAAAGTCCTATCCTGCTATTTTGTTTATTAGTTGGTAGTTTAATTGCAGTCATCACTCATAAAATTGGACAGCAGGTAAATTTACCAAGGCGATCGCTAATAATCATACAAATTTTAGCAGCAGCGATCGTTCTGAGTTTGTTTTGGTTAGATCAGTTTGCTAGTCCCGCACAAGCACAGTTTTTTGGCGAAGCAGAAAAGTTTTTCAAAAAAACCTTAAATGATGGTTCCACAGGAAATAATGCAGGTGGTAGCGACACCGCAGTCAGTTTAATATTTAATATATTGCGGGCACTTTTCTTGCTATATATTGCAATTTCTTTGGTTGGTGTAATTAATGCAGTTCGTAAAGATGAAGATTGGCAAAGTATCGCCAGAACTCCCCTATTAGTGGTTGTAGCTGTTACCATTGCTGATGTACTCACGCGGTTTGTAATTGGCAATAACAATAGCAGTAATTAATTAAGATTTGAGAAATGTCTGAAGAGCGGGAACAAGAATTTCGTCCAGTTAACCAAGTTCTAGGAAGCCAACCTTCATTAGGGCCAATTCCGGCAGATCAAATTCTTCCTTGGACAGTAATCGCTTTATCATCCTACTTAATTATTAATGGGATTTTTGGCGGGCTTTTCCAAGAAGAATTTCAAAAATGGCTGTGGACGCTATTAATGACTGGTTGGGGAATTGCCACCTGGTGGATATTAACTGGTGGGAGAAGTTGGAGCTTTTTAAGTAAATTTATTGGCGTTCCCGCTTGGACAAGAGGCTTTGCTCGTTATCAAAGCTTACTGGAAGTTAACCATGAAGCAAAAAATCGGAAAACAAAGCGTCGGCAGCGCCGGAAATGAAACTAGATTAACACCCTTTGAAGATGCCTTGCACTTGGCGACAATGTTGCGCGTCTCCATGAATGGACGTGATATTGGTGCTTATTTGTTAACAAAAGGCATTCAAAAGGATCGGTTCTGCTTTGTTTTTGGCTTTGATTGTAAGGGAATTCATACCACTTTAAGACCAGAACAAATAGATACACTTTTTAATAACATTGAAGCCGGGTTAAAAGATATTCCCAGCGGTGAAAGAATGACACTGCATTTGGGGTCTTTTAGTTCAGATACAGAACGGCAAAAAGAATTAGCATCACTCATTAGAAATGCGCCATCAAAAGATATTAAATATTTGCTGATGGCCGAGAGAGCGAGAATTAAAGAACTGACTAAAGCTGGTGTACGAAAGCCGAAATTTTTACGGATTTATGTCACCTACACAGTGGAAACAACCTCAAAAAATGCAGATGATTGGATAGAAAGGTTTTTAGTCAAAGCCGAGGCATGGTGGTTGAAATTTAAAGGCGAACTTTCAGAAGCCGAAAACCAACGCCTAGAAACGGTAATTAGCAATGCTTACAAACAAGGTTTTTCCCGTTGGGAACAAATTTTATCTAACAAAATGGGATTGGATGTTAGAGCTTTGAGTGCAGTGGAACTTTGGCAAGACATCTGGAGAAGATTTAATGATACCCAGCCTATAGATATTCCCCAACTTATTACCTTGGATGAAGAGGGACTCCACGAAGAAGTTAATTCCGATTTAGCTAGTAGCAAATTGTTGATAGATAATATCCACGGTACAACTTTGCTCATGGAGTCTAGCGTACCCCGTGCCGATCGCCGTTGGGTACATGTGAACAATCGTTTTACTGGCACTATGTCATTTCTGGAAAAACCCGGTGGCTGGCCAAATAAATCGGCTCAACTGCGGTATTTATGGGAACTGTTAGCCAGAGAAACAGTAGTAGATACAGAAATTTTTTGTGAATTGACTGCGGCAAATCCAGCATTAGTGAAAACTACTCTCCAACGAGTGCTGAAGCAGTCAAATATGACCACAATTTTAGCTCAAGAAAAAAGTAAAACCATTGATGTCAACGCCCAATTAAAGTTAAAAAAATCGGTAGCAGCACAAGAACAATTATATGAAGGGGCAGTGCCGATTTATACAAGCGTTGTCATTTTGGTACATCGGCCAACTGTGGAGAAATTAGACGAAGCCACAAGATATATTGAAAACTGTTTCCAACGTCCAGCTAGGGTAATTCGAGAAACCGAGTACGCCTGGAAAATTTGGTTGCAAACTCTCCCCATAGTTTGGGAAGGTTTATTAGCAACACCATTCAATCGTCGTCAGTTATATTTAACCAGTGAAGTTCCGGGATTAATGCCTTTAGTTTTAACTAAAAGAGGCGATAGACAAGGCTTTGAATTGATTGCAGAAGAAGGTGGAACGCCAGTACATTTAGATTTATTTAATCAACACAAAAATTTAGCTTTATTTGCCACCACTCGTGCTGGTAAATCGGTGTTAGTATCGGGAATTTTAACTCAAGCTTTAGCCTATGGCATTCCCGTAGTGGCTCTAGATTTTCCTAAACCTGATGGTACGTCTACTTTTACCGACTATACACAGTTTATGGAGGGGAATGGAGCTTATTTTGATATTTCCAAACAATCGAATAACTTATTTGAACAGCCAGATTTAAGAGCGTTAGATCCAGAACAACAACGCGATCGCATGGTAGATTATACCTCGTTCCTAGAATCAGCTTTAATGACAATGGTTTTAGGCTCATCTACCGAAAGTCAAATTTTATCTCAAACGGTGCGATCGATTCTCAACTTAGCCTTAGAAGTCTTCTTTGCTGATGAAGGTATCAAAGAGCGATATCGCAAAGCAATGGCGGGAGGCTTCGGTTCTCCAGCTTGGCAAAAAACCCCGACTTTAAAGGATTTTCTGTTTTTCTGTTCCCCAGAACATTTACAGCTCAGCTCCTTAAGTGGCAGAGTAGAAGATGCCCTCAGTCAAATTCAGCTACGCTTACGTTTCTGGCTTTCTAGCCGCGTTGGACAAGCCATTTCTGCACCATCCAGTTTTCCCACCGACGCCCAACTTTTAGTTTTTGCTCTCAGAAACCTTTCAGATAGTGAAGATGCGGCTGTACTATCCTTAAGTGCTTATTCAGCAGCACTCAGACGCGCATTAAGTAGCCCCGCTTCTATATTCTTTATCGATGAAGCCCCGATTTTATTTGAATTCGAGCAAATTTCCGACTTAGTGGGTCGAATTTGTGCCAACGGAGCCAAAGCCGGTATCAGAGTTATACTATCAGCACAAGACCCTGACACCATCGCCAAATCTAAAGCCGCCTCAAAAATTCTGCAAAACTTAACAACTCGATTAATTGGACGTATTCAACCAGTTGCAGTGGATAGTTTTGCAGACATATTAAAATATCCCCGTAAAATTATCGCTCGTAATGCCTCAGAAAGCTTTTTCCCACGCAAAGAAGGCATTTATAGCCAATGGCTGCTAGATGATAACGGCGTTTATACATTCTGTCGTTACTATCCAGGTTACGAACAATTGGCAGCGGTGGCCAACAACCCCTACGAACAAACTGCACGCAGTCAAATGATGCAAATTCATAAGGATAAATATGAAGCAATTTCCGCATTTGCACGTCAGTTAGTAGCTACACTACGTAGTAATTAATCAGGGAGGATATCTATGACTGGTTGATAGAAATTCCAAAAATTATCTAAAACTACCAAACAAAAAAATATTGCAAAATCCACTGTGGAGTGGGCATCTTGCCCGCTGAAAAACGAAGGTGGGCAAGATGTCAACCACCAAAGAATAATAATTTAATCTTGAAAAAAACTGAATAATACTTCAGCTGAATAAATTTCTGACTAACTAGATAATTTCGTCTACCTTTTTCAGGTACAGATATATGCGAAAAACTACCATTTTGACATTGACTTTCGTATTTCTGGGAATTCTACCTGTAGCAGCCCAGTTTACCACAAACAAATCACAATTAGGCCAAGTTTGGAATGATTTTCAATCATATTCCACAGATTTACAAAACTACTTTCAATACAATTTAAACGATAACTTAAAACCTGTAGAACTCCAAAGTAGGAATGCTCTAAATAATGCCAAAGGAGAATTGAATATACCAAACCCCGTGAGTGCAGGGGATAAAGTTCGCGATGATTTAATTCTCTACTCTAGATCGGATCGCTTTGAAAATAATGCAGCTGTGAGGGGAAATTTAGTTAGTAATGAACTTAATCGTGTAATTACCCGTGGAGCCGCAGCAAGTTTACTAGGGGAAAATGGACAAATTCGCTCAAAAATCAAGTTAATCGATACAGAAAGAAGTTTACAAAATATTTCCGGCTTTGCTGAAGCAGCCGAAGAACAAACCCAAAGTTTATTAAGTAAAATTCCTATCCCAGTTTTTGATGCAAGTAAACTCGATCCAGCAACAGCAATATTAGCGCAATTACTGAATGCCAATCAATCACAAAGCATTAAAATTCAACAGGAACAATCAAAAATTATCGGTGAAACATTTGCCCAGACAATACAAACTAATCAATCTTTGCAATACTCAAATTTAAATTTAGCCAACATTTCCGAACAAACAGAAGAAGCAAATCGCGCTCGCAGAGTTGAAACATCAAGCGAAGCAGCGCGACTTTTACGAGCGACTTCTCAAATAGATTTATTTGGCAGAAAAGATAATTAAGAAGAATTCAGAATTCAGAAATCAGGATTCAGAATTCAGACATTTCTGGACATTGTAGGAGTGAGTTATCAATGAATTGAATTTGAAATTTTAACTTTTGACGAAGCAGCGTCAAATTTTCAGTTTAGTCTGGTGTTTTAGTATAAAAATCATAAAAAATCGCCGTAAGCTCAAAATAATGCAACTTGCTATTCCACGAATTTTTGCCCAAGTAGGCATTGATGAAATTCTTGATAATGGTGTCGCCACTTCCCAAAGTATTGCCGAAGGTTGGGACAAACAATGGCTAGATTTATTACAAAATAACACCAATAATAACCTGTATGGAACCTTGACGAATGTAGGTATTTTCTTTGCAGTGGGAACCCTATTATTTTTTATGGTACAATTCCTCAGGGATTTATTAACTTATGAATATACTCGTCCCATATCAGCATTAATTTGGCCCTTTGTAGTAGTAATACTCTTAAATAATTCAGGCAACGGCAGTATACTTTCTAATTTGACACTGGGGGTGCGTAATTTTATAGATACTGCAAATCAGCAAGTATTGACCACAGCAGATGCAGATAAAATGTACCAACAAGCTTTGAGTATGAGTGTTGCTGAAGAGGTAGCGGGTTCTTTCCTGCGTCCTTGTCAGTCCCTAACTGGAGAACAGCAAAGTCAATGTTTTGCCAAAGCTGCGGAAAAAGTAAATATTCTCTGGCAAAAATATCGAGATTCCTACGGGAATAAAAACTGGATATCCAGACTACAAACGAAGGTAGATAATATTAGATATGGCACGGGTATTGTATCGGAAGCCGCATTTAATTCTTTATTAGGTTCTACAGTACAAACTAGCATCAAAAACTTTTTAGTTTCCTTACAATACGCCTTTCAAAATTTAATAGAAGCAACGATGTTGCTGATAGCAGCTTTAGGGCCTGTTGCTCTGGGTGCTTCTTTATTACCTGTAGTCGGTAAACCAATTTTTGCATGGCTGACTGGATTTTTATCCATTGGAATTGCCAAGATTTCATTTAATATTATTGCTGTGTTAACTTCGGCAGTTATTGTTAATGGCCCCGGTCAAGATGCTAATGTTGACCCAGACTTAATGTGGTTCATGATTTTTCTGGGAGTTCTAGCACCGATTTTATCCTTAGTTGTGGCTGCTGCTGGGGGGTTTGCAGTGTTCAGTGCTATCAATAATGCAGCTTCTTTAGTCAAGGAGAGAATATAGTTAAGAATTCAGAATTCAGAATTGAGAAGTCAGAATTTAGGAGTCAGAATAATTAAAGAATCATGATAAAAATATGACAATATATAACAATATTAAATCATTTGTTCAAAAAAATATATCGCCTATCATCATATATAACAACCAAAAATTTTTATCGCAGGAGGTGATAGCATGGTACGTTTACTAGAGAAAAGAAAAAAAACGGTCAGTGTCTTAACAATTTTTGCGATCGCCACCTTTAGTTTGCATTTATTCATCTTACTATTATTTTTATTTCAAGGCATAACTATTCGTCAACTGAGTTTGAGAAGACCTCCAAATTTCGTCCAATTAATAGATGGGAAAAAAGTAGATGAAATTGATGATTTAAAAAGAGATCCAGAAGCAATTCGTCAATTCATCAGCAAAACCATGATTGCAATGTTTAAGTGGTCAGGAACCTTACCCCCACAAAAAATTGAAGAAGTCGCAAATCCTAAAGCAGATTTGGGAATATTAGTTAGAACACCCCAAGGCGGTAGTCAAAAAATTAGTACCACTAGTTGGATAGCTAGTTTTGCTTTATCAGAAGACTTTCGCAAAGGTTTCTTAAGCACAATTGCCGAAATCACACCACCGGAAGTGTTTTCTGAAAATCCCAAACAAGGAATGACATCAGAGTTAGTAATTAAACGGATTTACCCGCCAAAAGAAATTGCCCCAGGTCAATGGCGAGTAGGTATGGTAGCTGATTTAGTTCAAAAAAATCGCGGTGATGATAGAAGAGTCATAACTCCTTTTAACAAAGATTTTCTCGTGCGTGCCACAGATTATTTTCCTAATCCCCAAATGGAAAGTAGCACTGACCTGCAAAAAGCAATTTATAGCGTCCGCGCTGATAGACTAGAGATTTATGAAATTCGAGATTTATGTTTGTTAGATAACTACAGTAACCTGAATGAAGCTCAATTAAAAGAATGCAAAATTCAACAAAAAACAGATAATTTTATCAGATAAAAATTCAGAATCCAGAATTCAGAATTCAGAATCCAGAATTCAGAATTTATAAAAGGTCTAGTATACTTAGTAGTATAGTAAAATTAAAAATTATTATAGAATCTTTGTTGAGCTTCGAGAACGAAATAGTGTACTTCACTAAATTCAAATATACTGTATATCCATTGCTAAAACCTTCTCTTGACTTCTGAATTCTGACTCCTGAATTCTGACCCCTGACTCCTGACTCCTGACACACGATAACAACAAATTATTAATGCAGATATTTAAATCAGAAAATAAAAAAAGTAACGCCTTACCACTGTTGGCAGTAGGAACATTTGGGTTACATGTATTTACCTTACTGCTATTGATATTTCACGGGTCTATGTTACAACAGTTACGTCGGCAACTCACGCCTCAAAGTTTAGTACAACTCGTTGATGGTCGCGTGATTACAGCAGACCCCCAAGAGAATTTAGAGCGACAACCAGAAACTATTCGGCGCTTTGTAGCTGAAAGTATGAATCTAATGCTTACCTGGTCGCAGCAACAACCACCAACAACAGTCTGGGAAATTAGTTCTCAATTGGTGGCTGATGATTTTAAGCAAAAAATGAAATCACAAGTAATTAACTTAAACCCAGATAGCCAATTTGAAAATGTCAATCGAGGCACTGAAAATGTATTAGTAATCCAAAAAATATCTCAACCTACAAAAATAGGTAATGGTCAATGGAAAGTCGAGATATTTGCCAATCAATTGACTTTTAGCAGTTATGATAAATTGGGAAAATCAACTTCCTTTAATAAACAAATTTTAGTTAGAGCAATAAATGAGCCAGCAACTTCACTACCAAATGCGCCGCTACCGTCGCACTTTGCGGTTTACCGCCTTGGTGAAGCCAGACTAGAAATTTATAATGTCTGTGAAATTCAAGATAAAAATTGTTCTGGAAATTCCAACTAAGCTTTACCATGACTCAATATTCAATTCCGACAGAAACCTCTCCACCAAATTTATTAACTTTAGACACCGACGATCGCCAACTAGAAATAGAATATGACGATTGGGAATCACGGATGGCTAGGTTGGTTGGTTTTGAAGAAGAACCTGCTAGCGATGCCTTTCATAGACAAGGTCTAGGCCAAACAACATTAGAAGAAGCTGCAATATCCGAACCGTCATCCGAACCAGAAGAACTTAAAACACAGCAGCCCCTCTCATCTAATCCTTTTGCCAAATTAGGTCTAGTAGGTGCAGCTACCTTAGCAGTAGTTTTGGTGGCTGGTGTGTTTTTGTCGCAATTGATGAGTGGTAGTAGTCAAAAGCCCAGAAATAATCTTGTCACTCCACCAGTGCGATCGCAACCCACAAATCAAACAACTTCTGAACAGCTGCAAAGCGAAATCGAAACTCTGAAAACAAAATTAGCCCTAACCGAACAAGCACAGTCAGTAAAAGCCGCCCAAGAAAAGCTGAGAACGCCAAAACCAACTTCCACAGTAGCCTTGGCACAACCATCAGTTTCTTCCACCAGGAGACAGCAAGTGATACCCACACCCCCACCAACAGCTTACGTTCCTCAGCCAGTGACCATTGAGCGCATCGTCAGAGTACCAGCTCCCCAACCTTTACTAACACCCCAACTACCAGTTCTCAGACCAAACACTCAACCCGTAGTTACCATTACCCCACCAGCCCCACCAAACCCATTTGATGAGTGGACAAAACTAGCAAAATTAGGTAGCTACGGCCAGGTCAATGTCACCGAACAACCAAATAACATCGCAGCTGCTCCCCAACCTACAAACGAAATGCAGCAGCCTCAGCAGCCACCCCAAGAAACACCAAACCCCAATCCCAGCGAACAACCCCCAGAACAGGGGCCTGCCGTAGTTAGCCAAGCACAACCACAAGGACAGAATACTGTAGCCATCGGTACTAGTGCCAAAGCCGTATTGGCAACGGCGATATTTGGCGAAACTACCAGAGGCGGTAATAACGGAGAACAAACAGATAAAAACGTATTTGTAGTTCGATTGAAAGAACCGCTAAAAGCCGCCAATGGAGAGGTCGCTTTACCCGCCAACACCGAATTTCTCACTGAAATTCGTTCTATTTCCGAACAAGGTCTTGTGCAGATGAACATAACCAAAGTTATCTCACAAAATGACGGTAACCTCACAGAACGAAACTTACCCAACAATTCGATTATTATTCGCGGCAACAAAGGCAGACCTTTAATAGGTAATAAATTTCCTGGTCAAAGTTCCTCTGTAGCATCAATGGATTTGGGACTATTTGTTTTAGGAGGTATTGGCAAAGCCGCAGAGTTATTAAATCGCACCGACGGCCAAGTCGTCACCATCAATGGTGGAAGTACAGTTGTGAGCAACACCAACACTGGAGAAAATATCCCAGCTGGCATCGTTGAAGGTGGTTTGAACTCCGTAGTACCGCAAATTGCCCAACGCAATCAACAGGCCATCGCCCAAATGTCACAACAAACAAACGTTTGGTTTTTGCCAGCAGGCACAAATGTTGAAATCTATGTCAACCAAGCAACCCAATTTTAAAAGATAATATCTATCCCAATTTTCGGCTCTCACTTAACACTGAATCCTGGCTTATAAGGCATAGGAATTCGCAATTTGGAATTAGGTAATAATTTAGTAATTATTTTTCTTCCCTATCTTCCAATACGGTTGGGATAAGCTTTTTAGTTCCCTGTTGTGTCTACCAATATCCCCTTGTGCAACCATGAAAAATAATACTAAGTTACCAGGAAATATCCTCAAGAATTCCTATTTCCTACCAATAGCTTCCTTAATTTTCTCGGTTACTATGCTGTTATTGGTAGGTCGTGCCGTAGCTAATAATGCCGTTCTCCGCTCCATATTTTCCTGTCAAGGACAGGGTTTAGGAGGATTGTTACCCACCCTCCATGTTTCTTATCAACAAGGAACAAACTTAAGTTTTATTCCCGCTGGGGAAGTCATTAAAAAAGTGTGGTTAAACGATCCATCGCAAGTAACTATAGATTTTGATGGCCCAGTGTGTATGCAGTTTGGTCAAAAACCAAACACCACTACCGGAGATTGTAAAAACTCAGCAGCCAACGTAATTCAACTTAGGCGAATTCCCAGATTAAATATTCCCGGACTTCCGAAAACTAGCAATACACTTTTAACAGTTGTTACTGAAAGCCAAGGTAGAAACAAACTGTATACTTTTCGAGTATTGTATGTCGAAAATGCTCCAGACTATCACACTCTAGCTATTTATCCCGATCCGCCTTCTGCTCGACAACCCTCTTGTGCAGTAGAACCACAACAATAGAGTAGACCTATGAGCAAAAGTTACTTTTGCTCATAGGGGGAAAGGGAAAAGGTTAATGGTTCGACAAGCTCACCAACCGGGAAAAGGGTTTTTATTTGCCCTTTCCCCTTTACCCCTTACCCTGTAATTTGGAATTGGTATTATATCAAATTGGCATAGGAAGTATTGTTTGAAGTTTTTGTAACAAAGGCTTTTAATCTAAAATCCCAAATCTAAAATCCAAAATTGGTATTATTGCCCCAATCAACCGTCAACTGTCAACTATCAACTCTTAACCTAAATCGTTACAAATATTCAGAAAAAAACCAACCATAAATTATAAATTCGTGCAAATATAAAGAAAATATTAAAAGTTACAAGCTCATGATCGCTCCCAAAATGATGCAACAGCTCTGGGCTGTAATCGAGTCTACCCAGGTCAACACGCTGCTCCAGTTTGATGATGCGGCATTAGTACAACTAATCCTCCAGCAGTTACAAGCTAAGCAAGGGCTTGATGCTCAAGTAGATAGCACACTCAATACTTACATAAAATCTAAACTGCCTCTAATTCGCGATACGGCTGAAGGTCGATTATCGTTAGAACAAGGCGGCAATCATTAGGACAAGAAACCAAATGATTGTTTACCCCCAAGCATACGCTCACAGTTCAAATAGTCCAACAGAATGAATCACTGGCTAATAATTGCCCTGGTAGCTTATCTCATTGGAGCGGCAATTGAAGGGGTGAGTACAGCCAGTCAGCTCTCTGATTCTGCGCCAGAACTAGTTAAAAGCACACAAACTCAGTCCTTGGAGTCTGAGAATTCGCCTAATTTAAATTGGCGAATTGTCGCTGTTATTACTTCAGTAAGTATCTGTGCAGCTTTTTTCTGGCCTTGCCGCCTGCTTCACCGTTTTATTAAAGGAAAAGTTCACTCATAAGCAAATTTTGAGATTGTAAATTTTGGTTAATTTCTCAATTGTTGCCGCATCAGTTTCGCTGTCAATAACTTATTCAAAATCACAAGTGTTATAAACTTTTGGATTAGGAATTGCTTTGTGCATCTCTATTCTGGAAATCCATCTGTAGCATTCTTTTTTCAAATTGGTATCACATCAACAGATAAAGCTTAAAAGGCTATTTATAAAGTAAAAATATTTCATAGAAGACTGTTGACAGTTGACAGTTGACGATTTACAGTCAACTGTCAACTATTTTTCCCTTATCATCGAATAATCGAGTCAACAGTGAGAAAGTATGATTTTTAACCGCATTGCTCAGAAAACGCTGATAACAGGCTTAGCGATTGGTTCCATACTGAGTTTATTTTTTAACACTCCAATTACTGCCCAAGAAATTTACATTAACGATAACTGCAAACAAAATCAGCAATTAGATGAATCTGACAGGTTTACTATTTTCTATAAATCTGAATTTAAAACCAAAGGACAAACTTATTGGTTTTACTCAGGTAGGTATCAAGATGGAAGCACTATTATTTGTATTTCACAACCAGGATTCAAACAAGCAAAACCTTTAAACATAGAAAAAATCCAATCTGGCTACATTGATAAAATTACCAAAGACCCACGCAATCAAACAGCCTTTCTTGTCACCGTCCGCGAGGGGAATGGTTCCTATGTGCCAATATTCCAATATCGGCTGAATTTGTCCACACCTTCTAAACCCCTACTAACCAAACTCAAATCTTGGACATCGGGACAGTAGTGGCGATCGCTTTGTAGTTTTTTGCAGCTAAGTTAGGACATAAACTGATGGTAAAAGCCTGACAACAAGAGACTTTCTTTCCTGTTGTCTATTGCCCATTGCCTGCTATAAAATCTCCACAAAGCTTTGCATAAAAAAATGAAGAGGCAAATCGGCTGCTTTTGACGTTTCGCCTCTCTCAATCACATTTAAGTTGAACTAATAATTAAACTTTAGAACGGTCAGTTAAAATCTCATAACCAGTTTCCGTTACCAAGACAGTATGCTCGAACTGAGCAGACAAAGCATTATCCACAGTTACAGCCGTCCAACGGTCAGATAATGTCCGTGTATGTCTAGAACCCGCATTTACAATTGGCTCAATTGCCAGCGTCATCCCCGCACGAAGTTTCACATTTGGCAATTCGCGGGTACGGAAGTTAAACACAGAAGGTTCTTCATGCAAGTTACGACCGACACCGTGTCCGGTAAATTCTTCCACGATACTAAAGCCGTTAGCTTTGACATGGTCTTCAATGGGGCCAGCTAAATCAAGCAAGTACACACCAGCCTTAACTTGTTCAATGCCCTTAAATAAAGCTTCTTCTGCAACGCGAATTAACTTAGCTGCTAATGGAGTGACCTCTCCAACAGCGATCGTAATGCAAGAATCACCATGAAAGCCTTGATAATAAGCGCCTGTATCTACTTTTAAGACATCCCCAGGACGGATTACTTTCTTGGCACTAGGAATACCATGTACTACTTCATTATTAATACTGGAGCAAATAGAACCTGGAAATCCGTGATATCCTTTGAAACTTGGTGTTGCACCCATTTCGCGGATGCGTTTTTCCGCATAAGCATCCAAGTCAGCTGTGGTCATTCCTGGTTTTACTAACTCAGAAATTTCTTTTAGCACAGTTGCTACAATTGTCGCCGATTGCCGCATGATTTCAATTTCACGCGGGGATTTAATTTCAATTCCTCGACGTTGTTTTTTTGCAGGTGCAGGCTGAGTTGGTTGAGAAAGTAAGTTACTGAAAATGTTCATGAGAGATAATAATTACTGGCGCTTTACAGCTTGGGTGTCAATGCTTTTCTAGATTAATTGAGAAATAATATCTATATCTAAATTAGCTTATTTTTAAGCACACACTCTGCTAATTAATTTCTGAATCTGGATTGGCGTTAATTGTTGCACATTAGACAAAACCATCGCAGCTCCGGCTCTTAGGAGTGTTTCACTGTATGCCTCACTCCGTGTCGCTGTTTCTTGGACGTGGGGTGGTAGAACTCCTACACCAATCCAAGTGCGAGCAGAATCTAAACTCCGTGCTTTCTCCACAGTATACATATCTGCTACGGTATCCCCCACATACACGATCGCTGATTTTTGCTCAATGCCATTTTCTATTTGACTAACTGTAGCAAAAAGTCCACTGGGGTCGGGTTTACCCGGTGCATCCTCCATCGCAATCAACACTGGAGATTGCAAACCCAAACGTTTTTCTAGGACATAGTTAGCCGAAACACGAGTAGCGCCACTGAAAAATCCCCAAGCAATCCCGGCTTGTGTAAGTTGGTCTAAGTAGCTCGGTTGTAATAATAACGGTTCATCACAGATATAACCCGTCAAATTGTTGGGGTCTGGGCCTCGATAACGCGATTGGAAAAAAGCCACTATGGCATTGTAATCTAGTTGCAATTCTTCACGGCTCTGCCCTTGAACGCTAAAGTAGCGGTAAATTAATTCTTGGGATGCTTCCCAGTCGTTATTCCATACACCTTCTGATTTTAGCTGGTCAATATCTAAGGGTGTGGGACGATATGCAGCCTTTGTGAAGTATTCTACGGTATCTGCGATCGCTCGGCGATAGGAATTACTCACATCACGCACAACACCATCAATATCGAAAACAACGGCTGCTTTCGTGGAAATTTCTTGAGTCATGGGGTAGGAAGCAAAACAGTTTTATATCATAGTAGAGCTTCCGATTACTACTCAGGTAAAAAATTGGGGTCGAGGTAATTCTTCCGGAAACCTACCAATGGCAATGTCAGCAATTAGGACAACAACATGCTGGTTCAATTCGCTGGATTGACTTGTTAGCTCGCTGTTGCCTCAAGCAACTCCAACCAATATCTCCTCATTGTTTTCGGCTGCTGAAAGATACAAATTCTTCCAATGCTCTAAGCCGTTAAGACACCATCCTTCCCAACTTTGATCTCTTACAAACAGTGCTTCAGGATCGATCTGTCCAAGGATGCTGGCTCCTTGACTGACTAGCTCACGCGATATAAGTCCCAATGACTCCTCCGGTGGTAACAGAGTAGGAGCAAGAGTTCGATCTCCGAAGATGAGTTTTTGAACAATCTCATTAGCATTACTAATCTGTCTTCTCGATAGCTCCTGCGACAAACGTTCCTGGATTTCAGCAGATGATTTTTCTAGTAATGCTGTTCTATCTTCAATTCCTGGATAAGCTTGACAAGTACGCCTTAACTCAGACTGCAATTGGGCGATTACTTGATGTGCTTCTAGCTCAGATCCAAAAGTCTGTTGGTGTGTTTCGATCGCATCTTCAAGGATTTCATTAATCTCTTCAGGCTCAATCTCAAAAAAGCGGTAAATACCGCAACCATAGGAAAAAAGAGAAACTACAAGGATGGTGAGTGCCTTTTCATGTTGAAGGCGTGCGTACAGCGTACTGCTGGGAGGAATTGCGCTATAAATTACAGAAACACCCATAAGCAAGCTTACCTCGTTATTAATGCTTCAGACTGCATCCCGATCTTAATCGCACCCTTCGATAATTATGCTAATGGGTCTAAATCTGACGAATTATCTCGACTCAGGTAAAAAATCGGGGTCGAGAACTTGCTCTGGTGTAAAGGGAGATTGTTCAGGAAAAATAGCTACAGCTAATTCAGTTTCATCAGCAGCCAACAGTCTAGCATGGTCATAACACTGCCGCAAAACTTCATCAAAATAGGGTTTCAAACTAGGACTTTCTTCTAGAGCTTCTTTAAGGCGTTTACGATGCTCCCGAATTGTTGCTCGCCAACTACCAGAACGTTTCTCGCTTTGATACTTATACTTTAATAGATGCATTAGCACCACTTCCAAATTGCTTCTGAGTGCTTTCTTTTCACTCCTACCCATTGTTTGAATTTCTTCAATTAAATTCTCTAAATCCAGTTGTGTGAAATTCTTTTGCTTGAGCAGTTCTGCCGTGGTTTGAATCCACAAGTAAAAATCTTGTTCATACAAATCTGAACCAGATGTGATTGGAGAATGGGGCAGTTGAGCAGTCATAAGCATCTGTATTTAGCGCCGACTACACTTGATGCTAGCCCATTTTCATTCATTGATTTGTCATTTGTCATTAGTTTTTCTTTGCGTCCCCCTCATCTCCCTCATCTCCCTCATCTCCCCCATCTCCCCCATCTCCCCATGCCCGATGCCCGTTCCCCATTACTATTTGGTCATTGATGGGGTATTGCGTTAGAATAAGCGATCGCTATCCTAGTTAAGTAATGCCCGGAAATCAAGGGAGGTGTGATTGACCAAGTTTATTTTGAAAATTCTGTGGTTAGACGAAAACGTCGCTCTAGCAGTCGATCAAGTTGTCGGTAAAGGCACAAGTCCTTTGACCAAATACTTTTTCTGGCCAAGAAATGATGCTTGGGAAGAGTTAAAGAAGGAACTCGAATCCAAACACTGGATTAGTGACCTCGATCGCGTTGAGTTGCTCAACAAAGCAACTGAAGTGATTAACTACTGGCAAGAAGAAGGCAGAAATCGCCCAATGGCAGAAGCTCAGTTGAAATTTCCCGAAGTTGCCTTCACCGGTAGCGCTTGATATTCCAAAATTAACAAGAATAATTCAGAATCCAGAATTCACCGAATCAGAATCAATATACTGGGGATTTAAACTTGCCACTAAGAACAAAGTTTAGATGCCTACAGTAAGCCGCCCTTCAAGCATCGACACCGGAAACTGATGCTGCTAGAGCAAGCGCTGATTGTAGATGGCCAATTTTTCTTGTTTTGTAGGGTACTAAAAAGAAGTTATTCATCCACCAGTCATATATGATTGATTCTGAATTGTGACTTCTGACTCCTGAATTCTTTCTTGTTAACCCTCGCTATTCTACAAGCTGCCAGAGTTGAATAGTCTTGTCTTTGCTGCCACTTGCAATTAGTTGTGTTACTTGGTTCACAGCAATGGCAGATATTGAGTCTGTATGACCACAAAGAGTCCCAATCTCTTGGGCTGTACTCACTGTCCAAAGTTTAACTGTTTTGTCCCAACTTGCGCTAACTAGGGTTTTGGCATCGGCAGTGAAAGCTACACTGATTACAGACCAGGAATGGCCTGAAAGTGTGGTAACTAGCTGACCAGTGTCCACTTCCCACAATTTAATAGTTTTATCATCGCTACCCGTGGCCAGAATTTTGCCATCGGGACTAAAAGCGACTGTCAAAACTGCCCATGCATGACCCGAAAGGATGCACGGGCAGTTTTGAAATTCTTTTGGGTCATTTATCTGCCACAGGCGAATTGTTCTGTCATAACTAGCGCTGGCTATCATTTTTCCTTGGGGACTGAAGGCCACTGAATTCACCTGTAATTGATGTCCAGTAAAGGTACAAATTTCGCCTCCAGTACTTACATTCCAGAGTTTGACTGTTTTATCCCAGCTACCACTAGCAAGAATCTCGCCGTCTGGACTGAAAGCAACTGATTTTACAATGTGGGAGTGTCCCAATAAAGTACAGATTTCTTTTAATGTGTTGATATCCCACAATTTGATAGTTTTATCGTCGCTAGCACTTGCCAAGATTTTGCCATTAGGACTGAAAGCAATAGACTTTACTGGTTGCAAATGTCCTGATAAGCTCGCTAAAACTTTTTTAGTCTTTAAATCCCATAATTTAATGTTTTTATCATCAGAAGTACTGGCTAAAATTTTACCTTCAGGACTGAATGCCAGAGCATTCACACTACTCAAAACAGTGGAATTTTCAATTAAAGTAGATGAGTAGAACCACTGGGGCTTTGGTAATTTCAAATCTTGGGGTTTACATTCCATACCCATTGCTTGCATGACTTCCCCAGGTGATTGAAACCGCTGACTCACAAGATTTTGTAGTAATTTATCTAGGATTTTTGCTAAACGTAAATTTTTTTCGTCTTGTTGCCAAATATCACTTTTAGTAGTCAAATAATCTCGCCAAACCCAACAATCATTGGCAACATCGAATAAATCAAAGGGAGAAATTTGGGTAAGTAGATAAATGCAAGTGACACCGAGACTATAAAGATCGCTAGCAAAAACAGCTTTTCCTTTTATTTGTTCTGGCGCAGCATATTCTGGACTACCAATATTATTTTCAGTGGTAAAGCAATCAATTTTTGTAACAATTTTGGCAGCGCTAAAATCAACTATCACCAGATTTGCTTTATCTTTAGAGTCAGAGGGGGTTCTACGGATAATATTTTCGGGTTTAATATTGCGGTGGATGATGTGGCGATCGCTAATAAACTGCAAAACTGGTAATAGTTCTTCTAAAATTTCCCAAATCTGAGTTTCATTTAAAGCCCCTTCCTCTTCAACCACCTGAGCTAAATTTTTACCTAAAATCAACTCTTGTACTAAATAAAAGTGCTGTTTGTGCTGAAAATAAGCTAATAAAGCCGGAATCTGGGGATGCTTTCCTAATTCTTCAAGTTGACGCGCTTTTTGCTCAAAACCTGTAGATGTTTCCCACTCTAGCGATAATTCTTGAACCACGCAGGGAGTTGGCGGAAACTGACCTTCATCCACAGCCAGGAAGGTTTTGCAGAATCCCCCTTTACCAATTCGGTGAATTAAACGATAACGTCCTTCTAAAAACAAAATTTTCCCACCAGTTAAGGTGTGGGCAATCTTACCCACCTAAGAAAAACATCTCCATACTTTTAACTGTTGACTTTCAACAGTTAACAGTCAACAACCACCACAAGTGGTTATACTTTTTTAGCGCCTATTAGCTTACTTCATTTATCTAAGTAAATTTAACAATATTTTTAATAAATAATGTTATTAACAATACTTTATGTATGATAATGTGTTACATTAGTATTTGATAGATGCTTTGTATCTGTATCTTGCTATTGTGGAGATTATCTGTGTAATCTGAAGTTTTACAGTGTTGACAAAAAAAATTGACAATACTTAACAATTTGCAAAGATGTGTCATTGAGATTAACTATTCCAAAGAAATTCTCTCACAATTGAGTAGAATGACAAATACAGCGACGCAACTATTTCATGAATTAGTTACCCTAGAACTG
The DNA here is from genome assembly GCF_002608075.1 of Nostoc linckia z4. Classification (GTDB taxonomy): domain Bacteria; phylum Cyanobacteriota; class Cyanobacteriia; order Cyanobacteriales; family Nostocaceae; genus Nostoc; species Nostoc linckia. Next base: position 111,486 of record NZ_LAHA01000011.1, read on the forward strand.
TAGACTTATGTTTTCAGTCCTGACTTATTTCAGTGTTTTGCCTCAGAGGCATACCAGTCAAAACCACACCAAATCCTTCATTCAGAGCTCCCACAAATCATAATGCCTGTGATTGAGAAAAAAAGAACTCGCGATCTGCCCCAAATTAACGAAAGAATTCGCTTCCCGAAAATTCGGGTCATTGACACTGATGGCGGTCAATTGGGGATTATGCCCCCCCAAGAAGCACTACAACTAGCAGAGGAAAAAGAACTAGATTTAGTGCTACTAAGTGACAAAGCTGACCCGCCAGTTTGTCGGATTATGGACTACGGGAAATACAAGTTTGAACAGGAGAAAAAGGCGCGGGAAGCCCGTAAAAAACAGCACACGGCTGATGTCAAAGAAGTTAAAATGCGCTACAAAATAGAAGAACACGACTACAACGTCCGTGTCAAGCAAGCAGAGCGCTTTTTAAAAGATGGTGATAAAGTCAAAGCGACTGTGATGTTTCGGGGTCGAGAAATTCAACACAGTGACCTCGCTGAAGATTTACTCAAACGCATGGCAACGGACTTAGAGCCGTTTGGTGAAGTCCAGCAAGCGCCCAAAAAAGAAGGGCGAAACATGATGATGCTTCTCTCACCCAAAAAATAATCTTCTAATTTTTTAATAAATAAGCGAACAAAATCCCTTGGTTAGAAGCCAGGGGATTTTTTCATTTTGGGCATTGGGCATTGGGCATTGGGCATTGGGCATTGGGCATTGGGCATTGGGCATTGGTTCGCTTTGTGCATTTTCAACTCGGAATTTGGTTTTGGGAAAAGGTGAGCCAGCGCGGTCTTGGGGGTTTCCCCCATGAGCGACTGGCGAACCCCGAAGGGGTTAAAGGGTAAAGGGTAAAGGTTTTTTCTTTCCCCTTTCCCCTTCCCCTTTTCCCGTTAACCGACAAGTATTGCATTAGGCATTAGGCATTGGTAATTTTTTGCCTATGAAATCCCAATTTTCAGTAATAAATTTATCTCAAATGGATAGTCCTGAAGACTAAGTGGGAAAGATAATACTCAGTTGCTCCAAGGGATAAGGAAGTCAGGAAGATGGGGGATGAGTGAAATGGGGTGAAACCACGCCCACCACCCCATGTCTCCATACTTCTAATGCCCCATCCCCTTGCTCATTCCCCAATGCCCCATGCCCCATGCCCAATGCCCCAAAATGAAAAATCACTGGTTGGCTGTAAATAAAGTTGCTTTACCACGATTGCTACAGTGGGTGAATCTCCGGCCAGAGGAGAGCGAACGCACTCAATTAATGTTCGTATTTTACACTGTTGTATCTGTAGGATTGCGGTGGGCAGAGGATAGTACAGTAGCACTGTTTTTGGGCGAATATGAGACTAATCTACTACCTTGGATGTATGTTGCTAGTGCTGTTGTGAGTACGGGACTGGTTTTTTTATATTCTTGGTTGCAAAAGGTTTTTCCTTTACGTCAGGTAATTGTGGCCATTGCACCTTGTATGGTGACGCCATTAGTTTTATTGGTTTTATTACGTTGGGGAACTAATGTTTCCTACCTGGCGGTGATTTTGGTGTTTCTGTTGCGGTTGTGGGTAGACGCACTTTATGTACTCAATGACCTCAACACGTCCATTGTTGCCAACCAAATATTTAACATTCGAGAAATTAAGCGCACTTATCCACTGGTGAGTAGCGGTCTTTTGGTAGCAGATGTCATTAGTGGTTTTAGTTTGCCTTGGTTAGTGCAGTACGCCAGACTGAATAAGGTGATCCTCATCGCCTGTGCGGTGATTTTATTGGGATCGGCGATTTTATTTTATTTAACTCATCAGTATCGAGCAGCGTTTCCGGAAACTCCACAAATCACAATTCCTGGGGAACAAGTTTCACGACAGCGTTTCCTCAAAAGTCCTTTGAAACGGTATGTTTGGCATTTATTTGCTTTTGTGGGTTTGTTGCAGGTGATTGGGTTGTTAGTGGATTTTCAGTATTTGCGCGAACTCCAATCAAGTTTAAACGACCAGGAACTGGCTAGCTTCTTGGGTCTGTTTGGTGGGATGTTGGGCTTGTGTGAGTTGTTAATCCAGTGGTTTATTTCTAGCCGACTGATTGAACGAATGGGAGTATTTTTTACTGCCACGCTTTTACCAATCGCTATAGGCTTTTTACTTCCAGGAGTGTTGGTATTTTTGCATTTAATCCCAGGAATGCAATCGCAGAGTTTTTTCTGGGGTTTAGTAATTGTCAAATTCTGCGATGAACTTCTACGCTACACCTTTGTGATGAGTAGCGGCCCCATACTCTATCAACCAATTCCAGAAGCAATTCGCAGCCAGATGCAAACTTTATCTGGGGGAACTGCGGAAGCCATCGCCACAGGGTTGACAGGATTGGTAATTTTTGTCACCTTATTAATTTCTAAGCATTTTGTACCTGAGCCGCTACAAAAATGGGTGTTAGTAGCAGAAACAATGCTGATAGCCGGCACCTGTTTAAAAGTAGTTTGTCAATTGCGATCGCGTTACGTTGATTTGTTAGTTTTAAGTGTGGCACGAGGTCAACTAAGTGCAACCAATGTCGGTCTCAAATTCTTTAAACAAGGCGTAGTCAAAGCATTGGCTGAAAAAGGCAATGAGGCAGATAAACACTCTTGCATTGAACTTTTAGCTCAAATTGATTCCCAAGGTGCTGCGGAAGTTTTAGCACCTTTATTAGTGAAGTTAACCCCGGATTTGCAGTGCCAAAGTTTGGAAGTGATGCTGATGGGGGGTGCAAATCCAGTCTATGTACCTGCTATCCGTCCTTTGTTGGAACAATCCCAAGAAACTAACCCCGAAGTTTTTGCCCTGGCGCTGCGCTACATTTGGCTAGCTGACCCAAATCCCAATTTAAGCCTCCTGGAAGAATACCTCAATCCCCGACATAACTCACTGATCCGCGCCACCGCCGCTGCTTTAGTTTTACGCCAAGGAACTCCCATACAAAAGGTAGCAGCTACCAAAACCATGCGCCGAATGTTGACTCATAAGCAAGAACGGGAACGGATAAATGGAGTTAGGGCACTCAGAGAAGCAGTTTATTTGCAAGCGTTACGAATTCACATTCCAAATTTGTTACAAGACGAATCTTTACGAGTGCGTTGTGCTGTCTTAGAAATGATTGGCGCAACTCACTCAGAAGAGTACTATTGTGCGCTGATTGCTGCACTTTACTACAAATCAACCCGTAGCACCGCAATGTTAGCCCTAACGCGGCTGGAAAATGAAGCCCTAAATATGCTCTTGCAGTTGGCTACGGATATTTACAAACCAGAAGTAGTGCGGATGTATGCTTGGCGTACCATTGCTCAAATTGGTACTCAAGAAGCAATGGAGGCTTTATGGGAAAACTTAGAAACCTGTTGGGGTACTACCAGGGATCATATTCTTCACAGCTTACTCAAAATACACAAACAACCGGGAATTACAGGTTTAGGCGATCGCTTTTATGAAAGTCGGGTAGAAAAATTAATCGAGCAGGAATTACGATTTTTAGGTGAAATTTACGGTGCTTATATAGACTTTCAAAATATAGACAAACAAGAAGATTATCAATCCAGCGAAAGGATTTTGATTGTCTGTGAATTATTGCAACGCTCTCTGAGAGAATTAGAATTAGATGTCAGAGAACGGTTGTTACTTTTACTAAGACTGCTTTATTCCCCAGAAAAGATGCAAGCAGCAGCGTTTAATTTGCGATCGCTTTCAGTGGTCAACTTAGCGCGGGGGTTAGAAATCCTAGAACACACCGTAACTTTGCCTTCCAAGTCGCTATTGTTGAATATTTTAGATCGGCGAACAGAGCCGGAAAAATTACAACATTTAGTAGAAGCAAAAATTGTGGAATATGAAAGTATGTTTGTTAGCGATCGCCTCCACAGATTGCTACTGTTAGGTAATTTGCTCTCAGACTGGTGTCTCGCTTGCTGTTTTCATTTTGCTCAAGTTGCTCGTATCCGACTCACAAGTTCTGAGATTTTAGCTAGTTTACGCCATCCCACTGGCTTTGTTCGAGAAGCCGCCATTGCATACTTGAATATGGTTTCACAGCGCGTCCTCTTCCAAATCCTGCCCCAATTACAAAACGATCCACATCCTCTAGTAGCCGCCCAAGTAAAGGAATTATTAGAGAAATATCGATTCAAAAGTTATTAAACTGTTACGCATTGAAATTGCATATTAGACCTGTCTTACAAAGTTCTGAGCCAAGGAAGCCTTGGCTCAACGTCACTTGCTTTGCGACGCAAGGCGACAGGAACGTAGTGGTTCGACTTTGCGCTTTGTCTTTAAAAACACTAATGACCAATGACTAAATTGCAAAGGATGGACGATGCCTAATCCAAGGTTTAGCTGCTTCGATTTGTGCTGCTAGGCTGATGAGTGTGGCTTCTGCTGCCGGTTTGCCAATGAGCTGTACGCTGATGGGTAAACCCTTACTATCAAATCCTACAGGAATGGCGATCGCTGGTTGTCCAGTTGCGTTGGCAGGTGGACAAGGTGCAACCCATTGAACAATATTTTGGAATGTCTCTTCTGGACTCAAATTAGCCCATTCCCCAACACGGATGGGTGAATGCAAATAAACTGGCAATATCAGCACATCCACGCTATCGAAAAACGCCACAATTTGCCGTGCTACTACCTGCATTTGGGCGACTGCTTGTAGATACTCAGCTACGGAACCAGTGCGGGCAAATAGCCAGCGATTTAATGGCTGCAAAGCTTCCACAGGAAGTCCTGACGCTGCTACCCCAGCTTGCCAAACGATTTGAAATGGTTCAACTAAACCGCTAAAATCTGGAGATTTTTGTTCCACTTGATGGCCGAGTTCTTCTAATAACTTCACTGTTTCTCGGACACCTTGCTGACAGTTGGTGTCAGCTTCTCCCAAAGGAATAATGCTAGTGTCAAAAGCTATTCGCAAAGAACTGGGTTTTGTTTGGCTGGCGGTGAAAAAAGATGTTTCAGGATTTGGTAACCAGTAAGGATCCCCTGTGACATACCCAGACATCACATCTAAAAGCGCAGCCGCATCAGCTACAGTCCGCGCTATTGGGCCGTTGGTGGCAATTCCAGCGAGGCGTTCGCCCACGGGTGCCTTACTCACCCTACCCCGTGATGGTTTTAGTCCCACCAAACCACAACAAGCCGCAGGCCCCCGAATGGAACCACCGCCATCAGAACCTTGGGCTACGGCACATAATCCTGCTGCTACCGCCGCCGCCGCACCACCACTAGAACCGCCAGGGGTGTATTCTAAATTCCACGGATTTCTTGCTGGGGGAAAACCCGTAGGTTCGCTGTAAGGCAATGAACCTAATTCGGATGTGGCTGTTTTACCGAGAATAATAAAACCAGCCTGTTTAATCTTGGTTACCACTACATCATCATAGCTAGCGATATTGTTAATTAATGCCGGATTTCCATAGGTACAAGTAACGCCAGCTACAGCATTCAGGTCTTTAATGGAAATCGGCACACCAAAAAATGGTGGTAGTTCTGAGGTAGTTGTTAGTAATTCTGTTTTAGCTTTGGCATCTTCGATGGCCGTTTGTGCTGTGAGTGTAAAATAACTTCCTAATTGGGGATTTAACTGTCCAATACGTTCTAAATATATTTCTACCAACTCTAGCGGTGATACTTCCCGGCGACGGATTAATTGGGCTAACTCTAGTGCTGGGGTAAATGCTAAATCAACTTCATTCATAGCTTAGTGAATAGGTAGTTTCGTCTTTATTTTGGGATTTTTAAACTCAAATTGTTACTTTAGTAGGATTTTGGGGAACTATATATTCAATAGTTCCTGAAATTTGTGATTCATTTAGGATGCTCAGAGGCAATAGAGGTGGTTATGTTCTTACTCCAGCCATTTTAATTGTTTCGCATATATTTTCGACAAATCCCTAAGGGGTATTTATGGCTAACCTCGAATTACTGGTCAGTGAATTGCCAAAATTGATTCAAAGCTTGAAGCTCACCATCGGCGATTCTCATGAAATCATGCAACAAATTATCCTAATTAATAATGCTCAGGAAGAACTCAGGAATATTCAAAAGTTAATTACTCAGGAATTAAAATTTGGCAATATCAATAATTCCGCCATCGCCACACTTCCTCGAATTAATACATCAGCCAGTTTATTTGTATCTGATGTTGGATTAATAAATACAGTATTAGCAGCAAAATTTGGTAATAGGGAAACTAAACTTTCATTAATTGATTTAGAGAAAAAAATCGATGCCTGGATTGAATGGGGTTATTTTTTGCAGGCGTTAGCTGCTGATATTCTCAGTGATGTTCAATTGGTAAATCAATTCAATTCTGATAGTTACCATATCAGCTTACCTGTTAATTTTCAAGAAATTGCCGAAAAATTAAAAATCAATTTAATGTTTAATAACCCCAAAAAATTAGAATTTCAACTGCAACAACTCAGTAAGTATCAACATGAATTATTACAGTTAGAACAAAAATTAAATTATATTTTTAATACTGTCAAAACTAGTCATAGTTTGCTTACTATTTTATTAGGAATTTCTGCTTTTTGTGGAAAATCTGGATTTACTTTAGAGTGGTTGGATGATGACCACGAATTAATTATCACAACTGATGGAAAAATCCAAGAACTCACAAATATTTTGAATGATTGTGATATTTTTCAAGAACAGACTGCAAGTTTAATTATTCACAGTGACTCTTTAAAAAAACAAGCAGAACAAGCTCTAAAAAAAATAGAGCAACAAAGTACTAAAAAAATAATTCATAATAATGAATTAGAAAAACCCATAAAAATTACCACATCAAAAATATTAAATTCCGCTTTTTTTATAGTCTCAACCATATTATTATTAGGTTTTTGTAGTCGGCAAATGCCAAATCAAAACCTTCAATTAGAAAGTCGAAATTTAAATCCAGAAGAAAGAGCGATCGCTAATTTTAAATCTGCTCAAAAACTCGGTTTAGAAGCTGCTTCTCTAGTCCAAAAACCACCACATTCTTTACAAGTATGGCAACAAGCAGAAACTAAATGGCATCGAGCAATCAAGCTATTAAATAGTATTCCTCCTCAAACGTCAGTTGCTAATCAAGCCAAAAATAAATTAACTCGTTATCAAGCTAACTATGCCGCTATCAGTAAAATAGTATTAACTGAAAAAACAGCAATCAATAACTTAAAATCAGCACAAAAGTTAGCAATAGAAGCTACCTTCTTTGTTCATAATTCGCCTCATTCAGCAATAACTCGCCAGCAAGCAAAAGATAAATGGGAACAAGCTATTAATTTATTAGAAGCTATTCCAGAAAATAGCTCTGTTTCTGCACAAGCTAAAGAAACGCTGCCTATTTATAAAACTAACTATGCTGCTATTAGATCTAAATAACCCAAAACTAATATATCGCAATCCGATTTAATTAATTCCTGAACTACTCGTACAAACAGGGTTGGGGGAACGGCGAACTCTTGACAGGTAAAAAGTAATAAAAATGTACTACCCTCCACTCCCCATTACCTACCCCCTTTTTCAACTTGGTTTAAATTTCGATACTCATCAAATTACCGATAATTGGAAATTGATTACAGTGATTATACTAAATTTAATATTTTATTTATATTCTTTGAGATTTCCGTAGCGATTGCCCAAATACTTATAAATCAAGCTTTTTTAATTAATTACTTGTCTTGCTAGTGTCACAGAATACATTAAAAATGATGTTTTGAATACTTTTCTGGTGAAATAAAAACTATATATTTTGCACATCTAGCACAGTAGGAAACGCCGAGGGGGAGACTGGGTAAAAGGTACAAGGTAAAAGCTACAAAGTAATCAAGGTAAATTCCCTTCTTCATTTTTGCCCGCTTTCTATCCTTGTGGCGCAAGCATTTCCCCTGCTCCATCTCGGCGTTTTGATTTTTCCTTCATCCGTTGCAGCAAGCTCACAACAGCTGCGACGGATTTTTGCTTTTTTTAGTTTCTGCCATCTAAATCCCAGAAGAATCTAGGAATTGATGTTTGACTTCACAAGACGCATGAAATCCGCTATCCGTCAGTAAACAAATCTCGCGCTCTAGCTAAACGCGATATTAAGTTGCAACTTTTGGTTTTTGTAAACCGCTGTTGGTATTTAAGTAAATAACTTTGATTTCATATTTTGTCAAGACGTTTATAACAATTTTTTATAAACAGAGAATAAAGGTATCAAAATTTAGGGTATGGGGAGAGGGTGGAGAAAAATAGCTACCTTGTCCCCCTTGTCTACTAGACCTTTTGCAAAAGTGCTTTTTACACTCTTTGTTGTGGGAAAAGGGAAAATACCAAACCTTTCCCCCTTTCCCTTCCCCTTTTCCTTACTTCTCTTAGAAGTCTACTGTCCCCCTCGCCCTTATTCCTGTGCCCCGGCTTTTTGTAAACTCCGCACTATATTTTGGTAACCATTAAATTCTGCAATCATCAAAGCAGTGTAACCGCCTCGGTTTTTCAAATTCAAATCTGCCCCGGCTTGGATTAATAACTGCACAATATTTCCATCACCTGCTGAAGCAGCCCACATCAATGCTGTTGCTTTGGCTGAGTCTTGAAAATTTACATCTGCGCCCTTTGTTAAGAGCATTTTTATTACTTGTGTATGCTGGCGTTCGGTTGCTTTAGTTAAAGCGCTTTTGCCATCATCTGCTGGAATATTGGCGTCAGCACCATAGTCTAGCAACACTTTCACCGTTTGGGTGTGTCCTTGTAATGCAGCCAACGTCAAAGGTAATTCACCGAGGTTTTTTCCAGAAATATCTGCCCCAGAACGTAACAAAGCTTCCACAATATCGCTGTGTCCTTGTAATGCTGCCACTAGCAATGGTGTGTCACCAAGGTGGTTTCTAATTTGGACATCTGCACCTTTGTTAAGCAACACTTCCACCACATCAACGTAGCCTTCCACAGCAGCCAGGTGTAAAGCTGTTTCACCATCTCCATCTTGGAGATTAATTTCGGCATCTCCATCTAGTAAAGCGGATACGATCGCACTATGTCCCGCAGCCGCCGCCGCCGATAATGCACTTCCACCAGCAGCGTTTTTTGCCTTGACATCAGCCCCCGCCGCCAACAGTGCTTGGACAACCTCTAAATGTCCCAAATCTGCCGCTAACATCAAGGGTGTCTCACCCTCTTCATCTGGGACATTAACATCTATACCAGTTTCCAGAATCGCTTTTATAACTTCTACGCGTCCGTGCTTAACTGCCAACTTCAAAGCCGTATCATCATCTTTATCGGTGATATCTACTCCTGCACCAGCAGCCAACAAAACTCGTACTACATCCACATAACCTTTAACTACTGCTGCCATTAAAGCTGTGCTGCCATCTTCATTGGTGGCGTTCACATCCGCACCTCTGGATATTAAAAGTTGCACAATGTCAAGTTGTTTGGCGCTAGCTGCCAACATCAAAGCCGTCAAACCATAAAGTTTTCTTTTGAGGTTGATATTTGCCCCAGCATCCAGGAGCGATCGCACAATTTCCGTGTAGCCCAAATTAGCAGCAAACATTAACGCCGTAGTGCCTTGGCGATCGCACCCATCTACCAAAGCACCAGCAGCCAGCAGTCCACGCAGCCCCTTAATATCACCACTTTTAGCAGCCTTTAGCAGCAAAGTATCGTTGTTTTCAATCATCGATGAAATCCCACACAGGGAAGTTTGATTCGTCTGGCCTCAAAATTTAGTCTGAGATTCTTTATCCACTTTGGCAAGGGGGGATGAGGAAGCTGGTAGGCAGGGGAAAAGGTTAAAGGGAAAAGGGAAAAGGGAAAAGGAATAAATTTAATCTTTCCCCTTACCCCCTTACCCCTTTCCCTTTCCCCATACCCAATGCTCAATGTACAGAAAATAGAGTTATGCTAATTTTTATGAAGATTTAATACTTGGGCGAGGGCACGATGAGTCTGCAACTTTCTCCGTCGGTTAAATATTGGCTGAACTTCTTTCATCCGCTAATTATGTGGGCGCTATTAGCAGTCTCAATTTATGCTGCCTACTTGGGCTTACAAGTACAGCGTACCAGAAATGCTCAAGGCGAAGAAAAGAAAGAACTAATTAAAGGTAGATATAACGTTAGACATTATCAAATCGGGTCTATACTCCTAGCTTTGATGGTGACAGGTGCAATTGGAGGGATGGCTGTCACTTACATCAATAATGGCAAGTTATTTGTAGGGCCTCACCTGCTAGCAGGGTTGGGGATGACTGGTCTGATTGCATTTTCAGCGGCTTTGTCTCCCTACATGCAAAAAGGAGCAAATTGGGCGCGTGCAACTCACATTTTGTTGAATTTCACGCTTTTAGGACTTTTTGCTTGGCAGGCTGTAACTGGAGTACAAATTATCCAAAGAATTCTTACTAAAGCATAATCATTTGTGATTCGTGATTTGTCATTTGTTATAAACCAATGACAAAAAACGAACAACTGTTAACAAATTGTTTGGATTTGTTTCACGCACGAGGGGTGAAACAAATCTAAAATCTAAAATCAGTTGACTCACCGCTTTTTCTTGGAATTATTAGGAAAGGGTATTTGCAAAGATCGGTGAAAATCTTCTTGGACTTTGCGAGTTAAGCGGCGGGAGACTTGGCGAACAATTTGATTGAGTAAGCGATCGCCTGTAGATTGAATTAAAGATTTGGGTAATCGCTGAATAAATCTCGGAAAGTGTATGTAAACTACCAAATCCAACTCCCATTCAACTTTGGTCACGTTAGCAATATCAGTACAAATATCACTGACCACGTTTTCTGTTAATCTAAGAGATGCGCGGTAATCTACGTCATAACCAGGCGGTTGGTAGTCAGGAATCGGAATTGTACGGATGCGGTAAATACCCTCGTCTGGAGGTAATAGTTCTAAACCAATTTTTGGTTCTACTTCATAACCAAAAGAACCAAAACGACCAATTACCAGAGCATAGCCATTTTCCCCCAACGGTTGCACCTTCATGGGTTCAGCACAGCGCGAAAACCACGAACTGTGAGAATTCAGGTACTCAGCAACCTTGACTGCTGGAGCAAACATTTCCATACAGTCTTGATAACGACCATGAAATTTTGTGAACGTTTCTAAATTTCCTTGTGTTAATGTCTGGTTTGCTTCTTCTTGGCTGGATGCAACTGGTAAAAGTGCTTCTGTTATTTCCAAGGATTGATATTCGCCGTCTCTTAAAAGCATAAATACGTGACTGTATACTTGGGCGTTTGTCTATATTAATAATTCCCTGTTGATTTGCGTCGTTTCGCACAAGTATCCTATTTTGACAGAAACCTCAAGAATCTGCCATCAGCTCCATAGAATCACTAAAATAAAGAACTGAACAAGCACACAATAGTTTCCCAGGATAGCATTTCTCATGAAAGCATTTGTAGCAGGGGCAACGGGTGAAACAGGTCGCCGCATCGTGCAAGAATTGGTAGCGCGGAATATTCCCGTGCGGGCTTTAGTGAGGGATATAGAAAAAGCAAAGGGTATTGTATCTCCGGAAGCTGAATTGGTGGTAGGCGATGTCTTACAACCAGAAACTCTGACTGCTGCGCTGGGAGATAGCACAGTTGTGTTGGTTGCGACTGGGGCAAAACCTAGCTTTGACCCCACTGGCCCCTATAAAGTGGATTTTGAAGGTACGAAAAATTTAGTGGATGCTGCTAAAGCCAAGGGAATCGAGCATTTTGTCTTAGTTTCTTCTTTGTGTACATCTTTGTTGTTCCATCCACTGAACTTGTTTTGGCTGATTTTGGTGTGGAAAAAGCAAGCGGAAGAATACATTCAAAAAAGTGGTCTGACTTATACCATTGTGCGTCCTGGCGGATTAAAGAATGAAGATAATACCGACTCCATTGTGATGCAGGGTGCTGATACGCTGTTTGACGGTAGCATTCCTCGACAAAAAGTCGCTCAAGTTAGCGTCGAGGCGCTGCTGGAACCAGCTGCACGCAATAAAGTTGTGGAGATTGTAGCGAAACCTGAAGCAGCACCGAAAAGTTTTGCAGAGCTATTTCTACAGTGTTAGGTGGAAAGTTGACTGTTGACTGATGATAAGCGATCGCTCTTTAGTGTGAAGGCGATCGCTCTTTATATTATTCTGGTTAAAAAAAGAATTGCATCATATTATTTTCTAGTCTTTTTTTGAAGAATAATTAAATAAGTAGTAGTTGAGGTAGCGATGTCTGTGCAATTGCTAAGACGGAAATTCACAGTTGAGCAATATCATAAAATGGTTGATTCGGGGATTCTCAAAGAAGATGACCGAGTGGAATTGGTTCGGGGAGAAATTATTGAAATGTCGCCAATTGGGACAAAACACGCTGCTTGTGTAAATCGACTAGTTAATTTGTTGGTGCAGCTATTGGGGAAACGCGCTATAGTTGCTGCTCAAAATCCAGTTGTGTTGAACAATAACTCAGAACCTCAGCCAGATGTGGCATTAGTCAAACCCCGTGATGATTTCTACGCCACTGCACACCCCCAACCCAAGGATATTTTTTTATTAATTGAAGTGGCTGATTCGACTATTTTGTATGACCGGGAAGCGAAAATTCCTTTATATGCAGAAGCTAACATTATTGAAGTTTGGTTAGTAGATATTAACGAGGAAATTGTCGAAGTTTATCAACAACCAACAACCGCAGGATATCATCATCTTCAAAAGTTAGCTAGCGGTCAAACTTTATCAATTCCAAGTTTCTCTGATGTCAGCATTACTGTTGATGAAATCTTTGGCAGATAAAATTACTTCTTTCTTTATTCCCCTGCCATTCCTTCAAAACGTAAAAAACGCACTTTACCTGAAGAATCCCCAACTACAGAAAACTAGCATGGTAGATGCTGTAACAAATGTCTTTATCTATCTTTTGTCGCTTTAAATATTCAATCCACTCATCCATAATCCCCGCGTCCCCCGTACCCTTCTCTTCTCTACGAGACGCTACGCGAACGGGAAGCAAGCTACGCCTAGCGGCGACCACAGGAGAAGTTCAGATGCCTGCGGCAACCCTTTCGGTGTACGGACTTCTCTTTGTGTCCGCGTATCCCCGTGTCAGCCTCAATCATCCCCTTGTTCAGCAATGGCTTTTTTCTAATGGGTATAACCTTGCAACCATATAGATGCTTGGATATTTAAAGATAGCCGTGTATGGTATAGAAATGTATAGAATCTTGAAAAGATATAAAATATAGTTCTTAAATGCAAACTTTTTCAGTATCTTCCTCAATGCAGCTGTCTGTACCACCAAAACACTTGCAGCCTATGAAGATTGTCGCACTGGGGGACAGCTTAATATATGGATTTGGCGACCCGGAAAAAGGGGGATGGATTGAGCAACTACGGCGATGGTGGATGTTGCCGGATAGTGCGGGTCACGTTCTCTATAATTTAGGGGTCAGGGGCGATCGCACGCAACAAGTAGCCCAAAGGCTAGAAGTTGAATTTCGCCATCGCGGTGAGCTACGAAATCGCGTTCCCGATTTGATTATTTTATCAGTAGGGGTCAATGATTCAGCTCGTTTGGCGCGTCCTGATGGACGAAGTTACACAGATTTTGCTGTATTTGAAAAAGAAATCGCTTCTCTGTTGGATTTAGCACAACAACTGTGTCCTGTGTTGTTTGTCGGCATGGTGCCAGTGGATGAAGCTAAAATGCCATTTTTAGATTGCTTTTACTATAATCATAGCGATCAGTACCGCTACAAAGAAGCAACTCGCATTGCTTGTGAGAAACGACAAATTCCCTATTTAGATATTTTTGATATGTGGATGGAACGCAGTGAAGCTTGGCGACTCAAACGCTTGAGTGATGACGGACTTCATCCCAACACACTAGGTTATCAAGCTTTGTTAGAAGATGTCATCAATTGGGATGCTCTTGCAAGTTATCATTCTCTAAGTTTGGTTACCACTTAAAACCATGCTAATTTTAGATTTTGAATTTTGGATTTTAGCTTCAATCCAAAATCCAAAATCTAAAATCTAAAATCTAAAATTACTCTTATGACACCAACTTTACTAGGTCGCTGGCAAACTCGATTATTATTACTTGCAACTGTAGGCATACTGGTATCTTTACCCTTTGCAATGGGTTTGATTGGTTCTGGTGCTAATTCAGTTTATTTTTGGATACTTGGTTACATCGCCATCTTTGGCTTGGGTTGGGATGTAGTTTATAACTATCTGCAAAAATTCCGTTGGGACAGAGATTGGCCAGCAGTATATCAACTGTTAGCTGGTATTTGGGAATTATTGTTTGTGTTTTGTGGAATCAAAGTTTTTGGCTTTTTACCAATACCTTTGCCTAAAGAAGAACTCTCACCAACAGATTTTTTATTGCACTATAGCATTGTCTGGTTAGCAGTTTTTATTACTTCCCAAAGCTTAATGCGAATCGTATTTCTTCGTTGGCGTTTCCGGGGTGGAGAGTGGTTGTAATTTTTAATTGTTAATAGTTACATTTTATCTACGTTTCTAAATACTTATGTCTGTAGCAGTGTCTTGAAGCAATTTTTAACATAATAGAATACAGATAATAATAGGGTAGCACAGTGTTGCTACCCTATTTTGTATTGTATTTGGCACTTATGAGCATTACTGTGCTAAAAAAATATATCTGTATTATTATCTACCTGACTCAGATTTAATTTCTGCTCAATAAAGTACAATGTCAAATTTTGATTTGGTTATTCAGCTATTTCTGCAACTGACAGTAATTTTAGTGACTTGTCGCATAGTTACGATTTTAGGACGCCGCTATCTGGGACAAACTGATGTTGTTTGCGAAATGATTGCAGGTGTGATGTTAGGTCCGTCGCTTTTAGGTTTGATTGCACCAAATTTTCAACAATGGTTATTTCCTAAGCTGCCAATTATCACTGCTTTAGGAGATAAAATACCCAATCCATCGATGTCGATTTTATATGCTATCAGTCAAATTGGATTGGCAATTTATATGTTTTTGATTGGTTTAGAGTTTAATACAAAACTTTTAAAACATCATATCAAAAGTGCTGGTTTATTATCCGCTTCTGGGATTATTACTCCTTTTATTTTAGGAGCGATCGCTTCTTTTTTCTTATATCAAAATGGCAATTTCTTTCAACCAAAAGTAGTGCCTTGGTCAGCAGCTTTATATTTGGGTGCATCGATGACAATCACCGCTTTTCCGATGTTAGCTCGCATTCTTTACGAACGCGGACTCGCGCAAACTCGCTTTGGGACTTTGGCTTTAGGTGCAGCATCGGTGGATGATGGAGTTGCTTGGTGTTTGCTGGCCATCGTCCTTGCTAGCGTGAAAAATTCCATCAATATCGCCATTTTAGCAATTGGTGGTGGTATTTGCTACATTCTATTTGCAATTTTTATCGGGCAACGTTTACTTAAAGTCTTCACAAACATCACAAAACGTGATGCAGGTGTGAGCAGACAAACATTAACTTTGTTTTTGATAGTTTTGATGTTTTGTGCGTGGTTTACTGATATCACAGGTATCTATGCAATATTCGGTGCATTTGTGTTGGGAGCAGTCACGCCACGGGGGGAATTCGCCCAACAAATTCGCCAATATACAGAATTTTTCACCACTTCTTTTTTGCTACCGATATTTTTTGTTTTTTCTGGATTGAATACACAAATTGGATTAGTAAACACCCCTGCATTATGGGGAATTACCATATTAATTGTAGCGATCGCAGTTATCGGTAAAGGCATTGCTTGTATGTTAGCCGCAAAATTAGCAGGAGAAAATTGGCGGGAATCAGCAATTATCGGTACTCTGATGAATGCTCGCGGTTTAATGGAGTTAATCATCCTGAATATTGGTCTTGAACAAGGTATAATTACCCCCACTTTATTCACTATCATGGTTATTATGGCGATAGTCACTACACTGATGGCATCGCCCTTAGTGGCCTTTTTGTTGCACGGTACAAGTTATGAAAAATTTACCGTTTAAGCACATCTATAAAGAATTAATTCCTGATAGTAACTGTAGCAAATTACTGAGTGTTGACTGTTAACTGTTGATTGTTGACTGAGAATAACCCTTGTCTTTAGAAGATTTGGGGTTTATTCCAATACGGTTGGGATCAGCAGTATAAACTTCCCTTGTGGTCTGGGAAAAGGTTAAGGGGTAAAGGATGTATTTGAAACCTTTCCCCTTTAACCCAACCGTATTGGGAGTTATTCTCTTCGTTTCTTCCTTGTATTGTGACCTCAAGAACTCATATTGTTATCTTGGATTAACAGTAACTTACATCACAAATCAGAGAAAATTAGTCTTCAGTGTATCTGATAAATTTGACGGATAGTTCTTAATTCATAATTAAACTTACAAGCTTATAAATTGATTGAGACAGCGATTAATCCCTGAATTTGCAATTTAAAATTTGGAGTTTGTGGAATCTCTCAGTAAGAATAGGGGTTGACATTTTCCAATCTTTTAAACAATTATCTTAGGGAAACCAGATAGTTACTTTTGAGGAAACCATGCACACAGTTATTCTCGTTCTGGTTGAGGTACTGATTGTTATTGGACTTTCACGGCTAGTAGGGCTAGGATTTCGTTCTATTAAGCAACCACTGGTAATTGGTGAAATTGTCGCTGGGATTATGCTTGGGCCATCTTTATTTGGTTTAGTAGCTCCCCATGTAGCAGTTACCTTATTTCCACCAGAAACTATTCCTTTTCTAAATGTTTTGTCTCAAGTGGGACTAATATTTTTCATGTTTCTGATTGGATTAGAACTAAATCCAAAATACCTCAGCGGCCAGCTAGAAGTGGCAGTTTTAACTTCTCATGTCAGTATTTTGGTGCCTTTTTCCTTGGGAACATTACTAGCGGTGGTGCTTTATCCTCTGGTTTCCAACGCTAGTGTGTCGTTTACTGCCTTCGCTTTATTTTTGGGTGCGGCAATGTCCATTACTGCCTTTCCAGTATTGGCGCGAATAATAACTGAGAGTAATTTACAAGGAACGCGATTAGGAACCTTAGCGTTAACTTGTGCAGCGGTGGATGATGTCACAGCTTGGTGTTTATTAGCAGTAGCTATAGCTGTTGCTCGTACTGGCAATTTTGCTGGTGCAGTACCGACCATTATTGAGAGCATAGTTTATATCGGCTTCATGCTAACCCTGGGGCGTTGGTTTCTCGAAGGTCTTGCCAAACATTACCAACGTGCGGGACGCCTCAGCCAATTGCTGTTGGCTGGGATTTATATGGGGGTGGTTGCATCCGCATTAATCACTGAATTAATAGGCATTCATTTCATTTTTGGAGCATTTTTACTGGGAGCAGCAATGCCCAAAAATGAAGATTTAGTACGGGAATTGGCAGTAAAAACCGAAGATTTCGTGCTGATATTCTTGCTGCCAATATTTTTTGCTTACAGTGGTTTGCGGACACAGATTGGCTTGCTAAATCGTCCAGAATTATGGCTGTTGTGTGCATTGGTTTTGGCAGTAGCGATCGCAGGTAAATATTTTGGTACTTACATTGCAGCTCGTGTTAGTGGCATTAATAAACGAGAAGCCTCGGCACTCGGTTGGTTAATGAATACTCGCGGTTTAACCGAGTTGATCGTGCTAAATATTGGTCTGGAATTAGGAGTAATTTCCCCTTTAGTATTTACCATGCTAGTAATTATGGCGCTGGTAACTACATTTATGACCTCGCCATTGTTGGAATGGACATATCCGAAAAAACTCATCCGGTTAGATGTTGTAGAACCAGAGTTGCAAACAGAGACCGAAACACATTTAGGTAGAGAAGATACCACTGTTGAAGATTTAACTTACACTCGTCCCTACCGGATTTTAGTACCAGTGGCTAATCCCAATACTCAAAAGGGCTTAGTACAGTTGGCAGTGGCAATTGCTCTTAACCATCAACAATCTGCTGTTGTGCATCCCCTCAGCTTAATTGAATTTGAAGAAGACTATGCCTTTGAAAGTACCCCAGTTGAAGCAGACCGATTAATTGCCCAGCGCCGCCAGCAACTAGAAGAATTAATTAATACTCTCGAACCCCCACAAACACGCTCCTACGTGCATCCCATTGTTCGCACATCTAGCAATGTTGCACGGGAAACAGCCCAAATTGCTGCACTAGACCAAGTAGATTTAATTCTTGTAGGATGGCATCGCCCAGCCTTTAGTAGCAACCGTTTAGGGGGAAGAGTCGGTCAAATTCTTACCACTGCGCCAGTGGATGTAGCAGTATTTGTAGACCGGGGAAGCGAGCGATTAGAAAGCTTGTTAGTACCTTATTCTGCAAACATCCACGACGATTTAGCATTAATACTTGCTTTGAGACTGCTGATCAACCATGAAACTTGCATGTTGCAAGTTTTACACGTTTTACCAGAAAATCGCCTCCAGGAAGAATTGAGCTACGAATTGGACATCATGATGGAGCAATTGCCAACTAGTGTACGCGATCGCATAGAAATCAAATTTGTCCAAGCCGCAGATCCTATCCAAGCCGTGGTGGAAGCTTCAAAAAATGTAGACTTGACCATCGCTGGTACCAGTCGCACTTGGGGTATTGAGCGGCAAACCTTGGGAAGATATACAGACCAATTAGCCATTCAATGCCGTTCTTCCCTGCTGATTACCAGGCGCTACAGCCAAGTCACAGCTCATCTAGCTTCCGTGCTTCCTGAAGTTAGTAGTCAACAGCCAACAACTCAGGAATTGAAATTATGAATCACTTCAACTTCAAATCCTTAGCTTTTTACGGAGTAGCCATCAGTTCAGTACTAATACTGTTTAAAACCGTAACTGCCTATGGAGAAAAAAATCTCAAAGCTCCTTTTTTACTGAGCGATCGCTATCGTCTAACACTAGCTGAAAATTTGCCCAACTGTGGAAAATCAGACACCTTGACATTAAACGTTGAGCAGTCAGGTATTTACTTAAATGCCTCTGTATTATCGGCAAACGCCAACGCCGATATTAACCAAAAGCATCCCCTCATCGGCATCTTGAAAAATCAACAGTTGAATTTATCCGGCAAAGTTAACACATCGATTCTTTGCAATATCCCTCAATCCCAGAAAGATCCTCTCAACTCAGTCAAAATTCAAATGCAACTAATCGAAGGAGCCAGTATACCAGGGCAATTAACTTTCAATGACATCCCACAACCTCTAAAATTTACTGCCGTGCCAGAAAAAGTTGAGGAAAAATCTCAAAAGTCTAACAGTCATTAAAAGGGCATTGGGCATGGGGCATTGGGCAGAAGAGGC
The DNA here is from genome assembly GCF_002608075.1 of Nostoc linckia z4. GTDB lineage: Bacteria > Cyanobacteriota > Cyanobacteriia > Cyanobacteriales > Nostocaceae > Nostoc > Nostoc linckia. The sequence goes on from NZ_LAHA01000011.1 coordinate 130,793, forward strand.
TCCAGGGACTCCAGGGGCAGAGGAGTAGAGGGGAAAAACTCATCTCCCCTGCTCCCTTGTCTCCCTTGTCTCCCTTGTCTCCCTCATCCCCCACTCACTTTTTTAACCTACCCAGCCCATCGAGTGTATATATTTATAGTGGCAACTGAGGAATAAAAAGGCAAAAGTATAATTTAATTCTGAGCTTATACTAGAAATTCCTCAGAACTTAATATTAAAGGCATAATTAACAATGGCTCACAGATTAAAGACCTGGCATTGCCACTGGAGCAAAAAGTTACTGAGTTTCAGTGTATTCGGTTTTTATGCAGCGATCGCCTTTGAAACTTCCTCCATTGCTGTAACAGCAGTGGCAAAACTAGATAATTGGCGCTTTTCACCGAAAACACAGCAACTCGAAATCACTCTTTCAACACCCACAACACCTCGTTATTTCTACCTTGCCCAACCACCCCGGTTGGTTGTAGATTTACCTAATACTAAGTTAGGTGATGTTACCACCCAACAAAGTTACTCTGGAGTCATCAAAAGTATTCGTGTTTCTCAACTCAATGAAAACGCTACACGCATTGTTCTAGATTTAGCACCGGGAACTGTTTTAAATGCCAATAAGGTACAACTGCAACCAGTTTCTCGAAAAAACCCCACTCGCTGGGTATTACGTCCTGTTATTTCTGGTAAAAGTACTGCTGTAAAACCAGCAAATTCAGCACCTCCAGCCAAAAAACCACCCCAAAAGCCGCCTACTGAGCCGCCCGTACTTACTACTAACTCACAATCCCTTAATAACCTACCCGTACTTACTACTAACTCTCAATCTCCTAATAACTTACCCGTACTTACTCCCGACTCACAACCACCTTTACTCACAATTGAGCCTATATCGAATCAGCTACCCTCAACAAGCACTACTAACTCAAATCAACCCTTTGTAACCGTACCTCCTCTCACCCCCAATACACCCCCTCAACAACCAAGTTTTATTCTTCCCCCTCCTTCTTTCCCAAATCAACCCAGTACGTTGAATAGTATTCCTAATTTCGGTATGTCTGAATTCCCACTCCCCACAACCCCTAACGTTCCCAACCCCCAAGTTATTGAGTTTGGGCAACCCCTTCCCAAGGGTAGGTAGGAAACGGGAAGATGATATAAATTTTGGATTTCAAGCCTTTGCTTCCAGTCAACACTCCCCATACCCAAATCTAAAATCTATCGGTTTCCTGGGGTGTTCCCACTGCCCCTGGTTGAGCTGTGAAGAAGTTTTGAGCAGCTTCATTTTGATATATGCATCTAATATCAGGGTTATCACTATCCAAATTACCTGTAAAACCAAAGGTATTTAAGCGATTCTTACAATCCCTTACCTGTTCAGATGTCACCAAGCGACGCTGCTCTAAAATTGCCCAGTTATTTTGTCTGATAACACATCCAGGACGCATACTCGGCTGAGAAACATAGACATTGAAGGGGTTGAGAGTTACGAACAACCTAGCGTCCATCACCATAGCACTGGCTCCATACTGCACGCAGATCTCAGGGTTCGGTGCTTTGGTATCAATAAATTCACGAGAAGCGACATTTGATGGTGCCAATGTGGTTGTAGAACTAAAAGCAATGCCGATTCCAATTCCCAAAATCAATACCCCTCCCATAATTGCGATAGTGAAGAGGTTAAACATCGGGGATTGAAAATTAGAGGGTCTAGAAGTAGTAGCCGATCTACCAGTCGATTTACGTCTCATTGTTGCTTAATCACCTTCACGTCAATTGAGCAGGAGTAGTCTAAATTTTTCTACCTCTTTCAGTATGCCTAGTTTTAACTGTAATTGTGTGGGAGTTTGTGAAAATTTTCTTCTTAAATGACAACAATAGCAGATTATTTAACAGGACTTACGCAATAACTCTCTGAAATTCTTATCCCTTTGTGTCCTTCTCTGACGAGACGCTGCGCGAATGCGTCCTTTGCGGTTAGTTTTTTCATGATTTTGCGTAAGTCTTATTTAAATTTCTGAATGCAATTTCAAGGTTAGTTGGTGACAGTTCTAATTTACATTAACTAGCTAGTCATCTTATCTATAAATTTGGATAAATTATTTTCATGACATATTTTTCTATGCAGATATTTTTATCACCCCTAGTATTTGATGTCTCAAACAATGTAAATTAACTTTGAATACAATTTCAATACCTAACTCAAAGCAAGTGAAATTTCAAAAAGCCTTACTATCGGGCAAGAGCTTCAAAACTTCGCAATTTCAAATTCTCCTAGCTGATAGTCTAACTATTTTTTGGGGAGATTGGCTAGATTTACGTGCTAGAGTTGTGCAAGTTGCTGCATCAGGGTTAATATCTCCACTGATATATATTTTAGCTTTTGGTTTAGGTTTGGGTAGTTCCATCAAACCAGGCTCAGGAATTAGTGGTAACTATGACAACTATTTGGAATTTATATTACCAGGTATGGTAGCGCTGTCGTCAATGACCATTAGCTTTGGGGGGACGACATTTTCCATTTGTGGAGACAGATTATTTAGTAAAACTTTCGAGGAATTATTGTTAACTCCTATACATCCGTTAGCATTACACATCGGCAAAATGTTGGCGGGAGTAGTGCGGGGGTTGATGACATCAGGTTCGGTGATTTTAGTAGCGGTACTGTTGACTGGAAATTGGAATTTTTTGAATCCGCTATTTTTAGTTTTACTTGTACTCAATTGTGCTGTATTTGCAGGGTTGGGAGTGATTGTAGGATTGAGTGTGCGATCGCTCGAATCAGTAGGACTCTACAATAACTTTATAATTATCCCCATGTCTTTTTTAGGAGCGACCTTTTTTGACCCTGGTACATTACCAGCAGCCCTGAAAGTAGTAGTTTACTTGTTACCCTTAACCTACGCCAGCATCGGACTACGTGCGGCTGCTCATTTACCCTTGTCTCAGTTTCCTTGGTATAGCATACCGATTTTGTTAGCAGCCGCCATCGCTCTTTCTGTTTGGGGTGCTTATAAATTTGCTCACCAGCAGGATTAAATGCTATTTGGGAAAGTAGCTATAGACAGTTGTATGTAGACCGATATCCGGTACATTGCACATAGAAAATAGCATTCAATATTTCTCGTAAATCTACATCTATCGGATGACTAAATCCCTTGGGTGTGGATAAAATCAAAGTGAAACTTCTTGAATGCTCTCAAGATTCAGCAAAGATTCATTCGCAGTTTCTTCAGTGACTGTTGTGCGATCGCACCTCTTGGCAAAGGTACAATAATCACAAATTTTACTGCCCTCCGGCACTTGGGGAAACTGTATGTTATTTTGATAATCCTCCAACCAATCAGTTAACTGATTTAACAGCTGCTTAAGCTTCTTTGCTGTTTTTAGATGTTGAGCAGTATTGTAAGTAAATTTAATATTTTGCGGTTTGCCTTCAGATTGAACAAACCAGTAAGTCATGGAAATATTTTCCGGTGAATAAGCGCTAGTTTCAGCCAAAACATACATATAAAGGCGTGTTTGCCAATTAGATTCTAACTTGCGCTTATGAAGTGGTTTCGGATAAGTCTTCCAATCGAGAATTTGTGCTTGTTGGTTATCTGCAATCAATAAATCATAGACAACCGTCAACAAATAGTTTTGAATTTGCAGAGTGCGGTAATGTTCGCTTTCACGAAAAGTTTGATTGTCTGTTGCAGACATTAAAATTTCTGGGGCTGCATCTGTAAAACCAGCCATCCACCTTTGCAATTGAGGATCTGCTTGGAGAATACTATCAATTGGTAAGCCCATTTCTCGCTGCTGCATCAGCAGGTGAAAGCGGCTACCCAAAGTTTGCCGTTCCTCGTGTTCGGGATTTGCAGGGGAATTGAGTTGTTCTAAGTAAGTGTGTTGGAATTTACGCGGACAAGCTTCTAGTAAGTTGAGTTGTCCTTGAGAGAGTCGTAGTAGTTGAGTGGTAGTTGATAGCATCCTTCTATATGTCGGGTGGGGTCATTGGCAAGCCTCCCAAACTTGATGAATGCAGTTCCAAGGAGAGCAGAGTATGTGCAGCTATCTCTGTTCGATTGTACCTCGTAGTTAACTAGTAGTTCGCTCTTTAAAGGGGAAAGGGGAAAGGTTTTAAATCCCTTATCCTTTACCCCTTCACCTTTAAATAGCCCGAAAGAAGCGCATTTTTGGGTTAGCAGACCACCAAGTTCGCTTTCGTGACTTGGCTCTTTAAAGGGCAAAGGGGAAGGGGGAAAGGGAAAAGGTTTTTTATCCCTTAGCCTTTTCCCTTTAACCTTTACCCAACCTCCACCTAACATTTTTGGGTTGGCAGACCACTAGATGCAAGAATCCAAGGTTTTTAGCGTCGCAAAAATTTTGGAGTCACAGGCTTAACCCCACCACAGTTAATGACGCTCAAAGCCTTAGGAGCAGTAGAAGATACAGAACAAAAATAAAAGGTAAAAGGATGAATTGAGTATTCTTAGTTCATCCGTTTACCTTTTTTATGTACCTGATGCTTATTTCATGTTAGCCCTTGCGTCCCTCACTGCGGCAAAGAAAAATAAACCTGTGAGTGGAATGCTTAATGCGAGGATAATTGCTGTGGTTGTGACACCGAAATCTGGTTGTCCGTAACTGAGTTCAAAAATCGAACCCACCGCCGCGATCGCACTTATGCAACAACCACCCAGAAACAAACCGCTTTTTGGAGTTAAATACACTACTAGCCCCCTATGCTACTGGTTTCACCGCTTGATACGAGAAGCCATTCTTAGACAGCTCTTGGGCCAAAGTCAAGGAGTTTTCCACACGGTCTACAAATACTACTCCATTGAGGTGATCCATTTCATGCTGAATGCAGCGTCCAAGGAGGTCATTGGCTTTTAAAGTTTGGGGACGACCATACTCGTCTTTATAGGCGATTTCCACCACTTCAGGGCGCTTTACATCCAGATATACATTGGGAATACTTAAACACCCTTCTTGGGCAACGGAGATGTCACGGCTCACCTGTTTGATTACGGGGTTAATCAACACCAAGGGTTGATTCGCTGCGTTATCTGGTTCCAGGTCAATGACAATTAATTGTTTGTGAATTCCCACTTGGGGTGCAGCCAAACCAATACCATCTTTACTGTACATAGTTTGCAGCATTTCGCGCACTATTTGGCGGAGTTCGTCATCAACTTTAGAAATGCGCTTTGCAGCTTGACGCAGCACGCGATCGCCTAAATAATGAAGCTCCAAAGGCGGATTTTTTAATTTTTTTTTCTCGACAGCAATTTCAGAAGGCATGAGTCTTGATGGCTAGATGGTGAAAATTCCTACTACCTTAATTCTATCAAGCTGGGGAGTGGGGAGTGGGGAGATAGATGGGGAGGTGGGGAGATAGATGGGGAGGTGGGGAGATGGGGAGGTGGGGAGTGCTGAATTCTGAATTGTGAGTTATCAATTATAAATTCTGAATTCTGTAAGCGCAGGGGGGCGTACCCCTACGGGGAAGCAAGCTACGCGGTAGCATCTCGTAGAAAACCCTATTCTGACTCCTGAATTCTGAATTCTGAATTCTGAATTTTTGCCTGGGGTAATTTGTGTTGAAATCTCTCACGAAACTTGACTATCTGCTCAAAGAAACTTTTCTCGGCTTACTCCGGGGGGGTTGGATGAATTGGGCAGCTGTCAGTACTGTGACGGTATTGTTATTTTTATTCGGTTTGAGTTTGCAAACCTCTTGGCAAGTAGAAAAGCTTCTCTATCAGTTCGGTAGCCAGCTAGAAGTATCAGTTTATCTCGAACCGGATATGCAAGGCCAAAGCATTGAGCCGTTGATAGCAAAAATCCCAGAGGTAGCAGCGATACAAACTATTACTAAGGAGGAAGCCTGGACTAAGTTAGTTAAGGAAATGAAAATTTCTGATATTGAAGGTGTTACCCAGCAGCTAGGGGAGAATCCTTTGGTTGATGAGATTAAAGTGAAAGCACGTAACTCTCAAGTTGTGCCAACTTTAGCAACCCAACTGGCTAAGTTACAGGGAGTTGATACGGTGCAGTATATCGATGAAGCAGTTAAACGCATTGCCCAGCTGCACCGGGGTTTGAACTGGATTACATTAACAATTACGATTATTTTGACTGTAACAGCGATCGCTGTGACTACTACCACAATTCGCTTGATTGTCATGGCGCGACGCCAGGAAATTGAAATTATGCAACTTGTGGGAGCAACTTCTGTTTGGATTTACCTGCCGTTCATTTTACAAGGAATTACCTTTGGTTTCGTTGGTGGTGCGATCGCTTGGAGTTTCATTTCTCTAATTCAACAGTTTCTCGGTAAATTGCTAGCCAATCAACCAGAGTTTATCCAAGTAATCACCAACGGCATACAACTCACTCCAGCCCAAATTTTATTATTGCCCCTAATTCTCTTGAGCTTCGGTGGCACGGTAGGATTAATGGGAAGCTTATTTGCTGTCAGATGTTTTGCGAAAAGATAGGCATGGGGCATGGGTAAAGGAGAAAGGGTGAAATTGCTATGAAATCGCAATGGGAATGTTTTTTAGAAAATCTTGGTGTTTGGGAAGGTTCATTCACGAATTTTTCTCCCCAAGGTACGCTTGTTAACGATACTCCTAGCCGTCTTTGTCTGGAAAAATTAAACGGTAGCCAAACAGTGCGCCTGACTCTAACTCGTTCTGGACGAGATTTAGTTAGAGAATTTAATTCTGTGGGGGGAGGTTTGCTGTTTTTTGAAAATGGTTCGTTTTCTGAAGGTTTAATTCAGATTGGGCCGTTTTCTGAATTTGGTGGGGAACTGGCTTTTGTCCATGAAAATCGCCGCTTGCGTCTGGTGCAATTATTTGATAGAACAGGTAATCTCAGTGGATTAACTCTAATTCGAGAACATCTAGCCGGAACCCCAGCAGCAGAACGTCCACCTTTGCAGTTAAATGATTTGCTGGGAGAATGGCAAGGTGAGGCAGTGACAATATATCGAGATTTGCGATCGCCTGATACTTACTCTACAACTCTCAAATTACAATTAGATAACGCTGGACGATTAATTCAAAGTACTTCTTTTGCAGAACGCACAATTACTTCAACTGCTACCATCAAAGATTCCATAGTTCTCTTTGATGAAAATCCCGAAAAGCAGATACAAGTATTATTCCTACCTGATGGCAGTTCTGCAACTTCACCACTCAAAGTGCAACTGCGTCAACCTTTATTTTTAGAAGCCGGTTGGTTAATCCAGCCAAATCTCCGCCAGCGAATGATTCGCAGCTATAACGACAAAGGCGAATGGGTTAGCCTGACATTAGTTACCGAACAAAGGGTGTAAGGAAACCTTAAATGGTACAAATCCCTACTAAACTTCTTACCCTCCAAGAATTCCTAAATTTGCCAGAGACAAAACCTGCAAGTGAATATATTGATGAGCGTATCATCCAAAAACCAAGGCCACAAGGAGAACACAGCGCAATTCAAACTGAGTTAGCACCAGCAATTAATTTAATCGTAAAGCCCCAAAAAATTGCACGCGCTTTCTGCGAACTTCGCTGTACATTTGGAAATCGCTCGATTGTGCCTGACATTTCTGTATTTATGTGGGAGAGAATTCCTCGTCAAGAAAATGGTGGAATTGCTAACGTCTTCTCAATTGCCCCAGATTGGACAATTGAAATTTTATCTCCCGACCAAAGTCAAACTAAAGTTATCAAAAATATTTTGCATTGTCTCAAGTATGGAACTCAGATGGGATGGTTGATAGATCCTAAAGAAAAATCTGTGTTTGTTTACTTGCCAAACCAAGCAACTAATGTTTACGAAGAATTAGAAGCAAAGTTACCAGTCCCAGAGTTTGCTCAAGATTTCAGCTTAACAGTAGAAGGTTTATTTAGCTGGTTGCTGGAGTGATTGTAGTTATGCTGTTTCCTGATTAATATTATCAGACATAAGTTGGCGATCGCCCTATCCGTGTGAGAGTAATGTCTTCTGCATAATTCAGCTACCTGTTAATGAAAAGTGAAGATGAAGATAGACAACTTTTTAACTGTTAGCCTCATCAACAATTTCAGCAGGGTAACGGTAAACTGGAGCCATCACAAACAATTTTCGACACTTAACAGATAATCTCGCACTATTATGCTGCAATGACTTGTTAGATTGCTTGATTATGCAACAACTATTATCAATTCTTAAGAAAGAAGTTCTGAAAGTGTAACAAGGCGATAGCCTCTTCTAGAAAGTTCAGGTAAAATTCTTTTCAAGGTTAATGCTGTTCTTTCACCTCGTTGACCATTGTCATGCAAAATAATTATTGAACCTGGACGAGCATTCAATAAAATGTGATTTGATGCAAACCAAGATGAGTGAATATGAGTATCAAGTGGAAATATAGAGCCTAAAGCAACTCTATATCCATACTTATGCGCTATATTAACCATCGTGTGATTATACCATCCAGATGCAGGTCGCAACCAATGAGGCATAGTGAATTGAGCAAGTATGTTGTGAGCTTCAAGTAAGTTTGCTTCAAATTCCTGTGGTGAGTACTTAATACTTGGTTCATCTTTGGTAAGATGATTTCCTAGCTCATGACCTTGGTCAACTATCTGTGAAACAATAGACTCATTTGTTTTAATTTTATCAGTAATAATAAAAAAAGTCGCTCGTGCTTGGTAGTGTTGCAAAACCTCAAGAATTTTGGGTGTTGTATTGGATTCAGGACTATCATCTATTGTAAGTGCAATAATTTTTTGAGTGGTTTCAGTAAAGTAAACCACATCTGTAAATGTTGAAGTGATAATCAAAAATAGCCATCTAGGTTGAAAAATAAATAAAGCTATAATTATAATTATTATTATCAAAGATAAGGCTAGTAAAGTATAGCTAATTACGAAAATACTATCCGTCATAATATGCTTTGATTCAGTTTATCAGCTACGTTTCACAAGAAACTCTAGTAGCATTCCTGTCAATAAGCTATATGGAAGTAGAGCAATTAAACCAATAGAATAAAATACTCCCATAACACTTCCTCTACCAAAAATTATAACTAAAAATAAATATACGAAATTACCAATAAAAATACCTACTGAAATGCCTAATGCACTTAAGAAAAACCATAGAAGTGAATCACTAAAATGCTCTCTGATTAATAACCATTGAGCTAATCCAATTAAACTTCCCCAGACAACAAATATCAGTATACTTACTCCCCTTTCAATCCTTTTTTTAAGGATGCTGGAATTTCCCGGAGCAAAGTTAAGAAGCGTAGGGACATGGAATAAGGCTGAGTATAGAATCGTAGGAATAAAATGTGCAAAGCTGGTGATTAAAATCCAAGAGATATCTCTGGCAATGCCAAGTTGAGTGAGAAAAATGCTTTGAGACACAGATACACCGACTCCGATTCCTAAAATGGGGGATACTATCGGCATAATGCTCATCAGCAGAAACATAAAATCTCCTGCATTTCTCGAAAAAATATTTCCGTGAGAACCACCAAAGCTGAAAAAAAGATACATCAATGGTTTGTTAAGAGCTATTCCAATAAATAAACCTATCAAACCTCCTATAAATGTGAACTCCATCCAAGATAGAGCAACACTTTGACCTATCAACGGAACTAAGGATAATATGTATAAATTTATTTCAAATGATGAAACATTAAACATATTTTTTGCAATTTTTTCATACTTTAATTTTTGTAAATTGACGTTTTGATACTTTGTTTTTCTAGTCTTTTTCAGAAACTTGAGCTTCTGCTTTTGCTGCTCTCCTCAATAAATTATGATATTCACCTTCTAGTGTCTTAAAATCGGTTTGATTTTCGATGTTGGACACTTTATCTACAAGGATTTTCAATTCAGCCTCAATCAAAGTATATTCACCTGCTTTTCCTTTAACTTTAAATTCTCTATTTGCTGACTGCGCTGCAACGGCAACTGAACCAGATAAAGCTACGCCAATTTTTATCCAAACTTTGAGGGCTTCATTGTCAATCACACCCAAAACTGTAGTGAGTGAAGTTAGTGTTATACCAGCGACTGTTAAGCCGATATTCCACCAATGATTGATGCCACGCAGTTTACTGATTTTTGTATTCCGAAACTCTTGCACTTGTGTCAGTAAAACTTGCTTTTTCTTGCTGAAGGTTTCATTTTCCTCAGCTTGACTATTAGAGCTTTCAATTTGATTCTCCGAAATTTGCTCCATCATCAGACTCTAGTACTCACTAAAAACATTTGACATCTCCAATGATCTTTGACAGAGCTTTTCAAGCTAAATCCAATTTGCTGCATTCTATTAGCCCAGGCTTAATGATACAACTGCTCTTTCCCCTGGTAGTTAATAGAGGTTGACTAATTATTATACGTAAATTTTTAGTATAGTTATGTACTTCAATAAAAAATTATAAAAACGTTACTTTTTATACTAATAAACAACGACAATGCAATGCTTGTTTAAGTAAACCTTGATATTCTTCATCCCCAACTCGATAAGCACCAAATCTTTCCAAATGGGGATTCATCATTTGGGCATCAAAAAAGACAAATTTCCTCTGGCGCAATCTTTCTACCAACTTAACCATCGCTACCTTGGAACCATCAGGAATCCGATAAAACATCGACTCGCCAATAAAAGCACCACCAATCACAATTCCCAAAATTCCCCCGGCTAGTTCGTCACCTTGCCAAGTTTCAAAACTATAAGCATAACCACTCTGGTAAAGTAGCCAGTAAATCTCTTGCAATTCTGGTGAAATCCAAGTGACTTCGCGGTTAGCACAGCCAGCCACCACAGCTTGAAAATCGCGATTAACCGCTACACTAAAACGTTCTTGATTGAGAACGCGCTGCAAAGATTTGGGGTAGCGAAACCTCTCATCCAAGGGTATGAAAGTCCGATCGCGACTTCCGTACCAATTCAGGCGATCGCTCTCATCAGCCATGAGAAAATAGCCTTGAGCATAACCTTGAACAATAGCAGGGATATCATATTGCATAAATATCAAAAATACAAAAAGAACGCAATTTGATACTAGCAGTCATTCTCTGCGTTCCTCTGCGATTTCCTTAGCGTTCCTTTGCGTTTAAAAAATATGACTGAACCAATTCCAGCAATTACCCTACCACGCCCTCAAAATCCGCAACTCGAAGGTGAATGGTTGCGAGAACGTCTGTTGCGGTGGCTAGATACAGAATTTATCCCAGAAGCAGTTAACCAAAAAATTGCTCAACGAGCCGCACAGATTTTTGTGCGCCAACGAATGGAAGGAGAAAACGACCTTGGTTCTCTGGTTATCGCCATAGTCACAGAGATGCAGTCCTATGATTTTTCCAATAGTTTTTATGGAGAGTTTGCGATCGCCAACGCCGTTAGCGATCTACTCTTAGAAAGTCTGGGTATTGATAAGTGTTGCGGTCAATAACAGCTGACAGTTAGTAGTTAGGAGTTAAAAGTTAGAAGTTAAGCTTGTCTTTATTCATAACTCATAACTCATCACTCATAACTTTTTACCAACTGGACTTCACTACTCCAGGTAAAAGACCTTCATGCGCCCATTCCCGCAGCACATTCCGAGACAGTCCAAAATCACGGTAAACACCTCTAGGACGACCAGTCAACCAGCAACGGTTACGGCGACGGCTGGGCGCACTATTACGGGGTAACTGTTGAATTTTCCGATGGATTTCTAGCTTATCAAGGGGAGATTCTGTGCTTTTGAACTCTTCCAAGAGAGCTTCCCGCTTTTGGGCATACTTTTCTACCAATTTAGCGCGTTTTTTCTCGCGCTCAATCATGCTCTTTTTTGCCATATATTCTCTAACTTAATTTAAAGACAGCATTTTCCATTCTACCGTCTTGTTTTCAATTCTAGGTTATACCATTTTGGATTTTGAATACAAACAAAAGAGGAGGTAAGAACGCGCAAAAGGAATTTTTGCTTAACATCCCCGCGTCTCTCCTTCCCCGCGTCCCCACGTCTTTCCTTACCCTACAACCACTGGCTTATTTGCAGCAGGACATAAATCGGCAAGTTCACAAGCAACGCAGACAGGAGAACGGGCTTTGCAAATAGCACGACCGTGATAGATTAGCCGAATTGACCAATTTTCCCAATCTGGTTGCGGTAATAAAAGCATTAAATCTTTTTCAATGCGGATGGGGTCTGTATGCTCAGTTAAACCCAAACGTTGACTGAGGCGACTAACGTGAGTATCTACGGTCACGCCAGCATTAATGCCATAAGCGTGAGCGAGGACTACATTTGCTGTTTTCCGCGCCACGCCTGGAAGTTTTAATAACTGTTCCATTTGGTTGGGAACAACAGAGTTAAATTCAGTGACAATCATCCGACAGGCCGCTTGAATGTTCTTGGCTTTATTGCGATAAAATCCTGTGGAACGCACTAAATTTTCTAACTCTTCTAAGTCGGCGATCGCTAAACTCTCAGCATCAGGAAACCGACTAAATAATGCTGGTGTCACTTTATTTACTCGCTCGTCAGTACACTGAGCGGAGAGAATTGTGGCCACCAACAACTGCACTGGTGTTGAGTAGTTCAAAGAGCAAGTTGCATCTGGATAAAGACGCTTCAAACGCAACAGAATTTCTACCGCCCGTTGCTTTAAAGATAAAACTTGCTTTTTGCTACTCCCCACTGCCAATTCTCCACTTTCTACTTTTACTGGAGTAACTTTTGTACCCACTCTAATTGACTAGTTAATTGGGTAGTTTCTTTGACAATCAGAAAAATCCCTAGTCCTAAGAGTAGCACTAAACCCGTTTGCATTACGCCTTCTTGAATTCGAGCAGGCACAGGTCTACCGCGCAGACCTTCAATTAACAGAAAAGCCAGTTGTCCGCCATCCAAAGCAGGTAAAGGCAAAATGTTAATAATTGCCAAATTAATGCTAATAATTGCCGCGAAAGATAACAAATTTGTGCTATTATCAGCAGCCAATTGTGCCCCGATTTTGACAATATTAACTGGGCCCGAAACTTGTCCTACAGTTTGTTGAAAATTGGTAATTAACTGGCCAAAACCGCTGAGTGTTCCCACAAATAATTGTTGAAACCTGTTAGCGGCAATGCCAAAAATTTCAAAAGGACTATTAGGACGACGATAAACTGCTGTAGCATTTGGGCTAAGTGCCACACCTACTACACCTTTGCCATCGGCTCCTAGTTTTGGTGTTAATTTCAGGGATTGTTGTTGATTTTGGCGTTGAATTTTGAGTTCGATTTGCTGATTGGGATGAGTTTGAATTTCCTTTGTCAGCAAAGCAGTTGATTTATCAGAAGCGGAGAGTTCCTGACCGTTGATGGCGGTGATAATATCTCCTTCCCGAATACCTGCTTGGTAAGCAATGGATTCTTGATTAATAGGTTGTACGATGACACCAGGTTTATAGTTTAACTTCTCAGGAATACCCACAATACCCAATTGCAGAGCCAGTACTAAGTAGGCAAATATTAAATTCGCTATCACTCCAGCACTGATAACGATCGCCCTGTCTAAAATTGGACGGTTACGCAGCAGATTTGGGTCATTGGGTGGAATATCGCTATCAGGGTCATCATCCGGGAAGCCCACAAAGCCCCCCAAGGGAAAAGCGCGGATAGCATATTCAGTTTGCGATCCTTGATACTTCCAAAGAACTGGGCCAAAACCCAAAGAAAAACGGTTAACGAGAATGCCTTGAGAACGTGCTGCAACAAAATGTCCCAACTCGTGTACCAAGATCAGAACAGCCAAGACTGCGATCGCTGCTAAAACTGACATAAAGCAAATTAGTGAAGATATTAAGCTATGGTTATCTCCATTCTAATTGGGCATTGGGCATAGGGCATGGCGCATGGGGAGCAGGGGAGGCTCTTGAGGCAGGGGAAAAGGTTAAAGGGAAAAGGGAAAAGGAATAAATTTAATCTCTCCCCTTTTCCCCTTACCCCTTTCCCTTTCCCCATACCCAATTACAGCACTTCCCGCCCCAAGTATGGTTGCAGCGCTTTTGGTATCTTCACTGTTCCATTAGGTTGTTGATAATTTTCCAAAATTGCTGCCATCGTTCGTCCCACTGCCAAGCCCGAACCGTTGAGAGTATGCACAAATTGGGTGCCTTTTTTCCCCACTTCTTTGAAACGAATATCCGCCCGTCGTGCCTGAAAGTCTACAGTATTAGAGCAGCTGGAAATTTCACGATACTTGCCAGCAGAAGGCAACCACACCTCTAAATCATATGTTTTAGCAGAAGCAAATCCCAAATCCCCAGTGCTGAGATTCATCACTCGATAAGGCAGTTGCAAAGCCTGTAAAATCGATTCTGCACTCCCCACCAATTTTTCTAGTTCATCAAAAGAACTGCTGGGTTCGACAAATTTCACCAGTTCCACTTTATTGAATTGATGCAGGCGAATCAAACCCCGCATATCGCGCCCATAGCTACCAGCTTCTCTACGAAAACAAGGGGTATAAGCACAGTGGTAGATAGGCAAATCTTCAGCGGTGAGAATTTCGCCCCGATAGAGGTTAGTAACTGGAACTTCGGCTGTGGGAATTAGCCACAAGTCGTCATCAGCGCATTTAAAGCTTTCTTCGGCAAACTTGGGTAACTGACCGGTGGCCGTCAAGGAGTCGGTATTCACCAACAGTGGTGGACTAATTTCCACATATCCAGCTTGAGTATGAACACTCAGCATAAATTGAATTAATGCCCTCTCCAGTGCAGCGCCAGCACCTATCAATGTCACAAACCGACTTTGAGCAACTTTCACAGCTCGCTCAACATTTAGAATACCTAGCTTTTCAGCTATTTCCCAATGAGGCACAATATCCGGATTTTGGGAAATATACTCATCACCCCAACGCCGCACTTCTACGTTATCTTCTTCACTCTTGCCAATGGGTGTAGAGTCGCTTGGTAAGTTGGGAAGTGCTAAAACAAGCTGAGCAATTTCAGCTTTGAGGTCTTTTTCCTGGGGTTCGAGTTCGCTCAATTTAGCTTTGACAGAATTGCCTTCATCCCGCAAAGCTTGGATTTCTGGGTCTTGAGCATTGATACCAGATTTCAGCTTTTGCCCGACTATTTTACCAATTTCATTGCTACGGGCTTGGAGTTGACTCCGTGTCCCCTCTAATTCCCGTTGTTGTCGGTCTAACTGTAATATCGGTTCAATGTCGTATTTACCACTACGACTGTTCAATCGTTCTTGAACTAATTGCGGATTTTCCCGTATTTGCTTGATATCCAGCACAGATTTTTCTCAGTTTTTAGCCTATTATCTTCCTGCCAACACCCCAGCATATACTGATTTTGCCTTGCCATGAACAGAAAAGCAAACATAAAAATTTTGTCCTGCCAATCTGGCTAGGGTGAGAAATATTTAAAAGCAAAATCCCAAATTTAAAATCCCCAATCTCAAATCCAAATTGAGTATTTAAAAAATTTCGCAAAAGCACAAAGAAGAGATTTGAATTTACTCACAAAATCCATCAAAAGAAGTATAGATTTTTGGCTTATTTTTTGCATTTATCTCATCTTTACTATGGCCTATTAATGCGATTAAGTAGCCAAAGGGACGCCACAAGTCCTGCAAAATGCGCTGAAACAGTGTTAGTGTTTGCCTGGACTACAAGCATATCTAGACCGCTAATAATTCGAGTTGGGTCAAAAAATTGTGTAGTTATCGCTTGGGGAGATATGGATCTTGCTACCAGCGTACCAACAATGGCCTGCGCCCCCAAAAGAGTCACCAAGGTTCCGCCTAAATTCACCCACAGTCCTAAGCGTAATACTTTTACAGTCTCGCTTTTACGAGGGCGGTTGCTGGGATTGGAGGATTCCAGCTGTCTACCAATTCTAGTGTAACGGTAAGCTAAGTAAATCCCCACACCTAAAATCACCAGTCCACAAACTGCTAAAAATACGCCAAAGCCAGTGCCAGGATTATTACTGGGGCTACCAGCTCTTTGACTAAAGATGCCAAATAACAGCACAATTATGCCAGAAACAACACCTAGTACTAGCTGAATCCAAAAGCTAATCCAACCTGTAAGGCGAAAGGTTTGGGCAATTGCCCGGAGATTAGAGGACGATGGGGCATCGGGAGTTTGTGACATACTAAATCACCAATGTGCTAGGTGCTTTTAAGGGAGATAGGGAGATGGGGAGATGCAAGGACGCGGGGAATAAACCAATGCCCAATGCCCCATGCCCAATGCCCTAATTTTTTTGAGAAATTTACTATCACATTTACCAGATAGTACAAGAGGATCTCAAGCCTAAAAAATTATTAATAATTACTACCCAGGTGTGTTTACAAACGTGCCAGTTTGAACTTCAACATATCCTTTAGCTTAAATTTTTAAAATTTACATTGGGAAAATCACTGTAAAAAAAAGTGTTTATTAAGTTCTACAGACAAAATAGCATTTTACTTGTAAAATTTCTTCGATGGCATCTTATTGCTTAAGCAGTTCTAATCAACTCGGCATTGATAACACCAAAACAGTGACTTTGGCACTGTCTGTTCCCTCCTCATTATTCCTGATTTAGTTTGGGTAGGAGCATAATATCCTGAACCCTAAAACTCACGAACTACTCCCACAACTCCAAAAGCGTGGGTAATCATTTGGTGTTTTTGCTTTGCAAATCTAGCTTAAGTAGCTTTATATATTACTCGTTTAAGAGTAGCACTATATACTGACTACGAGAATTGTAGACCTTACCCTAAGGCATTTTTTTAGCCATTCCCCAACCATGAAACTTGAGGATATATATCAATTCTTTGAAAATCCTCCGCCAACTTACCTTTGTCAGGAATTAGCAGTTTGTTACATACTGTCTATTTTGTTAGAAGGTGAATCCTACGGCACTGAGTTAATCCAAAGATTAGAAACTGAATATCCTACCTATCGACTTTCGGATACCGTACTTTACAGTGCAATCAAGTTTCTGGAAGATGAAAGGGCAATTAATGGATATTGGAAAAAACTCGAAGGACGAGGACGCCCCAGGCGGATGTACCAAGTTTCTCCAGAATGGCAAGTTCAAGCACAGAATTTAGCTTTTCTTTGGCAAGACTACATCAACAAACGAGCAAAGTCATAAATCATTGATAATGAATAAGTCTCCTCCAGTTAAACAATAACAATCACTTATGGATACTCCTATTCTGCCATCTACGTTGCTACTCACCTTGTTGTTATCGGTGGGGCTGTTTTTCTTTATTCGTGCTTCGACTAAAGACCGCACAGAAACAGCACACTTGGTATCCGCACAAGATGAAGCAACTTTTATGTCTCAATTAAGAGAGTATTTTCGATCGCGGTCTTACCGAGTGGCAGCGGTAGACCGAGAACAAAACCAAGTGACTTTTGAAGGTTATGTTCGTCCTAGCTGGTTCTTAGCTATATTCCTCACCCTACTGGCAGCTACTGGTATAGTTTGTCTGTCATTGGTGGTTTACCTACTTTTTCCTAGCCTGAGTAGGTTGATTCTAGCTATGGTGCTGCTATCACCTTTGAGTGGTGTGTTTTATTGGAAAAAATCTGGAAGACTTGAGAAGGTGCTGCTCAAGGTGGAAACAACTCAGAGCGAACAAACCTCCTCAAGTAAGGTTACTGTAGTTGCCCATCGAGATGAACTCACTGAGTTACGGAGGACTCTACAGTTAAAGGCTGGTGAATAAATAACTGTTGCTTGTTATGACCATCTCTTAACTTATGAGGTGTTCCCTTTTCCATATCACCTAGTCTTCAAGTAATGAAAAGTACTAAGGAGGAAATCAAAACTATTGCTTTGCCAATTTTATCGATAACTTTTGTTGTCGGAAAAATCTGAATTGATTTCAATTCCTTGACAGAGCTGATCTTCCAATTTATCCGGATAAGAGCATAACTCCTCTAGCGCTTTTAAATGCGCTTGGCTCTGTATCCACTCCTTTGTGCATTTTTAGACACAAGTACCAAGCCATGCAAACTAGCGTGGTTTGACACATATTTACTTTTCAAGTACTGAGAGTAGGCGTACTGGCAAATCACCTACAAACTAAAAAAAAATTAAATTTTGCATAAACTTAGCAACTTTGCCAGTTAATTAATAGTCAGGGGGCACATTCAATGCGTGAGATGACCATTTTTTTATCGAGCAGTTAAAGCAAGGGTTTCTTGACCTGTAGGAGCTTCTAAAGTCCTGAGGCTGGGAAACAAGAAATGGTTTTCCTCTACGTATTGGGCACCAAACAGTCCCTTTTCTGCCCAGAAATATCGGTCTGTAGTGTGTTCGTTTCGCTTTACGAGTAGCAGTGCCGGTGGCAAAATACCTTCAGCTTGAATGAACCTTCTCGCTGCTGTCACAGGTTTTTCTTCACCACTTTCGATGCTATATTGAGGCACATGCTCTAGAATACGCCGTCCTTCCTGACGACGACGACTTTTTCTTTTGCGTCTCCTTGCCAACCTATTGTCCTCCTCTTTCAAGCTATAGATTGTAGTGATAGCTACAAAATCCGTCGTCATTATAGAAGTTCTAGTTCAAAAAATCAATAGTTTTTTAACTTTTGATCCAATAAAATTAATATCTTTGGAGGTATGGATCGAACAAAGCTTGCTAACGAGAATAATCTGCTGGTAGAAAACATCACTCAGAAGATTTCAGTTAAGCTGTATTAAAAGAATGAGGTAAAAACTAACTATCCTTATTTAATCATGCCTTAAAATTTGTAATCTTGAGCAAGAACTAAAAATGTTAATGTCTGCCAGTTCTGATTTTCTTGCTCTGTGCCGAGAGCAAATAGCACTGCTGGCCCAAGGGCTAGGAGCAACGTTAAGTATTGTGTACCTAACACAAGAATTGGTAGAGACTCCTTCTGGTGAGGCAAAACTGATTCCTGTGATGATTTATCCGGAAACAGCTTTATTACCGCAAGCAGAAGAAAGCACCATCACATTACCGAAGCAGCTTCAAGTTGGTAATACTAATGTATTACCCAATCATCAGCAAAAACTATTAACACCGGGATCAAAAGCTGAAATACCGGATACATCTCAACCTCATTTACAAGAGGAATATCTACTCAGTGGTAACGAAATTGTTTTACCTTTGGTCTATGAAGGTGTGATGATGGGGTTACTAGTAACTGCTAGAAAAGACCGAGAATGGAATGAACACGAGCAAAGCCAGATTCAACACATAGCCCAAACACTGGCCATCGCTTGCATTTTAGATCAGCGACGAGCATGGTTACAACACCAACTCCACGAACAACAAATTCTTCAAGAAAAACAGCAGGATTTGTTAGATAACTTATTGCATCAGTTCCGTAATCCATTAACAGCATTACGGACTTTTGGTAAACTTTTATTAAAGCGATTGCGACCGGGAGATACTAATCGGGATGTAGCAAGTAGCATCGTGCGAGAAAGCGATCGCCTGCAAGAATTACTCCAACAATTTGAGCAAGTAATTGACTTCACAGAGCCAGATTTAACAGCAATACATCTACCCGAAAATGAAGTATTTGTAGAAGCAACTGTGCAAAAAGATGCTAAGCCGCCCCTATTATTGCCGGGAACCGGAGATAAAGCAGTAGACTGCTCCTTAGCAGATATATTAGAACCATTATTAATATCAGCTAAAGCCATAGCACAAGAGCGTAAGCTAAAACTAATAACTGAATTAAAACAGAATTTACCCTTAGTGCGTGCCAACATCAAGGCATTAAGAGAAGTCTTAAATAACATCATCGATAATGCATTGAAATACACTCCTAATGGTGGTAAAATCCTCATTCAGGCTGGAGAACAAAAAGCTAATTTTCAAGGAATTGTCATCAGTGACAACGGCCCTGGTATTCCAACCGAAGATTTAAAGCATCTTGGAGAACGTCATTATCGGGGCGTGCAAGCGCAAACAGAAATTCCTGGTACGGGTTTGGGGTTGGCGATCGCTAAACAGTTAATAGAACAAATGCAGGGCGAAATCGAAGTTTTCAGCCCTGCAATCAACTCTAAATTAACTTCACCCAATAGACCGGGAACTACGTTTATTATTTGGTTACCGGAAGTTGAGAGTTAGGAGTTAGGAGTTAGGAGTTGGGAGTTGGGAGTTGAGAGTTGAGAATTAGAAGTTCACAATTAAAAACTTGCTTTAATTAGTTATTCATCACTCCTAACTCTTAACTTTGAACTATCTTCAATTCATCACTCCTCACTATTTTAGTGAAACCAACAAGTTTTGATTAATGGTCATTTGTAAATCGGTATTTGGGTCAATTGCAATTAAGTCAACGCTATTTCTACCGAAGAATAGACCAATCAACGCACCGATACCAGCACCACCCAAGACTTCTTCTGTGGCAATGGCGCGATCGCCTGTGACAGCAGACACCGCAGCGGCGGCTCCTGCGCCCAAGACAGTGTTCTGAATAATCGATCCGGTACTAGCACCCTTTTTTACGGTTTCAGTCTTAGTAATGACTTCAGAAGTAGCGTTTAGTTGATATTCTTGACCTGTGGTCAAAACCAGTTTTTCAGCAATGAACTGAGAACCGCCTGTGGCAGGTTTGAGTTGACCAATAACTTGACTACCAGCAGGAATCACCACAGATCCTTCTTGGGTAACTACGTTTTGCGATACTGTTAGTGTCAAGGGTGCTGTTTCATCCTTGGTCACCAGAATTTTTTCTGCCTTGTCATACTTCACAGGAATAGCAGTTCCTTGGGGAATTGTCACAGATACAGGTGTGGGGGTAGTATTCCCAAGAGCTACGACGTAGGGCGAGTTAATTGCTGAGGCTTGATTAGTACTAACTAAGGCTTGGTAAATAAAAGCTGCTACTTGGGCGCGAGTGGCGGTTGCAGTGGGATTGAGGAACTTCACATTTGGATAATTGACCACAATTTGCTTCTCGGTGGCCGCTGCAATGGGACTACGGGCATAGCTAGCAATATTATAAGCATCGTTGAAGTATTGCAGAGTGCTTTCCGTATTACTACTCGCAGTATATTCCAGACCATTAGCCAGGGCAACTAAAACCTGTTGGCGGGGAATAGCTTGGTTAGGTTCAAAGCGATTGCCGGGATATCCTGATAAGAAACCAATGGTATATGCTTGCCCAATGGCGCTGTATGCCCAATAGTTGCTAGGTACGTCAATAAAACTAATTGGCGATCGCTGTTGTGCTTTTTGAAAAGCTTTGTTCACCATAGCGGCAAATTGAGCGCGTGTTACTGCTTCTTCAGGGCGGAAACTACCATCAGGAAATCCCGCAATCACACCTCGTTGTGATAATTCTTGAATAAATGGTGCTGCCCAATAATTAGATGAAACATCAGAAAAAGTAGTTTGAGCAAAAGAAGGTGCAGCTGTCACAAAAGGTGCTACAGTTCCAACTGTAACGCTTAAAGCCATAAGTGCAGCTGTTCCAGATTGCCAACGATTTAAACTAAACATTGCTTTTTTACTCCGTTAAATTTATTTTTTCTACTGTTACTTAATTAGACAATTGGTGAAGTTTTATGTTCCCATTAATTGAAACTTTTCTCAGAAATATTCATTTGAAAAATACAACTAAAATTAAAAAATCCCTACCCAAATTTCTCAGCAATAGATAATAGAGTAATTAGCCTTTTGCTGATTAGCTCTACTCAATAAAGCAGATTTCAACGAAGGTGAACTACACAAAGATGCGTCTGATGGGTAGGTATAAAGCTGGTTTTAGCTCTAGAGGCTGAATTATGCTGTAATGATTACCAAAACTCTAGATATCTTTTAAGACGATGCAGAGATAGAATAGTTGCACAGAAATAGATTTTTTGAGGTTAAAAATGAAGGCGATCGCACACTATATTGAAAGTGGCGATCGCCTATTGAGTGATGATTAAATTCACGACTTAAATCAACTTAAACCTATTAGCGGTATACGGTTAAGTTAGAATTTAGAGTCAGTCTCAAATCTTGTGTGGGTCTGATAACGAAGGCATTAACTTCTTTTTTCCGCAACAGGACACTTGCTCCTGCACCCGCAGCCGCACCAATCACAGGTTTTAAATCATCAACTTTGCTATTTCCAGTAATTAGCGAACCCAAAAGACCAGCACCTGCACCAATACCTGCATCAGTTAAAACTTGACCGGTGCTAGGCCCTTGTGTGACTTTTTGGGTTGTGGTGTATGTCCGAGAAGTAGCATTAATTGACTGACGGCGACCATTAGAAAATTCTAATTCTTGGGCTACAAACCGCACGCCTTTTCCTTTGTTCTCATCATCTCTTGAATAACCATCTAGATCCACAGGTTCTAGGCGTCCAATGACTTTAGTACCAGCGGGAATTAAGACATTTCTATTTCTATCAGTGATGTTACTGGCAATTCTCAAGGTTATGGATTTACTTTCCCCTGGAACGATAGTTATTGTTTCTTTTTCGTAGTTAACAGGAAGATTTACTCCAGAAGGAATTGTTACACCTCCATATTGCCCAACATTGTATTGTGCATTAGCAGGGGCAAAAGGAATCATCGGGGTAACAACAGTGGTGGTCACGGCCATTGCCATGAGGGCAGCAGTTCCAGATTTCCATCGATGTAGACGAGTCATAGGTGAGTTGACCTTTATGTGATGTGATATGTGTAATGACGAGGGTTTACTGAGTTTGTTTCAAATGACTCTTGAACATTACTTTAGTCATATTCCGAAAGGAATGGTACTTATTTTACTGTAAGTATGTACGTAGGCTTAGCCGTTCGGAGATAGAGCTTGTCAGAATTTTTACTCTCCTAATCTGCGTTACTAAATAGGAGGCAAGATACTCTTAATGACGCTAAATTAGTTTAATTGTTTCCTGACTTTGTTTTATTGCTTACGTCCAGATACTTAACGCCATTGCGAACTATTACTTCCATTATATAAGACTTGTATTTGCTTTTTTCTAACTCGAAAAGCTTCTTTTCCATTCCCTATTTCCTACGACTTACTCGCTACTAAGCCAAGTAAGCTCAAACATCAAAGCAGATTCCTATATATTATTTACCAGGGCTTGGAAAATACTTTCTCTTTCCTTTAGAATTGCGAGAGCCAATTTGTAGAGTAATTCCTGATGGAACCGAGTGAAGCGCAATATTTAATTATTAACGCACTGACTACCCTAGATTTACTTGGTAATACGTTCTATGATGAAGATAGTGGCAATTGGTATATAAATACGCCTAGCCCAGTCTTGCCGATTGCTATGATTTTGCAAAATGGTGATATTGTTCCGACTAGTTGGGACTTGTAATTATGGCAAATTGGACTGAAGATCAAAAACAAAAGTATGCAAGGTTCCAAGAAATTTTAGAAAATGGTAAGCAGCGTTATGTAGAAGCTGGTGGTAATCCTAGACATTATCGAGCAGGTTTCAAAGGTCAGGATTACTTGACAGATGAAGAGAGGAAAGAAGCAACTAGAATCATGCGACAAATGTTTGGTATCTCTATAGCCAATGGTTATGTTTATTGTCAAGGGCGTTCTTGGCAGTTACCTGAGAATTTAGCATTAGATAAAAAGCAAGTGGAATAAAAGTAGATAGGTGACAGATATGGCAACATTAGTGTAGGTTGGGTTTCGCGTTGCTCAACCCAACATCGCAGTGTTAGGTTTCACTTCATTCAACCCAACCTACGTTTATTACTAGCCATCTTCATTAACCATTTCACAATAATAGGACGGGCAATTGTGCCCATCCGATGAAGATTTTCTAGGAATTTGATATTTAGTACGGTTCCTGGAATTTCTTTGTGGTCATCGCTTGTTTTAACATTTGTGGCAGCCAAGAAAGATAATAATATAGCTGGTCTACATGACTATACAATGACAATAATTTTGGTTGATTCAATAAAGTATATGGACGAATTGATTTGAGGATTTTACCAAATTTATTTGTTGCCACAGTCGGGGCTGAACCGCTAACAGAATAGTGTCGTAAATGTGGAGGTAAGCGCCAGTTAATTTTAGGATCTGGTTGATGTATCACTGGTTCAACATTCCCCCGCCATGCAACTCCCATGATTTGCATAGTTTGATACACCATTGTGTTCCACCCTTTGTTTTTTAAGTAGTCCAATCCTTCACCAACATCAGGGGAAGCTAAATCATGAAATAAAATTAAAGCATCTGGTTCGGCAAATTGTTCGCAAATCATGACATCATCCAGTGGCGCTGGTGCTTCGTGATGGCCATCTATAAATATCAACGACCATTTGCATTGATATTTATTTGCTAACTCTTCTACTGCTTGGGGGCTATATCCTGGTACGAGATTTACAGATTCTTTGACATCGGCTGACTTGAGTGAATCGGTGACGCTTTCGTAAAACAATTCTGTGGATAGCATGGGATCGATTACATCTAATTCCACTCCTCCCAAAGCTAAATGACAAGCTGACCAACCCATCCAACAGCCTATTTCTAAAGCTTTTTTACCTTGAAATTTTAAGGCTGTATTATACAAAATGTGGGCTTCATCTCTGCTGACAAATCCTGTACCAGTTTGTCGTTGGTCTACATACCAATTGTGAGGAATATCCCGCCGTAGGTAAAACCAAAAACTATTATATGGATTTCCTAAAATCATATTCGGAAAACATGAATCTGGCTGAATAATGGAAAATCCTGGTGAAACATAATCTCCCTCTGGCAATAATTCGCCTTTTATCACTTTTACTATTTTTTCAATCATCGGATTACTGCCTGAGCATTTGAAATTTTTGGATTTTTACGCAACAGAACTTTACCAGCTTCTCGAAAAGCAAACGCTTGCGGTATAGAAATTACCAATTACCCAAAGCGGTACTGATGATATGGCTGGTTTAGCAACTTGGAGAATAACAAAGCGATCGCCAGGATATCATTTCAGCACTATATTTGTGCTGATTTTTACTGCTATCTAAGCGATTGATCGCCATCGCATACTAAACTTCCTCATTGCTCTAGGTAAATATATTGGACTGTTGATACCTCGTCAAGTAAGAGACTTCCAAGTAATCAAATATCTCAATATTTCTTGTAGAATCGGCATCTCGCCCGTCCTGTGAACTGGGCAGGCAACCCAGGGCGAATAGAATTTGCGGCACTTGCTTCTCCTAAGGGAAACGCTGCACGTAGCTTGCTTAAGAGGAGGGGTACAAGTTTCTGAACCGCAAGGGGGCAGTGGCTTGCCTATACAGGTGAAGTCTGCCTTTGCAGACTAACGGAATTTAACCCAGGTTCACGGGTTTGTTTGTGTACACAAGCCAATGTGTTGGGCGGGCAATGCCCGACTTGTACTGCTTTCCCATTTTCATACACGATCAACTGCGTAAGTCTTTGTCATTACCTACAGTGGCATGTTCTCCATGATGAAGTGCGCTGGCGCAGCCCGCCACAGGTATTGCAATTTCTAACTTGAGTTAGCAAGACTTTAATATCATCATCGTACAATAGAGTCAACAAGCATAAAGCGGAATTTATGAATGCCAAACAGAAAATAATTGAAGAAATAGAAAACGTACCAGAAGAAATTATATACGAGGTTCTGGACTTTTTACTTTTTTTGAAAGCCAAAGAAGATAAAGAAGATTTAGAAGATGCAAAGGCGGCATTAAAAGAAGCACAAGAGGTTGGTACGATTTCCTTGGGTGAACTCAAAAGAGAATTAGGTTTGTGAGTTACGAAGTAGAAATTGCTCCGGCTGCCAAAAGACAGATAAAAAAATTACCCCGTGATGTTCAACAAAAACTGGTTGCTAAATTGGAAGAACTTGTTTTTGAGCCTCGTCCTGATGGGGTGAAAAAATTAGAAGGTTCGGAGAATTTATACAGAGTCAGATTAGAAAAATATCGAATCATTTACGAAATACAAGATAGTTTATTATTAGTGACGGTGGTCAAAGTAAAGCATCGTAGAGATATTTATAGATTGTGAACAACGAAAAATCTAACTAAAAATTCGGGGTTTTGAACTTAGAGCGATCGCGTAGCATTATTTATTTATGGAAGCAGGTAAAAACATTTGTTTCGAGACGCATAGCAAAGGCAGCGCGGTGGGCGGGTTTCCCGACTTGAGAAATTTCTGCGTTGCCGGGTTTCCCTCGATTGAAGCAAGTGGCGTGGGACTAACGTCGAGAAATAATATCTCCTTATCAATCTCCAAGACTGTTTAATTTTTTCTGCATAGAGCAAAAATTTTTCATGCAACAAGAAAAAATCACTCATGAAAATGTAAATTTTTGTAAAATTGATGTCTTCAGGACTAGAAACCTGATATTCAGATAGCTAAACTAACAAACAGTGCATCTGTACTCTTAATGATTAAAAGTAGATGTGGCGCTATAGCGTGAATGATCCCAGTACAACTTATCCTCAAAAACTTCCTTAGTTACCGTGATGCAACTTTAGATTTTCGTGGTTTGCATACGGCTTGTATTTCTGGTTCTAACGGTGCGGGTAAATCTTCTCTTTTAGAAGCAATCACTTGGGCTGTTTGGGGTGAAAGCCGCGCCAGTGCTGAAGATGATGTGATTTATTCTGGTGCAAAAGAAGTCCGGGTTGATTTGACTTTCCAAAGTAACCAGCAAACATATCGGGTGATTCGTACCCGAATTCGGGGAGCTAGTAGCGTCCTGGAATTTCAAATAGAAACGCCTTCCGGGTTTCGCCCACTCACAGGCAAAGGGGTAAGGGCAACCCAAGATTCAATTTTAGAACACATTAAACTCGATTACGATACTTTTATTAATTCTGCCTATCTGCGTCAAGGTCGTGCAGATGAATTCATGCTCAAACGGCCTACTGAACGCAAAGAAATTTTAGCCGAGTTGTTGAAACTCAATCAGTATAATGATTTAGAAGAACGGGCAAAGGAATCTTCTCGTCAGTTTAAAGCACGGGCGGAGGAACTAGAGCGTTCTTTGGATGCAATCAAAATTCAACTGCAACAACAAAAAACAACCGAAGCCCAAAGAGAACAGTTAGAGGCTGAACTCAATCAACTACAACAAGTACAAGCTTTTGATAATATTCAATTACAAAGTCTGCAAGTTATCCAGCACCAGCGGCAAAACTGGGAACAACAACTGAACTTTGTCAAGCAGCAATATCAAAATCTTAACCAAGACTGCGATCGCCTCCAACAAGAACAGTTAACAGTTGGAAGTCAGCTATCAGACATCGAAACAATTTTGCATCAAGAAGCCGAAATTAGAGGTGGATACGCTCAATATCAAAGCTTGCAATCTCAAGAAGAAGCGATGAGCGCCAAATTTGAACAATACACCCGCGCTGGGCAGACTCGCCAACAAAAGCAACAACAACTTACTAAACAAATTCAGGAAATCGAACGCCAACTGCAACAAGCCCAAGCCCAACTCGAAGCTTTGCAACAACAAGAGCGAGAAATTCAGCAAACTCTCACCAAATCAGGTGAAGTTGAAGCTGCTTTGTCGCAACTGGGCGCAGCACGTCACCATCTCGCTCATTTAGATGAATTGCAAATGCAGGTGACTCCTTTGTTGCAACAACGTGCAGCTTTACAAAGCCAATTAGATAGGACTCATGCCGGCTTGGTAGCGCGCCTCGAACAACTGCAAAATACAGAAAACCAATTGCAACGCCAGCAACGACGCCAACCGCAATTACAACAAGCGGTGATGGATGTGGCAATCCAAATTGAAGAACTGGATAAAAAGCGGGTTTATCTGCAACGAGTCCAGGAAAAAGGCCAAGAAAGGCGTCACTTTATTGAACGTCTGCAAGCTCACCAACGGGATTATGAAAAACTGCTGGGAGAATTAGAGCAAAAACTCCAAATGCTGCAAAATCCCAATGCTCTTTGTCCGTTATGCGAACGTCCTTTAGACGAACATCATTGGAGCCGTGTAGTAGAAAAAACCCAAACTGAGTTGGATGATACTCAAGGACAGTTTTGGGTGGTGCGGGAACAAATGGCTGTGTCAGATAGAGAAATTCAAGTATTAAGGCAAGAATATCGGGAAATATCCCAGCAATTAGCGATTTATGACGGTTTGCGCGAACAAAGAGGACAATTAGCAGCACAATTAGAAGCCACAGTTGATGTTCAAGAGCAATTAGAACAAATTGCTGCTGAAAAACAACATCTAGAGCGATCGCTACAAGCTGGTGATTACGCTCCCGCACAACAAGCCCAACTGCAAAAATTAGACCAATATCTGCAACAAGCCAATTATAATGAGCAAGACCACGCCCTAGCTCGCAGCGAAGTCGAGCGTTGGCGCTGGGCAGAAATTAAACAAAGCCAGATTAAAGACGCCATCAAGCGACAAGCCCAGCTAGCAGCCCGAAAACCAGAACTGCTAGCTACCATTGCCGAATTGCAAGCCAGAATTCACCAAGAACAAATTAATTCTGAATGTGCCAAACAAATTGCGGCTTTAGAACGTCACATCATTGAAATTGGCTACAGTTTGGAGGTGCATAACAACATCCGTCTGGCTGTCAAGCAAGCTCAATCTTGGCATTTGCGCTATCAACAACTTTTAGCAGCCCAGCAACAATATCCCCAACTCCAGACGAGATTGCAAGAATTAGAAGACTCCAGAGGCGTTAGAATTACCGAGCGACAAAAACTTGCCACTCAAATCGAAAGTATCATCGAACAACTACAAGCAACAGCCAACCCATCTATCCAAATTCAAGCCCTAGAGCAGCAACTAGCAATACGCAGACGCCAACTAGACGAACAAATTTCTAAGTTGGGACGTTTAGAACAGTTGGCACATCACCTGGAAACCCTGCAAATTCAACACGAACAACAGCACAAACAATTACAATCTTGCAAACGCGAACAGCGTGTTTATCAGGAGTTAGCCCAGGCTTTTGGTAAAAATGGCATCCAAACACTGATGATTGAAAATGTCTTACCGCAACTGGAAGCCGAGACAAATCAATTACTTTCGCGTTTGAGCGCCAATCAATTTCACGTACAATTTATTACTCAAAAAGCTGGACGCAACGGTAAATCAACTAAGAAAAATGCCAAGTTAATAGACACCTTGGATATTTTAATCGCCGATTCCAGAGGAACGCGGGCTTATGAAACTTATTCTGGTGGGGAAGCTTTTAGAATTAACTTTGCTATTCGTTTAGCTTTGGCGAAATTATTAGCCCAACGGGCGGGAGCGGCGTTACAGTTGTTAATTGTGGATGAAGGTTTTGGTACACAGGATGCTGAAGGATGCGATCGCTTAGTTGCAGCCATTAATGCCATCGCTTCTGATTTTAAATGCATTCTCACGGTCACCCATATGCCCCAACTCAAAGAAGCTTTCCAAGCTAGGATTGAGGTGAATAAAACTCAGCAAGGTTCACAATTGAGTTTGTCAATTTAATTGGTTGACTCCCTATGCCCTTGATTGTGAATTCTGAATTCTTGCTCAATTGTATTTTACTCTTGCATCTACACCGTAGGAGCGGAGCATTTTCGTCACCCTTTCTGCTTCGGCGCGATCGCTAAATGCTCCAGCATTCACATAATCCCCCAAACTCGATTGCTCTGTCACAGCATGAGGTATATACTGTTGCACTTTACTTAAAGTATCATTACTGAATATTGGCACGATAACTTTATAGCCATTGTTGCCAGCTAAGATGTTGCTGTGAGTTTCAGGTGATAAATAGCCATTAGTCACGGGTACTAAATAGCGATTAGTTTCAGTATAATTGCTGGCATTTGCATTATTCAATCCTAATGCTTCCCAAGTTTGCCAATCTACATTTCCAGTGGAATTGAGTCCAAAAGATTGCTGGAATGCCATTACAGAGTTTCTGGTGTAATCGCTGAAATAGCCATCAGCATTGGCATTAAAAAAGCCCAGTTGCCATAAACGATTTTGCACTAATCTGACATTATCTGAGCGATCGCCAACCGTGAGATAATTTCTTGCTGGTTGTTGAGTAGCATATCCTCCAGCCAAGGCTCTACGTACTGCTACTAAAGCTTGGGTATTGGCTTGGCCGTTTACAGGTAGTTTATAGTCTTGTTGGAATTTGGTAATGGCTTCTCTAGTAATTGGGCCACTAGTTCCAGTGGGATTAGCTTTAAAATAACCTAATTGTCGTAAACCCTGTTGTAGTTCTCTGATTTGTTGAGTGGAAAAACTCGATTTAGCTGGAGCCTGAGAAGAACCTAGTAACGCTCTCCAAGTTTGGCCACCGACAATTCCAGTGGTAGATATCCCTGCATTACGCTGGAATGCAATCACAGCATCTTTAGTGATGCGCCCAAAATTTCCTGTAGGATTAGCATTAAAATAACCGCGCTGTTGGAGACGCTGTTGCAACTTGGTCACCGCTGCACCAGTGCTACCTTGAGAAAGGGTAGGATATTGATTTACTGCCGATGCTGAATTTCCATTAACATTCCTACTAGAAGCTTGACTCTGACACGCTCTTTGCAACGCTTTTTGAGTACTAGGGCCTATAAACCCAACCGCAGGTAATCTATTAGCTTGCTGAAATTTGATGACAGCATTTTCAGTCAAAGTAGCAAACTTGCCCGTGACGGGCCCTTTAAAGTAGCCTAACTTTTTTAAACATCTTTGGCTATTAGCCACTTGGGAACCGTTAGTGCCAATTTTCTGAAGTGCTAAAACTTCCCCGGCAACACTAAGAATTCCCATAGTCAACGCCACAGACAACAGATGCATTGCAGCAGAACTAGGTAAATTTTCCCAATTTAAAAATTTTAAAATAACTGGCAGACGAACAACCTTGATACTTTCGGATGCCTCAAAGGCTGAGGCTAGCTCACTTAAAGAGCCATCTACCCCTACTTCCACTTGTTTTTCTCAAGTTATGACCATACAAAATTATACCATTATCTCTGTATAATATTTATTTTTTGTATGATTCTTTACAACTAATTTGTATGGGGAGGTGAGGAGGCTGGGGAGGCTGGGGAGCTGGCGAAAAACTCATCTCCCCTCTGCCCCTGGAGCCTTTTGTGCCCCATGCCCAATGCCCCATGCCCAATGCCCAATACTTATTGTCCATCTGTTTTTTCAGTATTACCTGCTTTCACCCAACCTTCTTGTCCGCTATCTTCTAAACGGATTTTTTGCCAAGCTTTATCTTCGCTTTCTTCCAAGACAATAATTTTCTGATTAAAACCAACGCCACCAATACGTTCGCCATCTTGATTGGGTTGTGCCCGCAAACTTAAGCCTTCAGCCCAAGTAACACGCCCTCGGTAAGCTCCTGATGGCAATGGTGTTGGGGATGGGGTAGCTTGGGGTGATTCAGTGGGGGTGGGTGTAGGGGTTGCGCCAGAAGGTGATTTAGTGGAGGTGGGTGTGGGGGTGGGGTCAGTTGCTTTTGGAGCTTGGGCTTTCACGGAGGGGCTATCATTGGAGAAAATCGGTTTGGCAGGGGGTATGCCGGTGCGATTCATGAAATAAAGTGCAACTGCAACACCGCCACCAACTAATACAGCGATCGCTAAGAAAATCCCAAGTATATACTTTAATAAGCCAGACAACATAATTAATACCTGATTATCAACGGGGCAATCAATTTTAGATTTTAGATTTTGGATTTTGGATTTTGGATTGTACACTGACCACAAAGAAAGCAGTGTGGTCTGTTCCAATCGATTATTGTAACTGCCATTCTGTTATACCAATTTGCAAAATGAATGCAACAGATGGATTCATAGAACCCTTGGAAACATAGAAATTCCCAATCCAAAATCCGTCTTGAAAAGTTTAGATGCCTGCGGCAAGCCCCTTCGGGTCTACGCCGGAAGCCGACGCTCTAACTTTTCGCAAAATTTAAAATCCAAAATTCCATCAGCGTAGCTTACCGAAGCTATCGCTTAAAGGGCTGTGTTTCGATGCTAAACGCGCCCTCCCCGCCGCAGCCCATTCTTGGAGTTGCTGAATTTGCTCTACGGCTGTTCGTGCTAAAGGAATAATTTGACTAGCAGCCTCTAAAATGTCGTCTTTGGTAAAATCGCGGTTCTGGCTAAATCCAATGTGCATCGCTTCAATTAAAGTTTGCTCGATTTCTGCCCCAGAAAAATCTGGTGTTTCATAAGCAAGCCTGTCGATGTCATAACTTTTTAAGTTGTGGGGGCGCAGTCGGGATAAATGAACGTTAAAAATTGCTTTTCTTTCTTCTTGGGTGGGTAAACCCACAAAGAAAATTTCATCAAATCGCCCTTTACGCAGCATTTCTGGTGGTAGGGCTTGGATATCGTTGGCGGTGGCGACAACAAACACGGGTGAGGTTTTTTCAGCTAACCAGTTAATAAATGTGCCAAACACCCGGCTAGTTGTACCCGCATCACCTTTGCTACCAAGTCCGGAAAAAGCTTTGTCTATTTCATCAATCCATAAAATACAAGGGGCGAGGGCTTCGGCTACTTGAATCATTTGGCGGGTGCGAGATTCGGATTCGCCCACCAAACCACCAAATAACCGCCCGACATCCAAACGTAGCAGGGGTAAATGCCAATGATGAGCGATCGCTTTTGCCGTTAACGATTTACCAGTTCCCTGAATACCCACCAACATTAAACCACGGGGGTGTGGTAATCCGTACTGCCTGGCCCGATCGCTAAATGAGCCTCCCCGACGAATCAGCCAATCTTTCAAATTATCGAGTCCGCCGATATCAGAAATTTGCTCAGTGGCTGGGTAGAAGTCCAGGATTTGGGTTTGGCGGATAGTTTGGCGCTTTTCTTCCAAAA
The DNA here is from genome assembly GCF_002608075.1 of Nostoc linckia z4. Classification (GTDB taxonomy): domain Bacteria; phylum Cyanobacteriota; class Cyanobacteriia; order Cyanobacteriales; family Nostocaceae; genus Nostoc; species Nostoc linckia. Next base: position 163,528 of record NZ_LAHA01000011.1, read on the forward strand.
CTAAATCCACGTCTTCTGGCTGCAATTCGCCGTGGCTAGCGATCGCTCTTGCCAAAACCCGCCGAATCCGTTCCATCGAAAGCCCTTGACAAGAGCGCACCAAGTCATCCAAAATTTTGCCAGAAAGCGAGTTACCAGTAGCTTGTAGTAAGCGTTCCACTTCGGTTTTAATTTCTGGGGCGCTGGGTAAGGGAAACTCGACAACTGTCAGCACTTCCGTTAAATCGTCAGGAATGGCGATGCGCGGGGACAGCAGTACAATATTTTTGGGTTGCGACTTGAGGAGTCGGGCGAGGTTGCGGAGTTTGCGAGCGATCGCTACATCTTCTAAAAACCGATGATAATCTCGTAAAATCAATACAGCTGGCGCTGAGGCTGGTAATTTTTCCACGAATTCCAAAGCTTGCAGTGGGTTACGCCGCCCAAACCCCGCATCATTCGGATTTCCCTGATAACCATCGACAAAATCCCAAGTATACACAGGCCGATTGCCTTGATTTGCTGCTTCTTCTCGGATAGCTGCTTCTACTCGTTCTTCTTCGTAGGTGGGAATATAAATCAAAGGGTAGCGGGCGCGTAGCAGTAGTTTAAACTCGTCACGGAAGTTCATATTTAGCTGTTATTGGTTAGTTTATCTTGAACGCAATGTACAACTTTCTTGGTTCAGAAAGCCAATGAGTAACCAGCAAGAACAATACAATATTGATTTTCTCGTTCAGCAACTACGCACAAGTCAAGATAATGCTGTTCTCAAACAGACTGCTAAACATTTGGCGTTTCTTGGTGCTAATAACCCGGATGTCATAGCTGCCTTGATTCATGTAATACGCACTACAATTGATGAACCAACACGCTGGACAGTAATTCAAAGTTTGAGCGAAATTGGTACTGATAATAATGATGTTATCCAAGCTTTGATTGAGCAACTTAACACTGCTCGTATACCTACCCGCAGGATAGCAGCTCAGAATTTGGCAAAAATTGCTGTTGGTAATCAATATGCAATTACTAGTCTAATAAGTTTGGCACAAATAACTGAAGAAGAACATACTCGCCAGTATATTGCTCATAGTTTAGGACTTATTGCAAAAGGTAATAAAGAGGCTATTAATGCTCTAATTGATTTAATATATAAAAGTTCCGATGAATATACTCACTACTTATGCGTTGATGCTTTTACAAAACTTGGTAAGTGGAATAAAGAGATAATTGACGCTTTAATTCATATAGATAAAACAGCAGAATTTAACACTCGTTTGAAACTATTGGAGACGTTAAAAGTAAGGGCAATAAATATAAATGGTTATACTTCGTATTCTTCATTTCGTCCATTATTAGAACAAATGAAAGAAGAAATTAACCAACCTGAATAATAGGTCTGACTTTTCACGATCTTTAGAAAACCTCTTTTATTGTGGTTTGGGGGGTTGGGTTTCGTGTAGTTTATGGTAAAAATTCTGGATCGTTTAATATTTCCTCCATCATTTGACCAAAAGATGGATATCTTGTTGCGTCTCCATATTTAGAATCATAATACCAAGCTTCCCACTCACCATCACTTGTAATAACTTGAGGATTAAGTAAAAAAATCATCTGATAGTCTTCAGTACTAATTTCTAGACACGTTTGTAGATGTTCTACACGACTATAAGATTGTTCATCACCGTAAAGAAAGTATTCTTCATCTGGTACTGGTTCCAAATCCTGGTGCAGTTCTATCAAATCATCTATATAGATTTCTTTGCCTATAATATACCACTCAATTTCATCAACTGAATAAAATCTGATGCCATACTTTGAAGTAGAATGCAACCCATTAGAAACTTTGAGAAAATCTCTGTAAGAAGGCGGCAAAGTTACACTTAATCTAGCTTCGGTAGCATAAATTTCTTCTTCATTTGCACCTGTATAGCCTAGAGATCCAGATTCAATAACTTCTGAAGGCAACTCTTCCTGCTCATACTCTTCGAGCGCTTCTATTCGCTGACGGCTCCATTCTCTAATACGACTTTCCCAGTCAAAAGTCTTCATTATAAAATCTTTTTATTAAAAGTTAATTAATCAGTAGTTTAACAAAACAAGTTTTAATAGTATGAACTGATAAATTTTGAATTTAAAGGAAGTATTTAATAAAATACAAAACAATAAGCCTGTATGGACAGGCTTAGTTCGTGTAGCCGCATTCAGTCTGACAGAATTATCAAATTACTGTCCTGGAAGTTGCTTTTTCAGTGCTTCCAAACCAGCCCAGCGGTTGTCAACTGGCTTTTCAATTGACTTTTGGGAACTATCAGCATTAATTGGAGCAATACCTAGACAATTGCGATCGCACAGTTGGCGCTGAGGTATTGCTAGGCACATCTGCTCGTACAGCCATTCACTAGGATAGAAATAACCATCTGGTGGTAAACTTTCTACCAAATCTTCCATAGCTACTTCCCTTTCTAAAGGCAAGTCTTTTAGTTGATTGGCGGTTTCATCTAACCAGATGATTTCTTTTGTATCAATCCCCAAGCGTTGATTATATTGCTGCAAACAGCGGTTGCAGGTACAAGTAATAATTGCTTCTGCCTGAGCCGACACTTCCAGATAATTTCCATGATGCTGCACGCGCACACGGCCGCGAACTGGTGTCAAAGTTTCCAAACCAGGCAGAAATTCCTTAACTTGAACTTCCTCTGTCCGCTCCGATGCTCTAGTTAGCTGCGGAATATAAATTGCGTCCATAGGATTTGTGAGACATCCTCACGAAAATTTATCTTGATTATCAGCAATTCTTTGACTGATAATACATTTTTTATTTTATCTCTTAGGGATAATAGAAATTTTGAAATTACTATAGTTACGAGTTTTAAATTAACTCCTAACTCCTAACTCCTAACTCCCAACTCCCAACTCCTAATTTACTCCAACGCCGCCGGACGCACGACCAAATGACGATGTGGTTCTTTTCCCCGACTGAAGGTTTCCAAATCTCCAAAGTCTTTTAAGAAAGTATGGACTTGACGGCGTTCCGCAGAACTGAGGGATTTAATTTCCACTTCTCTACCAGAAAAGCGCACTTCATCAGCTGCTGCTTCTGCTAATGCGCGAATTTCGGCTTGTCTTTTAATGCGGTAGCCATTCAACTCAATGGTGTAGGAAGCTTGTCCTTCATGGGATTGGCTCAAGTTGAGAACGGAGTTTGCCAGATACTGAATGGCATCAAGCACAGAACCATCAGTACCAATTAACACTTGGATTTGTTCTGGTGTCAAATTGGTTTCATCAATTGTTAACCAGTAGTTATCTGATTCTAGAGAATCGTCATCTTGAGGTTGGGCAGTTTCTAAACTAGTGTGAATCTCAGTAGATATCCCACTGAGTTCCAGCAGTGTTTTTAACCACTGCTGACCTCGCTGTATGGGAATATTGCTCATGAACCCCCTGTAGCCTTTTTCTTAGAACTTTTCGGCTCAGTTTTTTTAGAACTTGCTGGCTCAGTTTTTTTGGAACTTGTCGCTTCAGTTTTCTTGGAACTTGTCGCCTCAGTTTTCTTGGAACTTGTAGGCTCAAATGGCAATACTTTTTGTTCTTTGGCTGCTTCTTTATCTTGAGCGTCTACGATTTTTTGCAGTTCTTCTGGTAATGGTTCGCGGGAAAGAATGTAGGTTTGCAGTGTCTGGAAAATATTACCAATCACCATATACATCAATACCCCAGCTGGTAGGGGGAAGAACAAAAACATCCCAGAAAAAATGACTGGGGTAATTTTGTTAACTGTATCTTGGTTGGGATTGCCACCGCTGGAATTTTGCCCAGAAAGCATTTGGCTAACATAAAGACTGATGCCAAAGAAGACAATCATGGCAACAATATCCCAGTGGATTGTGCCATCTGGATCTTGTGCGCCAACTCTGCCTAAGGCATCAATAAATAAAAAGCCTTTATCAGCTGCTAGTCCAGGAATTGTTCCTTGAATAGTCACTTCTCCAGGCTGTAAGGCTTCTAAATTACCTTGGGTGTCAATTTTAACCTTATCTTCTCCTTTGGTGATTTTCCATTCAGGAATTAGCTTAGTATCTGGGTGTTCTGCTAAAAGTACCTGAAATGGTTTGCCCTCAAGGGTTTGATATTGTATTTTGGTTTGTTCTCCCACCGCTAGTTTATTACCACTAGGAAGGATTGCAGTGACCTTAACGTGTTCCCCATCAGCAATGTAGATATTTTGAGGAGGAGTGGCAAAGGCTTGCGGTTGAATTTGTTCGATTTGCTCTGCGGGAAAGATTTGCAAGTTAACGCTGTAGTTCACACCGGCAAAAGGCGAACCCCGCAAAGTGGCGAACAGCGCTAATAAAACGGGCATTTGTATCAGCAAGGGAAAACAGCCCGCCAAAGGATTGCCAAATTCTTTTTGGACATTGACCATTTCTTCCTGCTGCTTTTGCGGATCGTCTTTAAAGCGCTCTTTGATTTCTGCCATCCGCTTTTGCATCAGAGGTTGTACAATTCGCATTTTCCGCATATTGCGAATTGAGCCAGCACTCAGGGGATAGAGCGCAAAGCGGACTATCAGTGTCAAAGCAACGATCGCCAATCCATAGCTCGGAAAAATCCCATAGAAAAAATCTATGATTGGCAGCATCACGTTGTTCGAGAGAAAGCCGATACCAAAATCCATTATTCTGAATTTAACCTGAGTTACTGTAAACTGACTGAATCTAATTTATCTAAATCATGATTGATGTGCGACTGTCCTTTGCTACGGATAGCCGCACAATTTTTTTTGGGCATTGGGCATTGGGCATTGGGCATTGTGCATTGGGCACAAGAGGCAGAGGAGAAAAAACTTGTACAACAACTCTCCCCTGCTTCCCATCTCCCCATCTCCCCATCTCCCCATTACTGGTTAGCAGCAGCGCTATACTGGGGGTTTTTCGCAGCAATTTTTTCGTTAATGTAGTCATAAACTTCCCGGAAATTGGGAATAGCACGCAATTCCAGACGACTGCCGTTTTTCAGGGTTAGCACCATATCTCCCCAAAGACCTATGCCTCGTGGGACTTTGACAACTTTGACAATTTCTGAGTAAATTACGTCAGTGCGATCGCGTCCTTGCCAACCTCCTGTTACAGTAACTCGGCGATCGGTGATGCGGAAGCGCAGCCATAATGCTCTGACAATTGCCCCCACTGTCAAGGGTATACCAACAACGGTTAGCCCAATTAGCAGGTTTATAATTAAGTCCCCAACGTGGGGGCCGCCTTCATAATAAACTTCTTCACGAATGCCCATCGAACACCTCGGCTTGTGCCAACAACTGCTTTAATTCTTGCAGAAATTGTGGGCTTACGCACTGAGATTGTGCTGCCGTAGGTTTGACAACCACTACCAGCCGCCATCCTAGTGATAATTTTGGCAGTAAGTCATACAAAGCAGCAGTTATTTGCCGTTTTATCCGGTTGCGAACCACTGCTCTTTTGCTGACTTTTGTGCTAATGGAAATGCCAATTTTTGTGCTGCTAAGATGTCTTGAGTTGGTTGGTTGTGTCTTCTCAGTGGCAGCGTTCACAGAAGGATTTATTGAATGTAAAGGTTTTAAGGCTCTCAATGTTAAATAAGAGCCATGACGCCGAATTCCTTCCCGAAAAACTGCCTGGAAATCTTTTCGGGATTTTAGCCGATTTGCTTTGGGCAAAGCCACAGTTACCTTTTAGCTTGATATATGTGCCCTAAACGCTCAGACGGTAACGTCCTTTTTTTCTTCTAGCTTTGATTACATTTCTGCCATCTGGTGTCCGCATCCGAGCGCGAAAACCAGAGGTTCTTTTTCTTTTACGGCTAGTGCCGCCTAGTGTTCTTTGCATATCATCCTCCTGTTAGGTGATTTTTAGAAAAACTCACAATCTCTAATTTTATCACTTTAACAGGGAATGGGGAATGGGGAGTAGGGCATTGGGCATGGGGAAAGGGAAAGGGGCAAGGGGAAAGGGGGCAAGGGGAAAAGGGCAAGGGGAAAAGGGGAAAGATTAAATTTATTCCTTTTCCCTTTAACCTTTAACCTTTTCCCCTGCTCACCCTTACCAATCACTACTGCCCAAAATTAACTAATACTCAAAATCCATGTACCCATGTAACGCAGTAGGGGCACGTCGCCAGGGGAGAGAACTTGGCAGTTGAAATAATACATCCCACCAAAGGAGGGGTTTTTAACATTAGAGAAAACTAACTCAACTCCACTACCTGCTGGTACAGGTTCTTCAGGAAAAATACTAATAAGTTTACCTTCTTTGTCCCACTTCACCTCAGACAGCTTAACTGATTTACCTTTGACTCTTACCTCAATTTTTTTGGGGTCAAAGATTCCTTCGTAATAATTAGGGTAGGTAATGGCAAATTGAGCAACTGCCAGTTTCATTCTTTGGCCTGGAATTCTCAATCTATAGCGATCCCAACCATTGGTTTGTCCACCAAAATCTAACCGGAAGGGCAATTGATTTTCGCCTTTAACACCGCTAAAGAGCGTAAATCCAGGTAAGCTTTGTGCTGAAGTCATGACTGGAAGTCCAGCCAGCAAAAAGCTAGTTACGGCTAAAGCAGAAAATAAACGTCGCATAGTTAGGCTCCCTCCACCAAAATATCAACTCTCTTATCTAAATAACTGTATGTTAGTATTCTTTACTAAACTTTACTACGGACTTCCTAACAATAGACGTTGATTAGCAAAAAAAGTGCCATTTTTGGTGACTTTTGGCTAAAAGTAATTTTGCTTAGTCAGATAATTAACTTGAAATCAATTCACTTCATTATCCTTACATAGTCTTGGTTTAATTGCTAGATTGGTCAAATTTGGAACTAAATGAAAACACAGTTGAGATGAGATTGTGTTTCTGAATATGTATAAGTGTATCTAAATTTAAGATTTTTGTTATAAAAATTGAGCCGTATGATTAGCGATCGCCAGTTAAATTGAGATAAATTGATTAAAATAAGCTTGATTGGAACTTGGAATTATTAAAATTTGATTTGAATAGTTATCAAGCTGGAAAAATTTGGTCAATATTACTCTATAAGAATGGATATAGACAATTTCTCAATCCCGAAAATAAGCTGAAGATAAAGATGCAAAATTTGGGAATTAACATAGCATGTGCAATACGTAACCCCTATTTGCAAATATCTGAAAATGTAACATCTGCAAGTCACAAAGTCAGGCTTTGTGCGGAGAACGAAAGAGTGGAGAGGAAAAATTCAAGGTTCAATCTACTAGTAAAAGTCATGACTGATGTTCCTGCCTCAGTATTAAAAGTGCGAAATATCTCTCATCTGAGCGATCGCCTACTTGGCAGAGATTAAGTATTTATCTTCAGGAGATTTCATGAGAATAGCAGTTGCTAAAGAAATTGAAGTTTGCGAACGTCGTGTGGCATTAATTCCTGACGTTGTTGCCCGATTAGTAAAGCAAGGTTTAGAAGTTTGGGTGGAATCGGGAGCAGGAGAGCGATCCTTTTTTAGCGATCCTGCTTATGAAGCAGCAGGAGCCACAATTATTAGCGATTCTGTCAAATTATGGAGCGAAGCAGACATTCTGCTGAAAGTTAGCCCACCCCAAGAACGAGAAGATGGACGTTCAGAAATTGATTTATTAAAGGAAGGAGCTGTATTAATTAGCTTCCTAAATCCTTTAGGAAATCCGGTGGTGGCACAGCAATTAGCAAATCGCAAAGTCACGTCCTTGAGTATGGAATTGATACCCCGTACCACCAGGGCGCAAAGTATGGATGCTTTGTCCTCGCAAGCTTCATTGGCAGGTTACAAGGCAGTATTGATTGCCGCAGCTGCATTACCAAAATATTTCCCGATGCTGACAACAGCCGCAGGCACAATCGCTCCAGCGAAAGTATTTATTATGGGTGCTGGGGTGGCTGGATTGCAAGCGATCGCCACCGCTAGACGCCTGGGAGCAGTGGTAGAAGCCTTTGATATTCGTCCGGCTGTGAAAGAAGAAGTGCAAAGCTTAGGGGCAAAATTCGTCGAAGTAAAACTCGAAGAAGAAACAACCGCCGCTGGTGGCTATGCTAAAGAAATTTCTGAAGCTAGCAAACAACGAACTCAAGAAGTTGTCACCGAACACGTGAAAAATGCTGATGTGGTGATTACCACCGCCCAAGTACCAGGTAAAAAAGCCCCACGACTGGTGACAGAAGAAATGGTGGCACAAATGAAACCCGGTTCAGTGATTGTAGATTTAGCCGCCGAACAAGGTGGTAACTGCGCCTGCACCGAACCCGGCAAAGATATTGTCTGGAATGGCGTCACAATAATCGGCCCCATCAATTTACCATCTTCAATGCCAGTCCACGCCAGCCAATTGTATTCCAAGAATTTGACATCGTTAATCCAACTGTTGATTAACAAAGAAAAAGCTTTGCAAGTTGACTTTGGCGACGACATCGTTGATGCAGCTTGTGTTACCCACGCAGGTGAAATTCGCAATCAACGAGTGCGTGAGGCGCTACAGGCTTTGAATACTCAAGAACCGGCGGTTAGTTAGGGAATAGGGAATGGGGAGTAGGAATTTTAGATTTTAGATTTTGGATTTTAGATTGAAATTTAATCCAAAATCGTCAATCCAAAATCCAAAATTGAATTGCCCTATTCCCATTTACAAAAGGAGTTTTATTTCATGACAGAGGCATTACTCGCTGCTTTGTTTGTGTTTGTTTTGGCGTCTTTTATTGGCTTTGAAGTCATCAACAAAGTACCTCCGACGTTACACACCCCTTTAATGTCAGGCTCAAACGCAATTTCTGGCATTGCAGTACTGGGGGCAATTGTGGCCTCTGGTGCTAGAGAAACAAGTGTGTCAGTGATTCTCGGTTTAATTGCTGTGGTATTGGCAACTGTGAACGTTGTTGGTGGTTTCCTTGTCACAGACAGAATGCTCCAAATGTTCAAGAAAAAGGAGATTAAGGCGTGAGCGACTTTTTACCAACTGGCATTCAGCTGACATATTTAGTCGCTGCATCCTTATTCATTTTTGGTTTGAAAAAGCTGGGTTCGCCAGCTACAGCACGGAATGGTAACGTCATTGCAGCGGTGGGGATGTTGCTGGCAATTGTAGCCACAATGCTAGATCAACATGTGTTGAACTATGAAATGATTTTGTTAGGCTTGGCAATTGGATCTGGGATTGGTGCGATCGCAGCCTACAAAGTCCAAATGACAGAAATGCCCCAAATGGTGGGTTTGCTCAACGGTTTGGGCGGTGCGGCTTCGGCATTGGTGGCTGTTGCTGAATTCTGGCGGTTATTAGATTCTGGCGCACCCGTACCTCTAGATGTGAACATTTCCATGCTGTTGGATGTGTTAATCGGTGGTGTTACCTTCACGGGTAGTTTTCTCGCCTTTGCCAAATTGCAAGGTTTAATCAGTGGTTCCCCGATTACATTTCCCTTACAGCAACAATTTAACCTGGTGCTGCTAGCTGCTTACGTAACCGGCAGTATCTATTTAATCATGACACCGGATAGCCTACCCATCTTCTTGGGAGTAGTTGCTGTTTCCTTGGTGTTAGGTGTGATGTTCGTCATCCCCATTGGTGGTGGCGATATGCCCGTGGTAATTTCGCTGTTGAACTCCTTGTCAGGTATTGCAGCCGCCGCCGCTGGGTTCGTGGTGATGAACAACATGTTAATCATCGCTGGCGCACTGGTGGGAGCATCTGGTATTATCCTGACCGAAATTATGTGTAAAGCAATGAACCGCTCCCTCTTCAGCGTGCTGTTCAGCGCTTTTGGTTCAGCTGGTGGTGCTGGTGGTGGTGCTGGTGGTAGTGCAATAGATCAAACTGTCCGCAGTATCGATCCCGAAGAAGGGGCGATGATGTTGGGATATGCCCGTTCTGTGGTAATTGTACCTGGTTATGGGATGGCAGTTGCCCAAGCACAACATAGCGTCCGGGAATTGTCAGATCAATTAGAACGGATGGGCGTAGATGTCAAGTATGCTATTCACCCCGTAGCTGGAAGAATGCCAGGGCACATGAACGTGTTATTGGCTGAGGCGAATGTGCCTTATACGCAGTTGTACGACATGGATGATATTAATCCCCAGTTTGAACAAGCTGATGTGGCTTTAGTAATTGGGGCAAATGACGTAGTAAATCCAGCGGCGCGGAGTGATACAAATAGCCCGATTTATGGTATGCCGATTTTGGAAGTAGATCGGGCGAAGCAGACAATTGTGATTAAGCGCGGGATGAGTACTGGTTTTGCCGGTGTAGATAATGAGTTGTTCTACAAGGATAAAACTACGATGCTCTTTGGTAGCGCGAAAGATATGGTGTCGAAGTTGGTTTCAGAAGTGAAGCAACTGTAAACGAAGTCCAAAGGGCGCAATGTAAAGAAAGAATTTAGAGAGTTGGCTAGCCTTGGGAGTGTGATAATTCCAAGGCTAGTTTTTTTGTTGGGGAGCTACTCCACACAAATGTACAAAGATTAGAAAATTTATTTCCGAAAATTATACATAAATTTTTATTCCTTTACTTGACATTCTGCGTATACTCAATTATTTTTGACTAGCCAAATTTAATTTCATAAATAAAATTGCAGATTTATGATATCTCAAGATTTTTTTGATGATAAAATTCTCGAAAAAATAGTTAATAGATTTTATGGATATGGTAATTATCAAGGAAATTATTGGTTTATTGGTATGGAAGAAGCAGGAGGAGATTTTCAAGAGATTAATAATAGAATAAATATATGGTCAGATAGAGGAGAACAGGAAATAGAAGATATTGCAGAATTTCATGAAGCTATCGGATATGGAGCAAGTTTTGAAGCAAATGCCAGATTGGATGTGCCAGTTTGGAATAAAGTTATTCGTATTTTATTAAGTGCTAAAGGACAAGAAAATATTGATATAGAAGATGTTCGTAAATATCAAATAAACGAATTAGGTAGAAGAAATAAAGAGACTTGTTTGTTAGAATTATTGCCTTTAGCGTCAGCATCTCTTAAGCATTGGATATATAGTGAGCGTTCCCGGTTGTCTTATTTATGCAATAGGGAGACTTATGAAGAGCATTTTCTTGAAACTCGAATTAATCATATCAGCGAGAGAATAAAAGAATGTCATCAACTTAAAGCAGTTATTTACTACGGAATAGGATATGAATATTCTTGGAGAGAAATAACTAAAAAAATAGGGGATATTGATTTTTTATGGAGGTCAGAAGGTTTCTTCATTGGTAAAAATGCTCAAACTGTATTTGTGATAGCTAAACATCCAGCCACTAAAGGTTTAACAAATGAATATTTTCATAAAATTGGTATATCAATCGCTGAGAAATTAGCAGAGTAAAAATAATTATCGCTTTCTCTCTACGTCTCCTTGTTTGGTGCGTGAGATAAAAAGCGATCGCCTGCAAAATCTATAAAGTGCGATCGCTAAGATATTGGGTGAGAAATATTTAAGACAATAGCTAATGCTTGAGACACAAGCTGCATTTCTGAGTCAGAGAGTTGACCTAATTTTCTAACTAATCTTATTTCTGAAACTGAACGTATTTGAAAAGTATCGACACCAGAAACTTTGGCTAAACTGTTTTCTATGCTTGGTTCCAACCGCACCATCCAAGGTCTGATTGCATATCTTTCTTTCCAATCCGTAATTGGGACAATAACCTTCAAAGGTAAAATTCCAATAGCATCATCATTTACTATGATACAAGGACGTTTTTTGCTAATTTCCGTCCCGACAGTTGGATCTAAGTTAACTAGCCAGACTTCACCTCTGTACATAAGTCTCTGAATTCTAGAAGTCTTCATCTGGATAATCGGAAAAGTCTTCTCCCTCTAAGTCTGAGAATATATTTAATTCACCATCAGGCGCATAATCTTCAATAGCTGTCATTGCCGCTAGCGTTAATTGGTGTTTTTGATCATCTTTGGTAAGAGAGTGTTTTTCTTGAAGAACCAATTGCAGGGCTGATTCAGCTATCTTTAAGCGATCGCTTATGCTCAAACTTGGAAGTGCTTGGAGAATTTCTTTGATTTGCATATAACTTTATAGAGTCAGTCTATTATTCATCCTAATCAAAATATGAAGTTTAGAGTGTACGTTAGCTTAGCTTACCACAGGTATTGCTTCTTCTCTCTTTCCTCTGCCTTCTGTGCGCCTCTGCGTGAGACAAAAAAGCGATCGCTCTTTTCCTTCTTTAGGTCTTTACGTGAGATAAAAAAAAGCGTAGGCAAAGCCAGCCGCAGGCATCGCCAACTTTACATTCTAAATTTCTTGCCACTCTCTAGCATCAATAAACATAGACAGATGCTTTTTATTACTTGTGGCGATAATAACCTCATGTCCATAATTAGCAACTAAAAGAGATTGAGATGCCAAAATTACATCACCATCTAAAGCTTTATTATCTGCTGTAGATTTACCTTGATTTCTGACTAAGATTGAACAAGATATTATCATCTTTCTTGACAGTGATAATATGACAATAATAAAAGCAAGGTACTTGTGACCTTGCTTTTGTTTTAGGTGACGTTATTACATTAATCCTGCAAAAGATTAGCGAGATTTATTGCCACTTGAACTTTGGGCAGATTTCGCTTCTTGAAGTAACTGCGGCATATGTTGTTCAATCTTTTGAGCTGTCTGTTCTTCCTGCTGCAAGTTTTGTTGTAGCAGTTTGACAACTTCATTCTGCCCAATTTCTTGGGCAACTTTAATCAAGCCGCGATAACAAGCAATTTCCAATTGTTCTACCTTAGCCTGCGCTCCTGCTACTCCTAGTTCCAGAATTTTAGGACTATCAGCAGTCAGTAGTGTTAATTTTTGGGCATCGCTAATCAAACCAGCCGCAGCATCACAAGTTACGCGCTGTGGTTGCTGTCCCAAGTTGCTGAATGCTTGTTCTAGATTTCTAATTTGCTGCTCGGTTTCCCGAATATGGGTTTCCAGCAAGGACTTTAATTGATTGTGTTGACTACACTGCCACATTAGCTGCTGAGCTTCTAAAAAGCGATGTTCAGCATCGTAGATTCCACCAAGTTCGTAGAGGAACTTATCACGCAAATTTGCAATTTTTTTAGTGCCTGGACGTTCGCTAAGTTGAACCATTGTGATTCTCCCAGAGGTTAATGGTGTATTTCACAGTCACACCCCTAACCTACGTCCCTGACAAAGTCTTCTCTTCATACCTCAGACACAGCTAAGTGTTAAATCTGACTGCTAAATTCCATACACAATCTCATAGGAATTAACATTTATTTATGTTTGACTCATAATTGAGTCATTTTGTAAAGTCGCCAAACTCCTACTTAATGACAGCGACAGCCTGATGAAGGGATCGGGTAAATTAAGATAAGTAAAGAAAATGTTTTGAAGAACATGACAGCTTTAAGCTTAGAAGAAATTTCTACTCAGTTAGAAAGTCCAGATTTACGCGATCGCATGGTAGCCCTTGCGAATCTGCGTCACGTTTCCCCTGAGGATGCAGTGCCTTTGATTAAAAAAGTACTAGACGACGAATCTTTGCAATTGCGATCGATGGCTATATTTGCCCTTGGAGTTAAGTCTACCCCAGAATGTTATCCAATTTTGGTGAAGATTCTCGAAAATGACCCAGATTACGGCATTCGTGCTGATGCTGCTGGTGCTTTAGGGTATTTGGGCGATGTCAGAGCTTTTGAGGTACTTTCACGGGCGTTTTATGAAGATACTGATTGGTTAGTGCGCTTTAGTGCAGCCGTATCTCTCGGTAACCTAAAAGACCCTCGTGCCCGTCAAATTCTCCTGCAAGCTCTCGATAGCAAAGAAAAGGTCTTGCAAGAAGCTGCGATCTCTGCCCTTGGAGAAATTCGAGATATTGAGTCTGTCGATAGTATCTTGCGATTTGCCCAATCTGATGATTGGTTAGTTAGGCAACGTCTAGCAGAAGCTTTGGGCAATCTTCCCACTCCCAAGAGCGTCTCAGCCTTGAAATACCTAGAAAAGGACAATCATTACAACGTTGCTGAGGCAGCAAGAATTAGCCTCAAGAAACTTGAGGAAACAGGTAATCAAGCTTAATATTCAAGCCTGCTACTACCTTTTAATAATAATTAAGTGGGAATTTTTGCATTTTGATGCAGGGTAATTTCATTCATGAATATTGAAGAATTTTTTCAGTTAAGTGCTGGTAAATGGTTTTCTCATCGTACTATTCATCATTTAGCTTTGAATCAATCCGAACATGGCAAGTCAGACACCATTATTGAGACACTACCAGCAGACCATCCAGAAGTAAGTAAATTGTGTCAACAATACCAAATTAATCCTAGTTTGGCCTCCTGTGGTCTCAAAGTCACCTGGAACGGCACAATGGAACGGGAGCAAGTAAAACACAGTGGTTCAACCGTCTTAGTTTCAGTACCCGATACAGATAACCCCAGTCAGGGTAAGTTACTCAGGCAAATAGTTGATGCCCAAAAACCTCTAGTTCCCGGACGCTATCAGCTAGATAGCGATGGTGCTTTAACTCTAACAACAGAAGATGAAACCATGAAATCTGAGGAGCGTCTGTGGTTTGCTAGCCCCAATTTGCGAATGCGGGTGAATGTCTTAAAGCGTTCTGGCGGGTTTAGTATTACTTCTTTTACTTCTGAGATTCGCCTGGGAGGCTTTCCACCTGCGGCGAAAGCTTCCGAGACGGCTACCTCAGTATCGAGTTAGTTTTAATACAAAATCCTCCCCCTTCTTCTGGGGGATGAAATTTTTAAATTTGCAAAAAATTGGCCATAGCCTGCGGTAGTGGCAAAACAATAATAATCAACAAAGCCATTGATAATAATCCCCAAACGTCACGTTTATTATCCAATTCCGTGACATCATTCAAGGCAGGTTCATCAACTAATGGCATAAATAATAAAATAATTGCCCACAACAAAAATTCTTCTCGGACTAAAGAAAGTAGTAGTAACAAAATGCGGGCAATTTGACCTATGACAATTGCAGTTCTTTGTCCAAACATTGCATGGACAATGTGACCTCCATCTAATTGTCCCACGGGCATTAAATTTAAAGCGGTGACAACTAATCCCAGAAAACCTGCCACTGCTACTGGATGCAAGTCAAGAGCCGATTTTGCTGTTAATTGACTTCCCAAAGCTAACTTGGACAGGAGTGCTAATAAAATAGAATACTTGGGATTGAGAGCATCAGGATTCAAAAGTCGGGTTTTTTCAGTCAGAGTAACCACATCAGAATGAGCCAATCCCCAAATTAGTATGGGCAATGTAACGACAAAACCCGCCAAGGGCCCAGCAATACTAATATCAAATAAAGCTTTGCGGTTAGGAATGGGACTACGCATTTGAATGAACGCACCAAAGGTTCCCAAGAAGAAAGGCACGGGAATAAAATAAGGCAACGTGGAGCGAATATTGTAGAATCTTGCTGTTAAATAATGTCCAAGTTCGTGAGTGCCTAAAATTGCCATTAATCCTAAAGCGTAGGGCAAACCTTTGAGTAGAACATCAGCGCTAAATACAGTTTTCAGCAAAGATCCTATTTCCGATGTTCGTGGGATAGCAACACCAGCAATTTCCACTCCCACTAAAGTAGTAGTGACTAAAGTAGCCAGCAGTAAAAAAAGTGCTAAACCTGGTCTAGTTAACTGTTGTTGGTCGCGTTGTGGTGTATTTGCTTGTTTTGCAGCTTGAGTATTGGGAACTAGTACAAAGAAAGGTTTGCCATTGAAACCTTCTTGAAAGATGAGCAAAAAGCGATCGCCAAATTGTGCTTCAATATTAGCCTTAATCTGTTGATAAGCATTGTTAGCTTTAGTTCGCAACTGACCGCGACAAATTACCGCTTGCGGCCGATACTCAATATTTTGCACATAGTATACAGACCAGGGAAAACAATTTCGCAGTTGAGTTTCTTCTGTTGGTTCAATTGGACGGACTATTGTTTCTGGGGTAGGCTGTGTAATTGGTTGTGATTCTGAGGCTTGGGCTTGGGTTTCATCGGTTTGTATATCTGGTGGTACTCGACGCCCCCATTGAAATAATATCCAGTAAAACATTATGCAGATAAATAAAGACCACATGAACAACTCTAGTGGCAGAGGTTGTTTCGCTCCGTACATCAGCATCCATCCAATCAACAGCAATGCTGGTGTCATTAAAACCAACCACAACAACCATACTGGCGTCCGGGTGATCTGAGCGACGCTATGCTGCACCATTAGATAAGTAGCTAGCCCCAGCAGGAGGAGAAACAAAAACCAAAATTCCATATTATTTTCAGTAATTTTGACAAAACGCCCCACCAGTAGCTCTAGCACCATGGCCTTAACTACAAGGTAGACATTAAACCCCAATTTTTAACCAACGGTTAACAGTGCTAGTTAACGCTGAAGTTTCAATCCTTGAGAATTTTTACACTGTAACCAGATTATCCACAACTCCTCAGTTTCGGTTCTTTACATTATGTCCCCTTCACCTCAACAGCCGAGTCGCACAACCAACCCACCACGGGTTGTGTTCCCGAACGAAATTCCTAGCAAAGATTCTCCAAAAATGGACTTCGCCCAAGAGAGCATTTTTGCTTTCCCACCCAATCGGGACACATTAGGGGGAACTTCTTATTTTATTGTAAGAAATGAAAGCAATATCCTCATAGACTGCCCCAGCCTAGAGCAAACAAATCAAGATTTTATTGCAGCACATGGGGGCGTGGATTGGTTATTTCTCACCCATCGAGGCGCTATTGGCAAGACCGCTGAATTTCAGCAGATTTTTGGTTGCAAAATCCTGATTCAAGAACAAGAAGCTTATTTGTTACCAGGCTTAACCGTAACTACTTTTAGCCAAGAATTTACTCTCGATGGAGAAATACAACTGATTTGGACACCAGGTCATTCTCCCGGTTCATCTTGCCTATACTACAGTCAACTTGGAGGTATTTTGTTTTCTGGTCGCCATTTAGTCCCGAATCAGCAAGGTCAACCAGTACCATTACGGACAGCCAAAACTTTTCACTGGCCGCGACAAATTAATAGTCTGCGATTGTTATTAGAACGTTTTGCACCAGAAACTCTTCACTACATTTGCCCTGGGGCGAATATAGGTTTTTTGAGAGGAAACTTTACCATAGATGGAGCTTACCAACATCTGGCCTCTCTTGATTTACAAGCTTTGCTGCGGTTACAGCCCCTACTGTAATAGACTATCTCTTTCCCTACTCCCGACTGCCTACTGACTTGTAAGTAGAGAACAGGGTCGGGGGAACAGAAAACACATAATAACTACTTACATGCATAGTGATGAAAAATGTTTTCATCGGGACTGACTTTGGTCAACTATTAACAGTCAACAGCCAACATTCTCAATTGAAATTTTCTCATATTTGTTAACCAGGACACTGGCTGGGGAACTCTAAGCCTGAGACAAGGAATTCTGGTAAAAATTTATGAGCGGGAAAGTTGTTGAAACTGTAAAGATCGCTAGCTACGAGATTGTGGAACAACTTTATTCAGGTTCTCGCACCAAAGTATATCGGGCAATACGAGAATGCAATTGCCAGCCAGTTGTCATCAAGCTTTTAAAACGAGAATACCCGACTTTGGGCGAATTACTACAGTTTCGCAACCAATATGCGATCGCCAAAAATCTCGATATTCCTGGCATCATCAAACCCTACAGTCTCGAAGCCTATAATAATGGCTATGCCTTGGTAATGGAAGACTTTGGCGGTGTTTCCCTACGGGAATTTACTTGTGCAAAACCACTGCCATTAGAAGAATTTCTACCCATTGCCCTGCAACTGCTAGACACTTTACACCAGTTGCACCAACAGCGCGTCATTCATAAGGACATTAAACCAGCCAACATTCTAATTCACCCTGACAGCAAACAAGTCAAACTAATTGACTTCAGTATTGCCTCGCTCTTACCAAGAGAAACTCAGGAAATTCAGAGCATCAATGGACTCCAGGGCACTCTAGCGTATTTATCCCCAGAGCAAACTGGGCGGATGAACCGAGGTATTGACTACCGCAGCGACTTTTATTCATTGGGTGTGACATTTTTTGAGTTACTGAGCGGACAACTGCCTTTTACATCCGATGAGCCAATGGAATTAGTGTATTTTCATATCGCTAAACAGCCCCCCTCCATCTGTGACCTCAACCCCAAAATGCCTTTAATGCTTGGAGAGATTGTTGGCAAGCTGATGGCCAAAAACGCTGAAGACCGCTATCAGAGTACATTGGGACTGAAATATGACTTAGAAAAATGTTGCCGGGAATGGCAAGCAACAGGCAAACATACCTGGTTTGATTTGGCACAGCACGATATTAGTTCTCGCTTTCTCATCAGAGAAAAACTCTACGGACGAGAGCAAGAAGTCCAAACTTTACTAGAAGCATTTGGGCGAATTGCCAATGGAGGAGCTGAGTTGATGTTGGTGGCTGGTTTCTCCGGTATTGGCAAAACTGCGGTGGTGAATGAAGTACATAAGCCAATTGTCCGTTGGAGTGGGTATTTCATCAAAGGTAAGTATGACCAATTCAACCGCAACATTCCCCTGTCTGCTTTTGTTCGAGCTTGCCGCGATTTGATGACACAATTACTCGGCCAGAGCGACAGTCAACTCGAACAATGGCGAACTAAAATTCTGTCTGCTTTGGGTGAAAGCGGACAGGTAATAATTGAGGTGATTCCGGAATTAGAACAGATTATTGGCAAACAACCACCTACACCAGAACTATCAGGTAGTGCTGCCCAAAACCGCTTTAATTTGCTGTTTGTCAAGTTTATTCAGGTATTTGCCACAAGAGAACATCCTTTGGTTGTGTTCCTAGATGATTTGCAATGGGCAGATTCAGCATCACTGAATTTACTGAAACTGCTGATGGATGAAACTGTAAACGGCTACTTATTTATTATTGGTGCGTACCGGGATAACGAAGTGTTTGCGGCTCATCCGTTACTGCTGATCTTGGAAGATATTCGGAAGGTGGCGACGGTTAACACTCTGACGTTGATGAACTTGAGTCAAAGAGATGTCAACTATTTGATTGCAGATACATTGAGTTGTTCCACAGAAATTGCCCTACCATTGGCTGGACTAGTTTATCAAAAAACCAAAGGCAATCCGTTCTTTACAACTCAGTTTCTCAAGGCATTACACGAGGAGGGGCTAATTAACTTTAATTGGGATGCCGGTTTTTGGCAGTGTGACGTGGCACAAGTGCGATCGCTGGCTCTCACTGATGATGTTGTTGAGTTTATGGCAATTCAACTTTTAAAGTTGTCGCCCAAAACTCAGGAAGTTTTGCAACTAGCAGCTTGTATTGGGAATCAATTTGATTTAAATACATTGGCAATTATTTATCAAAAATCCCAGACAGAAACTGCGGCGGATTTATGGAAAGCATTGCAAGAAGGATTTGTAATTCCCATCAATGAAGTTTACAAATTTTATCAAGATGCATCATTACCAACAACTCATGATAACGGACAAAAAACAGTTTATAAATTTTTGCACGATCGCATCCAACAAGCGGCTTATTCTCTGATACCTGAGGAGCAAAAACAAGCAACACACTTGCAAATTGGACAACTGTTGCTTAACAACACACCAATTACAGAACTAGATGCAAATTTGTTTGAGATTGTCAATCAACTCAACATTGGTAAATCCTTGATTATTGAGCGATTGCCACAAATCGAAATCGCTGCACTCAATTTACAAGCAGGAAAAAAAGCTAAAGCTGCCACAGCTTATGCAGCTGCTTATCAGTACTCAACTACAGGTCTTGCTTTACTCAATTTTTCTCCATCTCTAGATGATAACTGCTGGCAAACACACTACGACCCCACCTTGGAATTGCACGAATTAGCAGCGGAAACTGCATACTTAAGCGGTGATTTTAGGCAGATGGAGCAATGGGCAGATGTTGTCATCCAACAGGCAAAAACCGCTGTTGACAAAATGAAAGTTTATGGTGTCAAAATCCAAGCTTCTATGGCCCAAGTTAAAAAGCTAGAAGCAGTCAAAATTGGATTAGAAGCTCTAAAACTTGTAGGAGTAACCATACCAGAATCACCGCAGCCTTCAGATATTCAACAAGCACTGAGTCAAGTTGCAAGTAATTTGGAGACGAAGAATATTGAAGAATTGACTAACTTACCATTAATGACAGATATCGAACATTTATCTGCTGCCAGAATGTTAGCCACTATCGGCCCTGCTACCTATCAAGCTGCACCGATACTATTTCCATTGGTGATATCTGAATTGGTAAACTTATCAATCACCTATGGTAATTCTCCTTTTTCAAGTTATGGCTACGCTTGTTACGGTATCCTTTTAAATGCAATATTTAAAAATATTAAATCAGCTTATCAAATTGGAAAATTAGCTTTAAATTTAGCAGAAAATTTCAATGTTCCAGATATCAAAGGCTCTACATTTTTTGTGGTGGGAGTTTGTATACTTCATGCCAAAGTCCATCTGAAAGAAACTTTACCAATTCTCTGGGATGCTTACCAAAGTGGTTTGGAAGGCGGAAATTTTGTATTTGCTACCCATGCTGCCATCCATAAATACCAGCACACTTACCTAATGGGACAAGAGCTAACAATAGTTGCCCAAGAAATGGCAACCATGAGTCATGTCCTAACTCGGCTCAAGCAAGAAAATGCTTTAAACTTTCATCAAATCTTTCAACAATCAGTCTTAAATTTACTGAATATCTCAGAAAATCCATGCATCTTGCAAGGTGAAGTTTACAACGAGGAAATAGGTTTACCAAAGCTTATAAATGCTCATGATAGAACAGGATTGCATCACTTTTATTTTAATAAATTGATTCTTTACTACTTGTTTGGAGACTATTCACAAGCACAGACAAATGCACTACAAGCTGAAGAATATTTAGATGGAGTGCCAGGTCTTGTGGTTGTACCAGTGTCTTATTTTTATGATTCTTTGGCGCACTTAGCAATTTACCCATCCGTAGCAGATTCGCAAAGAGAAAACCTCCTGAATCGAGTTAGGAATAATCAGGAAAAAATGCAACAATGGGCTAGCGATGCACCAATGAATTTTCAACATAAATTTGATTTGGTTGCAGCAGAACAGTATCGGATTCTAGGCAACAAAGCTGACGCAATTGACTATTACGATCGCGCCATAACTCTAGCCAAAGAACACGGCTACATCCAAGAACAAGCACTAGCCAACGAACTAGCTGCTAAATTCTACCTAGATTGGGGTAAACAGCGCATCGCCCAAGAATACATCACCGAAGCTTATTATGGCTATGCTCATTGGGGTGCCAAAGCCAAAGTCGCCGACTTAGAAAAACGCTATCCCCAACTACTCGCCCCCATCCTCCAGCAAACCCACTCTCTCCTCTCCACGTCTGAAACCATCTTCAACTTAGGAACTATCACCTCCACCAATTCCGCCAGTTCCAGTAGTAGCAACGTCTCTGTGGCTTTAGATTTAGCTGCGGTTCTCAAAGCTTCTCAAATCCTTTCTGGCGAAATCGAACTGGAAAAATTGCTCTCAACATTGCTGGATATTTTGATTGAAAATTCTGGAGCCGAGAAATGCGTGTTGCTGCTATCCCACGAACAACAGTTGATGGTGCAATCCGTCACTGGTAGTGATTTTTGCCCGATGCTGCACAAACCACAATTTCTTGAAGACAGCGAGGATGTGCCCATAAGTTTGATTAATACCGTCAAACGCACCCTAGAACCTGCGGTAATTATTGATGCTAGAGTAAATCGGCAATTAACTAACGATCCTTACATCCAGCGACAACAGCCCAAGAGTATCTTGTGCAGCCCGATTTTGCATCAGGGTCAATTGCTTGGTGTATTGTACCTAGAAAATAATCTTGTGACTGGAGCCTTTACCAGCGATCGCGTCAAGCTGCTCAACTTACTTTGCGCCCAAGCTGCCATTTCTCTGGAAAATGCTCGACTTTATGCCAATTCCCAGAACTACGCCCAACAATTGGCACAATCTTTAGCAAAATTGCAGGCTAGTGAAACCCGCTTTCAAAATTTGGCAAATAATATTCCTGGTATGGTGTATCAATTCCGTCTAGCGGCAGATGGTTCAAATTCAACACCCTACGTCAGTTCTGGCTGTTTGGATTTGTATGGTTTGGAACCAGAATCCGTGATGGCCGGAAAGCATAGTCTTTATGCTATGCATCATCCTGAAGACGACACAGCTATCGCCAAAGCAATGATCTACTCTGCCCAAACTTTGACACCTTTTAAACAAGAATGGCGGATTATCTTACCTTCAGGAAGCATCAAATGGATTCAATCTGCTGCTCGTCCAGAGCGACAAGCCGATGGTGCAATTGTATGGGATGGGGTAGTAATTGATATTAGCGATCGCAAACAAATCGAAGCATCCCTAGCCAAAGAACGAGAGTTTTTAAATGCCATAATTCACAATATTACTGATGGCATTGTTGTTTGTGATGCTACTGGCAACCTGACTTTATTTAATAAAGCAACTTGTGAATTTCATGGCTTACCAATACAGTCATTACCACCAGAAGCATGGGCAGAACATTTCGATCTCTATCAACCTGATGCTAAAACCCCTTTGTCTACCACAGAAATTCCTTTGGTTCGCGCCTTTCAAGGAGAAATTGTGGAAAATCTCGAAATAGTAATTGCACCGAAGCATGGTTTGAGGAGAATTTTATTATCCAGCGGACAAGCGATATTTGATAGTCAGGGTAACAAACTCGGTGCAGTAGTTGTGATGCGAGATATTAGCGATCGCAAACTGACTGAAATTGCTTTGCAGCAAAAATCACAAGATTTAGAACAAGCTTTAATTAATTTGCAAAACGCCCAATTACAAATTATTCAAAGTGAAAAAATGTCTGCTTTGGGCAATTTAGTGGCTGGTGTCGCTCACGAAATGAATAATCCCCTTGGTTTTATTGCTGCCACTCTCAAACAAGCTAAACCCACTTTTGCTGATTTTGTTGAACATCTGAGACTATATCAAGAAAGTCTATCCCACAAGAGTGAAAAAATCCTTGACCATGCCCAAGAAATTGACTTGGATTACATCCTAGAAGACTTGCCTAAAGCAATTGACTCCATGACGATGGCCTGTGAGAGATTGAAAAATATTAGCACTAGTCTCTGCACATTTTCCCGTGGCGATCGAGATTACAAAGTTTCTTTTAATATCCACCAAGGCATTGACAGCACAATTTTAATTTTGAAACATCGTCTCAAAGCTAACGAACAACGTCCTGCCATTGAAGTATTGACTGAATATGGAAAAATACCACAAATTGAATGTTTTCCTGGTCAATTAAATCAAGTGTTTATGAATATTTTAGCCAATGCTATTGATGCCTTAGAAGATGCCAATAATGGACGTAGTTTTGAGGAAATTAAACTCAATCGCAATTTAATTAAAATTAAAACCTTTCTAGAAAATAACTCCGTCAAAGTTATCATTAGTGATAATGGTAAGGGAATGACAGAAGAAGTCAAACAAAAGATTTTTGATAATTTATTTACTACTAAAGGCGTTGGTAAAGGTACTGGTTTAGGATTAGCCATCGCCCGTCAAATTATTTTAGAAAAACACGGCGGCTCCATCAGTGTCAATTCTCAACTTGGTGAAGGAACTGAATTTATAATTCAGTTACCATGTGTGGGCAACAACTAGAAATCAACAATTTATGTTTCTGAGAAAAATAAATTGTTGTTGTTCTAAATTATGTTTTAAAGCAATAGGCAATAGATAAAACTATTCAGCTTAGATGATTAACAGTTAACTGTTAACCATCAGATTTCAAATGTGTAATTTTCTCCCTAATTCAAATTACGGCAAACAGTCCGAAGATTCTGGTAGTTTCTATTGCCTATTGCCTATTGCCTATTGCCTATTGCCTATTGCCTATTACCTATTGCCTATTGCCCATATTTTTAAGTTTTTCCAGCCACAACGGAGTTTTCATTCAATATTTCCAGGGCTGCTTGATATTGCACATCGGCAGTTGTGCCAATTTGTTCGCGATTCAGGGGTGCTTGGGAAATTACTTTATCTGGCTTAATACCCAGTTTGTTAATATCCCGATGTTGAGGAGTTTCATACTTAGCAATTGTCACTGCCAAACCAGAACCATCTGATAATTCAAACAAAGATTGAATTAAGCCTTTGCCAAAAGTTGTTTCTCCTACAAGTTTGGCACGCCCATTGTCTTGGAGGGCACCAGCAAGAATCTCACTAGCGCTGGCAGTTCCTTGATTCACCAAAATTACCAAAGGATCGTCCGTGAGGGCTGGGCCATAGGCTTCAAAACTACCTTGAATGCCTTGTCGATTCACTGTGTAGACAATAGTGCCAGAGTCTAACCACAAACGGGCGATTTCAATTCCGGCTTGCAATAGTCCTCCAGGATTATTTCGCAAATCTAGAATGTAGGCAGCAGCTCCTTTTTTTTCTAGACTAGAAATAGCGTTTGCCAATTCCGTGGAGGCGTTTGCATTGAATTGAGTAAGACGAAGATAGCCAATGGGCGTACCCTGCTCTGAAACACGCAATTGGGAAATCACAGGATTAAGAGTAATGCGATCGCGCGTCAATCGAATTTCCGTTTCTGCTTCTCCGTCTCGTTCGATGAGGAGAGTCACAAGGCTGCCACTGGGCCCGCGCATTTTCGTCGCAGCTTCATCCAAAGTCAAATTTTCCGTGGGAATACCTTCAATTTTGAGAATGCGATCGCGTGGTCGAATCCCCGCTTTCTCCGCCGGTGAACCGGCTATGGGAGCCACGACTTCCAACTTCCCTGTTTCAGCATTCAGAGCAATTTGCAATCCCACCCCCGTCAATTCCCCAGAAGTGTTTACCTGTAAGCTGCGGTACTGTTCTGGGTCTAAAAAACGGGTAAAAGGATCGTCCAGGCTCTTGAGCATAGTCTGAATCGCACCATAAGCCGCATTGGAATCGCTCAGCGGCTTTTCGAGAACTTGTTGCCGGACTAACGCCCAATTTTGATGGTTAAACGTCTCATCTAGGTAAGTACGATTGACGATTCGCCAAACTTCAGAAACCAGCTTTTGTTGTGCTGTCAAAGCCATTGCAGGCTGAGTAATTATACTCAAAGCCAAGCAAAAGGCCATTAGCAGTGAAAATCCAACTCGAAAAAACTGTTTGTTCATGAACCCCATTATCAATTCCACCTCAACCCAAATTGCCTAGAAATGCCCTGTTGTCTCGTTGTTGATGAAATCTATCTCTCGATTATGTTACTTTTTTTATAGAAGTGGTGCATTATTCTCATCAAGTTGTTTACTCAACTGATGCAGTTCATCCCACTCAGCAAACGATAAAATCTACTTTGTGTCCACCATTTTCCGTGTTGGAGCATAAAGGGATCGCAATACATTCCATCTTTACAGAGTGTAAAGTTTCTAAAAACTTTTAGCACTCTGAAAGCTGACAAACAAAAAAGTCCCCTTTACTAAAATCCCAAAATTGCTAATTGGGAGAGAAGTCACGACTCGGCGGCTTCTGGAAAGTCCACAAAGGGTTATGCTGCTACTCTAGACTGTGGCATGTGGTGGGGGAGAGCCTAAAGCTGAACTCGTAAAATGCCGAGGCTAGAAACCCTAAAAACTTTCGTCGCCGATTTAGAACTTCGGAATTTATCAAACGCAACCGATTCTTAGGAACTTGAGATTGTATGGCCAACGTTTACGACTGGTTTGAGGAACGCCTGGAGATTCAAGCGATCGCCGAAGACGTTACTAGCAAGTACGTCCCTCCCCACGTCAACATCTTTTACTGCCTGGGTGGAATTACCCTAACTTGCTTTTTAATCCAGTTTGCCACTGGATTTGCCATGACGTTTTACTACAAGCCAACAGTCGCTGAAGCTTTCTCCTCAGTTCAATACATCATGAATGAAGTGAATTTCGGTTGGCTAATTCGCTCCATCCATCGCTGGTCTGCCAGCATGATGGTATTGATGATGATTTTGCACGTCTTCCGGGTTTATCTGACTGGTGGCTTTAAAAAACCCCGCGAATTGACCTGGGTAAGTGGTGTCATCCTGGCTGTAATCACTGTTTCCTTTGGAGTTACTGGCTACTCCCTACCTTGGGATCAAGTAGGCTACTGGGCTGTGAAAATCGTTAGTGGTGTACCAGAAGCAATTCCGGTGGTTGGTGTTTTAATCTCCGACCTATTGCGTGGTGGTTCTAGCGTTGGTCAAGCAACATTGACTCGTTACTATAGCGCACACACCTTTGTTTTGCCTTGGTTAATTGCAGTCTTCATGCTGTTTCACTTCTTGATGATCCGCAAACAAGGTATTTCTGGGCCTTTGTAATTCCAAAAATTAGCAAAAGGCAACATTTGTCAGTTTCCAGATGAAGTTGTTTGTTTTAAACTTATGGAACACAAGAAAATAATTCTACATAAGTTACAAAAAACAAACACTTGCATCCTTAGGCGAAAGCTTTAGACGCCCTGGAAGCGGCTGACCGCAAAAAGATACATCGCCGCCTACCGCTTGCTAGGGTTGTCTAGTACCTCATAGCTTTCACAAATGCTTTAATTCAACTTAAGCAGGAGAGCACATTTAAAAATGGCAACACAGAAAAAACCTGACCTCAGCGATCCCAAGTTGAGAGCCAAACTAGCTAAAGGCATGGGTCACAACTACTATGGTGAACCAGCTTGGCCTAATGACCTACTTTACGTGTTTCCCATCGTAATTATGGGTTCCTTCGCAGCAATTGTGGCTCTAGCTGTCCTCGACCCAGCAATGACGGGCGAACCAGCAAATCCTTTTGCCACTCCATTGGAAATTTTACCAGAGTGGTATTTATATCCAGTTTTCCAAATTTTGCGATCGCTTCCTAACAAACTTTTAGGAGTGTTAGCAATGGCAGCTGTACCCTTGGGACTAATCCTCGTTCCCTTTATTGAGAACGTCAATAAGTTCCAAAACCCTTTCCGCCGTCCAGTTGCAACCACAGTGTTCCTCTTTGGCACCCTTGTTACCCTGTGGCTAGGTATTGGTGCTGCCTTCCCCTTGGATAAATCTTTGACCTTGGGACTATTCTAAAATTAGTCACCAGAAAGTGCTTTGACGCCTGTGAATTTTTAGAGCATATGCAGATGTGCTTTTGAAAAAATAAACAGGCGTCAATTTTAATAATCCGACTTGAATTTTGGATTTGACCTTTGAGGTGGAAAAGCGTCAAAATTAAATATAAAACAGTCAAAATTCCGAATTTATAAGGAATTTTGTATGATTGATATAGTCATTCATCACAATCTTCTTTTGATTCTGGAACTTCAAATGACTGCTACTTTTGTCTACATTCCCTTTGAAGTTTTCAGCTAAAAAGCTGAGGTGGAACTTCCAAAATGTCAAATCACTAAAAATCAATCATTAAATTTAGGATTGCCTATTTTGGATTAACCCCAAGTACTCTGGATAGGGGCTTGGAAGTTTTAAATTTTGGATCGAAGGATTGGTTTAGCTGGCTAGTGGCATGGTATGTAACCTGCTGATTTGCAGGACTACCAAAATAATTTTTAATCTAAAATCTAAAATCTAAAATCTAAAATTGGCATCGTCAACAATACAAATACTTTTCATTTAGCTCCAATGTTAAGTTGCCAGTTTAACCCTTGAATGCCAAAATTGTTCATGTTTTGTATTTTTTTACGCAGAATATGTCAATTTAGATTAATAGATGTCAGAAAAATTTTGCAAAAACTGCAAAATTTGATCGCTAGCAACTTGGGTTTACTTTCATTCAAGTCACAGTTAATGCTTACCGTAGTGCAGCAAGACCATCTGACGGTCAGGAGCGAACTCAGCCTCCTAGACGATGTGCAAGAATGGTTTGAGCAATTTTTTCTTCAACATTTGTCTCAACTTGGCTGGCCACAAACTCAACTCGAACGCCTGAATTTAGCATTAGCAGAAGGCTTTACCAACGCTGTTCGTCATGCCCATCATGCTTTGCCACCGGAAACAACCATTGACATTGACGTTTATCTGTGGGTCGATAGGCTAGAGATTAGAATTTGGGATCATGGAAAACCTTTCAATCCAGATGCTATCCCAGAGCCAAAGCCAGGTAGTCTGATCGTAGGCGGATATGGATGGTTTCTCCTCAGGCGCTTGGCTGACCGTGTGGTGTACGAACGCGGTACAGATGGTAGAAATTGTCTGCTAATTGTCAAATATTCTACAAAAGTACTAAAGTCAAAGTGAAGCCTTTTTAAGGGTAAGCTAAAGCAAAAATACTTATCGATGCCAATTTGAGATTTTGTGGAAAGTACGTAGTAATCGCTTAGCCTTCACGTGTTGCAAAAGTGAAGAACTAACCGCCGTTTTACTTTTTTCTTTTTACAGAGCTATGAGCAGCGCTGACGCCAAGATGCGTCTTTAACTGGATTATCATAGCCAATAATTGCTTAAGCAAATGCTTATTTGATTGACATAAATATACTACTTTTTCAAGAATATGTAAATCAACTTCATGTATTTTTTAGGTAAAATTGCCTAACTATTATGATTTTTTGATGAAAGAAAAAAGAGTATTCTTGTATAAAAAGAATTATTGAATGTAGTAAAGATAGCATTCGAGTTGTAGAAGCTCCCTTGTTAAGATTTGTCAGCAGTGTTGAGAGTCTTGTTTTTGTTCTCCAACAACTGCCATCTGGTGCTTAATAGAGAGATAGAATACATAGGGGAGAAAATATGACTAAGACAGCCCTAATTACAGGAATCACTGGTCAAGATGGCTACTATCTCAGCCATTTGCTCCTTAATCAGGGTTACCGAGTTGTAGGATTAGTACCCCCGCATCGACAGCCTAATTTGACAAAATTAGGAACCCTAGCAACTCAAGTAGAAATTTTTACAGTAGACTTGAGGGATAGTACGGCGCTATTAACGGCCGTTGAACAGCTGCGTCCCCAAGAGATTTATAATTTGGCAGCTCCGAGTTTCGTCCCAGATTCCTGGAACAATCCCTTGGGGACTTTAGATTTGATCACTGGTACTGCTACCAGACTTTTAGAAGCAGTGCGACACGTTGGTTTGTCTACCAGATTTTATCAAGCCAGTAGTTCAGAAATGTTTGGCGATGTTTTCTCTTCACCCCAAGATGAGGAAACTCCTTTCCGTCCCAAAAATCCCTATGCTGCGGCTAAGATGCACGCCCATTGGACAATGGTGCATCACAGACAACGCTATGGATTATTTGCCTGTAGCGGAATTTTATATAATCACGAGTCTCCCCTACGCGCGCCTCAATTTGTCACACGCAAAGTTTCATTAGCAGTTGCATCGATTAAATTGGGTTTAGCTGACACTTTAGAAATGGGTAACCTAGATGCCAAACGCGATTGGGGTTTCGCAGGCGATTACGTACAAGCAATGTGGCGGATGTTGCAAGTAGACGAACCAGAAGAATACGTGATTGGTACAGGTAAGCTACACAGCGTCAGAGACTTAGTGGCTACAGCTTTTGAGTCTGTGGGATTAAATTGGAAAAATCATGTAATTATAAATACTGATTTATTGCGGCAAGATGAGCATTTTCAACTAGTTGCCAATCCTAGTAAAGCGCAAAAAAACCTTGGCTGGGAACCGCAATTAAGCTTTGAAGAACTTTTAGAAACGATGGTGAAAACAGATTTAGAACGATTAGAAAGCGGTGCCATCGCCCCATTGCCAAGAGTGTAAATAACCAAACATGCTCATTA
Organism: Nostoc linckia z4; assembly: GCF_002608075.1. Lineage (GTDB taxonomy): Bacteria > Cyanobacteriota > Cyanobacteriia > Cyanobacteriales > Nostocaceae > Nostoc > Nostoc linckia. The sequence goes on from NZ_LAHA01000011.1 coordinate 193,312, forward strand.
CTACAGTGACAGAAAATCGAAAATTAAGTAATAAAGTTAACAAAAAAACTCACCACGTCTTCGTGTTCTTAGAAATTTTTGCTCGCGAAGGCGGTATTCAATCATATATAAAAGATATTTTTCGAGCTTATTTGAAATTAAATCCAGGCTATAAAGCAGAAGTGTTTTTGCTGCGGGATAGTCCCAATTGCCTAAATTCTTTTGAAGACGAAAATTTAAAATTTCATTACTTTCAAAATAAATCCCCCCAACTGGGGAGAGTCAAAATGGCAGTGGCTTTACTGAAGTGTCTGTTGCAAAATCGTCCGCAACAAGTTTTCTGCGGTCACATTAACTTAGCAGTATTAATCCAAACCCTTTGCCAGCCCTTGGGGATTCCCTACACGGTGCTAACTTATGGTAAAGAAGTTTGGGAACCACTGAAAAATCAAGAACGCCGTGCTTTAGCATCAGCGGCTGGAATTTGGGCAATTAGTCGCTATAGCCGCGATCGCGCTTGTCTTACCAATGGTCTAGACCCCAAAATCATCCAGATGATGCCTTGTGCCATTGATGGGGATAAATTCACCCCTGGCGACAAACAGCCAGAATTAGTCGAAAAGTATGGTTTAACTGGCGCTAAAGTCTTAATGACAGTGGCGCGGTTGTGGTCAGGGGATATTTACAAAGGCGTAGATGTCACGATTCGGGCTTTACCAAAAATTACCGAGGTTTTCCCACAAGTCAAATATTTGGTAATTGGTCGTGGTGACGACCAACCGCGATTAGCTCAACTTGCCCAAGATTTAGGTGTAAGCGATCGCGTTGTATTTGCTGGTTTCGTTGCCACAGAAGAATTAATGGAACATTATCGCCTTGCTGATGCCTATATTATGCCTTCCCAAGAAGGCTTCGGCATCGTTTATTTAGAGGCAATGGCTTGTCAAGTACCTGTATTATCTGGTGATGATGATGGGTCAGCTGACCCCTTGCAGGATGGTAAACTGGGATGGCGAGTACCACACCGCAATCCTGATGCTGTTGCAGCAGCTTGTATAGAAATGCTGCAAGGTAACGACCAGCGGTGTAATGGACAATGGCTAAGAGAACAAGCGATCGCTTTGTTTGGCTTGGATGCGTTCCAACAAAAGTTACAACACCTGCTTTCATCGCCAGTTCTCAGTCCCAGTGACAAATCACTAATGACTAATGGCCAAAATCGCTATCCTAGAGGGAGAGCAGGACGAAATTTCAAAAATGAGCTTTAAGTCATTTCAATTGAATCTTTTAAATCTCCGACCTTGGCTGACTCTGCTAGCAGTTTTTTGGTTGTTAGCATCACTGGGCTTGGGTTGGTTGGTTAATTCGTTGCTAATTATTTTTGGGTTGCTGTTGGTAGCACCCGTTGTCGCTTTTTTTGGTTTTCGTTGGTGGTTGCAACGAAACTTGGTTGCTGACCAGTGTCCCGTCTGTAAATATGAATTTACAGGTTTAAACAACAGCCAAGTGCAGTGTCCTAACTGTGGTGAGTCGTTGTTAGTACAAAATAGTCATTTTCAGCGCTTCACACCAGCAGGTACTATTGATGTCAAAGCAGTGGAAGTACCAACTCAATCATTGGAAGATTAGTCATTAGTCATTGGTCATTGGTTATTAGTTGCTGTGAACTCACAAAGGACAAATGACTATTTCTTTTGTTGCGAAATTGAAAGGATGTAGTTATACTGTTGCCCAGAGAGTTCGCCTACATACAGTGAATACCTTCCTGCCTGCCAGTAACCAGAAAGTTCTGGCTTGCCCCCAGAGTAACTATCTGGTTGTACGCAAAACTTTCCTCCAGGGCCATCAATCAACAGTGTTGGCTGACCTTGGCTCTCCACTGATAATCGTAAGTAAGGCAGCGACTCGGTAACTTGGATAATTTGATTGGGTGTAGTGGTAATATTACCACAATTACTTTTGACAGACCCCCCAGATTTTCCGTTCAAAATTACCGGATCTGGTTGCAGATTCCGATTAATTTCTATCTTGGGTGTCTGTGCTAAATTCACCTCAGCGATCGTTAAACTCATCACTAAAGCTATAGGAATAATTGTCAATAGACTAAAAGTCTTCATTTTAATCAATGCTCCAGATTTTTCTAGAGCAATATAGTTATATATACACTGACATAATAGACAACAGTAATTTCTATTTTGTTCCCTAAGCTATCGTATCTTTTAATACTCCCAAATAAAGGATTATTTATAGAATTGAGAAAAATTTGAAGTATAAACGTATAGTTAATGAATTGATTTAATCAATCACTATTAATATGGAAAATTAGGACTTCATCGTTGACATAATGTTTAATAAGTAATGTTTATTACATTTTAATAGTAATAATACTGTGTGCAGAAAGCAGACTGAAAAATAAGAAGAAAAAAACATAATTTCTCCCCACTGATAAAGGTCTTGCAGGCACAGACATTAGCTAAAATCACTAACACAAGCACCAAAATAAAATTTGGTTGGTATGTTGTTGAATAAGTGTCCTAGGTGGGGTAGAAAAATTTATGAATCCTCAAAGAGAAGAAGACTTGCAACGTCGCCTCGATAAGCTAGAGGCAGAAATTAATGCTTCACCACAGGTGGTTCCTCAATCACCAGAAGAGCAAAAACAGACATTTGAGTTTAGCTTTGCTAACTTCAACTTGCAACTGGAGCGATTTCGCATTTGGTTTAGCGGTTTATCAGCTACAAAAAAGCTGGTATTTTCGGGTGTAGCAGTGCTGTTGGGCTTGGCGATAGTGCAAGTGGTATTTAAACTGGTTGCATCTGTAATCAGTCTGGCACTTTTAGCAGTGTTAGTGTATCTTGGATACAAATTTTTTGTATCTAGTAGCTTTCAACGTAAGCAATAGTCTATTTTAATTTTGCCAATCCAGACCTAGAAATAATGTCAAAGGGAATTATGCAATGACGACACCAACTGTGAGGAGAAGTAATCAATCTGGTCAGTCACAAGAACCGGAAAAAGCCAATTCGCTAATGCTAGCTAGCAGGCGTTTTGCTGCTTGGGCGGCTGAAATCACACTAGTGGTTACCAGTGGGTTGATTCCCTTTGGCATTGGTGTCTATCTCAATTCCAGGAGTGATTTCAATCGAGTGCCGCTCAATCCTGTGCTGGTAACAACAGAAAGAGCGATCGCCAGACCATTGGCTTTACCTGTTAGCTATGGTATCCGTAACGTAGCCTGGCCGACTAATTTTTTGTGGACAATAGCCTTATTAGCGCCTGTAACCCTTTCCTGGTGGCAATTGTATTTACTGGCTAAGACTGGTAGCACAATTCCCAAACGTTGGTTAGGAATACGGGTTGTCAACGCGCAAGGAGCGCCCCCTGGTTTGGGAGCGGTTGTGATCAGAGAAGGAATTGGTCGTTGGACTGTACCCGTTTCCATTGCTTATCTGTTGTGGCGTTACAGTTTCGCTTTTCCGAATTTAGGACTATTCACTTTTTTGGCTGTGTTAATGGTGCTAGGTGAAGGAGTAGCTTTACCGTCCCGTCGGGGAAGGCGTCGCGCCCTCCACAATCGACTAGCAGGTACTTATACTATAGATGCAACTCGCCCTTCTCCATTGTTAACTAACAGACAAGCCCAGTCTGTTGGGGATAGCGACCAACAAGCACAGGAATGGCCACAGGGAAATGAAGAACTAGCCTCCGCCGCACCAACTCAGATATCTCGTTTATGGCGACGGATACAGCAAAATCCCAATCTGACTTTGTTTGGTGTAGGGCTAACAAGTATGACTGCGGTGTTAGCAACTTTAATAGGTACTCAAGTCTATATCCAAATCCAACAATCCCAGCGAACAACCAAACAAATCAACGGTCAACAGTTCCTAGAACTTGTCAAACAACTGAGTCCCGACTCTGGAGCTACCACTGAGCAACGTCAAAGCGCAATTTTAGCATTGGGTGGTCTCAAAGACCCGCAATCAATTCAATTTCTTGCGGATCTTTTGGTGAAGGAAACCAATCCCAGTTTGGTGGATACCATTCAACAAGCCTTGACAAGTGTCGGCCCGAAAGCCATTCCCGAATTAAAAAATAAGAATCAGTTTCTAGTGAGTGAATTAGAGTCTTTGAGCAGCAGCGCAACTCAAGAACGAGAACTGCGCCAAGGACGGCTACAAAGAAATCAGCGGACAATCAATAAAATACTATCTGTTTACACTGGGAAAATCGAGGGCGTTGACCTGAGTCGCATCCAATTAGGTCAAAGCGGTACTCCAGGTACTTCCTTATTCAACTTGGCTCTAGATGGTATTGATTTGTCAGGAGTGAAATTAAAATCTGCAAATTTGAACCAAGCCAATCTCAAGGGTGCCCGTTTTCGGGGTATGGGAGAGGATGGCCGCTGGGATACCTTCGACGATGTGATGGCTGATTTAAGTCAAGCTCAGTTGCAGCAAGCTAATCTCACTGATGCCAACCTCAGCCGGGTGATGATGAATCGTACTGATTTAAGCCGCGCTACCCTCAACAGAGCTAATTTATCCAATGCCCGTTTGTATGAAGCTAGGCTCAACAGCACCCAATTAGTGGGAGCCGATTTGCGAAATGCAGTTTTGGAACAAGCCAGCTTAACCGGAGCAGATTTAGGTGACGCCAAGTTGAACGAAGCAAATTTGTACGCTGCGCGCTTAGGTCGCGTCAGTGCCATAGGAACACAATTATCCTTTGCTAATTTAACTAACACCGATTGGGAAGGGGCAGATTTATCAGGGGCATATTTGGATCGAGCTAATCTTAGCAATGCCAACCTGAGTGCTACTCGTTTGACTGGTGCTGTTTTGCGTTCTGCCCAGATGGAAAACGCTAACTTGCAAAATGCCGACCTTAGTCTTGCAGATTTACGGGGAGCGAATGTAGCAGGAGCTAATTTTCAAGGAACAATTCTTGCTCCCACCAAACAAGATCCAGCCGATCAATTTGTCCAAACCCCAGACTTAGGCTCGGTATCCGCCGTAGTCCAAGGCGTTGATTTTTCTCAAGCCAAAAATTTAGATTCCAAACAGCTAGCGTATATTTGTACACAAGGTGGCATTCATCCCCGTTGCCCGTAGAATGGAATGAGGAGTGGGGAGATGAGACAGACAAGGAGACAAGGAGACAAGGAGACAAGTAGACAAATTGCAACAATTTTTTACCCTTGTTCCCTTGTCCTCTTCCCATGCTCTATGCCCTATGCCCGACGACAAATTACAAAAAAATGGTGTGAGGAATTGGGCTATGAAATATGTTCCATATTCGCTTTCTGTTTTGGGGGCTGGTTTGGTGTTGAGTTTAGCTTTGAGTGCTAAACCAGCACAGGCTCAAGTAGCGTATGGCAGTTATATTGGTATCGGCCCAAGCATCGGTATTACTGATGGTGTCCAAATTGGGGGGGTGATAGCTGGGCGTTACAAGCTTTTGGAAGCGCCAATTTCTCTGCGTGCCCAAGTTTTAATTGGTAATGGTACGGCAGTTGTACCAACGGTTTCTTATGATGTACCCCTGAATTGGCAAGCTGATGCCTATTTGGGTGCTGGGTTGGTGTTAGCTGGTGATGATTCTCCTGTGGGCGACAAGATTAGTTTTGCTTTACAGCCGGGAATTGATTATGTGATTCCCAATAGCAATACTGTGCTTTTTGGTAACGCGATCATCGCTTTTGATGCTTACCGTGATAGTGGTGGTACAGCTATTTCTGTGCAAGGTGGCATTGGTTTAAGATTTTGATGGGTTGGCGTTGGTGTAGCTGCTTGTAGCGAAAAGTCGAGTCGGTGTGATGCTGTTGCCTTGCGTCGGAATCTTCTGGTTTGGTAGCGGCGGCGCAGCTGCGAACTTTTCAAGCTAGACATCGGTATCTCTAAAGAAGCGTTAAAGTTCATTGCAAATTAAAAAGTTAGTCCACGCAACGTGATAATTTTTGATGGTGTCCAGAGACAGCAAAGGATTAACACAGGAGAACACAGTGGCAATGGAATCAAACTTGTTAACAGATGCGATCGCAGATGAAATGAATCAAGATTTCAGTGAATATGTCGCTAATCTACAATTACACATGACTCTGCAAGCTCGTAATCTTGTTCCACCCCTGAAACAAACACTCTTCGATAGCCGCCAGCAACTACTCCTTCAAAGCCAAGCTAACTATGAAAAGCTAGTTTCTCGACAAGGCTTATAAATATACACATACTTTAATCAAATTTCAAATAAAATAAAGGCAGATGTTGTCGAGTTAACGCCATTGGCGTTCTCACAAAATCTGCTTTTTCTGCTTTTTTAAGTATTAAGTTACTGAAATCACCCTTTTGACGCAATAGTCAAGAGCAGAAAGTAGTTAAGATGATTGCAGCAGTTCTGACAAAGAGCAGTTAGTTAAGGCTAAATGGCGGCTCGAATTAAAATGACTTCATTACTTCCCCGAAATCTCAGCGTTGTTATCCGACCACTCCAATACCGGGATCTGGACGGAGTTGAGCGCATAACTCAAGAGTCATTCGCAGCCCTGACTCCCAAGGGAGCAAATTTTGCCATCAGCCAGATGCAGTGGTTACGTCGCTGGTATGGATTACTCAAATTTTTGAGTTGGTTTCCTAACCCGCTACAGTATCGCCTCTGTGCTTATGTAGCAGAGCAAGGGCGGATGCTTCTAGGGATGATTCAAGTGTCACCTTTTAACCGCACGCGCAGCACTTGGCGCATCGACCGAGTGCTACTAGAAGGTGGTGCTGATAAACAAGGAATTGGCTCACAGCTTTTACGTCATTGCTTTGAATCGATTTTGGAAGCTCGCACTTGGCTATTGGAAGTTAATATCAATGACATAGAAGCGCTGGCACTGTATCGGCAAAATGGATTTCAGCGTTTGGCAGAAATGACATACTGGGAAATCGAGCCGGAATTACTGGTTGAATTGGCGCAAGCAGAGCCAGATTTGCCCAACCTGTTACCAGTAAGCAATGCTGATGCTCAGTTGTTATATCAATTAGATACGGCATCGATGCCACCTTTGGTGCGTCAAGTTTTTGACCGGAATACCCGCGACTTTAAAACCAGTTTGTTCGGTGCTTTAATGGATGCCGTCAAACAATGGGTAACTAAAACAGAAGTAGTCAGCGGTTACGTGTTTGAACCGCAACGCAAAGCGGCCATCGGCTATTTTCAGGTGCAACTTGACCGCAAAGGGGAAGTCCCCCACGTTGCTACACTAACCGTTCACCCAGCCTATACTTGGCTGTATCCAGAATTACTATCTCAACTAGCTCGTATTGCCCAAGATTTTCCTCAGCAAGGCTTACAATTAGCTTCCTCAGATTATCAGGCAGAGCGAGAAGAATATTTGGAGCGAATTGGGGCAAAACGCGTAGAACATACACTAATCATGTCTCGCTCTGTGTGGCACAAGCTACGGGAGTCAAAATTCGTCTCCTTAGAAGGAATTCAGTGGACTGATATGCTACAAGGTCTACAACCGGCTCGAAAACCTATACCAGGGGGAATGTCTTGGATACAGCCAGGAAAATCACCATCCCCAGATAGACCACAGCCAAGCAAGTCAGAACCGATTAATTTTTCGGTAAAAAACAATAACATGGAAGCATCACCGATTTCCGAATCAGCAGATGCACAGCAGGAGAAGTAGTGTGATACCCCAAGAGCAAGCAAAACCATTTATTTCAGCTTTGGGATTAGATTGCGGTAGCAAACGCATTGGTGTTGCAGGATGCGATGGCACTGGTTTAATTGCTACGGGTCTCACTACAATTGAACGTACATTTTTTGAACAAGATGTAGAGCAAATCCGGCAAATAATTAATGAACGCCGGGTGCAAGTCCTGGTTATAGGTTTACCTTATTCAATGGATGGCTCGTTAGGATTTCAAGCGCGTCAAGTCCAAAAATTTGCCAAAAGACTTGCTAAAGCGCTGAATTTGCCTGTGGAATACGTAGATGAACGGTTAACGTCATTTCAAGCAGAACAACTGCTAATAGCTGAGAATCGCTCTCCATCACGCCACAAAGGTTTAATTGACCGCAAGGCAGCTTCTTTAATTTTGCAACAATGGCTGGATATGAAGCGTGCTAATTCTCACACTTCAGTGGCAACTATCGAGTATTGATACCTTTTAACATGATATTCTGAAAACTATTAGCCAGCATTTGGATTTACGTGTAAAGCTATTTGATAGCTTAACGATTTACAAAGTTGCTGGTATTTATTGAGTTTGTAAATTTTGACCATGTTTTCCTCTGAATTTCCTGAAGAAAATGATAACGCTCATGCCGGTTCCATCACTTTGACTGATGAAAAAGGGCGATCGCTCGAATGTTACATAGAGCATACCTTGGAAGTAGATGGGCAAGAATATGTTTTACTGCTTCCTGTAGACTCACCTGTAGAAATCTTCTCTTGGCAAGGTGAAGACGAGGAAGAAGAAGCAGTTCTCGTAGAAGATGACGCCATTATTGAGCAAATTTTTAGCACTGCTCAGGCTGTATTATCTGAGCAAAACTTAACACTGAAAAATACAGCTTATGCTCTGACAGTTGCAGGTGATTTACCACCTGTTGAAGAATCAGAACTTTTTACTTTAGAAATTGAAGACGAAGAAGCAGATTTAGAACCAGAGCAATTACAGCTATTGGCTAGCTTCTATGATGAACATCAAGAATATGCAATCTATACACCTTTAGATCCGCTATTGTTTTTTGCACGCATATCGAAAACAGGCGAACCGGAATTACTTTCTCCAGAAGAGTTTCGTCAAGTACAACCACTCCTTGAAGAACATCTTTTTAATGAAGTAGAGTAAAATCCAATTTTCAACCTGTCTGAAAAATAAGGTTGGATGTTGACTGATGACTGATGACTGGGAAAGAAATATTTTTCTGTCTTTTGTGTGTGATTTGTCATATCACCGTCTAGCTTTAAAATAGGACATTGGGCGATTTATAATCCCAAATTGCTATGAGATACTGAAAATGGCTTATAGCGATTTTGCATTAAGTAAATTTAAAAAGTCATTTCCCATCACTATTGATGAAGAAGCTGATTTGTGTGCGGATGTAGAACCTCTACAGCTTAGTGAAAAACTCACAAATACTTTAGAAGAAACTACGGAACTGGCTTTAGCAATTAACACTGAAAAAGCTCGCTCAGAAATGATTATTACACCGATATTATTGGAGGTAAGACGTAGGGATAATTATCCAATTAGTTTATTTTCAGGTGTAGATTTTAATGTAGATGAAGCAAGAAGTCTGAATGCTTATTGTGATTTTATTATCAGTCCTTCTAAAGAAAAACTAACGGTTAATGCGCCTGTGGTGATTATTATTGAAGCAAAAAATGAAAATATTAAAGGTGGATTAGACCAATGTGCAGCAGCAATTTTAGCAGCACAATTGTTTAATCAACAAGAGAAAAATGAAATTAAAAAATTTTTTGATGCTGTGACTACTGGAGATATTTGGGAGTTTTTGAACTTAGAAGCAAACGAGATATTTATTAATTTGAATAATTCTTATATTACAGAGATAGATAAAATTTTAGGGATTTTATCTCAAAGTGTTCGTGGAGATATTCCAGGATGGAGTTCGACTAACTAAACTATATTGGGTTACGCTCTTTTGTCTGGAGCTATTTATATTTTGCCTGTTGACTATGACCTGGAACAATCTTTTACAGCCTGATTTAATTTTAGAAGGTTCAGTATTAAATCTGACACCGGATATCATCCAACAGTATGGTCTCAAGGGGCTGGTGTTGGATGTAGACGAAACTTTAGTACCCTTTAGTGTGGGGATGGCTTCCCCAGAACTACAAAGTTGGGTAGAGGAAATTCGTACTTGTACTGCATTGTGGTTGGTGAGCAATAACTTGAGTGAAGCGCGAATTGGTGGAATTGCGCGATCGCTCAATTTACCTTATTATTTGGGTGCAGCTAAGCCTTCCCGACGTAAAATTAGAGCCGCATTGCAAGCAATGAATTTACCAGTGCATCAAGTAGGAATGGTAGGCGATCGCTTGTTTACTGATGTTTTAGCAGGTAATCGCTTGGGAATGTTTACCATTTTAGTGGAACCGATTATTCATCCAGACGCTGCTTTGCGCTCTCATCCAGTGCGAAATTTTGAAGTTTGGGTATCTGAAATCCTTGGAGCGTCTATCACCCCAAAGAAAACTAAAATTCACAAAACTTGAGAAATCATCAGGAAAGTAAATCTAAAGAAATGATTAAGGAATCTTGCTGGAATCTAAAAATCGGGGATCATAAGTATTAATAACATGGAGTCAGCTAAAAAAGACTCTAGCGCATAGTAAATAAATATAAACTCGTAAAGCGTCAGCGTTCACCTATAGGATGTCTGGCGCTTTACATATTGCAACACTTATGAATTAGTGAGTATAAATACTACTATTAACTATTGACGGTTCATAGTCAACAGTCAACGACTTGAAACGAAATAATTGATTTTTGCAGTTCCCTAAATCGTAACTTTCTGTTTGCACAAAGTAAGAAGCGCCTAAAGACACGATGAACTCCGTCTATACACGAGCATATTACATCAAACAGCGCAATTATTTCATTATGCTACATAAGAGTGATAGTATGATTACTAGATTTTACTGAAACTCGTATTAAATAATGTTACAACAAAATCCTTTTATTATAGGAAAACCAGTACGTCCAGAGCATTTCGCAGGACGAGCATCAGAAATTGCCGCAGCTTTCGATCAAATTTATAACCGCAGCCATCTAGCGATTTGGGGAGGGCCAGGGATGGGAAAAACCTCATTTTTGCAGAAACTAGAATCATCGCAAGCTTGGGAAGAACACGGGATGGACTCATCCCAAGCTGTAATTGTTCGTTTCAGTTGCGAGAATATTACTCCTTTCACTCCCTCAGATTTTTGGCAAGAAATACTCACTCTTGTGAAAGAAAAAGTAGCAGGTCAATCTGCATTGGAAGCTGAAATTGATACAATTCTCCAAGCAGTAAAGCCGATGACTAAAGATAGCCTGCGACAAATATTAAAAAAGCTGAAAGTACAAGATAAATATCTCGTGTTGCTAATAGATGACTTTCATGTAGCACTCGATACTAACCAGGAATACGATGAAGATGCGATGCAAAAGTTTTTGAGTGAGTGCCGTAATTTGGCTGTTCACTCTGCGGAAGGACAAAATATGTCGATGATTGTTACTTCCCTAAAGCGTCTCAACGAACTAGGGCCCAAGCTCAATCCCAACGCTTCACCGTGGTACAATCATTATTTATTTTTACGGCTGAAAACATTTAATAATACGGAAATTGACGACATATTTAAAAGTTTAAGAATACCAGATTTACGGGAAGCAATTAAAGAAATCACAGGCGGACATCCATCTTTGTTACAAATATCTGGCTTTCTTCTACATAGAGATTTAATTACTGCTAATGCGCCAAATGCAGATAAATTTGTTAGTGATTTTGAAAGTGTGACGCAACAAATTTTTCAAAATATTTGGGAAAGATGTAGTGAAGTCGAACAAACTTTATTGATGCTCATGGCTCTTTCTAGTTTAAAGGGTCGCCTACACAAACAAAAACAATTTGATGTGAGTGGTATTGAATTAATTTTTAGTCAAAGAGAAGCAGAATTAATCAAACTGGAAGAACAAGGTGTAGTAACTCATACTGTTCATGAAGAGAAAAATATATATTCTTTCACTTCATCGACAATGGAGCGTTGGGTAATTCAACAACTTTGGCAAACAGATGAAAAGTGGTTGCAAGCACGAGAAAAAGTTTTTCTCAATTTAATGAGTAGGCAACAAATGGATAAATTCATTACAGCCGTGAAGTGGCTATGGAAAAACAAAGACAAAATTCCACAGATTATGGAGTGGTTTGGAAAGTTAATGGCTGCTTTACCCAAAGGACTTATTTTACCAAGTAATTAATATGGGTAAATAAAATGACAAACGCTAAAAGAAATCCTTACATTATTGGTCGTGCAATACATGAGCGCCACAGATTTTTTGGTCGTGACAGTCTATTCCATTTTATTGAAGATAATCTCAGCCAAGGTGTAAAAGTTATCTTGCTACATGGTCAAAGACGCATTGGTAAGTCTTCTGTACTGAAACAAGTTTCAAATTTTATTCAATCTAATGACTTTATTTTTGTTCAATTTGACCTGCAACACCAAAGTCAGTCAAGTCTAAGTAATATTATCTATGACTTGGCTATGACGATTATCGATAAACTTGGCATAGATGCAGATAAATTACAAACACCAACAAATGCACAATTGGAAGAAAATATCAATTTATTTTCTGAAGTTTTTTTACTGAATGTTTATCAAGAAATACAGGATCGAAAAATAGTATTACTACTTGATGAATTCGATGTTGCAAGTAATGATAACGGTGAGATAAATATTGTTGAGCAACAAACATTATTCCCCTACTTAAAAAAACTTTTAAAAGATCAAGATAAATTATTTATTATTCCAGTAATTGGAAGGTATCTTAACGACTTACCAAGTTTATTGAATTTATTTAAGGATGCACCACACCAAAATATTGGTTTGCTAGATGAGAGTAGTGCTGAACGAATGATCGTTGAACCTGCTAAAAATATTTTAACATATCGAAATGAAGCAATAAAAGAAATTTTGCAATTCTCAGCAGGGCATCCATGTTTTACTCAAGTTATTTGCTTTACTATTTTTGAACAAGCAAGAGAAAATGAAAAGTGGATTGTTGAACGTGCTGATGTAGAAGACATTTTAAAAAAAGCAATTGAAAAAGCTGATTCTTTCTTACTAAGTTTTTGGCAGGTACTTACGGTAGAAGAAAGAATCATTATGTCAGCTGTAGCTGAAGCTCAAAAGATAGCTATTAAGCAAGGAAAAAGATTTCCAGAAGAACCATTAGATATGCTTGGTAGAAATGGTATAAATCAGACAGAGGAGTTATCTGAATCTTGGGAGAGGTTAATAGAAAACCATTATTTATCTGATGACGGACGTAAAATCACCGTAGAATTAATTCGTCAATGGTTACTAGAATATCATTCACTACAAAATGAAATACAAAATTTAACAACACAGAAATTAAAAACCCAAGAAAATGAAAACGTTCAAGAGATTGTTAAATACCTGACTGAAGTAGCAAACTTTTGGTCTGAACAGGGAAAACACGACCTGGCAATACAGCATTATGAGCAGGCTTTAGAAAGAGATTCCAGTAATTATAATATTGCAGCATCTTTGGCTAAAGAGTATTTGAAAGCAAAAGATTTTGAAAAATCTCTAGAACTTCACAAGGAACTTTTTCAAGCAGATGATAATTCTTATAAAGAAGGATATTTAGATGCTTTGTCAGAATATGGGCATAATTTAATTATTCAACGTGAATACTCACTAGCCAAGGAAAAATATAACAAAATTTTAGAAATTGAACCTAACACAAAAGTAGCAATACAGAAAATTTTAGAAATTGAGACTTATGAAAATCAAATTACGACCCCAGAAGTAAATGATTCTCTTAGTAATCAGAGAAAAAGAAATCCAAAAAATTCAAATTTAAAAAAAATACTAGCAGTAATTACATCTTTGCTTGTGGTAAGTGTAGGTTATGGTGCTTACCGCTTTTCATCTGAGTGTCCTTCAGGGAAGCAGAAACAGTTTGGGGTTTTGTGTATAGATGATGACACTAAAATTAGTAATGGCGATCGCACTTTATTTCCTACTATTAAAAATAGCTACCGCGACCAAGGAATTCAAGCCTTTAAACAACAAAAATATCAAGAAGCTAGCAATCTATTTGCAGAAGCTGTAAAAATCGATCGCAAAGATCCAGAAGTATTAATTTACCATAACAACGCTCGTGCTAAACAACAAGGAAATCCTTTCACCTTAGCGGTAGCTGTTCCAGCAAATAATGATAATTTAGCTCAAGAAATATTGCGTGGCGTAGCACAAGCACAGCATGAATTCAATCAAAATAATGGTTTAAGCGGTCGGTTGCTGGAGATTAAAATTGCCAACGATGCAAATCAATCGGAACAAGCCACAGAAGTAGCTGCACAGTTGGTGAAAGATTTATCTATTTTGGGAATTATTGGTCACAATAGCTCTGACTCTACCAAAGCAGCCTTGCAAGAATATAGCAAAACAGAAATACCTGTGATTTCTCCCACTAGCACCAGCACACAATTATTGGGTAAAAAGAATTTTTTTAGAAGTTTACCTTCTGATGCTGCTGGAGGTAAGAAATTAGCGGAATATGCCTTCAATATCTTGAAGGTAAAAACAGTAGCTATTTTTTCTAATCCTGAGAGTTCATACAGCGACAGCATGAGAGAGGAATTTAGCAAGACATTTGAAAATCTGGGAGGTAAAGTGCTTAAACCAGAAATTAACTTAGCAGATAAATCACTGGATATGGATGCACAAGTTTCTAGAAGTCTTTTTAGACACAAAGCACAAGCAGCGGTATTAATTCCAGATAGAGAACGCATTAATACTGCTCTGGAAATTGCTAAGTTTAACTACGATGTAGTTAGTAGAATCAGAAATCAAAACAGAAACATATCAGGAATGAAGCTTTTAGGCGGAGATACGCTTTACAGCTATGAAACTTTAAGTAAAGGTGTAACTGTAGAAGGACTAACTGTAGTCGTTCCTTGGTTTCGTGAAGCTCAGCAAGCAAAGGACTTTGGCAAAAAAGCAAAAGAGCAATGGCGAGGAGAAGTGAGTTGGCGAACTGCAACCAGCTACGATGCTACCCAAGCGCTTATTCATGCTTTGTCTGCGAATTCTACAAGGACAACAGTTATCGATAATTTAAGAAATAGTAGTTTTGTTGTAAATAATACAAAAACTTCTGGAGATACACTCCAATTTAATTCTCAGGGAGAACGGCAAACAGAGCCAGTTTTAGTTCAAATACAAGGTGGGAGGTGGGTTATGCTACCGCAATAATAATCTAAATCTATGCTGTCTCTGTAAACTTAGTTACAAGTTAGTTGCAAGCTAGTATGTTTAGTTAAAGCCAGTCTGGTGGCCTGAGAAACGACCAGACCAGCTGTTCAAGATAAAACAATGAAAGGAGCTAGTTTTATGGTTAAAGCAACCAACTCCAGACAATCTAATGATAAGTCAATAGTCAAAGGGATGAAAAGTAGTTTGGCAAAAGCTTTGAAATCAACGCCTGCTGTTGTCATTGTTGGCGGGTTAGTTGCTTTTATGGCCATGTGGGTCATAGGCTCGTCTAACTGCGGAGGTTCATTAAACTTTAGACTGTCATTCTCTATTAATGAATTCCAACTCAAAAAGGAGGCTTGCCCACCAGCTAAATAGCGATTAATTAAGGCGATCGCAGCCATAGCTTGACCAGATCGCCTTTCCTCTTGAACGAATAATATTTCTGGTCGCATAACAGTTATCTAAAAGTTAAGAAATATTAATTTTGTCGTAAATCATACAAATATTTCTGGAGATTTAATTCAACTTAGTCCTGAAGGAGAACGACAAACAGAGCCAATCTGAGTTCAAATACAAGGTGAAAAGTGAGGTAGGATACAGCGATCGGGCTTCGCTCTAGTGTAAAATAAAATACAGTAATCTAGTAATATACTCTTAAGATCATGGCAAAGTTAGTATCTCGGAGAAACCCTTATATAATCGGTCGTCCAATCGATGACCCAAAACTACTTTTTGGACGGCAAGATTTGTTTCATGTTCTGAAAGATAATCTCAGCCAAGATATAAAAGTTACTTTGTTGCATGGTCAAAGACGTATCGGTAAGTCGTCAATCATTCGTAACATTGCAAAATCTGTTGAATTAGAAGACTTTGTTTTTATTGCTTTCAATTTAGAAGATTACACTCGTGAGAATCTTTGTAAGATATTAGCAGACTTGGCTCAAGAAATTATTGAACAACTGGAAATAAATAACCAAAAAATTAAGCCGCCTAGTATTCAAGATTTAGACAATGAACCATATATTTTTTATAGTCAATTTTTGGCAAAAGTTATCAACCAATTAGATGGTAAAAAATTAGTTTTTTTATTAGATGAATTTGAAGCATTAAGCGATCAATATTCTGCTTCATTTTTGGAGAACTTTTTCATTTACTTACATTCTTTAATTGAAGTAGAACAAAAGCTATTTTTAATTATATTTACTGGTAGGCAATCAGCAAACATACCAAATTTACTCAATTCTTTTCAAGATGCTTATATTCATGAAATTGATTTTTTAGATGAACATAGTGCAACACAGCTAATTACTCAGCCTGCTCAGGGAATTTTAGAGTATAGCCAGGAAGCGATTAAAGCCATTATTGAACTATCAGCAGGACATCCTTATTTTATCCAAGTCATCTGTTTTGCGATTTTTGTCAGAGCTAGAGAATTAGACGAATCACATATCGGTCGTGAAGATATAGATAATATTGTTGATAAAGCAATTGAAAATGCAGAAGCAGGACTAGCATGGTTTTGGGATGGTTTGAGTTTTACAGAAAAAATTGTATTTTCTGCAATTGCAGAGTCTCAGAAAATAGGTGCAGTTGGAGAAACTCCATTTCAAATATTGCAAAAATATGGAGTATTTAAGAGGGAAGTTATAGAAAAAGCTATCAAAGAACTTGTTGACCATAAGTTTTTAGATGCAGAAGGTAATAAAATAAAAATTGAATTAGTAGGTCGTTGGTTACTGCAACGTCATCCATTGCGACAAGAAATTAAAGAATTACAAAAATTCAAGGAAGCCGAAAATTATTTCACTGATGAAGATAGAAAAAAGTTTTTATCAGAGGAAAAAAAACACAATAGCATAGCTAACGATCAAAAGCCTAGTTTTACTTTAAATGTAACTGAAAAATCTTTGCCTTTACAGAGATTTTCCAGACCAAAAAAGACAGAAGAAATTGAAATTATACAAGAATCAAAAAAAGCTGTAAGTATCTCGAATATAGAAATAGTTTCTCCAGCTAAATCGAGGTTATCTAAAGGTATTCGTTACCTTGTAATAGCAGGAGGAATGACGTTTTCTGCGGCCGTAATAGGTACATTCATTGGTATGTCAACACGATGTTTGGCAAGCGGAAGCGAAAATAAAATATTAGGTGTTTTTTGTGTAGACAATCCCAGTAGTAATTTCAGTAGTGGCGATCGCACTTTTTTTCCTATTAAAAATAACACATATCGAGACCAAGCAATTGAAAGTTTTAGACTTGCTAATTATTCAACTGCTACTGAATTATTTGAACAAGCAAGAAAAAGCGATCGCACAGATCCAGAGGTATTAATATACTATAATAATGCTCTTGCTAAGCAAAGAAAAAATTATTTTACCTTAGCAGTAGTTGTACCAGTAGATAATACTAACTTTGCTGAAGAAATATTGCGCGGTGTGGCACACGCACAACAAGAGTTTAATCAAAAAAACGGCTTAAATGGTAGGCTACTTTCTATTATTATTGCTAACGATGGTGATGGTAAGCAACGAGAAAAAGCAAAACAAATTGCTGCTGAATTAGTCAAAACTAAATCTATATTAGGAGTGATTGGACATAATTTTAGCGAAGCAACACAAGCAGCTTTAACAGAATATAAAAAGGGAAGAATACCGCTGATTTCTCCTGCTAGTAGTACTACTTCATTGCAGGAGAATAAGAATTTCTTTAGGACTATACCTTCAAATGCAGCAATGGGAGATAAATTAGCTAAATATGCTATAAAGAATTTGCATTTAACAAGAGTAGTTATCTTTAAATCTACAAGTTTATTTAGTCAAAGTATGACGGAAGAATTTCAAAATAAATTTCAAAAGCTAGGAGGTAAAATTACTCGTCAGGTAGACTTAACACAAAGCACGCTCAATGCCCAAAAAGAAGTTAATCTAAGTTTAGATAAGCAAGCACAAGGAGCAGTTTTAATTACAGATCAACAATATAGTAATGTTGCTTTAGACATTGCTAAAGCAAATAATAATACAATTCATAATTATCAAAATCAAAAACAACGCAAACTAAAATTATTAAGTACTAATCCTCTTTATAGCGACGAAACCTTAACGCAAGGTGGAAAGGCGGTAGAAGGTTTAATTACAGTGGTTCCTTGGTTTAGAGACGCCGAAAAAGCAAAAAAATACGCTCAAACAGCTAAAAAATTATGGACAATTGATGTCAGTTGGCGTACTGCTAGTAGCTATGATGCTACACAAGCTTTGATTCAAGATTTGTCTGTTGATTCCAGTCGCAAAACAATCCTCGCCAGTTTAGAAAATGCCAATTTTTTGGTCAAACAAACTTCAGGCTATCCACTCAAATTTAGTTCTGAAGGAGAACGGGAAATTGAGCCAGTTTTATTAGAGGTAAAAGAAGGGAAGTATATTGCAGTACCATAATGAGTTATGATGACAACTTTGGATTTGGGATTAAAGAAAAAATCTCACATCTAAAATTCAATGCCTCGTAACTCCTAACTTTTTTGATGTCACTAACGATTGTTGTCAAAATTGGCACTTCTAGCCTCACCCAACCAGAAACGGCACAATTAGCACTTTCTACCATCGCCACCTTGGCGGAGACACTCTGTCATTTAAGACGCCAGGGACATCGGGTAATTTTAGTTTCTTCTGGTGCTGTTGGGGTGGGTTGTGCGCGGTTAGGGTTAACAGAACGTCCTAAAGCCATCGCCCTCAAACAGGCTGTAGCAGCTGTTGGTCAAGGGCGATTAATACGTGTATATGATGATTTATTTAATACGCTACAACAGCCGATCGCTCAAGTATTATTGACTCGCAGTGATTTAGTACAACGTAGCCGCTATCTCAATGTTTACAATACTTTTCAAGAATTATTGGGATTGGGAGTGATTCCCATAGTCAATGAAAATGATACTGTAGCGGTAGAAGAATTAAAATTTGGTGACAACGATACTCTTTCGGCCTTGGTTGCAAGTTTAGTAGAAGCCGATTGGTTATTTTTACTCACTGATGTCGATCGCCTCTACTCAGCCGACCCCCGTTCCGTACCAGATGCACGGCCCATCGCTTTAGTTAGTAACATTCAAGAACTAGTTAAATCACAAATCCAAACAAGTTCCCAAGGTTCTCAATGGGGTACTGGCGGTATGGTAACAAAAATTTCCGCTGCGAGAATTGCCATTGCAGCTGGAGTCCGCACTGTAATTACCCAAGGACGATTTCCCCAGAATATAGAAAAAATTATCCAGGGTGAATTGATTGGCACACATTTTGAGCCGCAACCAGAACCAACTTCTGCACGTAAACGTTGGATAGCTTACGGACTTGTACCAACAGGAAAATTATATTTAGATGAAGGTGCGATCGCTGCAATTTCTTTGGCCGGAAAATCGTTATTAGCAGCTGGAATTAAAGCAATAGAAGGAGAATTTGATACACAAGATGCAGTGCAATTGTGTGACAGCAACGGTAACGAAATTGCCAGAGGACTTGTGAATTACAACAGCAATGAACTGCAAAAAATTCGTGGCTATCATTCACGAGAAATTGCTACAATTTTAGGCTACGCCGGTGCGGAAACTGTGATTCATCGGGATAATTTGGTTTTGACTTAGGATAAAAATTTAGTGGCTACTAAGCTGATGCGCTTTTAAATTGCATAACTCAACTCGTTAGAAAGACGCGGGGACACGGAGATGCAATTTGAATGACGATTAGCTTAACTTAAGCAGGACTTACGCACAGGTAACGGAGAATCGTAGACGCGGTAGCGACGTTCGCGCAGCGTCTCGCAGAGAAGGAGCGTCAGCGGCTTGCCGCAGGCTACCACAGAGGACGCAGCGAAAAGTCGGAGCGCCGGCTTCCGGCGTACACCGAAGGGGTTGCCGCAGGCATCTGAACTTTTCAAGACAGAGGGCACGGAGAAATAAGAGCAAGAGAGAGTTTTTGCGTAAGTTCTACCTACGACTAACGCACCTGATAAATAACTAAATTAAGCAGTCCGAAAACGCGCCAACTCTTCACCCGTTTTCGCATCGTGGGCGTGGACTGTACACACCAAACATGAATCAAACGATCGCGCCACATGACCAACTTCCACCGGGTCGCTAGAATCGTAAATGGGTGTGCCAATTAAAGCTTCTTCAATGGGGCCGCGCATTCCTTCACCGTCACGGGGGCCTATATTCCAGGTACCAGGGGCAATCACTTGGTAATTCTTAATTTTACCGCCTTCTATTTCCACCCAGTGACACAAAGAACCCCGCGCTGCTTCCGTTGCACCCCAACCCTTGCCATCTTTTTCTTTGGGTTTGATATACCAAGGGTCGTTTAATTTGAATTCGCGCAAACAATGTTCGGCTTGACGATATAACTTGACAATTTCGTGAAGTCGTGCTAACTGACGGACATGAATACTAGCACCACCCATGCGTTTGAAGACATCGAGGATGAAGGGGTCATAGTGTTGCCAAGATTCGCCATGTTTGCCACCTGCGACTAACTGACGCGCTAAGGGGCCGGCTTCTAAACGTCCGAAGTCTTTGTGTAGAACGGCACTTGCCCAAGAATAGGCGTTATCGAAGTCTTTGGTATTATTGGCGATGGGTTTAGTGGTGCGATCGCCAGGATGAATATCCGCACTCCCTTCATCGTACCAGGAGTGAGTTGTATTCTCGCGGGTAAAGGACTGATCCATTAAGACATGAGTATCAGTGAAGCTGTCATAAACTCCACTTTTCATAATCATCGCTGCATTTCGTCCTTCGATGGTCGGTTTTTGGTATTTATCCTCGTGGGCTAAATATCCCCAAGTAACATATTTACCAACACCAGCGCCATATCTATCTAAACCGATGTCTAAACCCATGCGCCAATAAAAACCCAAATCCGATTCTCGATGATTGCGGTTTTCATCTAACCAATCCAAAAAGTCATCATAACTTTGGATTTGTTCGTAACGTTCTAAAGAACAACCCAACCAAACTGGTTCTAACCAATTGGTGCGGAAATATTCCAGAATTGCCCAAGCGCGGGTAATATCCGTGAGGGTGGGGGCGCACATCACACCACCAGGCACCATATAACTGCTGTGGGGCCATTGGCCGCCTAATAGCGCATAAATTTCTACAGGTTTGGCGGAAATTGTTATGCCTAATTCGTAAGATTTACCAGTGAAAGCGGCAAAGCGTCTGGTAGCTTCGTCATAAAAGCGACTACTGCGATATTTTTTATTAGTCAAATCAATGGCAAACAATCCATAAAAATAACGAGGAATACTTTGGATTGTTTCCACAATTTGACCGAGATTTCTTGCCAAAATTGCATTGCGTGGAACTTCTGTTTCCCAAGCTGTATCTAATGCCCAAGATGCAGAAGTTAAGTGAGAACCGCCACAAATTCCGCAAATTCGAGGCGTGACAATTAATCCGGCTTGGGGGTCTTTACCGCGTAGAATAATTTCAAATCCGCGAAATAATTCGGCATGTGTCCAAGCGTTGACTACTCTTCCGTGTTCGATATCAACTCGGACATCTAAATCGCCTTCAACTCTACCAACAGGCGATATATCTAATGTTTGAATTCCCATTCTCTTCTCCTTTAATAATTGGTAAGGGGAGTAGGGAGATGGGGAGATAGGGAAACGCGGGGAATAACCAATGCCCGATGCCCCATGCCCAATGCCCCATTCCTTAAACTGTAAAAAAGTCTTCTTCCGCCCAAGGTGGTGCTGCGTCTTTTGCCACCATTGTGAGTATGGCGTAGTCTTTTTTGTTGACTCCTGGCGGTAATTCTTTGGGAACCCCCATAACTGTTTGGGTTTTAAATACGGTTCCTGGTTTGAGGTCAAAGAAGGGAAATTCTGGTTCGGTGCAACCCAAACAAGGCATTCCGGCGCGGGTTTTGGAGGAGACACGATTCCATAGGATGCGGTTGCAGGAGGAATGGGTCATGGGGCCGCGACAACCCAAGTCATAAAATAGGCAGCCTTTACGCTGACCAAATTCGGCGGTTGATGCTTTGTAAGCAAAGTGGACGTTGCGAGTACAACCTGTTTGGGTATAGGTGTTGAAGAACGTTTGCGGACGATGCAATTCATCCAGGGCGATGTCTGCTATGCGTCCAGTAGCGATCGCCACTAATATCTGCGTAATCCAATCGGGATGTGCGGGACATCCGGGAATATTAATTACAGGTAATCCGGCTTGGGAAACGAAATCTTTACCTAAAAAGCCACCTTCTTGACGCTTGAGAAATTGCAAACCTTCCGATTCGCTTGGGTTGGGCGACATGGCGGGAATTCCTCCCCAAGTGGCACAATCTCCCACAGCGACGATAAATTTAGCAGCTTTGGCCAGATCTGCTAACCAATCTTTCATGGGGCGATCGGCAAACCGATTCCATTCCCCAGTACCGTTGGGAGCGTTGACAACACTGCCTTCAAAGACCAAAATGTCTAGGGGAATTATGCCAGAAATACAATCCCGTAGCAGTGTTTGTAAATTATCACCTAGTTCTAATCCTAAGGATGGATGCCAAAGTACCTTGATGCCAAAGTCAGCAATTAAATCGCAGACTGTCGGTTCTTCGGCGTTGAGAAATGACATGGTGTTACCGGAACAAGCACCACCTTGTAGCCACAGTACGTTAGTCATCGGCTATGTCTTTTTCTAATTTTTACCATGCACGATTTAGGCGATAAAGCTTGTAGAGTATCACCTATTTGAGGGACTTCCAAGTAAAAAAATATTCCATTGCTATTGTTGACTGTTGACGGTTGATAGTTGACAGTAAACAATTTGAAGCTGAATAATTTATTTTTGGGAGTTTCCTTATTGCTGTTTATTTTTAAACATAAAGTATTTTTCGATTCAACTCTGTTTTATTAAAAAAAAATTAATTATTAGCAATCACCTGTTCTAAGTAGAACGGTGTAAATTAAAGGTTTGTAGTGATAACTTTAGTCCTTACTAGAGGACTAAAGTTATCACTACGAACTAAATGTCAAGCTTTTTACATTAGTTTACATAGTTTGTTTTTTAAGTCGTTTTACTTACATAAAAATTGCACATTGACTCGTCAGCACCTGTTGACAGTCAATGAATACCATGAGTAGTTATCTAATTTAGATGTGCATGAGTTTAATTAATAGTCTAATACCGCTACGCGAAAGTTAAAAAGTTCACCAATCAAGACTTGTGATTGTTTAAAAGGTAGCTTTATTTACTCAGAAGTGTAATAATTCTAAGGATGTAAAAATCAGGAATAAATACTTAATTTAACTGTATTGTGCAATCAGTAAATTGAACACAGCAAAATGTAGGGGCACAACAGATTGTACCCCAACCTACCACCTGATTATTTTAAGATTTTAGTTGTGTAATTTCCCTAACAACTTGTTCATCCAAACCTAAAGCTTGAGCTATCTGCTCAATACTTAAACCCAATGCTAATAACTGAGGTATGGTTTCTAACTTAGCTTCTTGTCTACCTTGTTCTTTACCTTCTTCTTTACCTTCAGCAAAAACATCTTGGTAAAATCTAGTTTGCCTTAACTCATTTAATCCAAACATTTTTCCTATGTCCTCCTGACTCAATCTCGGCAACTTATAGATTAATATCGTCTCTATTAATTGTATAATTTCACTAACAGCAGTGACATCTAAAATTTGCTCTCTAGCAGTGTTGACTATTTCTAGAGCCTTTGTTGTCGCAGTTGATTCGGGTTCAACGATCGGCTTTTACACTGCGGTGTTCATCGAGAAGGGGAAGGGGGAAAGGTAAAAAGCGAGTGGAATTGTAGGCGACCTGTTCAGGCAGTTTGCCCTTTTCCCTTTAACCTTTTCCCTTCTGGTTTATTTGGGTAGGCTTAGGCTGATTGTAATTTTTGATATCTTTTCAACGCTATTTTGTGTACTTGTGATACAAACAATATTTTCTAAATCTCAGGTGTTTAAAACAGACATTAATATTGGCAATTCCCCCCTAGAATTTGAGAAATAGGGTGTTTTATATTTTAGAGATTGGGCATTGGGCAAAGAGGGCATTGGGCATTGGGTATGAGGAAGAATGAAAAATTACCTCTTTCCCTCCATCTCCCTATCTCCCCATCTCCCCAGTCCCTAATCTGAAGGGGAATTCCGCCAAAAGGACTCGAAGCCTGCGTAAATCAGTATGGCCCGTGATGAGATGCGATTCATCGTGTCTTCATCATTCGTGGGTGTCAAGAAACTCAAATTTCAATTGGCTAGAGTATGGCAGAGTTATGACCCCTAGCATTACAGATTCAGCAGTGAAGGCTGCGATCGCAGCTGTTGTATCGGAGTCAGCTTCAGCAGATGAAAAAATTCAAATGCTGATTGAAATAGCCCAAGGCTTTCAAAAAAAGCCCAAAACAGCCCAAGATTTACGGAATGCAGTTAGCTTATATTACCAGGCTTACCAGATGTGTGGTGAGGAGTATCCCCTGTTGAAAGCTAGGGCACAAGTGGGGATGTCAGGGACGTTACAGGCAATACCAGATGTTAGCACGCAACTGCTAATACAAGCAAAAGTCGGTTATGAAGAAGCACTACCAACTTTACAACGATTAGCTTCGCCCTCTGAAGTGGCAGAAGCACAAATGAATTTTGGGCTGGTGTTACAGTCACTTGTGCCGTATAATTTAGCGCGGATAACTGATAGTATCCAAGCTTATCATGAGGCTTTGCGGGTATTTATTTGGCAGGATTACCCACAAGAATATGCAATTTTATACAATAATATTGCGATCGCTTATCTTTCCATGCCTTTAGCATCGGAACGGGAATACTTGCGTCAAGGATTAGCAGTGCAATCATTTGAAACTGCGCTAAAGCATATTAATTTAATTGAGCATCCCAGAGAATATGCAATGTTGCAAAATAATTTGGGTAATGCTTTGCAATATTTAGTGAGTTCTCATGCTGTGGAGAATAACTTAAGAGCGATCGTCGCTTATGACGAAGCTTTAAAAGTGCGTAATTCCAAAGATACACCCCTAGAGTATGCTAACACAATTTCAAACAAAGCTAACGCTTTATTCAACTTACCCGATGACCCAGAAAAACCAGAAAATGGTAATCTTAAAAATCTTTTACAAGCACATGCATACTATCAACAAGCTTTAGAAATATTTACCAAATATCAACAGATGGAACAAGCAGAAATAGTAGCTAAAGCGTTACAAGACGTACAATTAGAAATAGGGCATAGGGCATAGGGCATTGATTATTTTATCAGTGTTTACTGTGACCGCTACCTCTCCGTATTTCCATCTCAATTAAGGAGAAAACAGAGAATGCAACACATTTTACTAACCCTGTTTACGGGAGATTTTCTCACCAATTTAGCAGCAGGCGAACTCAATATTACGACAGAATTTATCTGGCTAATCACAGGTATAGTTTTATCTATGATTGGCGGTGCTATCGGCGGGATGCTATTAGCAGGAAAAGATATAGGCTATGAATTTTCAGCAATACTTGGTGCTTTATTTGCTCCTGCTGGTGTAATTCCCGCCATTATTCTAGGTCTAGTCATACTAAATTTCTTAACTAATTATTAGGAGCAAAAATGTTAGAACTTGGCTGGTATTCTGTTAAATTATTTTTCAAAGGAAAGTTACTGCGCGACCCCATATATTTTGTTCAGCGAACTGCTATTGCTACTACTGTAGGTTCTTTACTATTAGTGTTATTTGCCCAGGCTGAAATCCCTTTCTGCTTACCAGTAACAATATCTAGCTTCGTAACAGGCATGATGATGCCATTTCTTCTCAAAGATTTCAAAACCAAGTAAATTGTTATTTGTCATTGGTCATTAGACATTTGTAAATAATCAATGCCCCATGCCCATATTCTATGTCTAACCTTGAAGAATTAGTTCAGGAAATTAACCGCTTTGAGGCAATTATATCCGAGTGGGATGAAAGCCAAAGGTGTGTAGCAGTAGGCTTAAAAAGAGCAATTGAAGCTTTGCACAAAGTAGCATTGACTAATTTGATTAAAAGTTTAAAAGAAGAGTCAATGCCGGCTTTACGTCATGCTGCTTGCGATGAAGTAGTATATGCAGTGTTGCTTTATCACGAATTAGTTAAACCACCAAAAGCATCACTAGAACAACGCATTCAAACCGCCTTTGAAGAAGTTCGCCCAGGTTTAAAAAGTCATAACGGAGACATAGAATTAGTGGCAATTAAACCACCAGATACAGTAGAAGTTAAGTTAATAGGAACTTGCAGCAGTTGTCCGGCTTCTACTCTAACCTTATCTCAGGGAGTAGAACAAGCAATTAAAAACCATTGTCCTGAAATTACCAATGTTGTTGCTGTCAATCAAAACTCTAGTATTAACACTAAAATTTCTAGTTTTATCAGTCCATTTTCTTCGCAGTTAACTTCTAGTTGGGTAAAAGTAGCAACTATCGAACAAGTTCCCGAATTGGGTGTGTTAGCAGTACAACTTGCTGGTACTTCGCTAATTTTATATCGCCAAGGTGTTACGTTTAAATGTTATCGTAATGCTTGCGCTCATCTAGGAAATCCTTTAGAAGATGGTAAAGTTGAAAATGGTATTATTACTTGCCCTTTCCACGGATTTGAGTATAATTTAGAGACAGGGAAATGTTTGATTGTACCGGATATTTCACTTCAGTCATATCCAGTGAAAATCAAAGGTGATAATATTTTTGTAAGATTGCAAAAATTTGAATAAAAATTGATCGGCTACAATACAATACGGTTGGGATAAGCAGTATAAACTTTCCTTGTAGTCTGGGAAAAGTTTAAAGGGTAAATGATGTATTTGAAACCTTTCCTCTTTCCCCTTTAACCGAACCGTATTAGGCTACAATATTTTTTTGTCTCACCCAGAAGCGCAGTGAAAAGTATGAGCAAAGGTTTCCTCCATTGGCGCAGCCCGCCGCAATCATAACTTTTCAAGATAAAGGCCCAGAAAAGAGGACGAAAAGAAAAAATTGGACAATAAGTTTGTTGATTATTTTATATCAGAAATATCAAAATGTTACTGTTGTTACATGCTGTTAAACATTAATGTTTTTAAATATTTATCAGCCTTTATTTGCGGTTCATGGATATCCCAATTATAATTCATCCCATATCACAATTACCGCCAGAAGCAACAAAAACTCTTCAAAAGCTACCTTTTTCATCTCAGGGTGCAGAGGTAATTTTAGGGAATATTATTCAAGCAGAACAATTAGTAATACCTGTAGCGCCAAGTCCGACTACAATGTTTGGGCCCCGTGGCGCTTGTTTGTTCGCAAATGGGACATTATGGGTGTCAGATACAGGACATCATCGATTATTGGGATGGCGGAATTTACCGACTAAAGATAGTCAACCAGCTGATTGGGTAATTGGGCAACCTGACTTTTATCATGAAGGACAAAATGCTAAAGGTGCAATTGGAAGAACTACTTTAAACGTACCAACTGGAATTTGTAGTTGCGGCAAAGGTTTAGCTGTAGCAGATGCTTGGAACCATCGAATTTTAATTTGGAAAAATTTACCAGAAGATAGCAATGTACCAGCGGATTTAGTATTAGGACAAGGTAATTTTATCGACAACGAACCAAATAGAGGAAGTCAACAAGCATCTGCCAGTACAATGCACTGGCCTTATGGTGTTTTCTATCATCAAGGATGGTTATTTGTTGCTGATACAGGAAATCGCAGGATATTAATTTGGCAGCAATTACCCACAGAAAACGGCCAACCTGCTGATATAGTTTTGGGACAGCCAGATATGATATCTCGCAATGAAAACAACGGCGGTTCTCCCACCGCAGCGAGTATGCGTTGGTGTCATGATATTACTTTTTGGGGAGAAAATTTAGTTGTCAGCGACGCGGGGAATAACCGCGTCATGATTTGGCAAGGAATACCAACAGAAAATAATACTCCTTGTGCAGTGGTTTTAGGGCAAAAAAACTTTGATTGTGTGGAAATGAATCAAGGGGTTTATTATCCTAATGCTAGTAGTTTGAGTATGCCTTATGGTGTCGGTGTAGCTGGAGAGTGGTTAGTAGTTGCGGATACTGCAAATTCTCGATTGTTAGGATGGAGAAAGCCAGAGTCAATTTTATCACTGCAAGGTGCAACAGCAGATGCCATTACCGGACAAATTAGTTTTCAAAGTAAAAGTGAAAATCGTGATTTTGGATTACCAAAACGAGATAGTTTAAATTGGTGTTACGGCATAAAAATTTCTGGCAAAACGGGAGTTATAGCTGATTCTGGAAATAATCGAATTTTGCTGTGGCAATTTGATAATTAATAATTCGTAATTTTTAAAAGTCAGATTTATATGGTGGCTGAAGAAATTAGAGTTCGTGGTATTGTTCAAGGAGTGGGATTTCGTCCTACTGTATATCGTCTGGCTAAAATTTGCGGTTTGGGTGGAGATGTTTGTAATGATGGCGGAGGTGTTTTAATTCGCGTATCTGGTAGTGAAGAAGCGATAACAGAATTTGTTACTAAATTACAAACAGAATGTCCGCCGTTGGCAAAAATTAATCAACTTATCAGAACTCCTTACACAGGTGATTTGAATGCTGATAATTTCGTGATTTCTAGTAGCGTCAATACTGCAATTAAAACAGAAATTGCTCCTGATGCAGCAACTTGTCAAGAATGTCAAAAAGAAATTTTCGATCCTTTTAGCCGCTTTTACCGTTACCCTTTTACTAACTGTACTCATTGTGGCCCTCGCCTGAGTATTATTCGTGCCATTCCCTATGACAGATGCAATACCAGTATGTCTGCGTTTGTCATGTGTTCGGAATGTGCAAAGGAATACAATGATGTCGAAAATCGCCGTTTTCACGCCCAACCTGTAGCTTGTCATACTTGCGGTGCTTCAGCTTGGTTAGAACGCGCTGATGGAAAAGCGGTTACTGCTTCTATGTTCTCGATGTTAGATGATGTTGATGCGGTTTGTACCCTATTACAAAGAGGTGAAATTGTCGCAATTAAAGGTTTGGGTGGTTTTCATTTAGCTTGTGATGCAACTCAAGAAGCTGTTGTAGAAAAATTGCGATATCGTAAAAGACGTTATCATAAACCTTTTGCTTTAATGGCACGAGATATTGAAGTAATTGAACAATATTGTACTGTAAACCCTAAGGAAAAAGAATTATTAAAAAGTCCTGCTGCACCGATTGTTTTATTGGAGAAAAAGGGACTGGAAAGGGACGCGGGGACGCCGGGACGCGGGGACGCGGGGAAAAATGTTTCTCAGAATTGTCAGATTGCTATTTCGGTTGCACCGGGGCAAAATCGTCTTGGTTTTATGTTACCTTATACGCCGTTACATCATTTAATTTTACGGCGGATGAATCGTCCAATTGTTTTAACTAGTGGCAATATTAGTGATGAACCGCAATGTATTGATAATGACGAAGCCAGAGAAAAATTAGGGACAATAGTTGATTATTTTCTTTTTCATAATCGAGACATTATTAATCGGGTAGATGATTCGGTGGTACGGGTTGTTGGCGATAAAGTGCAAACAATTCGGCGTGCAAGAGGATACGCACCAGCAGGGATTAATTTACCGCCTGGATTTGAAAATGTGTCGCCAATTTTAGCAATGGGTAGTGAGTTAAAAAATACCTTTTGTTTGTTGCGAGGAAAAGAAGCAATTCTTTCGCAACATCTGGGAGATTTAGAAAATGGTGCGGCTTTTGACGGATATCAAAAAGCTTTGAATTTATACTTTAATTTATTTGAACACAAACCAGAAGTAATTGCCATTGATAAACATCCTGAATATCTTTCCAGTAAAATTGGTAAAGAAATTGCTGATAAAAATCAAATTAAAATTAATGCAATTCAACATCATCACGCCCACATTGCCGCTTGTATGGCGGAAAATAATATTCCTCTAGATTCGCCTCCAGTATTAGGTATTGCTTTAGATGGTTTGGGTTATGGCGAAGATGGTAATCTGTGGGGTGGAGAATTTTTGTTAGCAGATTATTGCAAATTCCAGAGACTTGCAACATTTCAACCAGTGGCAATGATTGGTGGCGAACAAGCAATATATCAGCCGTGGCGCAATACTTATGCCCAATTAATGACTGCTAATCTCTGGAATGAATGTGAAGAAAAATATGCCGATTTAGAAATAATTAAATTTCTGAAAAATAAGCCAATCAAATTACTTAATCAACTGATTGAGAAAAGAATTAACTCTCCTCCAGCGTCTTCAGTAGGGAGATTGTTCGATGCGGTGGCGGCGGCTATCGGTATTTATAGAGATGAATGTAGCTATGAAGGACAAGCAGCGATCGCAATGGAAGCTCTAGTCAATGTTAACAGCTTAAATAATGATAAAGAAATGCTAATATATCCTTTTGAATTTAGCTTTTTAGATAGTATTTATTGTATAGACCCGCGTCCAATGTGGCAAGGTTTACTTGATGACTTGCAGCAACAGATTCCTAAAGAAGTTATAGCTGCTAAATTTCACAAAAGTTTAGCTCATATAATTGTTGTGATGGTGAAACGTCTGTGTCAAAAAAATGTAATTCATCAGGTTGTTTTAACAGGAGGAGTATTTCAAAATTGTGTATTGTTAGAGCTAATTAGTCAAGCATTAGAAATGTTGGGTATAAAAGTATTGACTCACAGTTTAGTTCCAGCAAATGATGGTGGGTTATCTTTAGGGCAAGCAGTGATTACAGCAGCACAATTAATAGGATAAATTTACTCACGCAAAGGCGCGAAGAAGATAAAAATGTGTTTAGGAATTCCTGGGCAAATTATCGAAATTACCAATGTTAATCATAAGTTAGCAATTGTTGATGTTGGTGGGGTGAAGCGACAAGTAAATATTGCTTGTATCGTTGATGAAGAACATCCACCTGAAGCTTGTATTGGAGATTGGGTGTTAGTGCATGTTGGCTTTGCGATGAATCGAATTAACGAACAAGAAGCAGCAGAAACGTTAGAGTTGTTGAAAGAGTTAGCAGCAGCACAGGTGGAGATTAGTAATTGAGGGGAAGAATTTTTTTCACGCAGAGGCGCAGAGGCGCAGAGAGGAAAGAGAGAATTTTGACAATAAGTCTAATAATCTTTTGCCTTGTTTGTGTTTCCTTTCAAAAAACTATGGTTCTATTCCTATGAAATATGTTGATGAATTCCGTGAAAAAGAAAAAGCTTCAGCTTTACGTCGGGAAATTGCAAAATTGTGCGAAGAAATAGAAAAACCTCTCAAAATTATGGAAGTATGTGGGGGGCATACTCACTCTATATTTAAATATGGCATTGAAGAAATTTTACCCGATCGCATTGAATTAATTCACGGGCCTGGTTGTCCAGTATGCGTGATGCCAAAGGGGAGGTTAGATGATGCGATCGCTATCTCTCAAAATTCTAACGTCATCTTCACCACATTTGGCGATGCCATGCGAGTTCCTGGTTCCAAAACAAGTTTACTCCAAGCCAGGGCACAAGGCGCAGACATTCGGATGGTGTATTCTCCCCTAGATAGCCTGCAAATTGCCAAAGATAACCCCAACAAACAAATAGTTTTCTTCGCCTTAGGTTTTGAAACCACCGCCCCCAGTACCGCCTTCACCATTTTGCAAGCCGCAGCTGAAGGAATTGCTAACTTCAGTATGTTTTGCAATCACGTTCTTGTGATTCCCGCCCTCAAAGCATTATTAGATAACCCTGATTTACAACTCGATGGATTTGTCGGGCCTGGCCATGTCAGCATGGTAATTGGTACTGACCCTTATGAATTTATTTCCCAACAATATCATAAGCCAATTGTTGTCTCCGGATTTGAACCATTAGATATTCTCCAATCAATTTGGATGCTGTTGCAACAGCTAGTAGAAAATCGTTGCCAAGTTGAAAACCAATATAATCGAATTGTCCAAAAAGCCGGCAATAAAGTAGCACTCCAAGCCATCAACAAAGTATTTGCTGTAAGAGATACTTTCGAGTGGCGTGGTTTGGGCAATATTCCTGATTCAGGATTAAAAATTCAACCTGAATACGCTCAATTTGATGCCGAACTTAAATTTACCATTCCTAACCTCAAAGTACCCGACCATAAAGCATGTAAATGTGGAGAAATTCTCAAAGGAATATTAAAACCTTGGGAATGCAAAGTATTTGGTACAGCCTGCACTCCTGAAACACCAATTGGTACTTGTATGGTATCTTCTGAAGGTGCTTGTGCAGCCTATTACAAATATGGACGCCTCTCTACAATGTCTAAAAAATTAATAGCTGAAAAACCAAAAGTAACCATCACCCAAGAACCTCTCCCCGCCTGTGGCTTCTCTCTAGACTAACACCTCAGACAAATCCTCTGCGAACCTCTGCGCTTTCCTTTGCGTTACTTTGCGTTTAAAAAATCACCCACTTTAACATGAATCTTT
Organism: Nostoc linckia z4; assembly: GCF_002608075.1. GTDB lineage: Bacteria > Cyanobacteriota > Cyanobacteriia > Cyanobacteriales > Nostocaceae > Nostoc > Nostoc linckia. The sequence continues at coordinate 225,755 of NZ_LAHA01000011.1, forward strand.
TCCCCCATCGCCATAAAATCCAAGACACTCACATAACCCTCGCACATGGTAGCGGTGGTAAAGCCATGCGCGATTTAATTGATGACATCTTTGTTAATACCTTTAATAACCCAATTCTCTCCCAATTAGAAGACCAAGCAACCTTCAATTTAGCCCCACTTTTACAACAAGGAGATAGACTCGCTTTTACCACAGATTCATATACTGTAGATCCTTTATTTTTTCCCGGTAGCGATATCGGAGAATTAGCCATCAACGGCACAATTAATGATTTAGCCGTCAGCGGCGCTAAACCTTTATATCTAACTTGTAGCGTTATTTTAGAAGAAGGATTACCAGTAGAAACATTGCGACGTGTTGCAACTAGTATGAAAGCAGCCGCAATAAAATCTGGCGTTCAAATTGTCACCGGCGACACAAAAGTTGTACATCGTGGCGCTGCTGATAAACTATTTATTAATACTGCTGGTATTGGGATCATTCCAAGAGGAATTAACATCTCTGCCCACAATATTCAACCAGGAGATGCTGTAATTATTAATGGTGAATTAGGTAATCATGGGGCAGCAATTTTAATTGCCCGTGGAGAATTAGCTTTAGAAACTAATATTAAAAGTGACTGTCAACCCTTGCATGATTTAGTACAACATATCCTCAATATCTGTCCCCAAATTCATGCAATGCGGGATGCAACACGTGGAGGTTTAGTTACAGTTTTAAATGAATTTGCTACCACTTCAAATGTAGGCATTCGCCTTTATGAAGAATCTATTCCAGTGCGTGAAGAAGTCAAAGGTTTTTGCGAAATTTTAGGTTTAGATCCATTTTATTTAGCTAATGAAGGTAAGTTAGTTGTAGTGGCAAAAAAAGAATATGCTGAATCTATTGTATCAGCTATGAAATCCCATCCAGCAGGAAAAGATGCTTGTGTGATTGGAGAAGTAATAACTTCACACCCAGGTATTGTATTGTTAAAAACAATTTTTGGTGCTGAACGTATTGTTGATATGTTAGTAGGCGACCAGTTACCACGAATTTGTTAATATTTAAGATACTTTTTTATATGCATGAACTAGGAATTACCCAAAATATCGTAGCAATTGTAGCCGAACACGCCAAAGGTGCAAAAGTACAACGAGTTTCCTTAGAAATTGGCAAACTTTCAGCTATTATGCCCGATGCTATTCGATTTTGTTTTGATATTTGTACTCAAGGTACAGTTTTAGAAGGGGCGACATTAGAAATTTTGGAAATTCCTGGTTTAGCGAAATGTCGCCAATGCAATGCAGAAATTTATCTAGATAAACCATTTGGTATCTGTAACTGCGGTAGCGTGGAATTAGATTTAATATCTGGTGAAGAACTTAAAATTAAAGAAATCGAAATAGAGGAATTATGTGTGTAACCTGCGGTTGTTCTGATGACGGCGAAAGCAAAATTACAAATTTAGAAGTAAGTGAAACCGAACACAATCATCACCATACTCACACTCATACTTTAGCTGATGGCACTGTGATTACTCATTCCCACAGTCACGATACTCACACAGAAGCATCTCAAATTCATGCTAAAATACATGGCACAACTATCTCATTAGAACAAGATATATTAGCAAAAAATAATTTAATTGCAGCCCAAAATCGTGGCTGGTTTAAAGGTCGCAATATTCTCGCTTTAAATTTAATGAGTTCTCCTGGCGCTGGGAAAACAACTCTTTTAACTCGCACCATCAATGATTTAAAACATCAGCTATCTATTAGTGTCATTGAAGGCGACCAAGAAACTACTAATGATGCTCAAAAAATTCAAGAAACAGGTTGTAAAGTCATCCAAATAAACACCGGAACAGGCTGTCATTTAGATGCATCAATGATAGACAGGGGTTTGCAACAACTAAATCCACCACTAAATTCCGTTGTGATGATTGAAAATGTGGGAAATTTAGTTTGTCCAGCTTTATTTGATTTGGGAGAATTTGCTAAAGTCGTAATTCTCTCCGTCACGGAAGGCGAAGATAAGCCGATAAAATATCCTCACATGTTCCGCGCTAGTGACATCATGATTCTCACAAAAATTGATTTGCTACCTTACGTAGAATTTGATGTGCAAAAGTGCATAAAATACGCCAAGCAAGTTAATCCGAAAGTTCAAATTTTTCAAATTTCTGCAACTACTGGGGCGGGGTTAGATAATTGGTATAAATGGCTGACTGAAAAATTCGCAAATTTGTCAACTGGGGCTACACACTTTTGATGAAACTACAAAAATAGCCGCCAGTGTTGTTCACTAGCAAATTACTCACAAATTCGCTGTAATTCTTCCACTGTACTCACGGTTTTAATAGCCTGCTGAATTTCTTTTAATCGCTGTAAATCTGTAATTTGGTAAATCATTGGCATTAAATCTAAGCCAGTATTCCCAAATTTAATTTCCAGTGCTAATTCAATACCTGAATATAATTCCTCTCGTCGTCCCCGCGCTTCTCCGCGTGCTTCTCCCCGCGCTTCTCCTCGCGCTTCTCCTTCACGTAAAATTTCTTGATACCAAGGCGACTCACGTAAGACTGTCATATCCCACCTCATGATTTCTTGGACTAGGGCACTTTCTATTACAAACGTAGCAAAAAACGCCAAAACCGTTTCTAATTGATTTAGTTGTTCGTCGCCACGGAGAACTTGTAAAGCTTCTCGAATTATAACTTCGTTTTCGCCACCTTTGAGGATGGGTACAAAGGGAAGTAAGGATGGTAATGGTGTATCAAATACAGTATTTACATCAACTTCCCAAAGGTTAATTACTCGATAATCTTGAGTTGCTTTCAAGCCTGCGAAATTTGATGTATATGTTGTCGGTATTTCTGCGTTAGTTCCTTTAAGAATGTTAATTAATACTGGATAGGTAGGTAAATTATATTTTTCTTCAGCCAGTGCTGTATAAGCACGCATCCGTCGTGGCATTTCAGGTTTATAACGCAGTTGTAATTCATTGATAACAAGAAACTTGCCATACTGCGGATTTTCCACACGGATAAGTACATCGCTTTGTCTACTCAGCCATTGAAATTCTGAATTGAGAATTTCGCCTACGATAACGTCGGGTATTTGTGTTACCCATTTTACCCAATTATCGGGTGCAAGACTAATTAGGCGTTTAGTACTGATGTCAGCAGGTTTGGACATAAGCCAGTTATAAAGAAAGTAGACGCACAAAAAAATTTTATAACTTGGAAAGGTCAAAATATCAAAGTAAATAATTATTTTAAAATAGCAACACCCTGCACTCTAAGAGTACAGGGTGTGAGACAATATGATGTTTATTAGACTTCTTACAAAAGTCGGGAAAAGGGGGAAAGGTTTGTTATTTTCCCTTTCCCCTTTAACCTTTTCCCACAAGAGTGCAAAAAGCAATTGATTGCAAGAGGTCTATTGACCTAAAGCCAATCTCGATAAGCAGAGATTTCATTGACACCAATTTCAAAGGGCATTCCTTTACCAAATGGTGGATAAACGCGAATTTTGGCGTTAGTAGAAAACCTCTCTAAGCGATTACCTAACTGGGGAATATTGCTAACAATATGCCAGTAGGATACTATGTCAGGACAATCAATAATTAATGTGAGAATGTTAGCGTTTGTTGTCAGATACCACTGACAATTAGATAACAGTACTCGCGTAATGCGATCGCAGGCTAAATAAAAGCATTTGCCTACGGACTGTTCTAATTCCATCTGCAACATTCCATCCTCCCTTGTCACCTCAGTTGGAGGCAAATCATCGGGAGGTAGCAGGTGTAATTTAGAAGACATAATTTCGCACCTCTTGGTTGTAGCGCGTCAAACTCTCTAGGTTTTTTTGCACATCTAAAGATGAGGGTTTGAGTGCTAACGTACCTAAGTTTAATTCGTCCTGAAATTTCTTGATTTTGTCTCGACAAGTCTCCACATCACCAATAATTGAATTCTCAATCAAATAATCTTCATCGAAACAAATGTTAGTGCGATCGAATGCTTTTTGGTTGGGATTCGCACTATTTTGCATGACTTCGGCCGAATTAGCTTTCATTTTTTGGCTGAATTTGCGAATGAAAGGTAACGCTTCACTCACTGCCTCATCATTAGTTTTGCCAACATAAAAAAAGCGTGCCAGCACAAAATTTTCTGCACCCCTAGCATTTAACGCTTGATATTTGGCAATGGTACTTTTTAATCTCTGTAGGGAAAACGGCGGGCCACCCATCAAACTGAAGGAATGTTTGGCGGCAAACTCAATACCATCATCACCACCAGTGGCAACGTAGACGGGAATTTTTTGTTGCAATGGTTTGGGATAAATTGTTAGGCGATCGCATTGATAATATTGCCCGTTAAATGATACGTTAGTTTCATATAAAAGCTTTTCAATCAATGCCATTGCCTCTAACATTTTCGGACGCGATTCATTAGTTGGCGTTGCAAAATGCTTATTTTGTTGAGGGAAAGGCCCTCCTTTCGCAACTCCAAATAATAATCGTCCATTGCACAAGTTATCTAAAGTGGCGATGTCCTCTGCTACCCGAATTGGGTTATGAAATGGCAATAACACCGCCGCCGTGCCTAATTTGATACTTGAAGTCAATCCCGCCAAGTGTGCCATTAACACTAACATAGATGGGCTAAGATTGGATTCACTAAAATGATGTTCGCTCACCCAGGCTTCTTCAAAACCTAAGCTTTCTGCCTGTTTTATCAGCGTTACTTGCTCAAAAATGGCACGATGAGCATTTTGGTGATGATTGTCGTAATTGCAGAAAATTCCAGTTTTCATTACTTGCGTTGATACTTTTTACCCACCGTGTGTGCTGGCTGTTTTAGTAGTCTAGTCAGAATTCAGAATTGAGGAGTCAGGAGTCAGAATTCAGGAGTTAGAATATCGTATTGGACTCCTAGTAAATTCTGATTTCATGTCCAACTAATCACTTGTGATTCAAATCTCTCCCTTGTCAGAGCGTCAACTTCTGTTAAGTAGCAACCCACTGCAACTCTAACCATAGGCGTGGATTATTTTCTTTGAGTTTCGACATTGGGTCGCGTAATAATCGCTTGCTATTGATGCAAACTACTTGCACTAGACCCATGTTGTCTGCTACTTCTCGCAGTATTTCTTTTTGAGCTTGCACATAAGGAATCATTTGATCTGAGCAATAAATTCCTATATATTGCAAACGTCTTGCAGGTCGTCCCCAAAAACAGGTAATCACTTTCACATAACACCCGTCTAGTAATTCTCCAACTTTGGGATAGTAGTGGTTGACGACTCTTGTGAATTCTTTAGCTAAGATGTCTTCAGCAATCATTTCAACTGATATTTCTGTAGCGTCGGTCACTCTAATTTAATATAACATAATCTTGTCAATTAAATATGACAATTTACGTTATGTAATGGAAAAAAATATTAAATGAGAATTCAGAATTCAGAATTCAGAACTCAGAATTCATAATTTAGGTTGTGTTTTGTGATGAGTATTTATTGATGTGCGTTAGCCTCCGGTATACTAACGCGGCTTCAATTTTCTGGGTGCTAAATTCTAAATTTTGTTGCATATTAAACAAAAAGAGATATACCGATGTGGTACACCTCTTTTTAATTCTGATTGTTGAATTCTGGATTCTGAATTCTGAATTCTGAATTCTTCTTTTTAATTTTTAATTGTTATTATCTGGCATTGCGTTCGCAAACTAAAACTTCAGCGACAATATCCGGCAGATTTACTAAATCTGTAAATCCTTCAGAGCCATGAATTGGTGAAATAAAGGTATAGTTTGGATCGCAAACTCCATTGTCATACACTTGAATAAACCAGCGATCGGGAAATCCTTCTACACCTAGTTCTACAATGTACCAACTCTCGCCCATGAGACGAGAGTTAAAGATTGTAAACCACTCTCTATTTTCTTCTGAAATGTTCCAATCTGCCATAAGTAGCTCTAAAGCTATTTGTCCGGCATCAGTTGAAGTCAACAGCATTTTTACTCCTTATTAGCAACTTCCGAGTTGGGAACTTCAGGATATAAACCTAATTGTTTCGCTAGTTCGCGGGCTACAAAAAATAAAAATTTTGCACCATCTTGATTGCCTTCATGGGCGAACATCGTTGCTACTTGTAGCATTGTTTCTACTAAACCAGCATCTATTAATTCTGGCTGAGTTTCTAAAATTTCTGGTTCTTGACCATTAGGGCATCTTAGTAATTCATCGATTAGGTTAAAATACAAGTTTTGGCGTTGTTCTGTCATGATAATTTTCTAGATTGGAAGGGAAAAAATTGAAGCTTTGCCAGAGAATTAGAAATATTTACATAAATCTAATAATGCCCAAACTACTGTTCAATACTTTGCTGCCACAGTCTTTCCAACATTTCAACTTGTTCTTTTAAAACAGCAGCGCGATAAACAAGATATCTGTCATAAAAGATAATAGCTAACCCAACACAAATGGGGGTTAACACGAAGAACCATTGTAGGATTGTGCCAAGTTTATATTGCTCAGTAACAGTTAGCATTTTATTAACTAGATTTGGCTCAGAAGTTTGTACTTTAGTCTGAGGTAATGGTATATTTTTTGTTTGGGTAGCTACATCAGTTTTACTCACTTCACATGTCTTATTCTGTGATTCTAATAACTCAATATGTCGCTCCCAAATAATGCCAAATACTACTAGTTCTGGAGAAAGCACCGCTAAAGTAACTACACAAACTGTAAGAAAGTTTAAAAATTTGGCTTTCATTTTGGCTCTCCCTTGCTAGGTAGTATGCACCCAGTAAGAAAATATCTTTATCAAGCAGGGAACAGGGAACAGGGAACAGAATTAAAAGTCTCTTGAGATTATGACTTTGTTTTTAAAGTTTGTATCTTGTTTACCTGTAATCTGTTATATTTCTACTTTTCAAACAATTCTGATGCTAAAATATGTGTAGAAGGTAATTTTATAATTATTAATTGTCAGTTATTTGTCTAATTATCGCTGACCATTAACCATTGAGAAACTACCAAACTTTTCACAAAAAATAGGAATTTTTACTGAGAAATAACACCCTCATATCCTGGAATGTGTTTTTATCTTCCTCTCAAAGAAGAGATTAAGAAGTCCCCCCTAGTTCGCTAAGCTTTCGCTTAGGAATGTTGGGGGGTAGAGGGGAATCTCTGCGTAAATCCTATACGATTTATATCAGCCACCTTCCCATAAAATAGTTTATCCCAGCCTCGTTAAGATTATTAAATTCATTAAAATAGTACTCAACGCCTGTAACGATTGCCTGATGGTAATTTTAAAAATTCATTGGGGTATGGGTGCTAGTGTTTTTGGGATGGGGTTCTAGTATTTTCGAGGTGGGGTGCTGGTGTGTGGAGTACTCAATGGTAAAGCAATGTAGATAAGGATTTCAGGCTTTTTTTTTGACATTTTGAGTGAATTAAATTTGTACTCAAAACAAAAGATTAATGTCTGTTGATAAGGATAAACTCAATCAATCAAAAAAACAATTAAAATTTTTGAGATTAATTTATATTTTCATAACAAACTGAATTATCTTGACTAAACATCTTGGAAAAGTTCTTCTGAAACTTATATATTGTGTGTTTTAGTTAAAATACATAGCATATACACTCACTTGCACTAAACTACAAAACCAATACACAAAAGCTTATTGTTATAAATAGATACTTTGCACTAGGATTTAGGATTTTAGGAGTTAAATAATGCGGATTGCTAAAGACGTAACAGAACTCATCGGACGAACTCCTTTAGTTGAACTGAACAAAATTCCCCAAGCCGAGGGAGTCTTAGCAAGAATAGTTGTCAAACTCGAAGGTATGAACCCAGCGGCTTCAGTGAAAGACCGTATTGGCTTAAATATGGTACTCGCGGCAGAAGCAGAGGGTTTCATTCAGCCAGGAAAAACCATTTTAGTAGAGCCTACCTCTGGTAACACAGGAATTGCTTTAGCAATGGTGGCAGCTGCGCGGGGCTACAATTTAATTTTGACAATGCCAGAAACCATGAGCAGCGAACGAAGGGCTATGCTCAGAGCTTATGGGGCATCTTTAGAGTTGACACCGGGTGCTGAGGGAATGCGAGGAGCAATCAGAAAAGCCGAAGAAATTGTAGCTAATACCCCCAATGCTTATATGCTGCAACAATTCCGCAACCCTGCCAACCCCAAAATTCACCGCGAAACCACCGCTGAAGAAATTTGGGCTGACACAGACGGACAGGTAGATATTCTGATTGCGGGAGTAGGTACTGGTGGGACGATTACTGGGATTGCAGAGGTAATTAAAAGCCGCAAACCGAGTTTTCAAGCGATCGCAGTTGAACCCAGCAACAGCCCAGTTCTCTCAGGTGGTGAACCAGGCCCCCATAGAATTCAAGGCATTGGAGCCGGATTTGTTCCAGATGTTCTTCGTCTAGAATTGATTGACGAAGTAATTAGAGTCAGCGACGATCAGGCGATCGCATTTGGGCGACGCTTAGCAAAAGAAGAAGGCCTATTATCTGGAATCTCCTCTGGTGCAGCCTTGTGTGCTGCAATTCAAGTAGGTAAACGCAAAGAAAACGCCGATAAATTAATCGTGATGATTCAACCTTCCTTCGGCGAACGCTACCTCAGCACCCCCATGTTTCAAGATTTATCCTTAGAAACAGCCACCGCCCGTTAAAAATAATAAAGGCTAGTAGTCTGACAACTCAAAAATGCGCTTGTGAGGACTGGGGAAAGGTAAAGGGGTAAAGGGTAAGGGATTTAAAACCTTTCCCCTTTCCCCTTTGCCCTTTCCCCAATAAAGATGCACCCCTTTTCCCATCTCTTGCAAAAAGCAATGAAAGCAAGAGGTCTAATGACTACAACTACCTTGCTTTTGCTGTTCTTCACCATGATGCTTACAACCACCTTGTTCGTGATGATGGTGATGACCGTGCTTAGCATTGTGGGCGCAGCCTTGTAAATCCTGACTCATGAGATTTTCGCTCATTTCTCGGAAAGATTCATCCACAGGCTTCAAGCCAATCCAAGCATCAATCTTTTCAACATCAAATCCTACCTCACGGCGATCGCCTACTTCTAATAAAGGACGGCGAATCAACAGCGGATCTCTCAGCATTAGTATTACAGCAGTGTCAGCATCAATTTTTTCCGGAACTATCTCACCAGATTTTACCCGTGGAGAGGAACGATTAAACCAGTCGGCAACGGGGCGATCGCCAAAAAATGAACGCAACCTCTCAACTGTCCAAGGTTCTGTTAGCAAATCGTATGCTACCACTTCATGACCAGCAGCAGTGAGCAAAACTTTTTGCTTAGTACCACCTTTACAGCCTGGTTTACTATAAAAAATTACTCTTGCCATGCTACTACCTCTGATATCAATTCGCAATTTGGGCGAAGAAGACGCGATTCATCGCGTCTCTACAAGGGATTCTGAATTCTGAATTCTAGATTCAGAATTCTCTTTTAAAATTTCCTCGCGTTATTGGTAACCGGGTCAAACTCAAATCTTTCTTTTGGATCGGTTTCACCGTAAATGTTAAAAGTTACAGTAGGTTCGTCACCTAACGCTTCTACACAGTGAATTGCATCGGGAGTAAAGCTAATAATATCTCCTGGAAACAGAGTTACTTCTCCCGTATATTCAATTTTGTCTTGAGATTCTGAACTATGAGTGCGTTGCCAAAAAGTATTTTTTTCCTCACCTTTTAACACCGCCACTACTCCCCACGTTCCATGATTATGAATAGTTGATTTGGTTCCTGGTGCAAATGTTACTGTTTGCACCGTCAACGGAAAACCCAATTCATCGTATAGGAGTAAAACAGAGGTTCCAGTTTTGGGAGAAGGTTCTAAATACTGACTCCGCACCCAGTAGGAATTGACGATCAAGCGCCTAACGAGCATCCGAATTTCTGGCAAACAACTAGATTCATCTTCTACATTATTGAGAACATCTTCCACCTCAGTTAAAAACCGATAAACGCGGTAATTATCTCTCAATAAATCCCATGCCCTCACAGATTTACAAGCTTGATACCGACCGTCTCCCGTTAATAGCCAATCCCTACCTTGCATAACTTTTAAAATCTCATCTGAGAAGATTGGATGATAATAATCGGCGAAACATTGGGAAGAGTACCTATCGCTGGCGTAGTAGGTATGTAAATCGGAGGAAATATTGGATTATTATTACTCGCATTTCCTAAAAGAGGAAAAGACGAAGATGAAGTAGAAAACCAATTGTTCATGAATGTTCACCTTGATTGGAAAAGGGCATTGGGGAATTAAGAGTTAAGAGTTAGGAGTTAGGAGTTAGGAGTTATTTTCACTGCCCCATCTCCCCATCTCCCCATCTCCCCACACATTAATTAATCCTCTTCTGCTGGACGAGTCAAAATATCCAGGAGAATTCCGGCTCCGAAATCATGCTTTTCGTCTATCTCTTTGACTCTAGTGCTGATTTCTTTTGCTTGGTCTATTGCTCCTAACTTTGCTAGAACTAATCCAGAAGCAGCATAAGCATTTAAGTACAATCGAATTTGTGGATCTTCTTTGCGATTGACTAATATGGGCTTAAGTTGCTCCCAGTCGTCAGGGAATTTTTCTAGTTCTTTAATTTTATCTAATAATTTCGTTGTTGTTTGCAGTGCGAGAGAATAATTATTTTTATAGTAAAAAAATCTATACGCTGCTACTAAAACATCTGTATTGTCACCAGTTTTAGCCAAGGCTTGTTGAATATATTTTTCCGATTCTGATGTATTTTCCCAACTTTGTGCAGCTAGAATTAATAAATTTTTGACATCATCAGGAACCTGAAACCATGAGAATTTGTTTGTATTGAGTTGCATATTGGATTATGGAGAGGTGGGGAGGTGGGGAGATGGGGAGATGAGGAAGATGGCTTCGCCAAGGGGAAAGGGAAAAGAGAGGGATCTTTCTTTTCACCTTTGCCCTTTGCCCCATGCCCCATGCCCTATTTAAAACAGTGTCAGAATGTACACTAAAGTGAACAGCACAATCCAAATAATGTCTACGAAGTGCCAGTAAATTTCTGCCATTTCGATGAAGGTGTGATTTTTGGCAGTGTATAGACCGGGAATACGCGATCGCCACAACACAGCTAAAATTAACAACAGTCCCACAAATACGTGCAAACCGTGGAAGCCTGTCATTAAATAAAAGCAGTTGGCGAACACATTGGTAGTCAGGCCGTATCCTAAAGTTGCGTACTCATAAGCCTGACCAATCAAGAAAATTGCTCCCATGATGGCAGTAATTGTGTACCACAGTTGCATTCCCTTGACATTATTCTTTTTAATCGCTGTATCACCGAAGTGAATCACGAAACTACTAGACACCAGAATAATGGTGTTAATCGTCGGCACAAATAACTCAACTTCCGTTCCTTCCGGCGGCCAAACCGCCGTAGTGCTGCGGAAAAACAAATAGGTGGCAAAAAATCCTCCGAACATTAGAGATTCAGAGACGAGGAATGTCAACAGTCCCCAAACTCTTAAATCTGGATGTTCCTCGTGATGTCCTGCACTTTCATGTTCTGTTGTCGCTATAGTCATAGATTTGTTGGCAAAAAAGTATTGGGGACTGGGGACTGGGAATTGGGCTAATATCTTCCATGATTTTTAACTAGCCCACCCAGAAATAAATCAGGGGTTGCGAGTTTTAAAGCTGGAGTTCCGAGTTTTAAGCTTGGAGTTCCAAGTTCTAAACGAGAACATTCTGGTTTGAAACGAAAACCTTCTAGTTTGAAGCGAGAACATTCTGGTTTGAAACGAGAACCTTCCGGTTTGAAACGAGAACCTTCCGGTTTGAAACGAGAACCTTCCACTTCTAAGGGATTACCAACAAATAAATTACCCAATCTTGTGAGATAAACATCTTGTCCGCCCCTCCTTACAGGCGGGCGAGACGCCCACCCCACAAGAAAAGTTGAATTTTTTTTGATTTGCAAATCCCTAAGCTTGAAACTCCAACTTCTCAAATGACTCTGCGTACCTCTGCGCTTACCTCAGCGCCCCTTTGCGTTTAAATTTCAACCCTCAATTCACCACAAAAGCTTAAACACTAGCTTCCGGTGTCGCTGCTGGTTCTACTTCATGACTATGACCATTACCGTAGTCATAAGGGCCATGAGTCACAACTGGCAACACTTCCCAGTTTTCAATGGCAGGTGGCGAAGTAGTTGTCCATTCCAAAGTCAAACCATTCCAAGGATTATCCCCTGCTGGCTGTCCTTTAATCCAACTTTGAATAATATTGATGGTGAAGGGAATCACTGATATCCCTAAAACAAATGAACCAAAGGTACAAATTTGATTGAGGTCGATAAATTGGGGGTCGTACATTGCGACTCTGCGGGGCATTCCTTGTAAACCCAATTCATGCATCGGTAGGAAAGTTAAATTCGTGCCGATGAAGGTAAGGAAAAAGTGAATGCGTCCCCAGGTTTCATTCAACATCCGCCCGGTCATTTTGGGGAACCAGTGATAAATACCGGCGTAAATGCCAAACACGGAACCGCCAAAGAGAACATAGTGGAAGTGCGCGACTACATAATAGGTGTCGTGGACGTGAACGTCAAAGGGGGCTGTGCCCATTGTGACGCCGCTTAAGCCGCCCATCACAAACATCGACAACAAGCCAATGGCGAAAAGCATCGCGCTGGTGAAGCGAATTTTGCCGCCCCAGAGGGTAGCAACCCAGCCGAAAATCTTGACGCCAGTGGGAACGGCAACCAGTAAGGTGGAAATGGTGAAGAACATCCGCATCCAACCGGGTGTACCACTGGTAAACATGTGGTGTACCCAGACAAATAAACCAACGACGCAAATTGCCACACTGGAATAAGCGATCGCTTTATAACCAAAAATCGGCTTGCGGGCGTGAACTGGAATCACTTCGGACATAATACCGAAGATGGGCAGAATCATTAAATATACTGCCGGGTGGGAATAAAACCAGAATAAGTGTTGGTAAATTACTACATTACCGCCTGCATCTGGTTTAAAAAAGGAAGTACCAAAGTTGAGGTCAAACAATAGCAGAATTAAACCTGCTGCTAACACAGGTGTGGAAAGTAGTGCGAGGATGGAGGTTGCTAAGATTGCCCAGCAAAACAAAGGTACTTGATCCCATTTCATGCTGGGAACCTTCATCATCAAAATGGTGATCGTAAAGTTCAGCGAACCCAAAATTGAAGAAGTTCCCACCAAAACGATCGCCAATATCCACATGGTTTGGGCGATGGGTGCTGTCACCAAGCTCAAAGGAGGGTAAGCTGTCCAACCCGATTGCGAACCGCCAAACAGAAAACTACCTAATAACAGTAATCCGGCTGGTGGGTTTAACCAAAAGGCGATGGCATTTAGCTTCGGGAAAGCCATATCCCTAGCACCAACCATCAGCGGTACTAAGAAGTTACCAAAACCCCCAATGGCGCTAGGCACAATCCACAGGAAAATCATAATTGTCCCGTGGTTGGTCATGAAAGCGTTATACAGATTGGGATCGAGTAAATCTGCATCAGGTGTTGCTAATTCGACGCGGATAGCCATCGCCATCAGTCCGCCGATGAGGTAAAACACAAACGCCGTCACCAGGTATTGAATACCAATAACCTTGTGATCGATATTAAATGTAAAATAGTCTTGCCATTTCCACGCCTGTTGATGAGAGGTGTGGGCCATGGCCAGAGTTTCCGATTTCTTTTCCTCTGGTGGAGTGTTCGGTGGAAATTCTACCTGTGTCATATTTTTTCCTGCTATGCAGAGTTCACGGTCAAATGTCCAAAGTGTTGACTGTTGACTGTTGACTGTTAACTGTTGACTATTGCTTATTGCCTGCCATAACAACTGACTCTAGAGTTGCAGCACTAATCCCCATATCATGTACATGAGGAGCAAGAAACTCTGATGTTGATAACTCAGCAGGCTTAACAGCAACTACTTGATGTGGGTTTTGCTTTTGAGCAACTTGGTTTTCTGTCAACCAGGTTTGATATTCTTCTGGTGTGTGGACAATTACCTGTGTCCGCATTGAGCCGTGGTAACCACCGCACAATTCAGCACAAACTACGGGATATGTGCCTGGTTTGGTGGCGACAAATCGTAATTCGGTGGGAATTCCAGGAAGCGCATCTTGTTTGATGCGGAAGTTTGGCACCCAGAATGAGTGAATTACATCAGTTGCTGATAAGTTGAGTTGCACGTCAGCACCCACGGGAATGTGCAATTCTCCCGAAGTAATGCCACTTTTTGGATAGTTAAAAATCCAAGCGTACTGCATACCTTGGACATCAACAACTAAGTCAGCTGGTTTACCTTCAGCAGAAGGAGACGCGCCAAAACCAATTGTTGGGGCTGTTGTGGCTTCGGGGGTATCATTGAGGGTAGCTGCAATGGCACTTCCACTCATCTGATGAACATGAGCTACTGAATGGGGATGACCCGCAGGCTCAAAACCTCCCATGCGGTTAAAAACATCTACACTGTAGATGCCCAAACACACGACAATAATTGTGGGAATTGCTGTCCAAAAAACTTCTAAAGGCAAATTGCCTTCCACTGGTAAGCCATCGGTGTCATCTCCTTTGCGCCGACGATACTTAACCAAAAAAATCACAATTGTTCCTTCTACCACCAAAAACAAAGCAATGGCGATGGTAAACATGACATTGAAAAAACCATCTACCAAAGGCGCTTGTTGTGATGCTTGTACCGGTAGTAGAGTGTGGTTTTGACCAATCCAAATGCTAATTGCTGTGACTACTATCCCAGCAACCAGAGTCCATAGTGAAACAGGAACTTGTTGCATACATACTACCTGCTCTGTAAACCGTCTTTCAAGGTGTGATTTTCTGGGTATTGAGCATTGGGCATTGGGCATTGGGCATCGGGCATGGGGCATTAATTATTCTCCGCGTCCCCGCGTCCCCGTGTCCCCGCGTCTCCCTTACTCCCACCCTGCGGGTTCGCGCTAGCGTCTTCCAAAGAGAAGCTAAAGCTACATTTCCCGATTCCCTTTCACAGGGCAGTGTTTTTTGTTTTCACTTAATTAACTTTCTAACGTGTAGCTATAAAAAATGGGGGAAACTTCCAGATTTTTTTCATATCTTTCCCCCAGAAAATTTTCAATTATATTTCAACTTCTATGACAAAGAAGGCTCGCAGCTTTACAAACAGCTAGTTGTTCGAGAGGACACTGTTTGTCTTCATATCAATGGGGTCATACTACTAGCAAGTTTAAATTTGTCAATAACTAACATATTACGATTTACGCATTTGTCTACTATGAACTTTTTATCTAGTCCAAGTAAATATATACATTACCCTCTAGTTACCTTGCTGAGTATATTTGCCCTTTCTACAAACAGTACCTCCTAAAACGAACAACAATATTTACTAATCCCAAAAACCTTAATTGTTTAATGCAACATGGGTGTAGCAATTCTTAGGACAAATCCGCGAACAAGCTTCACAACCAATACAGTTTTCTGGATAAGTAACTGTCATTACTTTCCGTTCAATTTCTTCATCATCTTCGTCTTCTACAAATTCACCTTCTTCGTTGAGTGCTTTCAAACCTAGTACATTGTAACCGCATACTTTAATACATCTGCCACAGCCGATACATTTATCTTTGTCAATTTCTTGAGCAAATTTCGGTGTCCAACTGTTACCACCAAATGTCAATCCTGTTAGTTGTGCCATGAATTAATCCTCGGCAATTGTGCCTGAAAATTTGTTCCTACTTTAATCATTATATTATCCTAATATTTTGTTTTTTTGATATTCAATAATGATTTATTCCATCAATATTTGATGACTTTTAAATACAAAAACACATTGCTTTTGTTTGCATTTTCATAAATGCAATTTATTACCAATAATTATTCACCTATATTTATGAGTTAAATATCTGTTGAGTCTGGCTCACAGATATTTATTGTTTACTAGATAGAAAAATTTGAGTGTAAAAGCGATGATATTTATTTGCAAATATTTTGATATTCAAGCAATAAAATATATATATTTCGTATCAACATATACAAAATCTAATGTTTATGAGTTACATTTTGATATGTAGAATATGTATTTTTAAAAGCAACAATTTTGGATTTATCTTTTTATTGAATATTTAGATGAATGCTGACAAAGTAAAGATTACTTGTGTTCCATAGTTATCTAGCAGAAATAGAGATTATCATAAAGAAACTGTAAAGTTGATGGCAGAATTTTATGAAGCAATAAATATTAAAATTATTAATAAATCAGTCGCAAAGGAACTGCCGCAAATTGAAATGATGACTAAAAAGATTTTGGTTAAGGTTTTATGGTTAAAGATAATATGTTCGTTTGGTACATATTTCCATAATTGTTAAGATTTTTTCTAAGCTCATTACGAACAACTTAATTATTTTATTTATGAAATGTATAGTTAATAAAGAAGTAATCTTAGGCTCGGCTTGAAAGCCTTACATAGCTTTCAATTGGATGCAAAGTCAAATATGGATGTGGGGAATTTAGTGTGGTGAGAAAAGATTATTCTCGCCATCAAGATAATTGGTAGCGACTGATAAAACAAGAGGGGAAAAGGTTAAAGGGAAAAGGGAAAAGGAATGAACTCTTCTCTTACGAGACACTAGCGCTAATCCACAAAAGGAGCGAGGTTTTTACCTTTCCCCTTCCCCTTCTTGATAAACAGGACTCATCCAGGGGAGACCTGAGCCAGACATCTCAACGATTAGAGTGGGAACAGAGCCATTATGCCTTACACGATTCCTAACAACAGTTGCGTTGGATGTGACAACTGCCGCCCCCAATGTCCTACGGGTGCAATCAAAATAGAGGACGATGAATATTGGATCGATCCTTATCTTTGTAACAATTGTGAGGGTTATTATCCAAAGCCACAATGTGTAATTGCCTGTCCCACTAATTCTCCCATTCCTTGGCAGGCAAAAAAGGGGAGATGTAAAGTTGAGCCGAGAGAAGCTAGCAGCTTAGATTTGTTTTCTAATGGCAAGAATAATCCATTTGCTTCAGCGATCGCCATTTGGGAAGCTTGCAATGTATTGGCGCAGCGTACATCCTTAAATTGGGAAATCGACGAACAAGGTTACTTATCCTACAACAGACTAGTCAACCAAGGCAAAGGAGCGATCGCTTTTCATATCCAAGATCCCTTTAAAGTGAATGACAAAGCCACAGATTTAGCTGCAATTGAGGGACTAGATATTAGAGCCGCTTGCATACATCTAATTTTTGCGGCTTATGCCACAGCTTTAGATAAACCTTGGGAACAAGAATTTACCATCGATGAACGCCAAATCGAGAAGTATTTGGGGATGGAGAAACGCAAAGATTTAAACAAAGCTGCCAAGCTGGCTTTAATGAAAAATCTTGTACAGCAAGCTTGCTCGTTGATTATCTCCATCGACTGGCCTCAACAAGGCCGAGTTAACGGATTCTCTATCACACAAAGTCGTTTATGGCACTTAGTGGACATTCAACACCACTTTCAAGAAGATGCTCTGGGATGCAAATATCTCATTGGACTAACTTTTAAAGTCAAAGCGGGTATTTGGGCGCAATATTTCTTAAACAAACAAGCACTTACTGAACGAACCGCATTCTATCAATATGGTAGTCTTCCTAAAACTCTGCTAACCACAGTCATGAGCATTTGGCAACAACATGAAGGAGCAGTGCGACTCATGTTGTGGTTGTTGTTCAAAACCAAAATGGGTAAAGAACAACGCATCACCGTTCCGACATTAATGCGTATTGCTTACGGTGAAGAAAAAATCGCCGTTGCATCCAGACAACGCGAAGAACGCAAACGCCTACTACGAACTTTTGAAAGCGATTTGGAAATCCTCAATCATTATGGAATGAAACCAATTTTCGATCCAATTACTTACCCGCCAGAAATTCAACCTTTGTGGGCCAAGTTAATGGATATTCCCGAAGATCCAGATGAAGCGTTAGAATTTTGGACAAATGACGGTGGTGCTGAAACTCGCCTCACAGACACAGGCCCTCGTGGGAAGTGGAATCTACTCATGAATGCGCGGATTTTGGCTTTTGAACTTCCATCAGAATGGGAACAACAAATCTCAGAATCACACAAAAAGCAGCGACGAGGTGTTAAGAATAAAAGAAAGTCCCCAGTTACAGGCGATTTGTTGGGGGAACAAATTTTAGAAGCGCGAAAAAATTTGAATCTCTCCCAAAGAGAATTAGCCAAACTAGCAGGTAAAAGCCAAAGCTGGATTCGAGATATCGAAAATGGTCGTTTAAAAGCCAAATTAGAAGACCAAGCACTATTGCGAAAAGTCTTGAATATGGGTTAAGGAGAAGAATTCAGGAGTCAGAATTCTGAATTCAGAATAAATTTTGTGTGACTTGTGGATAAATAACAGCTGAAATATCACACCAAATCAAAAATTTGGTGGTGCTTCTAGCTGGTAAATCTAAATTTCCTGCTTCCAGCATTCCTGACTCCTGAATTCTGAATTCTGACTCCTGACTCCTAACTCCTAACTCCTAACTCCTGAATTCTGACTCCTGAATTCTGACTCCTGAATTCTGACTTCTGAATTCTGACTCCTGAATTCTGACTCCTGAATTCTGACTCCTGAATTCTGACTCCTGAATTCTGACTCCTGAATTCTGACTCCTTTTTATGCACTATAACTCATTACCTTAGTTGAAGTCAGCCAAAGACTCGCTACAGTGTATTTACTAATCACTGTCTCTTGTGCAGCATTGCATGAACTTTTAAGTTTTTGAGTCTTGGTGATATCTTTTACAAGTTTCGCCTGGTAAGTGTAGAGAGAACCAGAGGTTTTTTCAAAACTTAGTTCAGCTAGAATTGTATTATTATCTAAACTTTGTTCTAAAACTTTACCTGCAACTTTGTAGTTAAACCAATCCCATCCTTGACTCAGGATTAATTCTCTTTCCAAAATCTGAAGTGCAGCAGGTAAAATTCCCCAACCCCGATAGACTTTTTGCAAGCATTGAATATCACCAGTACGAGTCAAAATCGATGTGAATGAATCTCCATCGACAGCTCCATAGTATCTTCCTTCTGGCATGTCTATAAGTGTTGGCGCAAATCTATGTCCGCCAAAGTGTGAGGATCTCCAAATCCGCACATTGTCTAAATCTAAATTGGAAATAGTTGCTGTAGCGTGAAAATAAAAGGGATTTCCGTATCTGGCACAGCACTTATCATGACTACCGTGGGTACACACTAAAATATCTCTAGTTGCAGTAGTTTCAACTTCCGAATTAGAGCCGATACCCCATAACCATTTTTGTACAACGGCTGCTACCTGTTCAATATTTTGTAGTATAAACTCTTGTTTATGATATCCATTGCTTAAACCCTCTTTTTTTTGGTAAATCAAAAGGGTAGTCTGATTAACTTTATGTGATAAATCATTGGCAATTAAGAGGAATCTAATTGGCAGTTTCGCACGTTTGACTTCCTCTATTAATATCCTCAAATTCTCAGGCACCCATTTAGAATTAAACGCTTCTGATGTCCAAGGCGGAGGACACTCTACTAAAATATAAGTTTGGTAATTGGTGGCGCTACCAATAATATCTTCTCCCGCTTGCCGTGAATAATCAGAACAAAAAAAGGTATTCATCTAACTATACTCATTAGTGTATTTTATGGACAAAATGTGTTGGTCACTACAGTTGTGTTCTTCGCTACAATATCCTTGATTTCAGGAAATAAAAAAGAACAATATGTATTTCCTAGTTTTAACTAGGTAGCCACTTCATAACATCATTGTTGATTAATGTGGTGGCAATTAATCAATTCTCTCCAATAGAGATAAACAGTGTCAAGAGACATTTTTCCGTAGGAGCAACGTTAATTTTGTATTTAGTTTTATTGTTATTTGGTATTTCATTTGTTTTCCCTTACTGAAACTCAGCTATTGTCAAGTTCATTTTTTCTAGCAAAATCAAATATTCTAATGTATCTATCTAGGTATACATATTGCGAATTATTCTCAATATTTTTAGAAAAAGAAAAGTAATTAGCCTTGGACTAGTCAGCCGACTAGGAGCGATAGATTGGGTAGCCTTCGCCAACACAATAGACTTCTAAGAGAAGTCGGGAAAAGGGGAAAGGTTTTAAATCCCTTACCCTTTACCCCTTCCCCAGCCTTCACAAGCGCATTTTTGGGTTGGCAGACCACTAGTATTTACCCTGTTACCTAATCTAACTTCCTGAAAATCACATCAGGATTTGATTTTAGGTATATGCCTTGACTCTAAACTGAAGTCAATAATAAATGTAAGCACTTGACAATTATTATATTTTCTTTACAGTTATTAGTCTCCAGCAGGTTGCTGAAATTAAGGTAAATTGGCAATTCATCTTAGGGAAGTGTTACTAGAGGGAGGATTAATCCTCTTTAATAATAGATAATCTTTCTCAATTGTGGCAACTGGGTTCAGAGTGTATAGCTCTGTATCCCTACGAACGTAACTAAGGAGCAATGATTCTTTGGGGACATCCAAGAATTAGGCGTTACTGATTGAAAGTATGAATTAGTCTCGCGCAAAGGCAAGGCAGCGCGGTCTTGGGGTCTCTCCCATGAGCGACTGCCGCGCAAAGAATCGTTGTTTAGTTATATCAAAGACTTTTATGACAGCGTATATGCTACCATGCATACATGGCGATTAAAATTGTAGTTGATACCAGCGTTTTTATTAGTGCGCTGATTAGCTCTAAAGGCTCCAGTCGAGAACTCATTCGACGCTGCTTGAAAAGAGAATATCAGCCTTTGATGGGAAATGCTTTATTTTCCGAATATGAATCAGTCATTCAACGCTCAGAGATTCTCGCCAAATGCCCATTAACGAGTGAAGAAATTTCGGTTTTACTAGCATCATTCATGAGCATAAGCCAATGGGTTTATATCTACTATTTATGGCGACCGAATTTAAAAGACGAAGCTGATAATCACTTAATTGAATTAGCAGTTGCGGGAAATGCTCAGATTATTGCCACTCACAATGTCAGAGATTTCTACAATGCTGAATTGTTATTTCCTAACTTATCAATATTAAAACCCGAAGAAATTATTAGGAGTTAAACAAAAATGGCAACTTTAACTATTCGTTTACCAGACGATAAGCATAATAGATTGAAAGAACTTGCTCAAGCCAAAGGTATCAGTGTTAATAAATTGATTGAAGAACTTTCTACCATAGCTTTGGCAGAATTTGATACCCATACAAGATTTAAAGCAATGGCTACAACTGGCAACCCAGAAGAAGGTTTAAGAATATTAGCTAAACTTGATACTCTAACACAATAGAGTTGATAGCGGGATGATATAAACACTAATACTAACTAGAGGCGATCCAATACGTTCGGTTAAAGGGGAAAGGGGAAAGGTTTCAAATACATCCTTTACCCCTTACCTCTTAAGCTTTTCCCAGACCACAAGGGAAGTTCATACTGCTTATCCGAACCGTATTGGCAGCCGATCGCCCAAATCAACCCCATCATCAAGAGTGCTACGCTTCTTGTCCCCAGATATTGCTTCTTTGATAGTTTAAAGCCAACAATCAGCTATTTATTTGACTAATCCTAAAATTTCTAGCTATGGCGATCGCATACTTCTACTTTCACGCAGAATTGAATCATTTTTTACCACGGCATCAAAAACAAGTCAGAATTTCCCATGCTTTTGAGGAGAGAGCCTCGATTAAGGACACCATCGAGTCATTGGGCGTTCCTCACCCAGAAGTTGATTTTATTAAAGTTAATGATGAGTATGTAGATTTTTCTTACATCGTTACAGATGGAGATATTATCGATGTTTATCCAATTTCTAGTAGGAGTAATATTACATCAAGTATTTATTTGTTACCAGAACCCCTCAGTAATATTCGCTTTGTTTTAGATATTCATTTAGGTAAACTAGCAACATCTCTACGACTTTTAGGGTTTGATACTTTATATCGCAATGATTACGAGGATGAGGAATTAGCAAAGATATCTTACAACCAAACACGGATTCTCTTAACTCGTGATAAAGGTTTATTGATGCGTAGTTTGGTAACCTATGGGTATTATGTGAGAAATACTAACCCCGAAAAACAAATCCTGGAAGTATTACAGCGCTTCGACTTATTTAAATTAGTTTCGCCATTTAAAAGGTGTTTGCGCTGCAATGGATTATTAGAATCTGTAGATAAGCAATTGATTATTGAACAACTACCAGAAAATGTGCGGTCGCAGGTTGATAAATTCCAACGTTGCCAAAGTTGTCAGCGCATTTATTGGAAAGGTTCGCATTATGAACGATTGCAACAGTTTATTGATGGAGTACTCAATTCAAAACAGGTGAATGAATGTCATTAATTTTAGCTCTCGATTTTGGCGGAACTAAACTAGCGGCTGCATTAGTAAACATCGGTTCGAGAAACTGGTTGCGTTACCAACGCCACCTGTCGCCAGGGAATGCAGATGCTAGTACTGACTTGGAAATAATGCGATCGCTAATTTACTCTTTACTAGAAGATACAAAACCAAGTGCCATCGGTGTCAGTTTCGGCGGCCCTGTAGATGCTTCCACCGGCACAGTGCGACTATCTCATCATGTCCCTGGCTGGGAAAATATTCCCCTGAAAAACCTATTGGAAGAGGAGTTTGGCGTGAGTGTTGGTGTCGATAACGATGCTAACGTTGCTGCTTTGGGAGAACATCGCTTTGGTGCAGGACAAGGTTACGATAGTTTGTTTTACATAACTGTTAGTACCGGCGTGGGTGGTGGTTGGATACTCAACGGCCAGCCTTGGCGGGGTGTAGGCGGGATGGCTGGTGAAATTGGACATGTGGTTGTAGATCCTACTGGGCCGATATGTTTGTGTGGAAAGCGGGGATGTGTAGAACGGTTGGCTTCAGGGCCTTATATGGCGCAAAACGCCAGGGAAGTTTTGGAAAATCAACCTCACAAAGTTGGGAAAGTATTGAGAAATTTAGTCGCGGATGATTTAACGCTACTGACTGGACAGTTAGTGAGTGAGGCGGCGACGGCTGGGGATGATGTGGCTAAAGAAGTTTTGTATAAAGCTGCTTGGGCGCTTGGTGTGGGTATTGGGAATGTGGCGAATTTAATAAATCCACAGCGCTTTGTATTGGGGGGTGGTGTCACGAAGGCGGGGGAAGATTTTTGGCGTGTGGTGCGACGAGTGGCGCGGGAAACGGCTTTACCGGAAGTGGATTTTGAAGTTGTACCGGCGGCGTTGGGTGATGATGCACCATTGTGGGGCGCTGTGGCCATGGCTGCGTGATGAATACCCGTCTAAGTGGATTTTTATTGAAAATCAAAATATCGTTTAATTTTATCTAATATTTCTCCATCCTGAAAAATATTATAGGATTGTCATTGATAATTTTTTCGTCTACTTTTATCATGCCACTTATGCTGTTTCAGTGATGCCTACAGTTGCTTACAGCCAAGCATTTGCTATTTTGGGCACTACAATTTTGACTTTTGGCACTACAATTGCGACTTTTGGCACTACAATTGCGACTTTTGGCACTACAATTGCGACTTTTGGTACTACAATTTTGACTTTTGGCACTACAATTGCGATTTTTGGTACTACAATTTTGACTTTTGGCACTACAATTGCGACTTTTGGTACTACAATTTTGACTTTTGGTACTACAATTTTGACTTTTGGTACTACAATTTCGACTTTTGGCACTACAATTTCGACTTCGACGACTACATTTGCTATTTTGGCGATGCCTGGGGCGGGCTACGCCAACTGCCCCACTAACTGTTTTAATCTGGTAAAAATGTTGCAATCATCTTTTCAACTGCTTTGGGGTCTTGTAGTAGCTGCTGGTTAAGTTGCTTAGCTTGTTCGCCTGGATAAACATCTTCTGTACCATCAATCACAGCTTGCAGTGTATCCCGAACCACTTCTTGAGGAGGTACTTTCGGGTCGGGGAAAGATTTACCCATGCCAATATCTATCGCTCCTGGTAAAACTGCCACTACCAGCGTTTTCTGAGCCGCTAACTCTGCGCGAATCGCCTGAGTCATGGACAAAACTGCTGCTTTAGAAGCGCCATAGCTACCATTAAAAGGAAGATTTACCCGCGCCACCATTGACACCATGTTGGCGATCGCTCCACCTCCATTTTGTTTTAAAATCGGGGCAAAGGCACGGCACATAATCAACGTCCCAAAATAGTTAACTTCCATCTCTGCTCTAGCAGACGATAAATCAGGTGCAGCAATCAATCCTTTGTTCAAGCCCACACCAGCATTATTAATTAATAAGTTGACATCCTGACATTTTGATGCAGCTTGGCGCACAGATTCTTCATCAGTAATTTCCAACTGAATCGGGATAATTCGCTCCGGGTCAGTTGCAACCAGTTCTTTGAGCGCTTCCACCTTGCGAGCACCAGCATAAATTTTAGCTGCACCTTGCGCTTTCAACCCTTCTACAAAGTACTTACCTAAACCTCCATTTGCGCCAGTTACCAAAGCAATTGCACCTGAAACTTCCATGATTTTCCTCTACAACATTGAGATAGAAATTACTCCAATCCAAAAGTATACTTATACTTAATTTTTGAAAAGTACTTACTTTTTTGTAAGTACGTATAAGCCAGAATTCCGCAAATTACATGCCCGAACAGCAAACTGAAGGCACATTATTTGTGCAAACAACGCTCAAAATTTTAGGTGGCAAATGGAAGATTTTAATTCTCTGGCACTTGAAAGATGAAGTTAAGCGATACAGTCAATTGAAAAAATTGATTCCAGAAATTACAGAAAAAATGCTCATTCAACAACTGCGCGAACTAGAAAACGATGGAATTGTTAACCGAAAAGTTTACTCAGATATACCTCCAAAAGTAGAATATTCATTCACAGAATATGGCAAAACTCTTATACCAGTCTTGAAAGCTCTTTGCGACTGGGGACAAGAACATCTTAAGAATTATGAAGCCGGGAGTGACGGAAACGCAAGGACATGGGGAATAACTAATGACTAATGACCAATAACTAATGACTAATAACTAATTATTCAAAACTCGTAGCATAACATACTAAAACTTATAGAAACAGTGCGTTAGGCTTGCTTTAATGCACTTGCATAAAACATAAATTTACACGGTAAGCTTGTGTCTGATTTAGCGCTACATAATTATCTCCCTCGCGTTCCCGATGCAGCATTGCAAGAATTCATAGAGTGGTGTGTTTTAGAACAGGCAAAAGCCGCAGAATGTAACTTTACTCCAGATAAAACTAAGTTAGCTAATTTGCCACCAGCAGATTATATTCCCAAGCTTGTGGATCAGTTTATGAAAGTTAAACCAGATCCAATTAAAGCAGGTTTAGTAGCAGCGATCGCTGGTAAGGAAGCTGACAAACATGGTTTATCTGGTATGGCTGTCGTAGCTGATTTTGTGTCCCTTTATGTAAAATATTTAATTCCTAAAGAAGGCACAACTCCAGAAGATGCACAAACAATATTAACTAAAGCATCACAACATCAGTACGAAAAACTCACTGAAATTGCCAAAAAACATGGTGTAGAGTTTTAGTTTACTGCTGATAAATTATTTTTCAGAGGCTTTGTCTGTACTATTACTCAGAGCCTCTGTTTTAGTCATTTCTATTTACCTAAATTCCCTATTCCAGCAATACAACGCGATCGCCAAACTTAGCCGCTAGTATGCGATCGTAAGTTAGCACCTGAGTATCAGATTGAATTGCTGCTGCTACGAATAACGTATCGTAGAACGAATGACTCGCTTCTACTGCCAGTTGTAGAGCAACATCTCGAATTTGAGAACTAGAAATCATTATATCAACCAATGCCTCAGCATCTTGCAGCACATCTAAACCTATTTGCAATGGAAGTTGCCGAAATTGTATCCATTGCCAAACAACATTACCCAACTCGGCAAACAATGAATCAGGCACTATAATTTGATTTACGCTTTCTAAAGCAGCGATCGCCTGTTCAAACTTATCCTCTACATGTAATAGTGCATAGGCAAATACCATCGTATCAATCACCATCAGAGTCGCCCCTCTGATTTCCAACTCTGCACTTGGCTTTCTGATTCCATCGGTAACGCCTTTGCCCGTTCGCGAATCCGAGCAAGCACTTCATCGCGTTGTCCATAGCGTTTTTGCAACAAATCGCGGACTTCTTGCTCCATCGAAATCCCCTTTTGTTCGGCCAAGCGTTTAATGCGATCGACTAACTCATCAGATATATTGCGAATGGTAATTGTTGCCATACTGCCTGTTTTGCTAATGCGACTAGTGGATTATTACCTTTATGCTAGCAGTTTGCTAGCATTGGAGTCACCTAAATTATTTCACAACCCTTTCCTCCAGCTTTGCCAAATTAGCTGAAACAAAAACAAAATTTGAAAACACATCCTAGTGATTAAGCAAGGCGATTCGATTATTTATCTTAAAATTGAGAAAACAGATTTAACTTTATAGTTATATGGATAAAATCATAGTTAACTCACAAATTCATTTCGGTAAACCTTGTATAGCAGGAACACGCATCACAGTACAAAGTATTCTTGAACTCCTTAACGAAGGACTTTCTTTTGAAGAAATTATCCGAGACTACTATCCAGAGCTACAAATAGAGGATATTCGTGCTTGCTTACAATATGCGATCGCACTAGTGGCGGCTGAAGACATTCGCCTAGTATCCATTTGAGCATGAGATTATTACTAGATCGAGATGTATATGCTGTAACAGCAAAATTTCTAGTTGATAGCGGACATTATATTATAATCTGGATATGCTGCTAACTCTTTTAAAGTAAGTACAATACTATTATATTGAATCATAATAACGCTATGAATCAAGTAGTAATTAAACCCTCATCTTTATTAACGACTGGTATCCGAGTCGAAAAAGTCAATAATCTCAATCTTTTCAAATTTACTGAAGAATTAGGTTCGCGTTTGCAAGAACTTCTGGATAAGAAAAAAGCTGATTCACTGACATCAGAAGAAGCTATTGAACTAGAAGCTATTGGAGAATTAGATACAATTTTTAGCTACATAAATGCCACTATTGCATCTGGGTCGTGACAATTCCTAACAGTATCCAAGAATTTGTAAGAAATCGTGCTAATTTTAGGTGCGAATACTGCCATTATCCAGAATTTCTCAGTACGTCTCCCCTGACAATCGACCATATCAAGCCGCAATCTTTGGGGGGTTCGGATGATGTAGATAATTTGGCTTCAGCTTGTCGTCGGTGCAATGAACGTCACTATAATTTTACAGCAGGAATCGACCCAGAAACAGAACAAGAAGTCTCCTTATTTAATCCTCGTCAGCAGCAGTGGGCTGACCACTTTATCTGGTCGGCGGATGGTACAAAAATTATCGGTATCACACCTACAGGCCGAGCTACTTGCAACCGAATTGATTTAAATGATGAACGCCGGAGCGATCGCTTCATACAAAAATCTCGGCAACTTTGGGTAAAAGGTGGTTTTCACCCTCCCCGTTCTGACCCGCGCCAAGAAGTTTAGAATCGAGAATTAGAATAAGAACCAAAAAATATAAAATATTATCTCATGCTCACTATTATTGGTTGTGGAAATCTCAATCGCAGTGACGATGCAGTAGGCGTAATTATCGCTCAACGCCTACAAAAATATCTAGCTCAAAACCCTCATTCGGATGTGCGAGTTTATGACTGTGGCACAGCAGGAATGGAAGTCATGTTTCAAGCTAGAGGTAGTAAACAATTAATAATTATTGATGCCAGTTCAACTAATTCTGAGCCTGGTGCTGTATTTAAAGTTCCAGGAAAAGAACTAGAAGCTTTACCAGAACCTAGTTATAATTTGCATGATTTTCGTTGGGATAATGCTTTAGCCGCCGGACGGAAAATCTTTCAAAATGATTTTCCTGAAGATGTGACAGTTTATTTAATTGAAGCAGCAAATCTTGATTTAGGACTAGAATTAAGTCCTGTTGTGAAACATTCAGCTGATTTGGTCTTTGAAGAGGTAGCTGCACTGATTAAAAATGTGGGCATAGGGCATAGGGCATAGGGCATGGGGCATAGGGCATAGGGCATTGGTTATTCTCCGCGTCCCCGCGTCTCCGCGTCCCCGCGTCCCCGCATCCCCGCATCCCCGCGTCCCCGCGTCTCCCCACTCCCTCATCCCGCCATATCACGGTACACAGACAACTCATCTACCCTCATTTCAAAAGGTACGCCTTGTCCTTCTGGGGGACAAACGCGAATTTTGGCGCTGCTGATAATTTGGTGAAGTAATGTTCCCATTGGGACGATTTTTTGTAAGATGCGCCAGTTGGTAACTTGGTCGGGACATTCAATTACTAATGTCATGGCGCTGGCGTGGGTTGTTACGTACCACCGGCAATTAGATAACAGACTTTGAATTGTGCGATCGCAACCATCGTAAAAGTATCTACTAATAGAATACTCTAGTTGTTGCCGTAATATAATATCTGCCGATGTCGGTTGTACTGGATGCGAATCATCACCATTTAAGTAATACATATTTCTAGCCATATCTTTTTCCTTCCTTGCTTATATTCCAATTACCATTGCGTAAAGTACATCTTTATTTGTCTCTAATAATTCTTGGGTTTCGTCATCGTAGAAAGCACCAATTCCGCTACATCCAATTCCCAAATAATTACTAGCTAAATAAAGTCTCTGTCCTAGAAAACCAGCTATTTGCATAGCAGTTTGGTAGTTTAAATAATCAGAAACAAAAAATAAAGTTACAGCGCTATCTCTGGCAATAGCTTGATTAATACATAAGTAACCAGTCTGCTCGCTAAAATCACCCGTCTTAATCAAATATGTACCTTTATATAATCCGCATGGCATTTCTTCTACTCGATGTACCACCGAGTAAATATCTATTTCCTCATGATTTTCTGTTGGTATTGGCTGCTGAAGTTGCTGCATTATATATAGATAATCTTCTTGAGAAATAGATTTTTTCCGGAAACGTCGAATAGAACGCCTATGCAAAATAGTGTGAAGAAATTTATCCTTGTCAAAGCTAAAGTGAGGCTGTTTGAGTATTTGCTGATTACTCTTTTCTACAGCCGTAGCTTGATAAGTATCTTCAATGAATTGATTAGCTTCAAAGTAATCAGTACCGCAAACAAAAGGAACTTTCATCCTTAACGGTCTGACTTGCTTTTTCTGTAATTCTCCCGACACCGCACAAGCTGTGATAAACTCTTTATTCTCAAATCCCAAAGCTAAATTGAGACCAAGTTTATCAAAATCAAAAATTACTTGTATATCTTTTTCATGGAGATAAGCCGAAGCTGCGATTGCACCTAAATGGTGTCCGCTATCTAAAAAGCAATATCTCGCGCTTCTATTTTGATATTTCCAGCTAGACCTATAATAAACACAACTAATTAAAAATATGAATCCGTTGATACTTTTATCCGGTATAATATAACTCTCTAGCCCATCATCTATTAATTCATAGATAAGTGTTAGACAATTATTCTCAACTTCTAAGTGATAAATTCCATCTAGTATTCCCGGAATTTTGCGAAGCTGTACGTAAACTTCCGTAGGATATAGAGCGCCTGCTGATGGATTCACCCGCAATTTATCGAGACTATCTTTATACATTTTTTCTAGTGTTATCGCACTAGTTAAAGATATAAAAGAGTGAACGGGATTATTGACATTTAATTTCACTCTTCGATAGAATTTTGGATAGAATTTAAATGCAGATGGTTGAGTTGAAGCATCCACATAATTTGGATCTATCTGTACCGATAAGTAAGAATGCTTGGTAGCCTCATGATAGGCATTGCTCGATATTTTATTTTGTGGCATTTTTGAGTATCCTTAGAACTTCTACGTTACTGGCGAAATCAATTGCTTTATAATCGTCTAAGTTTTGTAAATTTAAGTTAGGATGGTATTGTAAGAGCAACTGAACAACTTCTGTCTTTCCTGCTGATGCTGCATACATTAAAACAGTTGCACCGTTATCATTTTGGTTGTTAATGTTAATGTTGTGAGCCAGCAGTAAATGAATTAAATCGTAGTGGTTGCCAAAACAAGCGAACCATAAAGCATTATTGCTATCGCTGTTTCTAGCATTGACATCCGCACCAGCATCAATCAGTTCTTTAACGACAGCATACTCTCCCTCTCTCGTAGCCTTCATTAAAGCTGTATCGCCATTTTCACCTGCTTGATTTAACTCTTCAGGATTGTAGCCTTTTGCTATTAACCATTGGGTTATTCCTTCACTCAAACCTTGACTCATAATTACCCTTCAAATCCCACAACTTTCATTAATTAACAAGCAAAAATTTGCTTGCAAAACGTAATGGTGGGCAATGCCCACCATCATTTCACAAGCTATGTAATAGCCTAAACTTGAGCTTTGTGATTAGTAAATCAATGCTCTAATTTGTGCTAATTGCCTAAGACAGCAGATTTCCACAAAAGTGAAATAACTCCTGACTCCTGAATTCTGAATTCTGAATTCTGACTCCTGAATTCTGACTCCTGAATTCTGACTCCTGAATTCTGACTCCTGAATTCTGACTCCTGAATTCTGCTAAGCAATAGCAACTAACTCTTCTTTATCAGAGAATAATTCTCTTGCTGATTTTTCAGGTTTTGGTGCGCCATAGAAACCAGCTTCTGCTTCTAGTTCATCTACAAAATCCCAAGCTTCGATCGCTCGTTTAGACATTGAACCATAATTAGCAGAAATTGAGCGAGCATTAGAAATAGCTTTTTGGAGTTCTTTGTGTAAGAATGTTAGTTTTGGTTTCTCTACAAAGTCACCTTTAGTGATAATATCAGTTACAGAAATAATCCCAAGTAATTCACCTTGAATCACAGGCGCACGCCACACACCAGTATTAGCAAATAACCGCGCAACATATTCCACATCGAGGTCAGGATTTACAACAATGCAGGGTTTACTCATTATTTCGTAGACATGCACCTTTTCGGGGTCTTTTCCATAAGCAACAACCTTGCTGGCTATATCCATCTCAGTAACCATACCGTAAGCATCGCCACTGTGACGGGGTTCTACAACCAACGCCCGTAATTGCTTGAGCCTTAATAATCTAACTGCTTCAGCTACACTAGCGGAACCGCGAATAGTAGCTACATCTTGAGTCATGATCTGTTTGGCTCTCATAATTGCTGCTCCTTAAATTCGTTGTTGCAAGTAAGCGAATTTGTTCTAAACTGCTGCAATTCTTCCCAAACTGCATTGCTTAGTCTGCGCGGAACGCAAAGATGCTTAACTCAAATTCAAGTTGAATTGTGAGGAATTATATTTGCCGCCGTCAAAAGCGGTTAGGGAAATTAGACATACCTATTTAGATGTATTGAACCTATTTGATACCTTAATAAATCTGGCTAGTTTCTGCGAATTGACTTACGCTTTTCCCGTTGTTTTCCTGTTGAGTAAATGTTACTTACTACCATTTTCAAGCTTTACCAGAATTAAGGCAGGGATGTCTGAAATCACCCTGTAATCGCTTTGATTGAAGTCTAGGTTGACTAGCAACAATTTAGCTTATCTATATATTATCACTATGATAAGTTTGAATTATGAATCATTTATAAAGATCCCCAGACATATTGAAAGGAAAAGCTTAAAAAATTGTGAAAATACAGAAAGGTTGAGTATTTTTAATAGTCTTATTTTAGAAATTAGATTATTAGCAGATAGGTGATATAACTATATATTGTAGGCAAGTAGTATCTAGCAATTAAACACGTTGATGTCAATAGTAAAAAAATAAAAATCAATATGCCACAGAGATATGCTGATGGATTTTTGTGTATTTTTCTTATACCTTATTAAGAAACACCAAAAAATTTGATTTTTCAAACATCATTTGCTACATTATCTGGGTATCCATAATAAAATAAACACAAATAAAATGGAAATTAGCGCTCGTAATTCTCTTAAAGGTACCGTTAAAAAAGTTGTACATGGTTCAGTTAACACTGAAGTAACCCTAGAACTAGCACCAGGAGTAGAGCTAGTGTCAATCATCACAAAATCCTCAGCAGAAAAGCTGGGACTTGCAGAAGGTAAAGAGGCTTATGCAGTGATTAAATCATCAGATGTGATAGTCGCTGTTGATTAAAAAATAGCCAATTCACTTCTGATATCGAATTACATTCATCATCTATAAATTAGTGACCTCACTCCTAAAATTAGTTAACAAAGGAGTGAGGTCGAAAATTTATTAGAGCTTATTTTTAGATGTAGGGTGTGTTGTCGCCCAGCGCAACGCACCTTAAATTGTTGGTGTTGGCGGTGCGTTAGCCTACGGCATAACGCACCCTACAATTTTTCGTATTTTTATTACTGAATTGCAACATGAATACACGTGTAGAGACGTTGCATTGCAACGTCTCTACATTTTCATATCATGCACAATCGTTTTTATACATTAAATTACCAACGTCTATTTAATTTTTATAAATAATTTAATCATGAATTATCCTAACATAAATAGCACGGGCAGTCTCTATATCTACTGATAGAGATGTATTTTCTACTTGAATAATTAACGAGGGAAACTTTTGTTGTACAGTAATATATTTTCCTGGTGTTATGCCCTTTGATAGCAATTGATTGAGACTTTTTTTATCCTTATTTTTACAGAAAATAATAATTCCTTGTTCCCCTATTTTCAACAATTCTAACGAACAGCCAGTTACATTAAAAGGTGTAAACATAAATGAATTATAAATTATGAATTATAAAAAATGAAGGATGAAAATATACTCCATCCTTCATTTTTATTTAATTGCTAATAACAGCAATCAAAGTAGAAATTTAGACCAAATATGCTTCTTGGTGTGTTTTAATTGTGCAATTAGAACGAGGATAGGTTACACAAAGTAAAGCGTATCCTTTAGAAACTTGGTCATCATCTAAGAAGTTTTGATCGTCTTGGTTAATTTCACCTTCAACAACTTTACCAACACAGCTAGAGCAAGAACCTGCATGACAAGAAAAAGGCAATTCAATACCATTTTCTTCTGCTGCTTCTAAGATAGTAGTATCTTCATCAACTTCGATTGTGGCGTCGATGTCTTCTTTTTTGTTGATTAATCTAACTTGGTAGGTAGCCATTTTCCGGTTCTCCTCAAACGTTATAGGATTAGGTTAGTTATCGCTGTGCAATGCGATCGCTCAACACAATGGTGTTAGCTGCAAGGTACACCGTTAGGCGTACAGTCACCTGTTTTGAAAGACTTTCCGCAACCGCAGTTTTCAGTTGCATTGGGGTTGATGAACTTAAAGCCGCTTTCCATCACACCCTCAACAAAATCAACTATTACTCCTTCCAATAACGGCGCACTTTTGGCGTCAACGTAAACCAGTACTTTCCCTTGCTGGATTACCAAATCGTCTGGTTGGGGTTTGCTAGTGATATCCATTGCATATTCGTAGCCACTGCAACCACCATCTTTGACAGAGAAACGGACACCTTTAGTTGCGCCATTAGCTTCCGGTGCGGAACCTCTAAGAAATGCCCACAGATGAAATTCTGCTTTTTCTGATAAAGTTACAGACATTAGATCTCCTAATTTTTTGTTCGTCCTCTGGGAATTTTGGATTTTAGATTTTAGATTTTGGATTTCTCTTTCAATCCAAAATCCGTCTTGAAAAGCTTTGATCGCCGGAAGCCGGCGCTCAAACTTTTCGCAAAATTAAAAATCTAAAATATTAGCCATTGTGTGCAATACTGCTGGCTTCCATTGAATTGGGTTGAGCGTATCTCCAGGGCGCACTATTACCGCATACTGGACAAGAGCGATCGCGATAAGAACGGCGTTTAGCAAATTCCAACCGATTCAAGTCCATAGTCAGCAATTGCGACAATAAAGGCTGACTAAAACCAGTGATTAACTTAATCGCCTCCAGTGCGGTTAAACAAGCCAGCGTCCCAGAAACAGCACCGACAACCGAAAAGCCGCGCCGATCCCAATCAGGCTTTTCTGGAAACAAACAGGACAAACAAGGAGTCACACCAGGAATAATCGTTGTCAGGTAAGCTTCCATCCCATCCATTGCAGCTTCCACCATTGGCTTACGCCAACGCACGCAAGCTTCATTTAATAAATTGCGCTCGGTGAAATTATGGGCGCAATCAAGAGCCATATCAGCGGATTGCACCAGCGCGTCCACATTTTCCGGGGTGATATATTCATGAACTGCTTCCACCTGGACATCAGGATTGATTGCATCCAGAGTTTCCTTAGCTTTAAATACCCTTGGCTTACCTACCCAATCGTCCGTCATCAAAACCTGACGATTCATATCATCCAGCCGCAAGTCACCACCCCGGACTAAGATTAGCCGCCCAACGCCCGCTACTGCTAAGTAAAGCGCCGCCGTACCGCCCAATCCCCCTACACCCGTAACCAAAACTGTTGCTGACTTTAGACGCTTCTGGGCTGCTTCGCCAAAATTAGGCAGCATCATTTGGCGATGATAGCGTTCTAATTCGGTAGGCGTTAGGTTTACCAATTTATACCTCCTAATCAGAAGTGAGTTCTGTCAGTGTGACTACATTTTTCGGCTTGTCGTTAAACACTTTGAACAACTTTTGTTCGTGGGGTGTTGACTCGATAAATACCTGATAAGCCTTTTGCAAAGCCAAAGAATATTGATTTAGTTTTTCTTCAGGACTCAAATCCGGAGAATTATCATCCACTTCCCGAATATATTGAGAAAATTTTTTCAATATATGTAGACGATTTACATTCACAAATTGTTGGTCGTAGGGCAAATTAAAGAACTGCAAAAATTCTTCTGCATCTACAAGTTTCTTGAATTCTTCCAAAGTTCCAGTCATTTAGCGTTCTCCAATTCTTTCAGCTGTTGCTTAAGTTCATCTAACTGACGAAAGATTTCATAAGTTGCAGCTGCAACATCCATAAGTTGTTTGTAATCTGTGGGCAAACCTTCCGCTAAATCATGCAGATCCATCTTCATTTGACCTGCTTTACTATTTAGCCGTCTAATTTGTCCCTTTAATTCTTCAATTTGTGTTTCTTTGGCTTGCACCATCAACAACCCCACAATCAATTTTGGATTTTCGATTTTAGATTTTCGATTTTGGATTGGATAATATTGCTTTGCAAACACTCAATATTTCTCTCAGCTTTCCTCTCTGCGTGATAAAAATCCACGTTCGCAACATGAATTTGATATTCAATCCAAAATCCAAAATCTAAAATCTAAAATTTTTACAACTTGCCGACTTCCGGAAACCGCTTCGCCAAATTAATACCTTTTTGGACGTAGCTTTCTCCTTCTTGGGCTAATTTTTCTAGGGAATCAAAGCCAAATCTTTGGGCATCGCGTAAAGTTTTGACAGCTAACAAAAGACGACCAGAAAATACCAACGCCCAGCCAAATCCCTCATGACTCAAATCAATCACAACTTGAGAAATCAAACCTGTTTCTTGTTCAATTCCGGCAGCTACAGCCCGAAAAAATGCCATAATCCGAGCTTGAGTTATTGGATCTACTTCACCTTCCACGGAAATTTCCCGTTTCTTTTGTTTGGTAACAATAAAGGGTTTGAGAATTAGCTCATCTGACCAACTACGATAAACTCCATAGCTGTCTTGACCCCGAATCTGTTTGATTAATACCTTAATAAAAGGCGAGTTCAAGACTTCAGCGGCAGCAGTTCCGTTCACACTATTATTGATAGTCATACTGTGGCTTCATCTCCAACTTCATCTGTAAAGGTTGCAGGTTTTTGTTGTAAAGCTTTACGCAACCAAGGTGGAGGATTACCCTTGAGGGTTTGTACTAATTTATTTAGCACTTCACTAATTTCTTCTTCTTCCGATCGCGCCTTCACCGGGGTAACACCTTTTTTGATTAACCGAGCCGCAGCACTACCGCCAATGGCTGTGACATAAACAATAGTACAATCAGCTAACGCATCAAGTTTGGGTGTGATTTTATCTTCATTTCCATCTTCTTTGAGTTCACCTTCAAAGTTGAGGGTTTCTACAAAATGATATCCCTCATCGGAAATTTCATAAACATCAATTAATCTCGCCCATCCAAAATGAGCATTAATATGAACTCGGTCGCTCGTAGTGAAGGCAATTTTCATCGTATTTCTCCTCTTTAAGTCCAGAATTCAGGAGTCAGAATTCAGAATTCAGGAGTCAGGAGTCAGAATTCAGGAGTTAATTGTGGTGAATAATAAAGCTAAAAGCTCACACTTTAGTGGTATAACTTTTAGAAAAACTAAGACTAAATTCGTGCGGTCACATTCTGTCTTCTAACTTCTGAATTCTGAATTCTGAATTCTGAATTCTGATTTCAAAAATCCGCGCCCACAATTCCTAATTCTTGTAACTTCTTAACTCTTGTTTCTTCTGCCTCTAATAACAGGTTGCCCATGCCATACAGAAGTTCCATTGTGCCTCTGTAACCAACTTTGGTAAATTGACCGTTACCTAAGCGGTCGTAAATGGGCAATCCCAAGCGATAAAGAGGAACATTAAGGCGTTTGGCGATCGCACCGACGTTTGAGTTACCAACTAGCAAATCTGAACCTGCTGCTAAACTCTCAAAGTCTTCTAAATCGCCGATGGTAATGCTTTTAACTGGGAGTTTTTCGAGTAAAGGCGATCGCGTCGTTGTCACCGCAGCATGAATCTGCGCTCCCATTGATTGCAGAAAATGGACTGTTGACCACAACAAATCGGGTTCCAGTGCTAAAGAAATTCGCTTTGCACCAAAATAAAAGTGCGTGTCTAACATTGCATCTTGCAACTGGCGGCGTTGGCGGCGGTATTTTTCCGGAACGCTGTTACCACTGAGAATTGCCAATGCTTGGAGAAATTCGTCTACCGGTTCTAATCCAGTCACTTCCCCAAACACTTCGTAAGGAGTACCAAATCTTTCTTCCAAAATCTTGGCTGCACCGCGCATACTCTCGCCCAAAGCCAAGGTGAAAGCAGAACAACCAACTTCTCGCAGCTGTTTTAAGGTAGTTCCGCTAACTGTAACCGCGCTGTAATTATCTTCTAAATGTCCATCAAGGGAAGCGCCAATATCAGGTACAAAGATAGGCACTAAGCCAAAAGCTGTTACCATCTCTTTAATTTCCTGGACATCCCCTGGCGTAAAAGCCGCACTCGGTAAAATCGTTACTTGTTCGGTTTTAATTCCACCTGCGCGGGGAATTTCCTTAACTATGCTTTCCACAGCCACGGCGAAACCATCTTGCAACGCGCCTTTAAAATCGGGAGTTGGGGCAAAAATAATCGCCAAATCATTCAATTCTGGATGGCGATCGCGGATTTCCTTGAGAAAACCTTCAATGTCATCTCCTCTAGTTTCCGTCAACCCAGTGGTACATAAACCGATAATTTCTGGTTTCGCCTTTTCCACCAAAGTCAGAATTGCCTGTTCCACATTTTCTTCGCCACCCAAAATCGTAGTGACTTCCGTCATCGCCGTGGTAGCCAAAGGAATCGCTTCCCGAAAATGCCGCACCAACACAACTTTAGCGAAAGCAGTACAACCTTGAGAACCGTGGAATAAAGGCATCGTCCCCTTCAATCCCAAAAAAGCTAAAGACGCGCCCAAAGCTTGGCTTTGCTTGAGAGGATTAACCGTCAGTGATTTATTAGAAACAGTAACGATCGCCATTCAACTAGCTCCTTGTTGCGTTCAGAAATAGCATCTACT
>NZ_LAHA01000097.1 GCF_002608075.1 Nostoc linckia z4
ATCCTTAACCCAACCTTGACTACTGTTTTTTCGCTACTTACTGCGATCGCTCATCTCTGTCCACACTCCTCACCACTGCCACCACTGCCACCACTGCCACCACTGCCACAACACCCATAAACTTATCTCAACCCCATTCCTGACATTCCTAGACACCGCTAATACCCTCCAATGAGCGATCGCCCCTAAACTCATCCAACGACGGCTTACGGGCGATTCTGCTTTGCTATGGGGTAACCTGCGGTGTGGGGCGGGATTAATTCAGCTTCAGTTTGAGACTTCCCTCTTTCAATCCTTTACTGATTTCTTCCGCACTTCTCCTTCTTTTTGTAGTCTCATTCTTCGTTTCTTTTTCTTTTTCTGGGAAAAACACACTACCGAATTTAGTATTTTTCCAATTTGCAATAATTTGATTGATATTAGATAAATCTAAAGATTTTAAATCATAATCTTGCTCGAAACCTTTTACACCCTTATGAGCATCTTCCACACCTGCTTTATATAAAGCGTTTCTAATACTTTTTCTTTTTTCCTCTAATTTTAAGTTTTCAATTTCACTTCTTAATTCTTCTACTTGATTTTCTAAATCTTGACTCATTTTTAAATATCCTCTACCTTTACTTGTGATTCTATATCTATTGTAGTTGGTGGTGTGGTATTTCCTTCTTCTAAAAATGGGGGTGTATCGTCGTTAAAATCAACTACTATCCTTACTTCTTCATCATCTACATTATTAGATAATAATTTATTAATTGCGATCGGTGCTTGGACTATATCTTGATAACTCTTTGCGTACTGTGCATATAATCTTGGTGAAATCTCATCAATATTATCTATATGTTCCTCAAGTTTCACTCTTAATTTTTCACCCATCCTTATTAAATTGTTAGATACTGTAAGATAAATTTCTTTTAATTTATCTCTACTTAATTCTTCTAATTCTTTTTCAACTATTTCAGCAATCACATTTTTTATAATCACTGGTTTGTGTTTTTCAATTTCAACATCTAATTTATTTTCTACATCTTTGTATTTATCTGTTTTACTATCAATGATTAATTTATCAAATCCATCTTTCTTTTTTAATCGTTGTATTGTTTTGCGATTAACCCCTACAATTTCAGCTACTTCTATAACACTTTTACCAGTTGCTAATAGTAAGGCTATTTTAATTTCATTTTCAGTAAAATCACTCATCATTTTTAATTGGTAAATATTAGATGGGGAATTTAACCCCATCATTTTTATTAGATAGAAATAGTTTTCACACTTTCGATATCCAAAACAAAACAATCAGCATCGTAAGCTTCTGCTGCATGACGACGGCTTGAAGCAGTATTACTATGCCCCATCACATCTGTTAAAAC
Organism: Nostoc linckia z4; assembly: GCF_002608075.1. Lineage (GTDB taxonomy): Bacteria > Cyanobacteriota > Cyanobacteriia > Cyanobacteriales > Nostocaceae > Nostoc > Nostoc linckia. Next base: position 1,368 of record NZ_LAHA01000097.1, read on the forward strand.
TTGGTTTATTTTTCTGCCTGAATTTTCAAAAAATACAGGGTATACACACTGTCCATAAATTTGCCGGAATAAATGACACGTGCGACGATCTTTCATTTTTCCTGAAGCTTCAGGATTTAGCCATGTAGCATCAGAATCTAAAATAATGTATTTATCACAAATTGTTTTTGCAACCTCAGATAAATATCTTGAGTATTTATCATGAGCTTTTTTAGCTGCTTTTTGTTGTGCTGTGAAACTTTCATCTTCTGGTATTGCACGTTTCTCTCTCACCTCTAACCATTTCATACCCTCTAATACAGCACTAGCAGTATTACCTAAAATAGGTATTTCAAAAGCTTCTATAGAATCTTCAGCGTGTCTTTTCAATTGTCCTGAAAATTCTAATTTATTATCACTACCAACTGGAGTAAATTTAGCACTACTCATAATTTCACTCTGTCTTCTACCAGTCAAAATCATTAGAGCGATCGCTACTTCCTGCCACTTGCTAGATGATTCTGGTAGGTGTGTAAGTCTACCCTTTGCCCAATTTATTAAACCTGAGACTTTGATATTAATTGCATTATTCGATCTAGTGTTTAAATTTTCGTTAGATTTCTCGGCTTTTATTCTCCGAATATCATTGAAACTGGCTTGTACACTATTTCTAAAATCAGAAAACGTTTTTGACAAAATATTATCCGGATAATTTTCATTATCAGCGTCTACTTTTTGTTCAATAATTTTTAAAACTTGCGCTCTCCAATTGGATATATTATTTGGCTTAGCTTCTACACATCTTGACTCAATACGTGAAATAATTTCAGATCGAAACGCGGGAATAATAGAGAAAAATTCAGGTAAACACGTTTGTTGAGTTGTCACAAGTCTGGTTGTGTAAGGTTTTAAACCTAAAAACTCCCAAGTTTTTGATTCATTATCAAAAATACCTTCATAAAATTTAGTTGCGATTTCATTTATTTCAGTTTCAAAATCGCTGTAAATTTCTTCAGTATCCTTTGTTGTAACCATATCTTTATTTTCCTCTTTATTACCAGTATTAGATTCTAAAAGTAAAAGTTTTCTTTCTGTTTCGCAAGCTTCTAAAATGGACGGAATTAATAACTCTTTAGTAGATGCTCTAGATTTTTGCTCTGATTTAGTTGCTGGATTGTAGATTTTTTGAACACCTACTTCAGGAGCTATTTTTCTTAATTCAGCACTAGTTAAATTTTCTAAATCTTCTTTAGAATAAGTTGCGTATTTTTTACGATTTTCTGTTACTGTATCAACCATTTTTCTTCCCCTTTTGTGTTGTTAAATCTAATATAACACCCCATTTCTGTAAATGCAACAAATGGGGTATTAGAGTTAATTATGGGGTAACCCCATTTCTGTATACACCCCATTAAATATACTAATCAGATCTATCTTGTCAGATAGTACAGAAGTGGGGTACTATAAATACAGAAATGGGGTGAAGGACAAACCAACACCCACAACACAAAAAAGGATTTAAAGACATGGTAGCTCAATTTAATTTCCAATCCCGCCCCGCCAATCTTCCCCAAAACGATCGCTTTGCTGCTGAGTTCGATGCCGCTATCGGTTTACTGCCACGCTTTACCACTGGACAGTATTGGGTAAGCTATAAAGCGAAATTGGCAGAACTGCAACCAGTTGAGTTTTAAGTTAAAAAGGTGCGATCGCTCTCTTGACCGCACCTAAATATCAAAGATTATTTTAAGGAATTTAAATCATGAAACTTGAAGATTCATTTTTACTTACTCTGAGAAAAAACAACCGATCGCAAAAAATAGACGGGTGTGGGTGGGAAGATACTTTTGAATTCAGCTTTAAAAATGCAAAGGAATTTGCTTTAGGTGATAAATTACCAGATTCAGAAGGAATTATCACGGTATTCGGATTAGATTTAGATGCTAAAGTTTTTAAAAAATAGAGGTAGTAGCAATGATTTACGTCAATTTAAATTTCAGCGATTCTTATAAATCAATAGAAGATTCTGAATTAGAAGAATTTTTGAAAATTTATCAAGCTAAAGATCATATCAATATTATTCAATGCTGGAATGAAGAGGGCGAATGTACGATTTTCGAGAGGGATGATGATGACAACTGGTTTAGTTACTAGTTATTAAAACCAAAAATCGATTAAAGCTGAGGATTTAAAATAGTTAGCTAAATGTGCTATAAATTTTAATTCTTCAGTTTTGATTTGATTTATTTTATAAATATCAAAATTACTTTCATAAATCATAAGTATCGCTTGCAAGCTTAGATTTTTATGGCTTGGGTAGATTGATTCTAAAAAAGGCAAATACTTAGGTCGTTGTGGAATGCCACAAAAATCAAAACTTTCTTGCTCTAGCCATTCAGAATCAACAGCAATTAACTCTATTGATGTATTTTTATCTACTGTCACACCCATTGCCACAGATTGACCTACTGCTTGAGCGATCGCGTGTTTGTAGGTGTAGGCAAATACTTGGTAAAGCTTCCCGCCAATTGCGACTAATCGGTAATGCATAGGTGTAGAGAAAATCAATTCTCGCAATCTATCTCAAAATCCATACTTTTTACAATCTTGGTGCAAACTTTTTTGTTTGGCGTAAACACTTAAAACCTTTACCCAGTAAGGTTTATAGCGGAAGAAAAGACCCTTTAAAAAGTCAAAAACACTATTTTTGATAGGTTTTTAAATAGTTCGGCAGAAAAAATTTTGGCACACCTCAAAGTCTTACTGGGTAAGGATTCTGCTAGCAGAAAAGTATAAATACTGCATTCAACTAGCAGAACGAAAAATCAATACTTCTGCTTATGTGTGCAGCAGAATCACGATGGCATGGTGACTGTCACTACTCTGCATCATTATTTTTTGAAGCCAGAAATTGATTGACTATATATAGGATTTCTCCTGAGAGTGTTCTGCTTTCTTTTTCAGCTTCTTGTACTAGTTTTTCATAAATTTCTTGGGTCACTGAGAATGTAATTTTTCGTGTTTTAGGTTTCATAGTTAGCTCATTTACGTAGATTACTATTTTACCTAAAGTTAACCAATTACTGAAATTTTCTGTCTTCTTCTGCAATTTCCACCAAAAGCAGAAATTTTCTGCTAGTATGTTGTTAACAGCAGAAAAAGGAAATGAACACTAAAAAATACTATGAAAGTTGTTTAGGTCGAAAAATTTCCGATAGAACTTGGGCAAGAGACAAAGCAAGAATTAAAGCATTTGATCTAACATTATCCAAGGAAAATTTAAAGAAGTTTGCAGATCTAAAAACACAATCAAAAAAGTTTGGACTACCGATAGATCAAGTACTCAATTATTTTTTCAACACTACGAATACACCAGATACTTTGGGAATTAATATCTATTCAGCAGTTTTGAAAATAACAGAAAATAAACCGCATCCTTGCACAATTCGTAGATGGTTCCCGCAAGGATATCAATTAGAAAGAAAGTACACCTCTCAAGAAGTTGATCAAATTTACTTACACGCTCTCATTTATAGAATCAGGAATGGTAAACAATTATGCAATTAGATAAAAACCAAGTCCAACAAATTAAATACGATTTGGAAAAACAAAATTACTCTGCCACAAGTCAAGAAATTCGTTTTGCTGCTGAGAGTTTTGAAACTTTTGATAGGGAAGAGATAGGAAAAAAAGTTTTAGCAAATCATTCATTCAACAACTCTAAGTTAGCGAAAGTTGAAAACAATTCTCTGACTCATTCTCAAAAACAATCTTTAGTGCGAGTTGAAGCCGAACAATTAGGAGTTGTTTTAAGTGATGTAGAAATAACTCAAATTTTGGATGCTGACACTAAAAACTATTCTGATTCAGTCCAATTTTTAATTGGTGTTCGTGAATTAATTAGAGAGTTTTTAGCAGGAAGAAACCATGAAAGAAACAATACAAGATTACAATTAGTTTCTTCTATTCAAGATGTAATTGAAGCTGCTAACCAAGAGGATGCCATGAATGTGGTTAGAACTAATCAACAATTAATGGATATTGTGAATAGTTGCAAGCAACAAGCTACAGATTACAAAAGTCCCTACACCAATCGTCTCGAAAGTATTCGAGAAACTCTACAAGCAAAGAGAGGGTAAATTTAATTGGGGTATCCTGTATAGTCACTCCCCTTACTCTGATGAGAACTTCACAACAAAACTTGTAGTTATTTTATTAACTTTCTCTTTATCGATTTTAGGGGGCTTTTATGTCTCAGGATACCTCAAAAAACATTCGGATTCATCACAAGGATTTAGAAGTCAATGCTCAAGAATTACCTGTCGAATCGTTGCAAATGATATTAGATTATCGAGTGACGATGCAAAAATTAGAGAACAAAAAGTTATCTAGTTTAAATTGGCAAGCGATTTTATTGGGAGTTGTTCTTAGTTTAGTTTTTGGTTGTTCAATTTCACAATTCAAATTTCAAGTAAATCAAACAGAGGTACAAAATGTTAAGTAGTTTATTCCCTCAATTTTTTGGTAGTGGTGATGGTAAATCAGGATTATCAACTGGAGGAAACCCAGGACAACTTCTTGGAGGTGATCGAGAGAGAATAGCAAGCGCATCTCAATTATCAGATACACCTACACAGCAAAGTGTTTCTCGAATCGCTCAAAACGCTGGTTTAATCGAAGCCCAAACAATTCTATTACAAGAAGAATCTAAATATAAATTGGCTGAACAGGACGCTGCATTAGCTAATTTACAAGTGCGTGTCAATCATGCTGAACAAAGTTTTCAACGTACCAAAAAGTATAAAGAGACAATGGCTAAACATGGTAAAAATATTCTCAACCATGACATCGAATCAAACAATATTCAATCGAATTTAAATGGGTACGAACAGGCATTTCAATCAGCAGAAAGTAGAATTCACTTATGAAAACTAATTTTCTTTATTGGGTTTGTGTAGGTCTTCAAGGATTTCAACTTTTAGGTTTTTTAACTCAAATCAATAAAAGCTTAATTGGGACTTCCACACCCCTTACTTTAATTGTAATTGTCTGCATTGCTATTAGCGGTTACTTAGATTACTCAAAAGAGATTAACAACCAAAATAAAGTTAATTTCTTCACTCTTTTAGCAATGCACATTTCTTTACTTATTAGTATTTTATTAGCGATCGCTTTAGGAGGATATCTTGGTACAAAATAATATTGTTTCTGATGAAGATTTAGCGAAAGCTTCTAAGTCTTTGAGGTTTAAAAAGTCTCTTAAGTATGGGTTACTTACATCCTTTACTTGTCTTTCACTCTCTCCTTTGGTCTTAAAAAACTACACGGATGAAAATACAAAACAATTTCTACTGTGGTCTGGTTTTGTCAGTGGTTTATTAGGTGGCGTACCGATAAATTGGGAGAGAGAACAGAATTTACTGAAAACATTTGAATCTGTGAACAAGGAAACATTTAAGAGGCAAATAAGCGGTGAAATTGTTCTAGGAGATTTAACTGTTGAAGCAAACAATTTAACTAAAATCGTTAATTTTGTAGAACGGTTACCATTCAATATTCAAGATCATTTCGCTAGAAAATTACGTGTTGAAGATTATTTGACAAGTAATTTTATTGAGCCTGAATCTCAACCCGTGGAACCTAAACCAGGAATTCAATTAGAAGAAAATCACCTATGGATTAAATCTATTTTAAAGGAACCATTTAAGATTCTTACAGGTGAACAAGGAAGCGGTAAATCGACTTTTGAAAGATTATTGATTGACTTATTACGCGAACAAGGTCACCACATAATAATTTTGAATCCTGAGACTATTAGGCAAGGTGCAAATGATGTGACGGTCATGCACAAAATTGAGGAGATTAACGCATTTTTAGAAAAGTTTCCCCAATCAATTGAACGTAGGCAACAACAAGCAAGAAACTTGAGAATTGATGAAGATGATTATCTTGAATATCTTGAAGAAAATGAACACGGATTAAAAGGTCGTGTAGCTATCTTTTTAATGGAAGCTAATACTTATGAGGCACATGGGGTAAATCCTGAATTGTGGGCTACTTTTCTTAAGCAGATGAGTACTAATATTCGTAAATGGGGATTTACTGCTGTACTCACAGCACACAGCCCCAATCAAACTTCTATTAGTTCCAAATTGAAAGGGTTTTCAGCACTTTTAGATAGTGCAGTACATATTGAATGCTTGGCAACGACGAACGGTAAAGGTGAGAAAATAGGTAGTGGTAAAGCTTTAATTAAAAAAGGTAAGCAAGGGGAATCGAAAACAGTTGATTTACCTTTTTACAAACCAAAATCAAAACATTACTAAGGAATAAAAACAATGAAAAACATCGAATTGTCATACACATCAAAAAATATCGATTTTTACCATTTGCATCAAATTATATCGGATCTAATCGAAAAGAATGGCACTAAAAGCGAATTTGAGAGATTCAAATTCAACCTTGAAAGACTGCACAACGATTATCCACCAAACTCAGATCGAAATCTAAATCAATTCTCATCGAAAAGAAATGCTGAAATATTTGAATCATATATCGGAAAGCAAAAAGTAACACTAAATATGAGGAATTGAATTGATTAATTGAGTATTTTAAATATCTGATTGGTATAATTGTACTAATCAGATATTTTTTATATTTATGGCACAATCAGTAATCAGAATAACTTTAGAATGTGATGCCACACAAGCAGAAAATAAACTCAATAATTTATCTAAAATTATTGAGGGTAATTTAGGTAATTCCTTCCAGTCTGCTGCTTTTAATTCACAATTAATGATTAAAGGAATTGAAGCGGGAATTTCTGCAATTACTGGGTTAGTTGGTAAACTCTCTGATGGATTATCTAAAAGTATAGCGATTCAATCTGAGAATATCTCTGTTGCCGGAAACATAATGAAGCTTACGGGACAAAATTATGCTCAAGCTACAGAGTTTATTGATGAATTCAGCAATAAAATGTCTGTGATTGCTGCTGCACTTCCTGGCCAGACTTCTGATTATGTTGATTTTGGTAAAGCGATCGCTGATGATGTCATCCCTGCTTTAAAAGGTGTTAATGGTGCTGTTGACATCAAAAAACTTCAGTCTGAGTTACAGGATGTATCGAAACTTGGTACTTTACTAGCTCAATCAGCAAATGTAAAAAGTACAGATGCAGCAATGGCATTAAGTAAGTTTTTAGGCGGTACGTCTTCAAAAGGTGAATTATCACAGTTAGACTTTTTTCAGAAAAATACTACTTTCAGGAATTCACTATTCCAGGAAATTGAAAAACTTGGTAAAGATGTCAAGCAACTAACTGTAGAGCAACGACTAGAAATATTTAAAAAAGCTGCTGCTATACCTCAAGAGGTTTTAGACGCTCAAAGTAAATCGCTATCTGGAATCATGGCGGGTTTCACCTCTAGCCTCTTCGATCCTCAGACAGGTTTATTCGGTTGGATGCGTGATTTAAACTTAACTGTTAAGGGCAATCAATCGGCATTATCCGCTATTCAGGAAGGTGTAGGAGCGTTAATAGGTGAGAACGGGTTACTTAATGCTATTGGCGGAACTCTAAAAGCTTTTGGATTTGAAGCGATCGATCCTATGTTGGCACTAAGAAATGTAATCTTAGGTGTCAATGCAAAGATTAAATATCTGCGTGATGTTTTGAACAATTTCTTAAATATTGGTCAAGATGATTTAACAGGTAGAAATTTTAGACAATCATCAGAGATAGAGCGATCGCAGGGTGAACGAGAAAATAAACTCGCTAATGATTTAAATTATTTCTTCAATCAAGTATTTAATATAGAGGGATTAGGTAAAAAGCTTGCATCACTTACCAATAGTTTTTTCGATCAAATTGCTAATACTAATTGGTCTGCTGTGGGTGCGATCGCTGGTGAAGGACTAGCAAGAATGCTCAATGAAGCATTCCGATATATCAATAATATCGATTGGGGCAAGATTGGGAGTGCTGCTTTAGAGATTGGTAAAGGTCTATTCATAGGGATAGGCAAGTTTTTGACTACACTTGATTGGATCGCAATGGGGCAGTCAATAAGTGTTTTATTATTAGCTAGTACTGCTGCTGCTGCTGCTGCTTTCTTAGCTCCTGTAATCGCTGGTGTGGGTTCTATGGGTGCGGCTATCGCTGCTGCAATTGTAGGATTTACATCTTCAGTCGTTGCGAATTGGGAGAATTTAAAATCTACGTTCGCTAATTTATGGCAATCTGTTGTGGGTGCGGTGAATAATTTTGTAAGCAGTATCAGAAATTTAATCAGTAATTTTAAGTTACCAAGCCTGCCTAGTTTTGGAGGTGAAAACGCTGTGCAAGCACATCCAGGTTTCACACAAAATTTTGCATCAGGGAATACTGATTTATTAAATGCACTAATTAGAGAAAATAGACAAGCACCACCCGGATCTAGACCTGTAATTGCTAATTCTTCAGAAGCTATTCTTACGCGAGAGCAACAAAAACAACTTTTAGCTAACTCTAATAATGGGATTATTTTGAATGGGGATATAGTAATTAATGGAGATGTGAAAGATCCAAATATTTTAGCCGATGAAATTATAAATAGGATTAGCATAAAATACCAATCCTACAAGCAATCGAGAATGTTCGCTTAAAGAAAAAACCCCTATTCAAAAAGAGTAGGGGATATAAACGCACATAGCACATTAGATATTTTTATTTTTTAGGTTTTGAATCTAAAATTGTGAGTAAAGCTTTTTCCATCAAATCTAATCGCTTATTGGAAGATTCAATATTATCAGATTGATTAAGCGCGATCGCTGAAACTAAATCAGATAATTTAAGGTGAGATTCCTGGATTGCTTTGATAGATGTCGTAATTTCCCTACAAGTAGCGATAACTTGGCGCAAAGCTTCTGTGTTACGATTTTCAAAATCTTCAAGTTGTTTTGCGTTGCTACGAAGGGTTTTGGTAACAACCAATTCAGGTAGATTGAGTAGTGATTGTTCAAGCTTTTGATTGAAATTATATAAACTAGTGAATTCATGCTGCTGCTTTAAAATGCACTCTTCAAGCATTCTATTATTAGCTTGCTCTTGCTCAATATAAGCCTTAAAATAATCTTCAAAAGTAACTTCATTTGTCCTTGGTTTGTCAATAGAAAGCGTCATAGAATTATTTTTCATACACTCTTATTACAATATCTATGCTAGCATTAATTTAAATGTATTGAAAAGAAAATTATGAATACAATTACTTTTGAATTATCAGATGAAGAGTTAAAAATATTTCATGAAATATGGGAAGATGGAGCAACTAAAAGATTCTTTGGAGGATTAAAATTATCTGATTTAGATAGTTCAGTCGAAAAAATTTCAGAAGCGATCGCACCTATCGAAGATCCAAAACCAGTAAGTTTGGATGATTACTTTCAGTTTTAAGTTTTAAAAATTTAAACTAAAAATCGCACCTGCCGAATAATACAAGTGCGATTTTTAGTTTTAAAGTAGTTATGAAACGTTTTAATTATAGCAAAATATATGATTGATACACAAATCACAGAAGAAATAGCTTTAACAATCAAAGGATTAAAAATTAAACCTATAACTATAACTTTTAATAATAGTGAGGAAAGAATCATTAATGAATTTGTAACTAAATCTATTTTTAAAATTTATGAGCATGGTATTAATCATTTTATGCGTGATAAGTGGGGTAATAAACCACCTATTGAAAATCAAAAACTTTATAAAGACACTAAAGTGTTAGGTTTGTTTATTTCTTCACTTTATGAATTATGTAAAGAATGTTTCTTTATAGCTCCAAAAAGCAGATTTAATTCATATCAAAATAATGGTATAGAATGGTTTGGCGCTTGCTTACGTGATTTAATTTATATTGAAATATCAGACTGTTTAAATCCTGAAATCAAATCTAAACCTAAATTAGATTATTTACAAATAAAAAAAGATAGATTAAAACAATTAAAAGATATTGAAAGTATTTTCGATACTAATATTTTTAATGTGTATAATCCATACTTAAAATTTGAGAATTGTGAATCGCTTTACTTATTAATTGAATTAAGTCAAAAGCTAGCAGGAATAAAACCAAACTTCGATAAAAAATATTGGACACCTTTTATAAATTCTTACAGAAATGCGATCGCTGAAATAGAGAAAAACTATATCACTGTGCAATTGGGTATTGATGATAAAGGTGTTTGGACTAAATCACCCTTAGAAGGTAGTCGAAACCATTCTAAAAACTATTTGTTAAAAAGGTAATCTAAAATACATCGGTTCTACAAAGTATATATGATGAGCGTTCCAAGACTTTTGGAGCGTTTTTTCATATCCGTACAAATCTCTCGATAATAGTAAATAGATTTGAAAAATATGCCATTGGGACAAGTAGCCAAAAGCTAAATCCTGATAAGCAGGAAACAAACTTGTAAAGGCTCAAGAAAGGTAATAGCTGGTGTGCTTATAGTTAATGTTTCAAGTCAAAAAATAACCCCACAACTCTTACAAAGCTGTGAGGTAGTCCAATTTTTAAAAACTCTACCCTAATTTTAGACTATGCAAGGAACTCAATTATCTTTATTCCCTCAATCAGGAATTTTCACATCTATATCCTTGATCAAGCCATGCCAGAAGTGCGGTTGCGATGTAGGGAGAGTGCTTAAAGGAAGTGGGCAACATCACACCAGAATCAATTGCTCATCATGTGGTGCGTTTCATTCATGGGGGAAGAAATTACAATCAGCGCGATCGCCCCAAAACAAAGCGAAAAACTTACGCTCTGACTGCAAATTGCATTCACTGAAATTTTCAGTCAATAAAGGTAGAATCGCTCAAAGCTTTATATAGTAAGAGTTTTAAATGATTTCATTAAGTGCAAAATTAACTTCTATTGCTATGTCATCCGGTGTCAATATCGCTAAAAGTGCTATGTCATCCGGTGTCAGTCTCAAAAACAGTAAGCGATTGTACTCAAAATCATTGTTGAAAATGGGGTGACATTTGGTTACTTTCCCACTGCCACTAATCAAAAATCCCCCGACCGGGAAGGCGATCGCAGGGATTCTGTAGATGCTGAATTGTTGGGGCATGAGGATTAAGCCGATTTTTGAAACACCACTCTTTCTAAAGCTTCTAGCCTATTCTCAAATTTATCTCTTTCTAAAAATAACTTTGTTAGGTAGTCCGGTACAGAAAGATGTTCCGCACTGGCCGCTTCTTTTATCTTCTCAAGCACTTCGCTATTGAATCTCATTGAAATTTGTTTATCTTTTATCAGTGCCATGTTGCTATATTCCTTTTCTAGTAAGGGATACATCAATTTTACAGTTTTCAATGATGTGAGTCAAGTGTATCACTTTTGTGACACTTTTAGAAACTGGCACAGAGTAAACAGACATTTGTGATTCTAACGGGATACATTAAAAATGTGGATGAAACGACACCCACACACACATTACAAACTACCCCAATTAAACCACATGGCAATCTCAATTTCTCGCGCTGGCAAACTGATTACTGATGCAAATGGTTTTGTTTCTGCTACCTTAGCAACTCTCGAAGTCCAGGACACCCAAGACGAACAAGGTAGAGAGCGTAGTCAGTTACAGTTCATTTTTAAAGTTCCCACGACTAAAGGGGAATCTGATAAATATTTATGGACTGGTTTAAATGTCAACGCCGAAAAAACATATTATCCAGTCGATTCCGATGGTGTTGTAAGCTCTACTCCTGAGTACAACAAACTCACTCAATTGTTACTATCTTTAGGTTTAATTTCTGTCAAACAACTCGATAGTAATGATGAAATTGAACTGGATTTAGAAACTTTAATCGGACAAAAATTTGAGTTTAAAGTTATTCCCAATAAATTGAAACCAAGTTTATCTGATATTGATTTAAAAAATATCAGACTAGTTAAAGAGCAACCATCTAAATCCTTGACGGTTGGTACTTCCAAATAATCTGAAGTACTTACACCAAAAAGAAAAGAGGTAAGTTACCGCTTACCTCAACCTAAAAAGTAAACGCACCGAGTAGCTAGAGTTAAGGGCTTGCTCGGTGCATCTCAAACATTAATTATATGTCAATTAAAATAAAAACCAACCTTAAAGTTAACTCAATTGTAACACATAATTTATTATCCCATGAACAGCACTTACAAGAATGGGATAATTCTGGAGTACTAAGAAGTATTTCAGAATTAAATGTTAAATCAATCTCAGGTGATGATGTTGTAGAGTTTCTAAATCTCCAAAACCTTAATAAATGGCACTTACACCGTAATTTCGGATGTGTTCTAAAAGGTGGTTGGGTGTGCGGTAAGGTGTTCAAGCCTGATACACCTAGATTAATCAAGCGCAAACCTGTTAAATATGAAAATCCGGTAGGGAAAGAAATAGAACTAGGCTTACTAGAGTTACCTACTGAAATCTGGCAAGCGATCGCAGTAAAGCACGGTCTAGAATTCCCAGTTGGGTGCAATGGTTGGGAATGGATCAAGGCTAATCCACAAGTACCCGTAGTTCACACTGAATCATGTAAGAAAGCGGGTGCTATTATCTCTGCCTTGCTTATCCCTGCACTCTACACCCCAGGTCACACAACATCATTCATTAAAGATGGTGATGTACGTTTTGCTGAATTCCTACACCCAGATCGCACAATTTATTTAGCTCTAGATAATGATTTAAAGAAATCTGCTAGAGAAGCGATCGCCCGAACGACCAAGGGTGTAATCTCAAGAATCACCAGAGATAAGGATTATAGGTTACTTGAAGCACCAAAAGCACAGTTAAAGATTTGCCAGTGGTACGGATTTGATAAAGGTGTGGATGATCTGCTAGTTAATCAAGGGAAAGAAAAACTTCTTCAAGTTTTTAAAAATGCTGTTAGCTGGTTTGATTGGGTTGATAGCTCTAAGCAAACTATAGGATTTACGCCAAATCAAGTGTTTAATTCTCCCAAATTCCAGTACTTTGACCGCCCTAAAGATTCACCCTTAGTTGTTGTTGTAGGTGGTAAAGGCACTGGCAAAACTTGGTTATTTGAACAATGGACAAAAGAAGCTAAAAACGATAAACAACCTGTTCTAAGTTGCGTACACCGACAATCATTAGCTGAATCATTATCATCTAGATTAGGACTTGAATACATTCAAGATATTGAAGGTGAGATTACTAAAAAAGACTTTATCTCATTAGTTATCGATTCACTTTGGAAAATAGATGTCAATAAATTTAAAGGGGGATTGATATTAATTGATGAAGTTGTACAGGTAATAAAGCACTTGTTAACATCGTCTACTTGTTCTAGCAAAAGAGAAAGAATCTTTAGGAAGTTAAGAGAGTTAGCTAAAGTAGTTGTCGAGTCTAAAGGTCAATTTGTAATAGCTGATGCTGATGCTGATGAAGATGTTATTAAATTCTTTATCGGTCTTCTAGGTGGTGATATTGAACCTTACATCATCTTCAATGAATACGCTGAAAAATCTTATAACTGTTACGTTTCAGACGGTTATAAAACCTACTCAAAAAACGGTAAGATTTTAAAGAAATCACCTTCTGATGTAGTTGCTGTTGCCTTATCTAAAGCTATGAAAGGCGATCGTGTAATGATGATGCTCACAGGGCAAAAAGAGACATCTAAATGGGGTACATCAAACATTGAAAAACTATTTATTAATGCTGGTGTATCTGATGTTTTTGTATATGATTCAAAAACATCAATTGACCCTAACCATATCGCTTACAAAGTTAAAAAGGGACAAATAACAATTAGTGAAGCGATTGACGCTCACCAAGTTTCTTTATTGTCGCCATCAGCAGGTACAGGATTATCAATCGAAACTCAAAATAAACTTGATCTAGATTGTGGTATCTTCTTTGGGAAATTGTCGTCAGATGAAGTTCGCCAATTCTTGATGAGAGATAGAGATCAATCTACTGATAGACTAATCTTTGTTTCTGATAGAAATTCAGACAGTCCATTTTTGAATTTGGGTACAACTGAAAAAAGTGTAGAAAATAAAAGTCAAGAAATTTTTGACTTCTCAAAAGAGTTATTAAATTCTCATGATGAGGAATGGCTAACAGAGTACCCAGATTTAAAGCACTGCGAGAAAGCAAGCACCTACTTTAATAATTTAGTTGCTCAAGCTAATAAAGAATACTGGGATTATAAAAAGTATGTTGTTAATGGTCTTAAACGAGAAAACGTAACAGTTATTGATTTAGACCTAGCAACCGATCATTTTGAATCTTCTATTACTTGTGATGAGATAGAAGATTTAGTAGAAGAGTTGAAAGAAACATCAACAGAGGAGTTGTACAGAAAATTAGAATCCCAAAAACTAATATCTGATGATGAGTTTAAGCTACTCAAAGATAAGCAAGCACTCACACAAGAGGAGCGGTTATCTTTAGAAGCTAAAATCTTATTCAACAGATATGGTCAAGTACTCCCCGTCACTGCTGAATTAATTCAAAAAGATTCAGAAGGTTACTACGAGCAATTACGACTACTGTATGTCTCTACAGTTGGGTATGAGGTAACAACTCAATTACAGTTACTAGGTGGTAGTATTCAAGCTGCTAATGGTGATGGCGTTGTGTTACGCAATAGTTTCATAGACAAGCAACAGATATTAGCTCAATGTGAGTTTATACGTGAGTCAGGGATTCTTGAGTTATTAGGTCAAGAATTATCAGTCAATAATCCCAAATGTGTAGAAGTTTTCGAGTATTTATTAGAGCAAAAAGATAATTACTTCTTACTGTTCAATAAAAAGCTTGAATTTAAAAAATCTGCTGAATTTGATTTTAAGCCAATAGGATTATTGTTAGGTTCTATGGGTATTGAGACTAAATCTAGTAAGAAGACACTAAACGGGAAACGAGAAAACGTCTATCAAACAAAACCATTTGAAGACAGAAGAGATGAAGTATTTCAAGCTTGGTTAATAAAAGATACTGATCGCGCTATTAGATGGTCAGAGCAAAAGCATGATTGGGAAGTTAAAAGGTTAATTGCTAAATGTACTAAAGATGTAGACCTAGAATATCTAGAAAACTTGAGTAAGTTAAATATCTTTGGGGAAGTTTGGGAACACGTTGAAACTGCAAATAGGATTCAAATTTTAAACAGAAAAGAATCCTTTACAATCCCAACACCAATTAACCGAGTAGTTTTACCAAAGGACAATGATTATCAAAATATTCTTACTGAAATCAATGAATGGAAAACAATTTCATTAGATATTGAGACTTTTGGAAATGACACAAAGAAAAAAGAAGGGTTACACCCACACAAAGGATTCATTAGATTAATTCAGTTGAGTAATGGTGAAAAAGTTTATTGTTTTGATTTTGGATCTAGAGAAAGTAACCGTCAAGAAATAGAATGTGATTTATCTGAATTTATTAATCTACTTGGTGAAAAAATTACAGATAATCAAACTCAGATAATTGGTCAAAATATCCACTTTGACTTAAGATTTTTAAAGTTTAAATTTGGATTTAAACGAGCTAAAAATATTATTGACACTATGAAAGGTGCAATGGTGTTTTTTGGTGATTATGGTAAGTTAAAGGTCTTATCAGGTGGTTATGGTCTACAAAATCTTTGTGAAAAGTTTTTAGGGTTGCCAGTCGATAAAACAGAGCAAAAATCGGATTGGGGTAGTGAACTTACTACCGAACAAATCGAATATGCTTTATTCGATCCTTTTATCACATACCATCTATACAAAAAGCTTGAGAATGTTTACGAAAATCCAAGTAAATTTGGGTTTAGTAAATTAGAGCAAGATGGTTTAAAAGAAGCTTGGCAACTTGAAAACGATATTATCGGGTGTGCTGTTGAATTAGAATACAACGGTTTACCATTTGACAAGTCACAAGCAGAATTAATCCTAGATAGGTGTGTGTCAATTCAAAAAGAATTACTCTCTAAATGGGTTGATTTAGTGCCTACATTAAATCACACACAAACTAAAAAACTAGTAGGATTTTTAAATGAAAAATATAATTTAAAAATCACCAGTTTAAACAAGACAGCATTAGCAGATTTAGCAGAATACCCAGAAATTAAACTACTCAGTCAACTAAGATCAATAAAAATCCCTATTCAGCAAACAGAATCACTAATAAGGTCTGCTGCTAAAACAGAACGTGTTCAAACTGTATTTAACACACTAACAGGTACAGGTAGATTCTCAAGTGGAATGAGTAAGATTTTTAAAGATTTACCTAATCTACAGTCTATTAGTGCAAAAGCTAATCCAGCATTAGAGCAATTTAATATCCATCCTGTAAGGACTGCGGTAACTGTAGATAAATTAGAAAATCGATCCTTTATCATAGTTGATTTAGCGGCTTCACACGGTCGTATTGCTGCTGATGTCGCAAATGATGAAACTGCGATCGCTGGTTGTAATGATGATTCAATTGATAATCATTCAAAAGTTGGGGTTTATGTAGCTAAGGCATTGGGGCATGATGTTACTTGGCAAGAAATTGCTAAAAACAAAAAAGTTCTACCTTACAAAATGTACCGAGATGCTGCAAAAAACACTTATTATGGTTGGTTAAACGGTGCTGGTGCAAAGCGTATCCAAGCACAAATAAAATCTAATTCAGGTGAAGTTGTAGCAATTGAGGCTTGTGAAGCTGCTATCAAAGGTTGTGAGGAGCTATACCCAGAAGTAGTTAATTTCAGAAAGAAACTAGTTGCTGAATTAAGTAATAAAAAGAATCTGCTCTATGTTGATGGTCGTTACTATGCAATCAATAAAATAGAGTCAGTTCAAAATAAGATACTTCATCTCGTTAAAATTGTAGATGGCAGTATTGATTTACCTTATACAAAGTGTTTGGCTGCGATATGGTCACGTACTGAAGCAACAGCACTAAAAAGAGCGTTGATTAAAATCATAGAACTAGGCGAAGCTAACCCAGAATGGGGTTTAAAGGCTATTAACTATGTCCATGATGAAATTAATGTAGAATGTAATACTACTTTTGTTAAAGAAGTTGCAACAAGCGTGAACAATATTATCGGTGATTGTTTTGCTCAAACACTTAAAAAAGTCTCAGATGGTCGTGAAACAAATTGGACTAAATTAGTTGTGCGTAATTGGAGTGAAAAATAACTAAACACAAGTATAATGAAAGAGTAATAAATGAATAATTATTACTCTTTACACCAAATCAATCTAGTAAAATAATATGAAAGATTTAGAAGTTCCAGTAATAGCGACAAGAGCATATAAAAATATATTAGGTGAGATTTATTATTGCATTTTGGCAATGATAAATACAAGTGAAAATTTAATTCACTGTTTAGTTATAAGTAATTGGTTACCTGATGATAATCATACAGATATGTCATATTTGAAAAAAGTTAAAGTGTCTCCACACTTACCTAGATTATTTATCAACGGATCTAACCAACAACCTTTTATGCTGAATTATGATTTGAAAGAAGACCAAAAATTTATTATTGATATTCAAAACCAAATGATTAAATATATTTAATCCCACCAAATCAAGTCTAAGCCAGTCCCGCCCATATCCCCATAGCAAAGCAGAATCGCCCGTAAGCCGTCGTTGGATGAGTTTAGGGGCGATCGCTCATTGGAGGGTATTAGCGGTGTCTAGGAATGTCAGGAATGGGGTTGAGATAAGTTTATGGGTGTTGTGGCAGTGGTGGCAGTGGTGGCAGTGGTGGCAGTGGTGAGGAGTGTGGACAGAGATGAGCGATCGCAGTAAGTAGCGAAAAAACAGTAGTCAAGGTTGGGTTAAGGATGAAAATC
>NZ_LAHA01000098.1 GCF_002608075.1 Nostoc linckia z4
GGAGTATCATCGCTATATCGTCAGATGAAGGTGGGGGGGATGAGGAGGTGGGGAGATGGGGAGGTGGGGAGATGGGGAGGTGGGGAGATGAGGGAGACAGCAATTCTTCCCCCCCATCCCCCCATCCCCTCATCCCCCCATCCTCTTTGCCAGTCCCCAGTTCAAAGCTCAATGTACCATCAGGATTGACTTTGGCATTGATCGGTATCATATCTGGTGTGAGGGCAGCAATGGCCGCTTCTGGTTCCTCAGACAGTGTAATTAGTGCTTTTGCCTGGGTATCTGCATAGTAGAAGGCAAATTCATCTTGCTTGTATTTGGGATTCAAAGGTGCAGCAGTACCAGATAAAGTAGCAGCGAGAAAAGTGATTACCATTGGCAAACCATTATTCATAGCAATGGCAATGCGTTCTCCTGGTTTGAGTCCAAAGCTGTGGAGTTGAGATACCAGTCCAGTAACATTTTCGCGCAATTGTTGATAAGTGAGCGATCGCCCCTCAGGCGAAACCAAAGCTAAATGATTATCTTCCCCTGCTAAAAGCTCAAATAAATTCATTTCAAAACCTCCGTTATTAGGGAGTGGGGGGAGACAAGGAGAGGGGGGAGACAAGGGAGAAAGATTGCTACCTTGTCCCCCTTGTCCCCCTTGTCCCCATTCCTCACTCCCCACTCCCAAGCTAAAATTAAGTCAACCTTGTGTCTGTCGCTACTAAAAATCAACAAAAACCTTTTGAGCAGTTCAACCAATATCGATAAATATGGATCGTCGGAAATTTCTCAACTATGTTACTTTAGCAGGATCTAGCTTTGCCTTAACTAGTTGTATTCAAGGCAGAAATTCCAATTCATCAGGTGAAGTATCTCCTTTAGCTTCACCTGTGGTAGTTAATGAACCTCTGAAAGTGGGATTTGTTTATATAGGGCCTGTGGGTGATTTTGGCTGGACTTATGCTCATGATTTAGGTCGCAGACAGATGGAAGCCAATCTTCAAGATAAAGTAAAAACTACCTTTGTGGAAAATGTCAACGAAGGTGCTGATGCTGAAAGAGTAATTCGCCAATTAGCGTTAGATGGTAACAAATTAATTTTTACAACTTCTTTTGGCTACATGAACCCAACAATTAAAGTTGCCAAAGAGTTTCCTAATATTTTCTTTGAACACTGTACGGGTTACAAACGTGCCCCTAATGTTGGCACTTATTTGGGACGTTTTGAAGAACCGCGATATTTAACCGGCATGATTGCTGGCAAAATGACAAAATCAAATGTAATTGGTTTTATTGGGGCATATCCGATTCCGGAAGTAATTCGTGGTATCAGTGCATTTGCTCAAGGAATGCGGTTCACAAATCCCCAGGCAAAAGTTAAGGTACTTTGGGCGCAAACTTGGTACGATCCAGCTAAAGAAAGAGAAGCGGCGCAAGCTTTAGCTAATTTAGGTGCAGATGTGCTGACCCAGCATACCGATTCTGGTGCTGTTGTACAATTTGCTGAAGAAAAAGGTATTTATGCTTTCGGCTATAACACCGATATGAGCAAGTTTGGTCAAAAAGCTCACCTGACATCAGCTATTAATAAATGGGGTAAATTCTATACAGATAAAGCTTTGGCTGTAATGACTAATACTTGGAAATCCCAAGAAGTTTGGGATGGTATTGGTCAAGGAATGGTAGATATTTCTCCCATGAATCAAGTGATTCCGGCTGATGTGCAACAATTAATCAATGCCAAACGCGATGAATTTATTCAAGGTACTGCACATCCTTTTGATGGCCCGGTGAAAGACCAAAAAGGTGTAGTGCGAGTGCCAAAAGGTAAAGTATTAGATGACAAGCAACAACTAGCAATGGATTGGTATGTTGAAGGAATTGAAGGGTCAATTCCTAAGCAAAAATCCTAGTGGTCTTAATACGGTTCGGGGAAAGGGAAAAGGGGAAAGGGGAAAGGGGAAAGGGGAAAGGGGAAAGGGGAAAGGTTTCAAATACATCAGACCTCTTGCAATGTGGAAACCAAAAATACCGCGCTGTGTCTTTTTTGCGTTCTTTGCGGTAGCCTCTGTCTTGCCGACCATCCCCTCTTGTTAGCAAGATGTAGCTGGCAAATGGGGGGTCAGACCCATCGTTTACCCACCAAATGGTAGGTAGAGACGTTGCAATGCAACGTCTCTACATCTGTTGAGATAGCGAAAAATCGTGGGGTGTGGGATGCAATGACTGTGGGAATCATAACTAATTATGCAGACATGATATTAAATGCATTAAAGCACTACTGAAAATTTTTCAAATTAATTTTATTGTCTCCCCTAGTTCTACCCGATCGCTCTTTATATTCATAAACACAAGGGCAGAGAAAGTTGCCTCAAAAAACATCAAAACAAGGAAAACAATGAAAACTGTAGAAGCTATTCAACCTAAAACAATGAAGAAGTTTGTAATTCGTGAAGTTGAAACCCTCAGAACAACCAGAGCAGCAGCTTATGTCTGTTGGATTTGTAGTAGTTGTTGGTAATTCAGGAAATTAATTCAATTATCTCCCCTAGTTTTACCCGATTGTTCTCTATATTCATCAACATCAGGGTAAAGAATATCTCCGAAACAAAACATTCAAGGAATAAAACAATGAAAACTGTAGAAGCTATTCAACCTAAGACAATGAAGAAGTTTGTGATTCGTGAAGTTGAAACCCTCAGAACAACTAGAGCAGCCGCTTATGTCTGTTGGATTTGTAGTAGTTGTTGGTAATTCGGTAAATTAATTCAATTATCTCCCCTAGTTTTACCCGATTGTTCTCTATATTCATCAACATCAGGGTAAAGAATATCTCCCAAACAAAACATTCAAGGAATAAAACAATGAAAACTGTAGAAGCTAGTCAACCTAAAACAATGAAGAAGTTTGTAATTCGTGAAGTTGAAACCCTCAGAACAACTAGAGCAGCCGCTTATGTCTGTTGGATTTGTAGTAGTTGTTGGTAATTCGGTAAATTAATTCAATTTCCTCCCCTAGTTTTATCTGATTGTTTTTTGTATTCATAAACCTAAGGGTAGAAAATATCTCCCCAAACAAACATTAAAGGAAGAAACAACAATGAAAACTGTAGAAGCTATTCAACCTAAAACAATGAAGAAGTTTGTAATTCGTGAAGTTGAAACCCTCAGAACAACCAGAGCAGCCGCTTATGTCTGTTGGATTTGTAGTAGTTGCTGGTAGGCTAAAACAATCAATGAGCTATTTCATTTATTTAAGTAGTTCATTGAATTAACTACAAACTTTCTCTGAAATTAGTGGTGGGTTACAATCCACCACTGACTAATAGATATTTTTTTCTTATACAGATGCGCTCCAGATACAGAGAAAGCTCCTAAATTTACCAATTTTGACTGATTACAACATTAGATTAGGAAGGAAACTTGAAGTGACAAGATATCCTGCCGATGCTCTGGTTTCTATTTATCCGTTCACTCGCCAATCTGAAGGAGATGAATTCATTATTGGTAGAGTAGATACTAATATTTTTCTAGCATTACCTTCTGATGCAATAGAGTTACTAGATTATTTGGCCGCTGGCAATACCATTGGACAAGCACAACGACTTTATCAACAAAAGTATCATGAATTGCCAGATATTGAAGGTTTGTTAGAGGTTTTGGAAGAAAACGATTTTGTGAATATTCTTTCTTCCAAACAAATAGTTTTACCAACACATACCAAGCAACCAAAGCAAACAAATCACTTCACTTGGATTTCTGAATCTTTTGCTAAAAAGATATTCAGTCAAAAAGTCTTAATTGGTTCTGTATTAGTCATATTACTGGCTTTAGCTGCTCTTGTTTTTCAACCAGGAATTATGCCTGGTTATCAAGCCTTTGTATTTACTAAAAATGTCACAATGATGACATTAATTTTAACTGGAATTAATGTCGTTGCAGTCTTTCTACATGAAATGGCTCATTTAGTGGCTGCTAAAGCTGTGGGTGTTTCTTGTCAATTAAGACTTAGCAATCGCCTTTGGATACTCGTAGCAGAAACGGATATGACGGGGATATGGGGTGTTCCTCGAAATCAGCGATATTTACCTTTTCTGGCGGGGCCATTGCTAGATGTTGTTTTAACTTCTGTATTGCTGCTGATTTTGTTTGCTCAACAAGAAAAATGGGTAGCGATTAATCCTATTGTTTTACAGCTAATACAAGCCATTGTTTTAAGTTATCTACTCGGTTTAATTTGGCAATGCTATTTCTTTGTTCGGACTGATTTTTACTACGTCATTGCGAATTTTTTTAGATGTAGAAGTCTGATGAAGGATACAAAGGTTTTTTTACAAAACCAACTATTTAAATTATTCAAATTTTCTCGGATTGCTGACCAATCCTCTATTCCTAGAGGCGAAATGCGAGTGATTCGCTGTTACTCTGTTATCTACGTTTTAGGTCACATTGCTGCATTTTGGTCGCTCTTATTCATTGGGATTCCAACATTGTGGAATTATGCTTCCTTGCTTTTAGGCACATTGAGCGCAGGGTATGAATCTAATCCTTATGCTTTCACCGATGCCTTAGTAATGGGATTGCTAGTTTTTGGAATTCAAGGTCTTGGTATTTTTCTTTGGATTAACAGTTTACGTCATCCGAAAAGGAGTTAAATTATGAAGCGCCACAATACTATCGAACAAACTATTTTACAACAACCAGAAATTGGTAAAGTTATTTTATTAGAAGCAGAATCTGGTAATGAAAGATTAGAAATTTTGCAGCAATGGTTACAATTAGGTGCAGAAAAAAAAGCAAAAACTTGGTTGCTATCTTTTAATACCCAAGGAGATGGATTATGGTCTGGATTAAATGAATGGCTGAATCAAATTTTACCAGATATTCAAGAAAAAGCACCACATCTAATTGTAAAACATAGCTATGAATTAGCAATGATTTTACCTGCATTAAGGCGTCAAATTTCAGTAAGTAACCCCAATTTAACAGACAGTTCTGTTGATGAAGAAAGGGTTAGAAATTATCCTTTAGATAGAGCATATAGAATCATACATGGGGTAATTAATTTACTAGATTCCTGGTATGATTACACCGATGCTTCACCTTGGTTAATAGCATGTAACGATTACGAAAAAGCCGGATTTTTAGTGCGTCGTTTTTTTGCGGAACTCGTTCGTCGTCGGGGACAAAAACTAAAATTAAGTTTGCTTTTAGCAACTGCTCCTAATATTGGTGAAACTGCGATCGCTCATTTAAATCATCAATTTTTAGCCGAAAAAATTAGCTTACAATTACCAGCAAAACCAGAAGTAATAGTTTCCCCAGAACAAATGTCGCAACTGGCGCAAAAATTGGAGGAACACATTGGTAGAGATTCTATTGAATTAGAAATTCACGGCCCCAGGCTGGTTTCCTATTGGTTACAAAGCGACCAACCAGAAAAAGCATTAATTTGGCAAGCAAGACTGTTGGGGGTTTATAATCACCAAGGTTTTTATGAAGATGCATTAGTATATTGCGAACCTGTTGCGGCTCAACTGGACTGTCTTTGTGGAAAAGACAATAACATGCGATGGAATATGGTCGGGAATCTTTTTAATTGCTACGCAACCACAGGAAATATTACCAAAGCATATCAAATCGTTCAAGAAGAAGCTCTCCTCAAACTTGATGCACCAGCGCAGTTAGTTCGAGCTTATTACATAATGGCAATGTTCCATACTCGTTTTCTCCCGGAACACGACCATACTTTAGCTGAAGATTATCTCAATCGCAGTCTGAGCATCTTAGCAGATTCAACAGCAGATATTCCGGCTGATGATAGACATTTTATGACAGCTTTTGATATGAACGGTTTAGCACTTGTTAAACACCGTCAAGGTTTTCCCCAAGAAGCCATCGCACTTTGTAAGTCAGCAATTGAAGAATTCAAAAATCACTTGAGTGAAGGTCAACATCGATTACATCGCTCGGTTTTAGACTACAACATTGCTCAAGTATACGCAGCAATGGGTGAATTGGAAGAAGCCGTGATTTATTTTACATCTGCCATCGCCGCCGATCCAAACTACTCTGAATACTACAACGATCGCGGTAATGTTTATCAACGCATGGGTCATTTAGAAAATGCATTGAATGATTATCACGAAGCTATTGAGCTAAGTCCACCATACTATGAAGTGTGGATGAATATCGGACATTGCTATCATTTAAAAGGTCTGCTGGAAGAAGCAACGAAAGCTTATTCAGTTGCTTTGGATTTAGAACCAACTCAAACTCCAGCATTGATTGGTCGCGCTCAAGCTTTGGAAGCAGGGGGACATCTAGAAGCAGCTTTATTAGATTATAATGCGGCAATTGCTGTAAATTCACAACAGCCTTTATTATTAGCAAATCGAGCCACACTCCACTATGAACTCGGACAACTAACAGAGGCTTTAAGTGATTTAGAAGCTGCCATTGTTTTATCACCAAACAACCCAGACTTCTATCAAAATCGCGCCATCGTATTAATTAGTTTAGGACAATCTGAGGCTGCATCTACCGACCTCCAAACTTATCTTCGTCTCAATCCCGATGCGTCAGACCGTACAGAAGTGGAGGAAAGTTTATCTAGTCTGAGCAAGGGATAGTTATCAAATTGTTTTAGCAATATTCAGAATATTCTTTGCTAGGAATTTATGGAGCGATGTTGTAGATATCGCTCCAATTCTTGCATCTGTATCAAAATTTCGGTGAATTGGTATTACAGCCGCCAGATTTTTCTTAGACTTTGCAAACAATCTTCTTGACGCTGCTGAATCACTTCTGGAGTCCATACAGATTGCTGTAAAACTTGGGTTGTCAACACAAAAGGACAAACTCCTTTTTTACTGAAAAAATACTTTTCTTTCTTTTTATCAAAATCATAATTTTGCGCCTCAGAATTCTTGTTTCTAGAAAGCAGCACTAAATTACCTATGCGATGCACATATTGGATGCGTTCTTCTTCATCCGGAAACCATTGGAGCCATTTACTACCTTCACTTGGGTTCTGAGGAAGTACGTGTTCAACTGTTATAACTGAATAATCGTAATTTACTCCACCTCCAGAAAGTGCTGAATCAAGGCGTAGCAGAACATATTGCCTAATTCGCTTACCTGAGTATAATGTGATGCTAGACTCCCTAATCAAACGCAGTTTAACTCACCAATTGCTGCGATCGCCACAAATCACAGATAGTTGACTACATATAGAATCTACCTATGTTTGCGTAGCCTCTGCTTTGAAAAATTGCCATTCCTTGACCGTGTGTAGGCATATTACATTTTTTACTTGCTTTTGGGAATTCTAAATCTTGGAACCGAGAAAAACACAGATGTATATGACTCAATTTCAAATATCTGACTCCAGACAATGGAAATTTTTGCCATTTGTAGCAAGTGGTAGTGTTGTGCTGTTTAGCAGTTTTTTATTATTTACAGAATCAAATATTGCAATTGCTCAAGAATATCCACTAAATATTGCACAGCAAACATCCTCTAATGATGCAATTAGCGCTGCTGCTAATGCATTATATAAAGAGGGAAAGCAGCTATACGAACAAGGAACTGGAGAATCTTTGTTAAAAGCGATCGCTAAATTTGAACAAGCCCTTCCACTTTATCAAAAAATTGGCGATCGCTCATCAGAAGCTTTTACTGTCGCTCATCTCGGCAAAATTTATTCAGATTTAGGACAACAACAAAAAGCACTTTTTTATTTAAATCAAGCCCTATTATTGAGACGCCAAATAAAAGATAAAATGGGGGAAACCATTACCCTCAACAATATTGGCAGCGTCTACTCAGATATCGGAGAATTACAAAAAGCGCTCGATTTTTTTCATCAAGCTTTGTTAATCAAGCGAGAGATTAAAGATAAAACCGGAGAAGCCCGTATTATCAATAATATCGGTAATGTCTATATCAACTCAGGAGAAGAACAAAAAGCACTAGATTATTTTCAACAATCCCTAATTATCCGGCGTGAAGTGGGAGACAAAATAGGCGAAGCCCGTACTATTAATAATATTGGTTTGATTTACTTAAATTTAGGACAACAGCAAAAGGCAATAGATTATTTTAATCAATCTTTGGCTTTAAATCAAGAAATGGGAGATAAGTTAGCAGCATCTACGGCGCTTAATAATATCGCTACAATTTACTCAGATTTGCAACAAGAACAAAAAGCGTTAGAATTTTTGCAAAAATCCTTAGTTATCACCAAAAGTTTAGGCAATAAATCAGGAGAAGCTCGCACATTAAATAACATCGGAAATATCTACTCTAAAATAGGAGAAAAACAAAAAGCCCTAGATTATTTTAATCAATCTTTACCTTTGTTTGAATCTGTTGAAAATAAATTAGGCTTAGCAGCTAACCTTAATAATATTGGTCTCATTTATTCAGATTTAGGAGAACAGCCCAAGGCATTAAATTATTATCAACAAGCTCTATCTCTCTACCAAAAAGTAGGAAATAGAGGAGGGGAAGCTCTGGCTATTTATAACATGGCTTCTGCTGAACGCAAACAGGGAAATCTCAACAGTGCCCTGAATCAAATAAAAATAGTCATCAACATTGTAGAAGACCTGCGTACCAAAATTAATTCGCAGGAACTCCGCGCTTCCTATTTTGCTACAGTGCAAAATTATTATCAATTTTATATTGATTTGTTGATGCAAATGCACAAGCAGCAACCATCCAAAGGATATGATGCCTTAGCACTACAAACTAGCGAACGTGCCCGCGCCCGCAGTCTTTTGGAAATGCTGACAGAAGCTAAAGCTGATATTCGCCAAGGCGTGGAACCAAAATTACTTTCTCAAGAACGGGACTTACAAAAACAAATTGATGTTTTAGAAAAACGCCGGATACAGCTATTGGGTGGAAATTACACTAAAGCCCAGGTGCAAACTTTAGAAAAAGAAAATGAAGCAGTTCTAGAACAATATCAGCAAGTACAAATAAAAATCCGCGCTACTAGTCCACGCTATGCAGCTTTAACTCAACCGCAACCTCTTTCACTTGCTCAAATTCAACAGCAAGTACTTGATGAAAACACGTTACTTTTAGAATATTCCTTAGGAGAACAACGCAGTTATTTGTGGGCGGTTACTAATAAAAGTATCACCAGTTACGAACTACCAAAGCGTGCAGAGATTGAAGCGATCGTTCAAAAATTCCGTCAAGAAATCACTACTCCATATCTCAAACATAGTCCATCTTTAGACACTTTATCTCAAATTATACTTGCACCAGTAGCGCCACAACTTCAAAATAAACGCTTAGTAGTTGTCAGCGATGGCGCATTGCAATATGTACCATTTGCAGCCCTGACTAAACCTAATTCCCAAAAAAATAGTAAGTATGAACCATTACTAATTAACCACGAAATTATTACTTTACCCTCAGCTTCTACAGTAGCTATTCTCAGAAATGAACACAAACAACGCAAACCAGTTGCTAAAACATTAATTGTGTTAGCAGATCCGATTTTTAGTCTTGATGACGAACGCCTCCAAAGTAAAGTACAAACATCTCCTCCCGTTATCACAGAGCCTAATTTAAATACCCTAGCTTTAAATAGAGCTGCTAAAGACTCAGAAGTTAATTTTGAGCGTTTAAAATTTACACGCCACGAAGCCGAGCAAATTCTCGCCCTTGTTCCACCTAACAAAGCCAAGTCAGCTTTTGACTTTACCGCAAGCCGTAACACTGCAACCAGCAAGGACTTGAGTCAATATAACATCATTCATTTTGCCACTCATGGCATTCTCAACAGCAAACATCCAGAACTATCAGGAATAGTGCTGTCATTATTTGACGACAAGGGAATGCCACAAAATGGCTTTTTGCGCTTGCACGATGTCTTCAACCTCAACCTGAAAGCAGAACTAGTGGTACTTAGTGCCTGTAAAACCGGACTCGGAGAGGAAGTGAGGGGAGAAGGATTAGTAGGATTGACAAGAGGGTTTATGTATGCAGGTAGTCCGCGAGTTGTGGTGAGTCTGTGGAGCGTAGACGACCAGGCAACATCAGAACTGATGAAAGCATTTTATCAAAAGATGCTCCAACAAGGATTAAAGCCTGCGGCAGCATTACGAACAGCCCAACTAGAAATTTGGCGCACTAAAAGATATGCTGCACCTTACTATTGGGCAGCTTTCACATTACAAGGGGAATGGAGGTGAAGGGGTTGATTGTTGATTGTTGACTGTTGACTGTTCAATGCCCAATGCCCAATGCCCAATGCCCAATGCCCAACTGACCTTGACATTTGCTTGTCATATTTATCCCATAAACTTCCAAAAAGGTAATGTAATTTTACAATTATCTAAAATAATTGACCTTTAAATAGGTGACTTGGAACAGGACTAGGGAAAAGTTTTCGCAATTCCCAATCCCCATTCGCTTTTACACCATCTTTAACCCTTAATAGCTCATTGTGAATATGGATACTTCTGAAGCTGAAGTTTCAGCGATTGAAACCGAATCAGATAGTTCTACACCTTCTGAGTTAGCGCCTAATCGTTCGGGTAAACCTTGGTTCTGGAGATTGCTGATTCTATTTATGGCGACCGGTGGTATTATTTTGTGGCGGATGCTGGCTCCTAGTGAGACACCGGGTTCTTCTGTTGCACAACAGCAGCAAGCACCAGCGCCGAAGGCAATTGAAACCATCGCTTTGGCAAACGGACGGGCTACAAGAAGCGTTCAGCTTTTAGGGCAAGTGGAAGCCAGTCAGCAATCAGTACTCCGCGCTCAAACAAGTGGAATTGTAGAGAAAATTCTTGTCCAACCAGGCGATCGCGTGCGAGCAGGTATGGCGATCGCGTTTTTGGACGATACCGATCAACAATTGGCAATTAGCCAAGCACGGGCGCAATTAGCACAACAACGCAGCAATTTAGCACGTTTGGAAGTCGGTACTCGCAAAGAAATCATTGCTCAACGTCAAGCAGCAGTCACATCTGCTAGGGCGCGAGAACTGGAAGCACAAGATAATCTCAAACGCACCAGCAACCTTGTAAAAGAGGGTGCTTTGTCCCAAAGATTATTGGTTGAAGCCGAAGCACAATTGAATAATATCCAAGGAGAACGCTTAGAAGCCGAGGCTCAACTCGCTGAAGCCAAAGCCGGGCCGATTCAAGAAGAAATCGCCGCCCAAAGAGCCAACGTAGAAGCAGCCAGAGCCGCCCTCGCCCAAGCCGAATTGGCACAGCAGCGCACTCGAATTTTGGCATCGCAATCAGGAATCGTACAAACTCGCCATGTCAGCAATGGTGATTTAGTACAAAATTCCAGTGAAATTGTCACCTTAGTAGCTGGCGATCGCCTAGACATTTTTCTAGAGTTACCAGAAGAACTCAGTGGTACGGTTACCCCAGGCATGACAATCGATCTCAGTGCCCGTGCCTTGCCCCAATGGAAACAACGCGCCACCATCACCGCCGTAGTTCCTGCTGCCGATCCGGCCTCCCGTCGCCAGCGTGTGCGTGTCCAAATTA
Organism: Nostoc linckia z4; assembly: GCF_002608075.1. Taxonomy (GTDB): domain Bacteria; phylum Cyanobacteriota; class Cyanobacteriia; order Cyanobacteriales; family Nostocaceae; genus Nostoc; species Nostoc linckia. The sequence goes on from NZ_LAHA01000098.1 coordinate 11,519, forward strand.
ACAAACCACCCACAGGGTTAATACCAGGAATGGCCATCGCAGGCAATCTCAACCTCCCCTCGAATCGTCCTAGTTTTGTGGTGTCGAGAGATGCATTAACCAGACGCCAAAATCAGTGGTTAGTTTTCGCCGTTGCTGACGGCAAAGCCAAACAAATTCCGGTGGATATGGTTGCTGACATGGGTAAAGATGTTGCAATTTATCATCCCACCTTACGTAGCGGTCAACCCATCGTCCTCCGTGGCGGTGATGGGTTGCAAGATGGTGCGCCTGTGAAGATAGTCAATCCTAGTTAGGACAGAGGCAGAGATTTTAGGAATTGCGAAATCATCCCTCGAACCAAACGCCGATTGTGGATGCACCCTCATAGACTTCTTGCAGAAGTCGGTTAAAGAGAAAGAATCAGAGGGATAAACTTTTCTTTTTTCTTTCTCCTTTAACCCTTTCTTCTTCAAATATGAATTTCTGAATTACGTCTGATGTGAATTATCCAAATCAACGAAATATCAAGGATTGTGCGCCCTATAGAGACGTTGCAGTGCAACCTCTCTACAACGATAAATCAAGGGTTTTAGCGTCTAATCCACACAATGCGTAAATTACGAATTACTAATTACGAATTACTATGAACTTTATCGAAACCGCAGTACGCTGGCGACATGGTACTTTCGTTTTATTTTGCTTGCTGGCAATGTTTGGGGTATTTTCGCTGTTAAAGTTACCTCTGGAATTGCAACCAGGAGGCGATCGCCCGGAAATTACAATCACAACTACCTATCCTGGAGCCGGGCCAACGGAGGTAGAAGACTTAATTACCCGTCCCATCGAAGAACAGATGGAAGAGGTGTTGGGTGTCCAGGAAATCAGTAGTACTTCTCGTGCTGGACGCAGCAGCATCACCCTGGAATTTGCTCAGGATGCCAATGTACAAGAACGGGTGGTGGATGTTCTCAACCGCTTGCAACAGGTGGAAAGTTTGCCCCCAGAAGCTCAAGAATCGAATGTAGAACTGGTGGGTGGTAACAGTTCGCCGATGATGTGGATTCCCTTTGATACCAAAGAAGGATTTCAGCCGGATGCTAACCGCTATCGAGATTTAGCCGAAGAAGTGGTGATTCCGCGTTTGCGGCGAGTGCAAGGAACTGGACAATTTTTGGTAGTGGGCGGACAAGAACGAGAAGTTGAAGTGAAGGTAGATCCCAAGGCATTAAGCGATCGCAATCTCACAATCGGTGATGTAGTCAGAGTTTTACAGGAAAACAACCGCGATATCCGGGGCGGGCCATTAATTCTAGGACGCAGAGAATATCGGGTACGCACAGTCAGCCGTTCCCAGGATTTATCGGACATTGAAGGTTTTGTGCTGCGCCGCGACCAATCCGGTACAGTTTATTTGCGTGATGTGGCAACAGCACAAATGGGACGCAAACCCCAAGATAGCGCCTTGGTGTTCAATGGCAAACCAGGGGTCGCCATTGGTGTAATTCGCCAAATCGGTGCTAATGTGCCAGAGGTGGCTAAAGGCATCCGAGCCGAAATTGCCGCCCTGCAAGCTGAGTTCGATAGGCAAAATCAAGGCATTCGCTTTGTCTACAACTACGACGAAAGCGAGTACATCAATCAATCCGTTAGTTTTGTACAAGGTAACTTAGTTAGCGGGGCACTATTAGCCACCATTGTCTTGATTTTGTTCCTTGGCTCCATGCGTACCGTTGCAGTGGTAGCAATTACAATTCCCACTACCCTGATTATGGTGTTTATCGTCATGTCTGCATTTGGACGCACATTGAACATCATCAGTTTGGCGGGATTGGCCTTTGCAGTGGGTATGGTTGTGGATAACGCCATCGTCGTAATTGAAAATATCTTCACCCACATGCAGCAAGGGAAAAGCGCCCTACGAGCAGCCATTGAAGGTACACAAGAAGTTTGGGGTGCAATGCTTGGCTCCACTTTAACCAACGTAGTGGTGTTTGTACCGCTAATTATGGTCACGGGTGAAGCGGGGCAACTCTACACTGATATGGCGATCGCTCTTTCTGCTTCTTCGTTATTTTCGCTGTTTGCGGCGTTAACTTTAGTACCAATGCTATCAGGATTATTCCTGAAGCAATCAGAAGCCATACAAATGATGCAGGGCGGTGAATACAGAGGAGGTAATTGGTTTGAGCGGATGGTGGCAAAAACATCGGCAATTTTTCGCCTTTTCCAAGGTAAATTAGAAAACTTTCTCGCCAATACTGTCAGCTGGTCGCTGGGACGCAAACGCATCGGTCGCAGGTTGCTAGTACTGTCAATTCCCCTTGTTTTACTTGTCACTAGTATTTTTCTCTTACCACCCGCCGATTATTTGCCTGAAGGAAATCGTAACTTAGTTGTATTGCGGGCGGAACCATTACCAGGAACCAGCATACCCGAAGCGATTCGCCAATCTCAACCGGTGCAAAAATTCCTGCGATCGCAACCAGAAGTTGACCGCATCATGTACGTTGACCGTCCAGGGGCATTGCGGGGTATTGCCACGATTTTAAAACCAGAATTTGCCACCACCACCGGACTTACTGACATGGTGGACAGGTTACGCGCCCAAAGCAGTAACTTTGCTGGATACCGCTTTGTTATTCCCACACGCATTTCAATTTTCCGCGATCCTGGTAAAGAATTTGAAGTCGATATTGTCGGCGATGACCTCAATCAAATTGGCGATTTAGAAAAACAAATTACCGCTAAATTGCGATCGCTCCAAGGGGTACAAAATGTGCGATCGAATTTTGTCTTGGGTGCAGCAGAATTACAAGTAATTCCCAACCGCGAACGCATCGCAGAAGTGGGACTTTCAGAAGCCGAAATTGGTTCAATGGTAGAAGCCGCATTGGGTGGCCGCATCGCTTCCGATTTCATTGATGGCAAAGAAGAACTAGATGTCTCAGTGGAATTGCAAAATACTGCCGTGGAAACCCCAGAACAACTGCGTCAATTACCTTTGTATGCGCAAGGACGACAAGTGCAACTAGGAGATGTTGCCGAAATCGTAGAAACAACAGGAGCCGACGCCATTAACCACGTTGATTTAGACCGTTCAATTACTCTCACAGTTTCCCTTGCACCAGACGCACCCCTCGCAACTCTGGTGGAACGTACCGAAAAAGAAATTCTCGCTCCTTTGCGTGCCAATTTGCCAACAGGCTATCGCCTAGAACTCGCCGGTTCCGCAGACCAGTTAGCAACAACCGTTGGTCAATTAGCGGCTGCATTTGTGTTTTCCATTTTAATTACTTACTTGTTATTGGTGGCCTTGTATCGCTCATTCCTTTATCCAGTGGTCATTATGGCCACAGTACCAATGGGCATGAGTGGCGCACTATTGAGTTTAGTAATTGCCAACCAAATACCAGGAATGAATGTGGCATTGGATATGATTACCGCCTTGGGATTTGTGATCCTCACGGGTGTGGTTGTCAACAACGCCATTTTGCTCGTCGATCGCGCCTTGCAGCTCCAAGAAGCAGGCGAAGATTATGACGCATCACTGTACAATGCCACAAACGACCGCCTGCGTGCGATTTTCATGTCTGCCGGCACCAGCGTCTTGGGGATGTTACCCCTAGCAGTGCTACCAGGTCAAGGTTCAGAATTATATCAAGGCTTAGGCATCGTCTTGACTGGCGGTCTAGCTTTTTCCACCATTTTGACTCCCACCGTCGTACCCGCACTCATGGGTTTACTCTACGATATCTCTGGACGCAAATCAGGGCGATCGGCAGTTTCCAAAAATCCAAACAAAGTAGCTACCTGAAAGCTATCGAGTTTTTCAGACTCAAGCAAAGCTATCGCCATCGATAGTCATGGTTTACACGGCAGCAAGTAGCTAAGCCATCATCTTAATATAAAAAACAGGAGCGATCGTTATTTCCCAACCCTTAAATAAAAATACTTGTTTTGTATGACCATCGAACGCGTTCGGCAAAAACACTATCCCAAGGCTGATATTGGACGACGAGGTATGGCATTGGGGTTAGATTTTGTTGTTGTCTGGTTAGCCAGTTCTTTGCTAGGAAGTGGCAATGTCGGCATTCAATTTGCTCAAATTCTAGTTTTTGTATTATTTTGGCTGATTTTGCGGGTATTGGTGGCATACAACAATCAAGGACAAAGTTTAGGGCGTTGGGCGTTTGATTTAAAGGTGCTGGAAGTCAAGGATGGGGAAGTAATCGGTAGAATCCCAGATTTACAGGCGCTACTGAAACGAGAGACAATTATCGGCTTGGGTGCGCTGTTGGTGTCTATTGCCTTGAGTAATATTAGAGCCAATCCCACTGCTATACTGCTAGTGTTTCCTTTAGCAATTGATTGCGGTATTGCCTTATCTGATGCTCAGATGCGACAGGCTTTACACGATCGCTTGTGCGGAACTTTTATCGTCTCTTCCCGTCGTGGCTACTCGCTGGATATCAAAATCAAAAAATTAGTTGATAATATCCGCCAGAATGTGAGAAGATAGTCATTTGTGTTAATTCTCTCCAGGCTTTACTGTTTGTAAGATTATGGCTAAGAGTAAAGGTGTCCGCATAATTGTGACATTAGAGTGTACCGAGTGCCGGACAAACCCAGAAAAGCGGTCTCCTGGTGTATCGCGATATACCAGCACAAAGAACCGCCGCAACACCACTAACAGGCTAGAACTGAAAAAGTTCTGCACCCACTGTAATAAACATACCGTTCACAAGGAAATTAAGTAGAAATGAGCTATTTCCGTCGCCGCCTTTCTCCAATTAAGCCAGGAGAACCAATAGATTATAAGGATGTTGATTTGTTGCGTAAGTTTATCACCGAACGGGGCAAGATACTGCCACGGCGAATTACAGGACTTACGTCCCAGCAACAGCGAGAGTTGACATTAGCAATTAAGCGATCGCGGATTGTGGCATTATTGCCATTTATCAACGCGGAAGGCTAAAACAATTTTGGATTTTAGATTTTAGATTTTGGATTATCAACAAAGGCTGTATCTCAAGAAATATTTAGCTTAATCTGTGTAAGTCCAAAATCTCAAATCTGAAAAAGAGAGTGTAAAATAAATTGCTGCATGAAAAATTGTTGGGTTTAGGACTTAACACACCAGTTATAAAATCCAAAATCCAAAATCCAAAATCTAAAATTACTAGAGTGCGAGAGTTGTGGAGAAGGGGACGCTAGTTGAATTTAGGGTTCAAGGCGATCGCCGTCTAGGCGTCGTAGAACGTCCGGACGGTAAAACCCGCTGGTTTGTGGTGGACGAACGCAGTCAATCCCACAGCCTCGCGCCTAGACAAGTCACCTATACAGTTAACAAAGAAACTTATAAGCCCTCGGATATTCCCAAGTTTCTAGAGCAGGTAAAGCCGTATTTAGACCCATCTAGCTTGGAAGTAGCCTGGGAATTACTGGTTGAAGGTGGGGAAACAATCACCCCAGAGGAAATGGCCAATTTGCTATTTTCTCAATCGGATGCCCCCCATTGTTACGCTGCCCATTGCCTGTTATCAGACGACAAACTGTATTTCAAGCAAAAAGGAGAGGCCTACGAAGCCCGAACTGTTGCCCAGGTTGCAGAACGCAAGCACCAGATGGAAGTAGAGGCGCTCAAAGCTAAAGGACAGCAGGAATTTTTGGCTCGTGTAGAGCAGGCGCTTAAAGGTGAAGCAGTAGAATGGCAGCGCCACGATCGCCAGCGATTGGAAGGAATAGAAAAATACGCAGCCCTACTTGCTGACACCGTGCGGATGGGAGTAAATTACGACACTCTAGGTCGTGCCTATCCTCCCTCAGCCCCAGTATTAGAAACCATGACCTTGCTGGGACGCCCCACAACACCCCAAGGAGCCTTTCAACTATTGGTAGATTTGGGTTGGTGGAGTCCTCATGAAAACTTGTTCCTGCGTCGTTCTTCAATTCCGGTTCAGTTTCCTCAAAAGGTATTAGAAGTGGCGCAACAACATTTGGATTTCCCACCAACTGACTCAGATGCTAACCGTTTGGATCTGACTCACCTGAAGGTCTACACCATTGATGATGAAACTACCACAGAAATTGACGATGGTTTGAGTTGGGAAGTACTCGCCGATGGTCGGGAACGGGTGTGGGTACATATCGCCGATCCCACGAGATGGTTAGTACCGGAAGATGAATTAGATTTAGAAGCTAGAAAACGAGGTAGTACAGTATATTTACCTACGGGAATGATTCCCATGTTTCCAGAAATCTTGGCAACAGGGCCAATGAGTCTGGTACAAGGGCGGATTTGCTGTGCCTTGAGTTTTGGAGTTGTTTTAGGAAATACAGGGGCAGTAGAAGATTACAGCATTCATACCAGCTTAATTAAGCCGACGTATCGCCTCACCTACGAAGATGTAGATGAAATGCTGGAATTAGGGGTACAAGCAGAACCAGAAATTGCCGCGATCGCCACCTGGGCAACGCGGCGCAAAACTTGGCGTTATGCCCAAGGAGCAATTAGCATCACCATGCCTGAGGCCGCAATTAAAGTCAAAGGCGACGAAATCAATATTGACATTTTAGACGATTCCCACTCTCGGCAACTCGTAGCAGAAATGATGATTCTTGCCGGTGAAGTTGCTGCCCGTTACGGTCAAACACATAACATCCCCTTACCATTTCGCGGTCAGCCACAACCGGAATTACCTCCAGACCAAGAATTACTCCAGCTACCAGCAGGATTTGTTCGCGCCTGCGCCATGCGCCGTTGTATGCCCAAAAGTGAAATGAGTATTACGCCTTTGCGTCATGCTGGTTTGGGTTTGGATACCTACACTCAAGCAACTTCTCCCATCCGGCGCTACAGCGACCTATTGACTCACTTCCAACTCAAAGCCCACCTCCGTGGTGAAGTTTTGCCATTTTCCGCCGAACAACTCAAAGAAGTGATGATGACAGTCACCACCATCACCCAAGAAGTGACAATGGTAGAACGGCAAACCAATAGATATTATGCTTTGGAATATTTGCGCCGTCATCCAGAACAAATTTGGCCTGTGACAGTGTTAATGTGGCTGCGGGAAGACAGTAACTTAGCCCTAATTTTGTTAGAAGATTTGGGCTTGCAATTACCAATGTCTTTCAAACGTTCTGTGAATTTAGGCGAACAAATATTAGTAAAAGTCACCCATGCTGACCCACAAAAAGATTTAATTCAATTCCAAGAAATAATTTATCAAGAAGCCCAATCAGCAGCTAATTAGGGCTTGGTGAAAAAGTGTTTTTGTGAAGGTAGGGAGTTAGGAGTTGGGAGTGGGGAGTCGGGAGTTATTATTCTCCTCTATCTTAATGGAGCTTTCTTGACTCCCGTTACAGCAAAGCTTAACGGGATGATGAATTGCGACCAATATAAAATTGAGCGCAGCGAATCATTGTTTTGGTTGTTGTTGGTTCTCGACGTAATTCTTTAATTGCTCAACTGTGACACCACCACAACTAGCCACAAAGTACGCACCAGTCCAAAAATAAGGCTTGTTGTAAAAGTATTTTTTAGCCAA
>NZ_LAHA01000099.1 GCF_002608075.1 Nostoc linckia z4
CCTCATCTCCCCATGCCCCATGCCCCATGCCCCATGCCCCATGCCCCATCTAGGTAAAATAGGTAAATACCTTAACAAATAATGATTTATGAACCAGCCGATATCTGAGAGAGTGCGCTGGACTAACGCCGATTTGGAATTGTTTCCAGATAACGGAAATCGGTATGAAATTATTGACGGAGAATTGTTTGTGACCAGACCGCCTCACTGGAAACATCAAAAAACTTGTGTGAGAATTAGTACCTCGCTAGATAATTGGTCACAGACTACTGGTCTGGGAGAAGTTGTGATGGCTCCAGGTGTAATTTTTGGCGAGAATGATAATGTGATTCCTGATGTTGTCTGGGTTAGTAATGAGAGATTGCCGTTACTTTTAGATGAGGCGGGGCATTTGACTGGTGCGCCACAACTGGTAGTGGAGGTGTTATCTTTTGGTGTTGAGAATGAAAAGCGAGATCGGGAACTTAAACTAAAGCTTTATTCAGCAAGAGGTATCAGGGAATATTGGATTGTGGACTGGCACAAACAACAAGTGGAAGTTTATCGGCGCGAGCAAGGGAGTTTAAAGTTAGCTGCCACATTGTTCAGTGGTGATGAACTAAATTCACCGATATTGCCTGATTTTACTTGTGCGATCGCCTCTTTATTTTCTTCCTCTTTATTTTCTTAATATCAGGACTTACGCAAAATTATGAACAAACGTAGACGCACAGCGGCTTGCCGCAGGCTACCACAAAGGACGCATAGACACGTTCAAAGGAGCGTCTCGTAGAGAAGTCGCTTCCCGTAGGGTAGGACACAAAGAAATAAGAGTTTGAGAGAGTTTTTGCGTAAGTCTTAAAGATAACAAAATTAGTTTTTAACTATGTTGTAAAAACTCGACTTTGGGCAATAATGGGTCACTAACAATTCCTACACCACTAAAACCCCAGCGTTTGAGCAAACTTCCTAACTGTGTTCCTGGAATCGATTCGATGGCAAAACGATTAGCCACTTCCGCTGCATGAGTATTCAGATAACTAAGAGCATCAAAGTGTTCTCGAAACAATAACAAATAACCTGACGCATCTGCATTAGGACGAGCTGTCAGGTAACGACCATCACTTTTTGAACGCACGAGGTAATAAACTTCGGACAACATAGAAGGGGTGGGAGTAGGGAGATGGAGAAGATGAGGGAGATGGGGGGACGCGGAGATGGAAAGAAAAATTAATGCCCCATGCCCCATGCCCAATGCCCCATGCCCTGTTAGCCCAATGACTAATTCAAATTTTCTAGACGAATACGTGGGTCAGCAGCTTTCAGCATTAAGTCAGCAATTAAATTACCGACAATTAGCAAAACTGCACTCATGACTAAACTAGCCATAACTAGATATAAATCTTGAGACATGACAGCTTGTAAAGTCAATCGTCCTAAACCAGGCCAGTTAAAGAATTGTTCGGCAATGAAGGCTCCACTTAATAAACTAGCTAACTCGAAGCCCAATAGAGTGATTAAAGGGTTGACAGCGTTGCGGAGAGCATGAACATATATTACGCGGTTTTCTGGCAGCCCTTTAGCACGAGCAGTTTGGATATAATCTTGACGCAGAACATCTAACAATTCGCCGCGAGTGATGCGTTGTAAACCTGCAAAACTGGTAATTGACAAGGCGATGGTAGGTAAAATCATGTGCCAGCCGATATCGAGGATTTTGCCAAACCAATTAAGTTCTGAGTGATTGATGCTAGTCATACCGCCTACGGGAAACAATGGCGAAGTGACTTGAGCAAAGAAAAGCAGCACCAAAACGGTGATGAAACTGGGAAATCCTTGTCCAGCGTAACTAATGACTTGTAAAATCCGGTCAGTCCAGCGATTTTGCTTGATAGCGGCGATGATGCCTAAGGGAATGGCGATCGCCCAGGTTACGATTAATGAAGAGATTGCTAACAGCAATGTTGCTGGTACTCGTTCCCACAACAAAGATACTACTGAGCGTTTATAAGAGAAACTCGGCCCAAAGTCGCCCTTGGAGACAATATTCCACAACCAAAGCCAATATTGTTCCACCCAAGACTTATTTAATCCCCAAAATTCCCGTAACGCCTTAATTTGCTCTCTAGATTTTTTGGGATCTGCTTCTAATTGGGTGACAAAATCTCCAGGAGCAAGTTGCATAACTAGAAACGACAGCGCCGACGCTAAAAACAAAGTTAATAATGCCTGTAACAGCCGCTTCATTATGTATATAAAAGTTTCATTCGTGACTAGCCTAATCAGCCAATCCCAACCTGTTGCTAAAGAAATTTTTGCTGTAGATGTCATAACACTTTGTTTAGTTTTTGGTTGTCAGTTGCGTTATGTTTCGTAGCGTAGGGAGAGGGGGGAGATGAGGGAGACAAGGGAGATAGGGAGGCAGGGGAGCAGAGGAGAAAATCTTCCCCTCTGCCCAATGCCCAATGCCCAATGCCCAATGCCCCATACCCCATACCCAATGACTAATGACAAATATTAATATTCAACTAAAGAAATAATTGGCACATTTGGCAAATGTCTGCGTCCTTGTAAATCTCGTAGCTCGATAATAAACCCAAACCCTACTAGTTCGCAGCCAATCTTCTGCACCAAGTTTGCTGTGGCACTTGCAGTTCCACCAGTGGCAATCAAATCGTCTACTATCAAAACCCGGCTACCCTCATGTAAAGCATCTTGATGTACTTCTAGGCAGTCTGTACCATACTCTAGTTGATATTCAATTGAGTGAACTGCTGATGGTAACTTCCCTCTTTTGCGGACGGGAATAAAACCCGCTCCTAGTTTATAAGCTAGAGGTGAGCCAAAAATAAATCCCCTCGACTCCATACCAATAACATAATCCACTGTCATCTCAGCTTCTATGCATTTTTGTGTTAAAAAGTCAATAGTATAGCGCAGTCCCTCTGGATCGCGCAGCAGGGTAGTAATATCCCGAAATAATATTCCAGGTTTGGGGAAATCTGGGATGTCACGAATCAGAGACTTTAAATCCATAGAGTGAGTGGGGAATGGGAAATGGGGATAAGGGGATGGGGCATGGGGCATAGGAAGAGGATAAGGGGAAGGGCAAAGGAGTAAGGGGAAAAAGGGAAAGATTAAATTTATTCCTTTTCCCTTTTCCCTTTAACCTTTTCCCCTACCCTATGCCCACTTGCCCTGAGCGAAGCCGTTCGCGTAGCGTCTCGCAGAGAAGGGATGCCCAATGCCCAATGCCCAATTCCAGATACCTGAAAAATCGTACACTATAATGTCATACGCTGGGCGTGGAGGCTAATGCTTGACCCTTGATTGACGACCAGTGGAAACTAAATCAAGCTAGAACAGGTATAGCACTAATAAATGAGGTGAATTCAGTGATGTTTTAAAGTTTTGAATTTAATATAGGGAATCCTTTGAGTAGAAAGAGTTAAGTAATGTATATATCGGGTAGTCATGACCACTGCTATGAGTCTAATGTTCAAGTCTTGGCTACTTATCTTAAATTTGTTTTACCTAGTCTGTCACAAGCGTACAAGGTATTTATAGAATGAACGTTTCTGCAAGTTTAACGCCGTTGAAAAGTCCAACTCAAGATTCATTGCCGATGATTCTGGACACTTTACCAGATCCTGCCATCGCCGGACAAACATGTCCTCGAAGAACTCGGTTGCAAATTGACCTTATTTTACTCGCTATTGAAGCTTTAGAGCTTGGCGGTTCTGAAGCAATCCTAGCTTTTGCTCAAGAATTAGACCTTAAAGGAATTGTCAAAGATCGGGTGAATTTATGGCGGATGCGTAGCTCTAACCCGCTACGGAGAGCGCACATTCGCCGCCCCTTAACTATTATGGAAGCCAAAGCTTTGGTAGTTATTGCTTGTTACATAGCGCGGCGTCTAACTGTTGTGATTCGGCAGTTATTAATGTTATGTCAACAGATGGAAGAAAAGCAGATTCCCCTAGAACAGAATTTGCGGTTATCTAATTACCTAGAGCGGTTTAGAGCGCATTTTAAGAGTCGGATGAATACTCGACGTTCTGGTGTACTGGCATTAACTTCTGACGAAAAATTAAATGAGTTAGCGATAAATTTGTTAGGACAATTGCTATTCTGCACTGGTACGGCTGGAATGCAGCGATTTTGGATTAGTCTTTTTGACGGTGAGGTGGAATGAATATTCAACGTAAGTACAGTTTGCCTAATTGTACACTGCTTTTAGAAGGTTTAAGTGATGTCACTAGGGCTGCACAATTCCAAGAACTGCGCCCGGAATTATCTATATTGGTCAATGCGGAATGTTATTTATCTGGATATAATCAACCTCTAACAGGAGGGCGGGAGTTTTTTGAAAGTTTGGTGAGGGCGGTTAGTGGCTATGCCCAAGAATTTTTAAGTAATGTACCCAATCCCCAAGCCCATAACCACGAGTCAGAGTTAGTAGAGTTTCAAAAAATAGACAGCAACCGACATCGGTTAATTGTGCATTCAGAAGGGGCACCAGAGGGTTTCGAGTCTCAACCAAGTCATGCTAAACGCCCGCCTATTGAAATAGATTTGAGTACGGTGCAGTTGTTTGATTTGGTAGAAGCAGTAGATCAGTTTTTTGCTGATAGCCAAACTTTACCAGAACTTTCCTTAGAACTACAGCCAGTTACTAAACGCTATGGTGCTGCTAGTCAAGGTTTAATCAACCAAGTGGTTCCGGCTGCTGTGGGAGTATCAAGTTTAGCAGTGGCAGCGATCGCTTTTAACTTGATTCCACCTCCGCAAATTCGTCCACCACAGCCTCAGCCAAATGGGCAAACTACCTCAACAACGAAGAACCTCACCCCTTCAGCATCAGCAGATCCAACTCCCACGTCGGCTGCGACGCCCATAGCTGCTGCGACTCCTACACCAACAGCTACAACTACTACCAAGCCAGAAGTTAAAGATTTAGAAGCACTTTTAAATACAGTTTCGGAAATTACCGATCCATCCCAACTGCGTGCCTTAAATCGCCAAGTGTATAATCAAATTCATCCAGCTTGGACTAATCGCTCAGGATTGCAACAGGATTTGATCTATCGTATAGGTGTAGCCGCAGATGGAGCGATCGTTGGTTATAAAGCAGTCAATCAAGAAGCAAATCAAGGAATAGGACAAACTCCTCTACCTAACCTACTTTACAATCCTGCTAACCGTCCTCCCATTTCCAATGAACCCATCGCTCAATTTAGAGTAGTATTTACTACAAATGGTGTCTTGCAAGTCAGCCCTTGGCGTGGGTATGCTAGAACACCAGAGGTAGTAGGGACAAAAATTACCGACCCTAACATAGTCAAAGGTTTAAATCAAAAACTTTATAATACAGTCCGCCAAGCTTGGAGCGGCACACCTACATTTACACGAGATTTAAAATATCGGGTAGCGGTGAACAAAGATGGTGTAATTGCTGACTATGAACCACTCAACCAAGTAGCCTTTGACTACTTCCGGGAAACACCCCTTCCCCAGATGTTTAACGCCATCTATGGCTCCAATGCAGCACCCCCCAATAGTAAAGAACCTCTTGCCCACTTTCAAGTGATATTCAAACCGAGTGGCAAATTAGAAATCAGTTCTTGGCAGGGGTATCAATAATAGGGAATGGGGCATGGGGCATGGGGAGATGAGGGGCAGGGGAAAAGGTTAAAGGGAAAAGGGAAAAGGAATAAATTTAATCTTTAACCTTTCCCCCTTACCCCTTTCCCTTTCACCATGCCCAATGCCCAATGCCCAATGCCCAATGCCCATTTACCTTGTAATCCGCCCCATGTAATTTCCCCATAACTGAGCGGCTTGAGCGCTGCTACCAGATGTGGGGGAATTGTTGTCGTTTCCCAACCAAACACCAGTTACAAGCCGCCGACTGGGAATAAAACCTATAAACCATAAGTCAACGTTTTTATCAGTAGTGCCTGTTTTACCAGCTTCCCCTAATCCAATGGCAGCACTACGACCAGTACCTCTGGTGACTACACCGCGCATTAAACTAGTCATTTCATCAGCTACATTGTTTGGCAAAACTCTTTTGTTGGCGTCTGGATCTTGGTCGAAGGAGTAGATGACACGGCAAGTTTTAAGATCGTTGCGATCGCGGCAATCACCACTATCTAAAATACGACTAATGGCATGGGGAGGATTCCAGACACCGCGATTGCCAATGGCACCAAAAGCACCAGTCATTTCTAAAACATTAACTACACTTTGACCCAGCACCAACCCTGGAACCGGATCGAGGGAGGACTTTACCCCCAAACGCTGCGCCATAGAAACCACTTTATCCAAGCCAATTTCTCTGGCAACTCGCAAAGCGATGGGATTTTCTGAAAGAGCCAGCCCCGTAGCAATATCTAAACTAGCGTCTGCACCAGCACGACAGGGTTTATAAGTGAAGCCTTGCCAAGTTAAAGGAGCGCAAGAATAACTTTTTGATTCTGGAATTCCCTGTTGAATAGCGGCGGTGTAAGCAAAGATTTTGAAGGTCGAACCCGGTTGTCTTTTGGCTTGGGTTGCACGATTGAACTGACTTTTTTTGTAATCGGTTCCCCCTACCATCGCCAAGATACTACCGTTACTGGAGTCGAGGGTCACCACTGCTCCTTGAGAAAACTTAAAAGTTGCACCAGCGCTGTTTACTGAATTACGCAATGCGGCTTCTGCTTGGCTTTGGATGGCTGGATCGAGCTTAGTTTCAATAATATAGTTGCCTTCTCTGGCTGCTCCCTCCCCCAAGATTGATTCCAATTCCGAGAAAACGTAATTGTAAAAGTAAGGAGCAATTGTTTTGGCTTGTTGTTCGCAAACTTTAGGACTAACTTGAACAGTGGAGCGTCTGGCTCGATTAGCCTCCTCTGCTTTGATTTTGCCCATTTCCAACATCCGTTTGATCACCCGATTGCGGTATTCAGCAGTTTCTAGCTTATTTGGGCCATCGCCGCAAAAATCAAACGCGTTGGGGGCTGGTAAAATCCCTACTAGTGTGGCAGCTTCCGCCAAACTTAAATCTTTAGCTGGTTTTTCAAAGTAATACCTGGCTGCATCTTCAAATCCAGAGGTATCTCCACCCAAAAAAACCCGATTTAAGTACATCAGCAAAATATCATCTTTGCTGTAAAAGGTTTCTAGCTTCAGGGCGACAATTGCCTCCCGCAATTTACGTCCTAAAGTATCCTGTCTGCCTACATAATCGCGGAACAAGCTACGGGCGACTTGCTGGGTAACGGTGCTGGCTCCTTGCTGGACATCTCCTGTACGGCTATTAATCAAGACGGCTCGCAAAATTCCTAACGGATCGACCCCAAAATGCCAATAATAACGGCTATCTTCAGAAGCGACCACGGCAGTGGGCAAATAAGGGCCAAATTCATCTAATCGCTTCATGTCCACGTGGGAGGTGGTGCGGGGTTCTCTCAGGGGTGTGGCTCCATCACGGGCATAAACAACCACTGGGGCGCGTGTAGCTGTGGGTAGGGGTCTGACTGAAAATTTTAGCCATTCGACGCCAATCACCAAGGCGAACAATGCACTGACACCACCAATGCCGTAACCTGTCCAAGTTGCAGCTTTGATGTACCAAGGTGGTGGATCGACATATTGTAATCTGACAGAAGCAGCGAGTTCTGGCGGCCCCAGAGTGAGAATATCGCCATGACGTAATTCCAGGGAATTGACACGACGTTTGCCACGATAGATGCCATTGGTGGAATTTTCGTCTTTGATAACAAAAACTGGTGCGCGCTGAGTGGAATTGCGCGATAGCGATAGGTGAATTTGGCTAACAACAGGGTTACGGATGACGATATCGCAGGATTTGGAGCTACGACCGAGAACATACCGATCGCCCAACAGTGGATATACCTCTGCTTTATCCGCCCCCGCATCCTGCACCCAGAGTTCCGGCACTTTGGCATTAGGCTTGAGCGCCAATTTGGAAAAATCGACCCTAGCTTGAATTGTATGTACTGCTTGAGTCAGTTGACCTAATAACGTTTGTGGCTTGTGAGGGGGTTGGGGAGAACTCATCGGCTATTTACATCACACTTTTTAGTGAAGAATCGGGCGAACTACAACTTAGATGTTAATCTTTCATCATTTTACTCATAAGCCAAAGAATAAATTGGCTAGATGATTTTTTAGATTCATTTTATACCTAAATATCTTTTGTAACTAACAATAGCTTGTCATTTTTATTGCTTTTTTGTTAACAGCCAATTTTTACTATTAAATCTAAAGTCTTGATTATATGTAGGTTTTACTAGTAAATGGCTACAAATACCATTCATTAGCTGGTATTCATCAACACAAAACATTGACGAACAACAGATTTAATTTTTACTAGTTTTACATATCAACATATTTTGAAACAAACCGAAATATCCTCTTTTAGGAAGATTTTCTAAATCTTATTGTCTGTTTTAATAGTTCGAGTGTTCCGTTGAGGTTAATTTCAGAATGATGGGAAAATCTCTGACCCTGATTGGTACAGCCCTATTTTTGGCACTTACCACTAATATTGCTGGCGCTCAATCTAGTAAATCCCCCATAGCCCAATCCAGTAGCGACTCCTCCACTAGTTCACCAACGGAAATCAAACTGTCGCCAGAAGGCAAAAAAATTCTGTGCGAGTATTTCCCTCTTAACTCTCGTTGTGGTGGTGGCACAGCTGTTACGCCTACTACTCCTGGTAGTACAACAGTTCCAACAGAAACCACACCTTCGGAAACCACCACTCCCGATAGCACAACCACACCGGAGAGCGTTACTCCATCTGGCTCTGGCGCTCCTGATAGCACTACCACAACACCAGCACCAGGAGCTACCCCTTCTGAATCTGGTACTCCCAGCAATATAACTCCAGCGCCAGGAAGTGTTACCCCTTCTGAATCTGGTACTCCCAGCAATATAACTCCAGCACCAGGAAGTGTTACCCCTTCTGACTCTGGTACTCCCAGCAATATAACTCCAACACCAGGAAGTGTTACCCCTTCTGACTCTGGTACTCCCAGCAATATAACTCCAGCACCAGGAAGTACTACCCCTTCTGATGGCGCTTCTGAGCCAACTCCTAGCTCTCCTAGTTCAGTTCCAGGTTCTAGCTCGCCCAGCACTCCTGCCACAGGCAACTAAACTCAAATCTGCATACTGATTTGGCGTTAGTCATTGCTGTAGATATTGACAACTTACACCAGTTATAGTAACTGGTGTAAGTTATGAAACTAATACGCTATGAAAAAGGGTTTCAGCTATTAAGCCTGGGATAAATCATCCCAGGCTTAATAGTTTAATTAGGTCTGTTATGTTGAAGTTGGTGTTTTTTGCAAAGAGGCAATGAGCAGGCAAACGATACCGATACTAATAAATGAATCTGCCACATTAAATACAGCAAAATTAATGAGGCGAAAATCTAGAAAATCAACCACATAACCTAAAACAAAGCGATCGATGCCATTGCCCATAGCTCCACCTAAAATCAAGCCATAGCCTAGCTGATCCCACAGACTTAACGTCGGGCCAAATAACGCCAGCCCGATTAAAACTAAACTTACTCCTAAAGATAACCAGCGCAACCATTCCACTTTTCCACTTAACAAACTAAAAGCCGCACCAGTGTTAGTGACGTAAGTCAAGTGAAATATCCCTGGTAAGAGTGGTAGCGTTTGTTCCAAACTGAATGTTTGCACCACCCAGTATTTTGTTATTTGGTCTAAGAAAAAAGCTATGAAGGCAGAAATCCAGAAAAGGCGATTTTTTAAACGCATGGCAAATTAGTCATTGGTCATTGATCGTTGGGCATTGGTCATTGGGCATTGGGCATTGGTCATTGAAAAAAGACTAATGACTAATGACTAATGACTAATGACTAATAAAACATTAAGTGACGCAATACATATGCTATTACAGTGACGGCACAGACTACAGTTAGCTGACCTGGCAGTACAAACCAAGAATATCTGAGAATTGCTTGCATTAAAGGTATATTTTCTGTGCCTTGCCACTGAAAAAGATAGCTAATAATCAAATAACTAATACCGCATAGGTGAAGAGTTAACAACCCACAGATGCAACTAAAACCAAGGGTTTCTAGTCGGGGTCTAGCTTTAAAGGCAAACAAACCACAAATCCAAGCTCCAGGAATAAAGCCTAGCAAATAGCCAAACTGAGATAGCTTAACATAACCAATACCACCACCATCAGCAAATACGGGCAATAAAGTTAACCCCATGACTAAGTAGGCAATTTGCGACAGCGCACCAGCATTTTTACCACCCAAACAACCCACAAGTAGTACTGCACCAACTTGAAAAGTTACACCTAAAGAAAAAGTCTGAATTCCGTGCTGACTCCAACTCCAAGGTGAAGTGATGCCATAAGCTTCTAGGAAAGTGCCACCCATTGTCAGGAGTAAGCCAATCATTGACCATAGTAATTGGTTGGAAGCAGCAAACATGTATCAGGCAAATAAAGAAAGGCAAAAGGGAAAACCAATAGCAACCAGTATAAACATTAATATATGAACTTTCCCACCTGAGCTTTAGCTGTTGGCATACCCAAAAGCTGATATCTGAGTTTTAATCTCTCAGTAGAATAACTGAACTTAAACTCGTATCTAGATTGATATTTGATTGCTAATATGTAGCGTTAATTTCATTTAAAAAATTGTAGATTCCAAAAAATATTTTTAGCCTACCCAAATTACTTAATATTTAGTTTATTTTCTGCAAGATAGTAGTATAATTTAAATCACATTTTATTTGATTACTGATGAAAAAATGTGCCTTTGCTGACTTGAATTTTTAGCTTTTTTGAGTGTGTATTAGTATTGACTTAACCGATTGTTAACTTTTCTGTCACTCTTAAGTGCTAATGTTCATACTGTTAATCCATAGCATCATCTATAAAGATCCTTATGTTCTCTTCAAAGGTGCAGTTGGTTGCTCCCCTAGTTGCTTTGGCAATTGGTATTAGCTCTTGCGGCGGCGAAAACAATCAGGCTTCTAACAACCCTAGCCCAGCAACAGAAGGCGGTGCTACCCCAGCCACCAATACAGCAACCGGATCGAATTTATCTGGAACAGTCAAGGTGGATGGTTCTAGTACCGTCTATCCTATTTCTGAGGCCATGGCAGAAGAGTTTCAAAAGGCGAATCCTGGTATAAAAGTGACTGTTGCTTCTTCTGGTACAGGAGGCGGGTTCAAAAAGTTTTGCGCGGGTGAAACTGATATTTCTAATGCTTCCCGCCCCATTAAGCCAGAGGAAGTAGAACTCTGTAAAAAAGGCAATATCGAGTATATTGAACTGCCCATCGCTTATGATGGTCTCTCAGTGGTAGTTAGTCCCCAGAATAACTTTGTTGAGTGCCTCAAAGTTGATGAACTCAAAAAAATGTGGGAAACCGCCGCTCAAGGCAAAGTCACTCAATGGAACCAGATTAACCCGAAATTCCCTGCTGAGAAAATCGGTTTGTACGGCCCTGGAACTGATTCAGGTACTTATGACTATTTCACGCAAGCAGTTGTAGGTAAGCAAGGAGAAAGCCGTGGAGACTACACTGCAAGTGAAGATGATAATACCTTGGTACAAGGTGTCAGTGCTGACAAAGGTGGTTTGGCCTTCTTTGGCTTTGCCTATTATGAAAACAACAAGGATAAATTAAAGCTAGTTGGTATTGATGGCGGTAAGGGCTGCGTTCAACCGAGTCCCCAAACCATAGCTGATGGAACTTATCAGCCGCTTTCTCGCCCAGAATTTATCTATGTCAAAAAAAGTGTAGCAACACGTCCTGATGTCAAGGCTTTTGTTGATTTCACTTACGCTCCAGCTAACCAAAAGCTAGTTACAGAAGTGGGTTATGTGCCTTTACCCAGCGATTTACTCACTGAAGTTCAAGCACGCTTCAATAGTGGTAAGGTAGGCTCGATTTTTGAGGGCAAAGGTTCTCAAGTTGGTGTCACCCTCAAGGATCTGATCAAACAAGAAAAGTAAGAGTTGGCCTGAATAATTTTGATTCTCTAAGCACAATTTAAAATTTAGCTCTGGTAGCTGGAAGTAGCGACTAATATAGCACAACCTTGGTGGTGTTGAAAGTTCAGCTAAATTTCCAGCCCAGAGGCAATTTTTCTCAAAAGCAACGTCTGTATACAGAGGAAGTTTGAATTGATGAGGTTCTTCTTTAATGACTTCCAATCCGTTATCTAATCAACCAAATAATCCCAGCTTGTGGCAGCCTAATCGGGGTTTGAGTAAGCAGATTGAATTTGGTGTCAAAAGTTTATTTGCCTTGTTTGCCTTTGTCTCAGTAGCAACCACAATTGGTATTGTTTTAACACTAATTTTTGAGACAGTATCATTTTTTTCGGAAGTCCCCATCTGGAGATTTTTAACTGAGACACAGTGGACACCATTGTTTGCCAATAAGCAATTTGGAGTGATGGTGCTAATTAGCGCTACGCTGCTGATATCTATAATTGCGATCGCAGTAGCATTACCACTGGGTTTATTAGCAGCTATCTGCTTGAGTGAATATGCCCCAGCAAAGCTCCGCAAATGGCTCAAGCCAGCCCTAGAAATTTTGGCAGGGGTACCCACTGTTGTTTTTGGTTACTTTGCACTGTTGACAGTGACACCCTTCC
This sequence comes from Nostoc linckia z4, assembly GCF_002608075.1. Taxonomy (GTDB): domain Bacteria; phylum Cyanobacteriota; class Cyanobacteriia; order Cyanobacteriales; family Nostocaceae; genus Nostoc; species Nostoc linckia. The sequence goes on from NZ_LAHA01000099.1 coordinate 12,655, forward strand.
TGCAAAAATTTATCCCTGGTATGCAAGGATTCAATGCCTTGAGTGCGGGTTTAGTACTAGGAATTTCAATTATTCCTCTGGTAGCTTCTTTGAGTGAAGATGCTCTTTATGCAGTTCCCCGTAGTTTGCGAGAAGGTGCTTATGCACTTGGCTCAACAAAAAGGGAAACAATTGTTTCTGTGGTATTACCGGCAGCTTTATCTGGGATAGTAGCTTCCTTTATATTGGCTATTTCCCGCGCCATCGGTGAAACAATGATTGTTACCATTGCAGCTGGTCAAAATCCTCAGTTGACCCTTAACCCGTTAGTGCCCATTGAGACAATGACAGCATACATTGTCCAAGTTAGTAAAGGAGACACACCAGCAGGTTCATTAGCCTATAAAACTATTTTTTCAGTGGGCATGACATTATTTCTCATGACCTTGGCACTGAATATTTTTAGTTACTGGTTTGTCCGCCGCTTCCGGGAGAAATACGAATGACGAAGAGTAATATTCAATCTAAAAATCGGTTTGACTCTGGTGCAAATCGCAACTTCGATTTATCAATCGATAAACGCTACAATCTTGACAAAATTTTTGCCATCGCCACTTGGGCTGCAACTTTATTTGCCTTGTTAGTGTTAGCTATTTTGCTGATTGATATTTTAACTGACGGTCTTGGGCGTTTGAATTGGTCTTTTTTGACTAATTTTTCTTCTCGTCGTGCTTCTGCTTCTGGGATATTAGCTCCTTTAGTGGGTACCATCTGGTTACTGGTAATAACGGCTTTAATCTCGTTTCCTCTAGGAGTAGGTGCAGGTATTTTCTTAGAAGAGTATGCCGAAGACAATTGGTTTACTCAATTAATTGAAATCAACATTGCAAATTTGGCAGCCGTACCATCCATTATCTATGGCTTGTTGGGTTTGCAAATTTTCGTGCGGATAATGGAACCAATAACTCAAGGACGCACTGTATTAGCTGGTGCTTTAACCTTGAGCTTATTGATTTTACCAATCATCATTATTACCACTCGTGAAGCTTTGCGTTCTGTTCCCGATAGCTTGCGGCAAGCGGGTTTTGCCCTTGGTGCCAACAGGTGGCAAATCATTAGAGAACAAATATTTCCCATTGCTTTGCCAGGTATCCTAACTGGTACAATTTTGGCACTTTCAAGAGCGATCGGCGAAACAGCTCCCTTGATTGTAATTGGTGCTGTTGGGTTCATCACTTTCTTGCCTGAGCTTTCTTTAAAAGGCTTGCAAAGTTCTTTCACCGCACTACCAATTCAAATTTTTGACTGGGTTTCTCGTCCTCAAACAGATTTTCACCAGAATGCTGCTGCTGGCATTATCATTTTGATGATCGTGCTGCTTTTGATGAATTCAACGGCTATATATTTACGTAATAAATTCCAGCAGTCTCGCTAAATGAGTCAAGCATGTTTTCATTATTGTCCTGAAGTTTTTTATGGTATTAAATTCAACAACTGCTACATCTGAGACTATATTGCAAGCTGAACAATTATCTGTCTTCTATGGTAATTTCAAAGCAGTTCGTGATGTTAATCTGAACATTGGCAAAAACAAAATCACAGCCTTTATTGGCCCTTCTGGATGTGGTAAAAGCACTGTATTAAGATGTTTTAATCGCCTAAATGACTTGATTCCCGGCGCACATATTGAGGGAAGAATTACCTTTGGCGAAACTGATATTTATGACAAAAGAATTGACACTGTAGAACTGCGCCGCCGCATTGGTATGGTGTTTCAAAAACCTAACCCTTTTCCGAAATCAATTTATGAAAATATTGCCTTTGGAGCTAGAATTAATGGCTATAGGGGTGATATGGATGAATTGGTAGAGCGGAGTTTAAGACAAGCTGCTTTGTGGGATGAAGTCAAACACAAACTTAAACAAAGTGGTCTATCTATATCTGGCGGACAACAGCAACGCTTGTGTATTGCTCGTGCTTTAGCAATTCAACCAGAGGTGCTGCTAATGGATGAACCATGCTCAGCCCTTGACCCAATTTCAACTTTGCGAGTTGAAGAATTACTCCAAGAACTGAAATCCCAATACACCATTATTATCGTCACCCACAATATGCAACAAGCCGCACGGGTGTCTGATATGACAGCCTTTTTCAATGCACAAGCAACGGAAAGTGGCTCCAAAATGGGATATCTGGTGGAATATGACTTGACAGAGCAGATTTTTAACAATCCCAAACAAGAATATACACGAGATTATGTCAGTGGCAGATTCGGATAAATATTTTGACTGATTGATTTGAAAATATAGTTTAGGATACTAGTTTAGTGTGCAAAACTTGACTACACTGGTAGCTTTTCACATTCCCTACGGCTATAAGCTGGGGGATTTTTGCTTTACGGTGTAAAAAACGAATTTATTCTTGCCAAGCATTTTGACCATGTGCTTTATTTCAACTAAAAAACATCTAAATTCCATAATTTAGATGAAATAAAATTATTCAGGACTTACGCAAAAATTACCAAAAAGCATGATTTAACGTAGACGCGTTAGCGAAGCGGTAGCGACGTTCGCGCAGCGTCTCGCAGAGAAGGAGCGTCAGCAGCTTGCCGAAGGCTACCGCGAAGACGCCAAGAACGCCAAGAGTTCGTAGAGTGTACGTAAGTCCTATTATTGTATAGTAGCCCTCTTGCAAAATTGCTTTTTACACTCTTGTGGGAAAAGGGAAAATACTAAACCTTTCCCCCTTGCCCATTCGCCTTTTTCCGACTTCTGCAAGAAGTTTAATGCGTAATCAGCAAAGCAATTACACTCTACCTGCCAAGTTCATCAACTGTTTGAAGTTTACAAGATAGGTAATGTTGTTGGTGTTGTCAATGTTAATCCACCCTTTTTCATTTAACTTTTCCATGATTTTCGTGGTTTCTTCAACACCGATTTCTGTCACCTCTGCTAAATCTTTAAAAGGAATGTTAAAAATTTCTCTGCCCTGGTTTGATTCCTGACCATAGCTTTCGCCTAAAGTGACTAAGGTATGAGCCAGTTTGACTGCTGGTGGGGAAGACCGCATTTGCAAGCGCAGGTTAATTTGTCGTAGTCGTCGCACCATCAATTGCAACATGCGGTGATGTAATTGTGGGTCTTTAAACAATATTTGAATAAAACGTTCTCTGGAGATACTAAGTAACTTCACAGGTGAAAGGGAAATGACATCAGTTGAGCGGGGAGATTCATCTAAAATTGCCATTTCTCCAAAAAAATCCCCACGGCCAAAAATTGCCAGAGCTACTGAATCTTCCCCGACGGTACGTCGGACTTTCACCCAACCAGAAACCACGAGATAAACGGCATTACCCCAAGCATCTTCCATGAGAACAGCTCGCCCGGCTGGGTATTCATGTTCAATTGCAACGTTGAGTAGCCATTCCAAAGTTTGTGGGTTGGCTGTACTCATCAAGGGGAAAAGTTCACTAAAAACCTCTGTTTGCATGAAATATTTGCAATAATATGGATTTAAAAGCGGAAATTAGCTTGGTTACTATAACTTTCTTTGAACCGTAATCTTACGTAAAATATGCACGTGAGATTTATATTTATTTGTTCTAACCTTCTTAGATCCGTCGATTCAGAGTTCGATTACAACATAACAATTATGTATTGCGATCGAAATCAGCGGTTTCACTGATAGACTTATGATTTGCTGTTTGTCGATCGCTCGCCGTCTAGTGTTAGTTTTTTGAGCTGTTGGTCTAAACTTTTCACTAGTTGATTGAGGGTAACTAAAGCCTCTAATTGCTCGCAGTCAAGACCGCGATTGAGAAAAAGGCGTTCTTGTAGTTCATGTAACTTAAAACTTAATTGCTGAGAAATTCCCAAGGCATCGCGGCTGAGACGCTTCAGTTGTTGCTGTTGATAAAACTTTAATGCTGCTCCTCGCAAAACTTGGAGTGTCGCTTCTTCTCCATAAATTCCTGGCATAACTCGCAAGCGCAATAGCAAACGGGTTTTTTGATACAAACATTCCTTCTCTACTTGTTTTGGTTCTGCAACCTTGCTAATAGGTAGGGAAGCAAATCGCTTTAACTCATTAAGCACTCCTTGGAAAACAGACAGTGGCACTTTGTCTAACACAGACTGTAATACTCCATTGTCACTCCATAGTATCCTGCCTTCGTAAGGTTGCCTTTCTAGATATAACCGACCAATTCCCCCTGTCAAAATTCGCCCTAGTAATTCTTCTAGTAATCTTTTGGGTGGTAGTGTTGCCAGTACTTCTACAGGACTAAATAGTTCAGGAATTTCTACGGGTAGAATAGGTAAATTTTCTACTAGTGGGGATTCAGAAGTATCTTTTTGTTGACCTGTATTTCCGGAAGTTAAGAAGGAAGAAATTTGAGGGGGATGATTTGGATTTGGGAGTGGTAAATCTATCGGCTGCTGAAAATGCTCATTAATTTCTGTGTCAGGTGGTGTGAATGTTGGTAAGTGCTGCGATTCAGAGTAAGTATCATCAGAGCCAATAAACCTATCAACAACGGTAACTGTGATTTCGCGATCCGCTTGTTGGGCATCTAGCTGGGATATATTCTTGTGGTTAAGGTAAGCTGACAATATTCTGCGATGAGCGTCAGCTGCGATCGCCTCAATTATCAGCGTGCAATTCATATAAGAGGCAATACGACTTACATAATCTAGTGCCTCAGCGTCTTGTGGATGAACCATACCTAGCAATAGCTTGTTGTCTTTTAATCCAAAAGGCAATATTTGATGGTAGAGACAAGCTTCAAATGACAAAAAACTATCCATTAGCTGGAATATTTCCTCGCGTTCGCCTTCTTGCTCCCACTTACTTTGTGTAGCGGTTAGCACATGTTCTCTGTTGACTGTGCTATTTGTGAGTTCGCCTTCTGAAGACAACATAGATTTTATTACTTGGTATTTTCTTATATAGTATTTTCCTTCTAGTTTAGTAGGTAGTTAATAAAGATACTTTGTTGGATTGTTAAAAATTCAATTATCTATTACATAAGTAGACGTAAGTAGAGGATAAATTTTCGATTAAGGATTAGGGAAAATACTGAGATGGGATATGGGGTATGCGAGTGAAGAGTTAAGAGTTAAGAGTTAAGAGTTATTCTCCTTGCCCCCTTTTCCTCTTATCTCCCTCATTTCCCAATGCCCAATGCCCACTTACTCCTGAGTTCTTAAAGCTTGGGCTGCAAGATAGACTTTTGTCCATTCGCCTAGCACTTGGTGAGTTTTGAGTTTTAATTGTTGGGCTATCTCTTCTATTGATTTACCTGTTCTACGTAAATCTAGGATCTGCCGCGCCAAAGGAGTGAGTTTTTCATGAAGTTGCTGCCATTGGCTTTGTGTTAGACCGAAGTTGTGTTCTTCCAAGGAAATTGAGAGCCAACTATCTACGAGTTCTGGTTTTCCTTTGAGGGCAAAGACGCGCACAGCGTGGTAACTAATTTTTTCTCGCAGTCGGTATACTTCTCTAATTGGTTTATTGAGTTTTTTGGCAATTTCTTCTTGTGATTTACCTTGGAGATACAATCGTAGCCACTCTACTGCTTCTGTTCCCAGGTTTTCTTGTAAATAATTTTCAAATTCTCTTTGTACAGACTGCCGTAGTGCTTGTTGTTCTTCTTGTTGTTGTGCTTCTTGATATTCTGCGATCGCTTGACTATCGACTAAGTTAACTCGATTGTCGCTGTCGTCTGTGAGGACTTCTTCTGAGACTAATCTAACTAAATCGCGGCTTGGGACTTGGGTTAAGCCGCCACGCTGAGTACGACGCAAGTAATTTACAAAACGGTAAGCTAAAAGGGGTTGATTGCGTACTGGACCCCACATTCCGCACTTCATAATGTAGTCTAAAAATATTACATAAATCCGCGCTGATATGAGTAAATAAAAATACTCAGAAGGTTTAAGTAAATTGAAATTAAGAATAAATCTATATTGTGAAGTATAAAGTGGGTAAAAAGCTTATAAATGCTTGTTTTTAGGTCTTTTACAAGAATAAATATACATTGTTTTGTGATATCGACTGAGGAGCGATGCTATCCGTGAGACAATCAA
>NZ_LAHA01000100.1 GCF_002608075.1 Nostoc linckia z4
GAAAGGGGAAAGGGGAAAGGGGAAAGGGGAAAGGGGAAAGGGAAAAGGGCAAAGGGGGAAGGGGGAAGGGGAAAGGGGAAAGGGGAAAGGGAAAAGGGCAAAGGGAAAAGGGCAAAGGGAAAAGGGCAAAGGGCAAAGGTTTTAAATACATCCTTTACCCCTTACCCCTTAACCTTTTCCCAGACCACAAGGGAAGTTCATACTGCTTATCCGAACCGTATTGAGTCTCTGGCTTTGCTTGATTAGACTGTTGACTGTCAACAGTTAACAGTCAACACGAGTAGTTATGCTTTATTTAGCGTGCATTAGCTTACTATGACTCTCTTAAAACATAGCCGACACCCCGCACTGTTTGTATGAGGCGCTTTTGGCCTTCATCTTCAATTTTGAGACGCAAGTAGCGAATATAAACTTCAATGACATTTGATTCACCTAGAAAATCATAACCCCAAACATTTTCTAGAATTTGTTCGCGGGTTAAGACCTCACGGGGATGTTCCATTAGAAATTTTAAAAGTTCAAATTCCTTCATTGTCAAATCAATTGGCCGCCCGTTGTGTATGGCACGGCGAGTTGCTATATCTAAAATTAAATCTCCGAAGCGTAATTGCTCCGTGGTATCCACATCGGGTTTTAAGTAGAGGCGAATTAACTTCAAAAAGTCTTCTGAACGGTAAGGCTTGAGGATGTAATCATCAGCTCCGGCTTCTAGACAAGCTACACGATCGTCAACTGTATCCCTTGCCATTAAAATCAACACAGGCGATCGCACACCAATGCTTCTGAGATTTTTACACAATGAGAGTCCTGATTCTCCTGCTAGCATTCGGTCTAAAACAATTAAAGCAGGCTGGCGATCGCGACAGTGTTGTAGCCCGCTAGTTGCATCATGAGCCAAAATTGATTCATAGCCGGCTTCTAACAAATCGCAAGCAAGCTGATTTGCTAGATTTTCATCGGTTTCAATCACCACAACACAGGGACTTTGAGCAACTGTCATAAGAATTTGGGATATGGGCATGGGGCATGGGGCACGGGGCATGGAGGAGATGAGGGAGGTAGGGGAACAGGGAGCAGGGAGCAGGAAGCAGGGGAGATGATCTTCCCCTCTACCCCCTGCCCCTTTGCCTCTTACCCATACTCTATGCCCTATGCCCTATGCGCCCCATCCCCATACCCTATGTCCCATGATTATGGTAATTCTACAGAAGTTGGTTTGGCGATATGTGGCAAACCCCAGCCTAATTTTTCTCGTAAAATTCGGAAAAACTCTGGTGGTTGTAGGCGAATAAATCGGACACTATATTGCGATCGCTCTATATGTACTCGATCCTCTGGTAATACATAGCAACCCCCATTCCCATCCACTACCATCACCAGCCGAGGAATATTGACTGGGTAAATATTGACCGATTCTGTGTCTGGAAATACTAATGCTCTAGAAGCTAAAGAATGCGGGCAAATAGGTACTAGCTGTAGAGCAGGTACGCCAGGAGTCACTACTGGGCCGCCAGCACTCAATGAGTAAGCTGTGGAACCAGTTGGTGTAGAAACAATCACGCCATCCGCAGCAATATCTACTGGCGCATGACGCCCGATGGCAATTTCAAAATGGCACATGGAGGTTAAGGGTTCCCGATGCAGCACCATTTCATTCAAGCACAGAGCTTCCCACAGTACTGAATCTCCACGAAACACTTTGACAGTGAGCATGGCTCGTTCTTCAATTTCATACTCACCCGCCATCACCTGTTCTAGTGCTTGGGGTAATTGATTGAGGAAAATTTCTGTCAAAAATCCCATGTGACCAGTATTCACTGTTAACAGTGGAATACCACAGGGGGCTACCTGGCGAGATGCTGCTAAAACAGTACCATCTCCTCCTAACACCACCGCGAATTTCATATCTGAGTCAAAACCGGGGGGGGTTAGACCGTCTAGGGGGGTATGGCGTACTGGACTCTCAGGGGTAGAGTTGCCCAATATGCCACCGATACTCGATGTGACACACACATTCCAACCGGCTGCGGTTAGCTTGTCTTTCAACTCGATAGCGACACGACCCGCTACCGGTTTAACGTCGTTGTAGATAATGCCTGCTTTCGGCACACTCAAATATCCAAGTTTAGGCAATGCTCTGTATTATGTAATCGTTACACATTTTTGACAATCTAGTCATTAATTTAGCTAAATCTGGGAAAAGAGTGCGCTGTACCGCAAGCGGTCAGCGCCGGATAGTTCGCTGTTAAATGTCTAGATTCCAAAGTCTAATGACTATTGGCTATTGGCTTTTGAAGATTGTTTAAAAGGAGTTTTTTTAGATTTCTGCTTTTTAGTCTTATTTTTTTCGTAGTCTAACTCTTTAAGCTTCTTCATAATTCTGCTGAAGTACTCTTGCAGATAACTTTCTAGAGTTGTAGTTTGTTCTCGGTCTAAACCAAATACTCTGTACACTTCATCCATTGGAGCATTTAATTGTTTACCGCTAGCCAAGACTTCTGTAAATGCCAGCCTGTCTGCTACGTTCCATCCCCATTGAAAGAAGCGCATAAAACCGCGCACAGCACGCAGTAAATTTAAGGGCATCCGTGTCACCCTGGCTTCTTTTCCAGATAAGCGTTCGCACAAGCTAATGATTTCTTCTGCGCTCCATGCACGAGTACCTACTACGGGAAAAGCTTGGTTTTCTGTTTCTGGCACACTCAAAGCGCGGATGGCAAATTTAGCAATGTCTTGGGTATCCATGTAAGCAATGGGAGAAGATTCACCACTTACCCAAACTGGTTGTCCTTCCAAAATGGGAATTCCGTATTGACCAATTAACCCTTGCATAAAACCAGCTAGCCGCAAGATGGTGTAATTTAAGCCAGACTCAGCCAAGAACAGTTCTGTACATCGCTTAATTTCCATCAGCGGCACTTCTGGGTATTTATCAGCATCTAAAATCGAAAAGAATATAAAACGCTCTACACCCGCTGCCTTTGCAGCTTGAATTAATGCTACTTTACCGTCCCAGTCCACTTGTTTGATACTTAGTGAATCTGTAGGGCGGGATGTTGAAGCATCAATGACTTGGGTTACTCCTTCTAAGGCTGTTTCTATGGTGTCTGGGTAACGCAAACTTCCCGATACCAGTTCCGCACCCCATTCTTTCAAAAAAGCTGCTTTTTTACTACTGCGGACTAGACAGCGCACTTTATATCCCTCATCGATAGCACGACGAGCCACTTGTCTTCCTAAGGTGCCAGTGGCACCGACGATTAATAATGTCATGAGGGTTGTAATATATCTTAATGTTTTATGAAAAGAATCTTATCAGAATAATTAAATGTAAACAAAAGTTTACATTTTTTTCAGAAAATCCATTGAATTTGAGAGATTCATGAGAAAACGGCTGTCCAGTTGGCGGACGAGCTTTTTTGTGAGTTAGGGGTGGAAAAGTGAATGGGGAGTGGGGGAGATGAAGGGACAAGGGAACAAGGAGAACAATTGTTAACTCTTGTAGAGACAAGGATTAATGGCGTCTACTCCTAACTTTGAGCGTCAACAAGAGCCAGTGCGTTGGACGGATTTACCGCCTGTAAGCAACTTGGCTCTCAAGTGTCAACTATTCTTCTCCGCCTTGAATTTTTAGTAACAACGCGCCTAAGCCCCAGCCGATGAAGATTAAACCGAAGGACAATAGAGCTGCATTCATAATTTCGGCGCCCATTAGTGTGATTCTCCTTAATATAAGTTGGCCTGTGTAAACTGGGTCTACCAGAAGCTTTTCGATAGTTTCTGCGATATTAGACCTGTGTAAATAATTTTAAACTAGTTTAGCAGGTAATCCCTACTGGTTTTGGAGGCAATCTCTACTGTGGAGAGGGGATGAGGGAGATCGGGGGGATCGGATGGATGAGGGAGAATTGGATGATAATTATGAGAAAATTTTATGTATCAAAATCATCAAGGTAATTTAGAAAATTTTGGCAAAGAAAATCCTCCGCGTTTAGCGTTGACTTTGGGAGATCCAGCAGGAATTGGGCCTGAGGTGATTTTGAAAGCTTTAGCAGACCCGACAATCAGTCAAAAATATGACATTACTGTGGTGGGTAACCGAGATTTACTGGCACAGACTTATGAAAGGCTAAATTTAACTCAAAATTTAGTACCTTTGGTTAATCCAGAGCTGTTGTCAGTAATCGATGTGCAGTTAAACGAGGAAATTAATGGTGAAATTATTCCAGGAATAGGTAATGCTGCTAGTGGTGCGGCTAGTTTTGCTTATATGGAATATGCCATCGCCCAAACACTTGCTGGTAAATTTGATGGTATCGTCACCGGGCCGATCGCTAAATCTGCTTGGAAAGCCGCAGGGTATAATTATCCAGGACAAACGGAACTTTTAGCAGAAAAATCTGGCGTTAAGCGCTTTGGGATGTTATTTGTGGCGCGATCGCCCCATACTAATTGGACACTCCGTGCTTTACTTGCTACCACACATATTCCTCTGTGTCAAGTACCTGAAACATTGACACCCCAGTTATTGACAGAGAAACTGGATTTGTTGGTGGAGTGTTTAAACCAAGACTTTGGCATAGAGAAAGCGAGAATTGCGATCGCAGGTTTAAATCCCCATAGTGGAGAACAGGGACAATTGGGACGTGAAGAACAAGATTGGTTAATTCCCTGGTTGGAGCAAGAACGGCAAAATAGACCGCAATTACAATTGGATGGGCCGATACCGCCAGATACCATGTGGGTTAAGCCCGGTCAAGCTTGGTACGGAAATTCTCACCTTTCAAATCCTGCTGATGCCTACTTGGCACTTTACCACGACCAAGGCTTAATTCCAGTGAAATTAATGGCCTTCGACCGAGCAGTTAATACTTCTATTGGTCTGCCTTTTGTGCGGACTTCACCAGATCATGGAACTGCGTTTGATATTGCGGGTAAAGGAATTGCTGATGCTACGAGTATGAAGGCGGCGATAGATTTAGCGGCTGAGTTGGTTAGTCAAAGGTTGGCGGTAAAACTATGAATTATTTCATGATTTATAAATAGACTTTTCCAGATAATCATGGAAGTGCAACCAAGAGAAATTAGGAATTACCTGACAGTAGATGGGAAAAATGTTTTTGATGAGTGGCTTGATACTCTGCGAGATAGAAAAGCAAAAGCTAAAATAAGAGCCAGACTCGATCGAGTTGAAGATGGTAATTTAGGTGATTATAAGTCAGTTGGAGAAGATGTTTGCGAATTAAGAATCGATTATGGCCCAGGCTACCGCATATACTTTGGACAAGAAGGGATAACAGTTATTATTCTTTTATGTGGTGGAGATAAAAGTACTCAGGAACAAGATATTGTGAAAGCTCATGAATATTGGAAAGACTATAGGAGCCGAGATAATGCCTAGAAGTGTAAGCTATCACGAAGGACTAATTAAGCATTTACAAGACCCACTAGAAGCAGCATCTTATATAGAAGTAGTTCTAGAAGAGGGCGACCCTAAAATGTTAGGAAAAGCGCTCACAAATATCATTGAAGCACAGGGTGGAATCGATCGGTTTCCGGCGCAAGTTAAGCAATGCTATGAGCAACTTTACTTGATGTTATCTGAGCAAGGAAAAATTGAATTTTATTGCCTGAGTAAATTACTGGATGCATTGGGATTACAGCTAGCAGTAACAGTGAAGTTAGTATGACTGTCTGAGGCTTTCGCGCACACAAAATCACCGAGTCAGTTTGGTATTAACGTCCCAAATTAACCCAAGTTATACATTACAGCCTCAGTAAAAATATTTAGTTATTCATCTAGAACCCTTAGGTTTTGAGCAATTACGACGAATCTAGGTAAAACTTTTAGACTCTAAGATTAAATTTACAGCAGCACTTAAATCTTTAACAATTAAGTCGGGATGGTAAAGTTCTAATTGAGTGCGATCGCGGATACCACATTCCACTGCAATGGCTTTAATATCGTGTTTTTTGGCTGCGGTGATGTCGGCTTCTGTATCTCCCACCATCCAGGTATCAGCAGCAGCAGGTAGTTCTTCTATTGCTCTGGCCATCAACAAAGGTTTATCTTCAATGTCACGGGTTTTAACGTAATCGTTACTCAGGCAATAACAACGATTTTCGGGGAAAAATCTGTCTAAATCATATTTTTTGAAGGCATAATCTAGTTCCTTGACTCGGCGCATAGTCATAACAGCCAAATCAATTCCGGCTTGTTGAATCTTTAACAATGCATCAACAGCGCCCGGTGCAAGGGTGTCATACTCGAAGTAAGGTTGTGTATGTACTGTTTGTCGCCGTAATTGCGCGAATTCTTGTGCTTGAGCTTCGTCTAAGCCAGAATTTAAGGCGATTTGTTTTTCCGGAACACGCCTACGCTTGAACTCCCAAAATTCTGCCTTAGGAAGTTCGTTTACTGTTTGCTCTGGGCGACGAGTTTTTTCCAAGCAAAATTGATAAACTCGGTAGTAGCGTTCGGAAACATCAATAATTGGGCCGTCAAAGTCAGTGATTAGTCTTAGCATTGCTACACAATATTAATTTTTATTAAAATTATCGCAGTTATGTGGCTGTTTTGCGATCGCTAATCTGCACTGTTGAATTTAACTAAGTGTTTTTTGTAAAGACTTTTTTAGAAAGTATCGGCGATGACCTGGAGGAAAATCCTCCAACTCTCCAAATACTTCATAACCCAAGTGCTGATAAAATCCAGGAGCTTGGAAACTGTAAGTGAAAACATAGGCGTTGAAGCAGCCACGATTAACAGCCTCTTGTTCTGCGGTCAAAAGAAGTGCTTTTCCATATCCATCACCTCTTAAATCTTGTGCAACCCAGAGAGTACCGATGTGGAACCATCCCAAGCCGATAAAACCCTCCAAGCCGCCCACAACCTGATTGTGAGAATCACGAAGTAGTAAAAACAATGGCGTATATTGATAATCGCCAATCTTGTCTACATTGAATTCGTGAAGTTGCTTGTCAATAAAGTCAACTTCTTTAGAGTCTGGCTGACTTGCAATTGATATTTTATACTCAAGCATTTGAATGTTTATTTAATACTGTGAATAAGTACGAAGAATTATAAAACCAATCTAGTGAATTAGTGTCGTCCTTACACCCCTGATGCCTCCTTGTTTTTAGCGGCGATTTTTAAGCATCTTTAACTATAGTGACAGTTGGAAAAAATACAACTAAGATGTAAGCGGTCATATCTTCGGCTGTATCAGCTAAATGGTATTGACTAAATACATAGATAACGAATGAGTAGTTGGCTAGCAGCTGTCAAAGTTGAAGACTGTTTTGGAATCTTCACACAGTAGCAATCTACGGGTATTCCTCGTCCTTGTGTAATTGGTATTCGCCGCAAAAATTCTACTAGCAGGTTTATCTAATGTTTGGAGAACAGGAGACGTTGCAGTGCAACGTCTCTACATTGATTTGGGTTTTATATATCAGGTCTACCAATGAATAGTTTGAAATATTTGGGTTGCGTTACTTTGTTTGGGGTTTTAGCTTGTGCGTCAACAGCGATTGCTCAAACAATACCAGAACCAGAACCGATATTTTCACCCCGCTTGGGAGTACGCTACACCACTGAGGGTGGAGGATATGAATCATTTAGCACTTTTGAGGGGTTTTTGCCTGTTTTACAAACTCCTGGGAATAGTTTGACTTTTTTACAAGGCAGGATTTTATTAGACAATGATTCTAATTTAGCTAGCAATATATTGTTAGGACATCGATTTTTTAGTGCCAAAGATAATCGGATTATTGGTGGCTATATCTCTTATTCTACTCGCGACACAGGTAGAAGTAATTTTGAAAGATTAGGGTTAGGTTTTGAAGCTTTAGGTAGTTGGGATTTTCGTTTTAATGCTTATCTGCCTTTGAATTCTTCAGAAAAACAAATTGACCAAAGAAATCTACCATTGTTTCAAGGTAATTCATTAATTATAGAGCGATCGCGCTTTTTAGAAGTGGCGTTGTCTGGTGTAGATGCAGAAGTTGGTACGCGTTTGACAAAAATTGGTAGCGGCGATTTGCGGGGCTATGCGGGTGTATACTACTATTCTGGCGGTCAATCAAGGGAAGCTTTTGGTTGGAAAACGAGAATTGAAGCTCGTCCGAATGATTATTTAGGTTTGAGTCTTTCTCTGCAAAATGATGACTTATTTGATACTAGACTAGTTTTTAGTATTGGTGCGAATTTCCCTGGTAGTGGTACTAGAAGAAGCAAGCCGAAGAAAGATAGTATTTTAGCACGAATGGCAACAACGGTAGAAAACCAAGCTAATATTTTAGTTGCTGTTGAAAACAGAACTGATAGTTTTGCTGCAAGCATTGAATCAGGAAATCAAGGTTCTACAAATAATATTGATACTTCTACAAATAATAATAATACTAGCGATCGCTCCATCATTATTCATGTAGCTCCTGGTGGTACTGGTAATGGTACTTTTGAAGCTCCTTTTGGCACAATTGCTGATGCTTTGGCGGTGGCTAAAGCAGACAATGTTATTTATGTTCGTTCTAATTCAACCACTGTTTTTCCGCCATTTACTATTCCCGATGGCGTTCGAGTGTTCTCTAATGGCCCTCTACAAGTAGTTAATGTCAAAGATTTGGGAATTGTCACCCTACCTTTATCGGGTAGTGGGATAAATCCAATAATTACGGGTATGGTTCCCACTGGAAATGGATTAATTACACTGGGGAATAATACTGTGATTTCGGGATTTAATCTTCAGATTCCTGGCACTGATGATACCAGAGGTGTGAAGGGAACTAATATTAGTAATGTGAGAATTTTAGATAATCAAATTACCAATGCTTTTAGCGGAGGTATTTATTTAGAAAATGTCATAGGTACAGTAGAAATTGCCAGAAATACTATTATTGATACCCGCAGTCCTGCAATTGACAATAGTTTAGAAAGTGGAATTTTTGTCTGGAATTACCAGGAGATTACAGATTTAACAATTAGCGATAACCGCATCATTACTAACTTTGATGTTGATGCTAATTATAGAGTAGATGGAATTGAAGTTAATCTCTGTCGTGATGTTGATGCAGCGTTTCTCAATAAAACCTGTAGTAGCAACGCCAGTATTACAGCTAATATCCTGAATAACCAGATTATTTACAATAATCAAGTTAATGGTGGTTCTGGTGCAGATGGTATCAATTTGAATTTAGGTAACTTTGGTCAAGGCACATTTATAGTAAATGGAAATACCTTGACTAACATTGTTGATGAAGGAATTTCAATTACTGCCATTGCTAATTCTGAAGCTAATTTTACCATTACCAACAACATCATTACTAATGTTGGTGATAGTAGTATTAAAGTTGATTTACTCAAGCCAGAAGCTACAACTATGGCAGTGAATTTGTTTAATAATAGTATTACTAACTTTACAATCACAGGAAATACTTTAGATACCTCTGGTAATGATGGAATTGACTTTGCAGTGGGAGATAAGGCAGATTTAACTGTGACTATCGCTAATAATATTATCCAAAATATTGGCAGTGGTGATAGTGGCGATCGCGCTATTCAATTACAAGCAATAGATAATGCGATCGCTCGTCCTACAATTAAGGGTAATACTATCAATAATGTTTCTGGAGATGGCATACAGCTAATTCAAGTTGTTTCTCCCACAATTACTGGCAACGGCATTAACAATACTGGCAATGGGGGTATTGTAATAGAAACTGCTAGCGGCAGTACAAATATTAACAACAATAACTTAATTGATAGCAAACAAGCAAGCATTAAATTATCAGAAATCGCAGGTACCGCAACTATTAGTCAGAACAATATCAACGGTAGTAACAATAGCAGTGGTATTGACTTTACCAATACTACAGGTGATGTCAATTTAACAATTATCAACAATGAATTGACAGAAAATTTTAAAGATATTGGCGTCAGTTTAGCTGGTACGGCTTCAGGAATCTTAGAAATTAATAACAATACCATAACTAATAATGGCACGGCTGTAGATGTGAAATTATCAGATAGTGTTAATTTAAGTAGTATAACTATCAACAACAATCAAATTGCTGGAGTTGATGCAGATATCACATCTAATGGTATCAATTTCCAAACTTTTAATAATGTTATTGCTGATAATGTAACTGTCTCAGGTAATGCTATCAACACCATAACCAATGGAGATGGAATTAATATTCAACTCAATGGAAATAGTCGTGCTGGCTTGACAATTTTTAATAATACAATTAACAATATCAGAGATACTGATACTGGAGATTTAAATTTAGCTGATGGTATAAATCTAGAAGTTTTTGATAATGTCAATTCTACAGTTAGTGTTAGTAGCAATAATCTTTCTAACATAGCTGGACGCGGTATTCATGCTGGTAACTTCAGCACTACAACTACTTTGAATGTCAGTATTGCAGAAAATCAAATTTTAAATACTACTGCTGAAGGTATTAAATTAAATGATTTGCAAGGCAATTTAGAAGTAATAAACAACATTATCGAAAATACCCAAGCTGTAGCAATTAAATTGAGTGGTGCTGAAACAGCAAAAATTACTGATAATGCTATCACCAATGCAGGTAGTCAAGGTATCCAGGTGGAAAATTCCCACGGTACTCTCAATATAGAAGACAATACAATTACTGATGCTAATCAAGAAAGTATTGCTTTATTTGAAGTCACGGGTACAGTTACCATTAATCGGAATATTATTAACGGTTTGAATAACAGTTTTGGTATCTTTACTCAAAATTCTACAGATAGCGTAAATTTAACAATTAGTAATAATAATTTGTCAGAAAACTCCAATGATATTAGTGTTAATTTGTCTGGTAGTGCATCCGGTACAGTAGACATTAATAATAATATTATTTCTAATATTGGTAGTGGTGTAGATGTTCAATTAACAGGCAATGCTAATTTAAGCAGTATAAATATTAATAACAATCAAATCGCTGGAGTAAACACAAGTACGATTTCAAATGGTATCAAATTCCAAGCTGCTGATGATGTTGTCGCTAACAATATTAGTGTTTCTGGGAATACTATCAACGACATAACTAATAAAGATGGCATGAATTTCCAAGTTAGGAATAATTCTCAGACAATCTTGACAATATCTGAGAATACAATTACCAATATCCGAGATTTTAACCCAGGAGACTCGAATTTTGTTAATGGTATTAAACTAGAATTTTTTAATGATAACGTTACTAGCAGTGCTAACATTTCTAACAATGTTCTGTCACTAATTGATGGAAACGGTGTTAATACAACTAACAATGGCAATGATACCATCAACTCAGTAGATGTCACAATTACCGGAAATCAATTTAGTGATATTGGCAATTATTTTATTTTCCTTGACAACATTTCAGATTTTCAATACTCCCCATAATCAGAGTCATGTTTAGCTCAAAGAGTCTGTAGAATAGCTTTATACTAATATGCTTGCGTAAGTCCTGCATAATTAGGTTGGGTAAGACACTCACTCCACAAAAATTACAGCAGTTTTCATCTATTTGAACCACGTCTGTCGTAGGGGCGGCCCCTACCGGATGGTGTATTTACCTGAAAATTGCTGTAATTTCTCGTTTAGGATACGTGAGTCCTAACCAAGTTGAAAGTAAATAAAAGCCCTCTGATGGTACAGAGGGCTTTTGGCAGATATGGTTAGCTAAGGGAGCAAAAATAACAGAACTAATGCAAACACTTGGTAAATTAATGTAGATGCAATAGGTTGCTATATAAATAAATAGTATCAGATGACTATCAGATAGGATACTCATATACATCATACATGCAACGCCTTAATTACTACTAATGTTAGCTTCAGCTAAAACTCTTGAAAAATAATATTTACTCAGGGTTTCAATAAACCTCAATTTCACTGGAATTTTCCAGTTATGCAAAGAATATTTAAAATTTTTAGCGAAAACTTCATTGAATCTTTTTATCTTTATTAAGAGTATTTTAAATTTGAATTTATATCTAATATAAAATATTACATAAAGATTTTAATCAGCATATAAAAAATATATTTATCCATATACGAGCTTCAATAAATTTCTCTTGGAAAAATACAATCATTTTCTGATTAATTCCGGCTTTAATATAATTAAATATACTCGTTTTTAATTTATTTTAAAGTTAACTTAACAGGTAGTTTTAAATAAAAAATAACTTAAATTATATTAACATGCTAAAATGATTTAACAAAATTAAATGTTGTTATCTTCACTTGAAACTTTAATGGAAATGAAAAATCTATTTTCACAAAACAGGCTTTTTTTTCAATCTTTGATACGCTTTTCAATAATTATTTTATTAGTAATAGGTGTCTTTTTTCGCTTTGTCAATCTTGATAAAAAGATTTACTGGAGTGATGAAGTTGTATCATCATTACGTATATCTGGATATACGGAGTCAGAACTTGAAAACAAATTACGTAATGGGAATTTAATTAATAAAGAACAACTAAATAAATACCAGTATCCTAATCCAGAAAAAACTACGATTGATGTCATGAAAGGCATAGTCATAGAAGACGCACATATTTTACCATTACACGTTTTGCTGACTAGATTTTGGGTGAACTTATTTGGTAATTCTATAGCAGTAACAAGAAGTTTTTCGGCCTTTATTAGTTTGTTAACATTTCCTTGTATATATTGGCTATGTCAAGAATTATTTAGATCTTCGCTAACGGGGTGGATAGCAATGGCGTTGGTAGCTGTTTCACCGGCTCATGTCATATATGCACAAGAAGCACGAGCTTATAGTTTATGGATAGTAGTTATTTTAATATCAAGCGCAGCGCTACTGCGAGCGATGCGTTTGAAAACCAAGGTTAGTTGGTGCATTTATGCAGCAACATTATCACTATCATTTTATAGTCATATATTTTTTGGTTTTATTGCTGTTGCACAGGCAATTTATGTAGCGATAATTGAACGCTTTCGATTGAGTAAAACCTCTATTTCTTACCTGTTAGCATCGTTTGTAGGGTTTATAACTTTTGTACCTTGGATTTGGATTATAGTTACAAATAGTCACTCAGATGCAGTATATTGGGCGAATGTAAAACAAACTTTATTTGATTCAGCTTCAAGATGGGCTGGAATTATTAGTCGTGTGGTTCTTGATTTAGGTGTTAGTCCTAGTGACTCTAAGGAACTTAAATTTGCCTTGATTCCTTTTATCGGCATTATTTTAGTTCTAATTATTTATTCAATTTATGTTCTTTGTCGAAGAACTTCTAAAAGAGTATGGTTATTTGTTTTAACATTAATTGGATCTGTGGGTCTTCCTTTAGTAATCTTAGACTTTGTGTTTCACAAGCGATACGGTACTAGTCGATATACACTTCCCTGTATTTTAGGTATACAGTTAAGTATTGCTTATTTATTAGCCAATAAAATCAGGTTTAACTATAAAAAATCTTTTCAAAAAAAGTTTTGGTCATTGGCAAGTTTGTTGATAATGATTAGTGGCATCATATCTTGCGGAATCAGTTCTCAATCTCAAATGTGGTGGAACAAATTTCCGGAAAAATATGAAGAATATCCACAGGTAGCAAACATAGTTTCTCAATATCAAAAAGTACTTTTAATTAGCGATACAAAAATAGTTCCAGAAATACAAATACTTGGTCACTTAGTTTTGCCAAACGTACAATTTAAAATCGTTGATTCAAAGAAATTACCCGAAATAACTAGTGATTTTAATGATATATTTTTGTTCCAGCCTTCTGATTTTCTAAAATCTGGAATTGAGAAAACTTATAACTTCAAGTTACAACAGATAAACAAACTTCTCTGGAAAATCATTAAATCTAATTAGGAACTTGCAAGTAAAAAATATTTCATTGCTATGTTGACTGTTAACTGTGAACCGTCAACAGTCAATGCTTCAAGTGCAATAATTTATTTTTTGGAGTTCTTTGAAACCTAATAAATGAAACACATACTTACATGACTATTAGCAAGTTTCAATAAGTACACCAAAGCTTAAATTAACAATAAGCCATCCAACTTAGTTAAAAATTAATATCAATTAACTCAAAATCAGAAAAATTAGAGTAAAAATATACTTGAATCAATTCATGATTTAAGTATATATCTTTATTATTACGCCTTATGTCGTCGCCCCTCGATCGCCCGCTCAAAATTGAAATTAGACTTCCATCTTCCCATCCCCATTTACTAGAAGGACTTGAGACATGGCTACGGTTGGGTTTAATATCCGATTCTCAAGTCAGGCAGTTATGCCGAGAATTTCTCACCTGTGCGGTGGTGTTGCAAGCCCAGACTCAAGTTGCAACTAAAGTAAAATTTGCAACTTCAGAATCGGTGGAACAGTTATCCGTAGCTGCTTTACAAACTACACCACCAAAACCAGCTCAACCGAACTTCATTAGCACAATGTTGCAGTCACTAGCGGCTGAATTGAGCGTCCGTTGGCTGCTTTTTCTAGGAGTATTTTTAGTAGTGGTCTCCTCCGGGGTGCTGGCTGCTAGTCAATGGGAAAAATTTCCCGCTTTTGGACAATATGGAGTTTTATTTGCCTATACTTTGAGTTTCTGGGGGTTAAGTTTTTGGGCGACTAGGCAAAACAACTTGAGACTGACAGCTCAAACATTAGTGATTGTCACCGTCTTATTAGTGCCAGTGAACTTTTGGGCTATGGATAGTTTCGGGTTATGGCAAAATCCTTTGAATTGGATTATAGTTGCCATCGCCTGTACTACTCTCAGTGCTATTACTGTTTTAATCTCCAAAAATCAAACTATTTTTGCTGATTTACACACCGCTAAATTACCCGTAGTAAATATTCTGGCGCTGAGTTATCTGCATTGGGGTTGGCAATTCAAAGGATTTCCCTTAATTGCCGTTTATCTGGGAATAATAGCTACAACGATCGCTACCCTCATCCATCATCGCCACTCACATACAGAAAATCCAGGCGATCGCCATAATTTAAGTATTAGCTTTAGTGCTACTGTAATTATTTATGCTTTAATCATCCTATTAGTACGAGCAATTTTTATTGCTTCGGTAAATGTCACACAGTTGGGTTTAGCTGTTGGCATTTGCGGTTGGTTGATTACTTGGTTAGCACAGCAGGGAAGAACAGGGGAAGATGAAGCAGTAACATTAATATCTCCCACCCTGGGAGAACCTCAAGCTACATCCCCCCCATCTCCCTCATCCCCCCAACTCTGGGAAAGACTCGGTGCAATTTTACTTTTCCTGGGTTGGCTGGTGGCAATAATTCCCGATCCTTGGCAAGCCATCGCTGTGAGTGGTTTGGGTTTGTGGTTTGTGGGAAATCGCTTGCAGCGCTACAGTTTCAAAGTGGATTTGGCGGCGGTTTTTGTCATTGGCTTACAGATAATTTGGCTGTGTTGGCGGTTAATACCCGATGGGTTACAGAAATTAGCCATCGCTACTGCTACTACATTGACAAATTCTCAAACTCAACCTTGGGCATTACTGGGCGTAGTTTTATTTCCCTACGTAATTTTCATGGTGGCGTTGACGGATAATTTGTATCGCAGCCAAAAACGAGAATTGGCTAGGTTCGGCGAACTGCTGACTTTACTATTAGGAACATTTTTGACAACCATCGCCGCAGTCAATCCGGCGTTGCGATCGCTAAATTTGCTATTTTCCACCATTACCCTTGCCGTTGTCAGTAACCGCCGCTCTCA
Source organism: Nostoc linckia z4 (assembly GCF_002608075.1). Lineage (GTDB taxonomy): Bacteria > Cyanobacteriota > Cyanobacteriia > Cyanobacteriales > Nostocaceae > Nostoc > Nostoc linckia. Next base: position 15,726 of record NZ_LAHA01000100.1, read on the forward strand.
ATTATCTGCTCCTCTGGTATACCTGACTCATATCATCGGCGTATTCACCTTCTGTGCTTGGATAAATTGGTTTTTACCAACACTCAGTAGAGAAGTATGGGCAAGTATTTTATTGGCTGTAATGGTTACAGAATGGATATTTAGCCTGGGAAATGGTATATGGCGACGTAGCGCCTGGGACATCGGTTTAGGACTAGCTGCCGTTAGTTTTTTGCTGTTGTGGATGAATGCAGAATCATCTTGGTACGGCATCGTTGATGGTAGAGCTAATTGGGGAGTTGTTTGGCTCGTTACACCCATAGCCCTCAGTGGTGTTGCCAATAAGACAAATGTAGAAAATCGGACTATTAACCGTTACTTAAGTATCTTGGCTGTGGCAATTGCCCAGTTACTCACTTTACAGCTACCAGGAACCAGATTAATCGGTTTGGCGGTGGCTGCGGGATTAATGTTCGTACATACCCGCTATTTGCGAAACGAAATTAGCGCCCTAATTACCGAAGGATTTGTTTTAAGTTTTATTGGAATGCTGCTGTGGAATGGTGTGCCTGGTTTACCCCGTCTGGCGGTGGCTGGTTGGTTTGTTGTGGGAGCCATAGCCACTTTCAGTTTATGGTTAATCCGTAGGGTACTGAGGCAGCGCGGTAACGAATTAGCTTTAATTTATGCAGCCGCTAGCGATAAATGGGCGATCGCTTTGTGTAGTTTTGAATTGTTGGCTTTGACGCTGCACTCAATTTTGATTTACCAAGGAATGGCTAATTCCGGATTTTTGTACTTACTTACCAGTGGTATCATTTTAGTAAGTATCATCTATCGCAGTTGGCAACAGCCTACAAATTGGGCATTTTATGGCATTGGCTGGTGTTTGGAATTGTTAACAGCCCAGGCATTGGGATTTGGTTCACCATCAATTATTAAAATAGCGATCGCCAATATTGCCTTGGGTTTACTTACTCAGCTGGCGGGAGAGTGGTGGAAACGGCGACATCAATTACAAAGCTTGCCTAGCAGCTTTCACATTTTACCGATGGTTTATGGTGTATTCAGCGTATTCCTCCGTGTAAACACCTTCACCGACTGGACGGGTTTGTGTTCCTTGGGTGTAGCTTTAATTATCATTGGCGTGGGGCGACGGCGGGAAGACTTTAAACCCTTGGTGTATCTAGGAATTATTGGGGTATCAATTTCTGCCTATGAACTTTTGTTTTATCAAATGTTACAAGTTTCCGGAGGTGCATTAGGGGATGGATTAATTGCCATGTCTGCCCTTGGTACTACTATTATGTACGCCTATCGCCTTCTTTCCCCTTGGCTGATGGGATACTTACGCTTAACTCCCCAAGAACTCAAAGGCATAGCGGATATTCACTGGGCTTGGAGTAGTTGCTTATTAATCTTTGCCACTATCCTTCCCATTGGAGTTAATCGCTTGGTGGGTTTGGGAACTGGCGTATTTTTAGTTAGGTATGCGATTTTTCAGGGAAAGACATCGCCTCAATCTTCCCTATCTTCAACATGGCGGATAACAATAGATGAACTTTGGGTTTACCTGGGTTTGTTAGAGGCGGGTTTGTTCAGTATTTTATTGCAGGAAACTACTGTCGGGCGTTTTTTTATTACACTACTTCCTTGGAATGGTGCGATCGCTTCTGTAGCCGCCTATTTTCTGTATATTCTACCTTGGGAAAATTGGGGTTGGTCTAAAAGACCTTGGCAACAAGCTGCATATATTCTGCCATTAATAGTTTTATGGCAAACCGCACTGCAAGTTTACCCAATTACTTTAGTACTCACCGCAGGATATTACATTTTCTTGAGCATTGTCCGTGAAAACATTCGTTTTACCTATATTAGTGTAGCTTTGGTTGATTGGGCGCTTTATCGTTGGTTTTATACCTCATACCTGCGGGAAGCTTTGTGGTACGTAACACCATTTGGCTTATCACTACTTTATATTGCTCAAGTAGACACCCAACTGAAACTACCAGAATTTAAAACAGTTCGTCATAGCCTGCGGTTGTTGGGTAGCGGTTTAATTTGTGGTTGGGCAATTTTCTTTCATCAAAACACCCCTTGGATACCGGGAATTTTTAGCCTCATAACCATTTTCGCGGGATTAGCTTTAAGAGTGCGGGCTTTCCTCTACATTGGTACAGCAACTTTTGTAATTACTACTATTTACCAATCGGTAATTTTCAGCTTGCAGTACTCATTTTTAAAATGGGTTGTTGGTTTGCTAGTGGGGATTTTACTGATTTATATCGCCGCCAACTTTGAAACTCGTCGCGTCCAAATAACTTCCCTAATTCGTAACACCATTGATGAATTGCGATCGTGGCAATAAGGTAAGGTGTCAATACTGCTCAGGTTTTGGATTTTAAACTGGAATTTGGTTTGGGGAAAAGGTGAGCCAGCGCGGTCTTGGGGGTTTCCCCCATGAGCGACTGGCGAACCCCGAAGGGGTTAAAGGGTAAGGGTTAAAGGTTTTTTCTTTCCCTTTTCCCCTTTCCCTTT
>NZ_LAHA01000101.1 GCF_002608075.1 Nostoc linckia z4
CATCCCCCTAATCCCCCTGCGGACATTCATCCCACAACGTCGTCACTTCTCGTAAACTTTGATGATTGCCATTGCCCAAAATGAGATGATCTAGTAGGGGAATGCCTAAAAACTTTGCCCCTGTTAATAACTGGCGCGTCAATTCTATGTCTTCTTGGCTGGGTTCGAGGTTACCGGAAGGGTGCATCCCCCTAATCCCCCTGCGGACATTCATCCCACAACGTCGTCACTTCTCGTAAACTTTGATGATTGCCATTGCCCAAAATGAGATGATCTAGTAGGGGAATGCCTAAAAACTTTGCCCCTGTTAATAACTGGCGCGTCAATTCTATGTCTTCTTGGCTGGGTTCGAGGTTACCGGAAGGGTGGTTGTGGGCAACTATTACTTGTGTTGCGCCTTGGCGAATTACTTCCCGAAAAATTTCACGGGGAGAGGCTAAGGTTTCAGTTGCGGTGCCAATAGTAATTACTTGCGTACCTAGCAAACGATTTTTAACGTCTAACAGTAAAACCGCAAAACGTTCTTGCATCTGCCACATTAAATCTTGACTGAGAGTTGCAGCAGCAGCAAGTGGACTATCAATTAGTGTCCCTTCAGAAGGTCGAGATTGAAAGGCACGTTTGCCTAATTCAATTGCAGCTAAAATACTTGTTGCTTTGGCGGGGCCGACACCGGGAATTTGCATTAATTCTGCGGGTGTTACTTCTCGCAATGCTGCTAAAGGATCGCGCTGATGTTTGCCCAATTCACTTAAGATATATTGCCCCAAACCCACAGCTGAGAGTTTCCCCGGCCCTTGACCAGTGCCTAGTAGAATTGCAATTAACTCGGCTGTGCCTACAATTTTGGCCCCATGTGTCATTAATCGTTCGCGCGGACGCTCATCTAAAGGTAGGTCAGCAATTCTCAGGCAATATGTCATAGAAAACTCAGAAAATAGTCACCAAAGATGGAAGTATCCTTAGTTATCCCTTGTTTGTTTTCCAAATGATCTTTATTTGAGAAAATCTTTAATTTTGAGAATTTTTAGGGGTCACTGATTTGCAACTTTCTCAGGGAATACTAAAAATATTATGACTTTGTGGCAATGTCTACGGCGGGAAACTACGTTATGTTTGACGATATATTAAATAATCTCAAAAGTTGTATTGACTCTAAAATTCAAGAAGTTGGTAACGAACTGCAAAAACGCTTCGGCGTTCCGGAACCCGCAGGGCCATTTGTGCTGATTCGTCGATTCACCACTGCTGATTCCACGATTACCAGGGGGGGTATTAGAACTGTAGGAGAAACCTGGGAAATAGAGGCTTATGACGATAATACTCAGCCTTTCATAACTAGTGCAGATCCTTTGCGAAATGTCATTTTATTTCAAGTACCAGAACCCAACCTTCCAGAATGTGTTCTTGCTTGCCAATTTCACGCCAAAGCGCTAAACACTGAAAAACCAATTAAAGTTAGTTTAGGTTGGCAAAGAACCGGACAGTGGGGTACACTAACGACGCTACAACCAACAGAAGTTTCACTAACACAAGATTTTCAGCCTTACGAAGCCCGTGCTTATTTTAAAAAAGAAGCGGATGCTGCAAAAATTCAAATTAGCGTGCAATTTGAAAGTAGTGGCTTTCTTCAGATTAGAGATATTGAATTGTTGCAAGCGCCTGTAAAGTAACTTCTAAGTTTGACAAAAGGCTGAGTTTTAAAGGGAAGACTAAGAATCAAATAATTTAGAGCGATACCTACGGCAGTAAACTACGCTATGTTTGACGAATTATTCAACAATTTCCAAAATTTTATTATCTCTAAAGCTCAAGAAGTCTTGAAGGAGCTAGAAAAACCCCTTATTATTCCCGAAGCCGCAGAACCATTTGTGGTGATTCGTCGATTTACAACTGCTGATTCCACAATTACCAAGGGAGGTATTAGAACTTTAGGAGAAACCTGGGAAGTTGAAGCTTATGAAAATAATACTCAACGCTTTCTAACTAATAGTAACGATCCTTTGCGGAATGTCATCTTGTTTGAAGTTCCAGAACCCGATGTTCAAGAATGTGTTCTTGCTTGTCAATTTAACGCGAAAGCCCTGAACACTGAAAAATCAATTGCAGTAAGTTTAGGTTTACGTAGACCAACAGAATCGGGCACAATGAGAAGAACTTCATGGGCTACAGGAGTTTCACCAAGGGGAAATTTTCACCCTCACAAAGTGCGTGCCTATTTTAAAAAAGAAGCGAATGCTGCCACAATTCAAATCGGCGTGCAATTTGAAAGTAGTGGCATTCTTGAAATTAGAGACATTGAATTGTTGCAAGCCCCCGTTAAAGCGCAATCATAAGCAATAGACCTCTTGCAAAAGTGCTTTTTGGACTCTTGTGGGAAAAGGGTAAAGGGTAAAGGTTAAAGGGTAAAGGGAAAATACCAAACCTTTCCCCCTTTCCCCTTCCCCTTTTCCCGACTTATGCAAGAAGTCTAATATTCAAGTTTAATGCTACAGGGAAGGCTGAATACGCAAAGGTCATGGCGGAAGCTGCTACAGACTGCGCGGAATACGCAAACGTCATGACGTAAGCTGCTACAGGGAAGACGGAAGCTCTTACAGGCTGCGCGGAATACGCAAACGTCATGACGTAAGCTGCTACAGGGAAGACGGAAGCTCTTACAGGCTGCGCGGAATACGCAAACGTCAAGGCGGAAGCTGCTACAGGGAAGGCGGAAGCTCTTACAGGCTGCGCGGAATACGCAAACGTCAAGGCGGAAGCTCTTACAAAGAAGACGGAAACTGCTACAAGGAAGGCGAAACAGAAAAATTTGTTGATATATGCCAATACGGTTCCGTTAAAGGGGAAAGGGGAAAGGGGAAAGGTTTCAAATACATCCTTTACCCCTTACCCCTTAACCTTTTCCCAGACCACAAGGGAAGTTCATACTGCTTATCCCAACCGTATTGTGATGTATGCAGGATTTTATGTGAATTATCCAAATCAACGAAATATCAAGAACGATCCGTCCTGTAAAGACATTGCAATGCAGCGTCTCTAATTGTACAAAATTGTGGGTTTATCAGACGCAATAAATCGGCGTTTCTACAAGTGTTTTGGTCTTATCTGAAATGTATTTTTATATATGTATTTGCGTTGCTTTGAGCATGTGGTAAGTAATTATTAACTGGGTGAGTGCTAAGGGGTAACTTTGGAGTGTTTCTCCAGTTGTACCAGCAATTTTGCCAAGTTCTGGATTGCTTTCGCGATCGCAAATACTTCTTAAATGAGGCATATCAGAACAGATAATATGCTCTAATTTGTTCACCTGTTCTAAGGTGGCATGACCATCAACTTCTAAGACATCTACAGGTTTACCCATATCCCTGTCTAGTCCCAGGCGGATGGCTGAGTCGGAATTCTCGCCAGAGTTAGTAATTACAGTGAAATCTGGATGAGGAATTGTAGGACGCAGTACTAAGCGGACATTTAGGTGTCCGTTGGTTTCATCTTCTTCTTCGGTGGGTGGGTAGAAACTAATAACTATATCAGACCATTGCCGTTGGGGACGGATAAATTCTGCTGAATCTGGTTCGCGTTTTTCCAGTTCCGCCAATACTTGTTCGGGAGTGTAACCACGCTTTTGGGTATCGCGTTTGACTTTCCAGTTGGCGCGAAGATCTTCAGGAGGCGCAAGGTAAACTTTCACGTCATAGGAGTCGCGGGCGGCGCGGGTGGAATAACCGAGTAATCCCTCAATAATCACAAATTTATTGGGCTTAATATACTGCGGTGGCTCGAATGTGCCTGTTTTATGGCTGTAAACTGGCTTGAGAATTGGCTGTCCTGTGCGTAATAGCGACAGGTGTTGCTGCATAATATCTAAGTAGTTGCAGTCTGGGTGGAGAGCGGTAATGCCAATTTCTGCACGTTGCTGGCGATCGTAACGGTGATAATCATCTGTGCAAATGAGCGTGACATTTTCCGGGCCGAGTACCTGAGCGATTCCTCGCGTTAGTGTTGTTTTCCCAGCTGCGCTGTCGCCTACAATACCAAGAATTATTGGACGGCTCATTCTTCCTCCCAGAATCAAAACTAGCTCAGTAATAAAATTTCCCCACAATAGTTTTCATTCTAAAAGGGTTTAGGCGAGTAACTCAAACAATGCCTTGGTATGCAATATCTCTACACATACAATCGATCTCTTGCTTTCATTGCTTTTTGCACTCTTGGGGTAAAGGGTAAAGGGTAAAGGGTAATGGTTCGACAAGCTCACCAACCGGGGAAGGGGACAATACAGAACTTTTTCCCTTATCCCGACTTATACAAGAATTCGGGATAAGGGGCAGGGGAAAGGGGGAAAGGTTTCAACGACCGAAATCGGAACAATTTATTTTTTGGAGTTCCCTAATTTCCTGATTTTGAGTCTAGCAAGCGAGTAGCGGACATCAGAATTTGTTTGCTTTCAGCATCTTCAGGTTTCAGACGAAGTGCTTCATTCAAGTCTGCTACCGCGCCTTTGTAATCTTTTTGTATGAAACGGAGTGCCCCACGAGCTTTGAGAGCTTCAAAATATTGTGGTTTGAGCCGAATTACTTCGCTATAATCTGCTAATGCCCCTTGATAGTCTTTCTGTTGAAAGCGAACTCCTGCCCGTATTTGTATAGCCTCAATATCATCAGGTTTTAGACGAAGTGCTTCATTCAAATCTGGGATCGCGTTTTTGTAGTCTTGCTGTATGAAATGGAGCGATCCACGAGCTTTGAGAGCTTCAAAATATTGTGGTTTGAGCCGAATTGCTTCGCTAAAATCTGCCATTGCTCCTTGGTAGTCTTTCTGTTGAAAGCGAATTTCCCCACGATTTTTAAAATTGTTAGCATCTTCTGGGTCAAGACGCACAGCTTCATTTAAATCAGCCAGCGCTCCTTTTGAATCTCCCTGTGTACCGCGAATCAAACCCCTAAGTGAGTAGGCTGTGTCTTCGATATATTCTGGATTTAAGCGAATTGCTTCATTTAAATCAGCCAGCGCTCCTTTTAAATCTTGTACGCCAAAACGCGCTGCACCGCGAGTAAAGTACGCCCAAGAACTAGGATTTTTTTTAACAACTTGATTTGATAGTTCTAATGCATCTGGAAAACGTCCTGTTCCAAATAATATCAAGCTCCGAAATATCTGAACGCTAGAATCATCAGGGTCTAATTTTGCTACTTGGTTAAAGGATTCTAATGCTTGCGGGAATCGTTCTAAGCCAAGAAGTGTCAGCCCATGAAAGCGCCAAGCGGCAGTAAAATTTGGTTCTATTTGTTTAGCGCGATCGAATGATTTGAGGGCTTCTTCGTATTCTCTACTACTCATCAGCACAAAGCCGCGTAAATACCAAGCTTGATAAAAATTTGGCTGGAGTTCAATTGCTTTTTCAATCGCTTTGATTGCTTCTTTTCTTTCTTGTTGTCCTATGGTTCCGTCTTGAGAGTTTCGCGCGATTTGCCAACCATAATTGAGCCAATCAATGGCATCTGCATTATTTTTGGGTTTTTCGATTTTCAGTAAAGCTTCGAGAATTGAATTGGTTTCTTGTGTGGTCAGTGGTGGTGGTAAAGTATTCTCGACTCGCAACACAGGAGTCATTCCCACTGACTCGGCCCAACGCACAAAGCTACGGATGGGAACTCCCCAACTAAAACCTAATGTAATTAAACGAGGCTGACCATTTTTGTCAGTAATTTTTTCTAGTTCTGCTGTTCCATGAATCCCAATGACTCGTCCGCGAGTATCTAATACTGGGCCGCCACTCATGCCTTGTTCAGTCAAATTTGTATAAACTAATTCATACCCATAACTCAAAGATAAAGAGTTCTTGGCGACAATGGAGGCAAATATTTTGGATGCTACGTTTCCGGTTGTCAATTGACGTTGTGTTTTAACATTTCCGGGTTTTTGTCCTTGCCATCCGGAGACGAAAATGAAGTTTTGATCTTTAACTATGTTGTAGTTAGCTAAGGTGGCGACGCGGTAATCTTGTTCGCTAGTAAACTGTAATATGGCTAAGTCTGTGTCTGGAACTGTTTTGAGATTATTGTCATTCACCTGGATTTGATGTTGTTTGCCATCAGGGGTGATGATTTCTAAAACGGAGCGATCGCATTTTTGCGAACTGCGAATTACGTGTTCCGCAGTCAGGACGCTGTAAGTATTTCCCTGTTTGGCAATGATTACTCCCGATCCGCTACACTCGCGTAAAGTCGGCACGTCTATTAGCACCGTAATTTCTTGGGCAATATTATTAACTTCATTGGCGATGGGAGGAAGATTTGCACTAGAAGGTGTGTTAGCTGCGGGTAAGGTTTCTTTGGAAGTATAACTAGGAGCCAATCGAGCAAATGTTTGAATGGGAATTCCCCAACTGTAACGGCTCATTAAATCTCGTAAAGCTTCAGTTGGCTGGGAACCATCTTCATAAATGTAAGGGTTACCCCAAAGCGGATAGGCATGAATACCATTGATCCCAATTACTTGTCCTCGACGATTCAGTATCGGCCCGCCACTCATGCCCTTTTCAATTTCGTTGCTGTAGCCGATTTGATATCCTTCTTTAAAAGCTCGGTCTGGTACTAGTAAAATTTGCCCTGCTTTGAAAACAAAGCCCTGAGACTGCGATGGGTTCCCCTCAAAGGGAAATCCTGCTGCGTATATTGGTTGGTTAACTGCGATGGTTGATAAATTTCCCAAGGAAGCCAAGCTATAGTTTCCGCTAGTACGGAACTCCAACAAAGCCAAATCTTTGCCCTGAAAGTTGACTCCTTTAACCAAATTGCCTTGGTGTATTTTCCCGTCTGCTGTTTGAATTTGAACGGGTTTGCCTGATTGTAAAACGTGTTGATTGGTGATAACCGTATAAGTTTGACCTTGTTTTTTGAGTAAAATTCCTGAACCTCGATTTTCGCCAGATAAAATCTTTACGGTTATTGTTCTGGCTAATTGTTTGATTTGCTCTGGCGATCGCTCGGAATTTGACTGTTGAGCATAAGCTCTTGGCGAAAAAATGCTCAAATAAACAGTTTGTATAGGCAACGTCAACAGTATGCCCATCCAGGCGATCGTAGCCAGGGAGCCGTTAGAAATTAATTTTTGTTTCATGTTGCTTTTACCGCTTGCAAATTTCTATACAAATATGCTTAACGAGCATTCCGCTACTTAAATGAATTATTCAGTTATCAGTCCCAATAGCCTATGGCGTAATGTTTTACCAGGAGTTTAACTGATAACTGTTCGCTGTTAATTAAGGTAACTCTATGTTGACTGTTATCTGCGAACGGTCAACACTCAACAGTCAACAGTCAACAGTAACAACGAAATATTGCTTTATTTGAAAATCCCTAAACCCAGTATTTAGTTTTGTCCTTCTGGTGCTTTTTCGCTCAGTAACATGCTCATATCTATGTATACTTGAGAAGAAGCATCTTGAGATTGTGAAATTGGGCCGCGAGCGCGATAACCAATTTCTACAAGGTTTTGAAGTACTGAACTTGCGTCTTGATGAGATTTGAGTGTGAAAAGTAATTGACTGCAAGGGCCGCCGTATTGACTAGCAGCGCAAATTACAGCTTGACTACCAGAAATACCAGTGGTCAAGTAGTTTAAGATACCTTTTTCATAGGCACTTTGGAATCTGGCAGATACTTCTTGGCAGCGTATTTTCGGAGTGTAACTGCCTAAAGTTTTCACCCACCGAATTATGGGAATCTTCTTGTTGTTGTAGTTTTTGGCATACGTCGTCCACACACCATCGTTGCTTTGTTCGCAAAAATAAGTTTTACCTTGAGCAAAACTGGCTGGACTGGTGCTAGCAATACTACCCAGAGCAATTGTACCTACTGTCAGTAATTGCAAAAATAGCTGGGGTTTCATCGTTGGTAGTTCTCACTAAGATCTGAAAAAAGCATACATACTTATGTATTTACCACAAAACGACAACAATGTTACAATGTAAAAAAATGTGAAAATTTATTTAAGTATAAATTCAGGTTTTGGTTGTTGGTTGTTGACAGCCATCACTGATATTTTTCACAAATCAAAGAAGCTGGTATACAAAGAAAACTGCACATTAACTAGTGAAAGTTGTCTTTTTTCCTTTGTCTTTACAAACACTAATGGCTAATGACTAATAGACCTCTTGCTTGCATTGCTTTTTGGACTCTTGTGGTCAAAGGGATGCATCTTTATTGGGGAAAGGGAAAATACCAAACCTTTCCCCCTTTCCCTTTCCCCTTTTCCCGACTTCTCTTAGAAGTCTAATGACCAATGACTATATAATTTACTGATTAATTTCTAAGGAATTAATGATAGTTTTTGCTGTAGGTAAATATTTGGCATATTTCGCAACATCAGCTGTATAAGTCATAATATAAGCTTTGTTATGTCTAATAGTCCAAATTTGCAAGCGTTGAATTTTTACTCCTTCCTCTTCAAGAGTGTAAATCGCTTGATAAGCAGGTTGGTTTATAAATTCAGTTTTCCCTTGTTCGATAATTTTTGTATTTGGATCTGATTGTTGAATTTCATCCAAAGAAAAGTTAGTAAATTGCTCTAATTCTCTACGATTTTCTGGTAATTCTTGAATAATTAAATTAACATTTTCTAAATAATTGTCTGTTTCACCTTCTTTTGAGGAACTAAATTTTACTACGTTACCAGTAATCCTATCTGGTGTTCCAGTTTGTTCCCAATTTTCAGGGTATTTCATAGTGATGCCATAAATGGCATTGTTATAATTTTCCAGGCTATAACGCGGAATGAAAATAAATAAAAAGGCAATCACAGTAGCTGTACTTGCTATTCCCAAACCAATAAAGCTTTTGCGTAAAATTGATTTTGTAGGCTGATTAGCTACCTTCAGTTGTTGTAGAACTTGTAATACTTCTGTTGCCGATTGATATCTTTGTCGAAAGTCATATTTAACCATTTTATCGATGATTTGCGCTAACCCGGAGCTAATTTTTGCTTGGTCGCGCCAGATGATTTCACCTGTGTGAGGATCTCTGGGTAACTGCATAGGATTTAAATGAGTCAGCGCTTCAATGGCAATGATTCCCACTGCATAAATATCACTGCATAACCTGGGTTGACCTTGACTTTGTTCGCTGGCGATATAACCAGGTGTGCCAACCACAACTGTGGCTGTCATTTGCCCTTGCATATTCATTCCTTGGGAGCTAATTTGTTTGACTGCTCCAAAATCAATGAGAACAATTTTCTCATCCTCTTGACGCCGCATTAAATTTGAGGGTTTAATATCACGGTGAATCACATGATGTTGATGGAGGAATTCTAACGGCTCTAAAATATCTTGCAACAGGGCAATTATCTTTTCTTCACTCCATTGTTTGTGGCGATTGATTTCACGACTTAAATCATAGCCATCAACAAATTCTTGAACTAAATAAAACTTCTGGTCTTCTTCAAAATGTGCCAACAAACGCGGAACTCTGTCATGGTTACCCAAGCGGTTGAGTACTTTAGCTTCAGTCTCAAATAGCCTCCGCGCATGAGATAGAGTATTTACATCCGTTGCTTTTGGCGAAAAGTGCTTGACAACACACTGGTCTTTATCCGGCAATTTCCTATCAATAGCTAGGTAAGTAGCACCAAAACCACCTTCTCCTAATCTACTGATAATTTCGTAACGCCCATCCAGGATTTTGCCTATCATCAGATTTACCAGTATGTTCGATTCATCTGAAATTTTGACATGGAATATTATTTCTCGGTACTACAAATAATTCTAACTATATTTGTAACTATTTATATATTTACTATACAAAACACGAACTTTCTACATAGTTGGTAGTGCCAAATTTTACCTAAATTTAACCTCTGGCTGAAAAAATCCGCTAAATGAAAGTAATTTGAATCGAAAGTAGAAAATTACAAATTGATTGACAACATCTCTGGAAATATTCTTTAATCTCAGCCTACAAACCTTCTTAAACGCCTATGCTAACGATTGGGTTAGGCCACTGGACTATATGCGTAAGTAAAACAGTCGAACAAAGGACAAAGTGTAAATGAGTAACATTCTAGATACTGCCATTGAAGCGATCGTCGCTCGTGAAATTCTTGATTCACGCGGCAGACCAACAATTGAAGCCGAAGTTCATGTAGCCAATGGTGCTGTAGGACTGGCGCAAGTGCCCAGTGGTGCCTCCACTGGCTCTTTTGAAGCCCATGAACTGCGTGATGGCGATAAAAGCCGTTATGGCGGCAAAGGAGTCCTCCAGGCAGTAAAAAACGTCAAGGAAGTATTTGCCCCAAAGTTGCTTCACTTGGATGTCCTCAACCAAGAACTATTAGACCGCACAATGATTGCCATCGATGGTTCTGCTAACAAATCCAATTTGGGGGCGAATGCGATTTTGGCAGTTTCCTTAGCAGCCGCCAAAGCTGGCGCTGAATCTCTAGCAATTCCCTTGTATCGTTATTTGGGGGGGCCACTAGCAAATTTACTGCCAGTACCATTGATGAACGTGATTAACGGCGGCGCACACGCAGCCAATAACGTTGATTTTCAAGAGTTTATGATTGTGCCAATTGGGGCGACTTCCTTTCAAGAAGCCCTGCGGTGGGGTGCGGAGGTGTTTGCTACCCTCAGCAAAGTATTAGACGAAAAGAATTTGCTCACTGGTGTAGGGGATGAAGGCGGCTTTGCCCCAAATTTAGAATCCAATCAGGTGGCTTTAGAATTATTGGTTGCTGCCATCGAGAAAGCTGGATACAAGCCAGGGGAGCAAGTAGCTTTGGCACTGGATGTGGCAGCTAGCGAATTTTACAAAAACGGTCAGTATGTTTACGATGGTAAACCTCATGCCCCTGCTGAGTTTATTGATTACCTTGGACAACTGGTTGACCAATATCCCATCGTCTCCATTGAAGATGGTTTACACGAAGAAGATTGGCAAAATTGGCAATTGCTCACCCAGAAGTTAGGTTCGCGGGTGCAGTTGGTGGGAGATGATTTATTTGTAACCAATGCTACTCGCTTGCAAAGAGGCATCCAAGAAAAAGCCGGTAACGCCATATTGATTAAACTCAACCAAATTGGTTCCCTGACTGAAACCTTAGAAACAATAGACTTGGGAACTCGTAACGGTTTCCGTTCAGTAATTAGCCATCGTTCCGGTGAAACCGAAGACACCACCATTGCCGATTTAGCCGTAGCCACCCGTGCCGGTCAAATCAAAACAGGTTCCCTATGCCGCAGCGAACGCGTAGCCAAATATAACCGCTTACTGCGAATTGAAGATGAACTAGGCGATCGCGCCGTGTATGCTGGTGCTGTGGGCTTAGGGCCGAAGTAGAGATTGGAGAAAAAGGGAAAAGGTTAAAGGGAAAAGGGCAAAGGGATGATTTTTAACCTTTTCCCCGGTTGGTGAGCTTGTCGAACCATACCCCTTTCCCTTTCCCCCTACTCAATGCCCAATGCCCAATTACGGATAAAACCCCAACTTCGGTAACCCCAAAGTTTCATCCCAGTCCATCATTAGGTTTAAACACTGAATTGCTTGACCCGCTTGACCTTTAATCAGGTTGTCAATTGCAGAAACGACAATTACGCGACCTGTGCGCGGGTCAACTTCTACGCCGATGTAACAAAGATTGCTGCCATTAGCCCATTTGGTTTGGGGATAAACGCCGCTACTGCAAACTTTTATCCAAGGAGAATTGCGGTAGAAGGCTGAGAAAATTGTAATCAAATCGTCTCGTACAAGACCGGGATCGCGCATTGTGGCGTATACGGTTGCCAAAATGCCGCGCACCATTGGGACGAGGTGTGGTGTAAATTGAATTGTTAATTCGTGACCTGCTAAATCACTGCAAATTTGTTCAATTTCTGGGGTATCGCGGTGACGGCCAATGTTGTAAGCGGCGATGGAATTGTCTGCTTCAGCGAGTAATAAGTTAGTTTTGGCTTGTCGTCCACTGCCAGATGTGCCAGACTTGGCATCGATAATTGCTGTTTCTGGTACGATTAAACCTTGCTTTAACAGTGGTGAAAGTGCAAGCAGACTCGCAGTAGGATAGCAACCAGGACAGCCAATAAGTTGAGCTTCGGCAATGCGATCGCGGTATAGTTCTGGTAATCCATAAACAGCTGTCACAGCAGTAGAGCGATCGCTTCTTTCAACACCATACCAACTTGTATAAGTTGCCAAATCACTAAAGCGATAGTCTGCACTCAGATCCAGCACTTTACACCCTTTTTCCAAGAGTGTGGGGGCAATTTGCCAAGCTAGACCATCTGGTAAAGACAGGAAAACTACTTCACAGCGATGAGCAATTGTTTCTAGTTCCACCGCCTCTATTGGCAGATTCCCTGTGTGAGCCAAGTGTGGGTATAGATCCCCCAAGGATCTACCGATACTGTTCTCACCACCCAAATAAACCAGTTCGACTTCTGGATGATCCATCAGCAGTCTTACCAACTGTACTCCGCCATAGCCCGACGCGCCAACAATCCCAACGGGTACGCGTCTAAATTTGCCCATGATCCCAAATCCTTATCCCATGAATGGTTAATTCGTTCCCAGCTACCAAGATATCAGCCACCAGAAGAGAGAGAGGGGGGAGACAAGGGAGATGGGGAGATGGGGAGATGGGGAGATGAGGGAGAAAATTCTTCCTTGTCCCCCTTGTCCCTCTTGTCCCCCTTGTCCCCCTCATCCCTACGTCCCCCATAGTGGCAGAAATTTTTGCCATGTTATCAAATCATTGCTAGTCTACTTCTCTGGCTTATAAAGGAGCTACAATCTAAAAGAAGAAATTGTTAAAAAAATTTACGTTAGGTAGCTGGAAATCTTTCTGTGTCACAGCTTAAGACTACCCAAGTTTTTCAATTTGATACAATTGATGCCGCCTTGGCAGACCTCAAAGCCGGTCGTGTCATTGTGGTGGTGGATGATGAAAATAGAGAAAATGAAGGCGATTTGATTTGTGCTGCCCAATTTGCTACACCCGACATGATTAACTTTATGGCGGTGGAAGCTAGAGGGTTAATTTGTTTGGCAATGACAGGCGATCGCTTAGACGAATTAGACTTACCCTTAATGGTGAGTAATATTACAGATACTAATCAGACAGCCTTCACTGTTAGTATCGACGCTGGCCCCCATTTGGGCGTGACAACAGGCATCTCAGCCGAAGACCGCGCCCGCACTATCCAGGTTACTCTCAATCCAGCTACAAAACCTAGCGATTTACGTCGTCCCGGACATATTTTTCCCATTCGAGCGAAAGCTGGAGGAGTACTTAAACGTGCAGGACATACAGAAGCCGCTGTGGACTTAGCTCGCTTAGCAGGATTATACCCAGCAGGAGTCATTTGTGAAATTCAAAATCCTGATGGCTCAATGGCGCGGTTACAGCAGTTAATTGAATATGCTAGACATCACAATTTAAAAATTATCAGTATTGCAGATTTAATTAGTTATCGCCTCAAACACGATCGCCTGGTGTATCGTGAGGTTGTTACTAAGCTGCCCAGTCAATTCGGTCAGTTTCAAATTTACGCTTACCGCCACACTTTGGATAATACAGAACACGTGGCGATTGTCAAGGGAGATCCAGCTAATTTCAAAGATGAGCCGGTGATGGTGCGGATGCACTCAGAATGCTTAACTGGTGATGCTTTGGGTTCTTTGCGTTGCGATTGTCGGATGCAGCTGGTAGCGGCACTCAAAATGATTGAGAATGCCGGTCAAGGTGTAGTTGTATACCTGCGCCAAGAAGGACGAGGAATCGGCTTGATTAATAAACTCAAAGCCTATTCTTTGCAAGATATGGGATTGGATACAGTAGAAGCTAACGAGCGTTTGGGATTTCCCGCCGACTTGCGAGACTACGGTATGGGAGCGCAAATGCTCATGGATTTGGGTGTAAAAAAGATTCGCCTAATTACCAATAATCCCCGTAAAATTGCTGGAGTCAAGGGTTACGGCTTGGAAGTAGTCGATCGCGTGCCATTATTAATTGAGGCCAATGACTACAATTCTTATTACCTGGCAACAAAAGCTAAAAAGCTTGGTCACATGCTGTTACAAACTTATCTAGTAACAGTAGCAATTCACTGGCAAGATGACCCGCAGTTAGTGACAAAACGCTATGAACGCTTAGAAATACTGCGACATTTGGCAAGAACCTACGATTTATTATTGCAAGAAGAGGCGCGTCCCTTAGCGATCGCTTTATTTGACGAGCCATCTTTAACAATACACTTGGGTTTCGATCAGCCAAAAGTTGCTAGCTGTGATTGGTATCGCCAAAGCGGTCATCCTTACCTGCAAGCAATCTTCCAGATTCTAGATAAACTTTTAACTTTACCGTACATCCAGAAACTAGAATTTCTGATTTCTTCTGGTAGCGATCCCTTGAGTAATTTACAAGTTCAACTAGACCGACAGGCGTTCTCAGATGGTACACTGCCTTCATCGATTAGCGATCGCTTGGAGACACAACAAATTTACAGTTTTAGCAAATAGGACAAACTATGTCCTTATTAGTGAAGAAAGAGAAAAGGGAACTCTTAAGAGGTAACAGACAAGCAATCTATGTAATTAATTTTGCTTAGGTAATTATTTGCATCATTTACTTAAATTTGTCAGCTCTGGCCTTTTAGCTAGAGCTACTTGTTTATTATGCCTGTATGCTTCAATTAATCATTCAGCCTGAAAATAGTACCTATAACTATGGCATAGGCTTCTATAATTAATACGATTTAATTAATCAAGGACGTTTAACTAATGAAAAAAGTCCTAAGCACGAGCGCACTAGTTGTATGTTTTGGTTTGGGATTAGTATATGCTGCAACAGCTAGCCAACAAGAACGAAAACAAAATCCACGCCCACCAGAATTAGATAAGCCTGGTGAAATTGAAACTACATCAAAACCCAAGCCTAACTATCTGTTTCCTGACAACAGTAGCAAAACTGAGGCACAATTGATTAAGAAAGAAAATGCTATTGGTCAACTAAAAAAGGATCTAAAACTTAAACAAATTAAGTTAGCGAAATACTCAGAGTATCTAGAAAATAAAAAGCAACGTGGTGGCGATATTATCGAAAATCTACAAATTCATCCAAAACGTTTAGTGTGGGTAGTTGAAATAGATGCACCACTGGGTGTAGAAATGCCACAAAAAAATGGGGACTTTGTTAAATTCACAAAGTCATCAATCACTATCGTTGTTGATGCAGAAACAGGACAAAAGTTTGATACCGATATTGTAGAAATACCTTAAGTGATGTACCCTAAACAATAAATGCTACTGACAATAATCAGTGGTATTTATTTTAAGAACTCGTTGCAAATCATACGACGAATTGGAGCGGTAGCGGCGGGCTTGCGGAACTATCCCTCTACAGATATTTATAATGATGCAATTATTGAGCTGAATTTAAATTATTTAGGGCTTGCTGAAAAAGTCTTTTGGTGGGGGCAGGGAATAGGGAATAGGGAATAGAGAACAGTTTTATCTTGATTGTTTTCGATTTTTTAGATTCCAACAAATAAGCAATGCAAGGTTTTCAAGCCTTACAACCTTATTCTCAAGCACTTGAGCGCGGCCGAAAAGCCTTCTAAGCCCATAAATATAAGACTTGCAAACCTATTCAGCAGACCCTATTTATTATAAAAATCCTGTTTGAATTGTGAACTTCTAACAAACATCAGTCAACAGTCAACGCCAAACCCTTTTAACAACAGAGAAAAACTGAATTCATCTATAAATTGGTCTAACTTGACGATAAGTACTTAGTAAATCTAGAAACTTTTTACCATCAAAATTTATTGGGTCAACTTTTTTACTAGAACGGTCTACTAATTTGTGAGTAGTAATGCGATCTTCTGGAACTTGACTTTGAGCAATTAACCAAGCAAGAGAATCATATTGAGCTTCTGTATAACCACTATGAGTTTCTTGGCTACCACTGTCATAGCTATCTGGTGGTGTTTCTAAAGAAACGTGATAAGCAAAATTATTCACAGACGGAGGCAAATTTGGATTAGTTTGTACAGTTTCCAAACCCTCTGAACCCTCGAATACTGAGTTACCTGCGCCAAAAGCGCGTTTATCTGGCGGTACTAAATAAACCACCGTCCCATCTAATTTAATTAAAGCGTGATAACTTGCTTGCACATTTTCATCAGTATGAGCGACTTGAAAAAAATTAATCGCACTGGAAGCTGAATAACCAGTTTCATGGAGGACAATAATTGGTTGGTTGTTGAGAAGTTTACCATTCAGGTCTGTGGTGTAACGTTCTCCGTAGTTGCTTGGGTCAACTGAGACAATTTGATAATTAGGTCTGTACTGTGCAAAAGCTTGAGTGGTGATGTACCTGGCGAGAGGTTGATTTCTCTTGACTGGGGATTTAAGAACACCCTGAGATTTCTGGTTTGGTTCTTTGGCTGATTGCAATTGCGCCTGGGGATATTGACTCCAGGCTGTAACCTCTGTTTTTGATGTATTAGATGTAATTGTATGATTTTCTACTTGCACCCCTCGTCCAATCAGCAGCACTATTATTAGAGCGGCGAACATCAGCGAGATGAACATTACTCTAGTCGCCCAGTCTGTAAACCTCATTTTCTTATACTCGTACAACGATAGATATTACTGATAGCTCAAGCGAATTTTTCACCGTATCTGAAAAACTTTTCTGGAAATCTTTGCACCTCAAGACCCATCTAGTACTGAACAAACTGGAAATTGCTATAAAGGTGCGTGAAAGTTAGACAGGTAAATTGACTTGCCTTTGTAAGGTAGTATAGCTAACCTTACTACCCCAACGTCTATGGTATCTAAAGAACAATCTTTATCTACCTTGATTTTAGTGAAAAATACGTTACTAGGGGACTTACAAGTAAAAAAATATTCCGCAGAAGACTGTTGACCGTTGACAGTCAACAGTCAACGACCGCAAGCGCAATAATTTTTTTTGAGTTACCTAGTATATGTTGCCATCCTAAGTAATTGCTGTACAGACTTCATATGCCTATGGAACTATTTAAATACGCTTAAAATCATAGTGCTGTTATTTTCGCTATTTTTCTGGGAATCCTCTAGTTGTATGGTCACTGCATTTGTCACTCCATCAGTTAAGGTAAGCATTATTTATGCAACTCATCACTTCCTTAGATATTAGAAATTCGGAATATTTATCAAAAAATCGCCTTATTAGTTACCACCATCAGTTACGTCTCATTTTTTCCCTCGGTAATCAAGTAAAAAATGTTTTGGAAATTGGGATTTTTAATTCGCTATTAACAGACCTCTTAAAAAACAATGGATACAACGTTTCCACTGCTGATGTTGACCCGAATCTCAAACCAGATATGATTTTGGATTTGACCACAGATTTTTCTTTGCCCACAAATAAATTTGATGCAATTGTTTTGTTTCAAGTGCTGGAACATTTCCCCTACGAACAGTCAGAACAAGCCTTAAAAAAACTTGCACAAGCAACAAAGAAATTTTTAGTGATTTCAATTCCTTATTGCACTCAATATTTGTCATTGCAAATCAAAACTTCCTTCTCAGGTAGACCAAGGCATTTATTACTCAACGTGCCCAAATTCTGGAGTACAACGCCAGTGTGTAACGAACATTACTGGGAAATGGGTCTCAAAGGATACCCCAAAAAGCGGATTTTAAACTCCGTTGTCAACGCTGGTTTTATTATCAAACAAGAATATATCGATCCCACCTATCCTTACCATTATTTTTTGGTGTTAGAAAAAAATTCTCACAGTGGTTAGGGAGTTGGGAGTGGGGGAATTGGGGAGATGGGGGGAT
>NZ_LAHA01000102.1 GCF_002608075.1 Nostoc linckia z4
AAGGGGAAAGGGGGAAGGGGAAAGGTTTCAAATACATCCAAATCCCTTTACCCCTTAACTTTTTCCCAGACCACAAGGGAAGTTCATACTGCTTATCCGAACCATATTGAGATGCATTCTTTTTCCACAAGAGTGCAAAAGTGCTTTTACTAGAGGTCTAATCCCAAATTGGCACGCTATCAGTACAAGAATAAGAATTGAAACCATACTTTATGATTTTATCCACCGCGCTTGAACTCCAGAATAAATTGCCGAAAGTTATCTGTCACTAACACTAGAACAAGTTTACGCGACTATTCTTTATTATTTGCACAATAAAGAAGCTGTCAGTGCCTATATAGCTAATTGGTTGGAGTGGAATCATAGAATGCAGGAAGAACAGCGACGCATCCTTCACCCACTGTCATCAAACTGAGAAAATTATTAGCTGAAAAACAAGTTCTGCCAAGTTCATTTGACTTATGCAAAACACCAAAATGAGAAAGCAAACTGGGGTTTGAGAAAGTAAAACTTGCTTTGGCTTGCGGAAAACACCAAAATGAGAAAGCAAACTGGGGTTTGAGAAAGTAAAACCTGCTTTTGCTTGCGGAAAACACCAAAATGAGAAAGCAAACTGGGGTTTGAGAAAGTAAAACCTACTTTGGCTTGCGGAAAACACCAAAATGAGAAAGTAAAAGCTTGTTTTGAGAAAGTAAAACTTGCTTTTGAGTAAGCAATTACGGCTTTTACTGATTCAATTTCTTTAAAATATCAAGTTTAGATAAAATTCTTGAAAAAATTACTGATAAATGCTGATTATTTCTTGCAATAAAGAGTTGAGAAAGTAGCTGTTTAAAATCATCCGTTAAAAAAATCCCCGACTCTTTTAAAAAAGTCGGGGATTTCTCTTTTTCATGGGTTCCCATTCATTCCGATTTCAAGCGATCGGTAAAGGGTCAAACAGTAATGTTTGGTGCGGATAGTATGATGAAACAGTTTCCATTCATTCCGATTTTAAGCGATCGGTAAAGTGCTTCCAACTGGAACGCAACGGAGTGCCTAACCAGAAGGTTTCCATTCATTCCGATTTTAAGCGATCGGTAAAGTGCTTCCAACTGGAACGCAACGGAGTGCCTAACCAGAAGGTTTCCATTCATTCCGATTTTAAGCGATCGGTAAAGTCGGTGGAGATCACAGACACCGAGACTGGTGAGACGGTTTCCATTAATTCCGATTTAAAGCAATCGGTAAAGTGGCGGGTTTACTCGCCGGCTATCTACGAAACAAAGGGTTTCCATTAATTCCGATTTAAAGCAATCGGTAAAGTCGGCCGAACAACAGCTGTTTGTCTATGGTGTGTTAGGCGTTTCCATTCATTCCGATTTTAAGCGATCGGTAAAGCAAGGATGTGGTCGTCGTCGCCGATGACCCCTTTGTTTCCATTCATTCCGATTTCAAGCAATCGGTAAAGCAGCTGCGTATACAGGATGAAGCTCGTAGCTCAATGGTTTCCATTCATTCCGATTTCAAGCGATCGGTAAAGGCAAGACGACGACACTTTTGCCGGCGCAGCTAAGAAGTTTCCATTCATTCCGATTTCAAGCGATCGGTAAAGTGTACCGCGACATTTTTGCAATCATCGCGCAACAGGAAAGTTTCCATTCATTCCGATTTAAAGCAATCGGTAAAGGAAATTGAAACAAAAGCCAGCGATGGCATTCTGAAGTTTCCATTCATTCCGATTTAAAGCAATCGGTAAAGTACTGGGAATTTAGGAAATCAATCTTACAAGAAAAGTTTCCATTCATTCCGATTTAAAGCAATCGGTAAAGCGCTCGGCGTGACTGGTACGGCCCCATCCCCGCAAGGTTTCCATTCATTCCGATTTAAAGCAATCGGTAAAGAATACGCAATTCTACTACAAGATAGTTCCGTAAAAAGTTTCCATTCATTCCGATTTAAAGCAATCGGTAAAGGGATGGGAACAAAATAGTGCTAAGGGTAATTTACAAACGTTTCCATTCATTCCGATTTAAAGCAATCGGTAAAGATGTCGAATATGTGCCAGTTGAGGTTTACGGACAGGTTTCCATTAATTCCGATTTAAAGCAATCGGTAAAGTCGATAAAAGCGGAAGCATGAGTTCACCTGATACAAAGTTTCCATTAATTCCGATTTAAAGCAATCGGTAAAGGAAGTTAAAGCGAAAAGCCCATACGCCACGGTAAAGTTTCCATTAATTCCGATTTAAAGCAATCGGTAAAGCTTGTTCAAGCTGCCAATCAAGCGCAATACGAGTTTCCATTAATTCCGATTTAAAGCAATCGGTAAAGATCTTTCCCACAAACCAACACTTCAGAAGTATATGCGTTTCCATTAATTCCGATTTAAAGCAATCGGTAAAGGCACTAATGAAATTATTGGAGGAGGTATCACGGATGGTGTTTCCATTAATTCCGATTTAAAGCAATCGGTAAAGAACCGCTGTCGTCTGTTTCATTCTTTTTGTGATTCTTGTTTCCATTAATTCCGATTTAAAGCAATCGGTAAAGCAGACGACGAAAAACCACTTGCTGAGGTAGTGGTAAAGTTTCCATTAATTCCGATTTAAAGCAATCGGTAAAGAGTTCGTTCAGGAGGCTTTGCCCAGTCAGGGTTTTAGCCGCTAAATCGACACCACTCTGAAAAAGATTATATACCTGGTGGAAAATTAAGTAAAATACATAGCTCAAATCCTTGCCCTGCAAAGCATCGACACCAGTTAACGAAAAATATAGGGTTTCGGGCATTCGGCGAGTGGTGTCGATGAACATTTCAAACTTCCTTAGTAGGGTGCATTGTCAACACATCGCAACACATGATTTTACAGCAATTTTCAGGTAAATAAACCACGTTGTAGGGGCGAACGGTTGTTCATTGGTGTCAACTTAAGCTTAAACGCTTGTCCCACAGCCATTTTACCCCACCCCTCAATCCCCTCCCCGCAGGCGGGGAGGGGAGGTTTTGGCTTTAGACAAAACCGGGGTGGGGTGACTGTCGATTAGTTAGTAATTGAGTAAGTTTGCTCTAACGTCATTACAAGGGTTTTACGTTAAGTTGACACCAATAACGGTTGTTCGCCCCCACCAGAGATTGTGGTTTAAATAGATGAAAAACGCTGTAAAATCACAGCCAACGATTTTTAAAACAACCTCTTATCAGCGATAACAGTCAACAATCAACAATCAACAATCAACCACCTAATTACTGCTTTTTCACAGCTTCAATTTTTGCTTCTATCTTCACCGTTTTCACACCTGGAACTTCCTTAGCTAAAGCTTCAGCTTTTTTGAGTTCTGCAATAGAACTAGCTGTACCCTTTAAGATAATTTCACTCTCTTTATTTTCAACTTGTAACTTATTCCCTGGTAAATCTTGATTCAACTTTTTACTGACTTCAGTTTTTAAATCGCTTTCAGCTTTTGTTGCTGGAGTTTTTAGAGAATCAGTTGTAGTTTTAGTCTCGGTACTGGGTGCTGGAACAATAGTTGGCTGTGCTGGAACATTAACAGTTTTATCAATAGTTGGATTTGTTTCAGCAGCTGGTTTTGCTGGTGGTTGGGATTCTTGGTTGGTGGTGCTAGGAGTTTCGGAACCAGTTTTAGTAGCTTCTTGACAACCAACAGCACCAATTACGAGAATACCACTAACTAAAAATGGAATTAGCTTTTTCATTATTTATCTCCGAATTCAGTAATTGAAGCGACTACTTAAGCTGTGTGTAATGGTGAGGAGCAAATGTTAAAAATTTCTTATTTTTTGTTTGCCATTTGTCATCTGTCATTTGTACTTTGTGGAGACACAGATGAATCATGTCTCTACACAAGACGCGATAAATCCCGTCTCTACAATGACTAAAATTTTGGAGAAGCACCAATTCAATTTTGCTAGGGCTGCTGGCTAGTATAGCTTTGCATCGGTTTGTGGCTATCTATCAATTTCAAGTAGATGCTAACTAGTTTTTTTGAAATGAGACTATGCAACCCTATAGCAATGATTTAATGTTATCAGATTTGACGAAATTTGGCGATATCTAGAACAAGACAACCGATATAACTCAAAATTTCAGCATTTTTCCAATTTTATGCCAGCAAAATTACCAACAAAATGTTACTTTAAAAAACTATGGCTTGCTTAAAACGCCCAAAGTACCAGGAAAGATTCGCCAATGCCCTACCTTACATCTGCACGGGAAATTCGCGCTATTGTCGCTGAATATACTCATGCTAAAACCCTGTGGCTAGATACAGAAGTGGCTGACTATAAAAGCCGCAATCCCAAGCTATCGCTGATTCAGGTATTAGATGATGCTGATGATATGAGTGGCGATCGCGTTTATCTTTTAGATGTCCTAGTTCAGCCTGATATTATAGCTGAATTTATTCAAGAAATCATGTTAAATCCTAATATTGAAAAAGTTTTTCATAATGCCAGTTATGATTTAAAATTTCTCGGTAATAAAAAAGCAAAAAATATTACTTGTACTTTAGAAATGGCCAAAAAAATTCCTTATTATCTCTTGCCATTGCCAAATTACCAACTCCAAACAATAGCCACTGCACTTTGTAGTTTTAACAATATCGACAAACAAGAACAACAAAGCGATTGGGGAAAACGTCCTCTCAGTGAAGAACAAATAGAATATGCTTACCTAGATTGTATTTATTTAGCTCAAATTCACTCAAATTTATTAAAATTACAAACCAAAGCTAACCCCGAACCCACAACGGAAGATTTAACAATTCTGAGTGCTAAATCCTCGCAACTTGAGCAGCAATATAAATTATTAAATTCCGAATTCGAGCATTTACAAGAACGGATCAAAAAAGCTATGCAAGCCCAGAATATATCTGAAACTGCTGATTATAAGCTAAGTAGTTATGACCGTACCACAATCAAAACCACCTTTACCCAATTGGCAAATCTAGCCCAAAACCAAGGTCTTGATTTAGATTTTCCCATTACATTAACTCAGAAACTCCAAAAAGATTTAGGGCAAAATCTAGAACAATTGTCTGTAGAAGTTGACAAAACCACCGCTTGGCGATTAATTCCTAAAACTCACGATGCTGAAATAGAAAATGAGTAGTAAATCAGAATTCAGAATTCAGAAGTCAGAATTCAGAAGTCAGAATTCAGAAGTCAGAATTCAGAAGTCAGAATTCAGAAGTCAGAATTCAGAAGTCAGAATTCAGAAGTTAGAATTAATAAAGTTTAAATAACCAAAGTTAAAAATATATATCAAATCAATGTAGTGGCGTGGCAAGTCTAAAATGTTGCAATAGATTTTATTGTGGGATGGGTGTCCTCACCCGTCCGGGCGGGCAGGATGCCCACCCCACAAGAGTTTATTAATAAACTATTTTAGCCTTGCCACGCAACTACTGTAAATTGACATTTTTTTTTGTAAAAATACGGTATAAATTTTTGTGTAAAATTTAAAATTTAAAATTTTTTGCAAGCTGTATCAAAAGTTAGAATAATTTTTCTGCTAAAGAATTAAAATTTAGATTTTGGAATTAGTTTATTTCAGGCGTTATCAAGAAATAATGAAGACGCCAGTCACCAGATTTTCTTGTCTGACTTCTGACTTCTGACTTCTGAGTTCTGAATTCTGAATTATTCTTTAGGGTAGTTTATCTTAACTTATGACACGGCGTTTATTTAGGCAGAATGAAATAAAGGTAAATAAAGTATTTACCATAGTTATTTTTACTACATTGACAGCAATTAGTAGCGTTTCTTGCACTAAGAATAACAATGTATTGATTACAGAAGTCGGAGTTAATCCACCTACCCGCCGTTCAGCTATCAAAACCAAAGCTGAGGCATTTTATGTCCAGGGAAAAAATCAGCATATCAATGGCGATTTGCAAGCGGCCATTGCTTCCTACGATAAGGCAATTAATGAAAATTCTGAGTATGTTGCTGCATATAACAGCAGGGGATTAGCTTATTTTGATTTAGGAGATAAAGAAAAAGCGATCGCAGATTACAATCAAGCACTGCGTATCAATCCCAACAACGCCGAAGCCTACAATAACCGGGGTAATGCCCGCGCCTCACAGGGAAACAACCGAGAAGCAATTAAAGATTACAGTGAAGCAATTCGCCTCAACCCCAACTACGCCGAAGCCTACAACAACCGGGGTAACGCCCGCGCCACATTGGGAGAACAAAACAGAGGGATAGATGATTTTGACCAAGCCATTGCCCTCAACCCCAGATATGTCATTGCTTACAATAATCGGGGAAACGCCCGTGCTGCCAACGGAGATCCACAAGGAGCGATCGCAGATTACAATGAAGCGATTCGCCTCAATCCTAATTTTGCCCCTGCCTACAATAACCGAGGCAATGCCCGCGCCAAAAATGGAGACAAAGAAGGGGCACTTAAAGACTTAGAACAAGCAGCAAACATCTTTCAAACTCAAGGAAACAACGATTTATATCAACAAGTAACGAGAAATATTAAAGAACTTGCACAGTAGGGGGGATGGGGAGATGGGGAGATGGGGAGATGGGGAGATGGGGAGACGCGGGGACGCGGAGAATAACTAATGCCCAATGCCCAATGCCCCATGCCCAATGCCCCATGCCCAATGCCCAATGCCCCATGCCCCATGCCCTATTGTTCAATAATCGGTGTACGCAGATCTTCTACTAGGGCTTGAATTTCTGCTGGTGGAGGTGGTGTGAGGCGAGAAACTATTAGGGTGACTATGAAGTTGATAATCATGCCCAAGGTACCGATTCCTTCGGGAGAAACACCAAAAAACCAGGGTTGGACGCCGCCAAATTTCACGCTGACAATGTAAATGATGGTGAAAATTAAACCCGTCAACATTCCGGCGATCGCACCTTCAGCATTGGTGCGTTTGTCGAAAATTCCCAGAAAAATTACTGGAAAGAAGCTAGCAGCAGCTAAACCAAAGGCAAAAGCTACTACTTCGCTGACAAATCCCGGCGGATTTACTCCAAAATATCCGGCGAGGACGAGGGAAAAACCTACCATGATGCGTCCCACAAATACCCGTTTTTTTTCTGAAGCGGTGGAATCTATTATGCGGTAGTAGATATCATGGGCGATGGAACTGGAAATTACCAGTAATAAACCGGATGCTGTGGACAAAGCAGCAGCTAAGCCGCCAGCCGCCACTAAACCAATCACCCAAGGAGGAAGGTTAGCTACTTCTGGGGTGGAAAGCACAATAATGTCTCGGTCGATGTTAATTTCGTTGGTGTCTTTTTTGGGAGTCAACTGAAAACGACCATCTTTATTTTTGTCGTCAAAGCTTAGCAGTTTAGTTTTTTCCCATTTAGTGGCCCAGTCTAGTTGTTGCACTTGTGTAACTGTCTGATTGTGTAGGGAATCAATCAGGTTATAACGGGCAAACATAGAAAGGGCGGGAGCCGTTGTATAAAGAATGGCAATAAATAACAGTGCCCAACCAGCGGAAAAGCGAGCAGCACGCACGCTTGGTACTGTATAGAACCGCACTATAATATGAGGTAAGCCGGCTGTACCTACCATCAAGGCGATGGTGGTAAACAGTACATCCAACATGGTTTTGTTAACAAATGGCTCAGTATATTGCTTAAATCCCAAGTCAAGCTGGATTTGATTGAGTTTATCAGCAACGTTACTGAAGGTAAATGCAAGTTGAGGAATGGGATTGCCGGTGAGAAACCAAGCGATGGCGATCGCTGGAATTAAGTAAGCAACAATCAATACTCCGTACTGAGCTACTTGTGTCCAGGTGATGCCTTTCATACCTCCCAACACAGAGAAAAAGCCGACGATTATCATACCGATAATCACGCCTGTGTTGATATCTACTTGTAGGAAGCGACTAAAAACAATGCCCACACCCCGCATTTGACCTGCAACGTAGGTGAGGGAAACGAAAATAGCTGCAATTACAGCCACTAAACGAGCAATATTAGAGTAGTAGCGATCGCCTACGAAATCTGGCACTGTATACTTACCAAATTTCCGCAGGTAGGGAGCTAACAATAATGCTAGTAGTACATAGCCACCAGTCCAGCCCATTAAAAAAATAGAACCGTCGTAGCCCAAAAAAGAAATCAGCCCGGCCATTGAAATAAACGAAGCTGCGGACATCCAGTCAGCAGCAGTAGCCGCACCATTAGCAATTGAAGGTACTCCCTGACCTGCAATAAAAAAATCTTTGGAACTTTCCACTCGTGATTGCCAACCAATATAAAGGTAGGCAACGAAAGAAAGTCCAACTATGACAATAGTCCAAGTTTCAACTGACACAGTTTTTCCTCACTTCCTGAGATTGTATTCGTCTTCTTGCTTGCTGGTATTGTATTTGCGGTCTAGCTTGTCCATTTGGAACGCATAAATGAAAATCAATCCCACAAAAGTCAAGGGTTGAGTCGATGCCCGATATTATTCGGGGCAACTCTCAGTTAAATCTGGGCGTGCGACTTTCACCGCACCCAGCTTCCGATGTTCTTAGCTTGTGCTTTTGCTCATGTGTTTATAATCGTGGCAACTCTCGTGAATTGCTTCAAGATTATTTTTCTTCCAGTTGGCGTGATTTTCGTCGATGTGATGCAGGTGAACCCGTTCTTCATCGATGAATTTTAAACCGCAGGAAGCACATCTATGGTTTTGCTTCTTAAGAGTTTTAGAGGTTTCACCATCGTAGAGCTTGCTTTTACGTTCGCTCCAGTAGGCTATCTCACCGTCATAGGGGGATTTTATTCCTTGAACCATGACGTGTTTGTTCTCGGAGTAAGGAACTGCTGCAAATGCTTTGTCTAGCAACGTTTTACTAGAGTAGCGGTCTTGCTTGGTTTCCTTGTTAAATACCTTATAAGCCCTTGTTTCGATGTGGTATAAGGAATTCCTCGCCCCATCCATCTTGCAAAACTTATGGTAGTTTCTCCAGCCTCTAACTATTGGAGCCAGCCTTGTGGCTTTTTCCTTAGCACCATAATTCGAGTTGTTGACGATGTGTTTTACTTTCTTACAAAAAGCTTTGAAATTATCCACAGAGGGAATACTTTTGAACTTTCCGTTTTTCTGGACTTTGAAGTTCCATCCGAGGAAATCAAACCCATCTGTCGCGGCGGTAACTTTGGTTTTCTTTTGGCTTACATTCATTCCGCGTTTGCGGAGGAAATCGCTGATTCTTTCAAGTATCTCTATCGCATTATCTTCGGGGCGGAGTATAATAACCATGTCATCCGCATAACGGATTGATGGCTCGACAATGCTCCCTTTTGGGGTGTTGTCTGTGATTTTCTTACCTCGTTTGTGACCGTCGTGGTATCGATGAATACTCTCAATTCCGTTGAGTGCGATGTTTGCTAGTAATGGGCTGACCACTCCCCCTTGTGGGGTTCCTTGTTCGGGAAATTCTGGGTTAACCCCTGCCTTAAGGCATCGGAAGATACCGAGTTTTAAGCCTTTAGGGGCGATGAGTTCGTCCATTATTGCTGAGTGATTAATCCTATCGAAGCATTTTTCGATATCGAGTTCAATGACTCGTTTTTCTATTCCGTTGGCGTTAGAGCTTAGGTTGTTAAAGATTTGCTTTTGTGCATCATGGGCAGAGCGCCCAGTCCTAAACCCATAACTCCGAGCGTGGAAAGTGGCTTCGTGTGCTGGTTCGAGTGCATATTTTGCGAGGCATTGCCAAGCTCTATCAGCGATGGTTGGTATCTTAAGCATTCTGGTAGTCCCGTCCTTCTTGGGGATGGGGATTTCCCGTAGTCCTTGATGCTTCCAATTTCCACTGTTCATTTTCAGTAATTCTTCAAGGTTGAAGCGGTCTTCAAATGAGAGGGATTTCTTACCATCAATACCCGCCGTCTTTTTGCCAGCATTTAGCTGAGATACTTGTCTTATTGCAAGAAATCGAGCCGAGGTGGATTTAAGAATAAGCTTTTGGAGTAACCTAGCTTTCCGCTTGTCTCCAACTTGAACAGCTTTAAATACGCGCTTTTGAAGGCGAAAGAGAGTCTTGCGGAATTTCTTCCACGGTAGCCCTTTCCAAGATTCACTAGTTTTGACACTGTGTCTAATCATTCTCTTCTGGAGTTTGTATTTTCTGAACACCTCAGACCAATTACGGTCTGTCCTACCCGACTTGTGAGAGTTCCGCTTCTCGTCTAGCCTACTTGGGGTTCGACTGCCCCTAGACCCACAAATCGTTTTTATTCGTTCCCTCGGAGAGATTGATTGTTCCGTTAGATGTAGCCACTTTGACCACTGGATTCCCTAGACTCTTGCCGTTATTATCAATAAATGCGGCGGGAATTAATTCTCCAGTGAAGTCAGGGGTTTTGTGTTACGCCCTGCTTGCAGGTAGGTCACTTTTCTAGGCTCTGTTTCATCATAGGAACTCCCTATTAGCGCCAGTGTCAACCCGCAACGGTCGTCTGATTGCGCCCTGTTCCCAGCTTCACTCTACAAGAACCGAGCTTGTTCGGTGTGGGCAGATAAGGAGTCAATTCTGAGTCTGAATGGCAAGGCTTGCACTTGCATCTGACCGAGAGTTCAGCCTTTAGTGACAGTAATCTGCTGTCGGGCTGGATTAGTTATTTACGGTCTGATTACCGTGATTCACTAATCAACGAATCGCACATCGATCCTTGCTGCGCCATCCAAAAGCCAAAGGGTACGCCAAAAAATCGTATTGTATTCAAAGGTTGAACCAACAAAATGCTGAAAACCAGAGAAACTAATGCCCAGACAATTAAAAGATTGCGAATTAAAGCAGTATTAGCACGCCAATAAGAACGGCGCTGATTTTCATTCATTGTTATTTATGGTCACTGTGTTAGTGCATCAAAGATAATACCAAGAACCCGTTATTCTGCTATGAGATACTGTATTAATTTTTATATTTAATTTAATGGAAAATATTTGATTCTAAGTACAAAGAATCCTTTAATCGCTCTAATTAAATCTTCTGTAACTGTGAAATTTTATTAACAAACACTCAAACAGTCGGCAGTCAGTAATCTGAATCATAATTACTATACCAAATATTTAAAAAACTTTACGTGTTAATTACCAGGAAACTAACACCAGCAAATGCTATTAAATGCTTTGATGTTAGATGTATCAGCAACTAGCCATCAATTAACTAAGTTACTTTTTTCTATAAAAAGATACCAAAACTTACTGTATTATTTACGTAGTTAATTTAATAACATTAATTATCAGCATTTCCTGATTGTATAAGTGGCTCTTACTAATTTTTAGTAAATCATGATACTAAAATTACGCATTTAATCTAGATGAGATTTTCATCATGAATGCGAGAAAAGCTCACTGAAACATGACATTGGTAAAAATATCTCTGAAAGAATGCGAAAAGCATCAATCTAAGTTTGTAGATAGAGATCGATCTACAAAAGTGAGATGCACCTTTTAACTTAGCCCTCAAAAAGCCGAAATTTTAACTTCTACCACACCACGAACCGCATATATGTTTATTGAAACGCTATTCACAGAGCCGATTTATTTTTTTAGAATTATTATCATTGTCATATTTTCCATTACTTTACACGAACTTGCTCACGGCTGGGCTGCAATGAGTCAAGGAGATAACACTCCACAAAAAACTGGTCATCTCACCCTCAACCCTGTAGTTCACATGGGCAAGGAATCGATTATCTTTCTCTGTCTCATGGGTATAGCCTGGGGACAAATGCCAGTCAACCCTTCTAAATTTCGCTCTCGCAAGCTAGGCAATATTTTGGTATCCGCAGCTGGGCCATTATCAAATCTCACCTTGGGCATTATATTTATTTTAGTGATGAAACTTCTCGCTAATTTAAATTTTTCAGCACTCTTTAGTATCGAGTTTCTTTACTTAGCGGCTCGGATAAATTTGATGTTATTTCTATTTAACCTCTTGCCAATTCCACCCCTTGATGGCTTTCATGTCTTCAGTGAAATTTTCCCCAAATTAAAGCCATTAGAGAATAGCTACTTCGGACTATTTGCAATGATGTTGCTATTTATAATTCCCGAATTTGGCATAGGGTTGAGTGATATTGCTAACTTAGTTATCCAGTCAATGCTTGGAGAATCAATAAGTTTTTAGTTGAATTTAAATATTACATAAAATGATGTCAATAACTAAAGATTTGTAGTAAGGACTAAAGTCCTCACTACTAACTAAGGAACTTCCAACAAATTAATTACCAGTACTTGTGGGGTGGACATCTTGTCCGCCCTTGGCTTGGGGCGGGCGAGACGCCCACTTCACAAGAAGTAGTTGATTATTTTTTTATTTGCAAGTCCCTAAATAACAAGTTTTCTTGCCTTCACAAAGGATATTTCTTAACATCAAGCGTATTGCTCTGAGGTTACATTTACAAATGATTTAATGTCGGCGTATTTTTGCTGTAATATTCAGTTTTCGTATAGATGCCGATAATACTATCACCAACTGCAAAAAAAGTACCTTGTTGCTCATTTTTAGAAAATTGCAAATTTGGGTATTTGGCAGCAGCTTCTTCAGCAGTCATAGCTTTTGCTGACATGTTTTCTGGCAATACTCCAGTACACCCGATGTAAAATACCAAAGCAGAAATTTTGCCTTGGTAGATTTTTTCTGCATATTCCTCTAGTTGGGTATTTGCTACTGTTAATGCTGCAACCATTTCTTCTTTATCGATTTGCTTACCAGCTTGTTTATCCTGCAACAACTTTGCCAAAGTATCAGCACCAACTTTCTTCAGAATATCTGCAACTACCCCATTTTGCTCAAGCCCCAGAAAATCATCAAAAATCGGTTTCATCAACTCATCCACTTTCGTAATTTTGGTGCGTGATGACAGTAGCCTTTGTCTAACAGCAAGATTTTGATTAAATGCCATCTCAAAACTCGCTTTGGTAATAAGTTCTTGAGTGCGCTTATCATAAAGGCGATACATTCTATTCAAAAATTTGTTAGCTGAATGCAACTTGCTGAAGTTCAGTATATCTTGACTACCGATGTCAATTTTATAGCTCAATCTGGATTCCACAGTTCCATTAATTAAAGCTGTATGAATATCTGTATATTCATTAGTTGTGGGAAAGTTGATGTAGATATTTTTGGATAGATAATGTTTTTTAAATTCATCTAATTGTTCCGCAACAAATACATCTGATTCTCTTTTTAAATGAGCAGAAATAATACTAATAAGTACTTTAATTTCTGCCAATTTATTGAATAGTCCATCAATGCTGCTGTAATAGATATCAGTAGCCACAAGGGGCAAATTATCTAGCTGGATGGTATGTTCAGCACGAAAATCAAAATTTTTCGCATTTAACACACCTTTTTCTTTAAGCAAATCAAAGGCTTTTTTACTGCTAATTTTAACTTGTAAAGATTTGACGTTGATTTTCCCATCACTGACAATGGTATAGTTGTTAAAGCTATTGAGGTCATTGACTAATAAACCTGCTACCTCAAGAGTGGGAGTTTGGTCTGCCGATTGAGTAAGTTTGACTTTTCGTTTAATCAGCATATTGATAGTAGCGGTATTGCGATTAAAGTGAAATTCGCCCATACCAACATACTCTGCTCGATCTACATTTTCCGTTTGCAACCAAGGTTGAATTAGTTCTCCATTTATGTCTCTCACACCCCGAACACGCTTGACACTTGTTCTTTGATAATGTTCTTGCAGGTGCTTGATGTTGACAATAATATTGTGGCGATATTCTGTAAAAATTTGGATGAGTTCTACTAAAGAAATTTTATTAGTTTCCATGTTGTCTCCTTCCATAAAATTGATGTGTATATATGCAATTTAAAATGTAAAAAATCGAGACAAAATACGCCAAAAATCATGCCAAATTTATGTTGAAATTGGCCAATAGGGTAACTTCAAAAAATAAATTATTGTGCTTCAAGTTGTTGAAAGTTCACTGTAAACCGTCAATAGCAAACAAACAACAGCAAATTAGATTCAAAAACTAGCCATCAAACACATTCTGTTGAAACTTTGGGCATTTCCAGGTCATATACTCACTGGATATTTATCTTTTATAGTACAATTGTACTATAAAATTTCCAATTTGTCACGTCTAGCATTCATAGGACTGACGCTAGTGGTCTGTCTCATTAGTTGTGAAAGGTTCGTAGTAAGCACTTTAGTGCTTAAAAATCAAGGACTAAAGTCCTTACTACGAACATTTTTAATAAATTTCAGTTAAAGCCTTGACTGTTAACGGTCAACAATCTTCTATAGAATATTTTTTTATTTGCAAATCCCCTATATTATCTACTTGGGCAATACGAGTCTGGAATTCAGGATTCATCATCTGACTTGTTTTGTATTTGTGTATCCATCTTCAGGCGTTTAGTATCTTTTTGACGCTTCTTTTCTTTCCATCTGCCTGTTTTGCGTGCTGCTTCTGTTAAAAGATACTCAATTTGCGCGTTAACACTCCTTAATTCATCAGCAGACCATTTTTCCAGTACTTCGTATAATTCAAGGTCTAAACGCAGTAAAAACCGTTTTTTCTGGCTCATCTTTTATACCAATTTTCTAAAATTTGGCAACCAATTCAAACCTTGAATCCTAAATAAGTAGATAGTCATGATTAAATCTAAGATGTCATTGCGAGCGAAGCGAAGCAATCCCAGAGACTTTGCGATTGCTTCGCTTCGCTCGCAATGACAGAACATATTATATTTATTTATGTCCATCTACTTACAATGTGAATTGCTTAATTATGAATTACAAATGGATATTAGGTGTAAAGGCTACCAGTGTTAATTACTGGTTGAATGTTTTGTTCTGAGGTTAAGACAACCAGTAGATTGTTAATCATAGCGGCTTTGCGTTCATCATCCAAGTCAATAATTTGTTGTTCGCTTATCCGTTTTAGTGCTTCATCAACCATTCCCACTGCACTTTCAACAATTTGCCGCCGTGCATCAATCATTGCTTTGGCTTGTTGACGACGCAACATCATTTGAGCAATTTCTGGGGCGTATGCAAGGTGAGAAAGTTTTGCTTCTAATACTTCAACTCCTGCAACTTCAAGTCTGGCTTGCAATTCTTTTTGCAAGAAAAGCGCAATTTCATCTGGTACTGCACGCAATGAAGGAATTGATTGTTCATCAGGTGCGTCATAGGGATAGCGAATTGCTAAAGTACGTATCGCTGTCTCGCTTTGGATAGCGACAAATTGCTCGTAGTCATCAACGGCAAATTTAGATTTGGCTGGTTCTATCACTTGCCATACTATGACAGCCGCAATTTCGATTGGACTGCCTTGAGCATCGTTGACTTTTAATATTTTGCTGTTAAAGTTGCGAACTCGTAAAGATACCTTGCGTTTATCAGTAAAAGGATTAGTCCACCAAAACCCTGCTTCTTGAATCGTACCAACGTAACGTCCGAAAAACACTAATACTATTGCTTGATTTGGCTCGACTGTTAAGAAACCTGATAGTGAGGGAATGACTACTGCGATGAGTGTCGCTCCTAACCATGCACCTATTTCTGCTAAATCGGCAAAATCTCCCACCCTCAGGCTTCTACCTAAGAATTCTAATAATTGCTGTATTGTTGACCAAACCTGCCAACTGCCAAAAATGGCTAAAGCTATGACTATGCTCAAAGCTATGAAGCCGTTGATTTTAAAAGCAGGAAATTCTCTGATTTGGTGCTTCATTGTCTGTTCCTACAAGTTTTTTCGATATTAAAATGATATCACTTTAATTTCAAAAATAGGAATTTACCAAGACGTGGAGACGTTGCAATGCAACGTCTCTACATTTTTTTTAGGCTAAACTGTTTGCTGCTGTTGAGGTGACAATCTGACGTACTTGGGCATCGGTTAGACCTTTCTTTGCACTCAACATCAAGGCTATGACTCCGGCAACGTGGGGAGTTGCCATTGATGTTCCATCTTTAAAGCCATAGCTGTTACCTGGTAATGTGGAGTAGATATCGACTCCTGGAGCTGTGACGTAGGGGAGTGTAGTTGTTCCGGCTTCGTTGGAGAAGTAAGCCATATCTTGATACTTATCAATTGCCCCAACAGCTAGCCCCCAGTTCTTGGCATAACGGGCAGGATAAATAGGTTCGGAACCGCTAGAATTACCTGCTGCCATGACGACAATTACACCTTTGCTAGCAGCATATTTAATGGCTGATTCTATTTCGCTGTTGGGTTCATCGCCGCCTAAGCTGAGGTTAATGACATTAGCTCCGTTATCCACGGCGTAACGAATGCCTTTAGCTACCCCACTATCTTCGCCAGAGCCACTATCACCAAGGACTTTAACTGGCATAATCTTGGCATCATAAGCAATACCTGTAACACCGACACCATTTTTCACTCCGGCGATGGTTCCAGCGACATGGGTTCCATGACTATTGACATCTAGGGTGTTGTTGTTATTGCTGTCGAAGTTCCAGCCATAGACATCATCAATGTAGCCATTGCCATCATCATCTTTGCCGTTGCCAGCAATTTCTTTGGTATTCTTCCAGATATTATTGCTCAAGTCTGAATGATTGCGATCGACTCCAGTATCTAGCACAGCAACGACAACACCCTTACCTGTATATCCCTTTGCCCACACCTCTGGAGCTTTTACGAGGTCGGCTCCCCAATCATTACCGCCCAGGTTAGGAACATCAGCAAAGGTAGTCTGGCCAAGGGCTTTAGCGACTGCTGCTGCTGCATTAATTAAGCCATAACCATCGGTGGTGTCATAACCGATATTTTTGATGATGGTAATAGCTTTGGCAACAATGTTATTACTTTCATTGCTTTCGGCAATATTGTTACTACCATCAGCTTGATACAGTATGTAGTAGCTACCCCCAGCGATAGTTTTGCTAATCTGAATTGAAAATGTTTCGCTGCTGTAACTTCCAGATGCAATGCTGCTGGTGTATTCAGAATTCAATAAGATATCTTCATTGCTGAGAATTCCATCTTTGGATAAATAAAGCTTGGTGTAGCTATAACCAGCATTACCAGTGCCTTGATTTTTCACTTGATAGCTAATTTGAATATTGCTACCCGTTGACGCACTAGTCGGATTAACAGCATTTTGGATAATTAAATCAGCTTTCTTAATGGCGATCGCTTTAGCAACAATATTATTATTTTCATTACTTTCGGCGATATTGTTATTACCATCAGCTTGATATAACAGGTAATAATTACCTGCTGCAATGCTATTATCAATGTTAATTGTAGTTGTTGAACCGCTAGAAGCACCGGCAGCTATTGGACTGAGATAATCAGAACCTAAATATATATCATCGTTGCTTAGGGTTGTATTTGTTGAAAGATAAAACTTTGTTTGTTGATASCCTGCACTACCCGTGCCTTGATTTTTCACTTGATAGCTGACTTCAATACTTTCACCCACTGACCCTACRCTRGRATTAACAGCATTTTGGATAATTAAATCAGCTTTYTTAATGGCGATCGCTTTAGCAACAATATTATTATTTTCATTACTTTCGGCGATATTGTTATTACCATCAGCTTGATATAACAGATAATAATTACCTACCGCGATGCTATTATTGATGTTAATTGTAGTTGTTGAACCGCTAGAAGCACCGGCAGCTATTGGACTGAGATAATCAGAACCTAAATATATATCATCGTTGCTTAGGGTTGTATTTGTTGAAAGATAAAACTTTGTTTGTTGATAG
>NZ_LAHA01000012.1:0-146385 GCF_002608075.1 Nostoc linckia z4
GTAGCCATTTCAACTACTGGATTCCCTGGACTCTTGCCGTTGTTAAGTACATACTCGGCGGGAATTATCTCCAGTGAGGTCAGGGGTTTTTTGTTACGCCTTGCCTTTTCATAAGTTGCTTTTCTAGGCTCTGTTTCATCATAGGAACTCCCTATTAGCGCCAGTGTCGATCCGTAACGATCGTCTGGTTGCGCCCTGTTCCCAGCTTCACCCTGTAGAAACCGAGTCTACTCAGTGTGGGCAGATGAGGAGTCAATTCTGAGTCTGAATGGTAGGGCTTTCACCTACATCTGACCGAGAGTTCAGCCTTTTGGTGACAGTAATCTGCTGTCAGGCTGGATTAGTTATTTACGGATTGGTTGCCGTGATTCACTAATCAACGAATCGCACGTACTTAAGAAAGGTAACTGTAGGGTTGTTCCTTGCCCTAAAAATGCCTGCATTGACAAATTGATTATCAAAGGAATCGTAAAAACCGTAATAAAACTACTAATAGCTGTTAGCGTCACAGAAAGAGCAACATCGCCCCCAGCCAAAAACGTAATCATATTAGAGGTAGCGCCACCGGGACAGGCTGCTAAAATCATCATACCTACTGCTAATTGTGGCTCAAGGGGAAACACTGATACAATGCCAAAGCCCACAATGGGCAACACGATTAGCTGCGCCGCTAAACCAATCACCACTGCTTTTGGATAGATTACAACTCGCTTAAAATCCTCTGGGGTCAAGGTTAGTCCCATGCCTAACATGATAATAAATAGAGCCAGGGGCAGAAAAACAGCCGTCAGAAAATTTGCTTCCATCCTTAACCTGCGTTGGTAACAATAAAAAGTGCCTCTGGATTGTACCGTGTTTAGATTGATGACTATTGCAAATTAAGCTCTTGGAATGGTTCAGAAAACTAAAATCTAGTAATTCATCGTATTAATTTTGAGAGGCTAAGATTCCCGAATTCTTGAAGAAGTCGGGGATCTTAGCACCGTGTCAATCAAAGCAAGTTATTAATTTTGGATAAAGTCGAGTTTAGCTGAAGAAGCCAGAAACATCAACGAAACCGTTATGAAGGCTGACAATATTGGAAACTTCAGAATACATACTTCCTATTTTACCTGGTTGATGGGTAAATAAATCATGACAGCCAACAATTACTAGCAGTTCTTGAGCGCGGGAAAATGCAACATTCACTCGTTCTGGTTTCTTAGCAAATCCCACATCTCCTTTATTATTGTTACGAACCATACTCACAATTACAACAGGTCTTTCCATGCCTTGAAATCTATCTACTGTACCAGTACGAATTTCTAGAGAAGGGAAAAGTTCAGATTGCAGGCGTTCATCGATTTTTCTTAATTGAGCGCCATAAAATGTAATCACCGCAATTTCTTTTTTTGGTTCGCCATTAGCAACTTTAGAAGCCCAAGTTTTCTCGAACTGCTGACACAAATGTTCAATTGCATCAATTTCTGGAGTATTAAAGTAAGAAGTTCCGCTA
This sequence comes from Nostoc linckia z4, assembly GCF_002608075.1. Classification (GTDB taxonomy): domain Bacteria; phylum Cyanobacteriota; class Cyanobacteriia; order Cyanobacteriales; family Nostocaceae; genus Nostoc; species Nostoc linckia. The sequence goes on from NZ_LAHA01000012.1 coordinate 1,496, forward strand.
CGTTCCTCTAAAAACTTCTTTTCAATAGGCGTTGTTACCCAGAGAATATGGTGAGATTCTTGGATGATTTCACCTGCTAAATTATGTGCGCGTTTTATATCAGGTTCTAAAATACCAGATTCTAGTTTACCATCGTAAAACTGATTGATTGCACCCATAATATATGGATGCATCCTATATTGTGTAGTCAACATTTGCTTGATACTTTCATCGGCAGATTCAAACTGACTTTTAAATAGCGACTCTTCTAAAAATTGGAGTTCGTCTCGCGTATTGCCAATTGTTTGGGCAACTTCTTCTAAAGTGCTAGTATCGAGCATGGGTGGTAATTGTCTGTGGTCGCCTACCATGACTAATTTTTTAGCTTTCAATGCGGGAATTAGTAATTCTGGTGGAGTACACTTACTAACTTCGTCAATAATGACGACATCAAAGGATTTAAATTCTTCAGAAAAACCTCTATTGGCAGCTTGAACGCAGGTGATACCTACAACGTTGGCATTGTCTAAATATATGCGCCTTAAATCGTTGCGTAGGCGTAGCCCGCCGCAGGCATCGCCTTCTGTTGGCTGTCTTAATTTTTCTATCCAATCTTGCACAAAATTCTGATATTTGTTGAGATAAATCTCTTCTTTTTGGAGTTGTTGTTGCCAAGATTCAAACTTAAGATTTAAAGTCTGTAAAAACTCTATATTCAGCAAATCACCACTAGAGTTTTCTGGTTTAAATTTATCGGGTATATTTTGCCATTCTGCCGACCACCACATTCTTTCTGCAATTAAACTTTCTGATGGCTGTGGTTGTAATTTTTGTTCTAATTCCCGGAGGCTAATTTCCAATTTTTGAAGTTCTTGTAGAGAATTGTCAGTTTCTTGTTTGAGTTTAGCTAAATGCTCGTTTAGAGAAGTTTTGATTACCTCCAACACAGCAAAAGGTTCTAATAATGAAATTAAGTTTTCAAGCTGAGTGATGCAATTTACCCAGGAATGCACTTGCTTAGTAAATTCTTGCGGTTGTTCCCAAATTTTTGATTGTGTTGTGAGATATTGCTCGGCTAAAGTGCGTACTTGAGCAGGTATATTTGGCTGTTGGCTGAGTTCTTGCAAGATATTAACAACTTGTCCAAGTTGAAAATTAGCATCTTGCTGTGCTTTTTCTAGTTGATATTGAGTAGCAGATATTTGCTCTTGGCTGATTTCATTTTTTTGCAGTTCATTTAATTGCTGGCGTAGATGATGAAGTTGTTGTTCTGCTTCAGTTTTGACTTTTAAAACGCATTGACGTGCATTTGCCAGGATAGTTTCTAGTAATTCTTGTGTAAGTCGGGTGAGAGTAGAATCGATGTTATTCCATTCCCATGATGCGCCATAAGTTTTTTGAATTCTAATTAAGAAAAAGTGGGTATTTTCAACCAGTAACTTTCGTTGTTTTGGGTTGAGCAATTGATAGTTATTAAACTGTTGATAAGTCTCTTGCCATTGAGTACGATCGCTTTGTGATAGCACCATTGGAATCTGACTAAAATTTTGTTGTAAAAAGTAACTAAAATTATGCTGTTTGCCTTGGCGATCGCTAAAATTTCCGTCTATTTCATAAGTAATAGCTTTTGTCAATAACTCCCAATCTGGTAGGTTAATTTGATAATTTTTTGGTAGTATCGGTAATTTTAATGTATTAGCAAACATTAACAAACCTAATGGCAAGTCTACTAAATTATCTGTTAATGGTAAACCTGATTGCTGACAATCTTTTAAAGTTTGATAGAGATGAGAATGCGCTGTAGACTTCCATTCTTTAACTGCTGATATAATATAATCAATTTCCCTTTGGCGATTTTGCCATATCTGAATTGTTTGCTGTAGGTTTTGCTGCTTGGTAAGAAATTTCTGATAATCTGTTTGTAACTGATTTAACAAGTCAAAATTTTGTTTCACAGTCTGCGCCAACGCTGCAACTGCTGACATAGTTTCACTGGCACTTTGAGCAGAATTCAAAGCAGCTTTAAATTGCGAAATTTCTGTTGCGATGGTTTCACGCAACCAAATCGCTAAACCAAAAGCACCAAACGCTGGACGCACAAAGCCAAGTTCATCACTATATTTAATAGATTTACGAACATTGGCTAAAAATTCTTCTACTAAAGTATTACCTTCTGCATAGGGTTTCAGGAGTGGCAGAAAATTTGTGATTTCTGGAGATTCCCAATTGACATTAGGAACAGTATTTAGTAAATTATCCAAACCAGAAATTAAGGACTCTGCCTCATTTTGCGTTGCTAAAGAATCATTGTAAGATTTTTCTTGATTTTTAAAGTTTGACTCTATTTTTAACTTATTTTTCAGGAATTTACTTTGTTCTTTATCGAATTCTTCTTCTGCTTGCAAATAGCCTGTAAATCTTTGTGATGATGAGAGTAATTTGCGAAAGATTTGAATATTTTCAAATCTTTGAGCTAGATTATTTTCGCAGTCATTTGCAGTATTTTCCAGCCATCTACCAATTACTTGGTCTTCTAAAAATGGCTGTCCTTCCTCGCCAACTTTTTCGGCTTTTCCTTTGCGTACAGCACGAATAACTGGGTTATGAACTAATCGACTTAAGGCGTTATCTACTGCTAAATTAGCTTGAGAAGCGATTAAAGTGCGTCCACCACGAAGGGCAATTTGATAGCAAATTTCAGCGATTACGGTAGTTTTTCCAGTACCTGGCGGCCCTTGAATCAAAACAAGATCCTTAGCTGCAAGTACTTTTTCTACTGCTGCTTTTTGACCTGGATTTGCAGCAGATAATAGTAAATCTTGTGGTTGGATTTCAGTAGTTGTTTTGATTTTTCTAGCCTGGGAAGCATCGAATAAAAAGTTACCCAAATATTGATTTTGAGTATAACCATTATTCAAATCGTCTAAAGCTTTTTTCTTACGTTGAATTTGCTGAATATCACCAACTGCTTCAAAACACAAAAACCCTGTAGTTGGCAACTTATAACGTTCTGTTGCGATATATTCAGCTAAGTCTCTTTCTAATCTAACGCTGATAATGCAACGATTGGGATCTATTTCTTCAATAGTCCCTAATTGACGACCACTCAGCCAATTTTTGCCGATGGGAGCAGTTTCAAAAAGTTTTAAATCTTCATTTTTTGCTTGCTTTGCGCGTTCCCAAAAGTTTTCTAGTTCTAAAGAATTTTGATAAAAGCCATCAAGGGTAGCTGAGGTGACATCAATTTCAAAATTTATTCGCCTTTTTAAGTTATAGTTATCACGTACATAACGTACACAAAATTGACGCGCTTTAGCAATCTTTTCTTCAATTTGTAAAAACGCTTTCCAAGCTTTTAGCTGATCTTCTGTAGGTACATTATCACCACAAACTGGTGCGGCTGCTATGCGCGTCAATGTCGCTGGTGGAATGTCGAGATGATGCTGGTGATTAGGTAGCAAACGTAAGGGAAAAGCTACAGAATAGCTATCAGCATTTCCCCGCGATATTTGTAATAAATGAGCCGAAAGTATCTTTAAACCGTCGCGTCCATTTTTTTGGACAGCTGCTGTAAATCCTAATGTTTTTTTTAGTTTATCAAGTCTTGGTGGTAATTGGAAATTATCAGAATCTGTTGCTATTGTTAAATCCCAAATTTCTTCTTTTGGATCTTTTCCTGCACCTTTGCGACGTACATAAAATAGACAAGGTTTTTTCCCAACGCATTCAAACATTAATTCATTGGCGTGTTCGCGTCGTTCCCGAAACTCAGGATATGCTTGTAGGGCGCTTTCTCCTTCAAGATTGCGGATTAATTTATCAATTGTTGAACCTACAAATGTATAACCCCAATCTTCAGAGGATGTTTTACTTTTTGTGGATTTTGCTGCGAGTTTATTTATCGCTAAACGAATGCGTTCTGCCTCAGGTTCTGAGATGGAACTTGTATGGCTTTTGACTGCAATGTTGAGTTTTTCGCAAATTGCTAATAGCTTCTTGCTATCTAAATTTAATTCTTTTGCTAGCTCGTAGATTCTGAGTTTGCCGTGGTTCATCCAGTAGTGCCTTTTAGGGTTTAAATTTAAACGCAAAGGGATGCAGAGGTAAGCGCAGAGGAGCGCAAAGTTTATTTTAGTTCCATTCGCTACGAATTAAATTTGGAAATACTCTGCGTACCTTTGCGTTTACTTTGCGTTCCTCTGCGTTTTAAAACTTTACAACTTTGCGTAGTATTGCCCACTAAATGACTATAGTTTGTACTGTTGATAAATTTGACTCGCAGCACGATGCAGTAAAGAGTGTCGCCAAACGAGGGATTTCATATCATCAGCATAACCGCCACCAATTACACAAGCGACAGGATAACCAGCACTCATACAAGTACTTAAAACCTGCATTTCTCGACGGAAAATGCCAGCATCTGTTAAGGCTAATTTTCCCAAGCGATCGCCTACATGAGGATCTACACCTGCATCATAAAATACTATATCTGGCTTGACTTGAGATAATAAATCTGGTAAATAACTTGCCAATGTTTGCAAATAAGCATCATCTTCCATTCCCACTGGTAAAGGAACATCTAAATCGCTGGTTTGTTTCGTACCTGGGAAATTAACTTCGCAGTGCATGGAGAAAGTAAAAACACTCTCATCGTCTTGGAAGATAAAAGCAGTGCCGTCTCCTTGATGAACGTCCAAATCTACAATGAGGATTTTTTGCACGAGTCCGAGTTTTTGTAAAACGCGACAGGCGATCGCTAAATCATTGAAAATACAAAAACCAGATCCATAACTGGGAAAAGCATGATGAGTGCCACCAGCGGTATTACAAGCTAAACCCTGACTCAGTGCCAGCTTAGCAGTCAGTATTGTACCACCAACCGCTACACAAGTACGATTGGCCAGCGCTGGACTCCAAGGTAAACCAATGCGACGCTGTGCTTTGGGTTCTAGGGTTCCTTGACAATAAGCTTGGACGTAGTTTGGGGTGTGAACTAATTCTATTAACTTTGTTGGCGGGCGTTCAGGTGTATGAAATTGTTCTTGATTTGCTACACCGTCAGCTAATAGTAATTCGTAGAGTTGCCGAAATTTGGACATCGGGAAGCGATGGCCTTCAGGCAATGGGGCAACGTAATCTGGGTGGTAAATAATTGGCAAGTCCATGTTATTAATTTTGAACTATAGTCCAGTGCCAAATACACCTAGAGATTGTTTAGTAATCAATCATCAGATTGTTTTTGCCTGACAAAATTCATGCAAAAGTGGTTTCAATGCAACCAAACAGCACTTACCCAGCACTTATGAAAAGCCTCAGGCAATAGGATAACAGCCTTGGAGAACATCTACCAATGGCAGGTACAATTCAATGGTTAATTTGGTATTAGCCAAAATAATCTCAAATTTGTCAAGTTAAATTTAACAATAATTACAAAAAACAAATGCAAATGGATATCATGCAATGGATTTTGCCACTGGGCTTTATTGTAGCTGGCGTGCTAGCTGGAATAATTGGAGAAAAACTGATTTTTAGAAAGCTGGAAAATTTCGTTATTAAAAAACGCATAGCTGGGGGAAATATTATATTTCATGCCCTGCATCGCATGACTTTTATTTGGTTTGTGATTGCTGGTTTTTTTTGGGCAGTTCTCAGTTCTCCCCTCAGACCAGATATTATTAATGTCCTGCAAAAAATTCTCACTGTTGCATTTCTGTATTCAGTTACTTTAGTCTTAGCAAGGCTAACTGCTGGTTTTGTAAATTTATTAATTCAAAGAACAGAAGGAGTTCCCACTTCACTAGTTTCTAATGTTGCTAAAGTTGTTGTTTTGGCTTTAGGAACATTAATTTTGTTGCAAACTGTCGGTGTTAAAATTACGCCAATACTGACAACTTTAGGTATTGGTGGTTTAGCTGTTGGTTTGGCACTTCAAGACACCTTAGCAAATTTATTTGCCGGGTTTTATTTAATTATTTCAAAACAAGTTAGAACTGGAGATTATGTAAAATTAGATGGTGGACAGGAAGGTTACGTTACAGATATCACATGGCGCAACACAACAATCAAAGAAGTTTCTAATAATGTGGTAATTGTGCCAAATTCTAAGTTAGCATCGGCAATTTTTACCAACTATCATTTACCCGCTAAGGAAATAACCTTAACTCTGAATGTTGGTGTTAGTTATGATAGCGATTTAGAAGAAGTGGAAAAAGTAACTGTAGAAGTCGCCAAAGAAGTTATGCAAGAAATCGCACCGAAATTAATTGCCAATGAACCATATATCAGATTTCACACCTTTGGGGATTTTAGTATAGACTTCACCCTTTATATGCGAGTTAGCGAATTTTTTGACCAGCGAATTGGCAAACATATATTTATTAAAAAATTACACAAACGCTATCAGGAAGCAGGAATTACAATTCCCTTTCCCATCAAAGAAATTTACGTGCAACATAATATAAATAAAGAGAATTCAGAATTCAGAATTCAGGAATCAGAATAATGTAAGGATAAAGATTGGAGTTTTCATAAGCCAGGATGTTGAAATATAACTGAGGATTTTTTTTGAGTTGTATTTAATAGTAAATTGAGATAAAAAATTGTGTAAATGCTTTTAATTTACAATTTAAAATTCGTTTTGTGGCAAAGCGTCTACAAACTTTTTGCAAAATCCAAAATTGCTATAGAAATCCGATTTGATTTATGAAAAAATCTCAGGAACGCACCAAAGCCTTAAATATTGCAATAAAATTTATTGTGGGATGGGTGTCCTCACCCGTCCGGGCGGGCAGGATGCCCACCCCACAAGAGTCAAGCTAATGCACTATTTTAGCCTTGACAGTCCACTAAGTATATTTCAAAAATCAAATTTAAATTGCTAATGCTCGCTTTTCCAATGGTACTTGAAAGCGATCGCCTGGTGTTGGTTCAATCACCCGTGTGGAAAGATTGTTTTTCTCTAATAGGGAACGAAATTCCGCAGCACTTCCTTTAGTCTGTATCAATTTCATCAACAATCCCTCAAATATCACATCACCACCTGCTGCTGTCGGTAATATTACTTGAGGCTGTAAGGATTTTACGATATCTAAAGCACTATTTTTTCCTTTGATAATTGGCCCAAGTAACGGTAATGTCATGTCAATAAACGGTGTAACCACTACATCGATAGGTGCAGCTTGCTTCACTTCTGGAGAATGATAACCGTGAGGCTCATAGTATAAAGTTAAACCACTTTCCAATTCTTTGAGGAGATAACTATTTTCTACTAAAGTGGGGCCGATGGGCGAACCAGGAAAAGCTTTGATTTCAATTTGACGATCTAAAATGAAAGTTTCTCCATGAGCGAGGGTGGTTACCTTGGTGTAACCTAGTTTGTCTACCACCTTAGCTGCATTGGGAGAAGCTACAACTTTGATATTGCGGTCAAGCTGCTTGAGTGTTGGTGGATGAGAATGGTCTTCTAAACCTTGAGATAGGAGAATTAAATCAATATTCTCAGGTATGGGGCGATTTTGCGATCGCTGCCCTTTAAATAACCAATCCAAATTACTGAAAATTAACGAATCAACTAGCCAAGGGTCGATTAATATCCGTTTTTCGCCAATTTCCAGCAGCCAACTATTGCTGTCAAACCAAGTTAAGAACATAAATTTTTATGAAGATAACGCCTATCTTTATTATCAATCGTGTTAGCTTCCATCGTGGAACTTTTCACACTGTTGGACAACAATAGAATTTCTTGGTTTGCGCCTCAGAAAACTAGAATCCCCAAGTTTCCTAATTTTGAATTTGTATCATGTCTGACGTTGGTTTTACTCACATAGCCCTTGCAGTTAGGGATGTGGACGCAAGTATCGCATTTTATCAAAAATATGCCCAAATGACCGTTGTCCACCGTCGTATCGATGAAGCGATTCAATCAGATGTTGCTTGGATTAGCGACCTTACCAGACCTTTTGTGATTGTCTTAATTCAATCAACTCAAGTGGAAGGCGCACTGTTACCACAATCCCATCTTGGAGTAGCTTATCAAAATCGAGAAGACATCGATCGCCTGTGCAATGAAGCACGCACAGAGAAAGTACTGTTGAATGGGCCGAATGACTCCGGCCCCCCAGTTGGTTACTGGGCTTATCTGCGAGACCCAGATGGCCATACATTGGAAATTTCCTATGGTCAGGTAGTTCAATTTACAATTGAGCAGGCAAGAGACACCACTACTCCCTTACCACCATAAGGTTACCTAATTACCGTTGTTGTCCCACAACGTATTGTGAGGAGATATTTGCTACCTTGCCAGTGCTGTAAAGTGCTTGATATAGCAAAGCTGAGACTTCAGACCGAGTTGCTATGCGTTCGGCGTTCAATAAATTCACGTTGGGATAATTAACAACTATACCGCGTTGTGTAAGGGCAGCAATCAGACTGCGATGTTCGCCACTGATGTTAGTTGCATCGTTGTAAACAGATAAAATTGTATCCGTGGAACCGCTGGCTTGATAATTTAAACCCTGTGCTAAAGCTACTAAAATGTCTAGGCGAGAAAGGTTTTGAGTAGGGTTGAAATCACTGCCAATTACGCCATTTAAAAAGCCCATTTGGTAAACATTTCTAATGGCATTGTAAGCCCAGTATCGACTGGAGACATCCTGAAAAGCTTTTGCTGGGCGAATTTTGCCCTTTGTAAAGGCTTTTTGCAGCATTGCCGCAAATTGGGCACGAGTGACCGGTGCATCTGGGCGGAAAGTTCCATCGGGAAAACCTTCGATAATTTTCATTGCTGCCAATTCAGCAATAAAATCTCTAGCCCAATAATTTGTGGAAACATCCGAAAATTCAACTTGCAGGTTGCGAGATATGCCGATTTGGCGATAATTCATTAGTAATTGGCTGACATTGTAGCTAGAGTTATCGCTGACTTCAGTCACCTGCACTAAACTACCAGGAATAGCTTGTAAAGCCCGTGCCAATTCAAAATTAAAAATGGTGAAGGAAGACTGACGGACTAAAGCGAATTCACCTTGGGTAAAAGATACAGGATAAACGCTGTTGGCTTTAACTGGAGATAAACCTTGTACTTGGAAGTGATTAGCTTGGAAAGTTTGGGAACCGCTGAGAAAAGTAACCCTTTGATTGCTGATTTGGGTGAAATAGTCGTAAGTGGTAGTACCTGCGTCAATGATGCCATCCCGGTTAGCATCGATACCATAAACAGTGCGAATGACTCGATATTCCGCCGGTTTAGCAGACAAAATCAAGTTAACTGCGGTGTTTGCTGATAAACATTCAAATTCGCTGTAGCCAATGAAGCGGTTTTGTACATCGTATAATCGCACCACAATGCGATCGCTTGCTTTTAATCCATTAACAAATTTCGCTTTTTGCTGAATCTTGTATTTATAATCACCCAAAAATCGCTCTTTTAAAAAGCTATTATTCTGTTTACTTTTAATAGAAACGCGGGCAATGACTTCTGATAAATGACCGGATGGTTCCCAAATTGCCAGACTAAAACCTATTTTTTTTTCCTTGAGTGCAACCCTACTATTATTTACTTGAGTCCGGCTTTGTTTAGTTACAGTTTGTTGTTGAATAGTAGTACTACTACTGCTTGTTTCTACTGCATTATGAGCTAAAATTTGTTGTTCTGTCGAATTATTAGGGATTTGGGCGACGATGGTAGAAAACCCTGAAGTTGCGTAAGCAGAAACTATTGGCGAAAAAATTGCTACAGAAGTTGCAGCAAGAACAAATTTCCTCAAATGACCAAAGTTACCATGATTTGTATTTTTCATCTCACACTACCATTCGTCTAAAAAGTCAAAGGGGTATTTGGTATCCCTAACTTATTAATCCCTGGTAATAGATGAAACTAACATATCAATTATTTATGTAGGCAAAAGGCAAAAGACAATAGTAAAAAAAGGTTTTGAGTTCTGCCTAGTTTTACAAAAATCAAATAAGATTGCTATATTAGAATTCCTATTAATTGCCTAAAAAAAATTCCATACACTTCAATTTTCTATAAGCCTACCCTCAACCTGTTAACTATTGCCTATTGCCTATTGCCTCTTACCCCTTGCCTTTTACCCACAAATTCTATGCCGAGGCGCAAGATATGACGCCAGAGAACATTACTATATTTAACAGAGTTTATAAATCTTTATAATGACTGGAACTACACAGCAGATAACAACAGCTACCAGCATTCAAAAATTCTTTTGGACTTGGCAGGGCTATAAAATTCAGTACACCGTTATGGGTACGGGACGCCCTTTAGTACTGGTTCATGGCTTTGGTGCTTCCATTGGTCACTGGCGCAAAAACATCCCAGTTTTGGCGAATGCTGGCTACCAAGTTTTTGCTTTGGATCTTTTGGGTTTTGGTGGTTCGGATAAAGCAGCCATTGATTACAGTGTAGAAGTTTGGGTGGAACTGCTGAAAGATTTTTGCACAGCACACATCCAGCAACCAGCTGTATTTATTGGTAACTCCATCGGCGCACTTTTGAGTTTGATAGTACTGGTAGAACATCCAGAAATTGCTGCTGGCGGTGTTTTAATCAACTCTGCGGGTGGCTTGAGTCATCGTCCCCACGAATTGAATCCGCCGCTAAGGATTGTAATGGCGGCTTTTAATCGGGTTGTGCGATCGCCAATTACAGGCAAATTTGTTTACAATCGCATCCGCCAAAAATCCCAAATTCGCCGCACTCTTTACCAAGTTTACCGCGATCGCCAAGCAGTCACCGATGAATTAGTGGATTTACTTTATACTCCCTCTTGCGATCCTGGAGCGCAACAAGTTTTCGCCTCGATTCTCACAGCACCTCCCGGCCCCAGTCCAGAGGAACTATTGCCCAAAGTCGAACGTCCTCTGTTGGTAATTTGGGGTGCTGACGATCCCTGGACGCCAATTACTGGGGCCAAGATTTACGAAAAGGCACGTGAGAATGGCAAAGACATCAAAATAGTGCCCATTCCCAATGCCGGTCATTGTCCCCACGATGAAGTTCCGGATATTGTTAACGCCCAGATTGCCCAATGGTTGGGGCAAATTTGACAATTTGGCGCATAAACAAGCCACTACCCAACTTTGCCAAAGTTGAGGTAGCTGGTGTTAGGGAAATAAGGGCATTAATTTGTGTTTATGTGCTTTCGGGCGAGTAAGTTGGAAATACGGTTAACAATCTGGGTGAGTCGCTCTTTATTTTGAATTACACCTTGACAAAATCAAACTCATGTGGTGGATATAATGGAGCTTGATGTGCGTAATGGAGATAAAGGGGAAATTCCCTTGAGTCACCATCCAGATTTTTCCCAACAAGGTTATCAAGTTATTAGAGAACTAGGACGCAACACAGAAGGAGGACGCGTTACTTACTTAGCGAGTGTCCTGAATTGCGATCGCCAAGTAGTAATTAAAGAATTTCGTTTAGCCAGTGCAATTGCGGATTGGTCTGGTGTGAAAGTATATGAACGGGAAATTGAAATCTTGCAACAACTGAATCATTCCCGCATACCTCGTTATATAGATTCCTTTGAAATTCCAGGGTTTTTTTATATGATTCAAGAATATAAAAATGCCCCATCCTTAGGTGAAAAACGTAGCTTTTATCCAGAACAAATTAAGCAAATTGCAATATCAATCTTGGAAATTTTGGTTTATCTGCAAAAGCAAATTCCGCCAATTATTCATCGGGATATTAAACCAGAGAATATTTTAATTGATGAGCAATTAAATGCTTATTTAGTTGATTTTGGTTTGGCTAGAATCCAGGATACAAAAATAGCTCTTAGTAGCTTTGTCACAGGAACTCCAGGCTTCATGCCCCCAGAAGAACAATTTGGTCATCCCCTCACAGAAGCCTCAGACTTATATAGTTTGGGAGCAACATTAATTTGCTTATTGAGTAATACTCGTTCCATTGATATTGGTAAACTAATTAATGATGATTACCGTTTTAATTTACACAAATTAGTTCCTCAAATCAGTCCGCGTTTTGAGTCGTGGTTAACAAAAATGGTGGAACGCAATCGCAAACGCCGCTATGCTAATGCCAGTGTTGCTTTAGAAGCACTCAAGCCGATTGAAGTTCTTGGTAGCGGTACTGGAATAGAAAATTTAATCAGGACAATTAAACCTTTAAAACAAGCTACTTTATTGGGAATAGCTACTGTAATGACCTTGGCTGCGTTGGCAGGAACTTTGATGAGTTGTCAACCTGGTATTACAGTCAAGCAATTGTTAGAAAGCAAAGAATGTCAGGATTTGGACTCTAATGCAAGTTGTCAACAAAACACTGGAGATTAAAACTTTATTGCTATTGTTGATTGTTGACTGTTGACAGTCAAGGCATAAACTGGAATATTTTATTTTTTGGAGTTCCCTAAATTAACATTCCCTAGCAGAGCCAGGGAATGAGAAAATACTAACTTGCAGCTAAATTTCCCCAACCGATGTAAGGTAATTTTGCCGCAGTTGCCCGAACTTGGTCGGCATTTGCGACTAATTGACCGCAAGCATCCCAAGTACCAGCAATAAAGGCGCTTCTTGTACCTTCACTAATAAAAACTGGCGTATTGTAATCGCCAATTTGCACTTGCAAAGTTTCTAAATTCACTGTGACATTTGCTTGGGGATTGGCTGCTATTAATTCTTGCAATTGTTTGACATTAGCAGCATCGGCTGTGACACAAGGTATACCCATTGCCACACAGTTACCGAAAAAGATTTCGGCAAAACTTTCACCTATTAAAGCTTGAATTCCCCATTTAGCGATCGCTTGCGGTGCGTGTTCCCGTGAAGAACCACAACCAAAATTTCTATTAACGATTAAAACCTTTGCCCCTTGATATTGGGGTTGGTCAAAGGGATGTTCGCCGTTTAATGCTTTGCGGTCATCAATAAACGCGCCTTCGCCTAACCCATCAAAGGTAATGGCTTTCAAATAGCGGGCGGGAATAATGCGATCGGTATCTATATCATTGCCGACTAAAGGTATACCGCGCCCGGAAACTGTTTTAACTTCACTGACCATATTGGGGATTGGGGATTTTGGAGATTGGTGATTGGGGAGATGAGGGAGATGGGGAGATGGGGAGATGGCGAGATGGGGAGATAGGGGAAAAGATTAAAGGTTAAAGGGAAAAGGAATAAATTTAATCTTTCCCCTTTCCCCTTTCCCCTTTCCCCTTTTCCCTTCCCTATGCCCCATGCCCCATGCCCCTTTAAAATTACAACAACTCACGCACGTCTGAAACTTCGCCTTTAATGGCGGCGGTAGCTACCATTGCCGGACTCATTAATAATGTGCGACCGGAGGAGGAACCTTGCCTACCTTTAAAGTTGCGATTTGAAGATGATGCGCTGATTTGTCTTCCTTGTAATTTGTCGGGGTTCATTGCCAGACACATGGAACATCCAGGTTCGCGCCATTCAAATCCTGCTTCTGCAAATATTTTGTCTAGTCCTTCAGCTTCGGCTTCTTGCTTGACTCTTTCGGAACCAGGGACGACAAAAGCTTTAACTCCCTCGGCAACGTGGCGACCTCTGGCGATTTTGGCGGCTTCCCGCAAATCGCTAATTCTGCCGTTGGTGCAACTACCAATGAAGCAGACATCGATTTTGGTGCCTTTGATGGGTTGTCCTGGGTATAAATCCATGTAGCGGTAAGCTTCTTCGGCAACAAAGCGGTCTTCTTCGGGTAGTTCTTCTGGCTGAGGCACAAACTGGTTCACACCGATACCTTGACCGGGAGTAATTCCCCAGGTAACGGTGGGAGGAATTTCGGCAGCGTCGAATACCACTACATCGTCATATTCGGCATCAGCATCACTTTTAATAGATTCCCACCAAGTTACTGCTTTGTCCCAATCTGCACCTTTGGGGGCAAAATCTCTACCATTGAGGTAATCGTAGGTGACTCGATCCGGATTGACGTAACCGCATCTGGCACCGCCTTCGATCGCCATATTGCACACTGTCATCCTTTCTTCCATATTCATTTGTGCAAAGGTAGTACCTGCAAATTCGTAGGCATAGCCCACGCCACCTTTAACGCCAAGGGTGCGGATGATATGTAAAATTACATCTTTGGCATAAACGCCAGGATTAAGAGTACCGTTAACTTCAATTTTTCGGACTTTCAACTTGGATAGGGCCAGGGTTTGGGAAGCAAGGACATCCCGCACTTGACTAGTACCGATACCAAAAGCGATCGCTCCAAATGCACCGTGACTGGATGTGTGGCTATCTCCACAAGCAATAGTCATTCCCGGCTGAGTCAGTCCTTGTTCGGGTGCAATCACATGAACTATACCTTGACTGCCAGAACCAATATTGTAAAAAGTTATGTTATTTTCTTGACAATTCTGTTCCAGCGCTTGAATCATCTCCTCTGCCAAGGGATCGATGAAAGGACGCGCCTGATTTTCTGTAGGTACAATATGGTCTACCGTAGCGACAGTACGCTCAGGAAACAGTACCTTTAGACCCCGCTCGCGTAACATAGCAAAGGCTTGGGGACTAGTGACTTCATGAATGAGGTGAAGCCCGATAAATAGTTGTGTCAGCCCTGAGGGAAGTGTACCAACGGTGTGTAAGTCCCAAACTTTATCGAATAAAGTACCTTTACTCATACGTCAATCGGTGTTTAATGAGTCAGACTTTTCATAGTATCAAAAAAAAGTCAGACTTTTTCTATACGATTTATTGATTGAGGGCATAGGGAAGGGGAAAGGGGAAAGGGGAAAAGTTAAATTTATTCCTTTTCCCTTTAACCTTTTCCCCCATCTCCCCATCTCCCCATCTCCCCATCTCCCTATCTCTCCATCTCCCCATCTCCCCATCTCTTTAGCTATAGGGTATTCAGTATACTTCCAATCAAAAAGCCGCCCTAAAAGGCGGCTTTTTATTTATGGGCAGTACCAGACTCGAACTGATGACATCCTGCTTGTAAGGCAGTAGACCAAAATGCCAAAATACTTTCATTGCAAGGTTTTTAGAAGGTGTAAAAATAATCTGCGCTAATTTTGAACTAAACTTCTTTAGGATCTTCTTCTGACTCTGCCTCTACTTGGGCTTCACTCTGCTGCTTCGCCCGCTTCGCCATTAATTTTTTAGCTGCCACTTGAAACTCTCCCCGCGTCGGTTTTTCTTCCGCTTCTGGCGAGTAAGAACTGACAATCTTGCTCAGATGGCGTCTGCCCTTGACGTTTTCTTGGGCGATGTCGCTTAAGATTTCCATTTGCCGAGCAGCGTCCCTGCTAACGAAGTCTAGATATTTTTCTAGAGTCGGCGTGATGCCCTTCTTTAAGGGTTGAAAATCTGGTTTTGACGCTCCTGAGCCTGCACTGGTAGGTTTGGATTTAGGGCGGGCAACGTGCCCGTTGGCTTGGATTTCACCTTGGTTTTCCAGCAACATCGCTGCTTCTTTTTGTCCCTGTTCGGTGCGAAAGCGGATGACCAGTTCCCTCGCCATTTCGCCATCTACCGCCCAGCCGTCATCGCTCCAATAGAAAGGAGTACCTGAATCTTTGAGACGCGATCGCAATTGGTCTTCTGTTTCGCCGGTGATGGCAGCGATCCGATTCCAGGGCACTGTTACTGGTATCGTCGCGGATTGGGCCAATTCAAATTCTACCGATCTTGCTGCTGTTGCCGCTGTCATGGCTTCCTCGCTATATAGTGTTTGTTCTGATTTTAGTTCAGCGGCAAATACTAAGTTGTTCTCGGTGTCGAAGATTTGGAGCTTGGATGTGCCAAGAACGATCGCAGCTTGATTTAGTAGAGCGTCAGTCTGGGCGATGGCGATTTCGGGGTCAGCGCCTTGGAGGATGAGGCGGTCAGCTTCAACTGTGGTGACTAGCCTGGTCAACACGAAAGCCTTGAAACGCGCAAGTCTCGCTTGCTGTAGTCGTTCGGCATCTTGGGGGTTATAGTCGGTAAGCATCATGAGGTTAAATTTCCCCCATGAAAATCTTTTATGCCCCAGCAGACTCGATATTGGATCTTGTGAACGAGGAAGCAATTATCGCCGATACGGCCTGCTGCGAGGATTGGTTTTGGGCAGTGGACGCGATCGCCCTGTTGCACGAAATACCGTATTCGGAAGCAAGAAAGGCGATCGTTGATCGTTACCGCAATCAGCGGGTTTTGTCGCTTTACGGGATTTGCAAAGCGATCGTGGATGGGACAATGCGAATTTGCTATCTGGCGGAATCCGCCAGATAGATAATCAGTTGGGTTCTACAAAGAACTTGTAGCAGGAAATTGATTTATCCTTGTACTCAACGCACACGTCCTTGTTGGAAGGGCTGTAATCTCTCCACATCACCCTTTCAAATCCCGATTCTGCTTCTAGTTCCAAAACAGATGGATCGTTGTTGCCATTGGCAGCGGTGACCACAGACACCGATTCGGGTTTGATTGAATCGGTTTTGATGTATTGGCAGGTGGTGTACAAGGCAATGCTAGCCCCGTTAACTGGTAAGTAAGCGTCTGTCTTACAAACACCAGGATCGAAAGCGACGAATTCGGGTGGCTCAGTGGATGCCGGTTTGGCTTTTTTGGGCACAGGCGACTCTGCTGGTTGTGCCTCTTGCGTCGGCGTCGGTGTTGCCTCGGCTTTTAGTTTGATTACAGCTGGCGATGGCTTGAAAACGACTGGCGTCGGCTCCGAAGCGCAGCTAGCGGCAACAAGTGAAACTAAACAAAGAAGCGGGTACAGGCAGTTTTTGAAAAGCATAGTTAGACACTCACAGGTTTTGAATGTCTTAGCAAAAACCCAAGTCGGTCAGTGTGATCTGCTGCTTGCTTTGATCGAAAAATTCATTCCCTGTCCTCCTCCGTCCGCGTCGTCCGGCTAATGACAATGCAAAGACGGCATATAAATTTTCAAGGTTCGGTCACCAAGGCAGAGGAAACAGCGGCTGAAGACATCCTGTAGGGCAGTTGTGCCAGCAATTGGCTACTGATATCAGGGCAGCAGTACGCTGTGTTTTGCCCTCTGGCTTGGGTGGGTGCGACTCGCATTGGGAAGCGCGATTCGCTTAACCGTTAGTATATCGTCATGCTTTTGTTAGTACAAGTGCTGCAATAAAACGCAAAACCCGCCTAATACTCGGCGGGTTTTTCTTTGAGAACTGCATCAATTATTTTTTCTTTTATTTGCCTGAGAGATTCATTTTCTTCCCTCAGGCGGCTAATTCCCCCAGCTTTTCCTCAACTATTTTTTCAAGTCTGGTAACTCGCATCTCAAGTGGGCTAGCAACTTGCTTCAGTCCAAGGTATTGGTCGATAAATTCCGTCAACACCTCGGTTACGTTTTTACCCTCTTCTTCTGCCTTTTTTTTAAGGGCTTCCCTTTTGTCTAGATTAATCCGGATTGTCAGTCTTGATTCTTCTGCCATATTTCTGTGTCGTAGTATGTCGCAGTATGTCGCAGCATGTCGTACTAACAAAGATAGCACTTCCACCCTTGAAAGCTAATATATAAAGCAAAATTCGTACTAACAGCTATTGACTATTGTACTAACGCGGTACTAACATGGATTCATGGCAACCAAAAAGGCGATCGCCCACCATCTCACCTGCAAGCAAATCGCCTTTTGGAACCCTAGACGAACATCAGGTACAAAAAATTATGACACACCCAATTTACACAGAACAACAACTGACTGAACTCAAGTTAGGGGAAATTAAAGCGATCGCGTCTCGGATGAGTATCGCCCCAGAAGGCGACAAACGCAACAAAAATAACTGGGTTAGCGCGATTATCAAGCATCAAAATTCACAAACTCAGAAAGTAGCAGATGTCACTCAAGCGCCACAACTACAGCCAACAAAAGAAAACCCATTCACTATAGAAGAGGCGGCTAAATCAGACTATGTATTTTCTTGGGCTGGTGTAGGAAATTTCTTAACCATCAAGGGGTACAACGAGCAAGGAATGGTAGTCGTGAACGATGGTTGTGACGATCTGCATTTTTCTGTAGGAAATATTGAGTTGATGACTTATGGCGAAGTGGCAGCTACCAAACCACAACAAATTGATGGAATCGTCATGGATGAGCAAGCCGTAGTAGCCCAAGAACTCGACCAGTATATCGAAGAACAAGCCGATGACTACCTCTTCCACGATGAAGCGCAAAGCAAGACACCGACTAACTTGCCCGTAGTTGGTGACACTCACTTGATTGGCGACTTCTTGCTTCGTTGCGCTCAGATCGGTGGGGACTGGGCAACTGTTTGGGATGTCAGCAAGGACGTCAGTCTTTTGGGCGAAATCAGAATGGGATGGGGGGATGCATTCTGGACTCACACAATGAGCTTCAATACCTTTGCAACTCCCCAAGAGGCAGTTATTGACTTGTACGAATCGCTCCAAGCGCTGCTCAAAAAACAGCAACTTCATGACGAAGAAGCGATCGCATTTGAAAAAGTTGCTGACGGTGTATGTCAAGGAACCGTCAACGGAGTGCGAGTCAAAATTACAGCTGTTCAAGGCGGCTACAAAACCAATCTCACTGAAGATGTCGTGTTTGCCGATTACGATACAGCGATTATGCAAAGTTTGGTGGCAGTCGCAAAACTCCAAAAAAAGCGGCTATTGGATCGCACACAACGCGCTGCCACCATTCAAATAGTCGAGCAACAGGGCGATAAATTTGTAGTGCAGAACGGGGAGAACGGAAACCGTTACATCGTTCGCCCCGATCATCTCGATCCAAATCAGCGTTGTGAATGCGGTGATTGTCGCCACAGGGGGTCAACGTGCAAGCATCAGATAGCTGTGGAGAATTTTCTAAAACCCAGTCTTGCCAATCGGATAGTTGCAGAAGATCGGAAAGATCTGATTTTGTATTCTTACGAAAAAAACAGCTTTGTTTCTTATGAGGTTGGTGACCAAACACGGCAAGCAACCATCAAACAGAAAATAGACGATCAATTTTATCTGATGGACAACGATGATGTTGTCGGCGAGTTTCAGATTATTTGTGCCGTAGCTTAATTAGATTTTGAAATGCGTAGGCGCAGCCCGCCGTAGGCATCGCTCTGGGACTGGACATCTATAGCGCGATGTCTTCGACAAAGCTTCTCTACGAGACGCTGCGCGAACGCTAACGCACCCGTCCACCCTCATCAAAGAATGAACACCATGAAGTATATACCTGTTTTATTAGCGATTGCTTTAATCGCTGTCTCTCTCCCTGTCAATGCCCAAGAAGATTGCAGCAAGGCAAAAGATAGACGCGAAGGATGTCCGGTTTTGATAAATCGCTAAAACAATAATGGGGAGGTAATCAACCTCCCCAAACTTTTCAACTATGACTGTAGCCATGCAACTTGAAGATATTCTCCCAAAACTGTCCGAGCGGTTTCTTCCCGAAGAACATAAAGAGCGCACGCTTCCTGGCGGCGGGCGTTGGTTTTACGTACCTCACCAGGAAATTCCCAACGCCTAAACGCTGTGTGTCCTGGTGAGTGGCACACGAGGGTCAATTCCACTAACATCGCCGGCGACTACACGGTAGTCATGCTAGAGCTAACCATCTGTGGGGTAACTCGCACTGGCATAGGTGATGACAAAACATTTCCCGAACTCAACGAACAAGGTAAAGCCAAGACTATTGGTTCTCCACCGATAAAGGCATTTAGATCGGCTTTTAAAGATGCTGCCGAACAATTCGGCATCTGTGCGTATCTGGACGATCAAAAAGCCAAGCGCAATGAGTTTGCCAAATACATGGCTTCCAAGGGCGACCAATGAGCAAACAAATTCATCACTGAAAACGGTTGGATAGAGCAGCCAACCGCCAAACCTGAGCCGATTGGCAGGGACTTTCTGATGAAATCGATTAATCAACAAATCAATAGGCTGAAGTGGACAGTTGCTCAAGAGGCTACCTATTTGAACAAAACTTTCAAAGCGCAGTCAACAGCAAATCTTTCCAACAATCAATTGAGTTCGTTTTTGGGATATCTGAAGTCTCAAGAACCTACGATTGCAGCCGTAGAAGTTGCACCTCTGACGCCTCCCCCACTAGATCGCACTCTGCTAAATGCCGAGATTGAATCAGTCATGAAGCGCAAAGCCATCTCAACTGACAAGGCGCGAGCAATATTACAGGAGTTGTTTAACGCACGGGGACGGCAACAGTTGAGTGATAAACAACTGCAAGAATTTTTGGAGTATTTGAGGTCTAGTCCAGTCGCAGCGAATTAAAATTTTTGAGTTGAAGCTTTAGTCGGTGGAGTCGCAATTAAAATGGTGAAAATCTTATTTCTAGACATTGATGGAACCGCTACCGAGACGCTTTCAGGGCACACCTTTAAACAGCATCCCCAGGATGTAAAGGTGATGGAAGGTGCAGATAAAGCGGTTTCTCATTTCCATAACCAGGGATGGACAATTATTGGTATTAGCAATCAAGGTGGATGTGCTGCAATCAATCCAGATACGGGTAAACCTCGCAAATCAATAGAGGATACCATTACTGAAATGCAATTCACCTTGCAATTATTTCCTAAAATCAACTGTATTTACTTTTGCCCCGACTTCGACGGAAATCTGATTTATCGAGTTTTTTATCAAAGTTACACAGCCTCGGAAAGGCATCTTTATTTAGACCCCAGCACAAACAAGCCTTTTTATCAATCATTTCGCAAGCCAGGCGCAGGGATGCTTCAAAAAGCTGCTCACGACTTGGAGTTGTCGCTAGAAAATTCTTGGATGGTAGGCGATCGCCCGGAAGACGAGCAATGCGCTATCAATGCTGGTATAAACTTTTGCCCTGCTGATGTTTGGCGCGATCGCTTTCGTCCCGGAATGTTTGCTCATCAAGTCACGTCAAAGCAATTAAGGTTTCTAGAGGGTATTGAATATGGAAGACCTTAGTAACACAAACGCCGCCAAACATCGATTTTGCTGCACCTGTGGAAAATATTCTCAAAGTGATGAAATTTATTTTCCTGAGTTGGTTCAATGCCTGCAATGCTACACCCTACAAGACCTCATTCGTCAGCCAAGATTGTTTATTATTCCGGCTGAAGTGTTATCACGTTATCGATGAAACAGTACTAATTGCCAGAGACGTTAATGCTTCCTGTAATTTCATAGTATTTTTCTTTTCCTTTGGAATAGTTTAGAAATTGCCCTACCGCAATGCAAAATTGTTACCCAAAACCAAAATTTCAATCTTAAACGCCAAGCTACAGATGCAATGTTGTGATTATCTAATCCGCCTAATTGTTTCCAGATTTTGGTGTAATGGACACTATTGGGGCGATCGCTTCTACCGTAAACATTATGGTGGCAGTTCTCGCACACCGGGAAGGCATCATAGCCAATAATTTCGCACCCTGAAACTGATTTTTTAGGTGCATGAAATAATAAAATTCCAAATAAACGACGTACAGGACTGCGGCTGTATTTTACGTGATGCACGTAGACCGCCCTACCGTGGAAGGGATTGCAGGTGCAAAATGGCATGAGCCGCAATCCTCGCTTACATGTTGAGCGCCAATTATCGGCATACTCAAATGTTGTTCTTGCTCGATTCATGACTAGTTCGGATAATCTAAATCTAAGTTTTTGATAGCCTCTTCAATAGATCCAAACTCATTGATTAAGCCGTTTACTATTTCATCATCTGTAAAATTGTCAACATCACTTGGCTCTTGAATATCCAAATAGGAGCCACTGCAATCCTTTAGCCAGTCTCTAGCATTGAGAATTTGATGTTCGGTAAGCATTACTTATTTCCTTCCTCAAACATTGCTGACAATTCACCGTTATCAAAGTTATTTATCAACCAACGAAACAAAGTCTTTCCATGAACCGAATACGATCGCGTGGGATGATTTTTGTTTTCTCCACACTTCAAAACCTGCCTGATAATTTCTCGCTGCGAAACACCCTCATTAGCCAAATCACGAATCTGATTAAACAAAGTTTCTGCTGTGGTGTCGGGGTAAAATTCGCCAACCTTGCGTATTGTCCAACTAAAAGGCTCAATTTCATCTTCTGCACCATTAAACAGGCGCTCGTACTCGTTATATTCACCCCGCATATCTGGGACGATACCCAAAATAAACTGCCCGGCATCGGCGTTGGAGGACAAAATCATTGGGCGCTGCTCTTGCACCGATAAGGCTTTGGCTTGGTCGAACACCTTCCGCATCCGTTCTCGCTCCCTACTGTCAGCGATAACGTGGTGATTAGCGATCGCCTGGCTGATGATTTCATAGTTGCCTTGATTCTTTTTCAGGTTACGGAAAGCCTGATACATCAAAATCACGCCCGTTCGCCCACCTTTTGACGACAGAAATTTTAAGTCGTCAATATTCGATGACTGCGTACCGACATAGCCAGCAACATTTAGCTCCCGCCCATTAAACACAATCTCTGCCATGCCTGCGTTGAAGGCATCGCCCAAAGAGATTTTTTGGAATGCTCCAGACTCCTCTGGATAGCGAACAATTTTTTTGCTCAGCGATGAACTTAGTAACTTCTGCTGAGACATGAAATCATCCAAAATCAAAATTACTGGATTCGCTTCACAGTATTCTTCTCTTTCGGACTTGGGCATTGCTGCCCGTTGCCGCAATTCTGTAATTACTTCCAGAAAAATTTCGTAGCAATCATTAGAGTCGGCATTGAGTCGCCCGACTTTAGCCCCAGCAAAGTGATCGTTCTTCATGGCGATCGCAAAAAGCCAGAGCTTGTCGCCAAACCGCTTTTTCTTGCGCCCGATGACGACTCCCATCGAAACGGACTTTCCCGCTCCCGGCGTCCCCAAAAAAATCAAGCTTTGACTGGTTTCGATTAAAGCGTCTATCGCTCTTGAACCAGCGTCTATAAGCTCCTGCAAGACGTTGGTTTCTACTGGTTGGAGTAAAAGTGTGTCGCCACTGGCAAGTTCTTCTGGTGGCGTTTTGTCGGATGGCTCTACCTGAACTACGGGACTGGAACTGGAATCAGATGCTGCAATAACGGACTGCTGTGGCTTTTCCTCCAAGGCTAAAATTTGGGCTGCCAGTTCGGGGTTTTTCTCCAGCAGCATTTGAGCGTAGCCATCAAGCAGTTCTTCTTCAAAATCCTTGTAGCGGATATCTGAAGCGAAAACCAGTTTCTTCTCTTCCTCTCCAGCTAAAATTTGCTGCCGCTTTTCTTCGAGGTCTTCGTCGATCTGTTCTTGCTTGGCTTTGAGCTTTAATTCATCCACTTCCAACCCCGACAAAACGTAGCCACCAGCTAAAAGAGCCAATGCCACCAACCCCAAAGACAGGCGCATCTTGCCGCTCCCTGGCAGAACAGTAGTATCCTGCGCCGTCTGTGGCAGCCGAGCATCAGCAGGAACGGTAACTTGCGTGCATGGCTTAGTAATCGCATCGCAGTATTGCTGTCTGGCATTGAAATAGCCAGACAAGCTACCTATACCAGCAATTACCCCGCACAGGAATAACGTAGTACTGGCGGGAGCATAAATCTTCTGGAAGCTCATTTGAGAAATGCCAAGAACAACAACATTGCGACCAAGACTCCCAAGCCCAAAAACCCGACTTGCCAAGTAGGCAAAATCCAATAACCCAACGTAATAGGATTACTTAGCGCCGTTACAAGTATGTCCCAAAAGGCAATGACGCTAAGCGCCATTGCTAAGCCGCTCAACCTCCTGAGCATTAACGTTTCCTGCGTCGGGTCTTCGGGCGGAATCAGTAACAACCAGCCAGCGATCGAAAGCTTGAGAGCAAAATAAATAATCCACCCGCCCACGAGCAGGCGGGAGAAGTGGCAAGCGCTAACGCCGAGCGCAAACCAAAACCCGTAAGCGCTGCCAAAGTGGACAACCCTCATCATCTGGAGGCGCTTCGATACTCTTGCCATAAACTACTTTCCTGCTAGAAATTCAAACACTGAATTGGTAGCGTTTCTACTTTTACCTAGCTCCTCTGGAACAGCAGCAGACTTCATGGGGGTAAAAGCTTTGGGGTTGGTTGTCCCGTATTGCATCAGACGCCGTAGTCTAGCCCGCGTGTCTAATACCGCAACCATCTCCACAGGCTTTTTGGTCTGTGGTTCTGTTTCCGCTTTCGCTGTCTCCTTCTCCTTATCAGCCTGGAGTTTTTTAGCATTTCGCTTTAAAGCTGCCTGGAGCTTGTGGTCTTGCAGTTCGACATAATTGCTAACGCCATTGTCAATTAGCTGAACCTCGTTTTTGCTATGTGCTTCACGCTTTTGGCGTTCCCCCAACAAGCCTTTATGGGACAAGAAGATATCCAAAACCGACTGGTCGATTTTGTTCATACCCGCTACGCCTTCTTTAAC
This sequence comes from Nostoc linckia z4, assembly GCF_002608075.1. Classification (GTDB taxonomy): domain Bacteria; phylum Cyanobacteriota; class Cyanobacteriia; order Cyanobacteriales; family Nostocaceae; genus Nostoc; species Nostoc linckia. The sequence goes on from NZ_LAHA01000012.1 coordinate 25,809, forward strand.
GCAGCGCTCCACAAATTCGTGATACTTGACGACGCCTTGAACGTAGTTGATGATGTTCTGCTCGATCGCTGGCAAATTATCCAGCAGAAAATTTAGTTGATCGAGCTTGTCAGCCATTGCGGCAATTTCGTTAGGAGTCATACCTGGCAATGCTGTCAGGAAATCCCCAATGCCGAAATATTCGTTCAATAACCCCTGCATTTCGGGGGCTGAATTAAATGATTTAATCAGCCCGCCTACGCTTGGCGCGATTGGGATGCTAGCCGCGTCAGTGCTTTTGTCAGTAGTATTTTGGGGGTTGCGAATGCTGTCAGTCACTGACGAAAAAGCTCCTTCTACCGACTTTTTAGCCATGTTTCACCTCCTGAGTAAAACGCCTTTGATCAAGCCCTCGGATTCTGCTTTTTGCAGTTTTAGCTGGGCTGTTAATGCTTCATTTTCTGATTCTCGATCCGCCAACTGCTGTTTGAGCCTACTGTTGTCTGCCCAAAGTAGAGCGATCGCCAGAACCATCCCCGACAATCCCAACAGGTCGAACAGGCTGAATTGTTTGTCTGCTGCCATCGTTTTGAACCACTAAATAACTGCTAATTAGATAGGCAGAAACTCCCAAACCAAGCACACCTAAAACAACTGCGAGAAACGCTGCAATATCGAGAAACTTGCGAATTCTATTCATATAAGCCAATAAGATTAACCATTCTATTTGTCGGCGGGCGGCAGGGCTTTGACCGGTCGCTCGTGCCATTCCCTCAATGCCTTCACTTCCTCCCCCAGCGTGTGCAATGCTCCAGTTTCAAATGATTTGAGCATTGCAGGAGCAAGCCTACCAAAATCACCAGTGGATAACCGTCCGATAACTTCTTGCACAATTTGAGCGCCTGAGAGGTCTACAATCTGGTCAGCGATCGCTGAATTGATACCCTCAAACCCTCTAACAGCATTCTGTCCTGTTTCTTGCCCTATCTCTTCAGAGTGCGTTTCAGGCTGCTTAGTCCCTGCTGCTTTATTTCTGGCATTTTTGTAGCTCATAAATCTCCTCCATTCGTCTGCAAATTTTCTCTACAGCTGATTCGTATTGGTAGCGTTTTACGAGTTTCCTGAACTCAAATAAAACTTCCAAAGTAGTTCGATTAAAACCCTCGTCCTGCGGCTCGAAAGTAAAGCCTTTTGGCTTAATTCCCATTACCACAAGACAAGATAAATCCCTTTTTAAAGTGCTTAACGACTTACCGTAAAAACGTTCGCAAGCAGCTTTTCTGGTCAGATGATCTACTTCTGGTGGCAGTACGTCGTCTAATTTTTTATCCGACCATTCATAAAGATAAATGTCTTGCCAACAGCGATAAGTCCACGATTGGGTCATGGTCTTGGTTCACAATTAGCTCACGAAAAGCTCACGAATTAATATTAAAAAAACCCGCATATAGCGGGCAACAGTCAAATCTGTATTACTTACAGCTAATGCTTATTTATTCGTCGACTTCTGTAGCTAATACAAGTTTCCTGAATGTACTGTTTTCTTGTAATCTTGCTGCAAGGTCGGCAATTTGTCTTTGTGTTTGCCTGGATGGCTGCGCTCTGTTCCCCATCCAGTTATCCACAGCATAGACAGTTACCCCTAACCAATTCGCTAACTCGTTATAAGTAAGGGGAAATTGACTCAAAAATTCCCTTGGGTGCATCAAAGGGAGAGGGACTGCACCGTAGATGCCTCTAGGCTTGGTACGACGGCATAGGGGCGTTTCAACATCTTGAATTTGTGCAATCATTAATTTGCCTCCAGCTAATTGGGGGAACTGCCTTCGGGTGGGAAGCGATCGCGTCTGGCTAAAGGGCGATCGCTTTTATGTTGGTCTTTCACTTTATAATACCTCTTAGTTACCCCTTAGATGGGGCTAAAACAAAAAAGCCGCGACTAAGGGGTAACTAAGACGTTGCGAAGAGGCAAAATGATGGAGACGGCAGAAGTTTATGAAGTGGAAGAGATGCCAAAGACAAATGCGCCGAAGATGATAAAAATAGACTTTTCAGTGCCTGAAAGTTTGCTTGAAGATGCACTGGAACTAGCCAAAGCAGAAGGATGGAATCCATCGGAATTGCATCGTGTTTTTTGGGAAAAGGGGTTTGCAGTCCACGCTGAAGGCAGTAACAAACGCTTAGTTAATAGGCAGCTACGTAAAAAACAGGTCAACAAAACTGATGAGTGATTACTGATTCCTATCTGGCGGATTCCGCCAGATAAACAATTCATACATTTATCCACAAATCATGAATCGCACTGAACTTCGCCAGAGACTTCAGCTTTTTCGCTCCCAAGGCTATTCCCTTCTCACGCCGCTCATCGCGCCTGAGTACAAGCTTAGGTGGGAATTTGAGCGATTGCAGGGCATCTCCACACGCGATCAATTAATAAAGCGTGGCTTTAGCAGACTTATCGCCATCTCTGAAGAGGGAGAAGAGAGAATATTTGAACTTAACGGAACATCTAGGAGATCCCCTAGATTACTGGAGGCTCATGGCGATCGCCTCATTGAATTCCTGCAAGATCCAATCTGGATAGGAAGCCTCGACTTCAGGGGATACATTTCCTTCGATTGATGCGATTGATGGATGAGCGCCACCAGTATTTTCTCTAACAAAAGAGAATTTAAAGATATTGTGTTGTCAGTATTGTTACTCTTTGTATTGTCTTAATCATTGCGCCACAAAAGTTTTATCGGCTGGGAGATAGGCAATGAAAGAGATATTTACGCTGTATAATCAAACACGCAGCCTCACGCTGCGGAACCATTTAGTCGAACTGAATATTGGGCTAGCCAGAAAAGTCGCTCACAACATGGTGGATAACTGCACCGAAAGCTACAAAGACTTACTGGGGCTGGCGACGCTGGGACTAATCAAGGCAGTGGAGCGTTACAATCCAGAGCAAAAATACTTCACTTCATTTGCCCTGCCCTACATCAAAGGCGAGATTTTGCACTTCCTCCGCGACAAAGCTTCCCCCATTCGCATTTCTAGGGGGCTGCATGAGATGAGTGGCAAGATCAAAAAGACGCGATCGCATTTGTCCGCTCAATTAGGTCATCGTCCTAGCGATGCTGAAGTGGCCCTTTTCTTGGGTGTTAGTAAGTCGCAAATCGACGAAGCTCTGGGAGCTTCACACAATCAAAAGTACATCTGGAGTCTCGATTCCAGATTGGATGACACAGACGATCTGACTTTGGGTGATACTCTAGTCGGGCAAGATTCGCCCCAAGACAGAACTGACGAGATATTAGGGAAGCTGAGAAGGGCGATCGCATCCCTGAAGAACCCGGCAATCGATCTCGTTTACCTTCAAGGTAAACACCCACGCCAAGCAGCCAGAATATTGCACACCTGCGAAGCCAAAATAAATGCCCTGTTGTGGCAGGGCATAGAAGAATTATCGAGCTTGGAAATTTGTGATTTGTCTGAGGCTGTGCAGATTGCTGCTGAATCTGAAGGACTGGAAAGTTTTGAATCATCAGCCGGATATCTGCTACCTAATGGGATGGCTTTTTTACATGATTGGCTTTACGGTCAGCTTGCTGCTTAGCAACGGCAACGGCGAGAAGGAGGTGGGGGAGTTTCATGGAGTCAGGGTATGGGGAACTAGGCTAGATTTCCCGATTGCTGAGTACTGAGAATTACGCAAGCCTTTAGATTGTGATTGGAGTTTGACAGTTCGCCTCGAATCCTCTCTTCTAGAGATCCTAGCCAGTCCATCCGATTCATTTGCGACTGCCAAGCCATGTCTGGCGTTTTCGCGGAATGGACTACTTGAAGACTTCGTAGTGCCACGCCCCGGACAGCACGCTTTGGCGCGAGATCTCTAAGCGAGAAGTTTTGGCAAAATCCCTGTAAATCCACATCCCAGATACCAACAGGACGATTGCTGCCATCATGCCCAAGCCGGAAAATCGCAAAGCGGTGCGTAGCAGGATTAGACGGATAATCAAAATGTCCCAACCTGACAACGGTTCCATCGAATTCCCCAACCAGTTCTGAAAATAACTCTGGGAGATAATCAAGTGTGATGAGGAAGTCGCATTCGTCGGCGTAGCGTGAGGTGATTCTGTAGGTGGCAATTCCGCCTGGAGTGCTACGCTCAAGGCGCAGGACAACAGTGAAGTTTCTATCCCATCGCATGAGAACTCGCGGGGAAGCGCGGCGACGCTTTTTCTTTGGACGGAATAATTCTGCAATCCATCGCTGTAATCTTTGGAGCCACATCCCCACATTACTCGCGCTCCTTATCTTTGAAAAGTTTGGATTGGAGGAGCCTTTGCTCCAACTTTTCGCTGCTCAAAAAATGTCCCAAAGCCAAGGCGATCGCGTCTGTGGGAAGCCCCAGGATTGCGGCAATTAGTGCTACACAAGGGTAAAAAATTGCGCCATTTAGTTCGCGGGTGGCGATGTCAAATTTCTCGAAACCAGAATTATTAAATTTCAAGGAAATATTTAGAGATTGGCCTACAAGCAGCCCGGTCAACACAGCGGCAAAGAGGTAGGAATAGCCCTTGCCAAGGCGAGAATTTTTTGGGGTTGGAGGGGAAGTCATGATGGCGAGGGCTGCACTACTTCGCTAGGGTTCCCTCAAAAACAAAACGCCACTCTGGTAAGCGGCGTTCAACCTATGAGTGTTGGATTTTGCTAGCGATAGCGGTCAGAGGAACTTGTCGCCGCGTATTATAGCTGCAAATTATAGCCCCACTTTTAATTATTTGCCCATTCAACATAACTGCACTTATGTTGAATGGGCGCAAAATCAAGGGTTTCACGTCCGGGAAATCTCAAAGGAGTAGCCTCAGTTTTACAATCCTTTGGGAAAACTCACTCCTCTAAATCCCGATCAAACTCTCGTCGAAATGTGGTTGCACAACCGCCCGGACTCCACCCAAGAAGCTTATCGGCGGGATGTGGATAATTTTTTTGGGTTTGTAGCCAAATCCTTACAGCAAGTCTCTTTGGAGGAATTGCAGGCTTACAGTACTTCTCTTGACGAACAAGATTTAAAGCCAGCGACCATCCGCCGCAAGCTCAACGCCATTAAATCGCTGTTTACCTTCGCCACCAAGCTCAACTACACCCGCTTCAATGTTGCCGCCGCGCTTCGCATCCCGAAGGGCAATCGTCTGTTATCTGGCAGAATACTCAAGCAAATTGAGGTACTCAAATTAATCAATCACCCAGAATTATCGGCACGCGATCGCGCCCTGCTCAAGCTGCTTTACGCCACCGGAATGCGGGTCAGCGAAGTCTGTAATTTGAAGTGGCAGGACTTCACAGAGCGCGATTCTGGAGAAGTGCAAGTTTCAATTGTGGGTAAAGGCGATAAGCAGCGGGTGGTCTTAGTGCCGCTATCGGTTTGGATGGAGGTGGAGGCACTAAGAGATAATTCTTCAGACGATAGGCCAGTGTTCTTGTCAGTCAGGGGCAAGGCTCTAGACCGCACGATGGTGCATTTGATTATTAAAGAAGCTGCGGCATCAGCCAATCTCGACCCTAAAATCAGCTGCCATTGGCTGCGGCACGCGCACGCACAACATTCCTTGACAAAAGGAGCGCCCATTCATTTGGTGCGGGATACTTTGGGACATAGCAACATTAGCGTGACAAATGTGTATTTAGAAAGTAATCCAGAGGACTCCAGTAGCAAGTATTTGGGGCTTTAGACGTACTCCTTGTCTCCAAACAAACACTTCGTGTACTCTCGTAAATCCTGGGGGCGAACCTTCCACCCTCTGCCCACCTTCTGCGCCCGCAGATTTCCTGTAGCGATCGCCTGCCGCAATCTGTACCGCGAGTAGCCAGTAGCTGCTGCTGCTTCCTCTAAATTCCACACCAACTTATTCCACAGCAGCGCCAATTTCTGACTAGAAGCAATAACTTCCTGAGTAGAAACAATAGCTTCCAATAGCTCCAGCACCCTTGTCGGTGGTAGTGTTGCTAGACCCCCGTTCGCGTTAGCGTCTCCGAAGGAGAAGACCTCCGACGGAGCAATTTCGGAATTGTTCGGGGCAACAAAAGACCGATGCACGGGCGTTTGTGAATCTTCCTTAAACGCCCTCAACTCCTCTTCGTTGTAAACGGCCTGTTTGCCGTTCTTAATTGGTACATAAGCAACACTTATCTTACCTGCCTTTACGTAACTCTCGACCGTGCGCGTCGAGATACCTAAAAACTCAGCGGCTTCCTTCTTGTTCACCCCCGAAGACCCCCGAAGACCATCGAAATAGCATTTTCGAGGGTTGGCGCAACACTGTCAAGTCGTCATTGGTTGATTTTGAGAAAGATTACGTAATTTTACGTAATACAAAAACAGGTGATATTGTATTTTTGCGCTTCTTGTAATGCGTTCGAGGTTGTTATAAAGATACAATCCTTCATTTCAAAGTAATATTAAATACAGCTTTAAATAAAAATGCGTATAAGTAACGAGTGCCTCGTGAGATTGTCAGAAGATTTTCCAGCTCTAGATAACGATATTTCGTATGCACTGCGTCTGTTGCAGGAAGTGAGGAAATTTCAGGAAGATTTGAAAACGATACCAGCAAGCGAGCGATCGCTTAATCTACTGGCGGTTTGTGAAAACTTTGACGAGATCATCAGCGGCGAGTTGAGGAAAGAGCTTGTGCTTGAGATCTAGAATGTTTGTACCGCAATCAAAAACGATGAATATGTACTACATTTTGGACGAGGGTGGAAATCCCGTATCGGCAACAGTAGAACAGTGGGGTTGCTGGCTTGAAGATGCTGGCATCCTGAGGATGGTTGATTTTACTCAGATCGGAGAAATTGAAATATCGACTGCTTTTGTGGGACTAAATTCGCATCCGACCAGCGATCGAAAACCTAAACTCTACGAGACAGCTATCTCAGGGGGATTGCTGGATGGGCATTCGTGGAAATATTCGACCAAGCAAGAGGCAATAGACGGACATCGGCAGGCTCTAAGAGAGGTCAGAAAAACTTTTGTAATGAATGACGCGCACCCCGCATTGAACACTTGATTTTTGCGTTAAAAACCAGTGCCGTATTTTACTCGCATAGCCCACCAGTAGGGAACTTTAGAAAAATACGGTGCGGTACAAAATGCGGATCTGCGGTGATCGATTCTAAGACTTGGGATAAAGCAAAAAAAGATTACACGACTGGCACGGAGTCGCTAGCGGCGATCGCCATGAGGTTTGGCATCTCTAAGCGTGCAGTTGAAAAGCGTGCCAGTGATGAAGGTTGGGCAGCTTTGCGCCAAGCACAAAATGGTCAGCAGCCGAAAAATGCTGTTCGCGCCTCTACCCCTATTCCCTATTCCCCGCCGTCGAATCGCCGCGACCTGCGAGAAATTGATGAAGTAGAAATCATTGACTGCGCGATCGCTTCACTCTCGTGTATTTTGGCGGGAGGAGGCGAAGATACTCGTGGTATCGGTGGGATTGCAACTGGCTTATGCCGCCTGATTGAATTGCGTAACAAGCTGGTACCCAAGACAGCGGCGGATTTGGCTGATATGGCAATGGCATTGGGCATCTCCCCCCAAGATTTTATCCGCGCCTTGAATGACCAATGCCAAAAGAAAGCGTAGCCGATAAGCGCCGGAGGGAGTTTGCCGAAGAGTGTGCAGCAGCGCTTGGACTAGTCCAAGGCGAAGATGACGCGGTTCCTTTTGCTGACTACGCCACCAAGCCAGTTGAATTTGTGCGTGAGGTGCTAGCCGTCCCAACCGTGACAGGTGAGCAAATCAAGATTTTGGAGTCAGTTAGGGACAGAGCAGAAACCAACGTCCAAGCTGCTCATGGTGTGGGAAAAAGTTTTATCTCGGCTTGTGTTGTGCTGTGGTGGGTGTTCGCTGTTGGCGGACTCGCCATTTCTACAGCCCCTACCGAATCCCAAGTCAAGCAGATACTGTGGTCGGAAGTCCGCAAACTCTATGACAAAAACAAGGTAAAACTTGGCGGGGAAAGGGGAGAGTTATTTTTAAAGTTTTCTGAGTCTGCCCGCGCCTATGGCTTTACTGCCCGAAACTATGACAGCAATAGCTTTCAGGGTAAGCACGCTGAAAAATTACTACTCATTCAAGATGAAGCGTGCGGCATCACTGAAGAAATCGACGATGGTTTTGCCAGCTGCCTAACTGGTTCCGATAACCGAGGCTTAAGAATTGGCAACCCCATAGTCGGCGGCACTCCTTTTGAAAAAGCCTGCGCTCGTCGGCACAATCGTATTTCAGCCTGGAGCCACATTAATGTTTCTTGGGCTTACGAAGAACACACCGATGGCATTCATCGCTTAAAACCAGATGTCGCAGCTGCAATAGTTGACTCGGTAACAGGCGATGTCTTGCCGCAGTCAGCGTGGCCGGACTGGTGTCAGCGCGATGTCATCCCCGGCGCTATCTCGATTGCCTGGATTGAAAAAGTCCGCAAAAAAGGCGAATCATCAGCATTCTGGCAATCTCGCGTTGAGGGATTATTCCCAGTTGATAGCGAACAGTCTATCGTCCCCCGCAGCTGGTTCCTGCAAGCCCGCGCTCGTTACGATGCCGATCCGCAAAAATGGGATTTCATAGCAGAACACCACCACTGGCGGCACGGGTTAGACGTGGGTGACGGTGGCGACGACCACGCTACTGCATCGTGGCGCGGCCCGGTGCTGTATGCTGTTGCTGTCATGCCAACCAAAGGCGATCGATTAGATGTCGGTAGAGCCGCAGCCCTTGGCGCAAAAGTGATAGACGAAAAGCCAGGACGGATCAACGTGGATATCATTGGCGTCGGCTCTGGCGCTTTATCCAAGTTGCTAGAGGGCGACTACCCTGGCGATGGTACGCACTGGGGAGAGGCGGCCGATGAAAATAGCTTGTTTGCGAACCTCAAAGCCGAACATTACTGGATGCTGCGTGAAGGCTTTAGGAATGAAGAGGTGGCGATCGCACCTTTGGGTGAAATCGAAGAAATGCTGATGGAAGACCTCGCAGGAACCTACTACGAGGAAACCACCACAGGCAAAACCAAGATTGAGGATAAGAAGAAAACCACTGCTAGACTGCACCGTTCGCCCAACGTTGGGGATGCTACCGTGCTGGGCCACAACGGCACTGGTGGGGTGGTTGAGTTTGAAAGCGTGGGCAAGGCTTCACGCGTAGGGTCGAGGTTGAGGGATTACTAGAGATATGTAAATCATCGCTACAAACTATGAAAGAAGACCTCAATCTACTAATGCAAATACTGAGGGAAAACGCACTTTTGCTAATGCAAATACTTGTGTTGATACTACTTTTTATTGATTAATGAGAGTGAAATACTTCAACTTCATAACAGAACTGTTCCTAATTGTCGTCCTAGCCCAGTGGCTTGGTTTTACCTTTAATCCCCAAAATACAATTTCTTGGACAAATGACGCTGGTGAAAGAATTGTCAATGATGGGGTGACGAGAACTGCGCTAGCTGTGATATTAGGCTTGCCTTACCTTTTTGTGTCCTACTGCCTTGTCATTGATGTCATTGATGAGCTTGGTGATTAATGCTTAGGGCGTTAGCGCACGTTGAGGACGGAGCCTATTTACTTACTCATCAAATCTCGCTCAACCGCCTCGCAAATAATTCGCCGCAGATATTTCACTCTCTCTTCTTGTGGAAGTGCGTGTAGCGCGTTATGGATGCTTTGTGGCAGCTTAACTCCCGTCACTTTTTTGGATAACGGCTCTGTTATTTCCTCTGTATAGCCTTTAAACTGTTGTTCGAGAAAGCCTTCAGTTTGCAAAGGTTTGGGATTACTCACGCTACTATTCCTGGTTAACTAGGGATAACCCCATAATAATCCCTAAAATTTATTTATGCAATTCTTGATATTCCCGGTTAACCGGGAATATAATGGATTTACAAGGGACAAAAACACTACCCCTTGTCAGGAGGTGAAGCGAATGACTCAATCCAATGGCGGCTCGAAAAAACCCAATCCTGAAGACCTGGAAGTTTATGAACCAGCTTCGGCGGAGGAAGACCATGTTGGTTATTTCAAGACCGACATTAAGGGCCAGGAGGGAGAGTTAGTTTCTGACGACGAACTCCCCCCTGAAATTAAGCCAGATGAGCCAGATGAGCGATAAGTAGCTCAATCCCCCAAGTCCCCACTTGGGGGCTTTCTTGCCTACTTGGAGTATAGCAAATGGACACAAACGTTTATATCCCAGATTACTATCGCGTGATTGAGCGCGTAGCTGGTGGATGGCATTTCAAGCAAGGCAAGCTGTTTCACAAAAGCTTGCCAATAAGCATTGATTTTAACGACTTTGAACTCCTGTACAGCATTTCCAAACAACAAGTAGCTATTGAGTTGTTTCGTCTTGAAGGTGGCAAAGCCGGTTACTACTTAGCAAATCTGCGTGAGAAAAAGTATTACTACTGTGGGAATGAACCTGAGGACGTGAAGCTCAAGCTGCGATCGCTCGGTATTGGACGCGACGATCCAATGTCCGCTTGAGGAGCTATCTGGCGGATTCCGCCAGATAGGAAACCGAGGGAACTCTAGATGAGTGAATTTTCATGATTCATGCACTAGCCGGGTTTCCGGCTTTCTTTCTCCTACATTCAAATGCCTTCCCTCCCCCGTAACTTTGACACAGAAATAGCTTCAGTCAAACGCGACCCCTATCTGCTGCTGCTGGGTTCGCGCTTGCTCAATCCTGATGACGTTCTCCAGGGGCGAGGCAAAGGGGAGTATAAAGCCTACGACGATTTACTCAAAGACGGGCATTGTTTCTCGGTACTGCAAAAGCGATATCTAGCAGTCATCGCCCGCGAGTGGTCGGTGGAACCCGCCTCAAAAGACAAGATTGACCAAAAAGCGGCGGACATGGTGAAGTATCATCTGCAAAGTCTTGCTAGCAGGGCCGATGATGATGATTTGCTGGCAACTGGATTTGACAGAACCTGCTACAACTTGCTTGATGCCACGCTCAAAGGCTTTAAGCCGGCAGAAATTCTCTGGAGTGAAGATGGCAAAGAGTTCTATCCCAACCAAATTAAAGCCAGAAACCAGCAACGCTTCAACTTCGCCATCAACGAAGCGGGAAAGTGGGAGCTACGACTTTTAACCCTAGAAGACATGATTGATGGGGAGGCTGTCACCAAGCTCTACCCTAAGAAGTTTTTCAGCCACATCTGCGGCGCTACCGATGATAACCCTTACGGTACGGGATTAGGGCGTACACTCTGGTGGAATGTATTCTTCAAAAAGCAAGGCATCAAATTTTGGTTGCAGTTCGTTGATAAGTTCGCATCTCCTACCGCAATTGGTAAATACAAGCGTGGAGCCACCAAAGAGCAAAAAAGTAGGCTGCTTGAGGCATTGGAAGCGATCGCCACCGATGCTGGCGTGATGATTCCCGAAGACATAGAAATCATGCTACTAGAAGCCTCTCGCTCTGGCAGTATAAATTGCTATGAATCCCTGTGCAAGTACATGGACGGGGAAATCAGTAAAACTGTGCTGGGCGAGACTTTGACCACTGAAATCGGCAGCAGGGGGAGCTACGCCGCTGCCAACACTCACAATGAGGTGCGAAAGGAACTGACTAAGGCGGATGCCGATTTGCTCTCCGACACCCTTAACCGCACGCTCATTAAGTGGGATGTGCAATTAAACCTGCCGGAAGCCAAACCTCCGCGTTTATGGCGCAACTTCGAGGAAGCAGAGGATTTGAACGGGCGATCGCAGCGCGACAAGACCCTATTTGACATGGGCTTCAAACTGAAGAAGGAAGCTGTAACTGAGATTTACGGCGACCACTATGAGGAAGTTGAGCAGGGTGGCGAGGCGACGGATGAGCAGTTTTTGGCTAATTCGGGCGTACAAGAGGCAGGGGGCGGGGAGCAGGGGGCAGGGGAGACAGAAGAAGACACTGCTGATATGTCAGAGAGCCTTAACTTTGGCAGCATCATTGACCGCGTGCTGAAGTGGAATGGCTTGGCTATCGGCGTGGAGTTCCTTCCCAATCAGGTGAGATTCCCAGGTCGCAAGCATTCCAAGAAACTGCGATCTGGTTACGGTCACATACGAGGTTACGTTGGGGCAGATAGTGAAGCGCTCGACTGCTATATCTACTCCGGGTTACTTGACGATGAACCTACCGGGAGCGATGCCCAAGGGCAAGATGCAAACCGTCAACGCATCTTTCAAGTCTCCCAGGTTTCGCTGGAGGATGGCGATTTTGACGAACACAAATACATGGTTGGCTACGCAAACCTCAAATCAGCAAAGGCTGCCTATCTTCAGGAAATGCCTGTTGATTTCTTTGGTGGAATTCAGGAAGTGACCGTTGAGAGTCTAGAACAGTACAAGCGTACTCAACCTGTTTCTCTTTCCACTTCCCGAAGTCTCCCCATTGCTGCTAATTTCGCCGAAACCGAGAAGGATGGAGTTGACCTGTACGCGGCTCAGCTACAAGAGCGTTCTGCACCCATTGTAAGTTCGTGGATTGAGCAGATACGGGGACTAGTGCAGGAATCGGAAAGTTTTGAGGAGGTGCGCGATCGCCTCTTCGACCTCTTCCCCAAGCTTAACACCACCGACTTCACCGAACTCATGGCACAAGCGATGATGGCAACCGAAGCTGGTGGCAGATTTGAGGTAATAAATGAGGCGGGAAATCTAGAGGCGTAATTCTCTTGGCTTTCTCTGATGTCGCTACAGTTCACCGAGTATGAATACAAGTTTGTCGGGCTATATGTCACGCGACTGCTGAGAGATCGTTTTGATTTTGCCGAGACCAGCGTCGCCAAAATAACTGACTCCCAATTGTTGCTAGAACTGCGGGACATCCTCGAAACCCAGTACCAAGACGGGATTACTGCCATACCTCAAGCCCAGTTAAATGAGGATGACAGCTTCTCTGGCATCTTCCTTGATAGGGTTAATTCCAAGCTGACCAAGCGATTTAAGTTTGAAATCAATGATGACGAAATTAGCTACAGTCTCGTCAATCCCGGCGACGTAGGGGACTTCACTGAAGAAGGGCTGGATTTCGCTCAAAAAAAAGCCAGTAATTGCACAAAAGGTATTGCTTGTGGCGGATCGTGCATCAGCGCCAAGAAAACCTGTAGAAAAAATGCAGACGCTCCAACCAAGAAAAAGATTTCTCAGGTAAGGACAAAGGTAAAGGGAGGAAGCTCAAGTCCGCAAAAAACCAAGTCATCAGGCGGAAGTGGTGGATTTCCCAGCGACCCCAGCAAACTAGAGGTCGTTAAACCCCTGGGAGGAAGCACTGGAGCCGTCTTAGTACGCGATCCCAAGACTGGAAAGCTTTTTGTCAGGAAAACTGGCGATAGTCCCGAACACTTGCGAAGCGAAGCGTCGGCCGATAATGCTTATCGAGCGCTGGGCGTTAATGTGCCCAAACAGAAGCTCTACGAAACCCCCGACGGCCCGGTGAAGCTGGCTGAGTACGTTGAGGGCAAAAGCATGAAAGAGGTGATAGAAAAAGGTACGCCAGCCGAGAAAAAAAAGCTCCTAGCCGAACTGAAAAAAAATTATACTGCTGATGCGCTACTTGGAAACTGGGATGTAGTTGGTCAAGAAAAAGATAACATCATCCTTGGTAAGGATGGCAAGGTCTACCGTGTTGATAATGGCGGTGCGCTTGGCTATCGAGCGCAGGGAGCTAAAAAAACTGACGAACAGTGGAATAAATACCCCACTGAACTTTGGTCGATGCGCGACAAAAGTGTTAATCCCCAGGCTGCCGAAGCATTTGCCGGGATGAAGCACAAGGAAATCGTGCAGCAGATCGACGCGATCGCAGTCAAACAAAAACAACTTTTAGCGGCCGTGCCGCCAGATGTCCGCGAAACTCTAAAAGGTCGGATTGAGGAGATGCAGCGAGTTGCCCAAATCAGCAAAACCTTGGAAGATGACGACTGGAACGACAACTACATCAGTACCTTCACCAAGCATACTGTAGGCATTCGCACAGTCGGCATCACTGGTAAATTGCCAAAATCTCTCAAAGGAGAGGGAAACGATGTGATCCTCAAAGACGAGAATGGCAAGGAATTCGACAATTTGCGTGGCAAAAATTCCACAATGAAAGATTTTGAAGAATACGTTCAAAAAAACGGAGGAAATTATGAAGTAGCAAGTACCTGGATGGACAAACAAGCTGGCTCTTCTTGGAGTGATGGCGCTCAGGCTTACAAATACCATCTAGCGGAGCAACGAGGTGGTAGCAAAGACAACTATTATTGGTCAGATGGGGAAGAATCCGCCAAGCAGGCATACAAAAAATACGTCAAAGAAGCAGGCGGACAAAGCAAATACAGCGAAACAATGGCAGCTTATCATGCTTTCAATTACGAGCTGCTAACGAAGACTGACTTTCCTAACAAAAATTCCGATGGCACAATCACGCTCGTGCGAACTGAAAATAAAGCCGTTATGGATATGTATGGACATAAGGTTGGCGATACCGATATCATCATGAAGCGTGGAGTAGCAGAGTCAACCTCTTTAGTTCAAGCAATATCCGTGTATGGCAATGAACTGACTGTGCAAAAAGTTCCACCTCATCGTGTTGTCGGCGTCTATTTTCATGAGCGCCATCCAGGGAAAGGAGGTTCTGCGTTCATGGGCGATTATGAAAATGAATTTGTAGCCATTCTGGACAAAGTACCTTTCAAATACACAAAAACCATAGATGCAGATGATGACGATGACGCCGGATTGCTAAAAACTTTGTTCAGTAATTAGTTTTGACAATATTTTTTACATTTTCTAAGTCAGGCTTATATTGGCTGTCCCACGCTTGAACATATTCTTTTTGTTGATATTCCTCTGGGATGTCTAAATCAACGCATTCAAAGAATAGAGAGCGAAAAACTTTTCTGAAATTGCTATCTTTTGGTTCGTACTGCAAATCATATTTGTAAAGCGATCGCTGCAACAAAAAGAATGTCGCCAGTAATTCCAGTGGTCGCAATCCCCATTGTTGATTTGAGAAGAAACTGTCTATTGCTTTCTTAGCGTCAAATCCAGTCTGCTGTTGGTATTTGTGTCCATCAAAACGCAAAGCACAAGTAATTAATATCTCATCTTCCATAATTTTTCTGTTAACTAGACTATTACTTTTATATTGGATTGAGCAGTTTAGCGCCATGCTCAGGGCAGTGTACTAGGCTATCTTCCTTGGTCTTCCGCGTTTGCGCTTCGGTACTGATGGGGTCTGTAGCAGAGTACCTGCAATCTGTGGCGACATTGACGCCAGAAGCGGAGGCAGGGGTGTGATATGCGCGGTTTTGACAACCTCTTCAGTATCACACAACCACGGATCGGGAATTGCAAATTTAGTGTGGGGTATGTCGTCGGGCAATGAAATGTTTTCAGGTTCAGGTTCGATTGGTTTGACTTCCTTGACGCTTGGCATTGGCACAGGGGGGAAGAGTCCGTTGATGAAGTCAAAAATCATCACAAAGATGAAAGCCCAAAACACGATTTCGATGGCATAGGTAAGTATTTCTTGCATGATGTAAATCCTTTGAGACTGAATGAGTAGTATGTAGAGTTTTGGTGTGATTAGATTTTTTTGCACAGATACTGCCATCTGTGCAGTGGGCAGGAAAATTCGCTGTAGTCTCACCCATCGGACTCGTATTCTTGGGCGTAGGGAACCATTTCTTGGTAATCTCTCCACAAACTCGCATTTTTTTGGATAATCAACGACTTTTCGCTCTGGTAGTAGCTGCTGGGAAAGGGTTTGGCGATGCCATTCCACAGGGCGATTAATTCTTCTTGGCTGTAATCTCTTTGTTGGCGGGTATCGATGTAGCGCATTTTTCTTTTGGGGAGGGGGGTTGAAGTGGTGTCCCTCGCCGCTCATGTACCTATCATAACAACGGTATACCGTGGTAGCAATAGATTTTACATGAGAATTTTCTATGGATTTTTAGCAAAAATCAGTTTTGCAATAAAGGAAGTTTATCACGGTATACCGTGGATGGTGGTAAAATAAGGAGGAGAATCGGATTAGTATTGATGGAACGCCCAATAGATAAAGCTAAAAGGGATGCAAGCGGTAGATTTGTTAATGAGCCAGGATCTATGGCGGATTCCCCTATCTGCGTAAAATTCACCACAGATGTAGACGAAATACTGCGAAGTCTCCCCAACCGCTCCGAAAAAATCAGGCAATGGGTGATTGAGGGATTGGAGCGAGAGGGGCTATTGCCACCAGGGGAACCATAAACCCATGCCAGAAACCATTGATCCCTTTAAACTACCATTTGATGAAGCGATCGCCTATTTTAAACAGAAATCGATTTTACCGTCCCTTGCCTGGGATGACTTTGCTGATGCGGCTGCTGATTATGCCTTTACGTTGGCGAACGTAACCTCCCTCGAACTCCTGGGCGATGTTTATCGCTTGGTTGCGAGTGGCTTAGAAAACGGCGACAGTTACGGCGAATTTAAGAAGGGATTTGACCATGCGATAGACAAGGCGGGGTGGAACCCAGCGAAGCGGCCCTGGCGGACTGCGCTCATCTTCAACCAGAACCTGAGGAACGCCTACGGGGCCGGACGCTACAAGCAGATGAGCGATCCCGAAGTATTAAGGCTTCGTCCATATTGGCAATGGGTACATCGCGATTCACGAGTACCTCGCCCCCATCACCTAGCCTTAGATCAAAAAGTCTTTAGGGCCGACGCTCCTTTCTGGCAAACCTGTTTTCCACCTTCTGGCTTTGGTTGCAGGTGTGGTGCGGTTTCCGTATCTCGGCGGGACATTGAACGCGAGGGCTTGACGGTAGATGAACCACCGCAAGAGACGGTGACTGTGGTAGATAAAGTGACGGGCGACAAGAAAAGAGTCCCTGCGATCGGTGGCAAGCCCATTGGTGAACCTGGATTCTCGACTATCCCCGGTGGCAGCGACCCCAGCCAAAAGCAAGCGATACTAGAACAGGCGATGCAAAAGTTACCGCCACAGTTACGGGAGCAGGTCAAAAGGGCTTTAGAGAAATGATTTCAATCAGACAGCGCAGGCGAAACCGCCACAAGATAAAAGCTGTACGAAGACAACCAACAATAAAGACCGTTTGCACCGGTTTCACTATTGAACTGACCGGAGTCAGCGAGGCTTTTGCTCAAATGAATAACACAATAGCAAAGCTGTCTGAAACAATGGCGCGTCCTGAGGTTCAAGAGGGGATAAGGAAGATGTGGCAGGATTTTGCGCGCCTTGTTCCAGTTGGAATTAGCCAGCTAGGACTTCTTGATACTGGAAGTCTTCGCCCTAGCTTCAACTTTGAATCAACAAAGAAAAAGCTTGTTGCAGTTCAAGAGGCTGAATTGCTTCGTCAATATGAATTGTATTGTCACCGATATCAGGTAGATCTGATTCGAGTAGATACTGAGGATGATTGCTTGGGCGATCCTTCGTGTAAGTTCAATGCGCGCAGGCGCAGCCCGCCGCAGGCATCGCCTTGCGTGCAATGCGCTGTAAATCCTAGTGGCAATTGTGGAGAGTGCAGTTTTTATGAAAGCTAAAGAACTTGCAGAGATTCTGCTTCAGCATCCAGAACTTGAGGTGGTTGTTACTGGGTACGAAGCGAATCTTAATCCGGTCAAAACAGTTATAAAAACAAAGATCAAAAAAGACCCCGGTCATGGCTCCTACTATGGGGAATACGATCATCTCGGCACTAGAGCGTTTTCAGAAAATTCTCAAGAGCCGACAACGGCGCTCTACATCGGCTATAGCGAAGGAGTAGGCGACGGAATTGATACTGTTGCTGGTGAAGTACTGATAAAACAGTCTTAGTACCTGTAATTCAACCCTGCCTCTAAACAAACAGGAAACAAACCTCGCGCTTCTTCCTCTAAAATCTTGGTTCCATAGTCAGCAATTGTGTCTAGCGTCCAATCTGCATTGCCTTGGTAAACAGCATAGTCATCATTGCTGCCAATGCGAGCTACATAACCAAACATCCCGTCAAAACGGTAGAGCCTAGCTCTAGGTTGTAAGTCGTCCAAGGTGGCGTTGTTCCATTGGATGTAATTTGCGTGGGGAACCGTAGTCATAGCGCTTCAAAAGCTTAGGTGTCATGGCTGAAATCATTATCACTCTCGATTCCCTTGCTGCCCAGCACAATTTAGCCCAAATTGAACATCGCCTGCACAACCTCCGCCCTGCCTTTGCTTCAATGGGCGAATACATGGTGCGGCGAACCGAGCGGAATTTCAAGGGCGAACACGACCCCGATGGGGTAGCGTGGGCCCCATTGACAGCCGCATACAAGAAGCGCAAGCGGGGAACCAAAATACTCACGGAATCCGGCAGACTCAGGGCATCCATCACCTACCGCGCTGATGGTGTTCGGGTGGTTTTAGGAACCAATATCAAGTATGCTCGCGCTCACCAAATGGGATACCCCAAGCGCAATTTGCCGCCACGCCCGTTTTTGGGGGCATCGACAGAAGATGAACGAGAGTTAGGGGAGATTTTACTTGATTACGTCAAAGGGCAGTAGCGGAAAGTGGAGCCACTGCGGTGGACGGGTTCCCCGGCATAAAGCAAGTGGCGTCGGTCTTGGGGGTTTCCACGCCAGTTGCTACAAGTCGGCAGAACCGCCCAACGCACTGGCTCCCCAGGAGCAACTTTTCAAGACGCTATCTGGCGGATTCCGCCAGATAAGACAAATGGGAACTCTACAAATGCATTAGAAAATTCCTTATTTTGGGAGGTTGCCCCCTCCCTTTCTCCCCTACTCCTCCATGCCCCAGGAAATCGAAATCTTTGCAGCTGGCACTCACACCTCCAGTAACGGCGCAACCGTCACCCTGTCGGAAAGCGACCTCGATGCGATCGCCCAATCCTATGACCCCGATTTATTCGACGCTCCCGCAGTCGTCGGACATCCCCGCGACAACTCCCCGGCTTACGCCTGGGTAGAAGGAGTGCGGCGGGTGGGCAACAAGCTGATGGCCAGCCTCAAAGATTGGGACGCAGATTTCCAAGAAGCAGTTAAAAGCAGGCGGTATAAGAAAATTTCCGCCAGTTTTTATAGTCCAGACTCATCCTCCAACCCCAAGCCAGGAAGTTACTACCTGCGTCACGTGGGCTTTTTAGGGGGAATGGCACCAGCTGTCAAAGGATTAAAATCCGTTGCCTTTGCTGAAGCTGAAGAGGGAGTGGTGGATTTTTGCTGTGGTGTGGGGGGAGATAAGGAGATTTTTCGCAATCTGCGGGAATGGCTGATTGAAGAGTACGGCATTGAAGTGAGCGATCGCGTTGTACCTGCCTACTTGCTCTCCATGCCCAGTGATGGCCGCCTTGATTATCTGGAGAGCCGAGTCGATGAACTAGAAAACTTTATTAGTAAAACGTTTTCCCCTGACATGGAATCGCGCCTAGAGGAAGTCGGGGAGAGAGTATTGCAGCTTTTAAATAAATACGATTACACGGAGGAATCAGAGCCAGTGCCATCACAAGAAAGCATTGAATTGTCAGAAGAGGTTGGACAACTGAAAGCCGAACTGCGGCAAGCCAAGTTGGAGAAGAAAAGGGAAAACGTAGCCAACTTCGTTGAGTCCCTCAAGGGCAAAATTCGCCCCAATCAAAAAGGGCAGCTAGTCGAATTCATGATGAACCTGCCAGAAGAAGAGGTGGAATTTTCTGAAGGCAAGCCTCAGACCCACTTAACTTGGTTACAAAATTTCCTCAAATCTCAACCAGACTTAGTGAATCTCAAGGAAGTCGTGCGCGATGAGAACATTGAGGCATTCTCCGAGGAAGAGAAGCAATCCCGCAGCGCCTACGCTAACGCAGCCAAAGCTTATGAGGAGGCTTGGAAATAATGCCAATTAATAACTGCACAGATTTACTCGACGGTGCTTCACTCTACGAGGGGCAAGTCGCCAACCTAGAGTCATCTGTCATTCGCACAGCTGCGAATGCGGATACCGATATCCTGGTTTTTGGTCGGGCATTGGTCAAAGGCAGTGGTGACAAAGATTTAATTCTACCCGTGGATGCTAATAGCTTGTTCATGGGCATTGCTTATGCCACTGACACAATCGAAAAGCGCTCTGGCTTTAGCATTAACGCTGATGGTGATTTTGGCTATCCCCTCGACTGGACTATTTCGTATTTAGTGCGCGGCGTGATTGGGGTGAAAGTTGTACAAAACGTCAACCCCGCGTCTAACGTTTTTTGGATTCACACCCCCCAAACTGGCCAACGCAAAGGACAATTCCGCGCCGATGCCGACACCAACCGGGCAGTGCAGATAACTAATGCTCGATTCATGAAGTCCGGGACTGCTGGCTCTGTCGTTCCTCTCTCGATTAATTTGGCGTAGCGACAATCATTCTCGTCCCTATTCCCTATTCCCCTATTCCCCTATCCCCAATCCCTAACCATGACCACAGGCGGAAATTTACTGTACCGGGCGCTTGAGCAAAATATGCCCGGAGTGCTTTCAAGAAGGTATCGCGATTTAGCTTTTGAAAACGGCAAAATTGTACCCACCCAGGCAGACCTAAAAGCAGGTGCATCTGAAGTGGTGCGCGATACTGTAGACGAAGTTGGCGACGCTGACATTATCGGCGATGGCGCTTTCGACATCCCCATTGTGGATGTGTCAGCCGGCGAAGATCGCTACAAAATCTTCATGATTGCTAGTGCCTTCTCCTACACCTTCCAGCAAGAGCGTGCTTACAACTACGCTGGTGCAAAGGCAGAAATCAACAATCGCAAACAAATGCTGGCAAAGCGATCTATCGGCGAAAGGCATCACCGTATTGCTGCATTCGGCGACACACGACTCAATGTAACTGGCTTTTTAAACAACGCCGGCGTCACCCTCAATAACTCCAGCTTCGACCCGAACACCGCAGCACCCGACGAATTGGCAGAGTTTTTTGTAGATGAATTAAAGGCAGCACACACGGGTTCAAATAACGTTGAAATGCCGATGGATGTCTTAATTTCCACTGGCTTTTACTTCAAGTTAGTTAAAACCAGGATGCCTGATAGTTCTGTAAGCGTGCTTACTTACATCAAGCAGGCTTTGTCCGAAGAAGACGTTAACTTCAAGATTACGAAGTGCCAAGAGTGCGATTCCAGTCAGCTGGAAGCAAATGGCGTGCAAGCAGGTGGGACAAACAAAGACCTCATCACGCTTTACACCAAAGACCCAGAAGTTGTTGAGCGTCACATCGAACTGGTTCAACTCATGCCCCAAGAATGGGTAACAGTGCGGGACGGGCGGAAGGTTTACCCGATGTTTAGTTCAACAACGCCCACAATAATTAATTATCCTGGAGCATTTAGATACATCAAGGTTCCAAAGGTGAGCTAATGGCAACAATTATCCTCAGACCCGAAAAATCTTTTCCGCCCCGCAACGGCCCAGTCTGTTTTGACAGTCTCACCCTAAGACCTGGCAGTAATCTAAATATCTCGGACGACATTGTAGAACAATTGCGATCGCACCCCGACTTTCCCCAGTACGAACGCTGGGGAGCAATTGAGATCATCTCTCCTAAAACCGAGATTAACCCGAACGCACCCCAGCCCTCGGAACTTTCGACCATGAACGTCGAGGAGGCGGAAAAAGTAATTGAAAATTGCGCCGATGTTGCCAAACTCGAAGCGTGGCTTGCTTCGGAATCTCGCGTTACCGTTCGCCGTGCCATTAACCGCCGTATCGCAGCAATCAAGGGAGGAAATGAATAGTGGCTGTTAAGCAAAAAATCGGTGTTGAGTTGATCAACACTAACATCAACCTCACGCACAATATCAGCGTTCAGTGTCCGCTCAATTCACTATGCGTTGACCAGCCTTTCTTTGTAGCGGATGGATCTTACTTGGTGACTAGCATTTCCTACGTACACTCGGCTGCGGGGAATGATGCTAGCGCGGTAAACCTACAAATCACCAAAGATACCGGCACTGCTGCCCCTGGTGCTGGAACTGACCTATTGACCGACAGCAGCAATGCTGGATTTAATTGCAAAGGCACTGCTAACACTGTGCAAACTGGGGCGCTCGTTGCAACTGAAGCAACAAGGACGTTGGCTAGTGGCGATCGCTTGTCTCTTGATTTCGCTGGCACAGTCACAAACCTAGCTGGAGTGGTGGTTACAGTTTCCTTGAGAAGGATTTAATTCAGAATTCAGAATTATTTTCAACCACAAGAGGTGATTGTCGTGTAGCTCTCAATCCTTACTAACATCCAATTCCTAATATCCAATCTCCCATGCCCTACGCTACCGTCGCCGACATGATTGCCGCTTTTAGCGAGCAAGAAATACTTGAGCTTAGTAACATTGACTACCCCGACAACACCACAATTAACGAAGATGTGGTAAATCGGGCGATCGAGGATGCCCAAGCTCAACTCGATTCTTACCTAGCGGTGCACTACAAAGTGCCTTTGGTTGTTGTACCAACAGTGCTTCGCAATTACACTTGCGATGTGGCGCGGTACATCTTAGACAAGGATAAGCCAAGAGAAGAAGTTTCCAGGCGGCGGGATTTGGTTTTTTACTACCTCAAAGACTTGGCAGCTAACAAAGCATCGCTGCCGGGTATCGTTGATGGCACTGATGGTACTACAACCGATGCTGGAAATGGCGATGTGGTGCTGTTTAAAAGCCCTGGCAGGACTTGGACATCTAGCGCCTTGAAGGATTATTGGTAATGCTTGCAGAAGCTGAAGCCGCTATAGTCAAACGAGTCGAGGCGATTCTTGCACCTTTTGAGGTGAATATCTCTCCTTTTCCGGGCGATAGCGACCAGCAACCGAAGCCAGGACGCAAGGGAATGATTCTCATTGGCTACAAGCGAAGTCGCCATCGCGTGACATCCGTTCAGCCTATGACTGTTGAAATCATTGCCGAGTTCGAGTTGTCGTTGCAACTAAAGGATTTACGTACCCACAGAGGCGCTTATCCACTGCTTGATGCGGTGCGCTATGCCATCACAGGATTAATTCCCCTCAAGGGGCCACTTTCCAAGTGCTACCCAGTGCAGGAAGGATTTTTAAAAGCTGAGGATGGCATTTGGTATTACGCAATGGTGGTCGCTGTGGCGATGATGCAAATCGAAGGGCAACAGCCTTATACTGCTGCTGATATTGATTACCTGACGCGAGATCCGGCTTTGGGCGTGCGTCCTTATACCCCTGCTAATGGTATTCAAATTCAAGTTGCAACAAGGCGATCGCGTGTCAACGATCTACCAGACAACGTAGTGGATCGGACTTTCGTAGTGATAGAAAGCGTGCCGACAGGGTTAATGGACTTTTCGAGTTCGGATGGCGGTCAATATATCGAAATATTATGACTACTCTTAAGATTAAAGACGCAGATGGAGCTACTAAGCACGTTGCGACCACAGGGACGGGAACGCCCGACGATCCGCTAAAAACGCAACAAAGCATTACTGGGGCGGTAGCAATCAGTCAGCCTTTACCTGTTGGCGAAAACACTATAGGTAAAGTGGAAGTTACTGCGATGCCACCCTTGAGCGTGGGCGACATCAACGTAGAAGTTAGTGAGGTGGCTGTATCCAACTTCCCTGCAAGTTTTCAAGTTAGCAACTTTCCTGCCACGCAGACCGTAGCAGGCATTGTAAGCGTTTCCAACTTTCCTACTAGTTTTCAAATTAGCAACTTACCTGCTACGCAAACAATTGCGGGTAACGTTAGTGTTTCTAATTTTCCAACGAGCTTTCAAGTTAGTAACTTCCCTACAAGTTTTCAAGTTAGCAATTTTCCAGCGACCCAGACAATTGCAGGCAGTGTCAGCGTTTCTAACTTCCCTACAAGCTTTCAAGTTAGTAACTTCCCCGCCACGCAGCCCGTATCAGCTACATCGCTGCCATTGCCTACGGATGCAGCCACAGCGACCAATCAAACTGCACAACTCACTAGGCTTACGGAAATACGCGATCGCTTGCCTGCTTCTCCTACAACAACTATGACCGCGATCGCCACCGATGGCACGAGTGGTGACAAAACAATTCTCACTCCCACTAGTGGCAAGGCTTTGAGAATTAGCAGTCTTTGTCTGACTCTTGGCAGCGCTACAGCCATCACCCTGAAAAAGACTTCTACAGCGATTAGCGGAGTAATGACCATTTCCGATTTGGTTGCAGATTTTCCTCAGCCAGTGGCTTTAGCAGTTGACCAAGCTTTTGTAATCAACGTCGGTTCGGCTATTGCTGTCAATGGCTTTGTAACTTGGTGGGAGGTATAGGATGGGATACGTTAAAGGAACGGCTAGCGCTTCCACATCTGGTTCTCAAATATTCACGGCTTCCGGAACCTGGCCCAAACCCAACAATATCACCTGGGTAGAAGTGGAAATTTACGGGCCGGGCGGCCCGGGGCGTGGCGGCTCTACCAGTTCAGGAGGCAGAGGAGGAAGCGGCGGCGGCTATGTGCGTAAAAGATTTGCTGCGAGCGCTTTGCCCTCATCTGTAACTGTGACCGTGGGTGCTGGCGGCATTGGCGGCGCTCCAGGCGCTCAAGGTACGCAAGCGGGAAACTCTTCTTTTGGAAGTTTTTTGACAGCTTATGGGGGCGGCTCGCCTTCTGGTTCAACTACCGGATCTGCGGGAGCTTCTAGCTTGCAAGCTGCAACCGGATCGACAACAGCGCTAGACCCAGATGGGGTTGCGGGTGCAAGTGGAGGTAATGCAGCTTTGTTTGCTGGCGCTGCTAGCAACTCGACCGCTGGCGGCCCTGGCAGAGGCAGCGTTTTCGGCGGCCCTAGCGGTGGAAGTGGCGCTAGTGGTACCGCTGCTGGTGGTGGTGACGGTGGCGCACCAGCTGTGAATTCTGGAGGTGGGGGTACTGGCGGCCCTACTGGAACTCCGGGGGCAACCGGTGGTAATGGCAGCGATTCCACAACTGGCGCGGGTAGCGCTGGCGGCGGCGGTGGCGGCTCAACTACCACAGGAGGCAACGGCGGCAACGGTGGCGCTCCCAGTGGAGGGGGCGGAGGAGGCGGCCCTGGTACTACATCTGGTGGAAGCGGTGGCAATGGTGGACGTGGTGAAGTTAGGGTTTTTTGGGGGTAAATAATGCGATATGCAGTTGTTGAAGATGCAATAGTTGTTAACGTAATCGTATTAGATGACCCAGATGATTACCCAACAGATTCACTTATGATTCCAAGTGAGACAGCAGGGATGGGCGATATCTGGAATGGCACAGTTTTTACACGCCCTGCTGCACCAAAACCAGATCCTGATTGGGGAGCATTCAATAGAGCAATATTGCCAAATGCGGCTTACAACCGGATGAGTGAATCATCTACCAACCGGGGTGCTGTACGCAGACTAGAGAGCATAGCCATTTCTGCCGGAGTCAGTGGCTCGCAGTACGAAAACTACGACATTATAGTGATGCTGTGGAATGGCATGATTGATGCAGTGCCTATTTTGAATAAGCCCACATCTCAAGAAATTCAAGGATGGACTGCGATCGCCCAATCTGCCTTTATGCCCTTCAGTTTTGATGCAAACGGCAAGATGGTCGTATAGGGAACCCTACGGGCAGTTATCGATAACTGCTCATGCCTCAAACGCTTAACATAAATCAACTAACAGCGCCCGGCGTGTATGTCTACGAGGACACAGCAGGACTGATCCCTGCTGACATCGCGTCATTCAACCGCGCCTATCTCATCGGCACGGGGACAACCGGAGCTTTCAACACACCTACGCAAGTTACCAGCGCGGATGACTTTGCAACCAAATTTGGGACTTCTCCAAGCTTGAATTCAGTCAAGCTCTTTTTTAATAATCTTTCTAACGGCATTCTCTTTTTCGTCCGCGCTGCTTCTAAGCAAGTCGCCACATTTACTGTTGGCACTCCAACCGCTGGCGCTTATTCATTCAATATCAACGGCACGGCAATCAGCTACACAGCCGGATCGTCGCCAACTCTGCAATCAATCGTGGATGGCTTGATTGCTGCTACTAATGCCAATGTCACAGTTAACCCCGTTGTTACAGCATCCGATGACACCAGTGGCAACAGTACTTTTCTTGTTACCTCTGATAGTGCCGGGACAGCCTTTACAGTCACATCTCCCACAGCTCCAGGCGGCTCAACGCTCACGGTTACTGTTGACACCTACGCTACATTGGCGGATGAGTTCGTTTATGCCATTCAAAACTCCTTCGACCCCGATCTGCACGAGCAAGGTATCCTAATTTGCCCAGAGGCTTTTTCAGGGTTGACCAACCAGAGCGATCGCACCTCAGTCGCCACCGCGATGGAAAACCTCTGTGCCACTGAAGGCTTTGATTGGGCGACATTCGTAGATTCTGGCCCGCACGCCGCTATCAATACTCCGGCACTGGCACAAACCGAATCCGCCAACTACACTACAGCACGCGGACACCTTGCTTACTTCTTCCCCTACGTTGTGGACTTGCTGGACAACACAGTTCCACCCAGCGCGGGAGTGGCTGCGATCGCGCTTCGCCGCTACAGGGAACAAGGATTCCAACAGCCGCCGGCGGGGACAAAGTACCCAATGCGCGGAGTGAAGGGCGTAGCGGTGACGGTGAAGAAAGCCGAGCAAGCAGTGGTTAATCCAGAAGGAGTTAACTGCATCCGCAATCTGCCAGGACAAGGTGTTGTGGTCTACGGCTCTCGCACCCGCAGCGCTTCACCTTACTACCGCTTTGTTAATACTCGGATTATTTTCTCGGTTTTCAATCGCTCCATTCAACAAACCTTGGATGAGGGTGGCGTGATATTCAGTGCGGTGGACGGACAAGGTGTGCTGTTCATTCGCATTCGAGAAACAATCGAAGCGATCGCCTACCGATTTTGGGAAGGCGGGGCTTTCTTTGGCGCACAACCCAAGGATGCTTTTTTAGTGAAGTGCGATCGCTCAATAAATCCTGCTATCGATCTGGAATCGGGAATTGCGAGGGCTGAAGTATACGCGGCTCCAGCACCGACTTTGGAGCGGATATTAGTCGGCTCTTACCGCGTGGCAATCGATCAAGTACAGCAAGCGGCAGGTGTAGCGTAGTATGGCAGCAACGGCAAATCCAATTACCCAGCAGCAATTTTTGGTAACCATCAAAGGCATTGATAGCTACTGGGAAAAATTTAGCGGCATCAAGGACAAGGCGGATACCACCGATTACAACGACGGACTCAGCAACCGCAAATTCAAACTTGTAGGCCCGCGAGAATTGGAAGAGATGGACTTGGAAAAAGCCTTCGATCCAATCGCGGATAAGCCTATTATCGATTTTTGGCGCAATTACTGTGATGACAATAAAGATGTAATCACTATTTCAATTACGCCAGTGACCTACTGCCCAGAAGTCGAGCCAATTGGCCCTAGTGTCATCGTTTACAAAGCTCGCCCGACTGCGTTGGAAGGGTTTGAAGTGGATAAAAAATCCAACGATATTTCGATGCTGAAGCTCACTTTTATCGCGGATGATTGGGAGTACGCATAATGGGCAGAATTCAACGCACTCAATCAAACGAGCAGCAAGTCATTGAAGTACAGGGACAAAGCCCCCAAGAAATCAAAATTACCCTCAGCGATGGCACGATTACCGTATTTCGTCCTGTAGTGCTAGAGGACGTGCGAAGCCTTGCTAAAGCTGGCATTACCAACGAAATCGAAGCAGCTGGCCGCCTGATAGCGAGAAACTGCGTCCGTTGGGGAGACAAGTCAGGAATCGCGCTACCACAGTTGCGGCAACGCGACATTGAGGATGTAGAGCTTATCAGCGAGACCCTTGCACCAAAAGAAATGCCTGAATTCGTCGAACTGAGCGATCGCTCGAAATCCCTGACTCTTAGCAATGGCATCGAGACGATTTTCCGCCGCCCTAACTACGGCGATGCCGAAGCAATCAGCAAGCAAAAAGATGGGGATTTGGAAACGCAAGTAGCGATCGCTCTGCGCTTGTGCGTCCGCTGGGGCGATCGCGACGGGGTGGACGAGAAAACGCTAAATTCAATCAACATGGGAGACTGGCAGGGGGTGGCTAAACTCCTCCAATCCTTTCGCCGCAAACCTCAAGGGCATTGATGAAGAAAATTTTTTGAGGATTGTGTATTTCATCAACGGTAAATCATTTCAGGGATTGGAAGAATACAAGCGCATTCCCTTAGACACCCTCAAATTGATGATAGATATCCACCTAGAAGCCGTAGAAGCCGAAAGAAAAGCTTGGGAACATGGCAAGTAGCCTGGTAGACTTGATAATTAGAGCGCGAGATGGTGCCTCCGATATCTTTGATCGCATTCGCCGAAGACTAGGATTGCTGGGCAGGGATGGCGGCGATGCTGGCGGGAATATCGGCGATGCTTTATTCGGAGCGATTCTTAAAGCCAACCTACTGGGGCAAGCTTTGAATGCTGTAGGCAATGCTGCTCAATTCATGGGGCAAAAGTTTGAAGAAGCCAAGAAAATCCAGCTTGATACCGTGTCGGCAGCTGGTACTTTTGCCGCACTCACGGGCGAATCTTACAAAGAGTCAGAGAAGTTTGTCACCAGCTTTGGCGCAGAACTATCGAAGATTGCGGGTGCTTTGCCTGGTGCGACTGCTGACTATCAAAAAGTCGCTAACTCCATCATGGATAACGTCATCCCGGCGTTTAAGGATGCCAATGGAGTATTAAACAAAGGCGAATTTCAAAAGAACCTCACCGACATCACCAAGCAAATGACCTTGCTTGGCATCTCGTCAGGGACAGATGCGGGCGCTGTAGGGATGTTCACGGCGCGCTTGCTCGATGGCAACATTGCTAGTGCCAGAAACTTGCTATTTGCCGATAACAACCCGGCTTTCATCAACCTGCTAGAACAGGAGATGAAAAAGCGCGGCAAGGTTCTCAATGACATGAAGAACTTGTCTTCAAAAGAGCGGATTGAAGTTGTTAAGGCAGTCAGCGGCAAACTAATCACTAAAGACGTAATCGACGCTGCTAGCAACACAGTTGATGGCTTAATTGCTGGTATTCAATCAAGCTTGTTCGATCCTACTTCTGGCGTATTTGGTTTGCTGCGGGACTTGTCAGTTGGTGAAGGGCAGCAGAATATAATGACTGCTGTTGCTGGTGGCATAAAAGCCGTGCAAGCCTTTTTTGATGCTGGGGCTAGCATATTGCAAGCCTTGGGAGTGCCAAGTGTCGATCCGATGCTCGCGCTTTATAATGGCATCAATACTTTCACTGGCTGGGTTAAAAAAGCCTCGGATTTTGCAACTTCGCTTGCCAAACTTGCCAAGGGTGGAGGCGGCGGGATAGGCGGAGTAAGCGCAATATTTAATAAGATTTTCGACCCTGACTTTCTTCTTGGTGGCTTGCAAAAATTAACCAATTCAATTCAAGGTTTTATCAAGCCAGATATTTTAGTTAACGCTTTTCAAGGCTTCATGGGAGGGGCGCAGAAGCTATTCAATCCCACTGCAATATTAAACGGCTTTGAAAAATTTTTGGGTGGAATCAACGCTTGGATTGGGCAATTTTTCTCCTGGCTTGCTACCTCTTCGGGTAAGATTTTTTCCGGTGGTGGGGGCGCGATTGGGTTTGGGCTGATGGGCGCAAAGCTTGGGGTATTTGGCGGTCTGTTGGTAGGTAAACTGATTCAGTTCATCATCAATTTACCTTGGGGGGATATCCTGATTTCCATTGGCAATATCGCCCTTGCAGCTATTCCCTTTATTGTGGGATTGGTTGCTAGCTTCCGCGCCACCGTACTTGTAGAGATTGGTAGGGGATTGCTGAGTATTGGTGGCAAGCTTCTGGAAGGACTGAATAATATTTGGCTTGCGACTAGCTACACGATTTCCGAGTGGTTGAATTCTTATATTAGTGGCTGGGGAGAAGTTGGAAGCTTTGCTGTTAGTTCAATTCAAAACTGGCTCGCGAACTTCGCCAATGGTTGGACGGAGGTCGTAAATTCAGCGATCGCTTCAGCCCAAAACTTCTTTGCCTCACTGGGACAAGCGATCGCCGATATGTGGAATCAATTGCTATCGGCAATTACTGGATCTATTGGCAACGTCATTGGTCAAGCTCAAAGTACAATAGCTGCACCCGTCAGCGCCATCGGAAATGTTGTTAGCGATCCGATTGGCACTGCTACCAGCGTGGTTACCAACGCCGGACAATCGGCGTTCAACCTGGGGCAAAATATTGCTTCTGGAGTTGGTAACTTGCTTGGCTTCTATAAAGGCCATATCCCTACGGCTGCTGGCGGATTGCTGGGAGCCTTCGCCAACGAATCGCGCAATATGCCATCAGGAGCAAGTCCGGTAGTTGCCAATTCAAGCGAATTCATCCTGACTCCAGCCCAGATGCAGCGGATGATGCAAGGGAGTGCGGCAGTGGGAGCATCCACGAGAAATACTGTTTTCTCGCCCGTGATTAACGTATATGGGGTAAACGACCCTGTAGCGATCGCACGGTTGGCACTAGAGCAATTAGAACTTATGTACGCCCAACAGCAACAGGGGGTACTGGCATGAGGTACAACTCTGTATACAGCCAACTCCCAGATGCCAGCAAAGAAGGCGCATCGATTGAGGCAGTGCTACTGGAGTACGATATTTCCGGCAATGTCGCTAAACCTTTGTGGCTATTTCTCGTCAATCCTCAATCGCTCAGATTTAGCCGGGAAGCCAAGTATACCGAGATTTCGCCACTGGCATCGCAGCGATCGGAAGTTCAATACACTGCCACCACAGGGCAAACACTCTCCATTCCCGATTTAATTCTGCAAACTTGGTACTGCGGGAAGTCGCTGCGACCACTGATTGAAGGGATAAACCTGCTACTAGAAGCGGATATTAAAAATAAAAAATACTCCCCTCCAATTCTCAAATTCCAATGGGGAACGCGGGAGTTTGGCCCGTGCGTTTTGACTAGCATTCAGTGGGAGGAATCGGCATGGCTGGGGGGCGAACCCGCTAGCGTGAAGTTGGGACTAGAACTCAAGGAAGTTCCCAAGGCGATTAGCCGAGGGGAGGTTGAGCAGCAGAAAACTAAAAACTTAGAAACTACCAAAACAACTCGCGAGAAGCAAAGCAAACCGAGGCTTCCGCTGACTGATAGGCAACGCGCTGATGCGTCTGCTGCTGCTAAGAAATATCTCGAAACCAATATCAAGCAATGGGCTGCCGACGTTCAGGCGGCTATTCGGGGTAACAAGTACAAGCTCTCAACTGATGCTAGTAGTGGGGCAGTCAGTATGACTGG
Source organism: Nostoc linckia z4 (assembly GCF_002608075.1). GTDB lineage: Bacteria > Cyanobacteriota > Cyanobacteriia > Cyanobacteriales > Nostocaceae > Nostoc > Nostoc linckia. The sequence goes on from NZ_LAHA01000012.1 coordinate 57,084, forward strand.
GGCGGGCGGCAAAACCATCGGTACAGTCCTTGCGTGGGACGGGTTTCAAGCTAAAACAGGACAAGGGGTAACTACAATTCCACTAGTAACTGGTGGCAAAGCACCGTAATTCTATCTGGCGGAATCCGCCAGATAGACCAATAATCAATGACCAATGACCAATGATTCAAACCAAAACCGGAGATAGCATAGCCAGCCTCGCCTCCGAAATCTTCAACGGCGACGTTACAAGATTCACCGAACTGCTCGACCTCAACCCAGATATCGACGTGTTCGGCGAACTGGTAGAAGGTATTGATTTAGAAATTCCTGACACTTCCCAAATCCTCAACTACGCCCGTCCGGTGTTGTCGCAGATTAGCGAAACTCTAGATACTGCAACCAATACACTCACAACATTGCAAACCCAGTTACCCGGCAACTTACAAGGGTATGCGGCGGACGCACTGAAGTTACTGGGTGATGTTAACGGGGTGCTAGGGGATGTGGAGACAACGCTCAACAAGGCAGAGGAACAGATTTCAAACTACGACGGCAAACCCGTACAGCTAGTGAAGTGGTTATTGGGAGGTCAGGTGTGAGACTCATCGCCCCCTTTTGTCGTTGCCGGATTGGTGAAAGTGTTTTTGAAAGTGGCGATCGCTTCCTTTTGGAAGTGAGCGTGGAACTTGGCGAAAGCGAACGAGCAAGTAAATGCAGCTTCTCCATCTACGATAATGGTCTAGTTATTGGCGGCAAATTCCAAGACATAAGCCTGAAATCTAGCGGTATCGTCGTTCCACCTGAATTACTAGGCAGCAATAAACAAACCGCCACACCCACCGCGACATCATCAGCAACCTCAGACCTCGCCCTCCCTACCTCAACAGGTGGCGCGGCAATCCTTACCCGTCCCACTGGTCGCACCAAAGCAGCCCAAACTGATTACTACAGTCAAATTTGGACAACAATGTCCATCCGTTCCGACAGATTAGGGATAGTCAAGGAAGCGGCACAGCACGCGATCGCAAACCAAGCCCGGTATCAAACCATCTCTGCCAAAACGGGCGTCCCTTGGTACGTGATAGCAGCGATTCACTACCGCGAGTGTTCCTACAATTTCAACCAAAATATCGCTAACGGCGACTCGCTCCAAAGAAAAACCGTGCGCGTCCCAGCTGGTCGCATCCCCGGCGTTGCTCCTCCCTACACTTTTGAGCAAGCTGCTATCGATGCCTTGACCTCAGATAACCGTTTCAAGGGCGTGAACTGGGGCAATATTCCTGACCTTTGCTGGTTCTTGGAATCTTACAACGGCTTGGGGTATTTGTTTAAAGGGCGTCCGTCGCCGTATTTGCTTGCCGGGAGCCAGCACTATGATTCGGGGATGTACGTTTCAGATGGCAGATACTCAAGCGGTACAAAAGATGGGCGAACCGGGACACTCCCTATCATTTGGAGCATCTTAAATTCAAAGCGGACAATGGCTCCTGAGACGCAGCCTAACCCACCCCAAACCCAAATTCAAGCAGTCACGCCGCCACAAGAAACCAGCATTAAGGGGACTGAAATCATCATCGAGTTGGGGTTTGAGCCATCGCAACTCATCGCCTATCATTTCATCCACATTGGCACTGATTCGGTTAAGGGCGAAAAAGATATCACCACCTTTACAGGGCAAAGCGTTCGCTGGCTGATGACGCGGCGAACTGAGAATAAGTCTTTTGAAAATATCACCCTGCGGCAGCTAGCTGAGATTGTCTGCCGACAGCATAACCTCAAGCTAGAAATGGAAGGCAACGGGCCAACTTACCAGTTCCTCGACCAAACAGGGATTACCGCCTACGAACTGTTGCTCAGGCAGTGCAGGTCAATTGGCTACACCGTCAAAGACGAAAAAAATAAACTCATTCTCAAACCCAGCGGCAGACCGGAGTACACGGGGATTGTAGTTGATTGGGGCGATGTGCTGGATTTGAGATTTAGTGATAAGGCAAGGAGCGATCGCGCTTCAACTTCTGGCGCTTCTGCTACTTCTCCCCCCACTCCCGCCGCCGCATCTAAGGCAGTGATTGACCGCCAAACGGGGAAAGTCGAGCAGCAAAAAACTGAAGATAAAGCGGGTACAGGGAAAGTGCCATCTGGGGTAACTGGCGCAGCTGCACCCCCAATCGTGGGCAACGTGAAACCCAAGCCTTCTGCGACCACCGCCGACAACACGCCCAAGGAATCACCCAAAAAATTTGAATTGCCCAAAACCACTACCAAGACTCAGAAAAATCCCAACGGCACAACTACCACCATCACCACCATCACCAACAAAACCATCGAGCGCGGCAAGGTTGTGATGGTGGTGGAAACAACTTCAGTCACGGGTGCGACGACGATCAAGAAGGTGGTGACAACGACCGAAACCACCACAGGCACGACGATTGAGACTGAGGATATCGACGCCAATGGGGTGATTACCAAATCTACCACCAGCAACAGCCAAGTTTCTAAAGCAGCGCTGACTAGCCTCACCTTGAAAGCAGAAGATCCGCCGCCGCAACCCGTAACCGCTAACCCTGGAAAAAGCGAAGATGGGGCGGGAATGCCGAGGCAGGCGATTGGCGCAATTGACTTGGCTGATGGGAGGGCGCAAGGGGAGGCGATCGCCGATGAAGCTAAAAGGATTAAGGGGTACGAGTCAGAGGCAACTGTTATCACCACGCCTGAATATTTGGCGATCGCGCCAGGGCAAATCATCGGCATCTCTGGGGAACTCGTGCCGGAGCCATTTAATCGGGAGTGGCGAGTCGGCAACGTTTCTCACAAATTCCCTGGTGGGGTGACACAGTTGCAGTTTTATACACCGCAGGCTGCACCTGCTGTGGAGTCCGCACCTGTGGCGACTACGGCAGCGACGACCCCGACTGCTCCTGTCGCCGCACCTGGAAAGTTTATCTTCCCCGTGCCGAAGGGAGCAAGTAGTATCGGCGATGGGTATGGCACGAGAAAAAATCGCCCAGCCGGTTACCGCCATAAAATTCTTGATGTCGCCGCCCCGATGGGAACTCCGTTTGTGGCAATGGCTGACGGGGTGGTTTCACAGGTCGCGCTACGTAACGGCGGGGCTGGCAACATGATCACCATCAAGTACGGAGGTGGATACGAGTCAACCTATATGCACTGCATGGATGGCGGCATTCTAGTACAACAAGGGCAGCAGGTAAAACAAGGGCAAATAGTGGCTAAGTGCGGTTCCACAGGTTTATCCAGTGGGCCGCACCTGCATTTAAGGTTCTTGCTTAATGGCAATCCTTGCCTGCTTTCTCAAGTCGGGATTGATGTGTTGAAAATGGGTTTGCCAGTGCAGAGATTTAACCCTGGCTGTGATAAATATTAAGATTCATGGTGTTCTTTTTACCCAGGAATACATCGCTCAGAGTTAGTGCTCATGGAGCGAATTTTTATTATTAATAATACAATTAATACTATTAATAACTGCAATAAAAACTTAAATTTTGCTTGACAAATTTGCTCTAGATAATATAACTATTAATTAATAGTTAATATTGTTTTATATGCTACAACATCAATTATTTAAACATCCTAACGAGATATGGAAATGCACGGTTTGTGATTGGCAGTGGAATAGCAAACCGAGAACGGAATGTCCTGGTGTTACTAGGTACGATTGGGGCTGTCATCCCGACCATTTAAAAGACTTAGTTGATTTGCACAAGCAAAACTTAAAACCCAAAAAAGGCACAAGTCCTAGTGGCGGAATTTACTCCATGAAACGCTGCTGTTGGACTTGGCTTTATGATGTCAAAGACTGCGAAATAGATAATCCCGAACTGCCGCCCATCGTGCAGTGGGATAATGTAGGCGAACTCAAAACTGTTGGTCAATTAAAGAAAATAAATCTAGCGCCGAGCGAAGATACCAAGCCTCGTGCAGTCGCTTGGGTATGGGACAAAGATGAAGAGTGGGGCGTGTGGATTCCTCTTTACCATGAGGATGATTGCAAGTGGAATCCCAAAGATACTTGGATAACCAAAACACAATTAAAGGAAAAATATTTACTCTCGGATGGGTGGATTAAACGCATAGGCGAACCTAACAGATTGCTAGATAATCCCCACTACCGAAACGCACCATCAATCAAGCTTTACTCCAGAAAAAGAATTGAGAAATTCTTAGCAGATAACGCTGAAGAATATGCCCAATGGTTAGATAAACGAGATAAGCACATAGCCATATTTGAAGCTAATCGAGACAAGATATTTGCTCATCGTAATGCTGTAAAAGAGCAAACCAAAATGTGCTTAAAATGCGCTTCTGGGTGTTCATTACCTGATGGCTTTTTCTGCGCTATTCATCCTATGGGGTTGATTGATATGCCCTGCCGCGATTTTCTCTCAAAGAGATGATTAAGCAGCGATCGCCGGTTAACTCGTTTGAAAAACAAAGTTTCTATATTCCTGATTTTTGCCTATGCGCTACGCTAAAAGCTTGTTATATGGCGTAATTGTAAATGCCTCTGAATGTGGCTACCGCAATTACGCAAACTGGCAATTAAGATGTCCCAAATGTGGGGAGCCTGTTTACTTAATAGCTGCATCTAAACGCCAAGAACACGCAAGATTAGCACCAAAATCAAAGCAGATAGTTTTGGTTAGAAGTGCCGAAGTCAGCCCTTCATTCGCTCATTTTAAAGGACTTGCAGATGAATCTTGTGAAAATTTCAATCATCAAATAAACCAAAGCTATATCAACAGATTTAACGCAATCAATCGACAGCAAAGATTGAAAATCTATAATTCACGGTTTTTAGAAATCGTGGGATACGACAAACACGAGATGAGAGGATGTTTTTTTAGTGCGTTTAAATTAGCGAATAATCTTGATAACAAAACCACTAAAAAGATAGAAAAAGAAGTTGCCGAAAGCTTTTGGGGTATCGCCAGCGACTTAAAAACTTTTCAATCTGGCGCAAGAATGCTTTTAGAGAATTTAAAAGGGGCGGGAAACCCTTTGGTACACTTTGACACAAGCCGTGCGGATGAATCGACCAAGCAGAATTTTTTGCATTGGATAAACAGAATTGATATTGAAATGCAAATGACGCTGGTATCAGAGGCTATAGACTTTCTAAAAACTCGTGCTGCAAAAGCGATCGCATTAGAAATATTTGAGCTAGCTTTTTTCCGGATGATATATCGCAAGGATAATTTGAAATTGCTCAAAATCGGTAAGCCAACGATAGAAGAAGAAAGCAAACAATACAGCAAAATGATTGGGCTTTGTATCGTCGATCTAGTTGAAATATTTGCCTTAACCGATTGGGCGGGAGCAATGAGCGATGGGGAAACTTATCCTATTTAAAACTCGTTTCCAGCCTAACCCCGAACACTTCCACCCCTCCCGGCTGAAAGGCAAGGACTGCGATGGACTGCGCCACTTGATTAAACAACTACGCTGCCTCACCCTTCTTGCCGCCAAACAGCAGCGCATCGCCCTTATTAGCAAGTAGCTCGCCTGCTTCTTGGGCTTGGTGATAAAGATGATCGGGAATGTAGCCTCTGCGCTTAATTTCGGATATTCGCAATAAAACGGCAACTTCAAGTGTGGGCGGGAGCGCGTGACTCATAGGAACTTTGGGAAAAATAGCTATATGTCCCAAATTCTAAGCACTTTAGCCCAACTCCAGCGCCTGCAAGCCCAACTCGCCGAACTCCCAAACCGAGTGTACGGGCTGCAAATCGGTATTGTGACCGATAACCAAGACCCACTCAATCAGCGGCGGATCAAGGTATCACCCCAATCCAAAGCAGGTTTATCACCAACGGATTGGCTATCGCACTGCAACCCAGCGCCGGCGATGGACGCGCCTATCCCCGCAGTTGGCTCAACTGCGTATTTTCAGTTTCTCGACGGTGACCCCCACGATGGCGTGTGGCTTGGCGTAACCCACAACGACACCAACCCGCCAGATCCCACGCAATCTGACCCAGTACGCGATTGTGCAGTGGAAGTGCAAGGAAACGATCGCCGCACAATCATCGGCAGCAGCACGCATCAGACGGTGGGCGACAGAGTTGATGAAACAGACCAAAACCATGTAGTCAAAGTCGAACAAACGTACTCGCTGACTACTTCTGTTGGTGAAATAGCTATTGAAGCTGCTAACAACAAAGTTACCATCGCTGGACTAACCGAGGTGCGATTGGAGGATGGCTCTGGCGGCTATATTGTCATGGCTGGTGGAAAATTGCGTTTTGGCAACGCGGCAGGGCAAGAGTGGGAATTGGGGGGAGCTAGCGGCACAAGTTGGATCTGGAACGCTTCCGGAAGTGCGATCTCAATTGTCAACGCAGCTGATGTCACAATCAACGGCAAGAGCATAATTGTGGTTGGTTCAACTGATACCGATGGCGACACAAATAACTCTCGCGGGTATTAATAAGCACGGAACACAAAAGTTATACTCGCATATCTTGGTAAACTAATCAGGCGTTTTCCAAGCTTTTAGTCAACTAATATGAGTTAACTATGAGTAATTTTGATTTAGGTAAGGAAGCATTTATCGCCTTTAGCCTATCTTTGGCAAAAAGTGGAGTTATCACACTGCCCACCACTCGCGAAGAACTGGAAGGAGTGTGGAACAAATCTATGGATGAAGCCCGACGACGAGCGTGGCAAGATGCGGCACTAAAAGCATTTGAGGTGAGCAATGGTCAAGGTTAGGGGACTAGCTTACCCACTTCAAGTCTTCAACGGCTCACTCAAACTGAGTGAGGATTTTGACACAATTAGGGATGCGATCTTTGGAGTTCTCGAAACTCGCCCCACAGAAAGAATTATGCGGCAGCAATTTGGCTGTCCCGACTTTATCTTTGATGCCGTCGCGCAACCCCAAGTAGTTTTGGCCCGCATCAAAGTGGCGCTAGAAGAACAAATCCCCGATGTTGAGTTTGCGGTAACTGGCAGCATTCAAGAAGGTGGCGGATTGAGTGTGCGGATTGAGTGGAGTATCGGGGAAGTGCCGCAGCCGCCGATTAGTTTGGTATTGAAATCGTGAATGCGATCGCCTATCAAGCTCAAGATGCGTCTTTGCTTTTGCGTTGTTTTGCTTGCTTGGGCTTATTAGGCGTCCGCGCCCTAGCAACCTTTTTGATCGGAACAGACTCAACCTCTTCAAAAGTCCATCCTTGAGCAAGCAGTATTTTAGCTGCGTCGTTTCGTGTTTTCCCCATATCTAGTCTGCTATTCTGTCAAAGGCAAAGACGGGAATTGCACCCGCATTGAGGGTATCTGATATTTTCTTGCGTACTATCATTTCAGCCGTCAGATCGCACATTACACCCCTCGGTCGCAACCCGCATTACTGTTTCTGCCACTTTGCCTTGAGATGCGATCGCACAAACAATTGCAGGCTCCCTTTGATGTGTTGCCATGTCCCTAGCAATCGCTTTGACTCCGCGCACCAGGTAATTTAAAGTGAGACCCTTACTCTGACCTGCAAGCTTCATCGCACCCCAATTATACAAGATCTATCTGGCGGAATCCGCCAGATAGTGCCTAATCGTCTCTGATGTACGTGGCGTGCCGTTTAGCAGTTCCAGGTTTTCATTGACGATAAAAATCCCTTCTTCAAGCTCAATGTATTCGTGCTTGTCAAGCGGCAAAAAGGCATCTCTAGGGCGTTTTGGGCAGAATTTACGGGCTTCGACAAGGGCTGCTTTGTATTGGGCTACGGTAGCGAGAGTGTCACCTGCCCAGCACAATTCTCCAGGATTATTTTTATCAAGGTAGATACTAAGCACCATAACCACGGGGGGAAATCTGAGATTATTATGCCAAATCCCACTCGCTTTACTCCCCTACAACCCGAATCGCTCTACCCAGCAGACCCCAAGCTGATCCTACAAGCTATGCAGGATAGGTGCTACACGGCAAGCGATCGCCGACTCAATGACTTTAGTGCAGCTTCCCCCATCGTGGCGCTGTATGAGGGTCACTTGTTCGCCGTGTTAGAGCATTTGTACTACACCAACAAGCTACCATCAGCGATGGCGGTGGAATTTTTGAAAATTGCTGGCATCCAAAGGAGATTGGGAAAAGCGGCGCAAGTAAGCCTCATCTTCACGTTATCAGCGCCGCTTGGCAGTCCATTTTACCTGAGCGCCGGGTATATGGTAAGCGATGTGAGCAATACCTATAATTTTTTGACTGATGAAGACTTGGTAATTCCAGCCGGATCAATTGCTGGGGTGGTGCCGGCGACAGCTGAAAACCTGGGAAGAGCATACAACCTTCCTGCTTACACCATCAAGAATCTCTCAGAATCGCGGGCCTTTCTGCAATCTGTAACTAACACAGAACCTGCATCAGGCGGAATCGACGAAGAAACAGAAGACGAAGCCAGGGCACGGGGATTTGTGGCACTGCGGCGGCGGGGACTGACGAGCGCTGATGATTACGAACAGGAAACAAAGTTGCTACTGGGTGAAGGCAGCGTGACCAAAGCAGTCGGCTTATTGGCAGCCGATAAAGTCAGCTTCGAGAAAGGCGCGGTACACGTTTTTGGGTTGAACCCAGACGGCACAGAGCTAAACCAAGCCCAAATAAACGAACTACAATCGGCACTTAGAGCGCCAGGTAAAGCGCCAATTGGTGTACTGGTCTACGTTTCGAGCATTGAGCTTGTGCCATTGGAAGTGTACGCGATCGCATCTCTACTTCCTGGGAGCAACCCAGAAGCGATCACGCTGACGATTTACCAGCGGCTGCAAGAGTACCTACAACCAGGGAATTTACCTTTGGGAGAAACAATCAACCTCAAAGAATTAGAGTTTCAGGTGAAGTTGGCGGGTGTGGATTTGGTGCAGTCAGTTTCCACGCACAATGCACTGGATGTTTCTTATGCAGACATTCAGCTTCCTAATAGCTATAGCGCGGCTTATCTACTTGACCTCACAGTCGATCTGGTGCTAGAAGGACAAAGCTTCAGTTACAGCTATGGCGAGGGAGGGGATCTAGATTAATGAGCAGCGAATATATCATTGGCAAAAACTACCACGTTGAGGACTGGCTTTCGGTTCCTGAAACCGAGGTGATATTGCGTTCGCCAGATGATTCGCCGCGCAAAGCCTCTCATCTAGCAGGGATAGTTAATCGCTTGGCGACAACTAACCCTAATGCCAAGGTCGAATACTGGATTAAAATTCACCCCTAACGCTTATGCCATCAGCCTGGGAACAAGGAAGGCCAATTTATAAACGTCTGCCAATCGCTGAAGAGAAGTACCAGGTTTCGCCAGACGATCCAGAACTTGACCCCGTGGCGGATTGGTTGACTCTGCCAATAGATGAATATCTAATGGCAGCCAAGGAAGCGGTTGACAACTTTTACACCGATTACCTTGACCCAGTAACAGCCAAGACTGAAAACTTGGATTGGCTCGGACAACTGTGCGGCTTTACGGGCGAATACTGGGAAACTAGCTGGAGCCAAGAACAGAAGCGATCGCTCATTACCAACGCCTTCACCTTTATCTGGGAATCTAAGGGCACAAGGGCAGTGCTGGAATTCTTGCTTGAAACTTTCAGCATTCAAGGCAAAATTTACCTACTGGGTGAATTCCTCGCAGGGCGCAACGTAGCGGGTGATGCGCTAGGTGGCGAACCCTTGGAATATTTCTTGTTGTTGCCGCTTTCTTATCTGCGAACCTCATACAAGTGGCGGCTAGCAGTAAAATTCAATCGGCTCTATGGGCCTGTCTACGTCAAGTCAACGGTATGTTATTCACAGTTCTATTGCGGTTTTTCGGTGGCAGGTGACCCAGTTTTTGATAGTTCTGTCGAGTTTTAGTTACAATCTTGAGCCAGTGCGTTCCTGTCGCCTTGCGTCGGAAAGCATCTGGCGTTATATTTCGAGCATTTCAGGGAGATTGAGTTATGAACAAGGGTGAATTAATAGACGCGATCGCGGCTAAAGCCAACATCACCAAAAAAGAAGCCGATGCAGTTTTAACTGCCACTATCGACACCATTATCGAAACCGTTTCTAATGGCGATAAGGTAACGCTAGTGGGATTTGGCTCGTTTGAGAGGCGCGATCGCAAAGCCAGGGAAGGTCGCAATCCCAAAACTAATGAAAAAATGGATATTCCAGCAACCAGAGTCCCGGCATTTTCTGCCGGGAAACAGTTTAGGGAATCGGTTGTTGGACATTAGGCATTAGGCATTAGGCATTGGCCAAACAGGGCATGGGGACATGGGGGACAAGGGGGACAAGGGGGACAAGGGGGACAAGGGGGACAAGGGGGACAAGGTAGCAATTTTTCTCCCCYATCTCCCTATCTCCCCCATCTCCCCTTTCCCCTTTCCCCTTTACCCTTTACCCTTTTCCCATCTCCCCTGCTCCCTAATCATGGGGAACCCTACCCCCATGACGCAAATAACAGGAAAATTCGTAGATTCGGGTGGGGTGGCGTTTGACGGCGATTTAACGATCGCTCTCGATGCCCCATTGGTTGATACTGCCACAACACCTGATTCAATTTATACTCTAGCTGCCCATACCTTCAATTTCACTTCTGGCACGCTCAGCGGTGTAAGCGTAGTTGAAAGCGCCACAAGTAATGTCACTTACCACTTTGTTGTCAACAGGCACACTACAAAAACTACCTACTGGCTTGCTGACGGCACGCAATACGACGGGCCAGTGGTTATCGAGGGTAGCCTTTATTACACGGGCACGTTTTACGATGCCGATACATCATTGCAATTAGGGCAGGTCACCAGCACAGAATCAAGCGTGGTGATGGATTTTCACGCCGTTGTACCCAATACCTTATCAGTTGAATTTGCTTCTCTCATTCCCTCGCGGGTTTCTACAGACTCCCTACCTCGGACGGTGCGAAGTCTTGCCGAACTACTCACCACTGACGCCGATTTTGTAGAAGCACTGCGCGGCGGCCCTCGCTTCAAAGGGGCTTATTCAGCTGCGACTTACTACCAAAGAGACGACTCGGTAACTTATGGCGGCTCTTCTTGGGTCTACATCAACGCCGATCCTGCCGCAAATCAAACGCCTTCAGTTATCAATACAACTTACTGGCAGCTTTTAGCCCAAAAGGGCGATGCAGGGGGAACTGGCGGAAACGATACAACTTACGACGCAGCTGGATGGAATGGGGCGACGGATGCACCTAGCCGCAATGCAGTGCGCGACATCATCGAGCAGCTAGCACGAATTACCGATCTGGCAAGCTACGCACTCTTAGCTAACCCTGCACTGACAGGCAACCCCACTTGCCCCAACCAATCGCCCGGCAGTAACAACACGCGCATTGCCAATACTGCTTACGTCGATGGGGCGATCGCTGCTGTAGGAACAGTGCCCATTGGAGGAATGATCGATTGGGCACTGTCCTCGGCACCTAGTAAATGGCTGTTGTGCGATGGCAGAGCAATTTCTCGCACAACTTATGCAGCGCTATTTGCCGCGATCGGCACAACTTACGGCGCGGGTAACGGCGCGACTACCTTCAATATTCCTGATTATCGAGGAAGAACAGGGATAGCGCCTGATAACATGGGCACCGCGCAAGGGGCGGCATCGAGAATTACTTCTGGAGCGAATAATCTTGCAGGTAATGGAGGAAGTGAAAGAGTAGCTTTGACTGGCAACGAAATGCCAGTTCACAATCACGCTCCAGCATCGGGTATCACCCCCAGCTTCGCAAACGCTGTCGCTTCTGGCGGCGCAGCGGGATTATCAGCAGGAACAACGATAGCCACCAATGCAACCACTGGAAACGCTGGCGGCGGAGCTTCCCACGAAAATATGCCGCCTTATCTGGTGATCAACAAAATTATTTACGCAGGCATTTGATGAGTAAAACAACTTTTGTAAATGGAACTACAGTAACTGCGGACTTTCTCAACGCAATCAACAATCCCACCTTTGATGGCCAAGATTTAGACGGACATAACCCCAAAATCACCAACGATGACCTCAGCAACACAGCAGGGCAAATCAAGCCGGAGTGGACGACTTTTAGAGACGCCCTAAAAGTAAGCGCTTCTAGCGGATTGAGCGCTACTTACACCGGAGGGGCGGCAACCCTGCCTAATGGAGCGATCGCGACAATCACCCCTGGCACGATTTCTTTAACTGATAATGCCACTAATTACATTTATGTCAACTCATCTGGATCTGTTGTCGCTAGTACTTCCACTCCATTATTGGGAATCAGTCTAGCAAAGATCGTTACAGTCAGCGGCGCTATTTCTGGTTCGGTTGTGGATTTGCGACCGCGATTTATGGTTTCTCCGCGACAAGAGGCAGTTCGATCCTTTGGCGGCTCTGGGGGCGAGGGCGATTACACGCTCTCAGGCACGGCGACTTTCGATCAAGGTGAATATTATTTTCAAAACTTTACCATTCAAGCAGGCGCAACACTGACAATTAGCGGAGGCGCTCACATTTACGTGGCTCGGAATGCCACCATTGCTGGGACAATCAACGTCAACACGCCCATCAGCGGCGGGGCCGGCTTTTCCACCAGTGTCGCGGGAAACATCGGAGGATTATCGGGTGCGGGCCCCGGTGGTGGATCTGGAAGCGGGACAGGACAAGCTTATAACTACGTATTAACTCGCCACGGTTCGGGGGGTGGCTCTGGCTTTTGCTCGTGCAACGCCTCTAGCTCTGGGAGCGTTGCTGGCGGCGGGAAGGGCGGCGGCGGGCTAACTATTGAAGCCGGCGGAGCAATATTAGTTACCGGAGCCATAAACGCCAAAGGAGGGAACGGGACAAGCGGCAGCATCATAACAGGCACCGGATATTCCACTGGCGGTGGCGGCGGTAGTGGCGGACTCGTGCTACTCAAAAGCCTGACATCAATTACGATTTCTGCGACTGCGAACATTGACGTGCGTGGCGGCAATGGCGGCGATGGGGCCGGGATTAGTTCGCGTGGCGGCGGTGCTGGCGGCGGCGGTCAGGTGGTTTTGATTAGTCCCTCCAACAATACAAGCGGCTCCACGATTTTATTATCAGCTGGCGCGGATGGCACTGACACCGGCACAGCAGTTGGCGGCGGTGCCGGCGGGGGCTTTGGCGGTGCCGGCGGGCAAAAAGGCGGCGCTTCTGCCTCGTCCGGGCAATTGATATTGAGAAATTTTATTCCAGTGGGGTGATATGTTTTTTTTGATTCAAGATGGCGCAATAGCGGGGACAAGTACCGAATTTACAGATAATTTACCAGAAAGCTTTTCCCTAACCGAGGGCCCGGACTTACCTTTATCTGAAGTTTACTGGAACGGGCAGAATATAATTACCAAACCACCACAGCCGTCACCCGAACATTATTGGGATGGCACGACCAATACTTGGGTTGCACCATCACCCCTTACTCCATTTCAAGACTGGGACAAACTCATTTCACTTTTAGATAGTTCCCCAGAGTGGGGAAGGGCGTATGCAGCTGCCGAAAAAACAATAAAAGCCAACACAGCTTTTACGCTTCTTCTCACCACCCTCACTTCCCTCCGCAAAATTGAGACTTTGGAATTTGCCCTCAACAAACTCAGAGAAGCGATGAGCGGGATTTCTGGGATTGGGGATTTTACGACTGAAGAGATGGCCAGCATTGATGGCAAGCTGGAGGCAGCGGGGTTTGATTTGCGATTATCCCAAGAACCTCCCTCTTAGCTTCACCCTCGGACAAGCCTAAATCCAGGAACTGGCGATAAATAATCAGTGAGGGAAGTAGCAAATCAATTAATCCTTCTTCAAAGGCGATGTTACTTTTAGCTGATTCAATTGTTTTTTTGATGTCTTTGGACTGTTTAGGCTGAGACTCCAAATCCTGAATGCGCCAATTCTGCTGAAAAATTCGCTCCTGAGAAATGCGAATTTGCTGGTCAACAGGGAGGGTATCACAGCGGATATGGTCTTTTTGCGCGCCCTCTGGTACTTGGTCGCAGGGGTGCAATCCAAACTTGGAGCGCCAGAAGGGAGTAGGGAGCGATTCTTCTTTTGCTCTTTCAACTAACAACAACTGGTCAAAGCGGACTTTCCCAGAAGTTCCATTAGCCCAGTCTATGTAAGCAAAATTTTTCTCAACTCTCTCGACAACGCCTCTTCTACCTCTGCCAGCAGGCCAAGCAGGGGCGACTTGATCGCCTTTTTTGAACTCAGTCATAGATGAAGGTTGTTCGTCGTTTTGGTTTGTGGAAAATTTTTCAGGAGTGCTAGCGATGCCTTCAGTAGCCTTTGGTTTATCACTGGATAGGGCTTTGCGCTGTTCCCACTTCTCCCAAGCCCGATCAAACTCCTCAATAGTGTCAAAATCATCAGGTTCTGGGGGTTCGTCGCTGTCATCAAAAAAGATGGTCGCTTGCCCATCAGCATCCACTTGGCGCGGCACTTCCCCAAAATTGTCGGGGTTCCAACGGTCATCTTCCACAACACGTTTGAACCTCCTGAAAAATTCAAGATCGACTTGATGTGTTTCGTCAGGCCCGTGCCTCCACTTGATGTGATATGGTTTCTCCTCCTTAGAAATCGCCTTCACCTCAAATTCTTGAGTCACTCCCGGACTCAGTGCGAATTTATCGCCTACATTGATCGCTGGAACCAACAGATCGTCTTGACAAGCACAATCTGGTTTTTCGTCCCAAATCACCCACCAACCGCCAGTGTATGGATGCCAATGAGCGATGACACCATTCCCCCATCTTGCACGGTGGACTCTCAAACCTTCCCAGAGATTGGCTTGCCACAGGTTTGTAGGGCAAACGGTAAAAGTTTTGTCGTCATCATCCAATTGGGCAAGCTCTTTTTGTGTGCCAACAAATTTACCAAAGCGCTTGGATGTGGCATCCCAATACCTGTACCCATTCTTGAGCTTGGAGAGAGCCTGTTGACGCTGTTCTGATAAAATTTCCTCGCCTCTGGTTTTGGACACTTCTTTCCGATCTGAAGTGCCATTACTCGCCTCGATGCCAACGGTTTTCAAAGATAGATCGTTATACTTGGACACTAATTCATCAGGCGCGATCGCAAATGACGCGATCGTCTTGCCATCTCGCTCCCAGTTATAGGTCAGCGCTTTACCAGATGGAGGATTGGGGACTGAACCAAAGCCCAGCCAATCAACCACAAAGCCAAAACCTAAGTCGCTTGTGACAATCGCCAAAGACCCGAATCGGTCAACGATGTAGGTTCCTGGCTTGACACTTTCCCTCGTCAGGGATTGTAGGTATTTGCTGTATCCCGCTTCCTTCAACTTTTTGTAGCTAAACGCGTCGTAACACCTGTTGTGTTCGCGTAAAAAAGTAATTTCATCCTTTTTTACTGCAATCACAGTGGCGAAGTGAGTGTGAATTCCTTTGCCGTTAGTGGAGTGATGAATAAGGCGATCGCCCACTTTCAACTGACTATAATCTGTGGATATCTCAGTCTCTTTCAAGTTGCGTTGTTCTAGCTTCCTGAAAAATTTTTCACAAACTTGACCTTCTAGAACCTCAACAACCATTAACAAGTGACGCGGGACGAAAAACTCATCTCCTTCCCAGGTACAAATCGCCTTGTCGCCGTCCCACTTTTTGAATTGGTAGCACCAAGGATGTTCTCGTCTTTTTATCCAGTCTCCAGTCTCCAAGATTTTGATATCTTCATCTGTGGCGGGTCTGGCTGTCCCGTTGAAGGTTTTGCCGAGATTGGGTGCGGTGGCGGTCATAATTTTGGCTCCACAACTTCCACTTCAAAAGAAGAACAGGTAGAATCAGATACCTCAAGCTCGGACTCTAGAGCATTTTCGTTGTAGAGTGTTAGGCAATATTGCTTCGGATCTTCCGTGTCGTCTGGAATTTCAATCTCTGCATCTTTAGTAACCGTTTCCTGGACTCTGATAATTACTTTCATAGCAATTCCTCTTCACTCTTAAAAAGGGATGTCTTCTGTTGTCATTCCGCACTGAGCGTATTCTTGGTCGATCGCTTTTCTTAACTCTTCCAGTTGAGCAAAATGTTCTTTTCTCACGCAGGCACAATACCTGCGGTTGAGCTTGTAGTAAGCTTCTTTCCACTGCTCAAACTGGATAAATTTGGCTACGTAGTAAAGAAGAAAGTCGCAATTGTTTAAGCGTTCAAAGCCGTATTCGGGTTTCGTCCAATCGTCCCGCTTACCGTTGTTCAAAAATATTGGTGGCAAGTCACCCAGGACAAAAATTTCATACAAATCCCATGCCTCCGTCCACCGATAGCAAGCTTCCGAATTGATGCATTCATCGTAGTTATCGGTTTCATCTGGGCATTCCAAGCCAAGGGGACAAGTATTTGTTTGTTCTGACTTTTCGTTGCAATCGCGTATCATGCCGCCTCCTCAACTACCTCGCATTTGATCGGATGCTGGCAAACAACTTTTAACCAAGACTCTTGCTCGATCCAGATCTCTTCATTTTCTTCATCTCGAAGCAAGACATCAGAGTCGATCAATTCTTGATAAAGTCCGCCAATACAGTGGCAGCCACCTTTTTCTTGAAAAGCATTGCTTACTTTCTCGCACTCTAAGCACATTTTGTAAGTAGACCAGCATCCATCCCAAAGCCCTTTCATTAGCCGATAGGTTGTTCCTGTATCTATTCGCCGATCGCACTCGCAGCACTTGTGAGCAATTCTGGCTTTGGGGTAAGACTCGCTCCAGACCTCCGGAATTTCACAATCACACATTGACTGCCTCCAAAACTTCAACGGCTAAATCAACATCAACACTGAAAAATCCTTGCCTGCCTTTAACTGGAAAAGGCTCTTTGATCTTCCTGATATTCTCCAGCTTCCAAGCCCAACGCCCGACCTGCCAATCGCCACAATCGATTTCAATTTGCGATTGTTGGGCTATGAACTCTTCAGTCATTTGGACACAATCGGTAAGGGTGACAATGGCGATCGCATAACCTCTAGGCAAGTCGTCCCATTCCCTGCACCACTCACCATCTATAATCAAACCGGGATATTGGTCTTGATATTTGTAGAGAATTTCGTCGTAAATTTGCTCTTGCTCTCTAGACTGTTTTTTCGCCGAACAAATTAACAACGGGCCTCGGTAATTTGTGCCCCAAGAGCGCGTTTCGTATCTCTTTAATCCAAAGGGAATCAAGGATGCATACGGCTGCCATAAACTAATAGCTTTCATCAAAAACCTCGATTTTGTTAAGATATCGCTCCATCACGTCGGGATAAGTTTGTTCGCCCATTTGCCGAAGTTCGGTATCGAGCTTGAGCCAGTGGATTATGTCTTGCGAACGGATGCGTTCGGAGAATAATTTCTGCTGGATGGCATTCCGTGCCGCCTCGAAAAATTCTGCTGATTGCATATCGCCTTTCAGTAGAGATCTTTTGTGCAGATCGTGGATTGGATGCACTAGAGCTTCTACAGAAGTGCAATAGCGATCCATCACGTATTGTTGTAGGTATTCGTATTCGGTCAATTCGGTCATACTTCCTCTTCCTCTAGCCATCGGCGAGCGATTGCTCTGGCATCAATAGCCGGCCCTGCTTTATAGCCAGTGAATTTGTCAAACGCAAAAGCCGCCGAACGCCACGACGCTTTATCTCGAAACGCGGAATCCATCATCAAGAGAAGCCCTCGTTTACTCTCTAGATCTAGATTTAGATAATGGGAAAGACGGTCTTCATCAATCTTCCAGCGGTAGCGAAGGAAAAAGGTGTTGGTCGCTTTCGATTCGTCCGACTGTTCAAGTCCAGCAACGCGTAGATCCAAAGCTTCCAGCACTCTTCGCAGGGCTTCTGGTTTGGTAGAAGGATCGGGTGGTGTGTAGTCCCTGGCTACAGGCTCCGCTTCGTAGTTTATTGGCTGAATCTTGGCAGGTGGTAAAAGCTTGATTTTGGAAGGGGACTGGCAATAGACGGTGATAAACTGTTTTTCTAACTTCCTAAGACTCCAATCATCGGTCATTGCAACTGCTTGCAGTCCACCAATGGCTTGCAAGCTAGCGCGCGATCGCTCAGACAAGCTACCAAGCAATTCTTTAATCCAAGTCTCGCTTACAGTGCTGGCAGCAGTGACAATAATTTGCCATTGCTGGATAGCCGCAACTTCTAGAGCGCCGATAGCGAATTCCACAAGTTTTTTAGCCGTGGGGAAAAACTCGCAACTCAACACGGCTTCTTTAATCGCCTGAGTAAAATCCTCGTCGCTGAGGTTGTCGTCTAAGAACTCTCGCCAGATAGCGATCGCATCATCCGATAGAGTTCGATTAAAGTGCTGTTGCAGCAAAGCGATGCCGCGTTTAAATTTAGCGTCGTCAATCATCTTGAAAAATTTTTCACAAACTAAATTTCTTCTTAGAGGCAAGGTGTATTCGTTGCCTTTCTTGCTCGTCGGCGATAGACGCCGCCAGATTCACTTCTTTAGCTGCTGCAATTGACTGCTGCCACTGGACAACCCAAACCACCAATTTCTGCCAGCTGCGGGGGTCGGATTCGCATTTGTTGATTACGTTGAATCCGAGCGCGATCGTCGGCTCTTGTCGAGGCTTGCAGTTTTGTTTGGCAACATAAAGCGCAAATTCGCCAACGATGTCGTTTCCGCCAGTCAGGATATAGCCGCTTTTGCGATAAATCGGAACGTATTGGCCAATCTCCAAATCGGCCCAATCCCGCAGTTCCGCAGATTTTAGCTTGGTTCCTTCGGCATCCAGCTTTTGATATTTTTTAATTTTTTCGAGTCCGGGCGGTGGCGGAATAATTTGTCCCAATGAAGAGCTATCAGCTTCATGCAAAATCTCCTTTTCCTCTGACAACGAAGCGAGTATTTGGGGCGATGAGAGCGGGGGGCTTTGCCTACGCGATTCCTCAACAATCGGTGCAATTGTTTCGTCCGCGAGAGAAATTTCCTTCTCTCTTATTTCTTCTAGATCTTGATCTTTTTTATATATAGTCAAACGGCCATTTGACCGTTGGCTTTTGTCAAAGTCAACGGTGTTTTTACCGTTGGGTGAGCGGTCATTTGACCGTTGGCTTTTGTCAAAGTCAGCGGTATTTTTACCGTTAAAAAGTTCGTTTAAAGCGGACTGTACTGTTGTTATCAAAAACCTATATTCCAGGCTTTTCCTGTGCGCCAAGGGTTTTCTGATGTCAATAAAGCCTGCTTCTCTTAGCTTGTGTAACGCTCTGCGAATGCATTTATCTGTGGCTATGCCAAGTAGCATTTCCTCGAAGTCTTTAACTGTTTTTATCCCCAGCCAAGGTTCTAATTCATTCGCATTGAGCGCGATCGCTGCATTTGCCCAATACTCGAAAATTGATAAGATTGCGGCGGCAGTACAGTCTCTAGTTAGCAAGAAATAGTCTTCTCGCACGATCGCCATTATCTGCCGTGGAGGATGATTAATGCACGATGTTCTCATTGCATCCTCCGTTAATTTTTGTTGTTTGAAGATTTAAAAATGATATAATCATATTGATTCATCGGCTTCCTTTGTAGATTGCGTTACTGCGAAGGAAGTCTCTTTTTTTGGGAAAGAGAGCTTCATCGAATTTTCCAGAAAGGCTGTTTTACAGGTTGATAAGTCAGGGTTGAATTGCTGTCGAAGTAGTGAGATGCTTTACCCTCATCAACAAGCCGCTTGAGAACTGCGAATATCTCAGCATAAGTAGCACCTGTGGTGTCTTTGAGTTGCCCAGCATTGCAGTCTTTAAGAGCTAGTTCAGCCTCAATTTTTTGTGTTAGATCCATTGACTTATCGCTTGCTATTTGGCGTGCATAATTTAGGTGGTGTTCGATTTCGTTGAGGGAATCAAGAATCATCTCGTCATCGAATTTGGACTGAAGATGAAATTCGGTTCTGCCAACAAATCGAATCAGTCTGTGTAGCTTTGATTCGGCTTTCACCAAAGCATAAAAAGCGCGGGCATAGTGCCAAGGTGAATCCGGTCTTGCACTCATTAAAATAACGATTGCTGTCCTGGAACAGTTGAATCGCAACCGATCGCTGGCTTTCTTTTTGCACCCTTAGACCCCATTTGAGCTTCCGCTAATCCAAGCCGATAGAAAGCTTTTCGGCGTTCGTCAAGCCAGGCTTGGTATGGATGATTTTTTCGTAGTCCGAATGGGTAAGAAGCGTCGATGGCGCATTTTAATCTTTGTTTTTGCTGATCGTTTAGATTGTTCAGATCGGCAGCGAATAGAGCGATCGCTTCCTCAATCGCTGCTGCCGCTTTTTCTCTCCAGTAACTCATAATTCTTCCTCATCAGTCAGTCGGGTCTGTATTTCGGGAATCATGCTGCTTTGTGCGCCAAAGATTTCTCTAGGGCTTTCCAGATGGCGTTTAGGCGATCTGTGCCGAGTTCTGGCTCGATGCGGCACATTACCTCGTACATCTGCTTGGGGGCGAGTTTGAGGAGTGCGATCGCCACTTCAGTCACGAGCGCATCGCCATTGGTATTGAGGTCAACAATGCTGGCTGAGGCCAGCTGCTGTTCTGGCTTGAAACCTTCGTTGCGCTCTTTATCTGGGAAGATTTGCGATCGCGTCCCCAATCCTAAATCCTTCTGTTTTTGTTTCAGTTCTTGAGTCACAGAGGTCGGAGGCTCTTGCAGCTTTTCCTGTTGCGGCTGCATGTGCGAAAGGAGGATGTGAACGTGCTTGGTGGAGCCATCCACGAAGCACATAGCCGTGTTTCCCGTGATGACCCTCACCTCGGCTAATTTATCTTTGTGTTCGCCGCCTGTTACCTCTACTATCTCCGTCTCCTTAGGAATCCAGGGCTTTGCCTTTGACCTCGTTTTTTGAGTATAGGTAGTTCCTCCGCGCTCAACTTTTCTCTCATCTATCTGGCGGTTTCCGCCAGATAGGTTGTCTGTTGCTTGCGTGGTTGTAGTAGTTAGTTCAGCACGGATTCGTCCTACAGTGTCGTGATGAACGCCGCAGCGCCTAGCGATTTCCCTATCGCTCCACTGACGCCATTCATCATCGTTTAGCAGGGTCTGGATGGCACGACGCTTATCTTCGTTCGTTCGTCGCAGCCCGTGATTGCTGTTTGCCCCCACAGAATGCAGCACAGCATCGCGGCGAGTGCCTTGGCGGATATCCGCCTCAATTTCACTCAGTCCCGCTTGTTTGGCTGAGTAGCAGCGGTGGAAGCCATCAGCCAGCCAATAATTTTCGCCATCGTAAAACACAATTATTGCGGGGAATTTCGCCCCATCCCGCCAAGCAACTGCATATTCATCCACAACTTGCTGGTTGATACCGGCGCGGGACTGCGTACCGCCATCAAGCTTGATGTTAGTCAGCTGTATTTTTGAAGTCTCTATTTTTAACTTTTGGACTGAAGCCAAAATGAGGGTTTGCCCCACTTGAATAGCCGCTTCTAGCGCGTCAATTCCCCGAATTAATGAATTGTCAGGAGCTATTATTATTTCTGGCAATGAGCCTTTGGATTTTAAAATTTGGACTATTCTTTCTACTTCTTTGGTATTAGCTGTAGCACTTTGTGGTATCTGGATATCTGTAGGATTGATGGGGCGTAAGTCGCCTCTTGTATTCGATTGCACCGAAGCGTCAACGTTTCGGGTTTGTGAAGTTTCTGTCATAATTTGTGGCCTGCAAAATAATTTTTTTAAGCGTAATCACGCCTGATTACGCTATTTTTTTGCCCCGCCGTTTTTCGGGGGGCGATGCGAGTCTAATATCGCAATTTCCAATGTGAAATTGATATCGAGGAACTGTGGAATTGGGCGATCGCACATCACGCACCTCGTGTCCAATTCGCAATGTGCCGTCCCGCACCATGATGCGGAGTTGTTCAGCCGAGTCGAGTCCTAATAGGGGGTAAGCCTGTTCCGTGTCGTACCACCGTCGGTTCGGGTGTTGTGCGGTAGCGGCTACTCCGAGCATTTCCGCCAAAATTTCTTTAATGGCTTCCCGCAGTTGGTGTTCAGGGATCAGCCTCTCGGTGGGTTGGGGCTGTTTCATATTAGGCCGCCCGGAGCTGCGTTCTTTCGTGCTTTTCTCTGTGGTATTTCAAGAAAAAGTCCTTGAGGGCAAAGACAATTACCGCTGACTGCGGTACCCCCATCTCTTTGGCTATCTCTACAAGCTCACTCTCAATCTCTGGCGTCGCGTCGAAGGATTTTTTGAAAGCTTTTGCCCTTTCCCCGGTCAAGGTGGAATCAGAATGTGTTTTATTCATGTATATTGCTCTAAACAATATGTTGATTAGTGTATTTATAAATAATATTACTACAAGAGTTCGTAAAGTGTGACACGTAGTTTAAAAACACCTTCAAAGGTGCATTATGATGTGGCTAGAAACGTTTGAATATCTCCTATCAATGGACAGTCAAGCCAAGCAGCGCCTAGCGGAACTAATTATTGAAGCCCAAGGAAACCAATCGCTAAGAAAATACGCGATGAGTCTGGGCGTTAATCCCGCGACGCTCAAAAATTGGATTGATGGACAGGGATTTCCTTCGCCAGAGAATTTAGAAAAAATTGCCAAGGCGACCGGGTTTAGCGGGATTGATGATCTGCTCGATTATCTTCGGGGCATAGAAAGAGAGAAAAGCGCGGCATCTGTCAAGCAGATTCTGCTGCTTGCTAAAGACTTGTCCAAAGAAGAGCGCAAAGAATTAACAAAAGCGCTTATCGATTTGGATTGAGATACGAAAAGTTCGAGCTAGCAGGGAAGCCCGAACGCTTTAATCACAGGTGTTGATGCCGCAACACTGTGTTTTGATGAAACGGACACTTTCGTATCCGCCCCATACATGGATTAGAGCTAAATCCGCGTATGGGTTGTTTAGCACGTACAGATTTTTAGTCAGTATTGACTACTATTTTAGTGGTCATAAATAATACCAAAAATTACCTTTTAAGCTGCATTATTGTATGTGGGCAGAAATTGAATTATTGGCAATGGATGACGACGCTAAAAGACGATTAGCACAAATATTAGCCAGGGCGCAAGGCGTTCGCTCTCAGCGCCAACTTGCTATGGATCTGGGCGTCGCATTGGGGACTGTGCAAAACTGGCTACAAGGTCAAGGCTTTCCCTCGTCGGAGAATTTAGAAAAAATCGCTGTGGCTGCGGGTATGAGCATTGAGGAATTGTTTAATCAAATCAAAGGCGAAAACGTAAGTTACTCGCCAAAGGTGGCAGAAGATGTGCTGACGATAGCCCTACAACTCGATGTGGAACAGCGGAGAAGGTTGATTAAGTTGCTAGTGGATAATATTTAGGTTTTTTGGTTTTTGAGTTGTTCAAAGACTTTTTCGTGTTCTACTTGTGAGATCCAGCGATTATACGTCTGATAATGGACAACGGGCGAGTGCCCACACCAGGCTGCCATCGTCGCCACCGGAACCTTATAGCGCACACTGCCCCGAATCGCGTAAGCATGGCGTAAATCATAGGGGTCAAATGGCACATCCCGTCGCCAAAAGGTAGAAGTCACTCGTTTGCCATAATCGCGGTAAGTTTTACCACTACACCGGGGCTTCTTGATTTGCCACAATTGCCACTCTTGTGCCCATTCTGGGTGCAGGGGGTAGCAAATTCGCTCGCCGGTTTTGCCTTCCAGTACGTGGCAGGCTAAGCTATCTTTTGATATTTCGCAGAAAAATATCTCATGGCTTCTCAAGCCGTAGGCCCCCAGTATTCCATAAGCCCATTGCCAAGCGGGAGAGTCGTCAAAAAGCGATCGCACTTGAATTATTTGCTCATCAGTCGGTACCTGGCGCGGCTTGGTCTGGGCATTGCCGTAGTTGCCGATGTAAGGTTTAAGGTTTACTTTTACCCCAGCAATCTCAGCTAAAATCTGTAGTTTTTCGCAAGTCCGCTTCCGGGATCGGCTATTGGCAGGCGTCGAAGTGGCGGCAGCGATAATTGAGGCACCAGTCACATCCCCCTTGAGGTTTTTGAAGGCTGCTTCGTAATCGTTCTTCCAAGTAAATTGGGTCGTGGGATTTTCGCCCTTCTGGGCAAAGTAATCAGCGCGGAGTTTTTCTATCCACGATCCCCAGTCCCCGATCCCTAGTTCTTGTTCTTGTTCTTGGGAAAGATACCTTCCCCAATCAAATTCAGCCCTAGCCAACAATCCACCCACGATTTTGGCTTCAGCTTCTGCTCGTTGCAAGCCGGCCGGATTGTCGTAAATTCCCAAGGCAATGTACTGCTGATGGGGTTTGGCTTTGTTGCTCCCTGGCTTGGGTGGAAGTGTGGCCCGGAGAGATAAGCGATCGCCCCTTGCTTCCACCTTCACCCCAATCTTGCCTGCCTTTAGGCGCTCATTTACCGCCTCGATTGTCCATTTTGCTGTGCTAATTTTGTGCTGTGATTTCAAGTAATTTCAAGTAATTTCAAGTGATAATATTACCCGAAATTGCAGCGATAAAATCGAACTGCATTAAAAAAGCCGCCAAACGACGGCTTTTTTAGTTTTCTAGCGCATGGGCAGTACCAGACTCGAACTGATGACATCCTGCTTGTAAGGCAGGCGCTCTACCAACTGAGCTAACCGCCCTTGTGTCTCACGATTATATAATATAGCAAAAGATTTTCCATTGCGCTAGTGTTTTTGGAAAAAAATTTTTTTTTCAGCTACCAAGAGCATTTGGGGTTGTTTGAACTGCTATGACTGTTAACTGTCAACACTCAACAGTCAACAGTCAACAATGAACTTAATTCCTTCCTTGCCAGCGCCGAATTGGTATGCAGTCAATATCTAATTGATCGAAAGCACGGGCAACTACAAAATCAACTAAATCCTCAATGGTTTGCGGATTGTGATACCAAGCAGGAATAGCGGGGACAATTCTCACTCCAACTTCTGCTAAGGAAGTTAAGTTACGCAGATGAATCAAGCTAAAAGGAGTCTCACGCGGTACAATTACCAACTTGCGACCTTCTTTGAGTTGCACATCAGCTGCGCGTTCTAGTAAATCCGAACTCAAGCCGGCTGCTAGTTTTGCCACTGTACTCATGCTACATGGAATAATTATCATTCCTAAAGCCGCAAAGGAACCACTGGCAATTCCAGCACCGACATCGCCCCAAGGATGACAGCGCAGTTTACCAGCAAGTGGGACTCCTGCTTGCTCTCGCCAGAATTGTTCTTGCGCTGTTGGTTCTGCTGGCATCCGAATTTCCTGTTCTGATTGCCAAACCATGTAAGTTGATCTAGAGGCAACCAGTTCAATACTATATTCTGCTTCCAACAGAAATTTGATAGCGCGAACGGCGTAAATCAGACCAGATGCGCCCGATACGCCTAAAATTAGAGGTTTAGTTTGATTTAACACGTACTTCCTACAGGTATTTACTCATCCTCTCCATAAGGATCTAGGTCATCAGGTTCCATGTCATTTTCTAAGTAAAGGTCTGAAATATCTTCATTAGAGGCGCTACCTGCTAAACCTTTAGCTACACCATCGCTGCCGACAGTTACCAAATCAATTTGCTGGCGGTAGTAATCAACACTCTTAACTTGCACAGCAACGCGATCGCCTAGTCGATAGGAAGCGCGATTTTTGCGACCAAATAGTGCTTGCTGTCTGGCGCGATATTCATACCAATCATCTTTGAGAGAACTGACGTGTACCAATCCTTCTACTCTCAGGGGTACGCCAGGATTACTACTGGATTCAACCGCCTCTGCTGGTACTTCAATTTCCACAAAGAAACCGTAGGATTGAACGCCAGTAATTACTCCTTGAAAGACCTCACCGATGCGCTGCTTCATGAGTTGGGCTTTTTGCAGTCCTGCTAAATCAGCTTCGGCTTCTTGGACTTCTTTTTCTCTGTCGTTGATTTGGACAATTACCCTGGTCAAATCGCTTTGGAGTTCTTGTTGCAATTCTGGGGGTAAAACGTTCCAGTTAATTTCTTCGTGGCTGGAGGAATGGCGTAAGTTAACTCGCTCTCTCACACGGGTGTTACGGCGATCGCGTCCATGTTCCAGTAGTGTGTAATACACTCTTTGCATCAGTAAGTCCGGGTAACGCCGCAAGGGGGCGCTAAAGTGGACATACTGTCCTAGCGACAAGCCAAAGTGAGGCCCTTTGGTGGTGCTGTATGCAGAAGGCTTGAGGGTATCTTGCAACAAATAGGTGAGAACTTGCTCGGAGGCAGATTCGGCAAAAGCTCTGGTTAAATGTTGATAATCTAATGGTTGGATATCGGCTTCTGGATCTAAGGCTAAGTCAACGCCTAAATTGATTGCCAATTTCAGCATTTCCTGGACATCTTCGATATCTGGCGTGCCTTG
Organism: Nostoc linckia z4; assembly: GCF_002608075.1. Classification (GTDB taxonomy): domain Bacteria; phylum Cyanobacteriota; class Cyanobacteriia; order Cyanobacteriales; family Nostocaceae; genus Nostoc; species Nostoc linckia. The sequence goes on from NZ_LAHA01000012.1 coordinate 83,361, forward strand.
GACTCGCCAAATAGCCGGAACACCAAGGGCGTTTAGGTGAGTTGCCATCAATTGATTAACTAACAGCACTAACTCAGTGAGTAGCGATCGCACCGGTAAATCATTGACCACCACAGCCCCCAGAATTCCCTCATCATAATATGGGTTTTGGCTGGGGGGCAGATTTAATTGCAAGCTACCGCGATTTAATCTCACTTGTCTTAAATCTCTTTGCAAAGCCTGGAGATTTTGCAGAATCTCCAACACCTCTGGAGATTGGTTGTGAAATTCACCTGCGAGAATTTCTTCGGCTTGTTCTGTGGTGAGTGCAGTCTCGACGTTGATGACGCTTGGTTGAATTTCCCACTCTACTATTTGCCCTGATTTGGGATCGATGGTAATTAAGAAAGAGATGGTTAAGCGATCGCTTCCTGCTACTAAAGAACAGCGTTCTGCCACAATTGGGGGCAACATTGGCAGTATTAATTCTCCCAAATACACTGATTTGCCTCGTTTGAGTGCTTCTCTATCCAGGGCTTCATCAGGTTGCACGTAGTGAGAAATATCAGCGATGTGAACTCCTAAAAGCCAATTTCCACTGGGGTTTCTCTCCAAACTAAAGGCATTCTCGATGACTTTGGTATCTCCATTTACGCCTTCGATGGTAATGGTGAATACATTACGTAAATCTAAGCGATTTTTCAGGTCTGCTTTGAGGAGCTTTTTGGGTAACTTGGCAGCTGCTTCTAGGACGTTATCGGCAAAAGTACGGGATAAGTCGTGCTTGCATGTTACCAAATCTATATCAGCAGCAGCTTCGGCATCACTGCCAAGGATTTGTACTACTCTACCCAAAGGGGGGTATTGAGCTAAGGGATAACGCAAGACTTCCACGTGGGCGAGGTGATCGATGGCATCTTCTAATTTCGCACCATTGGGTTGAATCTTGAGTTCAAACAGCAATCTATCGTCTAGAGGTACAGCCCGAAAACCATTTTCTACTTGCTTAATTCGTGCCAGTAATGTGTGGTTGGAACGTTCAAGGATGAGCTTTACCTCTCCTTCTGGAGAGCGACGGCGACTACCTTCTTTGAGGACTCTGACCAAAACGCGATCGCCATTCCAAGCATTACTTAGATGACTTTCACGAATGTAAATATCCTCAGCTCCTTCCACATCTTGAATCGCAAAGCAAAAACCTTTACTAGAACAACGGAGTTTTGCTTCGATGATTCCCTCTTCCATAACACGGCGATACTTGCCTCGTTCTTTCACCAAAATACCGATTTTTTCCAGAACATCTAAGGCTATGTGAAGTTTTTGTAGGCTTTTTTCATCTTCACAACCAAGTTTCTTTTCCAAAACTTTACGAGCCACCAATTTATCATCGGTGAAATTGGCAAGGAGTGTAGCGATTGAAAATTCCATGCAGTGAACCGACCTTTGGTCAAAACATCATTTTTTTAATCTGGTTCTTTCCTGTATGCCCTCACCATAGGAAGCGAAAGGTCTCCTTTGCCTGTTGACAAAGAGCTAAAGAGAAAAGGGAAAAAGACCAGTCTTCAGACCTTTCCCCTTTTCCTTTCCAACCTTTCCCTTCTTGTGTTTTCCCTTTCACCTTTACCTTGATTAAGAGCTTCAAGGGTTTTGACGGCTTACAGAAACAAGCTGGAAACGAATTGCCCTGAGGCAAGGCTTCCTAATTTCCAAGGAAAGGAAGCCAACCTACCCTTGCGGGAAACTATTCCCCAAGTTGTGTTGAGCCGAGGAAACCAACCCACACACAACTCTGGGCGTCCTTTGGACTTCTCACTGCACGATGCTCTCAAAGTTTGCCTGGGTTTCAATTCCTTCATCTAACCAAACTCAGAAAGTACGCCTGATTGATATTTAGCCCCGCCTGGTAATCACGCAACGCTTTTGGAGAAGCTGGGTTTGGAGAACTCTCCATGCTGCCCAAAGCGCTATGCGGGGGAGCCACTAACAGTACGTAGGGGTCTCCCCAAGTAGAGCAAGTGGCGTGGAGACCACAGGTGTTTGATTGTCTAGATTGAAGGTAATTTTACGCCATTAGACTCTGATTTTTAACTAGGAGGAACTGCTAGTAAACCCAATTTTTCCACACGTAGAATCGGTAACAATTAGGCGAGCAGCTTAATAAGCAGTGAGGGCGAACCTTATCTTCATTATTGTAGATTTAGAGCGCACTTCCAGAAAATAGTTATACACATTAAGTTGGGTAAATAGTATAGCATTACAGACAAAACTACCCAGGTAAGTTGACACCACCCAAAAATTTCCTCAAAAAACAGGTACTGCTACAATTGGGACACAGGGCGAAGCAACAATATTACTTCAGGGCATTGGGCATGGGGAGTGCTGAGTTAGGAGTTAGGAGTTAGGAGTTAAAAGTTAAGAACAAAAGTTATTCTTCCCCTACTCCCTCATCTCCCTCATCTCCCCATCTCCCCATCTCCCCATCCCCCCATCTCCCTATTCCCCCCAAATTTTTCAAGGAAAATTTATTGTTCGGGTAAGCGTACAACTTGAAGGTATAACCCGTGCTACGGGTATGGCAGCAGCAGAAACAATAGAAGCAGCAGAAGACCAAGCCAGAACCAGGGCATTGACGGTTTTGGGAATTACTGATGCACCACAAGAATCAATTTCTCAAACACAATCAAATGCTTCCTCGAACACCAAAGTGAGTGAGTCTAGTTATTCCTCAACAAAAAATGAGGATTTTGTTGCTCCCCAGTGGTCAAGTGTCAGCAACAAAGAAATATCTACACCATCCTCTAAACAAAGGAATATCAAACTAGAGCCAGTAACAAACGAAAATTTAGATCTGCCAACGGCTAGCAGCAGAATCGAGCCGATACCTGACACGCCAAACACAAGCGAGACTTATAGCCAAGATTTAGGTCGAGAGTTTGCTTTGACTGCTAACCGACAACTAGAATTCGATTCGCCAGCTGAAAATTTGGAAATGGTATCTGGTCAGCAGGCAGAAAATCCCAGCTTTCCAGGAATTTCTGCCAGTAATGTCACACCATTTACACCCCGGAATTATAGCCCTCAAGAAGATGCAGTTCCGCAAATCAGTACAGGAAAGAGAAGGAAAAAAGCTGAACCTGTAGATTTATCTGATGTTATTGCCAAAACAGATGTGGAACTTCAGCGTTTAGGCTGGACACCAGAACAGGGACGGGAGCATTTAATTAAAACTTACGGCAAGCGGGGGCGGACTTTGCTGACTGAAGAAGAATTACACGGATTTCTCCAATATCTCCAATCTCAGCCAGACCCGCTAGCGGGATTTTAGTTAATAGTCATTGGTCATTAGTCTTTTGTCATTTGTGATTTGTAAGGACTAATGGCAAAAGACACAGGCTCAGGACTTACGCAAAAATAACGTAATTCGGTCATTACGAGCGATAGGGAAGTAATCCCCCCTGACGCTGGGATTGCCTCCCTACACTCCGTTTCGGTCGCAATGACAATATCGGCGTTGCGTAAGTCCTAAGGCTATTGAAATACGAATTAAGGTATGGAACCTTTTAATTTCTCTAAAGTAATAGCTCAAACAGATGTCGAACTTCAGCGGTTAGGCTGGACAACAGACCAGGGGCGGGAACATCTGATTAAAACTTATGGGAAGCGATCGCGTTTGTTGCTGACCGAAGTAGAATTACTAGACTTTCTCCAATACCTTGCATCTCAACCTACACTAGCATTAAACGAAGTTCTATCCGATGAAGTAGAATACTCCAACTATTTGGAGCCAGAATCTGAAGAGTTCCAAGATTTCTCTACATTCTGGGAAGAATCAGAAAATATTTGTTTGGAACTAGAATACGAAGAGTTACAAGATTTCTCTACATTCTGGGAAGAATCAGACAATCTAATCTCTAGAATGTCTTCTGAGGGTTTATCTCAGGTAATAACTAAGACTGATGTTGAAATGCACCGCTTAGGCTGGACACAAGAACAGGGACGGCAGCACCTCATTAAAACCTACGGCAAGCGAGGACGTTTTTTGCTGACTGATGAGGAATTATACGAATTTCTCAAATACCTCCAATCTCAGCCAGAAGACCCATTAGACATCTAGTGAAATTAATTCTGCGTTACCCAAAACTCTTGTAGAGACGTAGCATTGCTACGTCTCTACATTGATTTTAATCAGATGTCTATTAGCTGGATTTTAGGATAGTTATGAGTGCTGAGTGGAAATTCTGCTCAGCACTCAGCACTTTACACTAGGGCTACTGGACGGCTACCAGCAGCGTGGCGGTCGATTACTTGGTCAATCAAGCCATATTCTTTAGCTTCTTCTGGCGACATAAAAAAGTCGCGTTCGGTATCTTCAGCAATACGCTCAATTGGTTGACCAGTATGTTCGGCTAAATAGTCGTTGAGCCGCCGCTTGTGGTAGAGAATTTCCCGCGCCTGAATTTCAATGTCAGTTGCTTGTCCTTGAGCGCCACCCAGAGGTTGATGAATCATAATTCGAGAATGAGGTAGACTCATCCGCTTACCCTTAGCACCAGCACTGAGGAGGAAAGCACCCATACTTGCCGCTAATCCGGTACAAATAGTACAGACATCAGGGCGAATTTGTTTCATAGTATCAAAAATACCCATACCAGCCGTTACCGAACCACCGGGAGAATTGATATACATATAAATGTCTTTCTCCGGGTCTTCAGCATCCAAATACAGCAGTTGGGCGACAATCAAGTTAGCCAGATTATTGTCAACTTGTTGTCCCAAAAAAATGATGCGCTCACGCAACAGCCGTGAGTAGATGTCAAAGGCGCGTTCACCTCGACCCGATTGTTCAATAACGATAGGAATCATGAGTAAGCGTGTTTGTGGCTATATTAAGTACATTTTATCGATGAGAACAGGAAATTGGAGTTTATCCCTCCTATTCTCTGGGAGATAGAAAATAGAATTCTAGCCCTTGGAATCTTCAGTTGCACTCAGGGCACTTTTTATTCGCAAAAGCGGTCTTTAAAAATGTCCCTGCTCAGGGAATAACAATCAAACAACTCCAACTATGACCAAAGTCATATCTCAACTTTTTCTCTATGACTTTGGTTATATAGTGATTTGGCTTCCTTGGGAAATTCTATGAAATGAAAGTAACATTTTAAACATTTTTTCAGAATTCCCCTCGCCATTTCTCAAATTATTTTTGTTAGATTCGGTAAATCGATACTACGAGGTGTATTTAGAATAACCAGTCCTTAGGGAACTCTAAAAAATAAAGTATTCCGGTTAAAGCGTTGACAGTTCACAGTCAACAGTCAACAGCGAACAATTTTCTATGGAATATTTTTTGACTTGGAAGTCCCTTATTGAAAGGCTATCCATCTAGAGAGAGACGTGCCATGCGGGAAAAACTTCTACAAGCCGCCATTATCACCTTCTTGCTCCACCTGATAGCAGGACTTAGCTCAAATACCATAGCTCAGACAAAAACAGCATCACCTGTGCCGGAAACGCCAACAAATATCATCGTGAGTCTGTTATTACGTACTTTTGAGTAAAAATAATTTAAAAATTGCACAAATGTAGGTGATATTCAAAACTTACACTAGTAGTTCGCTTGGCTCTTTAAAGGGGAAAGGGTAAAGGGGAAAGGGTAAGGGGGAAAGGTTTTAAATCCCTTACCCATTAAAGAGCCTTCATCCAGCATTTTTGGGTTGACAGACTACTAGTAGTTCGCTTTTGTGATAGCGGGATAAAGGGGAAAGGGGAAAGGTTTTAAATCCCTTACCCTTTTCCTTTTAACCTTTACCCAACCTCCAACTAACATTTTTGGGTTGGCAGACTATTAGACGAACATTCCTAGCAACAGGGTAGACTGAGCAAAGAAGGCAACTATTTGCATTTGATTATGACTAATCGTCTTGCTGAAGCTAAGAGCCTATACCTCCGGAAACACGCCGAAAACCCGATTGATTGGTGGCCTTGGTGTGACGAAGCACTTGCAACTGCAAAAGCGCAAGATAAACCAATTTTTCTCTCCATTGGTTACTCTAGTTGCCACTGGTGTACTGTTATGGAAGGGGAGGCTTTTTCTGATGTTGCGATCGCCAACTACATGAATGCCAACTTTCTTCCCATTAAGGTAGACCGAGAAGAAAGACCAGACCTCGATAGCATCTACATGCAGGCTCTACAAATGATGAGCGGTCAAGGCGGTTGGCCTTTAAATGTCTTTCTTTCTCCTGAGGATTTAGTGCCGTTTTATGCTGGTACTTATTTTCCTGTAGACCAACGCTATGGTCGTCCCGGATTTTTACAAGTTTTACAAGCACTACGTCGTTATTACGATACAGAAAAAAAAGATTTACAACAACGCAAAGCCATTATTATCGAGTCGCTGCTCACGTCTGCGGTGTTGCAAGATGCTACAACTAATGAGCTACAAGACCATGAATTACTCCGACAAGGTTGGGAAACCAGCACGGGCATAATTACTCCTAATCAAACTGGCAATAGTTTTCCCATGATTCCCTATGCAGAATTAGCACTGCGGGGAACTCGATTCAATTTTGAATCTCGGTATGATGGCAAGGAAGTTTGTACCCAACGAGGACTAGATCTAGCACTGGGAGGGATTTACGACCATGTAGGCGGTGGGTTTCATCGCTATACTGTAGACCCGACTTGGACAGTACCCCACTTTGAAAAGATGCTCTATGATAATGGGCAAATTGTCGAATATCTAGCTGGTTTATGGAGTGCAGGCATAAAAGAGCCAGCTTTTGAAAGGGCGATCGCTGGTACTATAAAATGGCTGAAACGAGAAATGACCTCGCCTGAAGGTTACTTCTATGCGGCTCAAGATGCCGACAGTTTCACCGAACCCACTGCTGTGGAACCAGAGGAAGGAGCTTTTTACGTCTGGAGTTACAGCGAATTACAACAACTGTTAACCTCTGAAGAACTCACGGAATTAGAACAACAGTTTACCGTAACCCCTAACGGCAACTTTGAAGGTAAGAATGTTTTGCAAAGACGCCATACCGGGCAACTGAGTGCAACACTGGAAACAGCACTGAGTAAATTGTTTGCAGTCCGCTACGGCACTAGCCCTGAATCACTAGACATTTTCCCCCCTGCTCGCAACAATCAAGAAGCTAAAACCACTAACTGGCCAGGACGCATTCCCTCGGTAACAGATACGAAAATGATTGTCGCCTGGAATAGCTTGATGATTTCTGGTTTAGCTAGGGCTGCGGCGGTATTCCAACAACCGCCATACCTGGAACTAGCAGCACAAGCGGCAAATTTCATTTTAGATAATCAGTTTGTTGATGGGCGCTTCCAGCGACTCAACTACCAAGGAGAACCAACGGTTTTAGCCCAGTCTGAAGACTACGCCTTTTTTATTAAAGCTCTTTTGGATTTACAAGCTTCCAACCCTGAGCATCAACAATGGTTAGAAAAAGCCATCGCTATCCAAGATGAATTTAATGAATTCCTTTGGAGTGTAGAGTTAGGTGGTTATTATAACGCATCAAGTGATGCAAGTCAAGATTTAATTGTGCGCGAGCGCAGTTACGCCGATAATGCCACAGCATCAGCCAATGGAGTGGCGATCGCTAACCTTGTGCGTCTAGCACTACTCAGTGATAATCTACATTATTTAGATTTAGCAGAACAAGGTTTAAAAGCTTTCAAAAGCGTCATGCATCGCGCTCCCCAAGCATGTCCAAGCTTGTTTACAGCTTTGGATTGGTATCGGAATTCAACGTTGATTCGCAGCACAACAGAGCAAATAAACTCTTTGATCCCCGACTTTCTACCAAGTGCTGTGTTTACTGCGGTATCTGATTTACCAGAGGGAAGCGTTGGTTTAGTTTGCCAAGGTTTAAAGTGCCTTGCACCAGCAGAAAGTGTAGAAAAGTTATTGCAGCAAGTCCAGCAAAGCCAGAATCGGGGATGATGGGCATAGGGCAATTGGATAGAGAGGTGATTGGAGAATGGCGACCCGCAAACAATTAACCGCAATTGTGTTAGCTGGTGGTAAGAGTTCTCGCATGGGTCAGGATAAAGCCTTGATTCCCATTCAAGGAGTGCCCTTGTTACAGCAGGTTTGTGAGATTGCTAAAGGCTGTGCTGATAGCGTTTATATAGTTACTCCCTGGCCAGAACGCTATCGAGACTTGCTTTTGCCTGCTTGTGAGTTTATTCGGGAACTGCCTTTGCCACAACAGGATACGGGGACACAGGGACAACAGGACACAGAAAATTATTTAAGAACTTCACCGCCTCTTGGAGTCCCCACCTCTTCTTCTTTCCCCGCGTCTTCACCCTCTCTCCACACACACGGCCCTTTAGTTGGTTTTGCCCAAGGACTAGCCCAAGTACAAACAGGATGGGTGTTATTACTGGCTTGCGATTTGCCGAGATTGCGGGTTGAAGTTTTGCAAGAATGGTCAACTACACTTGATAGTATCGCAGATAATAAAATCGCCGCTTTAGCTCATCATCCCAAAGGCTGGGAACCGTTGTGTGGTTTTTATCGCCGTCGCTGTTTGCCGCAACTGTTGGATTTTATCAACCAAGGGGGGCGATCCTTTCAAGAGTGGTTGCGACAATATCCTGTGGAAGTTTTGCCGCTACCAGAACCAGAAATGCTGTTTAACTGTAATACACCAGAGGACTTGGCTTGAATTGAGAATTCAGGAGTCAGGAGTCAGAATTCAGAATTAATCAGTCGGAGTTACAATTCTCGACTGATTAAAGACGACCAAACTGAAAATTAGATCGGGTCTCAAACTCGCTCAATTCATCCGCCAGTGGTACGGAATCAATTCTGACTCCTGACTCCTAAATTCTGACTCCTGAATTCTGACTCCTGAATTCTGACTCCTGAATTCTGACTCCTGAGTTCTGAATTCTACTTAGCGATTACGACAAAATTTGCGATCGCTATCATTTTGAGGATACTGCCAAGAATAGGCAAAATGGCTAACTCCCTTGACTTGAGAGCTAAATTGTCGGAGTGCTTGCATTTGCACTTCTAGTGGGGGACGATTACTAATAGGTTTTCCCCACTGACCAGCTAAAGCAGGGATTATTTGTGTACCCGGTTTTGCCATACTCAAAACTCGCTGCACTTGGGACACGATACAACTGGCATTACCGCAAGTTGCATAAGACATGGGATGCCATTCTAGTGTCGTGGGGAATCTATCCCAAGGTTGCAAACGGGAATCATAGCCTTGTCCTACAGTTTGGTTTCCATCAGGGAAAAACACCACTCCTGTGGGAATACCTTGCTGTTTTGCTGGATAGCTGGCAATGGTGACAAAATCTAAAATTCCTTGCATGGCGTGGGCAACAGCGAGTTGCCACAATTCCCATTGTAAAAGTGGTTGTCTATCGGTTGCAGGCTGAATTGATTTTTCGGCTGGTGGGGGAATGCGTCCTTGCCAAAGGGGTTCGCCTTCTTGAGGATAAAGTTTATCAACTTCCACCACATCTCCAGCGGTGACATATCCCTTGCTCAAAAAGCGGCGAATTAAGTCCAGCCCTTTGTAATTCTGTGCCCGTTTAAATAAAGCTTCTTGAATTGCGGGAGTAAATAGCCATAAATCTGAAACTTTGGTGGCGATGGAATCACTTCCTGCTTGTCGGGGATAGCGCACGTAGTCCAATAACAAACCATCTGGACGACGGCGCAAAACTTCCTGTACTAATTTATAGTAGTCGCGTTTTGCATCAAGGTTGTAAGGGTCGATGAATACTTGAGAGCTATTGTCTACAACATATAAGCTTGTTTGACCTTTACCATTACGAGCGATCGCAGCTTCTCTATCTTTTCGCTGGGCGTAAGTATAGCCGAAATTTGTGGTAAACATCCACGCGTAAACCTTCAAACCCCGTTGTCGAGCTTTTTTAATGGCTAGAGATAGTAAATCGACGTTTTCTGCTCCTGGGGTACGAATCACAGAAGGCCAAACCGTCGGGTTAGCAATTGCTGGCAATAACACTTGCCCGTCGTAAAATACTTCTAAATAAACTTGGTTATACCCACCGTTAACAATCCGATCCATAACCAGATCGATTGTTCCTGGCTGAACATCACAGGGATACAAGCGCAACCAAAGGGCTTGGATTTGTGGCCATGTCCGAGTACGGCACTCGCGTAATTCCTGTGCTTGTTGTTGTAATATTTTTTGATATCGAGCCTGGGCATTTTCATTGCCTTTGAGGGCTGACAAACGCAAGTTTTCTTTTTCTTGCGCCGCCGTTGGTGATAACTGACAATACTGGTTTACTTGCGCTCTTGCTGGTTGGCTCCCAAAGCCAGAAAGTAATGAGCTACTACCGAAAACAACAGCGAACACGCGTCGCCAAAATAACTGCGATCTTGCAACATTCAAAGGACGATTCAACATACTTAGTAGTAGATGGACACAAAAATCAATTACTCCAACTCAAATGGCTATAAGCAACTTGTATCAAATTATATAGTTGAGTAAACGGAGTTTGAAAACGTACTTTTTCAAGACGGGCAAAAATCTATTTCTGTTGCTGTATTTTTTTGTAAACATATAAATACATCAACTGGAATATATAGCAATCCTATTTCAGTTGTGAACAATATCGGTGTTAAATGTTGACTGTTGACTGTTAAGAGTCAACAACCCTAATAGGTAATATAGCAAGGGACTGGGGACTGGTCACTGGGTCAAAAGTCTTTTGATGTCTGAGTTTTCTCGTCTGTTAATGTCCTAACCACCAAGGCTTGTGCTATGTTTCACAAATTATTTGGGATTGCTAGAGAACATATAAAAAAGAGGGAAAAGGAGGAATTTTCACTTGTTCTTTAACCTTTACTGCTTTCCCTTGATTGCAATAATTTTCTATCGATATAAAATCAAGTTTACCCTGGTATTGCATAGACTCTACCTATGCCCTAGTGATTGAAAATAGACTTATATCAATGGGATTTATAAAAAATTTATACTGTAATTTATACTTAATATTTTTCTTAAAGTATTAAAATATGTGCTTTTAAATTTTTCTTTATAAACAGGACTTACGCAAAATAGGAAAAATCTAGACGCAGAGGGGCTTGTCGCAGACTACCGCAAAGAACACATTCGCCCTTCGCGTAGCGTCTACGTCAGCAGAAGGGTAGAAAAAGAGTTTGAGAAAATTTTTGCATAAGTGCTAGTAAAGTTGAAAAATTTCTCAACTAGTATGAATTAGTTTAGTATAAAATTTTCAATTTTGAATTCCGATTGAGATTCAAGTTGAAAACTTAGTCGAGAGTGGAGTCGGAGTGTCTCCAACTCCACTCAAGATTGAAGAATCAAAACTTGAGACTGCTGACTCTTAATCATGGAATAGTTAATAGTTAAGAGTTAACCGCCACGTTTGAGTGCTGATTCTACCTGCTGTAACTCTTTCTCCAAGCGAGTTTTGAGTTTTTCGGGTACGGGACGATTAGGATAAGAACTGTAGTGTCCAGCCAGGGAGTTGAGGGCTGTTCGCATAGTTGTAAAAGAGCCAAGGCCAGAAACAGAGTTAGCTCGTTGGTAACGAGCTGAAAAGTCATTTATTTTTTGACGCGCTTCTGCTTGAATTGCTGCTTTGTCTGGTGAATCTGGTGATAAATTAATGGCCTGTCTCATGATGTTAACCACAGACAAAGTGTCTTGGCGATAATCACCAGTCAAACTATCTGGACTGCCAGAACAACCCATCAAGCCGATAGATACAACCAAAACAAGTGCAAGCAGACGCGACCAATAGCGCTTCATATGCATTAACTAAAAGAATACGTAAATCAACGTCCATCGTATCCTGGATTGGTATCTTGGGGATCAATTTTAGTGGGGAATGGGGAATGGGTAATGGGGCATGGGGCATGGGGCATGGGGAATGGGGAATGGGGCATGGGGCATGGGGCATGGGGCATGGGGAATGGGGAATGGGGATGAGGAGAATAATTACTCTGTCAACAGTCAACAGTCAACACCTCCAATGCCCAATGCCCAATGCCCAATGCCCAATGCCCAATGCCCTACGCCCTTTGATAAAGAGTATCCCGTTGTTGGTAAGGTCGTCTTAAGGAAGCTATCGCACTTTGTAATGTTTCTACTTCCATGCATGTACCGCCTAAGGCTCCTGCCATTGTGGTAATGTGTTCTTCCATTAAGGTGCCGCCGATATCGTTACAACCCCAAACTAAGGCTTCTGTTGCACCGGCAAGTCCCAGTTTTACCCAACTCTGTTGATGGTTGGGAATCCAATTTCCTAAGTAAATCCGAGCTACAGCACCTAATAGCAGTGCATCTTGTAAGATGGGTTGGTCGCGTCCGACACGACGACGTAGGGGTTTTGGTGCTTCTTGCCCGACGAAGGGTAATAAAATAAACTCTGTAATCCGTGCTGGATATTGTTGTTCGATGGCTATTTTTTGCAGCGATCGCAGTTTTTCTAAATGCCCAATTTGCTGTTCGTGGCTTTCGATATGCCCAGATAACATCGTACTGGTGGTATGCAAGCCTAGTTTATGAGCTGTACTAATAATTTCTAACCATGTGGCTGTATCAATTTTTTCTGGGCAAAGTATCCGTCTCACTGTATCATCTAATACTTCTGCGGCTGTTCCTGGCATTGAACCAACACCAGCATCTCGCAAAGCAGCAATGACATCAGCGTATTGCAGTCCGTCAAGTCTGGCGATAAATTGCACTTCCTGGGGGGAGAAAGCGTGTAGATGTATGTGGGGAAATTCTTGTTTGATGGTTTCTACGAGTTTCAGGTAATATGGCAAAGATTTGCCGTTGATTTGTGCTTGTGGATTTAATCCCCCCTGCATACAAATTTCGGTTGCACCCCGTTGCACTGCATCTGCGGCCTTTTCCAAAATTTGTGTCCAATCTAACCAATATGCGCCTGCGTCCCCATCATCTCGACGAAAGGCACAAAAGCTACAGTGTTGCTCGCAAATATTAGTAAAGTTGATATTACGATTTATTACGTAGGTAACTGTATCACCCGCTTGTGCGTGACGTAGAGTATCAGATGTGGTACGTATTGCAGCGATCGCCTCTGGTTCGGTTTGTTGTAACAATACCACTCCCTCTTCGGGAGATACATCGTACCCCATCAAGGCACGCTCAAGAATTTTTTCAACTGCAATTTTTGTCACCATTATTTGATTATAATTTTGAGATTATAATTTCTAGGGTAGGCTGCCAAAATATTAGCCAGCGTTAATATAGCAATCCTGTTTGATTGATGAGAATTTTGGTGTTGACTGTCATTGGTCATTTGTCCTTGGCTATGTCTCACAAATGATTGAGGATTGCTGTATATTTAATTTTAATTATTTGTGCATTATTTATAGTTTATATAAATAAAAAAATAGTGTGGTTTTTTCACCACAACTATTTTCACATGTTGATGCACATTTTTATATTGATAATCTCCAGCCAAGCAGTGATATGGCTAATTTGTCCTTGGTTTTGGTGTTCGTCGATGCTGGATTAGCAATCCAATGCCCATACCAATACCGACGATGGCAGTAAAGTAGAATAAACCGATCAATCTGATATAAATTGGTGGTGCGATCGCTTCGACTTCAATTTCTTGTGCTACTTTGATTGGTGTAAATTCACGGCTAGATCCTGAGTTGGGAGTTGCTTCTATCTCAACTTTATGAGGCGCACCGTCAAAAAATTGCTCTTGCCATATTAACTTACCTTCTTGGTCGCTAAATCCTTTGTAGGCAAAGACTGTTAAATTATCTTCAAGAGCGATGGCTTTCACCTGCAATGTGACATCTTTGATTGGTTGTCCTGTGGTAGTGTCCTTCACTTGTAAGCCTAAATTTGCAAGTTTACCCACAGTGGCCTTTTTATCTCCCTGAACTTGGATTTCTAATCCTTGGGATTTTTGAGATGATGGTGCGATGGCTTCAGTATTGCTGGAGTGGTGTCCACTGCCATGAGCTTCGGCTACCTCTGCACTAATATTGATAAATAATAAAGCTACTATCGCTATTACTATTAAACTACTTAATAAAAGGCGCACTGATTGGGGAGCAATTTCTCCTTGTTGTAGTTCTTGTTGTCCCCCAATAACCCAACCACCCAACAATCCAACTGCTAATAAAATAGCTGCTGTAACGACAAAATATTTATATTTAATTGGATTTTCTCGGACATTAAGATTTAAAGTTTGCTCGTAGGGAGCAAAGGTATTTGCTACCAAAGGTGACACTTTTACCAGTAATTCATATTTTCCCCTAATCGGTAACATCTGCTGAATTTCTAGTTTTCCGTCAGGTGCAACAGCATTCATTTGCAATAGCTTTGTACCTTCAACAATTGGAAAATCTGTTGTTAACCAAGGAGTAGATGGTGGTGTCAAAATTTCTAAGTTAATTTTGGCATTTTCTAAAGATTTACCCGCAGCATCTACCGCTTGTAGTGTCATGGTGACAGGAGATTGATGTCTTTCTGTTCCGGCTTCAAAGGGAAGAATACTTTCTAAAGGTGGGTTGGTGGAAAGTATCACTCTGGAACTAGGAGTTTGAGAATTTCCTACTAAGGAATAAAGAATTGACAAAGTAATACAAACAGCACCGATAACTCCAAATAATCGATATTTTTTCATAAAAACTCACATTGGCATTTGATGAGCCGCCAGTCGCCAAAATTTCACATGAATTTTGACGACTGACTTCTAAATTCCGTTTTGATAAATTGATGAGGTGTCAAACTATTGTCTAATCCAGTAGTAAAATTTTGGGATTAGTTAATTTAGTGACATGCAACGCCTAAAGTATGATGTCGTGCTGAATGTGTTGCGTTATGCACAGCAGGATAAGTCGAGAACAAAGCAGTCCAGATAATCAAAGAAGATAGCAGCATATAAAGCGTTATCTGTACTGGCTTCGACAAGGTAATATTTGCAGTCTTTTGTAATACTGAAATAGTAGAAAAACTACTCATTTTTGACCTCGCATAATTAATTTGGGTAATTCATCAATCAAAGGCACAATGCCAATGGATTGCAAAAAGATATACGATAAGCTTCCTATTTGACAAGTAGGTATGAAATGTCTTAACTAATTTGTCTTTAGTGAATACTATATTGTCCTTTTAACTTAGGTCATGGTATGCAGAAATTGACACACGAACTCCATACAAATAACAAAACAATGACACATGATTTTGAATAAGACAAAGATGCCAAATATAAAAAACTCTTGGAAATGCGATTTATTTTATCTGTCAGACTATTTAATTTGAAAAATGATACATATGGGCAAGCGGAGGAGATGATTGGTAGCAGTGATTGACTAATAACAGGTTTATTTATTAAGTAATAAAATATACATTTTCTTCAGTGTTTTTTGTTGTTAAACCAGATTTTAGCTTGATGTAAATTGCATAAGTTTTAGTAACAGTTTTGCGGCGCTAGCAACTTATTGACAATGATTTTTAATTCAGATAATATACACAATGATAATTGCAAATAATTTTCAATTTTTTTGGTGCTAACTGTTAACTGTCATGCCCAATAACTTCGCTCTGGGTAAAGAAAAACTTTGGAGTCGCCGTCAATTAATAAAGCTGGGCTTAGCAGGTGTGGGAGTGACTGGTGCAGCAGCACTTTGGCAAACGCTGAATTTACAAAGTCAGTCAATAGTCAAAGTACCACCACTTGATATGGAAGCATCAGACAATGTTGCTAATCCAACGAAGATGCTCAGGGATTTTGATTATGGAACGTTAAAACAAGAAAATGGGCGTACTATTCGAGAATTTCAATTAACTGCGGGTACTTCCATTATTCAATTAAATAGCGCTGTTTCTTACAATATTTGGGATTTAAACGGGCGCATACCGGGGCCAACGCTACGGGCCAAACAAGGCGATCGCGTGCGAATACTATTTCTCAATAACGCTGGACATTCTCACTCTTTGCATTTTCATGGCGTTCATCCAGCAGAAATGGATGGTGTTCGTCCGGTAAGCAATGGCAAAGCCACAATTTATGAATTTGATGCCGAACCTTATGGCGTTCACTTATACCACTGTCATATTGAACCAGTGACCCGTCACATTGCCAAGGGACTGTACGGGATGTTTATCATCGATCCTCCTACTGCCCGTCCGCCAGCTGATGAAATTGTCCTAGTAATGGCTGGGTATGACGTAAATGATGATAGCCACAATGATTACTACGCCTTTAATGGTCTACCTCATCATTACATGCATCATCCCATTCCCATTTATCAAAATCAGTTAATTCGGTTGTACGTCCTCAACATTATTGAATACGATCCGGCAGTTACCTTTCACCTCCACGCCAACTTTTTTGATGTCTATCGCTACGGCATGAGTATGACTGCCAGTGAAAAAACTGATGTACTGACGATGGGTGTAGCAGAAAGGCACATTTTAGAATTTGCTTTTCGCTATCCAGGTAAATACATGTTTCATCCTCATCAAGATGCGATCGCCGAAAACGGTTGCATGGGTCAATTTGAAGTAATTGCTGATAGCAAATCTCAAAAAACTGTAAAAATTTCTTGACGAAATACTTAGTTATTGCTCATCAAGGCAACCACTAGTTAAGTTATTTGTAATTATTTCCAGAAAATTTTCAATTAACTAGTTGATAAAAAATATCATTATATGCGAAAGTACAATCTATGACATTGGGTAATAGTTTGCCATACAACAATTAATAAATTTAAGTTGTGTTAGGAGTTAAAATGATAAAATTTCGTTATATTTGTTTGACTGTTGCCACTGCGGCAATCATTACCTTGAGTTCTTGTAGCAGTACACCAACCGCCGAAAATCCTTCAGCCCCAGTTGCTACTCCCCAAGCTACAGAAGCAGCAAGTAATAACAGCCATAGCGGTCACGGTAGTAAAGAAAAAATTAACATTAATACTGCTATATTGTCAGAATTAGATAAATTTGAAGCCAAGCTTGGTGTCCCGGCTTTATCTAACAAAATTCAGGCGAATCGTCCCTACGGTAGTCCAGAAGATTTAGTGACAAAAAAAGTGATTACTCAGGAGCAATTCGACCAAATTAAAGACCAAGTTGGCGTTCAAGATGTAGTCCTGACAGGGGAAGCCAAAGATGTTGACTACATGTCTAAATTAGGCTTAATGAAAGGACATCTGATAGTAGCAAAAGAACTTTTAGACCAAAATCAGCCGAAACAGGCAGAACCTCATATTGGGCATCCAGTTGAGGAGATTTATGTTGATGTAGAAGACCAACTTAACGAACGCAAAGTTAAGGAATTTAAGACAACTTTGGTGAGTTTGCAAGATTTGGTCAAATCTAGCCCCAAGGATAGTAAAGTTAAAACTAATTTTAGTTCTTCAGTGGCAGCCGTTGATGGAGCGATCGCAGCTTTACCAGCAGCAGAACGTTCAAAACCAGGATTTGTATTACAAGTAATAAACGAATTACTGGATGCAGCTAATTCCGAATATGGCGCGGCGATCGCAGATGGTAAGATATCCGCAGCAATTGAATATCAAGACTCTCGTGGATTTGTCTTTTACGCCAACGAATTATACAAAGGAATTGCCAGCCAAGTAGCTCAACAAGATGCCGAAGCAGATAAAGCAATTAATACTAGTTTTGCCGAACTAGTAAAAGTTTGGCCTGGTGCTATTCCACCAGCTAAACCGGTGAAGACTCCGGAGGATGTTACCAAGTTGGTGAAAACCATTGAGGAAAACTCTCAAAAAGTGATTGATAAATCCAGTTCCCAAGCACAAAAATCGCATTTTGATTTAATGGGAAGTTGAGAGTAAGCTATTTAAAATTAGGAGATAGTTAAGAGTTAGGAGTTATGGAGTGAAAAGTTAGGAGTTAAAAATTAGGAGTTAAGAGTTAGGAGTTAGGAGTTAAGAGTTAAGAATTTAAAAACTATAATAAATTTTTAACTCCTAATTCATTACTCCTCACTCCTAATTCATCACTCCTCACTCCTAATTCATCACTCCTCACTCCTAATTCTTAACTAATTAAACTCTATTCGTCACTTCAATCCACAACTAATGCAAGAACTTGACCAGAAAAAGACCATTGATTTGCTCAACGCCATCATGGAATTTGAATTAGCAGGAGTAGTACGCTATACACATTATTCGTTAATGGTCACTGGCCCTAACCGTATTCCCATAGTAGCTTTCTTCAAAGCACAGGCAAGCGAATCGTTACTTCATGCCCAACAAGTAGGAGAAATTCTCACAGGTTTAGATGGGCATCCCTCTTTAAAAATTGCCCCAATGGAAGAAACCTACAAGCATACAGTCAAAGATATTTTGGCAGAAAGCTTATCCCATGAAAAAAAGGCATTAGATTTGTATAAAAATCTCCTGGATACTGTCACCAATGCCAGCATTTATCTAGAAGAATTTGCTCGTGGGATGATAGGACAAGAAGAGATGCATAATCTCGAACTGAAAAAAATGTTACGTGATTTTAGTTAATAGTCATTAGTCATTAGTCATTAGTCATTAGTCATTGGTTATTTGCTAAGGACAAATGATAACTGGCTAATGACAAAGGACAAAAGACAAAGGATAAAAAATGGATTTTAGTACTGCTCTACCTACTTTTGTAATTACCCTCCGAGAAGGAGTAGAAGCTGCCCTTGTGGTGGGAATTGTCCTAGCTTTGCTGCAAAAAGCGAAAAAATCTAATTTAAAATATTGGGTATATACTGGAGTCGGCGTTGGTATTGCTGTTAGCGGCTTGATAGGAGCGCTATTTAGTTGGATAATTCAAGTAGTGGGAGCTGCTAATCCTCAATATACTTCCGTAGTTGAGCCACTACTGGAAGGTGTATTTAGTTTGTTAGCGATCGCAATGCTCAGTTGGATGCTCATCTGGATGACTCAACAAGCCAAATTTATGAAAGCGCAAGTTGAGGGAGCAGTTATCCAAGCACTGAAACAAAACTCAAATGCTGGTTGGGGTGTTTTTAGTTTAGTTTTTATTGCTGTTATTCGAGAAGGCTTTGAAACTGTTCTGTTTATTGCTGCTAATTTTCAACAAGGACTAATTCCTAGCATCGGTGCAGTTGCAGGTTTAACAGTGGCGATCGTCATAGGTGTGCTTTTATTTAAGTGGGGCATCAAAATTAATATCCGCCAATTTTTTCAAGTAATGGGTGTTTTATTAGTCTTGATTGTCGCAGGCTTAGTAATTTCAGCCTTGAAAAATTTTGACGACGCCGCAGCTAATTTTGCCCTTAGCAGTCGTGCTACACAAAGCCTTTGTTTCTATTACGAACGCTTTACTAAAATCCATTCTTGTATTCTGGGGCCAATGGTCTCCAATACTTCCACAATTTTGCCTGACGAACAATTTCCTGGCATTATTCTCAAATCTTTGTTTGGCTATAGTGACAAAATCTATCTCGTTCAAGCTGTGGCATATTTTGGTTTTTTGCTCGCTATAGGCGGGCTATATTTCCGCAGTATTGGAGGAGGCTTTTTACCAGCCAAAAAGAATACTCCATCTCATCAAAAACCAATCAATTCTGCCAAGGATTAAATAATTTTTGGAAATTTTGTATGTTTTTGTGTAGCATAAAATCAAGAATTATACTTATTTAAGTGCCTTTTAATCTAAGTAAATCTTGTTGGAGTTTTTGACAAGCCTTTTCTATAGCATTTATACTACCCGGATTCACCAAACCATAATAATCGAACACATAAACTCGGTTATTTTGAGTTGCTTGTAATTGTTTCCAAAAACTTTCTTTTTTTAAATCATCTAAAAGCTCTGTTTGGGAATTACCTTGTGGAGGATTGACCAAAATTATTGCATCTGGATTTGCTTCTATAATTTTTTCAGCCGAAAGAGTTATATAACCACCAACTGGACTTTTTCCTTGTAATTCTGCTGCCAAATTTTTTACCTGAAATTTCGTTAGTAAATCTCCTGCCCAACTATTTTTATTTGGCGCTAAAATTGGTTGACGACTAACCAGCACCAAAGTCGTAAGACTTTCATTAGGCTTATTTGGTAAGAAACTTTGGTAACGATTTAACAAAGGCTGAGGGTCGGCATCAATTAATTCAGCTAGTGTTTTAGTCAACTTTTCTAGAGATTCCCAATTATTCACCTGGGTAAGTAAAGTGGGAATTCCTAATTGCTGAATTTTTTGAATTGGAATCGTAGAAAAACCTTCTGCGCCAATAACTAAATCTGGTTTGAGTGCTACTATTTTTTCTAAATTAGGAGAATTTTGACCTTCGCTAACACGAGGAATATCTTTAAAACGCGAGTCATCTTTAAATAGTTTACTACCAGTAATTCCCACAATTTTTGTTTGGTCTAATTGAGCGATAATATCAGCAGAGAGAGAAGAAAGAGCCACAACTCTTGTTGCTGATTTTTTGGGTAATTGCTGCGAATTGGTGTTAGTTGTTTCAGTAGTATTTGCTACTTTTGCTGGTAGCTGTTGAGTACTTACAGTGTTACAAGCAACTAAGGCTATACTCAAAAAAAATGCCAAAGCACATACAAACCAACGATGATACATAATACATTCCTTATAAGTTTTGTTCCTCATATAGTTTGCCGCATTTTCATGCAGAATTGCTATAAATGTAGTTAATTCTGTGCAATTAATTAACTTATTCTTTTAGTTTTATGTTATGTATTTAACAAATCTACGTAACGGCTAACGGCCGTCATTGGTGTCAACTTAACGTAAAATCCTTATAATAACGTTAGAGCAAACTAACTCAATTACTAACTAATCCGGAGTCACCCCACCCCGGCTTTGCTAACGCAAAACCTCCCCTCCCCGCGTGCGAGGAGGGGATTGAGGGGTGGGGTAAAACGGCTGTGGAACAAGGGTTTAAGCTTAAGTTGACACCAATGAACGGCCGTTCGCCCCTACAGTAAAATGGCTGTACGGATTTTTGCCTAGTTCTACATATATAAAAAAAGGCGAGTAAAAACGTAGTACAAAATTCTTTAGAAATTTTGACGGCGTTTTACTCCCCAGAATCTATACAAGGTTATGTAAAAATTTTTCTTGTATGAGAAATTTATATTTTTGTCAGTGATTATTCTCTAATTAATTAACATTATTATACTAATCGGCTGATTCTGTTAGTGTTTTTGACTACAAAAAGCTAAATTTAACCAAAGCTTTAACTTGAGCTTCGTTTATTTCGCTCGTACTAACTTAACTTCAAACAAAATATTCTTATGCTATTTACATCTAAAATAAGTATCTTTGATTGCAACTTAATAGCAAATAGCTTGACTTAGAGGAATAACGCAAAAGCGTAGTCTGGATATTCAAATTACTTAGTTTCCATCCAATTTTGACCCGCACGCGCATCCACCACCAAGGGTACACTTAACTGTACTGCGTTCTCCATTACCGATTTAATTTGTGGTTGTAATTCTTCCCACTCATCAGGGGGGATTTCAAATACTAATTCATCGTGAACTTGTAATAATAAATGCGCTTGGTATTTTTGCAAAACTTCATGCAATCGTACCATCGCAATTTTAATAATATCAGCGTTGGAACCTTGAATTGGTGCATTGGCGGCGGAGCGTAATAAACCAGCATCATAAGCACCCAAATTTTTCAATTTACTCAGATCAATATCTTCTGGGTTGCTACCTTTTAAGTGGCGTAAAGTGTTATTAGTAAATTCAAAGTAACGACGACGACCAAGAATAGTTTCTACATAACCAAGAGATATCGCTTCTTTTTTCACTCGCTCCAAATAAGCAAAAACTCTAGGATATCTTTCATTAAACCGCTTAATGAATTCGTTGGCAATGCTCTTATCTATCCCAGTGGAACGAGAAAACCTGAGAGAACCCATTCCATAAATTACACCGAAATTAATAGTTTTTGCTACTGCTCGTTCTTCTGATGTAATATTTTCTTTTTCAAATACTAATCGCCCCGTCACAGTATGAACATCTTCATTTTGCTGATATGCTTCTACTAATATCGGTTCTTGACTTAAATGAGCCAAAATTCGCAATTCAATTTGTGAATAATCAGCAGCCACCATTAACCAACCAGGTTCCGGTAAAAATGCCTTGCGAATTTGGCGACTAAAAGCTGTACGAATCGGAATATTTTGCAAATTCGGATTAGAAGAAGATAACCTACCAGTTGATGTTGCTGCTTGATTAAAATCAGTATGTACCCGTTGAGTATCTGGACGCACCAATGCAGGTAAAGCATCTACATAAGTAGATTTTAATTTAGATAAAGTGCGGTACTCAGTTATCGTTTCCACAAATCCAGTTTGATCGATTTCTTGCAGTTTTTCTAGAGTTGCTGCATCTGTGGAATAACCAGTTTGAATTTTTCGGGAATATTTCGTGCTTAATCCCAATTTTTCAAATAATATATTACTCAATTGTTTAGGAGAACCCAAGTTAAAGTTTTCTCCAGCAATTTCTATTGCTTTTTCTTTTAATTTAGCTAATTCTATTTCTAAATGCTGTGAAAGTTCTTGTAAATAAGCTGAGTCAATGCGAACGCCTGTATATTCCATTTGTGCTAAAACTGCTTCTAGTGGCTGTTCCACTTCCACTAATAGCTTGGACAAAGCTGGAATTTTGTCTAATTCTGCACGCAGTTTCGCCACCAAACCAAAGGTAGAATAAACATCCATACCACAGTAATCTGCAACTGCGGCAATATCTACATCTGCGATGGTTTTACCTTTGGGAACTAAATCTAAATAACTTTTCGCAGTTAATCCTAAATATCGTTGTGCCAAATCCATCAAATTATGACTTGAATCTGGATTTAGCAGGTAACTTGCCAGCATCGGATCGAATACCACTCCCGCCAAGTTAATTCCTTGACACCTTAGAATTAAGCGGTCAAATTTAGCATTCTGTAAAGTTTTAGGATAATCAGCACTTTCCAGAATTGGACGTAGTGCTTCTAGCACCACATCTTTATTTAAATTTTCCCCAGTTGTATGACCAAGAGGAATATATGCCACTTCATCTAACTTTGTTCCCCAGCAACAACCAATTCCTACTAATTCCGCATCTCTTGGTTCTAAATCAGTAGTTTCAGTGTCCCAAGCAACTGGTGTTTTAGAATTAGTGAATTTTTGTACAATTTCCAATAATTCAGTCAATTTTGCTTCGGTATTAATAATGCGTGGTTGAATTGCTGAGGTTGGTTGTTGTTGTGCAGCTTCTGTTTCTGCAAAACTAAAAAATGAAAGGTCTGGGTCTTCAAATTCTGGTTCTGTTGTTGCTTTTTGTGTTTTTGGTGCTTCTTCAACTTGACCGCCAAAACGTTGCTGTAGGTCGTTGATCTTACCCAAAAATGATTTAAATTCTAATTTTTCTAAAATTGGTGATAAAACGTTTGTATCAAAGCCTTTTAATTTGCAATCCTCTAAATTAAATTCTAGAGGAACATCAACAACAATTTTTGCCAAATATTGGGACTTATAAGCGTCTTGTTTCCCAGCTGCCAATTTTTTCTGATTTGCCCCTGGAATTTCTTCTAAAGCAGCATAAACATTTTCCAGGGAACCATAGGCACTTAGCAACTGTACAGCTGTCTTTTCTCCAATTCCCTTAACCCCAGGAATATTATCTGATTTATCACCACAAAGTGCTTTGAAATCAACAATTTGTGAAGGTAATACCCCTAGTTTTTGTTGAACTTGTTCTGCTTCAAATTCTGTGATGCTATTTGTAGAACGCTTTAAGGCATCTGGACTAAAGTTTAAAACAGTAATTTGCTTTTCGGCATCTATCAATTGAAATAAATCGCGATCGCCAGTCAGAATTTTCACCTTATACCCAGCAGCCGTTACTTGTTGCGCCAAGGTTCCTAAAACATCATCCGCCTCGTAACCAGGAGCAGTGTAAATTGGTAAATTCAAGCCATCGAGTAACTCGTGGAGATTTTCTAAGTCGGGAATAAAATCTTCTGGTGTTTCTTTGCGATCGGCTTTATACGTATCAGCTGTTTCATGGCGGAAGGTGGGTAAACCCAAATCAAAGGCCACAGCCATTGCTTGGGGCTGTTGCGTTCCCATGACTTCCAATAAACACTTGAGAAAACCAAAACATACACTGGTGGGAATCCCCGTTTTTGTACGTAGTCCTCCATCTCGTCCTTTGGCAAAAGCAAAGTATGAACGATAAGCCAGTGAGTGTCCATCTACTAGGATGAACGTCGGACGTGTTGGGGTTGCAGTAGCAGTAGTTTCAGACATAGCCCTATTTTAGCCACAAGCTTTGTTATTTACATACTGCATCAGTTGGTTTATTGAAATTCCTCATGGGTCAGGATGATTTCTTAACAAAACTTCATATATTAATGAAAAATCTATATTTATTAAGGTAAATTGAACATAAAAAATTCACATAAATTTACGTGTATTTATCAAGCCTAGAAGTAAAAGTTACGAGTTAGAAATAATTTGGTAATCCCATAATGATTCGTTTCAGAAAAGCATCTTCCATCATGACAACAAAACTATTGAATACTCTAGGCGCTGCCACAACCTTAGCAGGAATTATTGCAACTTCTGGAGTAGCAAATGCAGCTTCTCTGTCTTACACTAGTTCCAGTAATTATGAGTTTACAGATATTATTGATGAAACTTTGAGCGTGCAAAAATTTGATTCTTCTTTAGGCACACTCAAAGGTGTAACAATCCAATTTACTGGCGACCTACTTGGAAATGCAGGTTTTGAAAATAGGAGTCCAACCCCAACTCAAACAACAGTCAATCTTAGCAGTCAATTCAGTTTACAACTAAATAATCAGTCTTTGTTAGCATTCAATCCAGAATATAGTTCCAGTTACCAAGTTGCCAAATATGATGGCATCACTGATTATAGTGGTACTTCTGGAAAAACCCTATCTAACTTAACTGCAACAGAATCTGCTACTCAGTCTTTTACCAATACCTCATTTTTGCAGTCTTTCATTGGTAATGGCGACATAGACTTTTTGTTTTCAGCTATAGCCAACTCGCTAGTTACAGGATCGGGCAACATGAGATCCTATATTGATACTTATGCTAAAGCAAGTATCAAAGTAACTTATGACTATGAAGAAGTTAAGTCTGTACCTGAAGCATCAACTACTTTTGGAATTGGTGTAGTAGCTGGGCTTTGTCTGTTGTCACAACGCAAAAAAATTTTGGTTAAAGTCTTAAATTCATAGACTTTAGTTCAAGAGGTAGATTCTTTATATCTTACCTATAAGTCAAGTTATCTAACTTAAATGTAAATCCCCGATTCTTTCGAGAATCGGGTTTTTTTATTGGCGTTATCTCAAACTTTTCCCACAATCTAAAATCCAAAATGGTATAACCTCTAACTGTAACTTGAAATCTCAGGAATGTATGTATAACGTATCTACCAAAAATATTAAACTACTGGTTGTAGATATAGATGGCACGATCGCCGGACACTCCAACACCATCAGCGAACCTGTAAAGCAAGCGCTGATTGCGGCACAAGCAAGAGGCATTCAAGTGGCGATCGCTACAGGTCGGATGTATCGTTCAGCGCTGCGCTTTCACCAAGAAATCGGCTCTACCTTACCATTAATGGCTTATCAGGGAGCTTGGATTCAAGACCCCATCACCCAAAAAATTCATCGCCATTTAGTGCTTTCCAAAGAACTCGCCCACCAATTACTCGATTATTTTGAACAGCCTCAATTACGGGCGCTTTTATCGATCCACTTCTACATCAATGACCAACTTTACGTCCGGGAAATAACCAAAGAAACTGAAATTTACGCACAACGTTCTAGTATTGTCCCAATTCCTGTGGGTGATTTGCGGCAAGTTTTAACGAATGAACCAACAAAAATTCTGGCTTTGTGCGATGACACAAATTTCATCAGCGAGGTATTGGGAAATTTGCGTCGCCAATATACACCAGCTGAACTTTATCTCACCACATCTGTTGCCACCTTCTTAGAAGCCACTAACCCCTTTGTAAATAAAGGAACTGCTGTGCGTTACCTGGCCGAAGAATTGCTGGGATTAGAAACAGCTAACGTCATGGCTATTGGCGATAACTTCAACGATTTGGAAATGCTAGAGTATGCAGGTATTGGTATAGCTATGGGAAACGCCCCAGAAGGAGTGCAGGCGATCGCTCAGTGGGTAGCCCCTAGTATAGATAGTGACGGAGTAGCAGTGGCAATTGAAAAGTTTTTGCTCCAGTGAGCAAATTTTAGAATTTAAATTTTGGATTTTGCATTGAAAATCCGACCCATACCAATCAGAAAGGACACCGACGACTGGCCGTGTTTCGTCTCGGTGCCCCTGCTGGTTCGCTCCTCACACAAGAGCTAATGTAGCCGAGGTAATGCATTGAGTCAATAGCTACGATTAAAGTTTTTATAAGTCCAATGGCGCACAAGTTTTCAGCTTTTCCTCTAGGATAAATTTTAAGACTGACTGAGTAGCCATCAGCAACCCCAACCTAGCTTGGGCTAACTCTGGTGACATAATTTTTACTTCACCCCAAATGCGGCAATTACGCCAGAAGTCTTCAAAAGCTTGGCTCAAATTAAATGCTGCCTTTTCCCATTTCACAGAACCCCCAATATCCGGACACTCTATGTTGTCCACCACCCCCACTAACTCACCAATTAGACGATACTCATCTGGTTGATTGAACTGCAATCTTCCATCGCCGTTGAGCCAAGGTACGGGGTTGGGGGAGATAAGATTCCCAAAACTGTAACTATCCTTTGCTTGGGGTTCTCGAAGTTGAATCAATCCCTCTCGGTGACCCAGCAGCACTAGCGAACAGCAACGCGCATGGGCATGTTGAATGGGAAATAACAAATTGGGCATTGGGCGTTGGGCATTGGGCATGGGGCATTGGTTATGACTTCTTCTCCCTTGTCCCCTTGTCCCCTTGTCCCCTTGTCTCCCCATCTCCCTCATCTCCCCACCTCCCCATCTCCCCATCTCCCTCATCTCCCCACCTCCCCATCTCCCCATCTCCCCCACCAGACTTTGTAACCAAGTCCCCAATGCTGAGTCTGTTAATTCAAAATGTATCAAACCAGAGGGAACTATTTGGATGTTAAAAACGTCGCCACAGGTTGCAGATAGATGAAGGGCAATGTCACTAGCAAGCTCCATCACTTTTCGATTCTGAGAGTTTGACACTTGCAACGCCACACTTGAGGTATACAAAATTTTGCTACTGTTTCTATCTTTGTATAGAGGAATTTTTTTATTTCTTATGTATTCATTTTTTACGCTTTCAGTATTAATACTTAAATCTTCAGCTAAATAATCATATATTAACCGCTTAAAAGACAGATGTTTGTATGCTTGTATTTCTTTGTACACTAGATTTTACGTAGACACTCTTGTAAAGTATATTTGTTAATTTGGTGTCACCTATCTCCGGATATAGGTTTAATCTAGATGAAGAAAAATGAGAGTAGGATAAAATTTGATGAATAATCGATGAATAGTGAGTAAATTTTACTACCATCATTGTACAGTAGGAAGTATAACAAAAGAGTAGAGAGTAATTCTTTGCTTTCTATTCTTTGGATGGCTGGCGCTTTTGGGCGTTAAGCCTGCATCGCCAACACAAAGACACTCCTTGCACCTTTTCGATCACGTCTTTGTCTTCAGCCGAACGCTCTTTGTTACCTATGCAATCTCCATCTTCTTTTTCTGAGGCATCACGGCCTTTTTTAACTTGGCAACGGATTCTTGACTGGGCTCAGGAACACTACCGCTGCCGCACCTTCAGCAAAGATGAGCGCATTCCAGCCCGACCTGGATTGCTATATTTGGTGCAAAGGGGTGCAATTCGCATGGTAGGAACCGCTCAGGTTAGCGCCACTGCTAGCCAGCTAACGTCTCGACGAATCAACAGAACTCCAGAGGAAGCGTTCTTGGGTTTTGTTGGAGCGGGACAGCCATTTGAAATTGTTGCCCAGTCACCATTCACACTCCAAGCTTACGCTCATGTTGACCAAACAGCGGTGCTGTGGATGTACTGGCACGACTTAGATAACTGGCCTCACTTCCGCCGGGAAGTTATGGATGCCTTTAGATATCAGCACCAGCGCAAGCTGCTGTGGCTGAGTGCTTTGGGACAACGCCGCACAATTGACCGACTCTTAGGGTTCCTCACATTGTTGATTGAGGAATATGGAGAGCCGGCAATGAGCGACACCGATCCTGATGTAATTCGCGGCTATTGTCTGCCTTTCCCCCTTACCCATGCCCAAATTGGTAGCGCCATTGGTTCGACTCGTGTCACCGTCACCCGCTTAATGGGCAAGCTGCGTCAACGTGGCTTAATCCTTACCCAAGGTGATAATCTGATTTGCTTACCAGCAGAGTCGATTAATAGAGCCAGCTAAAGCACAGTTCAGAGGGGCGATTTCCGCCACTCTGCCTGAATACCATCACGATGTCAGCGAATTTTGACAAACCCAGCTTGGGTAATCAGTTCCTGTCCCTGCTCAGTCAGCAGTAAGTTGGCGTAAGCGACACCTGCTTGCTGCTCAGTCTGACCATTCTGTTTGACCACCACAAACAGATTGCGGGTAATCGGGTACTTTCCTGATTGAAAAGCCTCAATGTTCAACTTGTTCCGTTTACCAGGACATTCAGACGGGAGGACAAATGGTTCTTGGTAGGGAGCAATATACTGTCCTTGTGTGCGCCCCAACGGCAAGGCTCTAATTGAACACTGAGGAATCACCTCTGGGGCAGAAGCGTAGTAAATGCCGCCAGGACTACCAGCCAATTTTTGCAAGGCTTGGGTGGTTGTGGAGATAAATTCCACATTGGAGCTGAAAGCTTGACCACCCAAGATGTCTTGGACAAAAAGTTCTACCGTACCACCATCAACTATCCGGCGGGAATAAGGCTTGATGGGGATATTGGAACCACCCAACTGGCTCCAATTATTGATTTTGCCAGTATAAATTGACTTTAATTGGTCTACTGTCAGTCCTGAAATATTGAGGTTTGGGTTAACTGCAACTGCCAAACCATCAATTGCTACAGGAATTTGTTTCAAAGTGAACCCACGCTGCTGGGCCCGGCTAAATTCTTGGTCTAAAATTGGTCGAGAAGATTGGGCAAAAGCTAGTTGACCATCTATTAGCGACTGTATACCAGTCCCAGAACCAGGAGATGCATTACTCGGTTCTACATAACGCAGCCTAAATTCTGCTCGCGTTGCTTGAATTGCTGGGTCAACTATTAATCGAATTGGGGCCCAAGAGGTACTACCTCCATAATTGAATAATCCAGTGGGAACATCCTGGACTGAAGCAAAAGTATTGGTACTGGGCTGTCCTAATGGAGGCTGGGGTGTGTTGGTGCTACGAGAATTAATTTGATTGAAATCAACACCAGATTTTCTGCTGAACCACCAAAAACCGCCAGCTATTAACCCAACAGTAATTAAAATAGATAAAACAAGAATAGGTATTTCATTTTTTTGCGACATAAAAATTATCCGCACGTCCGTTTAATACTAGAAACTGGGAATGGGCATGAGGTACAAGAAGCAGAGGTTTAAGGGAACTCCAAAAAATAAATTATTCTGGTTGGAGTCGTTGACTGTTGACTGCTAACTGCTGACTGTCAACCGTTAACAATCTTCTGTGGAATATTTTTTTACTTGGAAGTCCCTAAGGTCTGTTTTAAAACTCACTGTATCCTCAAAATCGGCATCTTTGTGTAGTCACCATAAACCCCAGTCCAGCCTTGAGGATGACTATCATATGTTAGTAAACGGCATTCTAACGCCCTAATCCCATCTTGTTTTGAGTACCCATCTGGATACTACATAAAGCTGGACTAATAGCAAAATTACAAGTGTAGGTCGCTAAAGATTCTTGTTGATAATTAAATACCCGCATATTGTAACCAAAGTTGCGTGTAGTGCTACCTAAACGATTGACAAAATCATAGCGCTGTACATAGTCTAGTAAGCTCCAAATTTGCTGATTGACTATCAAATCAACTCGCGCAGGTTCTTTTTCTGAACCTGGGTATGCTATCCAATTATCCAGTAGCTTTTTTTCAGAATTTTGTTGTGCCCACCATAAACTTGGAACGGTTAATCGTAATGGATTAATGGTGTTAGCTGTGATTATATATTCTGTTGGTTTGGTTAATAAATCTAGTTGTAAAGGCGCACTAGAAGGCGGTGGTATTGACGGTGTTTGCGCTAGTGAGGGCGGAACTATTAAACCAGCGAGGCTAATGCTGAGTAGTAGTAAAAATGATGTCTGACTGTACAATTTAGGTATATGCATAACTTATAATAATTTGGGCGTTACTGAATCAAGGGACGATTTCCTGTAGGGTGGGCATCCGTCCGTCCCGAAAATATAAGGAGCGGACAAGATGAACATGCCACAAAACTAGTCAAATCATTCCGCAATTATGCAACGCCATAATTCGTAATTAAGAAGTAAGTCAAAATTCGTACACTTTAAATTTTAATTGCAATGATGCGAATTCTGCGATAATCTGCTAGCCAATTTCCTTGTTGATAAAGTGTTGGCTTCAGATATTCCTCTGCGACGCGAATTACTTGTATTTGTTGCTCATCAGAAAGTTCTGTTAAATAACTGCTGGCGAACATCCGAATCCAGTTTGCCATACCTGCTTCTCCCTCTGCCAAAGGAGTTGGACGAGCAAATAGGGTGCTATAGATGACATCAAAGCCTTGCTGTTCTAATAGGGTGGCGTATTCACCAATACTAGGGAAATACCAAGGATTTGGGCGTTGTACGGGTAGATTAATTGCTTCCAAGGCGTTGGATAAAGCTGTGGCGATCGCTTGCACATTTCCCTTACCACCAAATTCTGCAACAAAACGGCCTCCGGGTTTTAGGGCTTGATGTATACAGGCGATCGCGCTGTCTGCTGGTTTCACCCAATGCAACACAGCATTGGAAAACACAGCATCAAAAGGCTGTTGAACTTGAAAATTTGTCGCATCAGCAACATCAAAGCGGATATGAGGATAGTTTTCTCTTGCCTTTTCAATCATTGCAGGTGCGCTATCAATTCCCCAGACTTGGGCACCAACTTGGGCAATTTTTTCGGTGAGTTGTCCAGTGCCACAGCCGAGATCTAAAATTGATTCTCCTGCCTGGGGATTGAGTAACTGCAACAAGTCTTCGCCATACTGCCAAACAAAGGCGTGTTTATCTTCGTAAAGCGAAGTATTCCAATTATTAACTGTGGAATTATTACTCATAAAACTATGCTGGTTTTTCATTGAATATAATAAAATCTTTTTCTATTGCTGGTTAGATTCCGGGCTTTTGATCGACTGATGTGATATTGCTAAACTCTAAGCCAGAGTCAGGAGTAAGTCTGATGTTTCAAGCCTTACCAAAAACAGTAACTTTTGAAGAATTCCTCAATTGGAAACCGGACGGCGGATGTTATGAACTACACGATGGGGTAGTTGTTGAAATGCAGCCAGTAGGCGATCGCGAAGAGATTAATGGTTTTTTAGCTGGCGAAGTAACTTTAGAGTTCAAACGATTAAAACTTCCATACCTCATACTTAAGCAAGCACTGGTCAAAATTCCTGAGAAAGAATCAGGTTATTCGCCTGATGTTATAGTAATATATCAAAAGAATCTTTAATCAGAACCGATGTAGAAAAAGTCTTCAACGGTTACTCAAGCTGCGTCGGTTCCCTTAGTTATTGAAGTCGTCAGCAGTAATTGGAGAGATGATTATGCATCCAAGCTGGTTGACTACGAAACTTTTGGCGTTCCTGAATATTGGATTGTTGATTATTTAGCTTTAGGCGGTAGGCGGTACATAGGTAATCCCAAACAACCGACTATTTCCGTTTACTATTTAGTGGATAGTGAGTATCAAGTTAACCTGTTTCGGGGAAATGACCGCATCATATCCCCTACATTCCCAGAACTCAATTTGACCGCCGAACAGATTTTTCAAGCTGGACGT
This sequence comes from Nostoc linckia z4, assembly GCF_002608075.1. Taxonomy (GTDB): domain Bacteria; phylum Cyanobacteriota; class Cyanobacteriia; order Cyanobacteriales; family Nostocaceae; genus Nostoc; species Nostoc linckia. Next base: position 115,372 of record NZ_LAHA01000012.1, read on the forward strand.
TCAGAAAATCAATTATGACCGCAATGCAGATACTCCCATAGGGCCGCGAGTTACGCCTAGTTGGTTTTGCAACTTTAACTCTCGCCAAAGTTGGGAACCTCTAATTTCACCTTGCAATAATTGGCTGTAGTAATGTATTGTTTTACTCACTTGTGCTGGGGTTTCATTGACAAATTCGATGCGAAAGTGACGTAATCCCAATTCCATGAGACGATGTACGTACTCGGCTCCTGTTTGAGCAGTGCCGTTAAATACGGTGTTACGGCAACCGACATCTGCTTTCAGGATGTGTTCGCTACCAACGCGGTCTTTTAATTTCACTTCATGCTTTTCGCAAGGTCGTCCACAGTTAGTGTAGTCTGTTCCCTCGGAAAGAAAAGCACAAAAGACACAGTGTTCCATGTGGAACATTGGCATATGTTGATGAATTGTCACTTCAAACCACTCTGGCGGACAACTTGTAAGCAGGTCTTCCAGTTGATTAATATTCAAATCGTAGGATGCGGTTAATCTTTCCAAACCAAAATTCTGCCGAAAGTAATCTGCTGTTAAAGGGTTAGCAACGTTGAGTGAAAAATCTCCAACACAACGGTCTTGGGCAAAAAATTGCAGTTGGTCATAGTTTCGCACTAGATAACCATCTGCTTTGCAGGCGCTTACCTGCTGCAAAATCCAATTTTCTCCAGGTTTGGTAATTCTGGGTGGTGCAACCCAGATGGTGGGGAGTGGGGAGTTAGGAGTTGAGAGTGCTGAGTTATGAGTTAAAAGTGAAGAATTGTCTGTTTTGTGTTTTTGCTGTTGTTGGCGTACTAAGTGTACGGCTTCTCGGTAGGCGCGGGGGTCTTCAAATTCGCAGTATAGTGTTTTGATACCAGTTTGCAGTGCGGCTTGGAGTTGCTTGAGGTTTCGTACCAAAACGATGAGTGAAGGAGATAAAGAAGGCATAAACAGGGAAAATTTCACCGTTTCCGTATATTCTCGCGCCCCCGCGTCTTGTTTCTCCGTGTCCCCGCGTCCCCTTGTCCCCGCGTCCTGTTTCTCCGTGTCCCCGCGTCCTCTTGTCTCCGCGTCCTGTTTCTCCGTGTCCCCGCGTCCCCTTGTCCCCGCGTCCTCTTTTTTAGGAAGTAAGTCTTGGAAGGAGACATCAGGATATAATTGCCAGCGTTTGGGTTGACTTCGTAATTCTTCTAACTGTGTCACGATGTCACGCCGTATCCGGTTTAATTCACTTACGGGTAGCATGATGGCGGTGCTGAGGTGGTTGGTTAAGGTTCCCAAACAGAAGGGGGTGTTACCAAGACGACCGAATTGTTCTTGTAAACGTTCTGTGTCTAGAGGTTTGGTGTGGGCTGCTACTAGAGGAATTTCAGACTCTACTTGGACAATATTACCAAGGCGATCGCGGGCGATGGCCACTAATTTCTCACCAACTTCTCCATAAATTTCCAAGTCAATTGGACGCTGAAATTGCGGGTTCTCCCCTGCAAAACTTTGACGTAGTTGTTTATCAAGTTCCGGGTCGCTGGTTTTCCAGACTTTATCGCCCACATGCACCCGACGTAAGTTTAAATCACTTCTACCAAAGGTCAGCAAAGTTTCCCTACCTTTGGACATCACCCCATAAACTCGTCCGCCTTCTTCCTTAGTCTCTGGGTGACCGCAGTCAAACACAATTCCATCCCCTGGTTTCACAGGCGCTTCGAGTTTGACCGCTATCTGTCCGTTGTGGATGCGAGTAACTTCACCTAAATAAACTCCGCGTTTTTTACCAAAACGTGCATGAACTAATTCCTGATTATTAATCCCACCAAACCAACCCGTGTAAAGTCCGCGAGAAAATGCCATCTCTAAGTTGTAGTGTTCTTCAGAAACAGAAATTTGTTGTACTACTTTCCCCGCGTCCCCGCGTCTCCGTGTCCCCGTGTCTAATTCTTCCATCACTCTATCCAAAGCTTGCCGATAAACACGGGTAACATTAGCAACATATTCTGGGGCTTTGAGACGACCTTCGATTTTGAGAGAACTTACCCCTGATTTCACTAAATCCGCTAAAACATCTAAGCCTGCAAGGTCTTGAGGACTGAGTAAATATTTACGTTCGCCTAAATCTACAATTTGACCATCAGCGATTAAATCATAAGGCATCCGGCAAGCTTGGGCACACTCGCCTCGGTTAGCTGAACGTCCGCCTAAAGCTTCACTCGTCAAACACTGACCGGAATATGCCACGCATAAAGCACCGTGAACAAAAACTTCCAAAGGTAGCGATGTCTGCTGTTGGATTTTATTGATTTCCTTAAGAGAACACTCACGCGCCAGCACCACTAATTGACAGCCAAGGGATTTGGCAAATTCCACCCCAGCAGCAGTAGTAATGCTCATTTGCGTGGAAGCATGGATGGGAAAATCAGGGGAAAGGTGACGAATGAGACGACATATACCAATGTCTTGAACGATTACCGCGTCTACACCCGCTGCAATAATTGTGCGGAGATATTGCTGGGCTTCTAGGAGTTCTTTGGGAAAAATTAGTGTATTTACAGTGACATAACCCTTTACACCCCGAAGATGCAGAAACTTCATCAAGCCGGGTAAGTCTGCTTCTGTGAAATTCTGCGCCCGCATTCTGGCGTTGAAGCGATCTAAACCGAAGTAAATTGCATCCGCCCCATTTTCTACAGCAGCTTTAGCACATTCCCAATTACCTGCTGGCGCAAGTAGTTCGGGACGTTGAAGAGAAGAGGAGGAAGAGGAGCAATCGCTTTTCATGTTTACTTGGGGTTAAGTAGCACCATAGCGATCTTACCTAAGTTGATGGGGATGATGGGGGCGATCGCTATTTCCACAGTAGTGTTTTAATTCACCTAGAGCTGATGAAAAACGATCCTGTTTTCAAATTTTGTGTGTACATTGTCCACTAATATTAGTTATTCTGTAAATAGAGACTCAGCTAACAGTGGGAATTAGCCATGTCAGAAACATCATCTGCAAAAGATTGCCGTATCGATTTACGAATCACCCAAGAACAAAAAGAACTATTAGAACGTGCTGCAAGTCTCAAAGGAATTTCTTTGAGTGCTTATACACTTTTTCATGTTTTAGCGATCGCCAAGCAAGATATAGATGCCAATGAAAGGCTGGTGCTGTCTAATCTCGATAGAGATTTGTTTATGTCAGTAATGGAAAACCCGCCAGAACTGAAGGGAAAACTCAAATCTGCTATTCATAAATATAGACAGAAATATCGCAAATGATAGCAGAGCAAAATGGAATTTTGTACCAATTGAGAAAAAATACCAAAGAGATTCTTTTGATTGTGGTTATGCAATTTTGAATGATTATCTCAAGAAATATGCACGGCAAAATGATAATAGGGGAATAGCTAAAACATTTGTAGCAATTCCGGCATCAGGAAGCTTAAAAATTGATGGCTATTATACTGTGAGTGCCAGCGTTATTGAGTATGAATCATTACCAAAATCTTATAATCGTGGAATGCCTGCCTATCCAATTCCAGCAATGCTAATTGGAAAATTAGCAGTAGATAATTCGGTTAAAGGACAAGGTTTAGGAGGCGAGTTGTTAGCTGATGCTCTCTATCGTGCTGTTCGTGCTTCTCAAGAAATTGGAATATATGCTGTGAGAGTTGATGCGATCGATTTTCAAGCAAAGGAATTTTATCTCAAGTATGAGTTTATTCCTTTTCAAGACAATGAACTCTCACTATTTCTGCCAATGGCAACAATAGTTAGAGAGTTTGGTGAATAGAGTTATATAAATCTTAAAGCTTACTGTGATAAGAGCCTAGATGCTTCTTCAGGTTGTTGTCAGACATCACTTTTTATTAATCTAGAGCTTAAGTAGCATCATAGTTATTTTATATAATTTAATACAATAAACTATTGTGAGCTAAGGATAGCATAAGTCATTATTGAGCTTCTAAGTAGGTCAACCTAATTAAACATAAAACGCTCAACTTGATACTGACCTTGCAGGGATCTATTTTCTATACCTTCAATAATGGCGATCGCAAGGTCATATTCATCCTCAAAAACGCGAGCGGAGAGTTCATCACGTTTGAGATGCAACCACTCATCCTCAATGCGATTCATCTGTGGACTGTAGGAAGGTAGGAAAAACAAAAATAACCCTTGCGCTTGCCACCGTTGAACCTGTTGCTGAGTCAACTGACTGCGATGTACCGAAGCGTTATCCTGTACAATCACCGTTATCATTCCTGTAGCATCAAAATGCTTTTGGGCAGTATTAGCCTGCCAATCCATCAGTTGCACGTAAGTCGCAGCTTTAAGCGTTCCCACCATTAAAGCATAGTCAAATTGCACTCCAGGTTCCCAAACCCCCAAGATATTAATCCGCCTGCCCCGTCCTTGACGTTGACGAATGGATTTTTGTACCCCCCGTTGAGCATAACTGTATTCTGCTGAACGCACACAGGTACAACCAGACTCATCTAAATACTTCAACCGAATCAGTCCTTGCTGTGCCCATTGCTTAAGCATTTCCCAATATGAAGCGTTTAGCTGCTACCCAAGCTCCACAGCGAGTCAGGGCAGGGCGATAGCGGATACGCTTCCAAAAGTAGCCCCCTTTTTGAGGCATCGCCGTACTTGCTCTGCCCCTATTTCTACTTGTCGTTCATCTTTCAGTTTTTGACTGAGTTGACGGGCACTATATCGTTGAGGTTCTGCTACCCATTGCTCGATGGCTTGCCAATCAGACTTGCTCATGCGGGAGGGTCTGCCTCTTCCTGTCGCTTCCCATAATCCGCCCAAACCAAGCGAGCGCCAACGCCGTAATGTTGCTCGCACTGTATGGTCATGCCAGCCAAAATACTTGGCAATCTGAGGAACATTCCAACCGTGAGCATTGAGTCGAATTGCGATCGCACGTTGTTTGGTTCGATAGGGCACACCATCCGCACAACTGAGTTCAAGTAGAGTACGGTCTTCTTCAGCGTTCAACATCATTCGCATTGCAGCTGGCATACACAGAAAATTCTACAAAAGCATCTTTTCTATCTTATATTTAATTAAGTTGACTTACTTAAAAGTCTAGCAATCCTAATTAAACAGTTTATCGTTGTTTGATAAAGATAGTAGCCAATTCGGTTCGGATAAATCCCGATCTATACAAAAGATTAATTCTTGTAGAAACGGCGATTTATCACGTCTCTTCGCTTATTGTAATTTTGAATTATTACTTATCCCCACAATCTCCTACCTGCTTTGCCATTTAACCTTTCATGGGTATCTGCCAATAAAGTTGGAATATCTAATTTTTCTGGACATCTTGGTAAACAATCACCACATTCTGTGCAACGATTGGCTTTCATTCCAGGAAACCAATGACCGGCATTTTCAAACATTCCATAACGATATTGACCATAGTCTTTCATGTCGTATGCTACTGCCAGATTTCGTAACCGCAATACCTCTGGAATATTAATATTCTCTGGACAAGGTAAACAAGCATAACACTGGCTACATTTATCAATTCCTAAAGTAATTTTTTGCTGATTTTCTAATCGTTGAAATGCAGAAATTTCTTCTGGTATGAGTTGATAATCTCGGTCAGCAACTTCCAGGGGTTCAATTAATTCTTGTGGGTTGGCTGGCCCTACACTCAAAGTAGTAATACGGTTATTTGCAAGTAAAAATCGATAATTTAATTCTAAGGGAGAATACGGCAAACACAAATCTTTCAGGGTTTGCGATGGCGTGTAAAGGCGTCCTCCCTTATCAGCAGGGGAAATAATGAAAATCCCCATATCTTTTTCAGCTGCTAGTTGAATCGCTGGGGCGTGGCGTTGGAAAAAATAGTAATAATGCAGATTGACAAATTGAAATAAATCTGTATTTATTGCTGCTTGAATTAACTCTAATGACCCGTGGGTGGAAAAACCAAGATGGCGCACTCGCCCATCGGCAATAGCTTCTGCAACGGCTTGCATACAGCCATTTTTGGCTTGCACCCACTCCAAATGTTCCCAGGTGTTCAAGCCATGAATGCCTAAGCAATCTAGATAATCTATTTGTAATTTTTCTAGGGATTCGTCGATGCACCGACGCATGGTGTCAGCATCTGGTGTAGGTGGGATTTTGGTAGTGATGTGCAACTGGGTTCGGGGTACTGATAAACCAGCTTTTAGTGCCTTACCAAGATATTCCTGGCTTTTGCCGTAACCTTTGGCAGTTTCTATATGGTTAATTCCCAAGGCTAGGGCTTGTTCGATGGTTTGCTGGGCATTTTCAAAATCAGCCAGGTAGCGCATTGTTCCCAAAGAAAAAACCGAGAGGCGCAAATTTGTTTTCCCAAAGCGTCGGTATTGCATCGTTAAAGTCGAATTTTAGATTTTAGATTTTAGATTTTAGATTTTTCCTTCAATCTAAAATCCTTTGTGAAAAGCTTTGTTCGCCGGGAATCGGCGCTTAAACTTTTCCTTTCCCTTCAAAATCTAAAATTGCCTAGCTGTCGCCATTACCAAAGCGCTTGATCAAATCCTCAGGACGGAGATTAGAAACAAATTCACGGAAGGCTTGCTGTTCGGCTTCATCTGCATCGCGGTCAACTGGGATAGAAGCATCGGCTATGACTTCTTCCATTACCCAAATCGGAGTATTTGTGCGGAGGGCAATGGCGATCGCATCGCTGGGACGGGCGTCAATTTCTTTTTTGACTTCACCTTGCTGGACAATTAAGGCAGCATAAAATGTATCCTTTTGCAAGGAATGAATAATCACCTTTTCTAGAGTCATATTCCAGGTCTCTAAAAGATTCACCATCAAATCGTGAGTCAAGGGTCTGGGAGGCTTCTGATTTTCCAGTGCGCCCATAATTGCCCTAGCTTGTTCCTGACCGATGTAAATAGGCAAAGCCCGCCGATCTGAAGAATCTTTCAAAAGGACGATCGGGCTGCGGGTTATGGCATCTAATGCTATGCCAGCGACTTTCATTTCAATCATTGGCTAAGCCTCTACAATTTTCTGAGAGCCTTGGATGCTGTGTAACAAATAGTACCCTTTTTCGGGTGGTTTGGCGACAGTAATAAACATAAGCATTCGTTCTCTATAATTGCTTCTATTAAACTCCGAACTTGTGGTGTACACCAGAGTAATTCAAATGGGTCTGCTTAAACAATAAGCTTCTTACCCAAGTATGCCTTGTGAAGGATGATAATGTGTTAATATTCTCCATAGAAAAAAAGTCAGAAAATATACTCAGACATTCTCAATTTCTGTGACAATTACTAATTAATTTCTGCCAAAATTAGGCAATAAATAGAGTTAGTTTGGCAAAAAAGCGGTGTTTACAGGATTAATCCAAGCTTTAGGAATGATGAAACCCTTAGGGGGCGATTCTTGGCAAATTACTTGTGTTGGCCCATCGAGTGAAGTAATTATGCAAGATTTGGCTTATGGTGACAGTGTTGCGGTGGATGGCGTTTGTTTGACGGTGGAAAAAGTTTTAAAAGATGGGTTTATCGCCACCGCTTCACCAGAAACCCTACGGCGCACGACTTTGGGAGGGGAGCAAACGCAACAGAGATATGTCAATTTAGAAGCGTCGCTCAGAGTTGGCAGTAAAGTCGGCGGTCATTTTGTTATGGGTCATGTAGATGGCATCGGGCGATTGTTAGTGGCGGAACAAACGGCGACTTCTTGGGAAATGACCTTTAGTGCATCAGAGGCGATCGCACGCTACATTGTCCCCAAAGGTAGCATAGCCGTCAATGGCATCAGTCTAACAGTAGCTGCATATGAACCAGAATTTTCCCAATTCAAGGTGGCGGTGATTCCTCTCACCTATGCCGAAACAAATCTTCGTTATTTGACTCCTGGTAGTTTAGTCAATCTAGAAGGAGATATTCTCGGCAAATACGTGGAAAAGTTTGTTTATTCTGGCAAACCACACACCACAGACCCTGATAACAATAGTATAAACGACATTACACCCGCATTCTTAGCAGAACACGGGTACTTGTAATTAGGTATGGGGAAAGGGAAAGGGGAAAAGGGAAAGATTAAATTTATTCCTTTTCCCTTTTCCCTTTAACCTTTTCCCCAGTTAACTCCCTGGTTGCTGACTCACCTGGGCAGTTCGCAGGGATTGAAGTAACTGGGCTAGGCCGCTTTGTAATTGCACGCCTGGGTCAGTTGCAACCCACCCATTTGGTGTGAGGTGGCGGACTTCAAAGTGTAGGTGAGGGCCTGTGGAGTTACCTGTGCTACCTACTCGCCCAATGACAGTTCCTGGTTCTACCCATTGACCGGGTTGAACAAAGATTTCTGACATGTGACCGTAGAGAGTTTGTTGAGCGGATTTGTGATTGATGATAACAGCTAAACCATAACCACCCAGCCAGTTAGCTGTTTCCACTTGGCCGCCAGCAGCAGCCAAAATTGGGGTTCCCGTAGGCGCACCCAAGTCTGTACCAGCATGGAAGCGTTGGTTACCTGTAATTGGATGAATTCGCCAACCAAATACAGAAGTAATGGAAGCGGGAATTGACAGTGGATACATCATTCCTGTACCGCCATAGGCAATTCTGGGACTGTAGGGAATTTGGGGCAATACTGATGCCAGTGAGAAGTCGTAACTGACGGTGCTGGGGCGGGGTGCAAGGTTGCCATCTGCCATTGGTGGTGGTAAAGTACCACCACTGGGCGCAATGGGAGTTGTACTCACCCTAGTAGGGCTGAATTCGTTGGGACTAGGAATAAATCGATTCGGGCGGAATCCAGTTTGATTATTACTAGCAGAAACACTTCCAGCAGCACCCCATCTGCCGTTGTTACTAGCAGCTGCTACTTGTCGCACTGGTGCAACTACTGGTAATTGAGCGTTTTGACTTCTTCTTAGCCAATTAGGTGCTGATTTGCCATTAGAGTTAGCTACACGCCCAGTTTGTGGCGCTTGAACACAAACCCCACCAGATACATTTTGTCCTGAAGACAAAGTGGCTCGACAACCACTAGAACGTTCTGTGAGGATTACGGAACTTGGCGCTTGATAAGTGCCCGTTGTGCCGGTATCATAACTATTGGGGTCAATATAGGCGTTATTATAATCCCTAGCCTTTTCTATAGCTGTCCTGACAGCGCTGTTGGAGTTGTTTGTCGGTTGAGCAACTTCTGGCAGTTTTTCAGGCAGGGGACGAGGAGCAATATTTGGTTTTTCTTGTCGTACCCTTGCAGGAACGATTTGAGATGTTTCTGGTTTGGGCTTGGACTGTCTGATAATAACAACAGGTTCAGCGGCTTCTATTTTGGGCTGAGACTGTCTAATGGGCTGTTTTGATTGAGCGACTTCTGGCTTGTTACGTAGTCTTTGCCTGAGTCTAGCGCGCCGTTGAGCAAAGTCTGGCTGTGTTTGAGCTGCTTCGGGCGCAACACTCTGTTTTTTAACTGGGTTTGTAAACACTACTGTTGGTTGGGAACTTTCAACAGTGGGAACAATATTGTCTATTTGTGTTTCCGTTTGGGCAGACACGAAGCCGCCGCTTAGAATACTGACGCTGCTTAGCCAACAGAGACCCTGTGCTGGTAGCGTCGAGGCAAAACGTTTTTTTGTCACATCTCGCTGCCATAGGTAATGCAAACGATGATGGGCAGAATTTTTGCGCTGCGTCATTTGTTCTCTGGTGTTGTGTGTAATTAGCCTAAAGAGATGATGCTAGTGGTTTGTTTTGCCCAAAGAGCGGAATTTTGAACAAACCGGAAATTTAAACGGAAGATTTATGGTATCCCAAACTGATTGTACCGGGTTGAATATAAATTTCCGGTGTAATTAGTTCTTTTGTCCCATAATTTTCTAAATCAATTCGTAAATTTCCTTGAGGAGTCACACCGACTACAGTACCTGAAAGATTATTGACGTACACCTTATCGCCCATGTTTGTAAGCAAGTCTAAATAGCGAGATAAGAGTATGTTTATTCCTTCTTGAAAGAGGCACTGCACACCGGATTCTATTCCTAGTAAAACCGTAGAGGCGAGCATTTCCAAACAAGAAATAGGCCTGAAATTTTGGGAAGCTTGCCACGATTCCAGATTTATTCCTGTTTCTGGTACTGAGTTTATCCAGTTAATGCCGACACCAATTACTGCTTGTGTAATTTGTGCTTTTTTGACTTTAGTTTCTGTCAAAATGCCGCCTAGCTTGCGACCGTTTAAAACTAAATCATTGGGCCATTTTATCCCAACATTCACGTTGTGCTGGCGCAATTGAGACGCAATTCCCCAAGCACTAGCGAAAGTTAGCTGGTAGCTATCACTAGCTTCTATTTTGTGGTCAAAAGAAATCGCCACTGAAAGATACAATCCTCCAACTGGAGAAATCCATTGGCGTCCCCATTGTCCGCGTCCCGCAGTCTGTGATGTTGCAATTACTACTGTTCCCGAATTTGCCCCAAGGTTTAGCATATCCCAGAGGGTTTGATTTGTTGAGGAGACAGTTTCCAAAAAGTGCACAGAGAATGGTAAATATGGATACTTTCGCCCTGCTTTCAAGGCTGCTTCTAAATTTTGCAGATTAAATCCCACAGCAGTAACCTAAATGGCCTTGTTCAAGTTAGCATTGATTGGCTGATGAGTGATTTTGTGTTTAGGTTTGGTTGAAGATGCATACTTGGCACTGGCAAAATTGGGAAGGACTGCCCTATTTAACTTGCAGTATTTTGGAACATTGGCATCACGGTTTTTTTACGCAGCAGTTTTGGCCGCGATCGCCACAAGAACTCACACTCACACTACAACCAAAGGCATCAGTTTATCGCTTAAAGCAGGTACATGGCAATACTGTTCTCACCCCCCAAGAAATCGCTACTAGCACTCTTGAAGATGGTTTAGCCTCGGCAGATGCTTTAATTAGCGAACAGCCTCTACAAGCTGTTTGGGTTGCTAGCGCAGATTGTACGCCCTTGCTGATTGGCGATGTGAAAACAGGACAAGTGGCAGCAATACACGCTGGTTGGCGCGGTACTGCCAAGAAGATTGTCCCCCAAGCGATCGCTCGATTACAATCCCAGGGCAGCAAACTTGACGATTTACGGATTGCAATGGGCCCGGCCATTGCAGGTGAAGTTTACCAAGTTTCTGTTGAGGTAGCTGCTGAAATTGGAGCTAGCATTCTACCACATCATGACCAACAAAAAATTGTCCAAGCACTACAAAATCTGCCGAATTCACCCTTATTAGCAGACCCCAATCCAGGAAAGGTAAAACTTGATGTACGGCGAGTAAATGTTTTACAACTGGAAAGTTTAGGAATTAGTGCAGAACAAATAGCGATCGCTCCTTATTGTACTTTCCAAACTCCAGAACATTTCTTTTCTTACCGCCGGGAACAAGAGAAAAAGGTGCAATGGTCAGGAATTGTCAGCGCTAAAGCCAGTAATATATCGCAATAGACTTGAGTTAATAACATTTCTTTGTGAAGCTGCATATATATATAGCAAGGGAATGGTGACTGGATGAAAAGTCTTTTGATGTGTAATAGGACTTACGCAAAAACTCTCTCTTGCTCTTATTCCTCCGTGTCCTCTGTCTTGAAAAGTTCAGATGCCTGCGGCAACCCCTTCGGTGTACGCCGGAAGCCGGCGCTCCGACTTTTCGCTGCGTCCTCTGCGGTTAGATTTTCCGTTACTTGTGCGTAAGTCCTGTGTAATATCAATTTGAAAAAACAATGCGACACATACACAAGACCCCTCCCAACCCTCTCCGATGCTTTGGGGAGGGTGGCGTCAGGCTGATGCGGTATCTGTCGCAAATATTTTTTGCATCGGTATAAGTTTTACCGTCTGTGAATGTCAACTTTTATTACGGAGTGCGTAATTCTTACAGGGCAAAGTGAAGCAAGGATTATACACCTTCAATTAAGGAATCCAAGCACTCATGAGTTCTCAACCAATTTTAGATCCTCAAACATTAGAACAATTACAAAACGAGATTCAGGAAAAATTTGATGCAACTCTAAAAGACGCTGACTTCAATTCACTACTTGAAAAGTACGGCATATTAGAAGATAGAGTTTTGAGAGTTTATTGGCAGTTCAATCTTGACCCCAATCAATTAAAATCTGATGATGCAGTTGATGAACAGCAATCCAATGCATTATTGGCAGCAACACCAAAAACTCCAAAAGAAGAAATTGTGTTAGTCAAAAAAGCATGGTGTATTCCTTGTCCTTCCACTGGTAGTCCTTTGGGTTGCAACTGCTAAATGATTTAACCTGAAGAATTCATGACTCAGAATTCAGTTGAGCATTTTGTAACACTGGATTCTGAGTTGTGAATTCTCTTTATAAGAATTTAGTTTTTGCGCTGTAAAAAGTTTATCCTAGTCAGTGACTCTGATTTTTTGACCGCAAGTGAATAATGTCTCAAAATCGAAGCTTCTGGTACTGGGAATTAGGTATGGTGAGTACTCTGGCAATTGCTGGAGTACTCACTTCCTATCAGGGTTTTGCTTCAGCCCAAATTCAAAAGGATGACACCCTTGGAAGCGAAAGTTCGATTGTTACACCAAAGTTAATCGATGGTCGCCCCACAGACCAGATTGATGGAGGAGCAATTCGTGGGAAAAACTTGTTCCACAGTTTTGACAGGTTTTCTGTCTTTGAAGGAACGACAGTTCATTTTAACAATCCAATAGATACTCAAAACATTATCAGCCGAGTTACAGGCAATTCCATTTCTAATATAGATGGCACCATCAAAACTAATGGTGCTGCCAACCTATTTTTGATTAATCCCAATGGCATTATTTTTGGGAAAAATGCTTCTTTAAATATTGGCGGTTCATTAATAGCTAGTACGGCAAGTAGTTTAAATTTTGCTGATGGTACAAAATTTAGTGCTACAGTTCCTCAATCTGCACCTTTGTTGACAGTTAGCGTTCCCGTCGGCTTACAATTTGGTGCAACAGCGGCTCCCATCCGCAATCAATCCCAAGCTAGTCCAGAAGGTGCAACTAATCTCCTTGGACAAAGTGTTGGTTTACAGGTGCAATCAGGTAATACCCTAGCACTGATAGGCGGTGAAGTCAGATTAGAAGGTGGAAATTTAACGGCCAAAGGCGGAAAAATTGAATTGGGAAGTGTTGCTCCTGATAGTTTGGTCAGTCTAAATTTCACAAATCAAGTTTGGACATTCGGATATGAAAGTGTTGAAAATTTTCAGAATATTGAAATCATCAGATTAAATAAAATTTTTTCTACCGTAGATACAAGTGGTGAAAGTGGCGGTAATATCCACCTGCAAGGTAAACATGTGCTGATAAATAGCGGTTCCCATATTTTAGGTTTTACTTTGGGGACACAACCAGGAGGAAATTTGCAACTCAACGCTGCGGAATCTGTTGAACTTGAACGCAATGCGTTTTTGGCTACTGGAACTTTTAACACTGGCAACTCTGGAAGTATAAATATCACTACTAAAAAGTTCATTGCCAAGGGTGGAGCGCAAGTATCAATGTACAATGTTGGCTCAGGATTACCGGGGGAATTGACCCTCAATGCCTCAGATTCAGTAGAACTAATCGGCGGTTTCCCTGTTGCTCTGTTGCAAGATGGTAGTGATATAGTCTCCAGCGGATTATTTAGTGAAACTTATGGCAGTCAAAATGCTGGCAACATCACAATTAATACTGGAAAATTGCGTATTCAGGGAGGAGCAAGAATATCAACTAGTTCCGAAGGCATCTATCTGTTTAATGTGAACCAATTTATACCAGTTACAGGAAAGGGAGGAAAGTTGACCGTGAACGCCTCTGAGTCTATTGAACTAATTGGAACTTCACCAAATGGTTCTAGGGTCAGTGGCTTGTTTTCCAGGACTCAAGGGCCTGGAGATGGAGGAAACTTAACGGTAACAACAGGGCAATTGATTGCCAAAGATGGAGCTGCAATAACTGTTAATAGCCAAGCTCGCAAAAATGTAATTTATGTGAAAGGAAATCCCAGAAATTTAGGGAAAGCAGGCGATTTAGATATAACTGCTAACTCTATTTTGCTAGACAATCAAGGAAAATTCACATCCAATAGTGAATCAGGCAAAGGTGGAAATATTAGGTTACGGGTGCGGGACTTATTATTGATGGAGGGTAGTAGTCAAATATCCACTAACGCCGGAGGCGATAAAACTGGCGGTAACATCTTTATTGATGCATCTAATGGCTTTGTTGTCGCTCCTTTTTTTGGAAATAGCGATATCACCGCCAATGCTTTCTCCGGCCCTGGTGGCAAAATCACAATTACGACTAAAAACATTTTTGGATTTGTCCCCCGCACCCGTGCAGACGTAGAAAAGTTAGATTCACAAGAAATAAACCCCAATAACCTACCAACAAGTGACATCACGGCATTTTCTCAGCAAAATCCTTCCTTAAGTGGCACAGTAAAAATCAACTCACCAGATGCAGACCCCAGTAAGGGGTTAGTGGAATTACCAGTCAATTTAGTAGATGCTTCCCAGCGAATTATTTCTGGTTGTGGTTCTGGTACGAAAATCGCCACCAGTTCGTTTACTAATATTGGACGCGGAGGAACATCAGCCGATCCTACACAGCCATTGACAACTGATGCAGTGCTGACAGATTGGATAACACTAAATCCAGAAATTGAAAATCGTGGCGAGGGAATCAAGAAGAAATATCTTCAGGCGCGGCGAAACATAGAGAAATTAGAGAAAACAAATTCCCTCAACGAACCTAGTGAAATTGTCGAAGCCCAAGGATGGATATTAAATACTAATGGTGACGTGGTTTTAGTTGCTGAAGTATCTGCTGGGATGCCCCATAGTTCGTCGTTTACTGTTGCGTCTTGTGCTGCAAATTAAAAATCGACTTTCTTGGCTACAGTTTATTAATTGTCTGTAGAAATGAAGGTTTATAAACTCTAATAAAAGATAAAACACTGATTACGTATTTCAATGTAACCTACTGAAAATTGCTAAAGCTTCACTGCTGTAGGGCAATAGTTACTTCATTAGAAAAGTGCGATATCAAGTTATGACCAATCTTTGCTATCGGGTTAAAGGTTTAGCAATTGCAATAACTGGGGCAATAGTTCTCTCTGGAAATTCTGCTATTGCTCAAATTAACCAGGATGCTACTTTAACCAATAAGCCTGGTGTAATAACACAGGAGAAAGAAATTAGTGAAAGACTGAGGAGCTATAACTTGAAGAAGCTACTCGAAAACTATGGGATATCAGGAGATGATGTCTTACAAGTTAAGTGCGATATTGACTTAACTAAAATTCAAGTTAGAGATATAAATCATTCACTATTACTTCCTGCTAAGCATGTTCAAGCATGGGCTTGCTTGTGTAATGGTGAGTTGACAGATTGTCCTTGCCCACCAAAGCCATAAATCGCTGATTCGCTATGACTTTGAGAGGAGCGTTCGCCTTTTGTACTAAAACTCATGTGTGGATGGGATGGTTGTTCTCTCATCTCCAACATCCACACAACAAACATAGGCGTACACATTATTTTGTCTACTCTTTTACTCAGCGAGAGATTAGAGGAGGTATCAATTATTCTTGTTGCATCAAGAACAGTTGGCAACCAGATTCATGAATGCTTTAAGGAAATCCAAGAAAAATATATGAAGTTATGTTAAACAATGCGTAATTATTACTAGTCAAGCTGAAGTCATAATTATGAAGGTTCGCAAGAGCTTTAGAAAGTGAATGCTTTCGTTTTGCTTCCAACTATGTATCATTGATTGCTTGATTGCCCAAGTCACGTTAAATTCCTACATCACAAGATCGGTTCACACAGTTATATAATCTGCAAGGGAAGTAAAATTTATGGAATCTCAAACTTCACAGCAAGTATCTCTAGATTCTCTAACGTTAGAGCAGTTCCAAAATGAGATTCGGCAAGAAATTAGCCAGATAGTGCAAAGTTCAAGACTAAGTAAGGTATTAGAAAAGTATGGTCTTTCAAAAAAGAATGCTCTAAAAATTCAATGCAGCGTTAATCTAGCTGAAGCTGATTTGAATGATGCGAAGTGTTCATTTCTAGCTCCTGGCAAACATATCGTATTAGCGACATGCTGCCTTGAGGGTGAAATTTGTGTCAAATGCAAGCCATAATATTTAATTAAGAATCATAGGTTGCGTTTTGCTGTTGTTCTACGCAACCTACGCAAATTTATGTTTTTCTTTTGACTGTAAATATTCAATTATATAGGACTTGTATTTGATTTTTGCAAAAACGCTGTACAAATTAAAAATAGTTTTTATCTAGTTGCTTACAGCGGCAAACAACTTCAAAAATCAAAACCGATTACTATAAATCCTATTCTTTTGATGACAGATTTCTATCAAATTACATTTTTTTGAGGGTGATACAACCTTCATTCGCGAAGTCCTATTTGCTAAGTGTAGATGAAATTTGACTTTTGACTTCCCCGAAGGGACTGACCATTCCTCATTAACTGGTAGTACTTTTGAGTCCTGTAATACCCTGTATGAGTAATCTTTGGATCTGGTTTAAAAGTTTGGGAGTTGCAATAGCTGGTGTAATAGCTTTCTCTGGAAACTTTGTTAGTGCTCAAATTACTCCAGATGATACTTTATCTAACCCTTCTAAAGTTATAGAACAAGGCAATACCACAATTATTGAAGATGGAACTCCAATAGGAAGCTATTTATTCCACAGCTTTAAAGATTTTTCTGTACGTAATGGGACTATTGCTGAGTTTAGAAACGCCGAAAGTGTTGAGAACATTATTAGCCGAGTAACGGGGAAATCTGCTTCTAATATTGAAGGTACTATTAGAGCTAAACACAAAGCCAATCTATTTCTAATTAATCCCAATGGCATTATTTTTAGTCCCAATGCTTCCTTAAACATCGGTGGTTCATTTATTGCGACTACAGCAAGTAGCCTAAAATTTGCTGATAGTACTCAGTTTAGTGCTACAAATCCTCAAAGTTTACCTCTGCTGACAGTAAGTGCTCCCATTGGTTTACAATTTGGAGCAACTGCTAAGCCGATTCTTAATCAATCAGTTCTACAAGTACAGTCTGGGAAAACCTTGGCACTGGTAGGCGGTAACATAAATTTAGAGGGCGGAACTTTAACAGCACAGTCAGGACGAATAGAGCTAGGAAGCGTTGGTAGCAATAGTTTGGTCAGTCTGAACTTAACAGACCAAGCTTTGGTTTTGGGATATAAAGATGTCCAAGACTTCCAGAACATTCGACTAATTCAGAGGCAAGCTAATGATGGTTCTAAGATTCCATCTGTGGTAAGTACCAGTGGCAATGGTGGGGGTAGTATTCAAGTACAGGGCAATACAGTAGAATTAGTTGGCTATCTTGTGCGTTTGGCAAGTCAGACTAGGGGTAGGATAGCTGGGAAAGATATAACAATTAATACTAGGAAATTAATTCTTCGAGATAGTGCACAAGTGGGTACTTCCACTATAGCCGAGGGTGCAGCAGGAAATTTGATCGTCAACGCCTCTGAATCTGTAGAGCTGATTGGTAGCTTTATTAGGCCAGATAATCAGACTATCGTCAGTACATTGTTCAGTACAACAGGTGGTGACGGAAAAGCTGGTGACATAACGATCCAAACAGGGAGATTACTTATTCAAGATGGAGCTCAGATATCAGCAGATTCTAGTGGAACCTTGGAAAACTCTCAAGTTATAGCAGCTACAGGTAAAGGAGGCAATGTAACTGTGAATGCCTTAAAGTCTGTAGAGCTAATTGGAAACGCAGGACAAGATAACCCTAGCATCATATCTGCTACAACTTTTGGTCTTGGCGAGTCTGGAAAAGTGACAATTAGTACAGGAAAATTAATTGTTCGCGATAACGCTCAAGTAAATGTGAGCGTTTTAGGGGACGGACACAACCAAGGAACAAGATCGGGCGAAATTAACGCAATCACTCGCTCCATACTGCTGGACAATGGGGGAAAACTCACATCTAATAGTGAGTCAGGCCAAGGCGGAAATATTTCGCTACAAGTGCGGGACTTACTACTGATGCGCGGCAACAGCCAAATCTCCACTAATGCAGGGGGCGATCAAGATGGCGGTAATATTACCATCAAAGCACCAAATGGCTTCATTATCGCGCCTATTTTTGGAAATAGCGATATTACTGCTAACGCCGTCTCTGGTGCTGGTGGCAAAATCACAATCACCACTAAAAACATCTTTGGATTTGTAAGGCGCACAGGTGCAGAGGTAAGAAGGCTCGACCCACAAGAAAAAGACCCGAATAATCTGCCAACAAATGACATCACCGCGTTTTCTCAGCAAAACTCTTCATTAGATGGCACAGTACAAATCAACTCACCAGATGTTGACCCCAGTAAGGGATTAGCGGAACTACCTACAAATCTGGTTGATGCTTCTCAGCAAATTGCTGCTGATTGTAGTTCTGGTGCAAAAACGGGCAGGAGTTCATTTAGTCACATTGGGCGTGGAGGAACAACACTCGATCCCACACAACCATTGATGGCTGATGTAGTGCTAGCAGATTGGATAACACTGAATCCAGAAAGTGAGAATCGTGCTGATGGTATGAAGAATAGACCGGTTGCTGAAAAGCAGCAAAGTTATCTACCACATAAAATAAATTCTGTCAAAGAACCTAACGAAATTGTTGAAGCCCAAGGATGGGCGATCGATGCTAATGGTAACGTAGTTCTGGTTGCTGAAGTACCACCTGCCATACCCCATAGTTCATCGATCGCCCCTGCATCTTGCGCTGCTAATTAGAATTTGAGACAAGTTAAAAATTCTCTGGATCAACATTAGCCGAGTGGTCTAGGACTGGCGGGGGAGATGAGGGAGATGGGGAGATAAGGAGATAGGAAGGTGGAGTGAAACTACGTTCATCACCCCATCACCCCATCACCCCATCTCCCCCCATGCCCCATGCCCTAATTCGTCTCCTGAATTTGCAAACGTACAGTGTGTTCTGTTGCACCACTGAGTTGCAATTCCATGATTTCACCACCCAGAGGTTCTAAGCTACTGAGGAGCGATCGCAAGTTGGGTGTACTTGCGCCAGTATCTACATATAATCTATCTGCCAAATTGCTGATACGTTTCCAAGTCATGTACAGTTTGGCGATGGTTTGTTCCATTTGGGATGCTTGATTGACTAAATCGGCAGCGATGCTCAAACAGCCTACTCTTTGCGCTTCTTCTAAGGCTGTTTCAATATCAATATTTTCCTGCGCCAAGGCCTGGACTTGAGCTGCACCTTTGAGGTATTTTGCTAAGTTACGCGCTTCTGTAGTTACCTGTTTCAAGGTATCTACATCAGGATTGGCGGCTATTTCCTTTTGGATAAACTTTTGGTGCGATTCTGGTAGTTTTTCCATTTCCTTTACCAGAGGGGCAATGTAGCGCGGCGGCAGGGTGTTATCTGCGGCTTTTGCTTTGACTGGTTCTGGTAGTAATTCTGAGGACATGGCTGTCCATTCGTCGGTGAGTTGTCGCACTTCCCGCCTGGTGATGCGATCGCCTTTTTGGGCTGCTTCACTTACCATGTGTTGTACTTCTGGGACGGCTTTGGAGGTTTCGACAAATGCCCGTTTGCTAAAGTTATTGACTGCGCTGGGGTCTAGTTTGCCTTCTTCTAGTAGGGTATCAGCACTATTAGCCAGTTGAATCCAGGCATAAGCTTGACTTTTGCTGATTTCCCGTTCTTTTAGCCATCTGAGAAAACCTGTACCGCGTCCATCACCACCAATTTTTTCTCGATCGCGGATGGCGCGTAAAATTCGCCCCCGCCAGATTTCAGTTTGCAGATCGAAGCGATCGCATACCTGCCAAGCTATTTCGAGCTGCTGTTGAAAATCTGACTCTAGGATCTGTTCATCTTCTGGATCGGGCAGTTCAAAGGTAAGATCTGCTGGCTGTTGCAAAGCCGCAGCAAGGTCATTGATGGAGTCGGTATCTTGCACGATTGATGGCTAACGAGTAGTGTATGCGACCGGCTTATTATGCCACAATCTGTGAATTCTAACTTAAGGGATAAGACGGTATTTTCAATTACCACAAAACTAGGAGAGAAGGGGTAAACCACCTCAGTGGTGTTTTTCATTATTCAAAGACAATAAAAATAAAAACAATGAACCAGGTAGACTACCTCCGGATTAGTTTAATAGATCGCTGCAACTTCCGTTGTCAATACTGTATGCCAGAGGGAGTAGAACTGGACTATATTCTCAAGCAACAGCTGTTGAGTGATGAAGAACTACTCACTCTCATACAAGAGGTATTTATTCCTCTTGGTTTTAGCCGCTTTCGTTTGACTGGGGGCGAACCGCTATTACGTCCCCGCGTAGTAGATTTAGTCAGCGCCATCGCTTCTTTTCCCCAAACTCAAGATTTGTCAATAACCACCAACGGGTTTTTGCTTGCGCCGATGGCGCAAGACCTCTACAATGCAGGTCTAAGACGCATTAATATTAGTCTGGATTCCCTCGACCCCGACACTTTTGACAAAATTATTAGTAACCGCAGTCGTTCCCGTTGGCAACAAGTTTGGGATGGAATTCAAGTCGCCTATCAAGTCGGATTTGACCCACTGAAGCTGAATGTGGTGGTCATTCCTGGCGTTAATGATGGCGAAGTTTTAGATTTAGCTGCCTTAACAATACATAAACAGTGGCATGTAAGATTTATAGAGTTCATGCCCATCGGTAATTTAAATTTATTTGGCGATCGCGGTTGGGTATCTTCAGCTGAGTTACGCCAACGCATCCGGGAACGTTGGGGTTTGATAGAATCACAAGTTAGTGGTTCTGGCCCTGCTGATGTGTTTAAAATTCCCGGAGCTGAGGGAACATTGGGATTTATTAGTCAGATGTCGGAATGTTTTTGCGATCGTTGTAATCGGATGCGTCTAAGTGCTGATGGGTGGCTGCGTCCGTGTTTATTGAATGAAACTGGTCAACTCGACCTGAAAACTGCTTTGCGTTCTGGTACTAGCACTGCTCAACTCAAAGAGCAGGTGAGGCGCTTACTAGCAATCAAACCAGAAATTAACTTTAAAGCCCGCGACTCTGGTATTAGGGGTGTCTACACCCGCACCATGTCACAAATTGGCGGATGAAAATAGTTAAGAGTGAGGAGTGAGGAGTGAGGAGTGAGTATCTAAAACTCATAACTCCTAACTCATAACTCATAACTCCTAACTCCTAACTTTTTACGCTTGTCGTGAGTAGTATTCCACTACGAGTAGTTCATTAACTTGTAGTGCCACCCATTCCCGCTCAATAATACTGTTGACTTTTCCAATCAACTTATTTTTGTCGAATTCTAGGTGACTCGGTAGATTTGCCAAACCTGGATATTGCAAGTTATTTTCCACCAACTTGCGTGATTGCGCCCTGTCTCTGACAGCAATTTCTTCACCAGGACGGCATTGATAGCTGGCAATATTAACTACACGGCCGTTCACAGTAATATGACCGTGGTTCACCAATTGGCGAGCTGCTGGAATCGTTGGAGCTAGACCCAAGCGAAACACTGTGTTATCCAAACGCATTTCTAGCAATTGCAGCAACACTTGTCCGGTGGAACCAGTAACACGTCTGGCTTTCCGCACATAGCGTAGCAGCTGTTTTTCCGTTAAACCGTAGTTGAAACGGAGCTTTTGCTTTTCTTCTAGACGGATGGCATACTCAGAGCGCTTCTTGCGGTTCTGACCATGCTGACCTGGTGGATAAGCACGTCTGGCGCTTTTACGAGTTAATCCAGGCAGGTCGCCCAAGCGACGTATAATTCTGAGGCGTGGCCCTCTGTATCGGGACATGAGTTTCCTTAATCTAATCCTGTTTAAACTTTACCCAAACATCTATTTTGACATCAGAATCCAGAATTCAGAATTCAGAAGTCAGAAGTTACTAATCAGAAGTAAAACAAGCTTTATACTTGGTTACTGCACTGAGGTTGTGTACTTCAGTTTCCTTGAAATCTGCTTTCTTTTTCAAAGAATCATAATATTAACACAATTGTCTATGATAACACAATTTACAGCATAAGCAATCCTCTCTAGATCTTGTAGTTATGAGTTCTGAATTTTGAATTCTGAGTTCTGAATTCTGAGTTCTGAATTCTGAGATTTGAGTTAGCATTACTTTGGGTGTTTGGAGAATGGCAATGTTAAAGAGTAAAAAAGCGGTTAGTAAAGGTCAGACCTTTGGGATTATAACAGTACCAGTTTTGGCAATAACTGGATTGTTGACAGCAATTTTACCTGATATGGCGATCGCTGTCTCCTACAGGAATGATTACAGTGTTTGTGCAGAGGGTCTTTTAAAGGTTGGTATAACGCCAGAAGCAGCATCCCAAGGCTGTGCCAATGCACTACGTCCCAGGGATTTTGGTGCTTGCATCGTTAAAATTGACAAGCAAACTGAAATTACAGCCGCGGATGCTCTTTCTTACTGTGGCAGAGCTAGGCGTCCTGAGGATCTAGCCACCTGTGTAGTCGGCGTTAGCTCAATAACCAAGGAAGCAATTAACCCAGCAGCCTTAAATTACTGTGGTCGCAGTTTGTTACCCGTGCGCTTTGGTCAGTGTGTAGTTGGCTTACTTAGTAAAATCGAACTTCCTCCAAACCAGGCGTTGGACACTTGTATCGATGGCAGTGATAGTAGTTTGATTGGGGTTTCTTCATCTACACCACCAACTCTATTACCTGCTGGTTCAAGCCCTAGTTTGGAAACTACGCCAGTCCCAACCGAACAACAGCTGATTCCATCCCAGCCTGGTAGCAATTAAATCAAATGCTCTGTAATTGCTGATAATACGCTTACATTCAGGGACTACCAAACAATAAATTATTGGATTTCAATCTAAAAGGTTGGGTTTTACAACAGCAAAACCCAACCTTTGATATTAAAGTGCTGCAACTGAGTGGCTAATTTACCAATGCTTACTACATAGCTACCGTTAGGCAATCACAGTAATATTTGCATTAGTAAGCATTGCCTGATTGGAGAACAGAGCAATTTGAACTTTTGCTGCACTACCGCTGCCATCTTTATCAAAAAATAAGTTACCCGTAGTTTGATCGTAGATGAAGCGATCGCCAGCGGCTGTAGCAGCCGTACCAAGTCGGAATATACTCGAATCCAGCGTAGTATTCACAGATTGGCTCAGTGCAAATTCCGCCTTAGAAATAAAGATAGTATCATCTCCAACAGTAAAATCAGTAATGGTATCAAAGCTACCAGTGCGGGTGTCAGTCAGATAGAAACTATCTTGCCCAGTTCCACCAGTTAGCAAGTCTTTACCAACTCCACCGATGAGTACATCGTTACCTGCACCACCCAACAAAGTGTCAATACCAGAACCACCAAACAGGCTATCATCACCATCTTCTCCGCTTAAGAGGTTAGCGCCAGTATTTCCTGTGATGATGTTATTCAGGTTGTTGCCAGTACCACTGATTGCTGAGCTTCCAGTCAAAGTCAAGTTTTCTAGGTTATTTCCCAACACCCAAGTTATCGAAGACTTAACTAAATCTGTGCCTGCATTTGAGCCTTCAGTAATAGTATCGTTGAGGCTGTTTACGGTGTAAGTATCATTACCCATTCCACCATCAAGACTATCATCACCTGTACCTCCATCTAATTCATCGTCACCTGCACCGCCAACTAAAGTATCGTTACCTGCACCACCAATCAAGCTATCATTACCATCTTCTCCACTCAAAATATTAGCGCCACTATTTCCTGTAATAATATTATTCAGGCTGTTGCCAGTACCATTAATCACCTTGCTTCCAGTCAAAGTCAAGTTTTCTAGGTTATTTCCCAACACAAAAGTCACAGCAGACTTGACTAAATCCGTACCGGCATTTGAGCCTTCAATAACCACATCGTTGGCACTATCTACGATGTAAATATCATCCCCTGCTCCACCATCAAGACTATCATCACCGACTCCTCCATCTAAGGAGTCATTACCTGCGCCGCCAACTAAAGTGTCATTACCTTTACCACCAACCAGGCTATCATTGCCATCAGCTCCATTCAAATAGTTAGCAGCAGTATTTCCAATTAGGATGTTACCGAGGTTGTTACCAGTACCATTAATGGCTGAGCTTCCAGTCAAGGTGAGGTTTTCCACGTTATCCGCCAACACAAAAGTGACAGAAGACTTGACTAAATCTTTGCCTGCATTTAAGCCTTCAATAATCACATCGTTGGTACTGTCTACGATGTAAGTGTCATCCCCTGCTCCACCATCTAAAGTGTCATTACCGACTCCACCATCTAAGGTGTCATTACCTGCACCACCAATCAGGCTATCATTACCTGCACCACCAATCAGGCTATCGTTGCCATCAGCTCCATTCAAGATGTTAGCGGCACTATTTCCAGTGAGGACATTCTTTAAGTTGTTACCAGTACCATTGATTGCGTCGGTTCCGATCAAAATCAACTTCTCTATATTGCCTCCCAGCACCCAATTAACAGAAGACTTGACTACATCTGTACCTGCATTTAAGCCTTCAATAATCACATCGCTGAGGCTGTCTACAATATAAGTATCATTGCCTTTACCACCAATCAGACTGTCATTACCTGTACCACCGTCTAAGGTATCATTGCCATCACTCCCATCAAGGGTGTCATTATCACCTAATCCTATGAGGCTATCATTGCCCAGCAATCCAGAGATGAAATCTTTTATCTGCGTACCAGATATCTTATCCCCGGATGAAGTGCCATTTATTGTATTGAATGCTGGATTATTGGGGTCGGTGATGGTCAGTACAAAAACATCATCAATGGATGTTGTTCCATCACTGGCGATAACTTTGATGCTGAGAGTACCAACGTTATTAGTTGTGGGAGTTCCACTAAAAGTGGTGCCATTGAAGGTCAACCAGCCAGGAAGTGAGTTACCATCTTCCAGGGTAGCTGTGTAGGTGAGATTTTCTGTATCTACATCCGTGAAAGTGTTTGCAGGTAGGGCAAAGTTGAAGGTGGTGTCTATTGTCGTTGCTTGGTCAGTAATCGGGTTGGCAACAATAGGCGCATCATTCACCGCCGTGATATTGATATTGCGGGTAACAGCAGTACTATTAGAACTTCCATCATTAACTAGAAAGCTGATGGTGCGGGGTGTAGTGGTGGGGTTGTCGCTGCTGTTGCTATAAGTAATCGAACGCAGCGCAGTTTGATAATTGGCAACAGTAGAACTGCCAGTTAAGGTTAAGACCCCTGTGCTGCTGTTGTAGCTGCCGCTAATTCCATTTTGGTTGGTGAAGGCGAGGATATCTTCACCAGAGATGGTGTAGTGGTGGGGTTGTCGCTGCTGTTGCTATAAGTAATCGAACGCAGCGCAGTTTGATAATTGGCAACAGTAGAACTGCCAGTTAAGGTTAAGACCCCTGTGCTGCTGTTGTAGCTGCCGCTAATTCCATTTTGGTTGGTGAAGGCGAGGATATCTTCACCAGAGATGAAACCACTGCTAATGCTGACAGTGGCACTCGCTAAGTTGCTGGAGTCTGTGTCACTGAGGGTAATGGCCGAATCGATTGCTGTAGTGGCGTTCTCGGTGTAGCTCACAGCAGAGTTGGTGGCAACAGCAACAGGCGGATCATTCACCGCCGTGATATTGATATTGCGGGTAACAGCAGTACTATTAGAACTTCCATCATTAACTAGAAAGCTGATGGTGCGGGGTGTAGTGGTGGGGTTGTCGCTGCTGTTGCTATAAGTAATYGAACGCAGYGCAGTTTGATAATTGGCAACAGTAGAACTGCCAGTTAAGGTTAAGACSCCTGTGCTGCTGTTGTAGCTGCCGCTAATTCCATTTTGGTTGGTGAAGGCGAGGATATCTTCACCAGAGACGAAACCACTGCTAATGCTGACAGTGGCACTCGCTAAGTTGCTGGAGTCTGTGTCACTGAGAGTAATGGCTGAATCGATTGCTGTATTGGCGTTCTCGGTGTAGCTCACAGCAGAGTTGGTGGCAACAGCAACAGGCGCATCATTCACCGCCGTGATATTGATATTGCGGGTAACAGCAGTACTATTAGAACTTCCATCATTAACTAGAAAACTGATGGTGCGGGGTGTAGTGGTGGGGTTGTCACTGCTGTTGTTATAAGTAATCGAACGCAGTGCAGCTTGATAGTTAGCAACAGTAGAAGTGCCAATTAAGGTTAAGACACCTGTGCTGCTGTTGTAGCTGCCAGTAATTCCATTTTGGTTGGTGAAGGCGAGGACATCTTCACCAGAGATGAAACCACTGCTGATACTGACAGTGGCACTAGCTAAATTGGTGGAGTCTGTGTCACTGACAGTTAAACCTGAGTCAATGGCTGTAGTGGCATTCTCTATATAAGTTAGGGCTGAGGCAGAACCCAGGGTGATTTGTGGAGGAGCATTGTTGCTGTTGTAGAGTTGAGCATATATTCCATTGACAGACCCATCTTGATCGAGGCTTTGCCAGGAAATGACAAACTCCCCATTGCTAGCCATCGCCACTGTGGGGGAATTTTGATAGCTTTGTGTATAAGTATTGACTTGGAATTCGTTCCCTTGAGCGACCCCAGCACTGTTGTAGCGTTGGGCATATATTCCATCGTTAGACCCGTCTTGTCCAAGGCTTTGCCAGGAAATAATAAAGTCTCCAGTACTAGCATTTATGGCTACTGTGGGGTTGTCTTGACTACTGGTGGTGTAAGTATTGACTTTGAATTCTCCTCCTTGAGCGACCCCAGCACTGTTGTAGCGTTGGGCATATATCCCATAACTAGCACCATCTTGTCCAAGGCTACTCCAGGAAATAATAAAGTTCCCAACACCATCCATCGCTACTGTGGAATTACGTTGATCCTTGAGTGTATAAGTATTGACTTTAAATTCTCCTCCTTGAGCGACCCCAGCACTGTTGTAACGTTGGGCATATATCCCATAGTAGGAGTTGTCTTGATAATAGCTTTGCCAGGAAATAACAAAGTCCCCATCAGCATCCATCGCTACTGTAGGATTACTTTGATGATCGATGGTATAAGTATTGACTTTAAATTCTCCTCCTTGGGCGACCCCAGCACTGTTGTAGCGTTGGGCATATATTCCATAGCCTGACCCGTCTTGATCTTTGCTTTGCCAGGAAATAACAAAATCCCCATCCGCATCCATCGCTACTGTAGGATTGATTTGTTCGCCATTGCTGGAACTATTGACCTTAAATTCGCCCCCTTGAGCAACCCCAGCACTGTTGTAGCGTTGGGCATATATCCCATTACCTGATTCGTCTTGGCTTTGCCACGAAATAATAAAGTCCCCAGTAGAATCTATCGCTACTGTAGGGTTGATTTGATCGCCGGTGGTAGAGGTATTGATTTGGAATTCGTTTCCTTGAGGTATTCCAGCACTGTTGTATCGTTGGGCATATATCCCAAAGCCCGACCCATCCTGACCATAGGTAGTCCAGGCGATGACAAAATCCCCATCTGAATCCATTGCTACTGTGGGGTTCTTTTGCTCATTATCGATGTAAGTATTAACTTGGAATTCAGTCATGAAAACCTCTAAAAAAATTAAAAATTTAATTTCAAGAATTACGCTGTGACTAGACAGATTCTTTAGTCATTAGGAATTACTGCACTTGGTCGCAACCAGTAGTTCAACTCTGGTGCGGTAAAAGCTTGGCGGATTTCTTTGCGTTGCTGATTCAAAACCATCGGACGCAGCACGCCAGGAAGGAACTGCACATCATAAAGTTCTTGACAGCCTGCGGTGAACTTCAGCATCCCTACGTGCTGTCCATTTCGCAAATCTACAACTGCCACGCCACACAACAAATGCTCAAACCGTTGAGTAATGGGTAATCCCCCAAAAATATGCCGTTCCCGAATCTGGCATAGTCCCACTAGGGCGTAATAGCCGACGCAGCACAATCCCCGGAGAAATCCAGGTAGTACACACACTACTTGTTTGTCTCCTGATTCTGGATGAATGCGCCATACTTCCCCTGCACCGGAGTTGAGTAACCACAAAAATCCGTCGTGCCAAATTGGAGAATGGGGCATTGATAACCCGTCTACTATAATTTCATTGCTTTCTACTTCGACTACGACTCCACCGTTGGCTTTGCCCGTCCGCCATCCCCCAACGGTATCTGTGGCACCAAGGGCAGTCACATACTTGGGTTTGCCATCTACCATTGCTAAGCCATTGAGGTGACACCGGTCTTCTGGTACTATTTGGGAAATAAACTTGGGATGCCAACGCGGTACAAAGCTAAAGTCTGGACTCAAGGCAGAAAGACAGGAAAAGCGGGTGTTGACAATCCACAGCCCTTCCCTACCAAATTCCAGGTCATGAATGTTCAGGTCGCCTGTGAAGTATGTCATTCGTGGGAGGTAAAGGGCGTCGTAGCGTCCGAGTTGGTCTTCTAAATACTCATAAGCTAATGCGGGGGCGTTGGCTAATAAATAGACTTCGTGATGGCTAGCCAGTGCTAAACGCGAACCATGAACAGCTAACCCCATTGGTTTGGAAAATTGGCGTAACAGCATGGTAATTTGTTGCCCGTTCCAGCCCACTAGTGCTAGTTTCCCGGCTTGGTAGGTCGTGATGGCAACTGAACCTCCGGCTTGACTCAGCCAAGAAATAAATCCGCGATCGCTATCACACTCAATTAAGTTATTCTCTTCTGGGGTCGTAGTAATGGAAGTGGCTAGCATAAATCAAATTTCAAATTTTTTTGGCAAAAAAATGTCATGTTTTAGACTTAGTTGCATCCAAAATGGTTATACAAACCTAAATCCAAGGGTGCTAAAAATCATACCAATTCAAAATTCACGCATTCAGAAAACTACAGATTGCAAGGGTTTGAGCATGTGTATTTGTCGCATTTTTTTCAAATAAGTATCACTTTTGTCTAAGATAAATTAGTCACCAATAAACAAACCTGTACCAGGAACAATATCCAAAGGAATCGCCTTCTGATAACAGGTCATACCAATTCAAAATTCAAAATGACGCTCGCAGACACGGCTTAGCTGCGCTAACAAAATTCAAAATTAACAAAGTGAGACATAGCACATATCTCAAGGTTTGATTCTGTATCATATTTTTCATGAAATTGTGTCACACTGCCATCAAGCGGCACTGTATAAACTTTGCAGAAATCTTGATTTTGGTTGTTTTTATGATGTTTTACTGGTAAGTCTGACTTTAGTACTTAATGCCATGATAAAGATTTTTACTTAAAAATAAACAGTATATATACTGAAGATAAATTTTTCAAAACTTGATTAATTTCCAATCAACCCGGCTTGAAAAACCGAGTAGGCAATGGCTGACAAGTATGGGTTTGTAATCAAGCAACGAAATGATGATAGTTTTATCAACCACTACACCCCAGAAGCTAAAACTACTATTTTTGAGGAAAGTGTAAAAAACCCATACCTTTGGGGTAGAAAATGGGGAGTCGGAAATGGGGAGTGGCGAATAGGTACAGGTAAAGGTTAAGCCCTGTGTTTACGAAGTAGGGACAAGAAATTTTTTTAGCTTCTTAAAAAATAACCAATCACTAGACTTCTTGCAGAAGTCGGAAAAAGGGGAAGGGGGGCCCCTCTGGGGATAAGGGGCAGGGGAAAGGGGGAAAGGTTTGGTATTTTCCCTTTCCCCTCTAACATGTATCCCTTTGACCACAAGAGTCCAAAAAGCAATTGATTGCAAGAGGTCTACTGTCTAGGCAGGGGAGAGAAAGAAAATTTTAGGGACTTCCAAGTAAAAAAATATTCCACAGAAGATGGTTAACTGTTGACTGTTGACAGTTGACAGTCAGCAGTCAACAGCTAACAGTCAACGACCCGAACCGGAATAATTTATTTTTTGGAGTTCCCTTATGTGAATAAATAGTCTCTAATAATCAGTCTTCAACCAAACTTGATGTAACACCATTTCTTTGTGAGGCTGCGCCAAATTTTCTTTCTTACTTTCTTTCTTTGTGTCCTTCTCTGACGAGACGCTGCGCGAATGCGCCCTTTGCGGTTCCTTCCTCATATAGTTTGGCGCATCTTCATACAGAATTGGTATAACACGTGATTGTGTTTATTTTTAATCTTTTTCAAGTTGAGAAATTGCTAATTTAATTACCGCTTGAACTCCTGCTTCCTGTTCTTGCGTCAATGCGGTTTGCAGAGGTTCTAAAGCAATAACATCACCAATTTTCATTAATGCTAAGGCGGCTGCTTTTCGAGTTTCCCAATCGGGATGATGCAATAACTCAACGAAGTTGGGAATCGCTGGTTGATGAGCTAAGCTACCCAAAGCTACCGCAGCTTCGCACCGCACGATTGGAGATGCATCGGTGAGGGCATTAATCAAGATTTGAAATGCTTCGGTTTCTGTACTTTCTTCAGCGATTTTAGCGATCGCTCCCACCACCGCGGCCCGGACTTCTGGTGAGTCAGAGTTAATTTCTCGATATAGATATTCTCTACCCTCTGCTCCAATAAATGCTAACGCCCATGCTGCATATCCTTTGGCGCTTTCTGGATATGTGGATGAAGCTAAAATTTCCAACAATGCTGGTACGGCAGCTTCACCAATTCTAGCCAGCGCTCCCACTGAGGAACCTTTGACTACGGTATCTTCATCATTGAGGAGGGCATTCACTAAGGTGGGAACTGCGATCGGATCGGCAATCAATGTCAAAGTTTTAGTGCTAGCTCTCCTGACAACTGGATTTGGGTGATTTGCCACCGCTTCTAATAATAGAGGAGTTACAGGTTTACCGACTTTACCCAATGCCTCAGCAAAACTCAAACGCACCATTCCCCGTGAATCTCCCATACTCTCAATCATTTGCTTGAGGATTTTTTGGTCATCAGGGTTGAAGGTATTTTGATTTAATTGCTCGCTGACTGCTGCAA
Source organism: Nostoc linckia z4 (assembly GCF_002608075.1). Classification (GTDB taxonomy): domain Bacteria; phylum Cyanobacteriota; class Cyanobacteriia; order Cyanobacteriales; family Nostocaceae; genus Nostoc; species Nostoc linckia. The sequence goes on from NZ_LAHA01000012.1 coordinate 146,292, forward strand.
GCAAAGCATCTGTTTCGGCGTGGGATAGCTGAATTAGATTTTCCCCGGATTGAGTTTCAAAGTTGACCATGTGAATTAAGAGAGTGGGGAGTGT
>NZ_LAHA01000012.1:146426-152001 GCF_002608075.1 Nostoc linckia z4
TGGGGGGACGCGGGGACGCGGGGACACGGAGAATAACTAATGTCTTATGCCCGATGCCCGATGCCCAATGCCCGATGCCCAATGCCCAATGCCCAAAATTTTACTAGTTACTTCCGCTGAGAGTAGCTTGTTGATTACGCAGTTGTTCGAGGGCTGCATCAATTTTGGCAAGTTCAGGTTCCAATTTTGCCATGACACTCACCCTCATCAATTTAGCGCGTTTGGCTGTTTCTGTGGTTTCTTGAACTAGACGTTCGCGATATTGTTCGAGTTCTGCAATCACTTGTGCTATGTCTTGAGTGGTTACATTATCTGTTGTCTGTTGTGAGGTTTCATCCATATCTTTTGTTTCCTTTATGTGTATTTATGATGGTTTTTTCTGTGTTCGACTATTGTTTATAGTTTGTTGCTTTTGTCAAACTAGTAGTTTTTTTAATGCATACAATTAAACGATTGTCAAAAAATAAGTAACTAATAGCTGACAGAAGATACATTCAGATCTTCTCAGATTGCGTTACCACTGGTAAAGCTTTTTGATAGAAATCCTTGGGCGGGGTGGGGTTTTTCGGGTTTAATAAGTAATCAAGCGGACATGATATCAGTCCTATAGATGTGGTTTCGCTATAAGCTTGTTATTGTGATTGATAAGGTCAGCCCTTCCCCTACTGTTGTAAGGAAAGGGCTAGAGTTATCTTGAGATTTAATTACGAACTACGAATTAATATCCGCCTTCTTCTTCGTATTCTGGCTGTCTTTCTTTGACTTTTTTGGGAATATTCACTGGTTTGGGCGCGTCTTCCCAAGCATCGCCTTCTACGTCGTTGTAATCATCGTAATCGTCAACGTATGGTTTGGTGTAAGGCTGGGGTTCGGGTCTGAGGGGTTGTTTATACCTGTCGCTACCTGTTGCTTCACTCCAGTTATCTTCTTCTTCGTCTTCTTCGTATTGAATGGACTCATAAGACCGCGCTTTCATAACTTCACGGCGTGGTCTGACTTCTTCTACATAGTCTTCTGTCCATTCTTCTTCAGCTACGGGTTCGGGGGCGCGGACTTTGGGCTTGGGTGGTTGCAATGGTACTCCACTGGGCAGTTGTTTATCTGGTGTTACTTGGCGTGGTGGAGTGTAGCCGTATTCTTCTTCTGCATCTCGTTCCCAAGGTGCTTTGCCGATGCCCAAACGCTCTAGTAAACCGACTGTTAACTGGTTGACTCGTTCTTCGGCTCCCTCAAAGACAATCAAGCGATTGGGGCCTGTGCTGACAATTTCATCTACTGAGAATTCGTAAGTGCTGACGAATTGGTCGGGAATTTGGGGCAACCCCAATGAGGCGATGACTATGGAATCGAGTTTACCTGTTTCGCCGTTGAATTTGAAGCCCCGGACTTTACCTAAGACTTCGCCTGTTTCTGTAATTACTTCCCAGTTAATTAAATTACTGAGAGCTTCAACTTCGATATCTTCTATTACATCTTCGTTATCAACCAGGATGACATCACCGATTTGGTTGATGTTGTTGAGGTACATGTAACGCGGTATGCCCGAAATAGAGATCAGGCTGTCTCGCAAACCAAGAGCCACAACCTCTCGTTGATCGATATCTACCCAAACTTGACTGACAATGCCTAGTCGCTTGCCGTTGTCGCGGGTAATTACCTGAGTATTTAATATGTCGGAACGCCTAATTATTTGTTCAGAGGTCATTCTATACCGAGTCCTGATCTCGAATCCGGTTTATCTATACACTATTATTAACAAAAACTCAAGCAGATGTATTGGAGGATGGTAATTTAATCCCCAAAACTTGAGTGTAAGCTCCTCGTGCTTGAGTAACGCCAATTGTGCGTTCGGCTGATTCTATCATCGGACGACGCAAACTAACAACTATAAATTGCGCTTGTTGTGACTGTTGCACGATCATTCTAGCTAATCGCTCGACGTTTGCTCCATCCAAAAACATGTCTACTTCGTCAAAGGCGTAAAATGGGGATGGGCGGTAGCGTTGTAGGGCAAAGATAAAGCTTAAGGCTGTGAGTGATTTTTCTCCTCCAGACATGGAAGCTAGGCGCTGTACTGGTTTGCCTTTGGGATGGGCTACTAAATTCAGTCCGCCGTTAAAGGGATCTTCGGGATTTTCTAGTTGCAAGTAACCGTCACCGTCTGATAAAACGGCGAAAATTGATTGGAAGTTTTCATTGACGGCGTCGAAAGCTTCTTTAAAAGCAAGTTGCCGTAATGTGGTAAAGTTTTCAATTCGCAAAAGTAATTCTGTGCGTTCGCCTTCTAGTGTTTCTAGTTTTTGTGTTAGTTCTTGGAGGCGGTTTTGGGTGCGTTCGTATTCTTCTAAGGCCAGCATGTTTACAGGTTCCATTGCCTGTAAGCGTTTGCTTAGCGATCGCAATTCTTTTTGTAATTCTTCTAAGTCTACCTTATCTGGAACTTCTGGCAGTGGTTCGGGTAATTCTGCTGCCACATCGCGCAACTGATTTTGCAGTGCAATTAGTTCTTCTCGCCGCTTTTCTTGGGTTTCTTGCAGCTTTTGGATTTCCCATTCTAATTGTTGTTGGCGTAAAAGTTGCGATCGCACTTCCTGTTCTGTGGCGTCGCGTTTTTGCTTTTGTTCGCCCAATTTCAGTTCCATTTGGCTGAATAAAAGGCGGGTTTGGGCGATTTGGTCGTTTATCGTTGCTAGTTGGGTGGAAACCTGATGAATCGCCTCTGTACAAGAAATTTGTTGGATTTCGTATTCGGCGATTCTGGTTTCAGCTTCTTGGATTTTTTCTTGGAGGCGCTGTTGCTGATTTTCTAAATTTTTTAATTTTTGTTCGGCTTCCCTTAATGCCGTTTCCCGTTGTTGTAATTGTTGCTCTTGAATTTTAATGATTGCTTGGATTTGTTGCCATTCACTTGGTGTTTGGGAGGCTTCCAATTCTGCTAATGCGTGTCGTAATTGTTGCAGTTGCGCTTCTTGTCCTGGTAATTCCCGATCTAAAACTTCCAAACGAGATTGAGCAACGGCTAATTTTTCGCTGTTTTGGACTAATTGCGATCGCGTTCCTTCTAATTGGGTTGTTAAATTTTTAATATCTTTGTGCAACTGTTCCAATTGCAATTGTTGTTCCCGCCGTGTTTGTCTGGCTTCTGTTAATTCTTGCGACAATTGTTTGGTTTTAATTGACAAAGTGGTGATGGCTTCCGTACAACGCTCTATAATTCGGTCGATGTCCACCAAACGATTTTTTAAAGCAATCACTTCATCAGATTCCGCCGCTTCACCAGTACCAAAGCGCAACGCCGAACGTTGAGTGTTGCTTCCCCCAGTCATAGCACCGCTAGTTTCCAACAATTCCCCGTCTAAGGTGACAATGCGGTAGAGTCCTATATTTTTGCGGGCTTGTTCCAGACTCCCAAATACCACAGTGTTACCAAAGACGTAGCTAAACACATCTTTATAACGGCGATCGCAATCAACTAAATTCACAGCATAGTTGATAAAACCGCTAGCTAAACGCAAAGTTGCATCTTGAGTAAATTTCGGGGCAGAAATTTTATTTAGCGGTAAAAAAGTCGCCCTCCCGGCACGTTTTTGTTTCAGCAATTCAATACCAGCTGCGGCGATACCGTCATCTTCCACCACAATATGTCCCAAACGTCCGCCAGCAGCAATTTCTAAAGCTAGCTGATAGCGGGGTTCTACTCGTCCCAACTGTACAACCAAGCCGCAAACACCGGGCATTCCTGATTGTATAATTACCTTACTGGCTTGGGTTCCCTGGACTTCTTGTTGTGCTTGCGTTTGGGCTTCTAATTTATCTAACTGGCGTTGTTTTTCTCGTTGTTCGGCAAGTAACCGTTTTTGGGTTTCCTGCTGAATTTGCAATTCTTGTTCCGTGGCTGAGAGATTTTGCGCTAAATTTTGGATGGGTTCGCCAGAAGCATGAAATTGCGTTTCAATTTCACTACATTCAGCTTGTTTTGCCGCTAATTCCGGTTCCAGGCGTTGGATAAGCTGCGTTTGTTCTTGGATGAGTTGCTGTAATTGGTTATTGCGTTCCCTGAGTTGTGCTTGTTCTGTGCGTTGGGGTTCGAGGGTTTGCAGTAAAGTTTCAATTTGGCGGTTGAATGCCGTTTGTTGCTGCACCCACGCTTCTGAAGCCGAGGCGATTTCGGCGGCTGCTTGGCGTGAGGTTTCTAAAGTTTGTTGCGCTTCATTTCTTTGTTGTTGAGAAGACGCGATGAATTGCGTCTCTACAAGTTGGGTTTCGGCAACTTGTTGTAAAGTATGGCGGTGTTGTTGAATTTCTTGTTGAGTTTGGGCTAGGCGCTTGGCTGTTTCTTCAGACGCAGTTTGTAATTCAGTTTGCTGACGCAATAATTGTTTGCGTTCTGCTTCTTGGGTAGCGAGGGTAGATTGTACCGCTAAAAGTTCTTCTTCTCCCAAGGCTTTCACATGGGCATTGAGTTCTTCAAGTTCGGCAGTTTTTTGGACAATCTCGGAATTTAGATTTGTAAGTTGCGTATTGAGTTCGCCAAAATTACGATCGCCATTTTGAATTTCACCCACCAACTTTTCTTGCTGTGCTTGTAGCGATCGCCATGATAATACAGCTTCCCAAGATTGCTTCGCTAAGAATTCCGCCCGCAGTTTTTGATACTTTTCAGCTTTAGCACGATCTTGAGAAAGGCGATCGCGTTGTGCAGTTAATTCCGTCTCAATAATCCGACAACTATCTTCCTTTTCCTTTACTTCATCTAAAGTATCTTTCGCTTGATGAATTTTGCGATCGAACGCCGCCACCCCCGCCAACTCATCAATAATTTCTCGTCTCTCCCGCCCATTCATCGAAATAATACTGGTGACATCCCCCTGCAACACCACGTTGTAACCTTCAGGATAAATCCGCAGATTATTTAATTCTTCATGCAACTCCGTTAGCGTACAAGCTACACCATTAATGTAGTAATTCGATGTATAACTCCCCTGATGAGTCACCCGCAACTTCCTAGTGACACTCCACTCTGGCAATTTTGGATTTGGGATTTTGGATTTTAGATTGTCTTCCCCCGCTTCTTCTACTTTCTCTACTTCCTCCTCTTCCTCCCTCTGCGCCTCTGCGCCTCTGCGTGACACCTCATCCGACAAATCAAACGTCACCGTCACACTAGCTTCAATGGCAGCCCTACCCTTAGCCGTTTGAGTATTATTTACCAAATCCGGTAACCGATCCGCCCGCATTCCCTTAGAACTAGCGAGTCCCAAACAAAACAGCAGTGCATCGAGAATATTTGATTTACCCGAACCATTTGGCCCAGATATGACAGTAAACCCCGGCAGCAATGGGACTTGGGTAGTACCGCCGAAGGATTTGAAATTCGTGAGTTCCACGCGCTTGACATGCACCATAGGGCGCTGGTTAACTGGGCTAATGGCTATTGAAGAACAAGTGTATCAACTAATTCAGGAATCGCAAGAGGGTAAGAGAGATAATTCAGGATTATTAAACCACACACAGGCAAAAAACAGCGAACAGAAAAAATAGACTTCTAAGAGAAGTGGGGAAAAGGGGAAGGGGG
>NZ_LAHA01000103.1 GCF_002608075.1 Nostoc linckia z4
TAGGACTAGGACTTACGCAAGAACTCTCTCAAACTCTTATAACTTCGTGCCCTTTGCACGGCAGTTGCTTCAAGTCGGGGAACCCGCCCAACGCACTGCCTCGTCTTTGCGGTTAGTTTATTCATACTTTTGCGTAAGTCCTAACTTATACAAAGAGTGAAGCGGGCATTATGAACAAAACCAACTTCCTCCACCTTTGGTAAAACGTTCCACCATTCCCCCAGAATACAGTGGTGAAGTAGACAAAGTAAGTCTCAAAGTCGGAAATAATGGCTGTTTGAATTCTGTCCTACTTTGGCTGATGTTCTGGGAAACTGGAATTTACTAATTGTGCTGGATGTTATTGTTTCCATAACAAACTGTTAACCCAGGTTATCAATTCAATTAAATCTGTCTGTAGTTATCCTATAGCTTGAAAAGTTCCTTTGATGATTAGCTATCACTCCAGTTAATCTTTTTCAAAAAATGATTGCTATCGTTCGTTCTTTGAGCAAAAACATCTCCAGTCACGCCATTATGTATTGAGCAACCACACTTATGTTACAAAATGTAATCAAGATTACATCGGTTAATAATTATCAATAAAAAATTTACAAAACTACTATCTAGATTTTGCAAAATGTATTATTATGACATCGTGGCTTATGGATTATTTACAACTACATCGTTCTGTAACAGAGGAACCTAGCGTCAAGCAATGGGTTTCTATGTATGTTGAGTGCGAAAATTTGTAGTTGAAGTTAATTTGTATTCTTTTCCTGGTGGTGTTTTCTGTTAGTTTCATATATGTTTGAGTTGTTCCAGACTGTATTAAAGTACTAGTCTGTATAAACTTGCCATATAGTTCACTCCTTTCCTCATTCTAGTTTTCATTTATCTGTATACCTTTCTTCAAGGATTGGTAATAAGCTTAATTGGTAATAAGCTCTAACAGTTTGGTACTAATTGGGTAAATAAGTTAGAAGTTTCGTAGATAGTCCGGTTGAATATATACATAAGTCCAACATCATTCTTGCTAGAAGCTAAATTAAACTAAATGACATACAAAGATTTAGAAGAGATTATAGACGCGAAGATACAAAAAGCTATACGGAGGCACGAGATTATAGTTGCTTTCATTAGTAGTATTATTGGTTTGATTTTTATAGTAGGCTTGTTCCACGCAATTTGGCTAAACCACGTTGAAATTCGACAAATTTGGTTGAGTTGATTGATTATCGTGGATTAACAAGCGCTCTCTGATATCGAAAAAACTAATTAAAGTTATAGATATTTTTATCAAAGTGAATTGCACCTATGGAGAATAAAAATAATGGCAAAGCGATATTTGTCTTATTTTTGACTGTATTTATAGATTTACTTGGCTTTGGCATTATCCTACCAATACTGCCTTTGTATGCTCAAGAATTTGGCGCAAATCCAAATGAGGCTACTCTTTTGGTAGCTATTTATTCTTTAATGCAATTTTTATTTGCACCATTATGGGGCAGTTTTAGCGATCGCTACGGTCGGCGTCCAATTTTATTACTAACTTTATCAGGTTCTGTAATTGCATACATAGGCTTAGGCATTGCCAACTCATTATGGATTTTGTTTCTTGCTCGTGGTTTTGCCGGGATCGTGGCAGGGAATATTGCCACTGCTCAGGCATACATAGCAGATATTACCACTCCAGCAAATCGAGCTCGTGGTATGGGCATAATGGGAGTAGCTTTTGGTCTTGGCTTTATCCTCGGCCCAGCAATTGGAGGTATTCTCACAGGGCCCGATCCCAACAATGCTAACTTCCATCTGCCGTCCTTATTCGCAGCTGGATTATCTTTATTAGCATGGCTTTGTGCTTTGATATTACTTCCAGAATCCCTAAATTCTCACATCGAAGCTAAAATCCAAGCCGAACGACAGCATCGGCCAAAGTTAAACTGGCTACAACTATCCAAGCGTCCACAATTGTGTATCTTGATTGGCATCTACTTTTTAGTAACTTTTGCCGTTGCAGCTATGGATTCTACATTGGCTTTATGGTCTAGACAAGAATTAAATTGGGGCCCCCAACAAACTAGCTATCTTTTTGCCTTCATGGGGATTGTAAGTACAATCATTCAAGGAGGACTCATCGGATCTCTCAAAAAATATTTTGGAGAAATCAAATTACTGTTTTTAGGGATATTTGGATTAGGTTTGGGATTACTAATCATAGGATTCTCACAAACCTTAATTTTATTGTTAACAGCCACCACACTGGTGGCGTGGGGAATTAGTATCAGTCAACCAATATTAAACAGCTTAATTTCTCAGATTACAGCCCCAGAAGAACAAGGACAAATATTAGGAATTGCCAGTTCTTCCTCTGCATTAGCCCGTATTTTCGGGCCAACTTGGGCAGGAGCTAGCTTTATGAAATTTGGCAGTTCCGCTCCGTTCTTGAGTGGAGCGATAGTAATTTTGTTAGCTTTGATTTTGAATTTGCGAGTCACTAAAAGTGCATCTCAATCAAAAGTAGAACGTGTTGCTAGATAAAAAAATCACAATATTTTATCACCAAGCTCAATAGTTATTAGCAACAGTTTTTTAATCCCAAATCTACAATTTAAAATCCAAAATCCAAAATCAGTATGACTGGTCGCCGAGTATTATTTATAGGCATATTTGTCAGTATCCTCCTTACCTATGGAATTTGGTTGGGTGGAAGCATTCCTGCAAGTATAACCAAACTTCCTGACCAAGGATTAAACTGGTACTACTGGAAGCTTGCCAATCCAACTTTTTGGAGCCGAGTCACAGCTTGGGGTATGTATCTTGGGCATCAATTGAGCATCTGGGGGTGTATTTGGTGGGCACAGCAAACGCAGCTGAAATACAAATCAGCCTTGCACCCAATTAATTATTTGATACTTGGTATTAATCTGACATTTACAGCTTTGCACTTTCTCCAGACATATATTTGGTATGATGCTTTGGCTCAAGATACTTCAATTTGGGCTTCTCAAGGAGCGGTGGTACTTTTATTAGTTTTCGTACTAATTTTAGAAACGCCTCGACGAGGTTTGTTTTTTGGCAATCCCGTCCCATTTCATCAACAGTTTTTGCAAATTATCAAGCTGTACCACGGTTACTTTTTTTCCTTCGCCGCTATCTACACCTTTTGGTACCATCCAATGGAAGCGACTTCGGGGCACTTAATTGGTTTTCTCTATATGTTTTTGTTGCTGCTGCAATCATCATTAATTTTTAATCGCGCCCATGTCAATCTTTGGTGGACATTTACTTTAGAAATTATGGTGCTTTTACATAGTGTAATTGTGGCTTGGATGCTGGGACAAACGAAATGGCCGACTTTTCTTTTTGGTTTTATTGGCATTCTCATTATTACCCAACTCCACGGTTTGCCTGTGGGTACCTGGACTAAACGTACTATCTACGTAGGTTTTTTAGTGAGTGTATTAGCAGTTTATACATTAACTGAACGTGGTTTAGGCAGAATTTACGAAATAACTTATATTCCTTTGATTGAGTTTGGGCTAGTTGGTGTCATTTATTTTATATTCGTGCTGTTTTTATGGACAATTTCTCGTTTACCTGCCAAGACGTAATCAGTAGGGTAGGGCGAAGGTAATTTGGTGCTTTAGCTTGACTCTTGTGGTGTCTTGCTCGTCCGGGGCGGGTTATACCAATTCTGTATGAAGATGCGCCAAACTATATGAGGAACGTAGACGCGGAGCGGCTTGCCGCAGGCTACCGCAAAGGGCGCATTCGCGCAGCGTCTCGTCAGAGAAGGACACAAAGAAAGGAAGAAAGAAAATTTGGCGCAGCCTCACAAAGAAATGGTATTAGAAGCCCGCCCCACAAGAAATTTTATTTGCAACATTTAAGGCTTGACACGCTACTACGGGAATGCTGAGGGCGAACAGCCGTTCGCCCCTACTAAGGATTTCGGGAAATGCAGAATTAATTATTGGAGATGTGTATTCTTGTTACGGCTGGTGTAAATACCACCAAAACTGCTGTAAATGAAAGCTATTTCAACAGTTTGCGTAGTTTCAAAACACCACCGGAGACACCAAAAATTAATATTGTCAAGGTATAAGTTGGTTCGGGAACTCCAATAATGCTGACCTGATTAATAGCCAAACCTTGTTGGGGAAAAGAACTACTAAAAACGAGTCGTGAGATGTTTGCCTCATCACTACGAACGCCTAAGAAAAGGGCGGAATTATCCAATAGCAGTGAGGAAGTGCCTTGAGCTGAGAAAGTACCTAAAAGATTATTGTTAATATCATAAGCCGAGACGAATGCATCGAATGTAAAGCGATCGTCCACAGCTATCTGAGTCCCAGCACCAAAAACAGGCTTGTCAAAAGTAATGGTGAAAGGCCCGCCGTTACCATCGGTGGGAAAAGGAGGATTGGGCCCAAAACCTGTTACATCTATACCTCCGAAGAGAACATAGTCTCCGTTGGCGAAGTTAGTCCGAATACCAGGAAAAGGTGAGGTTTGAAAAACAAATGGTTTGGTAATCAAAGGATTATTGGTTGGAGCTATATCTACATCCAACCCTAAACCACCTTTCGATGTTGCTGAAAAGGAGTTAGGTAAAAAAGTAGAAAAATCAGGACTGACGGGATTGAATACTTTACCTAAACTCAGCCAATCAACTTCGTCATTACCACCAAAAGTAGAGCGTTCTGTGACTAAAAATGTAGCTGCTTTAACTGGTAGAGAAAAAATCGTTATTAAAGCTGTAATTGTTGGTAAATATTTGGCTGAAAACTTGAATAATTGATTGAACTTAACTGCCACTAAGCTTACTCCTCAATTTTTGATATTAAAATGAACAAAACAATAAGCTGCTGTTAACTATTGACAGTTACCTGTCAGCGAATAGCATAAGTAACTGTGCAATCTCAAAGCATAATAGCTTACTGTCTCTAACTTAGAGTTATTTTTTAATATACACAAAATTATGATTTTTACTAATGAATTTATCTTACAGTAGATAGTACAAATATTGAAGTTTTATGTAAAATAAAAAGCTACAGCAAATAGAAGGTTGATAAACTATAGCAGTCTGATTTAATCGATGAACTGATTTGTATAGCCAAGAGGCAATAGCTCGTAATGAGATCAAATCGTAGTCATTGCATAATTTGTGTAAGTAATTGTGTTGCAAAAAACTTTTGAAATTTCGCTGATGAAAGGTGAAATAATTCATACTTTCTAGCCAAACATCTTTTTTTGCAACACAAATTTTAGTTTGGAATACAAACACTATTACTTATGTTTGTATAATTCTCGATTTCATATTGATAAAGTACTATAGTAAGCCTATTTGAGTTGTGAAAAATATTCGTGATGGCTAACAACAGCCTGGGCAGTAAGATTTCACAAATGATTTAGGACTGCTATAACTAGTACTTCTACAACAAAAAGCTTGAACTTGCGATCGCCTCACCAACGATACCAGTTTTTAGACCAACTCAATACTGATATTCGATGAGAGATTTTCTAGGAACGCGAATTGAGTTCCCTGGAAAGACAAATTACCGCTAGAAGAATCGTAGCTAAAGCCAGCAAGGCTATTAGTACCAAATCCTACTTTAGAAATTTGGATTTTATCACTCTGACCAAAGTTGTAATCTTTGATGGTGTCAAGACCGTCATTGATGCTGGCAAAGAAAAACTTATCTGCACCAAAGCCACCTATGAGACTGTCGTTACCTTTACCACCAGAGAGAGTGTCATTACCAAGGCCACCGGAGATGGTGTCATTGCCATCATTGCCGAACAATTGGTTATTTTGTCCATCGCCAGCAATGCTGTCATTAGCGTTTGTGCCTCTAACATTGTCAAAGTTGATGACAGTAAATGGCAATGTCCCTAAACCAGGAACGTTATTAGCAGCCAAACTTTGATTTTGCAGGTCAACAGTGATAGATACCCCAGGTAAAGATGCAGATGCATCTATGGTGTTATTAGCAACGCTAGCACTAGCAACAATGGTTTCGACTTTAAAGAGTTCGTCTTGTCCGAATCCCCCGGCTTTGGTAATTGTGCCTACACCAGAGAGAGTAATGCTTTTACCTAGCTTACTGTAATCTGCGGTATCAATACCATCGCCACCATCAATACTGTCATTACCTTGACTGCCCTTGAAGGTGTCATCGCCTGCACCACCTGTTAACTTATCATTACCGTTTCCACCATCAATGAAGTCGTCACCACCTCTACCATCGATGGTGTCATTGCCTGCATTACCAAGCAATTGGTTAGCTTGTTCATCGCCTTTAATGCTGTCAGCAATATTTGTGCCTCTAACATTGTCAAAGTTGATGACATTAAATGTTAATGTTCCCAAACCAGGAACGTTATTAGCAGAGATAGTTTGAGCTTCTAAGTCAGCAGTGGCGGATACTCCAGGTAAAGATGCAGATGCATCTATGGTGTTATTGGCAACACTAGCATCAGCAATAACTGTTTCGACTTTAAATACTTGGTCTGTACCAAATCCACCAGCTTTGGTAATTGTACCCACACCTGAGAGGGTAATGGTTTTACCTAGCTTGCTGTAGTCTGCGGTATCAATACCATCGCCACCATCTATACTGTCGTTACCACGAGTAGCCTTAAATATGTCATTGCCACCATTACCGAACAATTGGTTACTTTGGTTGTCACCAGCAATGATGTCACTAGCATTTGTGCCGATGATATTATCAAAGTTGACTACATTAAATGTTAATGTCCCCAAACCAGGAACGTTATTGGCAGATATACTTTGGGCTTGCAGGTTAACGTTGATGGATACTCCAGGTAAAGAACCAGATGCATCTATGGTGTTGTTGGCAACATTAGCATCAGCAATAACCTTTTCGACTTTAAATACTTGGTCTGTACCAAGTCCGCCAGCTTTTGTAACTGTGCCTACACCAGAGAGGGTAATGCTTTGGCCTAAGTTGCCGTAGTCTACGATGTCAGTACCATCACCACCATCTATACTGTCGTTACCCTGGCCGCCTTTGAAGGTGTCATTGCCAGTACCACCCGTGAGGTCATCACTACCGCTTCCACCGTCAATTAAGTCGTTACCACCTCTACCATCAATGGTGTCATTGCCTGCGTTGCCAAATAATTGGTTAGCTTGTCCATCGCCTTTGATGCTGTCAGCGACATTTGTGCCGATAACATTATCAAAGTTGATGACATTAAATGTTAGTGTCCCTAAACCAGGAACGTTATTGGCAGAGATAGTTTGCGCTTGCAAATCGGCAGTAGCAGACACTCCAGCCAAAGAAGCAGATGCATCTATAGTGTTGTTGGCAACACTAGCATCAGCAATAACTGTTTCGACTTTAAATACTTGGTCTTGTCCCAGTGCGCCAGCTTTTGTAATTGTCCCCACTCCTGAGAGAGTGATGGTTTTACCCAGCTTGCTGTAATCTGCGGTATCAATACCATCGCCACCATTGATGCTGTCATTGCCCTGGCCACCTTTAAAGGTGTCATTGCCTGCACCACCCGCGAGGTCGTCATTACCGTCTCCACCATCAATTAAGTCATTACCACCTCTACCATCAATGGTGTCATTGCCAGCTTTACCAAATAATTGGTTAGCTTGTCCATCACCTTTAATGCTGTCAGCAACATTTGTGCCGATAACATTGTCAAAGTTGACCACATTAAATGTTAATGTCCCCAAACCAGGAACATTATTGGCGGAGATAATTTGATTTTCTAGATCAGCAGTAGCAGATACTCCAGGTAAAGAACCAGATGCATCTATGGTGTTGTTTGCAACATCGGCATCAGCAATAACTGTTTCTACCTTAAATACTTGGTCTGTACCAAATCCACCAGACTTGGTAATTGTGCCCACACCTGACAGTGTGATGCTTTTATTCAAGTAACTATAGTCTGCTACATCAATACCATCACCGCCATCAATGCTGTCATTCCCTTGACTAGCCCGAAATGTATCGTTGCCAGCATTACCAAACAGCGTGTCATTACCTTGTCCACCATCGATGAGGTCATTTCCCTGACCACCAGAGATATTATCATTACCCCCAACACCAAAAATTTGATCGTCTCCAACAGTGCCCGACAAAAAATCGTTGTTGGGAGTACCAGCAATAGTCGCCATAATATATACCTTTTGGGTTTGATGAAGCGAATGGATTCGCTCCATGTAATACTCGCATATTACAATCAAAAAAGGAATTAATTTCTGGTTAAAAATACTTAAATAACCGTAAAAATACTTTTAATAAGTTAAAGATTTCGTGAAGTTGCACTTTCTGAGAACAAAAAACTGTGGTTTTTACTTATTTAAATATTATATAGAGAAAAAAACCTGATTGCACAGTAGAGAACAGGGTTAGGGCAATGGGCAATAAAATGAAAATTTTATTGGTATTGGGGATGGATGGCTGATATTATGTCCTAATTTAGCTGTAAGTTGGTATACTGGCTGATTTTTACCGAAATATCAATGCTGGTTGCGACAGATAGCGAGCATACTACAAACAAGTTGTGCTGCGATCGCACACAATATCCCTTTGATTCAAGGTTTGCAGTAATTTTTTCGTATAATTACTGTATAAATGTATGAATAATTACTTAATTATTTGAGAGACTTCCAAGTAAAAAAATATTCATTGCTATTGTTGACTGTTGACTAGACCTCTTGCAAAAGTAACTTTTGCTCATAGGGGGGAAAGGGAAAAGGGTTTTTATTTGCCCTTTACCCCTTACCCTTTTCCCCACTTCTCTTAGAAGTCTACTGTTAACTGTGAACCGTCAACACTCAACACCATTAGCCTTCCAATTTGCTAAATCAGCCAAAGAGCGATCGCGATAACGTCCATAACGCTCTTGTTTATTTTTGATTTTCACACCTAGTTCCGGAAAAATTCCAAAGTTGGGCGGCATTGGTTGGAAATGTTTGGGGGAAGCAGAACTAATAAATTCAAATAGCGCCCCCATCATTGTTGTGGGTGGTACAGTCAACGGTTCTTTACCCAAAGCTAGCCGGGCTGCATTAATTCCCGCCAAGCAACCACCAGCAGCAGCGGCGGTGTAGCCCTCTGTACCAATTAACTGTCCAGCTGCCAACAAAGTCGGACGTGTTTTAAATTGCAGAGTGGGATGCATCAATTGAGGAGCATTTATAAAGGTATTGCGGTGCATCACTCCCAGGCGCACAAACTCGGCTTTTTCTAAACCAGGAATGAGCGCAAAGATGCGTTTTTGTTCGCCCCAGCGCAAATTTGTTTGAAATCCTACCATATTCCAAAGTTGTCCGGCTTTATCTTCTTGCCGTAACTGCACCACAGCATAGGGACGTTCGGCGGTGCGACTATCTGATAAACCCACTGGTTTAAGCGGGCCATAGCGCATAGTGTCTTCTCCCCGCTGTGCTAGTTCTTCAATGGGCAGACAGGCTTCAAAAAATTTCGCTGTTTCCCGTTCAAAATCCTTGAGTTCTGTTTGTTCGGCTTTGCAGAGTTCTTCTCGAAACTTTAAGTACTGTTCTTTATTCATTGGACAGTTGAGATAAGCTGCTTCACCTTTGTCATAACGCGATGCCATAAAGGCAATGTCACGGTTAATGGAATCTCCCACGATAATCGGGCTAGCTGCATCAAAAAAGCTCAGGTATTCCATACCTGTAAAGCGGCGCAAATCTTCTGCCAAATCAGGACTGGTTAAAGGCCCGGTTGCCAAAACCACAATTCCTTCAGGAATTGCTTGGACTTCACCCCGACGGAATTCTATTAAAGGATGATTCGATAGAGTTTGAGTTAAGTCTTGCCCAAATTGTCCCCTGTCTACAGCTAGGGCCCCACCAGCAGGAACGGCGTGTTCATCAGCTTTTTGAATGACGATAGAACCAAGCTGACGTAATTCTTCGTGCAACAATCCGGCGGCGCGATCGCTTGCCATTGCCCCAAAGGAATTACTACACACTAATTCTGCCAGATGTTCTGTGTGGTGAGCAGGGCTAAAGCGCTTTGGACGCATTTCATATAAAATCACCGGCACTCCAGCTTGGGCTATTTGCCAAGCTGCTTCTGTCCCAGCTAATCCACCTCCAATTACTTGTATTGGTTGTTTTTCCATAGGTTATGAGTAGAGCTACATAAATAATTCTAGTTTCGTTAATTATTCCTTAACCAGCCAGAGATATTACGGAAATTATAGTTAAATAACAGAAAACAGTATACTTTTCTGGATTCTCATGATGCCTATCTGAAGGCTTCATTCAAAAACAAAAAAATTTTGGTGTTGCTCTAATGCTAAGTCCTGTAGTCACAGTTGGTATATTTCAAAAACAAGCCAATCCTAAAGTATTTTCACCAGGGGAAGTCATCTTTGAAGAAGGACAGACTGGTGATATGATGTATGGCATTGTCGAAGGAGAAGTAGACATATCAGTCAATGGTAAAGTTGTAGAAACCATTGAACAAGGTGAAGTTTTTGGTGTGGGTATCCTTGTAGGAGTAAAAAATAGAACTTACACCGCTATTGCTAAAACAGATTGTAAACTTGGTTTCCTTGATGAAAAAGCATTTTTGTTTGCCGTTCAGGAAACACCGATGTTCGCCATCAAAGTAATGAAAAGTTACTCAGAGCGTCTAAGTAAATTATTGCATATGTTATAAGTATTTTTTGGTTTAGGGAGTGTGGGGAGTAGTGACTATTGACTGTTAACTGTTGAATAGATCTGAAGAAGTTTTCGCTGCAAGGCGTAAAGACTTATACCAATTTGAAAAAAGAATGCCACAAATACATAAGTTCAAACCCTTGTGATATTTAGTTTTCTTAATGCGTGAATTTTGAATTGGTATTATGATTCTCCCCTCTACTCCTAATAATATGCCTGCCCTTGTTTGATGCAAGGTGAAAAATTTGCCGGAGGTTGTAATGGTACGTAAACGATTGATAATTGAAATGGGGATGGGAGTAGATCAGCATGGACAAGAACCAACAGTAGCAGCATCTAGGGCAGTACGCAATGCGATCGCTCATAATGCTTTACCTGGTGTTTGGGAAGTCGCTGGTTTGAGTCATCCCAATGAAATGATTGTGGAAGTGCAAGTAGCAGTACCATACCCAGAAAAAGTTAGACATGAGGAAGTACTAGCCGTACTACCATTTGGTCAAAAAACTCTGACAGTAGAATCTGGGGGGATGATAGTTCAAGGACGAGCGATTCCAGAACTCAACGATGAAAATGACGAAATGTTGATTGCCATCGCTGCTGTTACAGTTTTAGTTGAATAATCTTAGTCATAATTAAGTTGGCGACTCGGCGCTAAACTAGAAACATTGGGATAAAAATCTCTGGCAGTAAGTTCAAAAATCAGTTGCGATGGAAAAATGAACAACAGCTATTCGCGAACAGTTTTAGGATTTCCAAGTGAAAAGCTGTTGAACTATTGACTGATTTAATACAGTAAAACTCTTCACCACTGCTAGTAAAATGTCTCCAGAACACAACGAATCACTCCTTCAAGAAATCACCAAACTCAAACCGAAACACTTTGCTGATTTAGTCAGATCTGCACAATTGATTTTCGATCCCACAGCAGGAGTTTCAGGAAGAAATGTCAAAATTAACTGGGAAGAATTCGGAATTCCCAGAGATGTAGCGGATAATTTGAAATTACTTGGTCAGCAGTACCAATATGCATCTCCTCATGTTCCTGCTGAAGACATTTGGAGTAAATTAACTCCAGAAACTCGTATTTGGTTCGTGGAAAATAAAGACAGATTGTGGCAATTTGAAGAAGCATTTCCAGCACTTGATGAAGATTAAAGCATCAACCTTGGCAAAGTTTGCTTAGGCAAAGCTTTGCAGCGTCTGGAGTGATACCAATTCAAAAATTCTGTGCAACACATCAAAAATCTGTAGGGGCGCAAAGCTTTGCGTCTCTACAATACATGTGTCTCACTCTTTTTTCAAATTCGTATGAGATTTGCCAAAAGGTCATCTCGAATAGCGGATGCTTCATGTAGCGATCGCCCATCATAAATCAGTGTACAACTCATAATCCTTACTTAAACGTCTAAATCGATTGAGCCAATGTTCGTTATACAATTTATCGTTTAAACAGTGTTTATTTTGGAAATAGTAATAGTCTCCCAATATTAATTATACTAGAGGAGAGATAGAATCAAACACGGCGATCGCAATATTTAGTAGTGTGTAGTCGTCTAGAAGAATATGAAAAAGTTGTGCGAGGAAAATGGCAACAATATGATCGGCAAGAGTCAGAAGAAATATCACTGAGGCAGGAGATACGCTTACATCTGAATGCAGCGATTCGCCTACAACCCCTTACAAATAAACAAATTCAAGCATATTTAGCTAGCCTAAACCAGAGAGAAATCTGGGAAACGCTTTTACTAGATTCAGAACTATTAAAGTTGGTAAAAACACCTCTATTTTTATCTATTTTAGGATTTATTTCGTTTGAGAATACACTGTCTCTTAAACATTGGAAAACACTCACTTCGACCAAAGCACGTCTAGAATACCTCTTTGATGCTTACTGGGAAGCTGCCATAACAAGAGATATTGTAACTCCCCAAATGGAGTTGCAAGGATATAGAAGTCCTACTTATCGAAGAAAAAATCCCCCTAGTAGAAGGCAAACTCGCAAATGGTTGGTATTTTTGGCACAACAGTTACACAGAGAATCACAAACAGAATTTTTTATAGAGGAAATGCAGCCTCAAATGCTTACCAAAAAAATTTATCAATGGCAATATTGGTTTCTACTTTTCAGTTTTGCTGTAGTTTGCACAGGAATAATTGTGACAACGAGTTTGCTTCCTTATTTTCAGCCACCTAGTAGTTTAGGTATTTTTTGGCTGGTTCTAGTTTTAGGTTTAATTCCTGGTTTTATCTTTGCAACAGAGTCTAAACCAGACGGAGCAAGACTAATTCTTTACCCTTTTGTGACACTATTTTGTTGGCTGTTTAAACGTGATATACCAAGAGAGTTTAGACAAAATATACCTATAATTCACAAAATTTATCTTTCCCATAGATTACGTATAAGAATACCTTCGTTTCAGGAATTAGAAAGTCATGTTTTATTGACAATAGAAATTATTAGACTAGCATTATTTTCTTTTGGTAATCAAGAAATAGATGATTTATTGCCTTTACGCCTTGTTGCATCATCATTTCTATTAATTTACTTGATGCCAATAATATTATTAATACATTTGATACATATATTAATAGGAAAGATAATTTATAGTTTCGGTTTTAATAAAAGTGGCTTGAATATAATAAGAAACGTAAATAAAATAAGCTATAGAGCAAATTTAGAAATAAAAAATATAACTTTCTTTTACCTTATAGTGATTTTATTCTTTCATTGACAATACAATATTTAAAGTTAATCGGAATACAAGAGAAAATGATAATGAGTTTTTTAAAATTTTTCAACTATTTATATCAATAGTTACTTGCATAATTGTCATGCCATTTTTATTAATAAATTTATGTTTATTTGCTCCAATAGAAAACTCAAATAAACCCAATCAAGGTTTTCATGAACAATTAAACACTACATTAATAATTGCTATCGCTCAAACTTTTTATATTTTATTTTTAACGTATTTTCATATTAAAACAACAATATTATTTCAAACGATTTCTCTGATCCTTTGTTGTTCATTAGGGTTTAGTTGCTTGTCTATAATCAAGCATCTTTCACTTCGTACTATTCTCTGGTTTCATAGATACATCCCTTGGAACTATGCTTGTTTTCTCGACTACTGCACCGAACGCCTTTTGCTTCAGCGCGTTGGTGGACATTATCGATTTATTCACAAATTGTTGCAAGAGCATTTTGCAGCAATGTCCTTAGAAAAATAGCTTCCGGCTTGAAAGAAATGAGAAACTCTTTACAAAAGATTCGTACTAAACTGTTTTAACTGACTGGACGCACGACACGAATTAGTTTTCCTTTCAAACATTCCTCTGCTGTTACAGCTTCATTTATTCGCGCTGCAAACTGCTCCCAATTACGATTGTTAGTACAAACAATAATGCCGCAGTGATTATCATTACGACGATGTAACCTGATAAAATCATCTCTGTTGATAGTTAATATCGAACGTTCTTGACTGATGGCAAATGCCAGCACTTCTTCATCAGATATACCTTGTTCCGCCTTTCCTGCTTCTTGAACTGTCAAAACATCATGCCCTAAAGTACGTAATAATTCCACAACTGGAAACGGAAATTGCTCGTCTGCGTAAAATCGTGCCATCGACTAGGCTACCTCATTACGCTTAATTGCCAATTCGATTTCATCAGGATGAGCTTCTGCATACACCCAAGCATTAGCTAAATCTGTAGCTGTAATGCTGGGATAGCTTGTCAAAAGGTCAGCATCACTGTATCCAAGATGACGAGCTTCCACAAGTACCCAAACAGTAATACGAGTTTTCCCAATCCTTGCTTCTCCACCACAGACTCCTGGGGTTTTCTCAATTCCTTGCCAACTGCTACTAAGACTTTGAGCAAGTAACTGTATAGCCTGGACTTTTTCATCAGGACTGAGGGCAAGAAGTTGTTGTTCTAACTCTTTGAGTGTCACAGATATCATCCTTGGATAATCTTGTCAGGCTACATTTATAATTTTATATTTGACCCAAGAGTTAACCTCGATTTTTGACCAAATTACTAATCTATTATTCACAAGTATTCAATGACACATATTGAACAGATCCAAGAAACTCTGCATCGAGTTGAGAATGGACAGCAAACTGATGAAGATATATCATTTTTACGTCAGCTACTTTTGATTGGCGATCGCCAAATCGTATCACAACTAAGTAAATACAACGTCAACATTGGTAAAGGTAGAGACATTCATATAGTTGTATTTAGCCCAGACGGTAAAACTTTAGTCAGTGGTAGTAATGATGAAACAATTGTAGAGTGGAAAATTACTGAAAACGAATTCCAGATTTTCCCTGAACGACATCGCAGAGGTGTGACATCAATTGCAATTAGCCCAGATGGAAAAATGCTAATAAGTGGAGGTCGAGATCAGACCATTAAAATTTGGCAGCAATAAAATCAGGTTATGTTTACAACAGTGATAGAAAGAAGTTACTTAGTTGCGATCGCCATCTCAACCCAAATCAAAATTGACTGCTGAACTATAATCAAAATGACCACCCCTGAAGAATTAAACGCCATACTTGAGCGCATCGTCAAAAAACAGCAGACTGAGGCTGATATAACAGTCCTGCGAAAATGGCTTAGTGGTGGTCAGATTGTCTCTCAGCAAGGGAAATATGCAGTCAACTTGGGACAAGGACAGGAAATTCACATAGGCGATACCTTTGGTGGGCTTTGCCTACGCATTTATCAAGGTGCAGATGCAGAATTAGTTCGGGAAATTCTCAGGTCTCTCCTTGAGGAACTAAAAGCTACTGGTCAATTTGCCGCATTTCAAGAGCAGAACCAGCAGTCTGTTGATGACTTAGTTCAAAAAGTGCGATCGCGCATTCATGATGATATTCAGCGATTACATAGCACGATGCCACTATGGAGTGTAGATCGCTGGGTTCCTTTAGGTGATTTGTTTGTGGATGTGAACATTCTAGAGGAACTAAGCAGTAGTCGCAGGTCAGAACTTGATGAACTATGGCAATATTTCAGTAAGAATCCTAGCGATCGCAGTTTGGATCGCATTGGCATAGGTAAAGAGCGACAAAGGGTTTCAGGACTAGAAGTACTAGCGAAAAATACAAATCTCATGGTGGTGGGTAAACCAGGTTCAGGGAAGACCACTTATTTGCAACGAATAGTTACCGAGTGCAACGCTGGCAATTTACAAGTACACCGAATTCCAGCCTTTGCGAGACTTTGTAGAGGATGGACGTAAGTTTGCCCATTCACTGGAGCATTATTTTGAGCAGTGTTGGCAATTATCAAATACAGAAATTAAACAGCATGAGTAACTGCGATCGCTCACAGCCTTGTGAGCGATCGCCCCGGTAGAAGTGAGGCACGAGTCCGTAAACGCCGCCCGAAAGCTTACCCCTTAATGACCAAACCCCGGCAAGAATTACGAAATCTTTTGCAAACTGCTTAAACCACAAGCGTTTCCGCTTTTCTTAGTGCCATTCGTATCATTAGTTCTCCCACTCAGAATCTATCTGGTGGTTTGTCTTGGGTCTTGGGTATTAGGTAGAGTTACCGCAACCGCCAATAATATGAGACTGTTGGCGAATTAAAAGAGGGTAAAACCAAACATCCCATAAAAATGGGAAAGGAATTATGCTGAAGCAGGAGTAAAAAGAGAAGCAAAACGAGAGACACGGGTCTTGCCAAGAGGAACATCAGACCACCAAGCCCACATTCGGGAAAGATTAATGGCGGCAGCAGTAGCAAGATGTTGTAGACGGGTTTTGGCAAGACCAAT
>NZ_LAHA01000104.1 GCF_002608075.1 Nostoc linckia z4
CATACCGCGAGATGAAAGCCGCACATACCGCGAGATGAAAGCCGCAACAGTTCGGTATGGTTCGACCATATTCCAACCATACACAGACAACGCGAACAAGCCCGAAAAATCGGCTGAAAATGCCCTCAAACCCGCTCCAGAAGCGGTTTGTGACGAAAATTTTTTAGATGGCGATCGCGTTCTTTGGCGGCTAATTCAGCGTTTTGGGGAGGGAAAAAGCGATAGCGCTCTGGTGACCGAGGTTCTCGGCTTCACTGGCAAACGCTACTCGGAGGGAGTAGTACTCCTGGAGCGGTTAAGAAAACAGTTTGGAGGGTAGACAAAATGAATAGTAATTTTCTGCTCACGTTCACTGCCACGGATAAGTATCAAGAGGAAAATTTTAAAATGAGCGGTGATGAAATTCAGGCACACTTCCCTAAGCAGCTAGAAATGCTTCAAAATTCACCGTGCAGCGCTGTTGCAATGCCAAATAAAAACGGCGACTGCACGGTCATTATCGAGAAAATCGAAAGCAGTTTGGGGATAAATGGACAATCAAACCATCATCGAACGGCTTGACTCACTGCAACTGCTTTGTGTATGTGAGATGCTCGCGATTTGTTTGAAGAGTTATGAGCCTCTGGATATGGAGGAAGACATGGAGGAGTTGGAAGTGTTTTGGGAGTTACCTGACGATGTGATTATTTACTGCTGCAACCTCACACGCTACCAGCAACTAAAATTTCTGGCTTCAATTGCTAACACCTTGGCAAAAGAAGAAGAAACTGCCAATTCTGCCATAGCTAAACAACTTGAGTTGCCTGTTTAACTCAAACGCGATCGCGGATGCGTTAACGCGATCGCACTTTCCCCCGCAAGGGACAGACTGGAGAGGTTAAAAGGGTTTGGAGTAAAAATGAGCGAGGGATACGATTTAGACTGCCGATGGTGCGACAGCAAAAATAACAGCGAAGAAGTGGAGTTTAGATGCGACGATTGGTACTGCCCAAGTTGCGGACAGTGGAATCGCCAACCGGATGAAGTTGATAAAAAACTTTGTTCTCTAGCTGAAAACTACGTGGAATATAACTACCAGGTTGGCAGTCGCAGTTATGCCTGGGAAGTAGAAGACGACGCCAGCAGCGACGACGTAAGTGTGGTAACAAGTGACCTCCGCCCCGACGATGGAGAAGACTATTCATGGCAGGAAGTGAAATCCTGCCAAATTCTTAGCAGTGAAATAAACGAACGCGACGACAACACTGGGGAATATTGCGTTGAAGTTAGCGTCTTGATTGCGACTGCTTCTGGTCGCAGAGACGACGAACCGTATGAAGACGCTTATGAGCATGTGACTCCAGATTTGCACATTATTTATGTCCACTTTGAATGTGACGAGGAGGGCGATTTCTGTGTCGTCGGCTTTGAGGAATGATGACAAATGGATTAGCTCAG
Organism: Nostoc linckia z4; assembly: GCF_002608075.1. Classification (GTDB taxonomy): domain Bacteria; phylum Cyanobacteriota; class Cyanobacteriia; order Cyanobacteriales; family Nostocaceae; genus Nostoc; species Nostoc linckia. The sequence continues at coordinate 1,438 of NZ_LAHA01000104.1, forward strand.
ACCCGCGAACAAAAAAACTAGTAATTCGTTTTTTCGTTCGCGGTTTTCCGAAGCAATTTTTTATTAGCAGTGGACTAGAAGATACCAAGCGCAATCGCGAAATAGTTCGTCTCCGCAGAGATGCAATAAAGAGTGACATTGCATTAGGACGATTTGACCATACCCTTGAAAGTTACCAGTTCAGGGCAGTGCAAAACGGAACTGGGGCATCATTAGCTAAGCAATCAGAAGTAAAGTATCAGCAGGACTTATATCAACTTTGGGAACGATTTTCTGAATTCCAGCGCACTCAAATTGAAGAAACAACTTTTTTGGGTACTTATAAAGGCATCGCTAGATTTATTAAAAAACTGCCAACTCATTCACTAGAAAAAACTCCAGAGATAAGAGACTGGTTATTAAGCAACACAACACAGCTTATGGCATGGCACAATCTCACTCATTTTCAACAATGTTGTGAGTGGGGTGTTCAGTCAGGTTTGATTCCGGACAATCCCTTTTTAAAAATGAAAATCCAGAATTTAAAACCTAAGAAAAAATCGACCAAAAATGATAACTACCGTGCATTTACTTTGCAACAGCGAGATATCATCATTCAAGCGTTTGAAGAACATAGCAATCATTGTTGTTATGCATCATTGATAAAATTTTTATTTTTCACTGGATGCCGACTTGGTGAAGCATTCGCTCTTACCTGGAATGACATTAACGACAATTGCACTCGTATTTCTATCAATAAATCGCGAAACATGCACGGCATACTCAAAGGTACTAAAAACGGTAAGAGTAGAGTTTTTCCTACTGCTAAAGGAAGCAGACTTCAAGAATTGCTGCAAGACATCAAGCCAGCAACATCTGTCTCTACCGACCTAATTTTTGAAAGTAAAACCGGCAGCCGGATGAACAGTATTATTCTCCATAATGTTTGGAACAAGTCAGTCAATCACTCTGGAGTAGTCAGAGAACTTGTAGAAGCTGGCAGGATTCCCTACTACCTTAGACCTTACGCTTGCCGTCACACCTTCGCTACGTGGGCGATTAGTAGCGGTGTTACCCCCGACAAAGTCGCTCTATGGATTGGGGATGAAGTTTTAACGGTTCTGCGTTACTACTGCCACCCGAACGTGGTTGATGCTGAGTGTCCTGATTTTTGATGCCGAGCAAGACAAGCTGCTACTTAAATGCTACTTATAAGGAAATGAATAAACCAGTAGTGAATAGATTTACAAGATATGACAAACTTTATTAAACAAACTTTGGCTAGTTTAGTTGGCACTGTACTAGGACTAATTGTTTTCTGTGGTTTGGGAACCACTGGACTGTTTTTGCTGCTGTTAGCTGCTACTTCCACTAAAGATACTGGGCCGGAAGTCAAAGATAAGTCAGTACTGGTTTTTAACTTATCGATGAAAATTACCGATGGCGAACCTAATTCTGGCGAATTCTTTCAAAATGCACTCTCAGGTGCAGCGGAGGAGAGAATAACGCTGCGTAAGGTCGTGGAAACTTTGGAAAAAGCGCGGCGCGATTCCCGAATTGTGGGTATCTATCTCGATGCTAGCCGTGACAGCGAAGCCAGTAATATCGGCTATGCTTCTCTCAAAGAAATCCGCAAAGCTTTAGAGGAATTCCGCGCATCTGGGAAAAAAATTATCGCCTATGGCAGTAATTGGAGCGAAAAGGAATATTATCTGAGTTCAACGGCAAATTCCATCGTCCTGAATCCCTTGGGATTGATGGAAATCAACGGTTTGAGTTCCCAATTGATGTTCTTAACCGGAGCATTACAGAAGTATGGTATCGGCGTTCAAGTGGTGCGGGTGGGGAAATTTAAGGGAGCCGTGGAACCGTTGATTCTTACAAAGCTGAGTCCAGAAAACCGCGAACAAACTCAGAAATTATTGGATGATGTTTGGGGAGAGTGGCGCGATGCTGTTGGTAGCAGTCGGAAAATTCAACCGCAACAATTACAAGCGATCGCAGATAATCAAGCTTTCTTACCAGCAACACAAGCAAAAAATAACGGTTTAGTAGACCAAGTAGCATACCCTGATGAAGTGGTAAGCGACCTGAAAAAGCTTACAGACAGCAACAAAGACGAAAAAACATTCCGGCAAATTAACTTCAATGATTACGCACAAGTTTCCGGCAAAACTTTGGGTGTAGAACGTAACTCCAAAAATAAAATCGCCGTTGTTTATGCTGAAGGCGATATTGTCGATGGCATAGGTGAAGATGGGCAAGTAGGAGGCGATCGCTTTGCCAAAATCTTCAACAGGCTGCGACAAGATGAAGATGTCAAAGCAGTTGTGCTGCGAATTAATAGCCCCGGTGGTAGCGCCACCGCCGCCGAAGTCATGCAGCGTGAAGTGAAATTAACTCGCCAACAAAAACCAGTAGTAGTATCAATGGGCGATACCGCCGCCTCCGGTGGTTATTGGATTGCTAGCGACTCCAACCGGATTTTTGCCGAACCCAATACAATTACAGGCTCAATAGGCGTGTTTGGGGTATTACTTAACGGGCAAAAACTGGCAAATGACAACGGTATCACCTGGGATTCAGTGAAAACCGGACGCTATGCAGATTCTCAAACAGCTTCCCGCCCGAAATCCCCCCAAGAACTAGCACTTTATCAGCGTAGCGTTGACCGGATTTACAACATGTTTCTCAATAAAGTTTCCCAAGGTCGCAAACTCCCAGAACAAAAAGTAGCAGAAATCGCCCAAGGACGAGTTTGGTCTGGTATCGCCGCCAAGGAAATTGGTTTAGTAGATGAAATTGGTGGTTTAAATGCTGCGATCGCTTATGCTGCTGAGGAAGCAAAACTCCAAGGAGATTGGGAATTACAAGAATATCCCCGTTTAAGTAGCTTCGGAGAACGCTTTTTTGGCAAAGCAACTCAAGAAGTACAGGAAACCTTGGGAATTGAGCCAACGCAAGCCAAAAAATCCAATCCCCTCACCAGCGAATTCCAAAAACTGCAACAAGAAATCCAAATTTTCCAAAAAATGAACGATCCACAGGGAATTTATGCCCGCTTACCTTTCAACTTGAAAATTGAGTAAATATCTATGGGGCATGGGGCAGGGGGCAGGGGAAAAGGTAAAAGGTTAAAGGGAAAAGGAATAAATTTAATCTTTCCCTTTTTCCCCTTACCCCTTTCCCCCTTTCCCTTTCCCCCTTACCCCTTTCCCCCTTTCCCTTTCCCCTTTTCCCTTTTTCCTTTCCCCTTGGCGAAGCCACCTCCCCCTAAGACAGCCTGTCAAAGATTTTTTAATTCTGTGGAGAAGATCGAGAAGGAATTACTTAGTGTAAATTACATTAAAGTCTTAAATGGAGATTGTCGATGCAACTTCTCGAATGTCCTCGTGTTGCAATCATCGCCGGAGAAAATGCGGTTCACGTTTCTCAACTACCCCCTACATGGCAAGAGATTGCGAGAGGAACCACGAGTGTCGGGCTTTCCGATCCCCAAACTTATGTGGAGATGGCACAGTTATTTCTATACAAATTAGAGCATGGTGACGTTGATTTATTTAGCGATCGCCCCCAACTAGCTCACTTAATACCGTCCTTTTCCCAAATCTTTACACAGTTGGCGTGGGAAACCCTGGAATTTTTTGCACAAGACTTTAAAAAAGATAGCTATCCCAATTTTGTAGAAATTCTCCAGGATGTGGAATCAAAGGGAATCGAGTATGCCCAGGAAGTAAAAGTAGCTCGTATTGGTATAGATTTATTCAATGAATTTGGTTACGAACTGCCTGCAAGTTTCTATGACGTACATTTAGCGCCAATTTATCGGGATCATGTTTTTGAAGAACGTGCCCTACGATTCGATCCCCGTGATATAGAACACAAGCGTGCTTGGGATGCCATACTCCATGCAGGCAAGGTATTTGCAATTCAAATGAAGGTGCAAAGTATTGCCTCGAAATATGGTTTTACTTATCAACATGGCTGTGGTTGCAACTCTCACCTCTCTTCCATCGATGTAGCGCGTGGGGCATTTGAGTATGAATTGAGTCCCGAAAAGCGCCAGCGATGGATTCGCAGTTTCATCTGGACTGCTTGGTATGAGTATGCATTTTTCGCGATCGTGCCGAATACTAGTTACTTAGTCTAAGAGGGACTGGGGACTGGGGAGATGGGGAGACAAGGGAGATGGGACAGAGGGGAAGGGGGCAGGGGGCAAGGGAGAATAATAACTCACCAGTCACCAGTTACCAGTTAACAGTCAACAATCAATACTCCCAATCTCCAATCCCCCCTACCCATTCTCATCCAAAATTGTCCCTTCAACATTGGCTCCTTCTAAATTGGTTCCGCTTAAATTTGCTTGGTTTAAGTCTGCTTCGCTAAGATTTGCCTGGGACAAGTCGGCTACGGTTAAGTCTGCGCCAGTTAATTCGGCTCCATTTAAATTTGCAGCGACTAAGCTTGCTTGTTGTAACTGTGCTTCAGTTAAGTTAGTTTCTATCAGCTTGGCAACTGTTAAATCAGCCTGACTCAAATTAGCTCCATCTAATGTTGCTCCATCTAAGATGGCTCCATCTAAGATGGCTCCAGTTAAGTTACTACCTGTGAGGTTGGCATCACTTAAATTTGCTCCATTTAAGTCGGCACCAACGAAACTAGTTTGTGCTAAGTTTGCGTGACTCAAATTAGCTCCGTCTAAGATGGCTTTATCTAAAATTGCGCCTTTGAGGTTAGCTTCCCTGAGGTTAGCTTCACTCAGGTTGACACCAGTAAAATCTCTGACACCTGCGGCATAATCTTTTAGGAGTTGTTCTGCTTTCATATCTGTTTTATGTCTGTTGCCGTGCTAAAAAACGTTGAATTGAAGCTACCCAGACAGGCAGAAATCCCCAGTACCCGCTACATATGAATATATTTGGTCGAGGGAAAGTGAATCACATTTGTTTAATATAGCAACTTTCAGCTATCGGTGCTACTACCTAGAGTAAGGAAGTATTTTCATACCAAGGACAGATGTTTAGGAATTATTTAAGCATTAGTGCAAAGCGATCGCTATACTCTATTGTGGTATTCCTCTGGCACAGGTTATGGCAAAACCAATTCGTATTCTTTTGCAGACTACGATTCCTACAACTGAAGATGATTGGAGCATTTTTCGTTTCTCGATGTTGCAAGATTATCTAGCATCAATTAAAGATGAAGCGGGAAATTCTTTATTTGAGGTTACAGGACGCGATTACGAGCCTAATGCAGTTGGTGGTGACCCAATATTAAGTACGCTTGAGAAATCAGATTTCGATCAACTTTGGCTATTTGCTTTAGATGTGGGTGATGGTTTAACTGAAAAGGATATCGCCGGAATTAATGCTTTTCGGCAACGTGGTGGTGGTATTCTAACAACACGCGATCATCAAGATATGGGTTGTTCGATGTGCAGTTTAATTGACATTGGTGATGTCCATTATTTCAACACAAAAAATCCCGATCCTGATGAATCTCGGTGGAACCGAGATGATTCCTATACAACTTATATTTCTTGGCCTAATTATCATTCTGGAGCTAACGGCGATTATCAAAAAATTACCATTCTTGAACCAATTCACGAACTTGTGAAAAATCCCAATTCTCCTGTGGGACATATCGAATTTTTTCCCGCGCATCCCCATGAAGGCGGTATTGGTGCGCCTTTAAGTAATACAAATGCACGGGTAATCGCTTTAGGAAAAAGTTTAATTACTAATCGTAACTTCAACTTAATTGTTGTCATTGAACATCATCAAGATGCACAAGGAAATATATTAGGACGAGCAGTAGCTAATTCCAGTTTCCACCATTTAGTTGATTACAACTGGGATATTACCAAAGGCTGTCCCTCCTTTGTCGATGAACCACCAGGAGATGGTATGAAAACAGAGCCACGCGCTTTGGAAGATATCAAAACCTATGTGCGGAATGTCGCTTTTTGGTTAGCAAGTTAAACAACAATACCTCTGGTGAAATTTTAGATTTTGGATTTTGGATTTTGGATTTTGGATTGAAGATTCAAAATCCAAATTTAAAATTAGTCATTAGTTATTAGGACTTATATTACGCAACGCCGATATTGTCATTGCGACCGAAACGGAGTGTAGGGAAGCAATCCCAGCGTCAGGGGGGATTACTTCTCTATCGCTCGTAATGACGGAATTACGTTATTTTTGCGTAAGTCCTGGTTATTAGTCATTGGTCAATAGTCATTAACTAAATTTTGGGCTTTTTTGTCCCCCGGTTCTATAAACACTTTTTGACAGCGCTTTTCATCTATTTGAACCACAATTAATGGTAGGGGCGAACAACCGTTCGCCCCTACTGTTGATGGTTCACAGTTAACGGTCAACTGTTTAATCGGAATATTTTATTTTTTGCAGTTACCTTATTTTTTACCCTCATTCCCTTTCACACACTCAATACCAATTATGGGTACGCAGTCAATAAAATCTTGCCAGAACTCTTGACCAAATTCTTCCACACCTTGAGGAGAAACTATTGGTTTTTGCCAATTAACTTCTTGGAAACCAACACTCCGAAATGCCCATTCATAAGTTTCTGTGCTGAGATAATAGTTATCAAAGCTGAATTTCTGCCCATTACCATAGATTGTATATGTTATGGGTGTACCTTCTATGAGTGGTGAGTTGATACTTTTAATAAATCCATATTTTTCTGTTGCCAGATAAGAGGTAGGTGGCTGAGAAGCATTGTTATTCATGGTCACAAAACGACCACCTGGTTTCAGGTTAATAAATATGTTGTGACACATTTTGAGTAATTCTTCTCTGGTTTGAGCATAGTTTAAGAGAAAGGAAGCCGCTACCAAATCAAAATTGCCAATTTTGCCGAGTTCGAGTACATCCGCAAGTATATATTCAATGCCTTGGGGTTGCGTAGCTTCTTCTCGTCTTGCGAGTTCAATCATTTTTTCAGAAATTTCTACTCCTATTACTTTTGCTGCACCTTGGAGTTGGAATTGTCTGGTATAAAATCCTTCGCCACAAGCTAAATCAAGAATTGATTTGTTAGCTAAATTTCCAAGCAAATGAAAGTATGTATATGCTTCAATATGTAAGCGAAAGGGCAATTGTTTGGATTTTTTATACTGCTCGGCTATGGAATCATAATAGGCTGTCATTGATATCTGCTCAATTTATAAAATGTTTGTACTAATTTAGTAAGAATTCAGCACTCAGGAGCCAGAATTCAGAATTTATAAGGAATTTAGTATAACTAGTATGATTTAATAATCAAGAGAATACTTGATTATTGAACTATTCTGACTCCTGAATTCTGACTCCTGAATCCTTACCTAATTTATAACAGGCAAGAGGCAATAGGCTTAAAAGTCTTTTGGTGTCAGGGTTTGACTATCAGTTTATGTCCTAACGTACCTGTTAACTGGTTTATAATTAGCCCCAACCCAATGCTTCACTGATTTGTCCTGCGAGTTTCAGGGGACGAAAAGGTTTGGCAAAGACAGCAGCTACATCCAAGCCTGTAAAGCTATCTCGATCTGAGTCCTGAACTTTAGCAGTTAGTAAAATTACTGGAATTGAATGAGTGACAGGGTTAGCCTTGAGTTGTTGGAGAGTGGCACGGCCATCCATATCAGGCATCATCATATCTAATAAAATAACATCGAGTTTAAAGTTGCTAGCTACCTTCAACGCTTCTTGACCAGAACAAGCGGTCAACACGTTCCAACCAGCACCCATTTCTAATCCCAATTTGGCGATCGCCTGCACATCTTCTTCATCATCAACAATTAAAATACTTCTGTTCATAGTGTCACTTTCGCATGATATGTGATGCTGGTTAGCTTGACCGTTCTGGAATTATTCTAAAATGCGATGGGGGAAAAGTAGGGTAATCTTGGTTATTAGTCATTTGTCATTAGTGAAAACCAATGCCAATGACTAGCCAGCTAAAGGTAACAGTACATAAAATGTACTACCTTGTCCTAAGGTACTCTGAACCCAGATTTTACCGTTGTGTTGCTGCACAATATTCCGACAAATGGCAAGTCCTAAACCCGTTCCTCCTTTGTTGCGAGAATCAGATGCATCTACCTGCTGAAAACGCTCGAAAATAATTTGTAATTTATCTTCGGGAATTCCTCGTCCCTCATCTTGGATGGTAATTAAAACATAGTTGGGTGAGGAAGTCAGGGAATTGTGACTTTCTTCTCCATCAACGGTTTTTGATTCCGAGAGAATGGCACTAATCCACACGCGATCGCCTGGTTCGGAAAATTTAATAGCATTACTGAGTAAATTTGTCAATGTTTGAATCAGGCGATCGTCATCTGCCCAAAGTTCAATTGTCAAAGGATTGACAATTAATTGGACTTGTAATTTATCTGCCATTGCTTGCATTGCTTCCGTTGCCGTAATTAGCAAATCGGCGAGATTGCACTTGGCATTTCGCATGAAGATTTTCCCGGATTTCATCCGCTCTAAATCGAGAATATCGTTCACCAAGCGCATCAGGCGTTCAGTATTAGTAGTGGCAATGCTTAAGACTTTTTGTCCTTGTGGGGTGAGAGTTCCTAGTTGTCCTGCACCCAACAAATCTAATGCTCCCATAGTGGAAGTTAAAGGTGTACGCAATTCATGGCTGACTAAAGAGATAAATTCGTTTTCTAGACGTTTGCGTTCGGTGATGTCATTGGCAATTAATAAAGCACAAGGGACTCCGGCTAAGTCAATCAATTCGATAGATATTAATATGGTTTTGAGTTCGCCAGATTTAGTAGAAAATTCAAATTCTTGATTGTAAAGTGAGCCGGTTTCCGGCAAAAGTTGGATTTTTTGGGCAAATGCTACTGTATTTTTTCCTAAATCCAGTTCAGCAGCAGTGTGTCCGATTACTTCTTCCAGAGAATAGCCGCTAATTTTTAAGAAACTGGCATTGACATCAAGAAAACGAGCTTCAGAAACCGTAGCGATGGCGATTGGGTTAGGACTAGAGCGAAAAACTATAGCAAACTTTTCTTCGGCTTTAGTGCGATCGCGGATTTCTTGCTGCAACTGTTGATTTTGCGCTTGGAGTTGTTGTTGCAATTGCCGAATCGTCAAATGATTTTCAATGCGTGCTAAAACCTCTTCTAATTGAAAAGGCTTAGTGATGTAGTCTACTCCCCCGACTGCAAAAGCCTTGATTTTATCTAGCACATCACCCAAAGCACTGATAAAAATTACCGGGATATCGCGAGTGCGATCGCTTGCCTTTAAATTTTGGCAGACTTCATAGCCATTCATCTCAGGCATATTCACATCCAACAAAATCAAGTCCGGAGGAACTGCATTTGCTCCCCGTAAACCCGTAGAACCTTTAGTAACACTCCTTACTTTATATCCCTGCTCCGTCAGCATAGCAGATAGAAGGTTGAGGTTTTCTGGTGTGTCATCAATTACTAAAATGTCAGCTTTCGGGAATTTGAGTGATTGGTTAAGCATCACAATATAGACTTTCGCCAGAATAAGGTAACTCCAAAAAATCAATTATTCCCCTTGGGGTCGTTGACCCTTCAACTCTGCTCAGCCTTGACCCTGACCGGAGTCGAAGCCTTGACTGTTCACTGTCAACAGTTAACAGTCTCCTGTGGAATATTTTTTTACTTGGAAGTCCCTAAATTACTCATTATTTCTAGAAATTTTTATGTTAGTTCAGTTTCTTAATAATCAGTTACAAAAAAAATATCCATTACCCAATTGTCTCCCCTAGTTCTCCCCGATTAATTACTAATCTAATAAACATCAAATCAAATTTGTAGCTGATATCTACTAAATTACACAACAAGGAATAGCTTATATGCAAACTTCTACTATGCGTAAACCAATTATTCTCACACCAGGAGAAGGCAATCAATTTTCAGTCCTTGGCTCACATTTTACAACCAAAGCAACTGGTGAAGAAACAAATGGAACTTGGGCTGTTTATGAGATTACAGATACACAAGAAAATGGCCCGCCACTACATACTCACCCTTGGGAAGAAGCTTTTTATATTCTAGAAGGTGAAGTAGACATCCAAATTGGTACAGAAACAATTTTGGCATCACCAGGCTGTTTCGTTAATATTCCTCACAATGCACCACACGCCTTTAAAGTTCGCTCTGCCACTACTAAATTCTTAGCTTTAATTGCACCCAAAGGAGCGAAAAAGTTTTATGAAGAAATGGGTGAAGTAGCAGATAGCCCAGTAATAAACATGGAAAAAATCGAACCTGTTTTCCACAAATACGGATTGCAGTTTGCTGGATAAATTGAAAACTGCATCAACTAAGCAGATATATAGCAAGCAAGTTGTTTGAAAGTCTTTCTTGTATTAGTTTATCTCCTCAACTATGCTTCTGCTGATATCAGAAAATTCTGACTCCTGAATTCTGACTCCTGACTCCTGACTCCTGACTCCTGAATTCTTGTTCATAAATCCATTCCTAAAAATTCGTATCTACTCAATCAGCAACTCAATATTATGTCAAAAGCTACTCGTTTCTTCGCTGCTAGTGCCTTCGGTTTAAGCCTCAGTGCCAGCCTTGTTTTTTACCCAAGTACCAGTCAAGCAGGTAACAATGCTGGAGTGCCTACAGAACTCCAAGGTGAATGGCGGTACGGTCGAATTTCTTCCATTCAATACCAAGACAGCTACACAGGACGGCCAGCGGCCCCCAACGGTTCTAGCGATCAATTTCAACTCGCCTCTAACGGTAACTACCAGCGAAGGAGGCTGATTCAAATCACCACCTACAACTGCTCGTCTAATTTGTATATAGAAGAAAAAGGGAAAGTTAAAGTCGAGTCTGGGTTGATGACTTTCCAACCAAGCGAAAGCGTATCTCAAGGGCAAATCTGCAATAGCGGGCGCACCTATTCCAGTCGCAATTCAGCAAAGCCGGAAACCTATCAATGGTCGATTCAAACCAATGACTACGGGCAACAAGTTCTCGTCCTTGAAACTACTGATGGACAGGGTAAAGCTCATTACGGGCGTCCTCAATAGAAGCGCATCGCTACACTTCCCTACAAAAGTGAAATTTTGTCGGATTTTTCTCCCCTAGTTTTCCCCTATTTTCTCGTAATCTACAAACATATCAAACAGAGGTTATTTATATGATTCACCATATTTCCATTGCTGTTAAAAATCCCAACCATGTTGCTCAAGTTCTAGCAGAAATTTTAAAAGCACAAGCTGTTGCTTTTCCACCTAACCCAGGCAGTTATATAGTGATACCTTTCGACCAACATGGTACAGCCATTGAACTTTATCCTTTAGGTTCTCAAATCGAGCCTGGTGAAGGCGATGAACAATGTGTATTTGTACATACTCCTATTAGTTCGAGATTTACAGATATTCATGCAGCTATTTCTGTACCAATTACTCAGGAAGAAATTGAACAAATTGGTGTCCGTGAAGGCTGGCGCGTAGTGCGCTGTAACCGGGATTCATTCTTTGATGTGATTGAATTCTGGGTGGAAAACAGATTAATGATTGAATTTCTAACACCAGAAATGGCCTCTGTGTATTTGAAATTTGCCACTCAAAAAGAAAATCTCAAATATTTCTTACCAGAATCAGCATTAGCAACAGTTGGATAGAAGATTGTTAACTGTTGACTGTGAACCGTCAACAGTCAACAATCTCAAATAGAATAATTGATTTTTTGGAATACCCACGCCAAAGCATCATCAACATTAGTCACATAATTTCCTGGTGGTATGGGTGGACGATTCACCATAACAACTTTCACCTCAAGTTCTCGTGCGGCAATGATTTTGGCGTAGGTTGCATCACCACCACTATTTTTACTAACTATGGTATCGATGTTGTGTTGAATCAAGATTTCCCTTTCATTTTGGAGGGTAAAAGGGCCGCGATCGCACAATAACATCCCCGGTGGCACTAAAGCATCAGGAGCAGGAGGGTCAATCATCCGCATTAAAAACCAAATATCTTTGAGGTGAGCGAAAGCGGCGAGTTCTTGCCTACCAACTGTCAAAAAGACTCGCTGTGCTTGGTTTTGCAACACTGTTGCTGCGGCTGCAACGCTATCAACTTCAATCCAGCGATCGTCATTTACTTTTTCCCAAGGCGGACGAATTAACATCAGATGGGGTACTCGCACTTTGGTTGCAGCATCTACAGCATTCCAAGAAATCTGGGTAGCAAAAGGATGGGTTGCATCAATGAGTAAATCAATTTGCATAACTTCCAGATAACTAACCAATCCAGCTACACCACCGAAGCCGCCAACCCGCAAATCACCCAAAGGAAGTAATGGTTCGCGAGTCCGGCCAGCTAAAGATGTAATTATTTCTACACTTTCTATAGTCGCGAGTCTAGCAGCTAGTTCTGCTGCATCTCCCGTTCCGCCCAGAATTAAAACGCGCATCATAGAGGTGGAATTTTTGCCAAAATGCCCTTTTTGAAAGCCTGTGGAGGTTCTGACCAAGACAATATAACTAACACACTCCAGTACCGCAGACGCAGTAAGAGTTCCCCCTGGTAGCTGACCCCCAGCAGAACCTAATAGCCTTAACAATCATATAGTAGGGTCTAATTTGACTGAAATCGTCTAGATTTTTTATTTTGCTTTTTGAGAGATTTATGTGTTAATATAGATAATTGTGTGGATAAGGACGTATAGCTCAGTTGGTTAGAGCGCTACGTTGACATCGTAGAGGTCACTGGTTCGAATCCAGTTACGTCCATTTTTGAGAGAGGCTGTTTTAAAATTCAAAGTGTGACTTTACCCATAAGTTTGCCGCAACGGCAAAGCTATGCTTCCAATTTTCCATCTGTAGAGAAAGAAGCTAACTAAGTCTACCCTTTTAAGTTTAATAGCTTTACACTCCAATTTCACGTCGTGTTTCATTTAAAGCAGCACGAACTTGTATGTAATGGAAATATCCAGAATGAGTCATTATTTCAGACACACGAGCTTCTGAAGGGTAAATTTAAGTACAGGTTTACCAATATCATCGTTTATATTTGATAATAGTTGTGAACCCGCCCCTACTAAATGCGGTTGAATTTCAAGCAAAGATTCAAAATGGTTTAATTCAGATTCCTCACTCATGAGTACAAACAAGAACTTGGTGAAGGAGATGATATTAAGGTAATTGTTTTAGTAAAGCAAATGCCCCACAACTTATTGCACTGTTTTCTCGCAGAGGGCGATGGTGAGTAATGCTGCTGCCCCAAAGGCTGCTATTGTCCGGACATGGTTCCAGAGTGTCCAGTTAGTCAGATATCTAGCCCATAGATTTGCACCTTCAGTAGTATCTGGTTTGGCTATGGCCAGAGCATCATTCAGTGGGACATTGAAGACGATAGTTACTAGAATCGTGCCAATCAAGTATAGTAAACTACCAGTTAGTAAGTATGTAGCACCAGGTTGATGCCACTTCAACAGTGAACCTATGGCCAGAAATAGGCAAGCCAAAGCGGTTCCAAACAGCGCCGTCATAAATAACGGATTGATGACTGTGATATTGATCGATTGCATAGCAATAATGCCTTCTTTGGGCTGGAGCCGAGCAAGTGCGCTCATGACAAAAGTTGAGAAGGCAAAGAAGACTCCTGCAACTAATCCGCAACCCAAGGCTGTGAAAAGTTTTAATGCAAAAGGTAGCTGGTGAACAATTGTCATAAATCCCCCTATAGAAAGATGACTAATTAGCAAAGTTATTATTTTTGTTTACCACCCCTTCTGGGCGGGAGTCATATCAATAAATGAAATTGCGTAATTTATTCTCTGGAAGTTGGCAACGCCAATAAATGTGCCATACTTCTTGGGAATTGAATTAATTTTCTTTACATTAAAAGACAATTTATTTTCTAGCTATTTGATTTTTGTGCAACTAGCAAAATCTTGCGATTAGTTTTCAAAAGTTTTGAATAACGTTGAAGAAGAATACAGAATACAGAATTCAGAATTCAGAATCAAGACGCTCTCTACGAGACGCTACGCGTAGCTTGCTTAAGAGCAGGGGTACGCGGACACGGCTTAGCTGCGCTATCAGTGGGGGATTCCGACCCGCCATTGATTGTTCGCGTAGCGTCTCCCCTTGGGAGAAGACCACCAAATTGAAAATTTGGTGGGGGTCTTAAACCCACTTATTCAGACGCTCCTA